>JAEYVY010000004.1 GCA_023429375.1 Bacteroidota bacterium | reverse complement strand
CCTTTCATCTGAAAGGTCGCTCTTCTTGTTATAGTTCAGTTCTTCTTAATCAGAGCAAATTACCTATTTTGACACCTATGAATACTGTTCGTGGTAAGCCTGGACCATAGACATAGGAAGGATCCCGGTCTATTCCTTTATCAAAATCGCTTTGAAACGAATTGAATATGTTTTTTATACCTCCGAACCACTGCATGGTAACCCCTTTACCAACAGGCATATTGTAATGAAGCTTTAGGCCGGCATCAAAAAAAGGATCTGACTTGCGTAACTCGCCGGCATCGCGAAGTTCGCCTACGGGTAGTTCGGACCCGAAATAAGGGACAAGCATCCTTCCTGTGTAATTGGCGGTAACAGAAAGGCCAAATCTGCGCGCGAATGTCCAATCAGAAGTGAAGAACCCATAGGTATCTGGGGTGCGAAAGAATTTCTTCTCATCGAAGTTCTCATCACCTTCTTTGTATCTGCTTGATTGAGCCGTAAAGCCAAGATTGAAAAGGAGGTTTTGTGAAGGAGACAATTTGAACTCCAAATTCACCCCTTTTACTGTAGCTCCATTTTTTGAATTGACCCGTGTATAGACTACAGTACCGTGTTCGTCCGGTTCACCTATCTCGTTGCGGAAGGGGTTATGTAGTTGTGTATAGAAGCCTTCCAGCAAAATCCCTGTGTTAAGCGTGCCAATTGACTTATTAAAATCAAAAGAAAGAGTGTAACTAGTACTGTTTTCGCGTTCTAAATCCGGTGCATTCTTGTTAATCACCTGACGCGATCCTGACGTTTCTATATGAAGGTCCTCATCAAATATCTGAGGTGCACGATAACCTCTTGATACACCTATTCTCGTTTGTAAGTAGGATGTTATATCATACATAATACTGGCTCTTGGGATTAGTACATTCCCAGACTTATCGCTACCTTCGGCTTGTTTATTGTCAATCGCATAATTTTCGATGCGCGCACCAGCCAAAAGCTTAGCCTTTCCTAGTTTAATCTCGTATTGAGCGAATGCTCCTGTGGTATGTAAGGATTGATCGGATACGATTGTGTTAGGGATGTGAGGTACGGATACTATTTTGTCATCTACGATTACGGCATTTTCATAGTCTGGGTATCCAAGCTTCTTATCTTTAAGAAATGAACCTGTATGTTCGATACCTCCTACTAATGAAGAGATGCCAAAGCTAGCTTTATACTGGACTCCCATATTGTAGGTTTTATCTTTGGTATTCCCGTAATCTTTGAGAGACTGGTTGGCTCCATAATAAGAATCGCGATCCAGAAGCTGACCGGAAGCAAAGATAGAAAGGATGTCACTTTCCCTTAGGTATTGTTCGAAGGTTAAGTCTCCCACTAACATGTTGTGACTAACAGCTTCAGCTACATCTCTTTCATGTAATGGCCTGTCCTGCATATTTCCTCCGTTGCGGTTTTCCCGTATATTAAAGAAATTAAGGCTTATCTTATTTTTATATGAAGGACGATGGAAGAACCGTGTGCCGATTACTGTATTCTGCATAGGGGCAATCTCAGAAAATCCATCTCCATTCTGATCGTATATTTTACGATCGCGCATATTTCCGAATACGGCAATTCCTGTTCTATGATCGTCTGTAACCAATGACGCATTGAAGGAGGCATTGTGATCAGCTGTTGGGCCGTTTGAACCGCTAACGCCTGTGCCAATAAGGGAAGTATTATAGCCCGCTTCGAATGAATTGACTGTAGGGTCTTTCAAAATTAGGTTAACAGTACCTGCAATGGCATTCGATCCGTAGAGTACTGAGCCTCCACCACGTACAACTTCAATTCTGTCGAGCATATTTGCCGGTATTAGTTCCAACCCATACACACCGGCAAGTCCACTGAAGATGGGACGGCTGTTGATTAGAATCTGCGAATAAGGACCTTCCAGTCCATTCATACGTATTTGAGAAAAACCACAGTTCTGACAATCATTCTCATAACGCAAACCTGTACAATAGTTTAATCCTTCACCCAATACAGTGGACTGGGTAGTAGCGAGGCTTTTGGCGTTAAGAGTATTTACAATGACAGAGGCCTCCATACGCTTCTGTACTGTTCTTCCTGCTGTTACTACAACCTCGTTCAGGTTGAGGGCATCCTCTTCCAAGACAAAGTCAATTTCAAGCGTCTTACCTTTCTTTATTTCAATAGGATGCTCTTGTGGTATGTAACCTAAGCTTGATGCTACAATGGTAAATTTCCCTTCCGGTAGATTTTTCAACACATAATGCCCTGTAGCGTCAGTTGTCGTTCCTATTGTTGTATTTTTGAGGATGATATTGATATAGGGGAGGTGTTCTCCAGTCTTTTTATCAATGACATGACCGAAAATGTTTCCGTCTGTAGTGGAAACTGGGATTATAGTGATTTCATCTGCTTTGACACTTGAAAAGCAAAGCAGAACAATAAACATAAATATATAGTGCTTCATTCTGTAAATTAGTAATTGGTCAATAGAATGCTTTCCATTCAAACAGAATTGAATAGGAAAAGTTTAAATCAGAAAATATCACAGATTTATGCACAAAGGGGAGGCGGTCGTAAATAGAATAAAGTTTCGTGAGACCTAACTATATTATTATTTACAGGCTTAGTTTTTATTTCGCGAGTAAAGAAAATGGGTAATGAAGTCGATGAAAAGGTAAAAATCAAGCCTAAAGCCTGTAGGTTATTGAAATCAGCAATGAGTAAAATCTGAGTGTTCGTATGTGAATGTTCCGCATTCCGGAATGGATGTGAGTGAACGTAAGATGAATGTCCATGTGTATGAGCACGAGAGAATAATGTAATGCCGCAATAATAATACATGAAAACCGACAGGAATAGAATCCCTGTCAAAATCCGTTTTATTGGGGCCTTTTTTGATCTCATCTACTTATTTGATAACCTTTACAAGTTCGGCGTCTTCAAGAATATACATCAGATATTCATTTACTTTCATATTTAATTTGAATCGGCCTTTCAATTCGATATATTTATCAACTTTTATTCTCTTCAGTTCGGCATGATCTTTCTTTACCCTAATCTCCATCACAGACTCAATTCCTCCTACATTGCAGAAAAAGCACATAGTTGATGGAGTGGCCGACAAGGCGAAATACTTCCCTTCTGTATCGATTGGCACATAGAAACCCTGAATGATAATTTCTTTATTGTTTAATTTCTTGATGGATTGGCTATGCTGGGGAATATCATAGTAGAGTTCATTAATCGGATCGTAGACAGTCTTCCATTTTATTTCGGACAGATTCTCCCAGGTCACCGGTTGCTGAGCTGAAACAACGGAGCTCATAAGGAGTGCCAATATTAGAAAAAGATTTTTCATTCACTTAATGTTTTTGATATATCTGTCTTTGTTGCTTTAATTGCAGGAATCAATGCTGAAACAATACCTATAAAAAGAGATAAAAGTAATAAATAAATATCCCAAATACTTGTCCATTGACCTAAATCGTAATTGAAACTGTTTTCTGTATATTCAGAAATCCAGATCATACCTAATCGACTTAAAAGTATTCCAGCTAAATAACCCAGGATAGCGTAAATCAATCCTTCAACAAGTACCATAGTAAATAACCTGAATCGGCTTCCTCCCATGACCCGCATCAACGCAAGTTCGTATTTGCGTTCGTTTAATGAATGCAAGAGTGAAATAAAGATGCTGAATGCCGAAAGGAGGATGATTAAGCCCGCAATCAAGTTCAGAACGTCAATACCAATGCCCAGTAGCGAGAATAGACGGTTAATCTCTATTGCGGGAGATGCAGCTTGCATATTCGTTGATTGATTAATATATCTTGGCAGGGTGATTGCTCCCATCGGACTCGTATAGGAGATGAGTAAGGAGGTTATCTCTTTATCCGTATCTTCATTGTCTTCATGTTCATGATTATGTTCATGTTCGTTTGTTGCATTTTCGTCATGAGTATGCATGGTCTTGTGCTCATCATCATCATGATGAGTATGTATTTCCCAAACACTTGCTATGTCAGTCAAGATTAATTGATCGAGTACCGTGCCCGTTTCTGCCAAAATACCCTTGACGAGATACATTTGCTCTTCGTGATTATGTCCGGCTCCTTCAATAAATCCATGTACACCAGAAAAGGTATCATCTATCTGTAAGCCGGTAGCATCTGCCACTTTTGATCCAATTGTCACCTCATATGTATTGCTCCAAAGCATCCCCTCTGCAAGTCGACCATCGTAGAGCGCTACGTATTCTGTAGTCGTACCCACAATACGGAAACCTTTGTAATTATCACCAAGAGCTTGCGGAATGGATTTTTTGACTAAGGGATGTTTAGTTAAAGCTTGAGCTTCAGTATAGGATATGTTCCCTGTGGGATAATCTACATGATATATGCCTGATAGAATTAGTTGTAGCGGGCTACCTTTTGCACCTACCACCAAATCAATTCCTTTTGCGTTTCGTTCCAATTGCCTCTCAAACCCATCTCGCAAAAGAAGGAGTAGGGATATGATGGCAATACCGGAGGTAAATAAGATGATGTTAAGCGTCGATGAAAGAGGCTTAGATTTAATTTGTCTTATGGCTAACCAGGTTAAGTTCATGGCTTTAATGTGATGACATGATTAAAATGATTGCATAATCGTTTGTCGTGCGTGACGATGATGAGGCTAGACTTGTACATTTCAGCTTGTGATTTCAGTAAGGCTATAGATTCCTCGCAGTTCTTATCATCTAAACTGGATGTTGGTTCGTCGGCCAGTATAATTGCAGGCCTATTTATTACAGCTCGTGCAATGGAAAGACGTTGTAATTCTCCTTCACTCATTTGGTTAATACGCGAATGGCGTTTATGCAGGAGATTGAGCCTGTTTAATAAAAGATCGATTTCATTGTTATCCACTTGCCGATGGTTCAGGTAGGGCGCGAGTTGAATATTATCAATCACAGAAAGGGCTTGGATGAAATGCGGTTTCTGAAAGACAAAACCAATTTCTTTCCCTCTGAATTTATCCAGCAGACTATTGTGTAACATTGTAATGTCGGTACTATTAATGATGATTGAACCCGAAAGTGGCCTTAACAGACCGGCAAGCAGATGAAGTAGAGTAGTCTTACCACAGCCCGATGGTCCCATGATTAATAAGTGATCTCCTGTGTCGCACGTAATATCCGGAAAGGAGAAATTTACCGAATCGCTATAGGCAAATGTTAGTTTTTCAGTAATAAGCGCGTAATCCATAACCGATTAACTTTTCGGCAAATATAGAGAATATTTTAATGCAACAGTGTTGCAAATATAAAATTGTTGCTACATTTGCAAATATTTTTTTATAGGTTAAATAAGAATTTAAATGTCATCAATTTACAACGATATATTCCGTCAGCTCTTTTCTGTTTTTTTCATCCTATTGTTTTCCTATACGCTATCTGCTCAAGAAGTACAAGATAGTGTGCGTTTGAATGAAGTCGTTATTAGCGCATGGGGTAATAAACAGATTCGTATGCGCAACACCTTAAATGTCACACAAGTGAATAGATCTTCCATACGCGAAAACCTGTCAGGTAGTTTGATGCAAACCCTTTCGTATATTCCAGGGATAAAGGCAATGTCTGTTGGATCAGGGCAGTCTAAACCTACTATTCGTGGTCTTGGTTTTAATAGATTGCTTGTAGCTGAAAACGGGATTAAGCATGAGGGACAACAATGGGGGGAAGACCATGGGCTGGAAATCAATCAGTTATCGGTTGAAAGTGTGGATGTTATAAAAGGACCAGCTTCGTTAATGTATGGTTCAGATGCGATAGGAGGGGTTATCAATTTGAAAAGTGAATCTCTGCCTGTTGACCCGTTCGAAGGTGAAATTGATGTTTTTTCACGTACGAACAATCAATCGATTGGCACATCGGCTAATCTGCAAGGCCGGATTAATCATTTCTTTTATCGAGCCAATCTGACATGGATTGATTATGGAGATTATAAAGTGCCGACTGATAGTATCCAATATTATTCGTACTATTTCAGATTGAAGGACAAGCAGCTCAGAAACACGGCTGGCAAGGAACAAAATGGGAGTCTAACATTAGGTTGGACGGGGAATACCTTTCGTACAGCGTTTACGTTGAGTAATGTGTATGCAAGAAGTGGATTTTTTGCTAATGCACATGGTTTGGAAATTCGCGAGTCGGATATTGACTATGACCGATCATCACGTGATGTGGATTTTCCCTATCATGATGTAAACCATTTCAAACTAACTAATCATACAACGTGGTATCTAGCACAAGGAAGGTTGGAAGGTCGTTTTGCATTTCAAAATAATTTGCGCAAGGAATTTTCAGAATCGGTTTCACATGGTTATATGCCGATTCCATCGGATAATTTGGAACGTTTATTTGATAAGAACACATATTCCGGAGCGTTGGATTTTCATTTTTCTCCAGTTGAGCAACATGAAGTAACGTTTGGTCTTAGCGGCGAACAGCAACAAAATAAACGTGATGGATGGGGCTTTATCATTCCGGATTTTCGTTTGTCAACCATGGGTGCTTTTTTATATGATAAGTTGCACATCAATGACCAGTTGATTGTAAGTGCCGGTATTCGTTTTGATCAGACAGAGGTAGATACGCAAGCATACAATGACTGGTTTCAGACACCGGTAGAAGAGGTGGATTCGATTTATAAGCAACGTGCCCGGGATTTGCATCGTTCGTTTAGAAGCATTACTTGGTCGGCTGGAGTGAATTATGCGGCCGGTAATTGGCTATTCAAAGCGAATGTAGGGAAAAGCTTTCGGGCGCCGATTGCTAAAGAGCTAAGTTCTGATGGAGTGAATTATCATATCTTCCGCTACGAGAAAGGAGAATCTACGCTTTCACCAGAAGAATCTTATCAGTTGGATGCGGGAATCAATTGGGATAATGGGAAGCTTAATATCCTATTCGAGCCTTTTTTGAATTATTTTCCGAACTATATCTACTTAAGTCCAACACCGGATTATTATGAAGGTCTTCAGATGTACAACTATTCACAAACGAAAGTGATCCGTTATGGTTTTGAAGGGACGCTAAATTACCGGATTTCCGATGAACTGAAAGCCGAATGGACAGCGGAGTATTTATATGCCGAACAACGTTCAGGAAGTAAGAAAGGCTATGGTCTGCCATTCTCTCCGCCCTGGAGTTCAACGGTTTCATTTAAATATACCCCAGCCCAAAAGTGGGCTGGCAGAAATAGTTATTTGTCTATCGATTACAGATTTGTCAGCAAGCAAAATCGGATTGTTCCTCCGGAAAAGACAACTCCGGGTTATAAAGTCCTCAATGCCGCATTGGGACGAGAATTTGAATGTAACAGCCTAGTACTGCGTTGTACTATTCAAGGTGAGAATTTATTAAACAGAAAGTATTATGATCATACCGGTTTTTACCGTTTGATCGAAGTTCCTGAACCCGGAAGGAATTTCACTTTTTTAGTGAGTATGATATTTTAATTTTAAAAACAAAAATAATAATGAAGTTAAGCAGACGCATAGGAGTTGTACTCCTGATATCTCTCTTTATGGGAGGTCTTTTTTCTTGTAGTGATGACGATAAACAAGTGAGTAAACCCGTCATCAATATGGATGATGAAAATGCATTTCCGGCTAATTGTGTGACCGTCTTTCGTGGAGAATCGTTTGAGTTCAACGCACTATTTACTGACGAACAAGAATTGGGTAGTTTTAATATAGAAATTCACAATAATTTTGACCATCATTCGCATAGCACAGATGATATTGATTGCGAAGAAGAGGAACATAAACATAAATCACCAGTTAAACCCTTTGTTTATAACAAGTCCTTTACAATCCCTTCCGGTCAGACCTCATATCAGGCTATCGTCAAGATTGATGTACCTACCGATATCGATACAGGGAGTTATCATTTTGTGATACGAGTAACTAACAAAGCAGCCTGGCAGGAAATTAAAGGGATTAGCATAAAAATTGCAGATAGGAAGTAACTCAATTTATCTTTTCTTTTGACATTTTGGACAGACACCCTCATAAAGCACTTGAGTTTCTTTTAATTTATATCCAGGAGGCAGATGTATTGCGTTTGCATTGGCGTCTGTTTCCAGACATGTCACATTATTGCATTCTGTACAATGAAAGTGAGGATGTGCTTGAGGTAAGAGAAGCTTATCGTTTAACGCATATTTAACCGAAGTGTCATGCAGGATGATTCGATGGATGATGCCTTTCTCTTCAAGGGTCTTAAGCGAACGATAGAATGTAACACGATCGAATAAATCGGGCAGGACATCCTTAATCTCGTTTTCGGAAAGGGCGACACCTTTTTCTAGCAATTCATTCACGATATGCTTTCTGCATCCCGTGTTTTTTAGTCCATGAGCTTTTAATATCTGTTCGGAGTTAACCATATCTGATTGCATTACAAATACAAAGATAGGAAGTATTTGCTTATATTTCCATTATATTTGTCTAACAGAAACTAAACCATACTAACGCACTAAAATAAAATATCATGAAAAAAATGCTTTTGATTTGCGCTATATTGGGATTTTCCCACTGTTTTAAGGCACAAAATATGTCGTATCTAACGGATGATTTTGTAGAGCTAACCGACGCAAAACCGCATGATAGTGAAGAGGTTTGGAATAAAATGCCTGCCGTTCCGCAAACAAGTTGGGGAAGTACAGATATTCGTTATCCAAAGTTGTCAATTCCTAAATTGGCAAAAACAACTCGTTGGCAAGGAAAATCTTGGAAAGGTGAACGTATCAATGCTCAAGCTGTGATATGGACAAAAACGGACTTAAAGGATGTTACGCTTACGTTAAGTGATTTGAAGAACGGCTCTGCTTTTATTCCGGCTTCAACAGCCAAGATTTCTTTCGTTCGTTATGTTATGACAGACGAATTGAGCAAAGACCGCAGTACAGGCTGTGGACACAGGGAAAATAAAGCAGAATGGGACTCTTCTTTAGTAGCTGATATGCTAGATATTATAAAAGTAATGGATATAAAGCCCTGTACAGCACAACCTGTTTGGGTAAATATCTGGGTACCTCAAGAAACAAAGCCAGGTACATACAGAGGAACATTGACAATTGCAGGAGAAAACTTCAAACCCATGCAATTGCAGATGGAGGTAGAAGTGTTAAACCGTACGCTACCCGAACCAAAAGATTGGAAATTTCACTTGGATTTTTGGCAAAACCCTTATGCCGTTGCCCGTTACTATAAAGTACCGCTATGGAGTCAAGAGCACTTTGATGCGATGCGTCCAATCATGAAGATGCTTGCTGATGCTGGACAATCAGTAATAACAACATCTATTATGCATAAGCCTTGGGCTGGACAAACAGAAGATCATTTCGACAGTATGGTGGGAAAAATGAAAAAAGCAGACGGTACATGGGCATACGACTATACTGTTTTTGATAAATGGGTTGAGTTTATGATGAATGAAATCGGAATTAAAGATCAGATTAACTGCTATACGTTGATACCTTGGGCTTTAAATTTTGATTATTACGATCAAGCTACAAATCGTGTGCAGTTTATTCAAGCTAAACCAGGTGATGCATTATATGTTGATTATTGGGGTAACTTCTTGAAAGATTTCGCAAGCCATCTTAAATTAAAAGGCTGGTTTGATAAGACTACTATTTCGATGGATGAGCGTAAGATGGAAGATATGCAACAGGCGATTAAAGTCATAAAACAAGCAGATCCTGATTTCAAAATTGCTTTAGCAGGAACGTATCACGACGAGATTCAAGCAGACCTATATGATTATTGTGTAGCTTACGGACTTCAATTCCCTGCTGAAGTGAGAGCAGAGAGAGCAAAACAAGGGAAAATAAGCTCAGTTTATACTTGTTGTGCAGAAGCTTTACCTAATATATTTACATTCTCTCCACCAGCAGAAGCAAGTTGGACATTCTGGCATGCTGTTGCAGGAAATTATGATGGATACCTTCGTTGGGCATGGAATAGCTGGACGATTGATCCATTGCGTGACAGTAGATTCCGTACATGGGCAGCTGGCGACTGTTACCAGATTTACCCGGGTCCACGCAGCAGTATTCGTTGGGAACGTGTGATAGAAGGTCTTCAAGATGCAGAAAAGATTCGCATCCTTCGTGAAGAATTTGGACAAAAGAATAAGACCAAGCAATTGGAGAAGCTCAATAACGTGGTTTCTAAGTTCGTCCACGAAAACCTTACCCCGGAAAATGCAGGAGAAATGGTGAGAGCAGGAAGGAAGGTCCTCAACTCCTTCTAATGACAAAAATAAAAAAGGGTAGATGACCATTCATCTACCCTTTTTCTGTAACCTATATGATTAATATCTGTTTCTTCCGTATCCATCGCCACCGCCACGGTTAAACCCTCCGCCGTTACCACCGCGATTGTAGCCGCTACCGCCACCACGATTGAATCCACCGCTATTGCCGCCACGGTTATATCCGCCACCGCCGCCACGGTTAAATCCACCACCTTTTTCACTTCTTTCTTCTCTTGGACGAGCAACACTTACGCTAATGGTCTTTCCATCTAAAGTAGCTTCGTTTAGTTCTTCAATGGCTTTTTGGGCTTCTTCATCATTGGGCATTTCTACAAAGCCAAATCCTCTTGAACGGCCTGTTTCTCTGTCTGTAATAATGTTAGCGGATACTACTTCTCCGTATTCTGCGAAAAGTTGTTGCAAGCTGTTAGCGTCTGTGCTATAGCTTAAATGTGAAACATAAATGTTCATTACTTCTGTTGTTAAAAAATAAAATTATTGTGTGCTATTTAATGAGAACGATATTTACAGCATTCATGCCTCTATCTCCTCGTTCTAATTCATATGTAACTAAATTTCCTTCGGCTATTTCTGCCGGAGCATTACTGATATGGAAGAAATACTTGTTTGTGTCGGCTAGGCTTTTGATAAAACCAAAACCTTTCTCAGGATTGAAGAATTCAACTCGCCCTTGTAAGGCAACTTCTTCCACTTCTTCTTTCTTTGGTGTAGAAATTAGGATATTTTCCAACTCTACTTCTTGTTTTTTCTGATCCGGATCAGGAGGGGTGTTTGTAATCACTCCGTTCTCATCCACATAGGCAATCATGTCTTCAAATGAACTTACGCCTGCTGCTTTTCGTTCTTCTTTACGAAGTTGCTTCTCTTTTCTCTTCTGTTCCTTCTTTTTTTCTAGTTCTCTCTTGTTAAATGAATTTGATTTCGCCATTAATATTATTTTATCGTTGTTTTTAGCTGTTAATGTGGCTTCGAATAAGGTTAATACTCATATAAAATATGCTAGACAATTCGTCCCTGTCTCTCTAAGTTGCGAAACTCAAATTCCGTATTGTGAATGAAATCGTCGTACGCGGCCTAGTTTAATATGTATCTGTAACCGTTTATACAAACAAAAAAAGTCAATTTTGAGGTCTATTTTGACGATGAGAAGATCCGCTTTGAGTAGCGGAGCAAAGCATTGTAATAAGGATTCAATATAAACTCTATTGTTGCGCCGAAACAAAGATATGAAAATAAATTTGCTAATTGTCAGCAAATTGCATAAAACAAGTGAAAACTATAATTTTAAAATGTTTGATCTTTAAAATTATTCCGATAACATCCCCGGAATATCTCCTGTTGTGGTGTTTTCAACGCGAACAATCTTATCAACTACATAGCGCGAATATCCTCTCCAAGGGATAGGTGCAAAAAACTCTTTATAATGCAATTCAACAGTTTTACCGCCGGCACGCATCAGCTCTTCTGCAACAGCCTTATCTTCGATTGAAAATTCAAATTCATTAGATTGGATACCTCCAGGCGTATTTGACCAAATTCCGGATTGAATTAACTTTCCTTCGTAAGTTTTGAAGATTAACCCTTTATATACAACGAAATTAAGTTGGCCGGATTTTACTCCTTCTCCGTATGGATAATAATAGCGTATACCGACGAAAAGGACTAATCCTATAGCGATGATTGCCAAAGAGAAGTTACGGAACTTCCTCCACCATGATTTAAATTTGCTTGTTTTTGTTTCCATACTCTTGCTTTATAATCGTATACGCAAAGATAGACGATGAAAGTGAAATTTCTTTATAATGAACAAAGATAGCAAAACAATGTTCAGTATATTGCCCTTTAATCAAAAGAAATATAGGGTTTCAACCGTTGTTTGTCTTCTGCAGAAAACTCATCCAGAAGATCCAGCATCTCCCAACCTGTCAACTGACCTTTGCGTTCTCGTAATCTGATAATAGCCCTTGTTTGTTTATAGCTTAAATAAGGATGTCGGGAAAGAGTTTCAAATGTGAGTACGTTAACCCTCAATTTCCTTATTTGCGAAGAGTCTGCCTCAAACCAGCTTTCCAGTTGATTGAATTTGTCATCGTCAATTCCATAGACCTCTCGTAGCTGAGAGATGTTGTGAAACCCTCCTAACAGCTCTCGGAATTTGATAATTCGATTTGAAAAGGTGGAACCGATTCCGGGCACTTTCTTTAAGACAGTGGTATCTGCACTATTTAGTTCTACAATCGTTCCCTTTGGAAACTTCTGGGAAAAGGTAGAGGCAGATTTGCTAAACCGTGGTTTCGCTGTGAATTTTGTTCTGGCAGAAACCGAGGGTTTGCTCTCTACTGAAGGCTTTGTGCTTTCGGTTGTTTGTGA
Organism: Bacteroidota bacterium; assembly: GCA_023429375.1. GTDB lineage: Bacteria > Bacteroidota > Bacteroidia > Bacteroidales > Tannerellaceae > Massilibacteroides. The sequence goes on along the minus strand of JAEYVY010000004.1, from coordinate 28,033 downwards.
GGTTGAGATTGAATCACGTATGAGGAGTTCCTGCGTCCTTATTGCTGACATTTCTTTATTTAAGGCATCTACTTTTACCACTTCAGCATTCTGGCTATTCGTTATATAATTGTCTTTTACAAGCAGTAAAATAAATGCAGTTGAGATAATCAGGACAAGGAGTATTAAGGCGCGCCTCTCTCCCTTGGAGAAATAAAAGAAATCTTTCCATCCCATAACGTTAAGATTTTATGGTTTTTAATTAAACTTTAGAGCAGTTCGCTGATCAACCGGACCAATCCAAGCTCATAAACTAAGATTAGTCCAATCGCAACCGGTGCTATAAATTTAATAAAAAAAGCATAGGTGTTGAAGAAATAAAAGGGGATTGTTCCTTCGTTTGTAAGTTCTGCCTTCAAAATCTTCTTTTCAATTCTGAAGCCAACAAAAATACAAATTAGCATTCCGCCAAGCGGAAGCATAATCTTAGCCGTGATATAATCAAGAAAATCAAAAAGTGTCATGCCAAAGAGGGTATATTCCTTCAGAACACCCAACGATAAAGAACAGGCTGATGATAAAAGTATAACAGCAATGGAGACATAATACGCCGCCCTTTTTCGGCTGATATGAAATTCTTCATGTAGATAGGCGGTTACTACTTCATGGAGTGAGATAACAGATGTTATAGCAGCAACGGCAAGCAGGGCATAGAAAAATAAGGCCCAAAGATTACCCCAAGGTAATTGGGCAAACACATTGGGTAGTGTGATAAATACCAATTCGGCACCTGCTGTGGGTTGAATGCCAAAACTGAAGGCAGCAGGGAAAATGATGATTCCGGCCAGTAGAGCGATAAATATGGAGATTATATTAACCTGAAAGGCTGTTTCCAGCATATTTGTCTGTTTTCCGAAATAGGAAGAATAGGTAATCAAACAGCCCATACCAATACTCAGTGAAAAGAAAGCTTGCCCCATCGCACTAAGGACAGCAGCCGAATCTATCTTGCTGAAATCGGGTTGAAACAAATAGCTGAGACCTTCCATTGCGTTTGGTAAAGTGATAGATCGTATAGACAACAACAACATGAATAGAAAGAGAAAGGGCATAAGTATTTTTGCAGATCTTTCAATTCCTTTCTGCACACCAGAAATAATCACAACTTGTGTAATCAGAACAACCATAAATGTCCAAAAAATGGGAGAGAATACACCTGAAGCAAATGACTCAAATTCGGCAGTGAAATCGGCTGTAGTTTTACCTTCAAACGAATAGAATATGGATTGGGACATATATTCCAATGTCCATCCCGAAACCACTGTATAAAAGCCAAGTATCAGAAACGAAGTGAGGACTCCGTTATAGCCGATGAGATTCCAGTGTGTACCCGGTGCAAGAACTTCGAATGCTCCCGTTACATTACGTTGCGAATGGCGACCGATAAAAAATTCGGTGATCATTACGGGCAAACCAAGAAATAGCAAGCAAAGTACAAAAACTAAGACAAAGGCGGCTCCTCCATGCGCACCGCACATATAAGGAAACCGCCAAATATTACCTAACCCTACGGCCGTACCAAGAGTGGCCATTAACACGCCGAATTTATTTCCGAATGTGGCTCTTACTGTATTAGTCATCGTGCAAAATCATTATTTTGAAATAATCCCGTCTTTCATGTGGATAACACGGTCTGTATCTGCCGCTAGTTGTTCGTCATGTGTGACGATAACAAACGTTTGGTTCATTTGATTTCTTAGGTCGAAGAACAAAGCATGCAATTCAGTTTTGTTTTTGGTATCCAGGCTTCCGGATGGTTCGTCAGCCAGAATAACGGCCGGATTATTTATCAAAGCCCGGGCAACGGCAACACGCTGTTTTTCTCCTCCCGATAATTCAGCCGGTTTATGCGACATACGGTCAGTCAGTTTTAAGAAATCGAGGATGTCTTTTGCCTTCTTTTCAGCTATATAAGCCTTTTCTTTTGCGATAAGAGCCGGAATCATGACATTTTCAAGTGCGGTGAATTCGGGCAATAGTTGATGAAACTGGAAGACGAAACCAATATTCTTGTTTCTGAATGCCGAAAGATCTTTCTCTCCGAGTCGGGCAGTTTCAGCTCCGTTGATCAGTAGGCGACCACTATCCTGCTTGTCCAATGTACCGATGATCTGAAGAAGGGTCGTTTTACCTGCGCCACTGGGCCCAACAATAGCGACTATTTCTCCTTGATTGATGCTGAGGTCAATTCCCTTTAATACTTGCAGGGATCCAAAACTCTTCGTAATCCCTTCTGTTCTTATCATCTCCATTTTCAATGCTTTTGTGACTGACTTGATGCAAATGTAATAAATATGAAAAGATAATCAGTAGGCTGTTAGCCGTATTTACAAGAAAATGGAGTGCTTGGAAAGGAAATCCATAAAAGTTTGCTTGTAACTGTCCGATATCGGAATATAGGTTTTTCCGAATACAATTCGATTGCGTTCAATAATTTTTATTTTCTGTGGTTGAACGATAAACGAACGATGAACTCGTATGAAACGGTTTTCCGGAAGCATTTCCTCCATTGATTTTAAGCTGGTAAGAGAGAGGAGGGGATGAGGTTCATTTTCGATATAAATCTTTACATAATCCTTCAATCCCTCAATGTATAATATGCTTGACAATTCGATTCTGACCAATTTGTATTCCGTTTTCACAAAAATGCTGTTTGCTTCTGCGCTTGCAAAATCGGAAGCTGCAGTAGGTTTACGAATCAACTCATACCATTGAAGAGCTTTGTTTGCCGATTTCAGGAAATCAGCATAGCTGATAGGCTTGAGCAAATAATCCAACGCATTTACTTTGTAGCTGTCCAATGCATATGCTGAAAAGGCCGTTGTAAAAATAATACGCGTATCTTTCTTTAGTATCCGTGAAAATTCGATACCGTTTAGCTCGGGCATCTGAATGTCCAAATATAACACATCAACCGGCTGATTGGAAAATGTTGAGATGGCATCCAATGCACTATTGAAAGTGCCCATGAGTTCAAGAAAAGGAGTCTTCAGCACGTAACTTTCCAAAAGACTTACGGCCAAAGGCTCATCATCTATTATAGCACATGTCAGCTTCATAGTGCAGCAGTTGATAAAATGAGTTCGCTATGATAGATATTCTCCTCTTTACCGTAGCGAAGCGAATACATTCCCGGATAGAGAAGTTCCAATCGTTTTTCCAGATTGGAAAGCCCGATTCCCGAACCACTTTTGTCCTGACTGTCTTTAGGGAAAGAGCTATTGTCAATGATACAGCATAATTTTTCTTTATCCTGTTTAATTCGAATATGTATGAACGAGGGGCTGTTATTGCTTACGCCATGCTTAAATGCATTCTCAATTAGAGAGATAAAAAGCAAAGGCACAATAAGCGTATTCTCATTTTCTATTTCAATGCCTGTTTGCAGGTCAACGTTCTTAGCCATCCGGATTCGCATCAATTCGATATAATTGCGAATAAATTCTATTTCTTTACCTACGGTAACATATTCTTGGCTGCTTTCATAAAGTACATAGCGGAGTAAACGGCTTAGCTCATGGACTGCCGACTGAGCTTCTTCCGGACTTAATGCGATGAGGCTATATATATTATTGAGCGTATTAAATAGAAAATGCGGATTGAGCTGGCTCTTCAGGTTTTTAAGTTCTGCTTCAGTTCTGCTTCGTTCAAGCTCTTTACGTAAGGCATCTGTTTCAAACCAGTTGCTAGTCATACGTATAGCCACACTTAATCCAACTATGATAACATGCATCAATATGTTCCGCAATAAGAGACCTGCTATTTCTAAGAGTCCAAGTTCATGCATTGGTTCGCCTCCAATATTGTCTGGAGGAGGCAGCTGTTCCATAATCAAAGTGATGAATAAAGTAACAGAAGCCATCAAAAGCAGATTGGCAAGCAGGAATCCTCCAATTTTTTTTACGGAAAGCAGACGTTTGATCAGATAAAAGTAATTGACATAAAAGACAATCATGAATGATCCTATCACAATGCTCCAACGAAGCAAAAAGTCAGAGGGCATCCAGTCCTCATTTTTCCCCGTAAATAAGAAAGGGATTCCTAAGGGTATTGCCCAGGCCACAATATGAATTAAAAATCCTACTTTGCGGACCAGAAAATCTGAAGTTTTCGCTTGAGTCATAGCCTCTTTTCTTGATCTGATTCGAGCAAATATACAAAATCATTCGAAGCGAATGGCTTCAATCGGATCTAATTGAGCCGCTTTCTTCGCAGGATACCATCCAAAGAAAATACCCGTTATTGTACAAACACCAAACGCGAGGATAACACTCCATGGTTGGATAAAAATTGGGACACGAGCAACTCCATTTATCAATAAGGAAAAACCAACGCCTAGAGTGACACCAATTATACCGCCAGTTACACTGATTAATATGGATTCTATCAGAAATTGGGCAAGTATATCCCGTCCTTTAGCTCCTATACTCATACGTAGGCCTATCTCGCGTGTTCGTTCAGTCACAGAGACATACATGATATTCATGATTCCGATACCACCGACAAGCAGAGAAATACCTGCCACAGCTGCAAGCAAAACCGTCATCACGTCAGTCGCACTGGTCAGCATTGAACTCAGTTCTTCCTGGCTACGAATGTTAAAATCATCATCATCCGTAGGTTTTAGCTTGTGATTGCGACGTAATATTTCAGCGATTTCATCGATGGCCTGATCTGAATATTCTTCCTTCAAGGCAGAGCAGGTTATTCCTTGCAAATGAGTGATTGCTAAAACTCTTTTTTGGATGGTAGTAAATGGTGCCAGAATAAAATCATCTTGATCCATTCCCATGCTGTTATACCCTTTACTTTCTATTGTACCGACTATAAGGAATGGAATCTTATTGAAACGGATGACTTTTCCTATTGGATTTTCTCCGTTTTTAAATAAGTTGTCGACAACGGTTTGTCCAATAACACAGACTTTGGCAGCAGACTGGATATCCTGTTCCGAAAACATATCTCCTTCTTCAATTTTATAGCGACGTATTTCTAAGTACTCTGGACTCACGCCGTAGACTGTGGTAGGGGCATTATTCGCCCCAAAGATAATTTGACCGCTGCTATTTACCGTTGGAGAAGCTGCAGTGATGAATCGTGTTTCTTTGACAATATCTTCGTAATCTTTTAATTTGAGCGTTTCCATCGATGAGGCATCTTGGCGCACACCACCCCACATATCTGCTCCAGGTTGAATCATGATCATGTTTGAACCCATTTCACTAATTTGGGACTGAATACTTTTTTTTGAACCTTGACCGATTGCGAGCATGGTGATTACAGAGGCTACGCCAATGATGATTCCCAACATCGTCAGGAACCCCCGCATTTTATTGTTTGCCAAAGCCTTGAGGGCTATCTTCAATAAATTTATACCGTTCATACTTAATCTTCGTTTTTAGGCAGCTTAGCTAATGCATTGGCAGCTGATAAGATATTCTCGTTGTATGTATCGCTCACGACACGTCCATCTTTAAGTAGGATATTTCGACTGGAAAAACGCGAGATCTCTGGATTGTGAGTAACAAAAATAATAGTTCGCCCTTCCTTATGAAGCTTCTGAAATAGGACCAGGATTTCAAAGCTTGTTCGTGTATCCAAATTGCCGGTTGCTTCGTCTGCCAATATTACTGCCGGACTGTTGACCAAAGCGCGTGCAATGGCAACACGTTGCATCTGTCCCCCTGACATCTGATTGCTCTTATGGTTTAGTCTGTCTCCCAAACCCATCTCAACCAACGATTCAATCGCTCGTTCTCTACGTTTGGCAGCACTAAATGACGGGTTGTATAAGAGGGGTAGTTCAACGTTTTCTATCGCAGTTGTCTTGGGAAGAAGATTATAACTCTGGAAGACGAAACCAATCTTTCTGTTCCGAAGTGTTGCCCTTTCGTTCTTTCCCATCGAACGCACAGGTATCCCATCTAGATAGTATTCTCCTTTTGTAGGCGTGTCAAGACATCCCAACGTATTGAGGAGAGTACTTTTTCCTGAGCCTGAGGTTCCCATTATCGTTACGAACTCACCTTCATTGATAGTGAAGGATACTCCCCGGAGGGCATGCACGGTTTCTTCTCCTACGATGAAATCGCGTGTTATACCTTCCAAGCGGATTATTTCTCTTTTATTTGTTGTCAATGTCTTTTCCATTCTGTTATTCTTCTTTGGGTTGATTACTCCGGTTGTTCGATCCTGGAGGACCTGGCATGAATGGGTTTTTCTCACCAGCTAATTTTTGACCCCCCAGTGCCGTCGTTTTCATTTCTACCACTACCTCTTCGTTGTCTGTCAAACCATCTATGACCTCAATCATACTACCGCTAACTGCACCGGTTGTAATCGCTTTGGATTTTAATGTTTGCCTTTCTCTCTGCCATACAATCTTTTTTCCTTCCGACGTATTACCTGCGTCTTGAACCGTCAGATTAAGGGCCTTTAACGCCTCTGCATCAGGAACAAAACGCAATGCCTTGGATGGAATTGTCAATACATTATCTCTTTCTAATGTATAGATTGTTATATTGGCTGTCAGACCAGGTTTTAGTTTTAAGTCCGGGTTATAGGCACTGATAACCACTTCATAGGTAACAACATTCGACTCGACGATGGCTTCCAATCTTACCTGTGTCACTGTTCCTTCAAATACATCATCCGGAAAAGCATCTACCGCAAAGGTCGTATGTTGTCCTTCTTGCACATTGCCTATGTCTGCCTCATCTACATTCGCTATCACACGCATTTGCGTAAGGTCGTTTGCGATGGTGAATAGTGTTGGAGTGCTAAATCCCGAAGCAACGGTCTGTCCTTCTTCAACAGCACGATTAATAACAACACCATCAATTGGACTAAGGATGGTGGCATACTCCAGATTTCTTCTGACCTTAACCATGTCTGCTTGGCTTTGTTCATAGCTATTCTTTGCCTTTTCGTAATTATATGTGGCTGTTTCAAAGTCTGTATCACTTATCAGCTGCTTTTCGAAGAGCACTTTACTTCTTGCATAATTCTTTTCTTGATATTCGAATTCTGTTTTGCTGCTTGCCAGGCTTGCTTGTCTCGCTTGAAGTTCAGCTTGCAGATTTACTTTATCCATTTCTGCCAATAGCTGTCCTTTCTTCACGATACTGTTATAGTCTACATGTATCTTATCGATTATACCGGAGACCTGTGTACCTACCTCTACCTTGATAACCGGTTCTACTGTTCCGGTAGCAGTAATTACGTTGGAAAGCGTGCTTCGTGTGGCTTTAACTGTTTCTAACCGAATTACTTCTCCTGCCGGTTTCTTTAGCATGAAGGTCAAAGCGCTCCCTATGATTACCAGTGCAATTATTCCAATACTGATCTTTCTTCTGTTCATATCTTTGAGTATTTATTATCGTTAGTAATCAATCATAACTTATCGTCAATCTCTTTCTTTTGATATACATTGAGTAGCTGTATACTCATAATAGCCATGTATTTTGCTTGCAGAATTTCTTGTTTCGCGTTCAGTAAATTGCTCTTTTCAGTCAGTAGCTCGAGTGTGTTTTTCATACCAAGAAAAAACTGTTCTTCGGTTTGACGGAAACTTTCTTGTACCGCTTTCAGGCGGTCTTCTGCTGCGATGTACTGTGTCTGAGAAGAACTGGCATCCAGATAAATCCCTTCAACCGTTTTTAGCAGGTTTTTTTGTGTATTCAAAAGTTCTAACTGATTAGTCGTTACGGCAAGCTTAGCTTTGTTGACAGCTGTTTTGTTTTCTCTATTGGAGAAGATAGGTATACTCAAGGTCAAGCCAACACTTTCACTGAACCTATCCCAAACTTGATCCTTAAACGTAATACCGGTTCCCGATGAATGGCCAGTGCCAATTCCTGCACTGAGTGATAAGGAGGGAAGATAACCTGCTTTGGCTTTTTTAATTTCGATTTCCGATAGTTGCACATTGAGCAGGCTGTTCTTAATCTCTGGCATAACGGCTAGCGCCGTAGCGTATAAGGTCTCTTTATCAGGAAGGGGACTCAGGATGTCTGCTGTTTCCAGTTGAGGAATATCTAGTTCGATTTCCTCATCAATATTCAACTCTAACAATTGTTTTAACTGAAGCTTGTAATTAGCCAAGTTTTTTTCGGCTATCACAAGCTGATATACGTCTGTGCTGTATTGGCTTTCGAATTGAGATAAATCCACTTTCGAGATGGAGCCTGCTCTAAATAGTTCTGTGGACCGGTCTAGTTGAACTTTCGATACCTCGACTGTGTTTTTATTGATTTCAACAGCTTCATATGCGTAGAGAGTCTGCATATAGGCTTGGATTAGGGCAATTCGTATATCGTCTTCACTCTGCTCAAGATTTAATTGATTTACTTGCGTCTGCAGATTCTGTTGTTTGATGGTTTGAAGTCTGCGTCCACCGTCAAAGAGTTTCAAATTAGCATTTAAACCATAACTTCCTGTGTAGCTGTTACTGTTTTCAACTCTGGAGGAAGGGTAATTTGAATAGTTTTGCGATGAAGAAGCCGATAATGAGGGGAATAATTGCGCTTTAGCAAGTTTCAAATCTTCGTCGGCGGAAAGAATTGATACCTTGCTTTTCTTTACCTGTATATTATGCTCCAGCGCATAATCCAAACACTCTTTCAATGTCCATTTCTCCGAGGCCTTGGTATTCTCAGCATTGGGAATAAGTGGAAAGAGTAAGAATAGCAAACAGAATATAAAACTATACCTTTTCATGCTGTTATATAATTAATAATATAACAAAGCTATCCGTGTGCTATTTTTCGTGCAAATGGAATCTACATAGAGCTGAAAAGTGTCGACCAATCGAAAGAAATCATCGACGAAGGGTTATGCCTGCTTGCTCTCTATCAACCTCGACAGCACTCATATCTGCTTCCTGGAAGCGCTCTGATTTTACCCTCCATCTCCAATTCAAAGAGCAAAAGGGTTAATTCAGATATGGTTGTATCAAGTTGGATGGCAAGGTCATTAATATGTATTTCTTTATGTTGTCTGATGACTGCAATGACTGGATTGTCGTCTTCCTCCATAAATGGCAATTCTTTTTGAAGTGATTTTACCTCTGGTTCTTCCCATCTCATGGCAGCGATCAGATCATGGGCTGAGGTAATTAAGCCGGCTTTGTTTTCTCGGATTAACTTGTTGCATCCGCTGGATTGCGGATCGGTTGTTCGCCCGGGAATAGAGAAGACATCTCTACTGTATGAGAATGCTATATCTGCGGTAATCAACGATCCCCCTTTTTCAGCAGATTCAATAACGATTGTTGCATCGGATAAGCCGGCTACGATACGGTTCCTTTTCACGAAATTCTGTTTGTCCGGATTGGTCCCACTCGGGAAGTCGGTAAGAAGCCCTCCGTTGTCCAACATATCTATGGCTGTAGACCGGTGTACATTTGGATAAATCCTGTCCAATCCATGAGCCAATACCCCAACAGTTGGAAGATTATTCCTTAAAGCGGCTTTGTGCGCACAGATATCAATCCCAAAGGCCAATCCACTGACAATCAGAATGTCCGGAAAGGCCTTGCTTAGATCTGCTATTAGGCATTCTGTATGGTCTCTGCCATAAGGTGTCGCATTGCGAGTTCCTACGATGCTGATTACCTGTTTGGCATTCAGATCCATCGTCCCTTTAGCATACAAGAATAAAGGAGCATCTGCACACTCCCTAAGGCGTGCGGGATACTCCTCATCTGTAATAAATAATCCTTTGATATTGTTCTTTTGGATGAACTCCAACTCTTTCTCGGCCCTAGCGATTACCTCGGGCCTTTTGATTTCGGCGGCTGTTTTCACCCCTATGCCGGGAACTTTCTCAAGCAGACGCTCCTTCTCCGCAAAAACAGCTTCAGCAGACCCGAAATATTCTAAAAGTTGACGGCCATGGGTATAACCCACTCCGTGTATCATAGTTAAGGCTATTTGGTATAGCATGTCGTTCGTATTATTTAAGTTTTAACTTCTGTTTTAATTAAATGATCAAAATATTCGCCCCGTGTGAGTTTTCCATTCTCAACCACCACCACATCGACTGTCCCTTTGGCAGCCAAGACATGGTCCGGTTCTCTGTAAATCTCCTGCTCGAAGACCAACTTTGGCCCGTCTTTACGCAGGTTGACATAAGACGAGAACTGATCGCCACTGCGCAATGAAGTCCGATATTGAATCTCTACACGAGAAACAAAGGCATCGACCCCTTTTTCGTGCATGGCTCCGAAATTTTCACCCAATGACTCAAGAAATTCATGGCGCGTATGTTCCATGTAATGCTGGTAATTAGCGTTGTTTACGACACCTTGCAGGTCACATTCGTAATCACGGACCTTCATATCCAGCTTGAATACATAATTCTTCATTATTTCAACTCCTTCGTATCGTTAGGTACTAGTATATACATCCGGTCTGACGGACGAATCTTCTCGTTTACTTTTAAAGAAAAACGCTCACCTTTTACTGTTTTTTCCACGGGCTTAAGCTCCACACGTATTTCTTCTATCGTCTGCATCAAGGCTCCTGTCGTGGGACCAGTAATCAGAATCTCATCTCCGACATGTAAGGTTTGCGATTCCATCTCAAATTCGGCTACGCCTATTTCACTGAAATATTTGATAGCCTTAGCCACATAGACTTTTTTCTTTGTCGCGCTCGAACCATACTTGCTTGTCCATTCTCCCAGGCGCTGACCTAAATAATAACCATTCCAGAAGCCACGGTTAAAGACTGTTGCTAAACGCTCGTCCCACGCAGCAATTTTCTCTTCGGAATAGGTACCATTGCAATATGATTGAACGGCCTCTTTATAGCATTCTGATACGATACGAACATATTCAGGCCCTCTCGCACGACCTTCGATTTTGAATACACGTACGCCGGCATCCATCATCTTATTCATGAAATGAATTGTCTTCAAGTCTTTTGGAGACATGATGTATTGGTTGTCAATATCGAGTTCGATATCACTATCCTTGTCTTTTACGGTATAACCACGGCGACAAATCTGAGTGCAGGCACCTCTATTGGCTGATGCGTTTTGTTCATGCAAGCTTAGGTAGCATTTACCGGAAACAGCCATACACAAGGCTCCATGTGCAAACATCTCAATGCGAATCAGTTCGCCTTTCGGTCCTTTGATTTGCTGTTCTACAATTTGCTTGTATATCTCATGCACCTGCTCTAAGTTCAATTCACGGGCTAGTACCACCACGTCAGCAAAATGAGCATAGAATTTCAAGGCTTCAATATTGGAAATATTCAGCTGAGTAGAGAGATGCACTTCTTGTCCGATACTGTTGGCATAGCTCATCGGAGCCACATCGGCTGCAATGACTGCCGAAATTTCAGCGTCTTTAGCCGCATCGATAATCTGGCGCATAAGATCCAAGTCTTCACCATAGATAACGGTGTTGACTGTAAGATAGCTTTTTACATTATGTTCTTTACAGATCGCAACGATCTTACGTAAATCTTCTGTCGTAAAATTATTCGCAGAGCGGGCACGCATGTTAAGCCCCTCAATACCGAAATAAATGGAGTCTGCTCCTCCTTGAATAGCGGCCATTAGCGATTCGTAGGAACCGACCGGAGCCATGATTTCAAAATCCTTTTCTGTCAAAGTCGTATGATTTTAATAATAAAAACGTTATTCATTAGCGTAACGCATGGCTAAGTATGCCTGCTTATACACCGCAAAGTTACAAATAATTACGGTATACTACGTTCTGAAGAAGATCTCTGGCAGTAACGTAGCGCAGAATCTTCTTCAGGATAAATAAGTTATATGAATTTGCAGGATACGTTGGTGGTCTGCAATTCAATTTATTGGATTGGCATATTAATTATGTACCAAAGTTCCGATATCCTCACCTTCCATCACCTTTTTCAGGTTGCCATTGGTGTCCATATCGAAAACAATGATAGGAAGGTTGTTCTCTTTACACATGGTGGTGGCCGTGAGATCCATCACTTTCAGTCCTCTATTGTAAATCTCGTCGTAGGTAATTTCTTTAAACTTCGTAGCTGTCGGATCTTTTTCCGGATCGGCTGTATAGATACCGTCTACGCGTGTACCCTTAAGCATCACATCGGCTTCAATTTCTATACCTCTCAATGAAGAGCCGGTGTCGGTAGTAAAGAATGGATTGCCAGTACCGCACGACATAATGACAACATAGCCTTGTTCAAGCAGTTCGATGGCTTTCCATTTGCTATAGAACTCTCCGATAGGTTCCATACGGATAGCCGTTAAGACCTTTGCTTTTACGCCCTGAGCCGTCAAAGCCGAGCTTAATGCAAGACTATTGATTACCGTGGCAAGCATTCCCATTTGGTCTCCTTTCACACGATCAAATCCTTTCGAAGCACCGCTAAGTCCACGGAAGATATTGCCTCCTCCGATTACGATACCGATCTGTACGCCCATCTCTGCTATTTCACGTATTTGCGTAGCATATTCGTTCAATCTGTCTTCGTCTATTCCGTATTGCTTTCCTCCCATAAGGGATTCTCCACTAAGTTTGAGAAGTATCCTTTTATAATTGGCCATTGTTTTATTGTTTGAGTTATTTACAAATGTAATACAAGTTCATGAGACTGTACTATGATTGTCGTCTCATTGTAATTCCCAGCCTATAATTTTACAGTGCAATAAGGCACACATATACACGGTTTCCCCAACCGTACTTCAAACAGATGAACGGCCTGTTTTTCGTGAGAAAATCAGGCTGTGTTATTTTATCGTCACTTCTTTAAATGCGTAACGCCTTCTTTCTTCGTTTTTTAATTTTAAAATTAAATGACCAGTAGGTTCGATATCATCAATTTCTGCTTCGAATACACCATTCGCATCCTGATAGGTATAATAACCATCACCTCTATAGAGCGCATCTCTGTATTGCAGGCGGATAAACTCTTTCTGTCCTTGCAAAAGTTCAATATAGAGGCGATAGAAATGATGTCGGAATCGATCTAATATCTCATCGAGGTTGTATTCAAGTCCGGTAATCTGACTTAGAGATACAGGGTTAGGCGCATCGCTAAAGAATTCTCTTTGATTGATGTTGATCCCTATGCCGCAGATTGAACAGTAAATCGTGTATCCTGCCAGATCGTTCTCAATCAGCATGCCACAAATCTTACGGTCTTTCCAGTAGATATCATTGGGCCATTTCACACGGATAGAGTCTGTGTACTCAGACAAGGTTTCTTTTACGCTGAGGGCTGTAATCTGCGAAATAAGAAACTGTTCCTTGGCCGCAATTACCTCGGGATAAATGACCATACTGAACGTAAGATTTTTGCCGGATTCCGATTCCCACGAATTACCGGCTTGCCCTCGTCCGGCAGTCTGAAAGCTGGTAATCACAAGGCTGCCTTCCGGTAGCTTCTTTTCTTTCAGCAGGCTGCGTAAATGGCTATTGGTAGATAAGGTTTCAGAAAGTCTTATCACCATGGGTTCATGTGAATTATTCTGCATAGTTGTCCCGGATTTTTTTAGGTAGTTTGGCAATCACCTCCCGATAGGAATGATCAATCCATTTTCTGATATCTTTATCCGACATATCCCGGTTCAGGTAAATGGAGTTCCAGTATTTCTTATTAAAGTGATAAGCTTCTTCTACGGCACTGTATCTGTCGCGAAGTTCATCAGTATATTCCGGATTACATTTTAGTGAAATCTTCGGCTCATCTGCATCAAGAGCAATCAAGAGATACATTTTGTTTTCCACTTTGAATACGAGTGTTACGTCATCAAACGGAAAATGTTCAGTCGTATTCTTTAGGCTTAAGCAGTATTCACGTACTTCTTCGATATTCATATAGCGATAGATTTAATTTTTGATGGGTGCATAAAAGGCATCTTCGATATGGTCTATTTGATGCGTGCCCTTCTCTTTAATTACAAGAATAAGGTCAAAGCGAACATCGATATCCAGTTTGTTTTTTCGGATGAAAGCATCCGTTGCAGCTACGATACGTCTGATTTTTGCTTTTGTGACAGCTTCTTCGGGCGGGAGGAGGAAATTTGCTGATCGAGTTTTTACTTCGATAACAACTAAAACATTATCTTGCAAAGCGATAATATCCAGCTCGTAGTGATGCCATCTCCAATTGGTATGCAGGATTTGGTACCCTTTCTTTTTTAGCCAGGCACAAGCCTCTACTTCGCCTTCTTTCCCTGTGTCGTTATGTGTTGCCATACGAGTCTGTTTGCACAAATATAGCCAATTTCTTTTTTATTTTCCTGAACCCGTGTACATTTGCAGAACAATGAAACCTGTACGTAAAAAATCGCCGGTATTGCCCAAACAGCCTCGGGTGCACAAGGTTGCTTTTATGCTCAACGACGAAGAGTGTAAGGCGGTAGAACGTTATTTGCAAAAGTATAAGATACAGAACAAATCTCGCTGGTATCGCGAAACCATCCTTTCGCATGTACTTCGCACCTTGGATGAAGATTATCCCACATTGTTTAAAGAAATAGAAATGAGACGATGAGCCTGTTGGACGACGAATATTTCATGCGGCAAGCATTGAATGAGGCACGTATAGCTGCTGAGGAAGGTGAGGTGCCTGTTGGGGCTGTTGTAGTCTGCAATGATCGGATTATTGCTCGTGCCCATAATCAGACAGAACGTTTGAACGACCCAACGGCTCATGCCGAGATGTTGGCTATAACAGCAGCAACAGGGGTATTGGGTGCCAAATATTTGGCTGATTGCCGTCTCTATGTAACGGTAGAACCCTGTGTCATGTGTGCAGGGGCCATTGGATGGGCTCAGATTGGGAGTGTTATTTATGGTGCTTCCGACGAAAAACGGGGCTTTGCCAAATATGCACCTTTGGCTATGCATCCCAAAGCTACGATCAAACGTGGCGTATTAGAAGCCGAATGTGCTGCAGAGATGACCTCCTTTTTTCGGAATAAAAGATAAGAGACTAGCTTATTTTGCGCTATCTTTAACTTCCTCGTAATCTACATATTCTCCTTCATCATTACTGATGATCTTCTTGCGATTAGTAGTCTGCTGACGCGAATTTGAAGAGTATTGTTGACGATTTGACGTTTGTCGTTTTTGTCCGCTAGAGTTTGTGCTGCCTCCCTTTCCAAATAAAATGTTCTTAAATGTGCGTATCACAGAGAACCCCAATAAGAACAGGAGCAACAGAAACATGAAGAACAACACAAAAATAAATTTGAACATAGCAGTAATTATTCTTTTAGGAAATAGTTCGTAACACAAATATAAGCAATCTTATCGATCACTTTTTGTTAAAAATAGACAAGATTATATATAGGAGGATTGCTCCGGCTAAACCAAGAAGTCCGAAAACGAGAAGAAAAACAATTGAACAGCCCACAAGGATATAGCGTAATTCGTTCCCTTTCCAACTGAGCGATTTAATCTTTAACGAAAACATTGGTATTTCGGAAACCAGAAGGAAAGAGGTTATGCTGAAGATAATTATAGCCAATACGACAAACAAACTTGGATTGTTTTGAATGACCGGCTGTACCGAATAGGCTGCCGATGAAAGAAACAGGGCATGAGCCGGTACAGGAAGACCAATAAAGGAGGTTGTTTGGCGGGTATCGTTATTGAATTTAGCTAATCTCAATGCAGAAAATACGGGAATGATAAATGCCAGATAAGGGATATATTCATTAATACCACCTAAAGGTAACGAAGGAGCAGCCTGATTGAGAAGGCAAAAGAGAATCATTCCCGGAGCGACTCCGAAACTTACTAAGTCGGCCAATGAATCCAAATCTTTGCCTATCGTAGAAAAGGCATTTAACATACGGGCTGCAAAACCGTCGAAGAAGTCAAACACAGCACCCATGATAATCCAGAGCGTAGCATATAGGATATAGCCTTTAAAAGCCATAACACAAGAGATACAACCGCAAACCAGACTTAATGAGGTAATTGTATTGGGGATGTACTTGGTGATTTTCATTTCCGAAATCTTCAATTAAAGCGAATTAGGTTTTCCCAAACGGGCAATCGGAGTTTGATTTCCGGTGACTTTTTGATCCATTTCAACCAGGACTTCTGTTCCAATAGGAAGATATACATCCACACGCGAACCAAATTTGATAAAACCCATCTGATCGTTTACATTACATTTCTCGCCAACTTTCGCATAGGTCACAATCCGTCGAGCCATTGCCCCTGCAATTTGACGAGCAAGAACATCAACTCCGTCACGAGTTGTAACAACTACTGCTGAACGTTCGTTTTCTGTACTGCTTTTAGGAAGATAGGCTGCCATAAAGCGTCCGGGGTTATGTGAAACATGCTTTACCGTTCCGTTTACAGGAAACCAGTTGGCATGCACGTTAAATACAGACATGAATATGGAAATCTGAAGCCTTTTCTCATTTAAAATCTCATTCTCCATCACTTCTTCGATGGCTACGATAGTCCCATCGGCAGGTGCAATTACAAGCCCTTCTGAATCATAAGGAAACCTTCTGTATGGGCTACGGAAGAAATTAAGGACAAGTAAGAACAGTATAGCAGATATACCGAAAACAGTATAGAATAAAGTACCTTTGCCAATGGTATGATAGATGGCAAGGTTGATGAAAAAAAGAATTGTAAATAAAGATAATAATAATCCTGTTCCTTCTCTATGTACTTTCATTCCTTATAATTGATGAGTGCTTACACTGTCATTTTAATCTTATAGAATGCGCAAAAGTATTTAATTTTATGGAATATAAAAAATAATATCAGCCAATCACTTCTTCAATTTTATCCAACTCTATATACCATACATAGCCTTTTACCTGTTTATAGCCAATTTGGCGGATGAGCGCCATATATTCTTTAAGTTGTTTATGATATTTTTTCTCTTCTTTTTCCCCAAATTTATAATCTACTACGATAACTTCTCCATTGCGTATCATAATTCTGTCGGGACGTTTTGAAAAACCATTGCCGAAGAGAATAGCTGTTTCGTTCAGCACTTGATGGGAGCCATCGTACCAAGCGCTTACATCGGCTCTGGTAAGCAGACCTGATAAGCGTTCCATATGATAGTATGCCTCCTCTAGGGTGATGATACCGGAAAGATAACAACTTTCTACTGCAGGTTGAATATCTTCGACCGTATAAATCATGCTTAGCAGGTCGTGCATAACAGCTCCTTGTTTTCTCTGCTTGTCGTCGAAAAATAAATTCCTACCACGTAAGCGAAGATGCAATCGATCTTCTGATGCTACTGAATGGAATTTTCCTGTTGGAAATTCGCTTATATCGTCCGATTTTATTTCCTGAGCTGTTTTATACCATTCGCCCAATTCAAAGCAGTTATCTTCTGGCCGGAATGCTCCGGATAGGTCCACATTTTTGTTGTTCGTTTCAGTCGATTGAGCATACAGCCCCATCCATAAAAGTTCGGATATACTCCCGGCTTTTGTTAATCCTGCGCCTGACTCATCAACCTTCTTGGGGCGTGGTGCGAATACGATTAATTCTTCTTTTGCACGGGTAAATGCCACATATAATGTGTTCAGATTGTCGATGAAAGCGTGTAATTTCTCTTTGAAATAATCTCTAGCAAAATAGGTATTTGACAGAATCTGACCGTATTTTACGGGTACCAGATGGAGTTGATTGAATGGTGTCGTATCGGGTTGGCACCATAGAATCACCTGCTTAGTTGGTTTATGGTCTATCTCCCAATCGCAGAAAGGTATGATTACGGCCTTGAACCCGAGTCCTTTGGACTTATGTATGGTCATGATGCGTATGGCATCCTGTTCGTTTGGCGTTGTAATCGTTTTTCGGCTTCCTCCTTCGTCCCACCATTTCAAGAAACGGCCGATATCTCCATTCTCCTTTTTCGTGACTTCGAGTACCAGATCTAGAAAAGCTTGTACAAATACCTGCTCATTCTCAGGAATAATGTTTTCAAATAACCGGTATACACCCTCGGTCATTTCATATAACGAACGTCTGGATAAATCGTGTAATGTCTTTTCTTCTTCTTCCGAGAAGCCGGCAACTGTATGGTCAAAACTGTCTGTAAGTGCTATATAGGTAAAAAGAGCCATCTGGCGATTCGTTTTGTCTTCGCGATTCTTCAGGTGCCTCAATATGGCTACGATAAATCGAACGGCAGCGGAACTGTTTACAAATAGGGCATCGTCCGAGATAATATCGTATTTGTATTTCCCGTCAGGATGGCTCTCTTTATGATTCAGCAATAACTCAGCCACAGCGGCACCTTCGTTATTGGTACGTACCAGTATGGCAATGTCTTTGAGTTGATAGCCGCTATCCTGCAGGTGTTCTATTGTTTCAGGAAGTTTTTTTAGCGATTCTTCCTTCCAGTCGATATCTTCCTCGTTTGGGATGAAGTTGATTTGCACATGTCCCATTCGGTTCGCAAATGCATCAGGCGTCAGTTGGAGGCTTTTATCGTATGCCTTATTAATTCTAGAGGTAAACGCTGCTTTCTCTATTTCTTGTAGTGACGATAATTCAACCTGTTCGTTATATTGGGCCTGCAAGAGGGCGGGGGATACCGTAAAGAAGGCGTTGTTGAAATCGACTATATGGCGACAACTTCTCCAATTTTCTACAAGCGTTTCTTCTCTTAACTGTTCTGTAGGGAAGTCTTGTTGAACCTGGCTGTCCAACAATGTCCAATCTGAGTTACGAAAGCGGTAAATACTTTGTTTAACGTCGCCAACAATCAGGTTGGTATAAGCCTGTGACAAACTTTCCTTTAGCAAGGGGAGGAAATTATCCCATTGCATCTTGCTGGTATCCTGAAACTCATCAATCATATAATGATCAATCTTCGTTCCCGTCTTTTCGTAGATAAACGGTGTTTCACTACCGGCAATAATTTTATTCAATAGTTCGGTGGTATCAGCAATCAACAGGATGTTTTTCTCTTCTCTGTATTTTGCAATCTGACCGGCAATGTCCGTCAGGATACCAAGGGTATAATAATAACGGGTGATTTCTCTCGCTGTATGATAGGCCGTCAGATTGTCGAACAAAGCGATAACGGCTTTAACACAATCGTTCAAACCGGCATCCATGGCACAGGCAATTATTTGTTGAATGGCTGCAGGGGTAGTTTTTGAATAACACCCTTCCGGATTGTCTGCAAAACTGTAGAACATAGCCGTAGGCTCTTTCATATCGCCATTGGCCAAGTTCTGAAAGAGTCGCATAGGCGACCGGCTCCCATTCTTGAAATCGGTGGGTTTTAACCCGAATTGATCCATTAGGGCAAGCCCTTTCTCTCCTAATCGCTTTGCCTCGGACTCGACAGAACGAACTATTTTTACCAGTTCTTCTTTATATTTTTCCAGAGCTTGCTTATCCTCCAGGTCTTTGGCTATCTCGGTACTGAATGCTTTGTACTTTTCTTTGAATATTTCATGACCAAGAACCATAATTTCTCTTCGAAGATTCCATTCTCCGCCATTCTCTACCTTGTCTTCCGCAAATCTAAGGAGCCAGTTGAGCAAATCTTTGTTTTCCGGCTTTTCGAGGTCGGCTAATAAATTGTCTACAGCTTCGGTTAATACCAACTCTTGATCCATTTCAATGCCGTATCCACCTTGCAGGCCGATTTCACGGGTGAAGGCGCGCATGGTTTGCTGAAAGAAACGGTCAATGGTGCTAATATTGAAGGCCGCGTAATCATGAAGAATACTAATCAGAACCTTTTTGGCCCTGCTTCGTACTACCTCTTCTGTGAGTTGATATTCGCTGGTAAGTAAGCCAACAAATGAAGATTTCTTTCCGGATGCCAAAACATAAAGTTCTTCGACGATCCGGCTTTTCATTTCGTCGGTCGCCTTATTTGTGAATGTTACCGCCAATATACGGCGATAGGCATTTTGATGCGCGAAGAGTAATTTAAGATACTCTCCGGTTAGTTTATGTGTCTTTCCGGCTCCGGCAGAAGCTCTGTAAACAGTTAACATGATGCATCAAATTATGCGACTTTTAGTATATCCTTCTTTCTGTAGTATTTCGAGAATTTTTTTCCGGAAATCTCCTTGGATGATGATTTCACCGTCCTTTGCCGAGCCACCCACACCGCATTTTACCTTTAGTAATTTGCCAAGGGCGGATAGATCATCGGTCTTTCCGGTGAAACCGGTTATGAGTGTGACCATTTTGCCACCTCTGTTTCGTTTGTCTAATGAAATGCGCAAGAGTTGTTTTTCTGCAGGAAGCGTATCCGGCTCTTCCTCTTCTCCTGTGTTATATTGAAAATCCGGATTGGTCGAATACATTACACCAAGCCGGCTTTTCCAGTCGTTATCTTTCATGTCTGAAAATGTCTGTTTTATGCTTTACTGATCAAGACGGTTACATAGGCCGCCATACCTTCTTCACGTCCGGTGAAACCGAGTTTTTCTGTCGTGCTGGCCTTGATCGAAATATCTTCTTCACTCACGTTCATCACTTTAGCAAGACATTCCTTCATGGCAGGGATATGCGGGTTTAACTTCGGACGTTCGGCCGCAATCGTAGCGTCCAGATTACCGAACTCATACCCTTTCTCACGAATCAATTTCATCGTATCCCGTAATAATATTTTGCTATCGATGTCTTTGTATTCACCGGCTGTATCAGGGAAATGGTAACCAATATCACGAAGATTGGCAGCCCCCAACAACGCATCGCAGATGGCATGAATCAACACATCCGCATCACTATGTCCTAATAAACCGGTTGTATGAGGGATTTTTATTCCCCCCAACCAAAGGTCACGCCCTTCCTTGAGCGCATGTACATCAAATCCAAATCCAACTCTAATCTTCATCATCTTTTTTGTTATCTGATCAGATTCTTAAGACCATCCATGTCGAATGTAAGGGAGAAACGAAGCGTCTGATCAAGCGGGTTACGTGGCACGGTGCTGATCAGATAAGCTGCATCTACTTGGAATACGCTCATGCGAAAACCTGTTCCCAATGAGAAATACTGACGGTTCCCTTTATTCGGATTTTCATAGTAATATCCACCGCGAATAAAGAACTGCTCGTTGTAACTATATTCAGCACCAAAGGAGATGTTGATCTCTTGCAGCTCCTCGCTGAATCCACCCGGAGCATCGCTGAATGAGTGGAAAATACCTTTGATACCGGACATGGAATTATAGTCAGCTTTTAACTGATCGTAGTAGTCAATTTCTTCTTGTGTTGTTCCTTGGTTTTTGGGTAAAGTGGGCACCAGGTATTTGCTGAAATCCACATAGAAGCCAATGCGATTGAATTCATCCAAGGGATAGAGCAATCCGGTACCCAGACGTAATGTGGTAGGAATAAATTCGTTTGTTGTTCCTCCGTCATATGAAATCTTGGTTCCTATATTTGAGACGTTAAAGCCTAAACTCCATAAAGCTTCTGCATTTCCTACATAAACATATTTCTCCAGATAACCGGCAACGTCAGCAGCAAAAGCATTTCCGGGAACTCTCTCTTCTGTATCCTGCATACCCATATCCGAACGAATATAACGTAAGGCCACAGCCATAGAATAGCTTTCGGAAAGTTTACGGCTATAACTCAGGTCGAATGCCATTTCGTAAGGGTTGATATAGTAGGAAGGCTCATTGCCGTTCTCATAGCTTGTGATGGGCACGTCTCCTAATGAAAAGTAACGCAGCGAAGTGCCAATGGCTTGCATGTCACTGTCACCAATTTTATAATAACCACTGATGTTGGCTAGAGCCACATCGTTGACTAATTTTCTTAACCAAGGCGTATAGGATACAGAAACGCCGGCTTTGTTCGTCATAAAGGCATATTTAGCCGGATTCCAATATTGTGAGTTTTCGTCAGGCAAGGTGGAAACACCGTTATCACCCATGGAACCTCCACGTGCGTCAGGAGCAATGGAAAGAGAAGGTACTGCCGTATTGATCGGTGCGAAGTCGTTTTTTTCATTTGCACCTTGTGCATAGGTGTTTTCTGTCACTGATAGCGTCAGGATGGCAATAACGAATGACAGGATTAATCTGTTACCTCTAATCATATTTTCTTTACTATAAACATTAAGAACTAATTACTTAAACTCTTTTTTATCCGGCTTATTGTGCCAAAATTATTAATTTCTTCGCATCGGTTGCCTCTTTAGAGTTTTTTGTGCTGATTGCAGCCCGGTAGATATAGATGCCCGGACGTAAGCGTGACCCGTTTCCGTTTTGCAGATTCCACTCTACAGTAAGCGGAGTACCAAAGCTTGAAGTGCCTTGTCCTTGCCCTCTCCATTGCAGTCTACCCATCATATCATAAACCAAGATGTCTACTTTTACGTTAGACTCCGGACGGTTGTGATAAAGGTAGAAAGTAACCGATTCTCGGGCAGGTGAAGGAGAAGCAGTGAGCTCATATAGTTTTGGGGTAAGCCCTTCCACAACCTCAAACGTAAATGTGGTGTCTGATGCATTATTCAATACATCCCAAACTTTTAGCTCTGCGGTATGTGTGCCCACCGTTAATTCAGGAATAGAGAAATACAATAGGCCTTCACCGTCTGATCCGGAAATGGACTTATAATATGAATTCAAGTTATAGGTGCGTGACGACATACCGTCGACGACCAGCGTGATATCGTGACCGATACTGCTTCCGGTAATATTTACACCTGTTTGATCCCATATTCTAACGGCCAGTAAAGGGGTGGAATTGACTTGTCCACCATCCAAAAAAGTCGAATCATTCAGATAAAGCATACGGATCTCCGGACCTTCTTTATCCTCGATTTTACCGTCAGTTCCCCATACCTTGTAATTTGAGAACGAACCTCTGGCTTCTTTGCCGGTAGCAGGGCTGTATGCATAAAGGCTCATTTTACCGGACAGTCCCGTATAAGAGATGTCGATAGGAACTGTAAAGGTGAATTCAAATTCTCCATTTTTCACTGTTTCATTGCCCATAAACAGTTTATTGGGATAATCGGTAAAGCGGAATGTCGAGCCTGTTTTGTTATTATCCAAGGTGGTAATGTTAGCCTGACTATCAAATATAGTCGGGTTAATCTCGCCGTTAAATTCGGAGTCGATATTTCCGTTGTTGTCGGTTACATATCCCTTTATTGTCACTTTTTGCAAAGCACTAATCGTGATCGGCTCATCGGTTACAGGTTTGCCGTTTATCTCAGTCAGTCGGATACTTGCCGTAGGCGATTGCAATCGTAGGGCAGGATCACCAATCAAGGTAAAGTTCAGTTTTTGATGTCGTCTGCCTAAACGTACTTTCGTTTGCTTGATGGCATCGCCTAAAGTTGGATTGACTCCATTTGTTTGTGCAAACAAGGCATCAATCAGGTAGCTGTTGATATTGAAGTTGCTTTCAGCATAAGCTACACGCGTGGTAGTGAAGAGGGCAATTCCCCCGCTTTTAGCATTCAAAAACACGTCTTCGCCGGCAGATGTAAGCAAGTCGTCGAATGGTGTAAAATCACAAGTAGCCGTAATCCAAACCGGTAGGTTGGTATATGAAAATTGGTTGATGTCTGCTTGGATAAGAATCTTTTCGTCGCTCAACGCATCTTTGCTACCGTGTCCGGTATAGTTAAGGACAAGAGTTCCTTCCTTTAGCTGTTGCATCAATCCGGAACGAATAGTTGGATAAGTAGCGAATCCACCGTTTGAATTATCTTTCTTATGGGCATCGAAATAAAGTTTTTTCGCCATAATGTCCGGACGCTTGGCAAGAATCTGTTCGGCCAACTTGTCTGCCTGCTCCATATGTATTTTCAAAAACGGAGTGGGCTTTTCCTGTTGGTTGCCGTCATCGGCTAAAAATGTAACCGTATTCTTCCACGGACCATATTGCTTATTATCCATATAGGCAATAACCTTGTCGACGGCATTTTTTGCCTGGATAGAGGTCCTGACAGGGAATCGGCCGATACCGATATCGACGGATGCACCTGCGATGTCGCTTCCTTCAGTATCCTCTAAGTAGCCAAAATAGTCGTCCGTGATATATGAACCCGAATCACTGCTTGTAAACAAGGAATTATGAGATTGGAATGTCAATAGGAAGTTGCTCATATCCACCGATCTCCAGGCCGAGGTGAGTTGGCGGTTGTCATAAGAACCATCCCCGAAAAGCAAGAGGTATTTGGGAGCATCTGCTGAGGATGAGGCACGGTCATAAAACATCTTCATAAAGCGCCTATATGCCGTTGCATCGGGTGTGCCGCTTGAAAACT
Organism: Bacteroidota bacterium; assembly: GCA_023429375.1. Classification (GTDB taxonomy): domain Bacteria; phylum Bacteroidota; class Bacteroidia; order Bacteroidales; family Tannerellaceae; genus Massilibacteroides. The sequence goes on along the minus strand of JAEYVY010000004.1, from coordinate 3,777 downwards.
CATTGTAGATTGCCTCCGGTTCAACCACATGCACGGTCAATCCGTTACGCTTGTTGTGTTCTTCAGCCAGTCGTTTGGCTTCCAACGTAAACGCTTTAGGGGCAATGATAATATAATCTGCTTGCGGTAAGCTATGCAGGTTTTGCGGTGCAACTTCACCTACCACTTCAGGTGAGGGGAGGGCGGCATTCGGTTGAACTAAGGCATATTCTCTCATTCCTTGCGCCTTTTCTAAGAAGGAGAGCTCAGAACCGTTAAGTGAAGTTTCCACGACTTGAGGGCGTTCATTATCGGTTACATCAAAAACGAGCATATCTGCTCTTCCGTCCTGAATAACGAAACGGGAATTTGACGAGCCAGAGCTGGCTGAGCGGAACAGGACAACCGGTTTGTAAGGACGAAGTTGCCTTTTTATCTGCAGGGTGAAGTAGTCCAAACGCACGTTTTCATCGGTCGAACTGCCACTATAGGTGATATTGATTTTTGTCGCCTCATTTTTTGCTCCTTCCCAGACAAGGCCGGCTATATTTCTTTCTGTAGCTGCTGTGTAGGGATCGCTGTTTGGAAGAAATCGGCCTGTTAATTGAAGTTCGTCGTTTATGGAAAACCGGACAACCCCTTCTGAACTCTTTGCTTTTGCGATAAAGCGGAAGGCTATTTTTCCCGGATCATTCGTTATTCCCGGAATCTGGTAAGTCGTATCAAGTGTACGCTTGGATTCAAATGACTCGCCAAACAAATCACGTCCGGAGTTATAAACGGAAGCCAACTCCTTTTCATGGAGGATGTAATCATCGAAAGTGGTGATTCTTTGTGCCGCGGCATCTGTGATATTTTCACGCGTATTCATGCGGAGCGGGGAGTCTGTCTCACGCAGGAAATAATAGCCGGATGTGGAGTAGGGGTTGCGCTCGTGAATGAATCCTTTTTCCTTGTCGTACTTCCATCGGACGGTACCTTTGGCATAGAAAAGGATGAAATCGCCATTCCCTTTCCAGGTGGCCACTTCAGGTAAATCGTCTATATAATCCTTGGCTGAGAAATCTTCGTTCAGCATATATCCGCCATAACCGAACACACTCACTTTATTGATGTTCGAAAAGCCCATTTTCTTTAAATCGGCAGAGGTCAGCTTATAAATGCCTGTTTCATTTACCTTTATCTTCACCCAGCGACCTTCGGCTAAGACTGAGTTCTGTGCATAACGACTACTGCTTCCCCAGATGGCAGAAGATGACCAAAGGTTTAAAACAAAGAACAGAAAGATGAATCTCAACATAATGCTATGAACTAACTACCGTACATAAAAGTCCAGCAGCTTACGATCGCCAATATATCCCTGCAGATGGTCATTGATATGAACCTCTCCAACTCCTACCGGTGTACCGGTATATATCAGGTCTCCTATTTTGAGGGTGAAAAAACGACTGACATAGGCAATAATCTTGTCGACGTTAAATAGCATGTTTGCCGTATTTCCCTCTTGCACTTTCTTACCGTTAATCTCCAGATGGAAAGGGATATTATTGATATCTCCGACCTCTGCGAGCGGGATGAATGTGCCTGTTGCCGCTGAATTATCGAACGCTTTACTTAACTCCCAGGGTAATCCTTGCGAACGTAGTTTTGTTTGCAGGTCGCGAGCTGTAAAATCAATTCCAACAGTGACCTCATCGTAGTAACGATGTGCAAAACGTTCGGCAATATTTTTCCCTAACCTGTTTATTCTTATGACGATTTCTGTCTCGTAATGAATCTCTGACGAAAAGTCAGGGATGAAGAAAGGTTTCCCTTCTTTCAATAGCGACGAATCCGATTTCATAAAAATAGTCGGTTCTGCTAATTCTAACGAATGATTAAGCTCTTTATTGTGAGCTTCATAATTCATTCCTACCGCAATAATCTTCATTTTATTTAATGTTCGATTGAGTTCAGCCGGTTAAACATAACGGCCAGATGGGCGTACATCGATGTGTTTTGTACAACAATGCCTTCCGGCACACGAATCCGGAACGGAGTAAAATTCCATAATGCTTTGATTCCTCCAGCAATCATTTGCTCGGTCACTTCTTGTGCTTTTTCGACCGGAACAGTTATGACACCGATAATTACACCGAGTTCTTTTTGCATTTTGGGGAAGTCGCTGATATGGTAGACCGGTATACCGTTAATCTTTTTCCCGGCCATATCTTTTCGGATATCGAATCCGGCAACAATTTCCAGTCCGTATTGTCTGAGTCCTGAGTCCTGCAATAAGGCACCCCCTAAGCTACCTACGCCAAACAGGAAGGCTTTATGTTGAGCAGTGAAGCCGAGGAATTTTTCCAAAACATTGATTAGCGTGTCAATTTCATATCCTACACGAGTCTTTCCGGATACATTTACGAAAGAAAGATCTTTAGCTACTTGACTAGCATCAACACTGATTTCCTTAGCGATTTGTGTAGATGATACAAATGCCTCACCTTTACCTCTAAGCAATTTTACAAACGCGAGATACCACGGGAGCCGCCTGAGCGTGGGCTCCGGTATTTTAAATTCCTCTTTTGCAAAAAAGTCAGCCATCGTTCTATCTCAGCTATTTAATGTCATGATTTTATTGCAAAGGTAACAACTTTTCTTGCGTAATAGATAGTATTAGAGCAGAAATCAAATAGTTCTTTTGCTTAGAAGTTTCATCTAGACTATGATTCACATCGTTTAGCGTTATATGAAAAAGATTAAACTGGCACAAAGACAATAGTTAAACAAGTGGCTAAAGTTCAAATTATTGCGAATTAGATGGAAAACTCAATTTTTGAGCCTGTTTTTTTAAAAGTCATCACGATGTCATTTTGAAAATAAAAATGTATGAAAATCAACATAAATATGATGGTCGAAAAACATCCCGAAGATTTTTAAAAAGCATCTCGATCATTTTAAAAAATCATCGAGGTGTTTTTTTAAAACGATCGGGATGATTTTTGATAATCCTCAAGGCAAAGAAAATCAAGGTGTGTAGAAATAAAAATAACATCGGGATAAATGCTTTTTTAGCAGAAGAAAATATGGATTTTTTTACCGTGATTTTTAGTCAGCGGAGAGGGTAATATTTTTATTCAGTGTATTTCTATTCTCTAATTTATAGTGAGGAGGATAGAATTGTTATAATGGCACAGATGATATTATAAGTTTAGCATATGATATTGATGGTTATTTTCTTTACCCTCTTTCGGTTATTGCTATGCTTAATATTTTTTGATTCCGAAACATGTTATGGAGGATACTGTGAGCATGAGTTCTTTGGGAGCACGGAAGAAGAATGGGAGTCAATAACACTTAATGAGGAAAATGATCATAGTCCTACATTTTTTATTAGAGAATATGAACTTTAAATGGATCAATCCCATAATTTGGGGGTAGGTAAAAGCAAAAAGGACAAAGTGAATAAATCAACTTTGTCCTTTTTTCGTACCCAGAGTCGGTTTTGACAAGCCCAAAACGGCGCAAATAAATTAAATCGGAAACGAAGTGTAATCTTTTGATATACAGGTGTAACTATTCGTTTTTGATTGATTGTGTTTGGATGCCATTTGAGTACTTTTACGAAAATGCGGACACGTTGCGGACACGGAAGAGTTGTTTTTTCAAGTAAATATTTTACCTTTGAATGTATATAATAAATGAAAAGTATACCGGAATGGACTTGAAAAGTATACCACTTTAGAGTGATTTTCAAAGAACGCAAAATGATTATAAGCTAGCCTCTCTTGCTAACATTTTTTCAGTTTCTTTAAC
>JAEYVY010000022.1 GCA_023429375.1 Bacteroidota bacterium | reverse complement strand
TTCATCCTGAGCCAGGATCAAACTCTTCGTTGTATAAATTGTTTATATCTTTGCTCATGGATAATATCTTCCTATAATGACTTATTGAATAGTACCTGTGTTTAAGTATTGAACGGAAGTCAATTTTAAATAAATCTATTCCCTTTCCTTTTCTAATCCCATACTCCCAAACAGAAAGTACGAAATCAGCGTTGTACTACTTTAGTTGATATGTAATTCTTTCAAAGATCGTCTCTTTTGTGTTCGTTTTTTGCGAACGTGGATGCAAAGATACATCATTATTTTTTATTCTTCCAAATTTTCTTTGAACTTTTTTTCAAATAAATTTTTCAGTTTATCAATCTTTCCAATCCACACCACATTTCCTCTGAAATGCGGGTGCAAAAGTAGTGTTATAAAACATACGCTCCAAACATTTTTGGAAGTTTTTTAATAAAAAAAATACCACCTCCCAGACAGTAAGATTCAAGACCTCAGCTAACCGACTGTAACATAAATCAATCAAAAAAAAGAAGTAAACAGTAAAGTCATTGATGTGACAGATCAAGGAGTAAAACTACTGCTCTTATCCTAAAAACACTTGCTCAATTCATTTCCATATAATAATGTATATAGAAAACATTCCTTACCCTTTTTCAAAACGTTCCTTATGTTTCTTCAGTACCTTCTCGATCTTTTTCTAAAACGTTCCCTATGCTTTTATATTTCCATATATATGGTAAAACTTTTCTATATATGTAGTAAAGTTTTTCTATATATATGGAAATAGAAAAAGATCGGTATCAAAATAGAATAACAAAAGGATGATGGGAGAATATCACCACGACACTCCTCCTCTAACACTAAAATGAGATAACGTATTGTAACTTTGGGGAGAAAATCTTACTTTTGCACTCCAATAGGAAAAAATCAAATACAAATCACAACAAAATATTTATGGCAACAACTGCTGATTTTAGAAATGGAATGTGTCTGGATATCGATGGCACTTACTACTTTATTGTTGAGTTTCTACACGTAAAACCAGGTAAAGGTCCTGCTTTCGTACGTACGAAACTTAGAAATGTTACCACTGGACGCATTCTAGATAAGACATGGAACTCTGGCGTAAAGGTTGAAGAAGTGCGTATCGAAAGACGCCCTTATCAATTTTTATATAAAGATGAAATGGGTTACAACTTCATGCATCCAGAAACATTCGAACAAATCTCTATTCCAGGCGAAACTATCGAAGGTGTACAATTTCTAAAAGAAGGCGACACGGTTGAAGCCATGGTTCACGCTGCTACAGACACCGTACTTACCTGCGAACTTCCTGCTCACGTAATCTTGGAAGTAACCTATACAGAGCCAGGTGTTAAAGGTGATACAGCAACAAATGCAACTAAACCTGCTACCGTTGAAACCGGTGCAGAAGTACGCGTTCCTTTGTTCATCAATCAAGGTGAAAAAATTGAAATCGACACTCGTGACGGTTCTTATATCGGACGTGTTCGCGAATAAGATATTTTTATATTAACGGTATAACTCCTGCCCGACTTCGGACAGGAGTTTTTTATAACTACGCTTAACTATGAAACGTGCAATACTTACCATTAAGGAATGGGCGGAAGAAGACCGACCTAGAGAAAAAATGTTACGCCATGGCGTATCCACCCTAAGTGATGCGGAATTAATTGCTATTCTGATTGGCTCCGGCAATAAAGAGGAAACGGCTGTACAACTCGCACAACGCATACTTCACTCGGTAGACAACAACCTACATACTTTAGGGAAACTTTCCGTAAATGATCTTTCCTCCGGTTTTAAAGGTATAGGTGAGGCGAAGGCTATTACTATCTGCGCAGCGCTTGAATTAGGAAAAAGAAGAGGCGCCTCGGAACCTGAAATCAAGAAAGTCATTAAAAGCAGTAAGGATGCCCACCATCTGTTCTATCCCATTCTATGCGATCTTCCTCATGAAGAGCTCTGGATAGCTCTGCTTAACCGGAGAAATAAGGTGGTTGAAAGCATACGAATCAGTCAAGGGGGAACTACCGGAACCATTGCTGATTTGCGCATTATTCTTAAAGCAGCTATTACTCATCTTGCTTCAGGAATAATCTTATGCCATAATCACCCATCCGGCACACTTACTCCGAGTCCACAGGACGATTCGCTGACCCACCGCCTGTCTACATCGGCCAAACTCCTCGACATAACCCTTCTTGATCATATCATCATCGCCGATAACAGATATTATAGCTATGCAGACGAAGGACGTTTAAACGAGTAGAACATTTTTGCCACTTAGGGGGTTGTAGTGTATGTAAACTATTTTCATTTATCTTTGCAAGCAAAAGAAATAAATATGGAAAATGAATTCCTGCAGACAGAAGAAGCTATCGTAGCGATGCTTAAAACCGTTTACGATCCGGAAATACCGGTAAACGTGTTTGACCTCGGTCTTATATATAATGTAGATGTCGATAAAGACAAAAATGTCAAGATTGAAATGACACTTACAGCACCAAATTGTCCGGCTGCCGACTTTATCGTTGAAGATGTACGCATGAAGGTAGAATCTGTAGATGGTGTAAAATCTGTTGAGATTAATTTGGTCTTTGAACCGGAATGGGATAAGGACATGATGAGTGAAGAAGCAAAACTTGAGCTGGGCTTTCTCTGAAAAACACGGATATGAAAGGAGACCGGACTAAAATATATTTCGCATCAGATGCCCATCTTGGAGCCCGCTTTCATAAAGATCCGTTGGCCATCGAACGAAAACTCACCCGATGGTTGGAGTCTATTCGCAAAGACGCGCTTGCGGTATACTTTCTTGGCGACATGTTTGACTACTGGTATGAGTACAAATATGTCGTCCCAAAAGGATTCGTCCGGTTTCTTGGTAAAATAGCCGAATTGTCTGATGAAGGGGTGGAAATTCATTTCTTTATCGGCAATCACGATATCTGGATGTTTGACTATCTGCCTAAGGAGATGAATGCTATCATTCATCGCGACACACTCACAATCGACCTCTTAGGCAAACGGTTTTTTCTAGGCCATGGAGATGAAGTAGATTTCCGAAGCAAGGGGTTTCGTTTTATCCGCGCTTTATTCCGAAATAAATTCTGCCAATGGCTTTATGCCGGCATTCACCCACGCTGGACCTTTGGTTTTGCACTCAGATGGTCGTTGAGCAGTCGCAAGAGTGGCCTTCAACTTGAGTATGCTACAAAATATCAGGGAGAAGCATCCGAATATTTGGTTTCTTTTGCAAAGGATTATCTACAGACTCACCCGGATATCAATTTCTTTATCTTCGGTCATCGGCATATCATGCTCGACCTGATGCTATCCCGCTCTTCGCGCTTACTGATTTCCGGAGACTGGATGCAATACTTTTCTTACATCGTTTGGGATGGTGAACATCTCGTGCTTGAGCAGTTTGAAGAAGCACAAGATTGCTAAAAAGACTATTTAGACTCCTCTCATATTCCAACAACATAGAATGTTTGCGCTCACTAAAAAAAAACAGAGTCTTCCTGTTCACTTTTTGGGATGATAAGTGATTTTAATTGAATTATAATCAATACATTTATAGGGATTGTAGAACCGATAAAACACAATACTTATGAAGATATACAGAACTGCCAGACTTTTCTTGTTGACATTGACATTATGTAGTTTGTCGTCTGTCCTTTTTGCTCAGCAGAGAGATCATCAAACAGAACTTCAGATTGAAGAGAAAAAAACTCATTCAAAAACACTCAAGCGCAAAGTAGCCATTGCCAGATTTTCTAACGAAACCCAATATGGGAAAGGGATCTTTTACGACAAAGAAAACGATCCTATGGCGAAACAAGCACTCGACCTCTTATCCAACAAGTTAATGATGAGTGATAAATTCCTTATGCTGGAACGCTCCGACTTAGATAAAATCATAGAAGAAAGTAAAGTCAACGGTGGAGACTTCACTCGTGTAGGTGCAGACTATCTTATAATAGGTTCTATTACCGAATTCGGACGCAAGAACTTAGGAGACGCCAATCTCATTTCGCGAACGAAAACACAAGTAGCAGAAGCTGCCGTTACCATTCGCATGATTGATGTCAAAACAGGACAAATCATCTATTCCGAAGAAGCAAAGGGCGAAGCTGAACTTAAAAGCAAATCGACACTTGGCGTTGGTTCATCGGCCGACTTCGATGCAACATTGAGCGACAAGGCGATATCGGCAGCTCTCTCTAAACTTACTGAAAACATAATCTCTAATTTGATGGACAGACCCTGGAAAGCTTATTTCCTTACCGTCGACAATGGAGATTATTTTATCAGCGGTGGCAAAAGCCAAGGCATTGAAATAGGTGACGAATTTATTGTCAAAGAAAAAGGGAGGTCAGTTAAGAACCCACAGACGGGCATGCTGATTGAATTACCAGGAAAAGTTGTGGCACGCATCAAAGTTACGTTCAGTGATGGCAGCAGCCCAGAGAATGAATTCTCTATCATCGAATTCCTTGAAGGAAGTATAAATCCGGAACAATTGGAAAACTATTTTATTGAGGAGGAGATATAATGAAAGCACGTCTATTATTCTTATTTTTTTCCATCGCGGTTTTAACAGCTTGTTCGGTTGGAAGAACGACCGAATCCAGAGGATTGGAAAACGAGGCATTCCTCATGTTTACCCGAGGGTCAACTAATTCCTATGCAGACGGGGTTTATGTCTACGTTGACAATAACGAACCATTTAAAGCGAAAGTAAACAAAATCAAGCCCATGAAAGTAAAGGGCGATCGTTACGTTATTAAGAGTGGGAAACGACATGTGAAGGTTGTTCATAAGAACAGAGTCATCTACGATAAAGACATTCTAACCTCTTCACGTGAAACACGTCGTATCGAATTACCCTAAACTCTCTGATAATATGACTAAACTTTTGCTTATAGGTATTGTCGGACTCTCATTTGGCCTTACCAGTTGCGCAACGAAGAACCTATACACATGGAGCGACTATGAGAAACGTTCCTATGCCTATATAAAAGAATCTTCTGAAGAGAATCTAGAAGATTTGATCAAGTCATACGAAACGATGCTCATAAAACAGACAGGGAAAAGGAAAACGCCCCCTCCGGGTATCTTTGCCGATTATGGCTATTTATTAATTAAAAAAGGGATGATCGGAGAAGGAATCATCATGCTTAAAAAAGAAATGGCACTCTATCCTGAGTCATCGACCTTTCTTTCACGAATAATAAAAAAACTGGAGGAATAATGAGAAGAATGATTCGAAATATAATGCTCTTACTCTTAGGTGTCTTGTTCATGGCATCCTGTGCCACAACAACTACAACCGCCTCCTTTCTAGAGGGTAATTCGGATGGAAAAAACTACCCTAAGGTGATTGCAGCCATGCCTCCTATTAACAAAACAGTGAATGTAGAAGTAAAAGAATTTTTGTACTACACTTTTACACGTCCATTAGCAGAACGAGGGTATTATGTACTCCCCTCCTTTCTGACCATGGAGATGTTTAAGAGTGAAAGTGCCTATGACTCTGAATTATTCATTGACGGTAACCTAAAAAAATTCGGTGAAGTTTTGGGTGCAGACGCCTTGTTATTTACCATCATTCACAGATGGGAAAAAGCAGCATTATTAGCTCAAATTACAGTTGAAGTCGAATACATATTAAAGTCAACACACGATAATTCCACCTTATTCACACAACGTAAAACAATTGTGCATAATTATTCATCAGGTTCAACAAGCGGTGGACTTACTGAATTATTGGTAGGTATGGCTATCGATGCATTGGTGACTGCGAGCAAGGATCCGTTAGAAGCGGCACGTCAAGCCAACAACCTCTCTTTATCTAATCTGCCGGCAGGCATCTATCATCCTGATTATGAAAGAGACAGAGTTGCTAACACAGCTAATTAAGAACTGTCAATCTTTGAAATGAATCGTTCAGAGTAAAGGTATAATTTGCTCTAAAGCCATGCTGCGAGACCCTTTAATCAGAATATGATAATCCTTCAATGGATTTGCTTTTATAAAATCGATCAGATCATTCGTAGTAGAGAAGGACTGATAGTTTTTCCCTGTTTCTGAGAAGTTTTTACCACAGAGCAACACTTTATCATATTTCCCCTCTTCAATGAGATGTACAACTCCTGCATGTTCTTCAAGTGATGTCTCTCCTAGCTCGTACATATCCCCCAGAATTATTGCTTTGGGAGAAACTTTAAGGTCTTTGAAATTATCCAAAGCTACCTTCATACTGCTTGGATTGGCATTATAGGCATCGACAATGAGTGTATTGTTTGGTGTTATAATTAACTGTGAACGCTTATTTACCGGCTCATAGGATTCGATAGCCCGGCTGATTCTTCCTGCCGGAATTTTAAAGTAACGCCCTATCGCTACTGCAGCCAACACATTGTCGAGGTTGTAGGCCCCAATCAAGTGTGTATGCACGGTATTCAGTTTGCCCTGTTGTTTCCAATTAAATACAAGAAACGGATTATTTCCGACCACATGCCCAGAAGTAAAAGCGGCATCATCTGTTCCGTAAGTGACCTGTTCAAGACCATGAGCTATATCCTGCAGGATGCGATCTTCTTTCTTTATAAAAATCATTCCTCCCGCTTTTCGCAAGTAATCGTAGAGTTCACCCTTCGTCTTTATTACTCCTTCAAATGAACCGAATCCTTCCAGATGAGCACGTCCAACATTTGTAATAATACCATAATTTGGAGCAGCTATAGCCGCAAGTTCTGCTATATCACCCGGATGACTGGCTCCCATTTCAATCACAGCCAGTTCGTGATCATGATTAAGCCTCAGCAAAGTAAGCGGTACACCGATTTGGTTATTCAGATTTCCTTCTGTATACAGCAGATTGAATTTTGAAGATAACACAGCTGCTATTAACTCCTTTGTTGTTGTCTTACCATTAGTCCCTGTTATACCTATTACCGGGATATTCAATATCTTCCTATGATAGTGAGCTAATTGTTGTAAGGTCTTCAGAACGGAATCAACCAAAATAGTACGTTCACCTTTTTGATAATCGGGATTATCAATTACAGCATAAGCGGCTCCGTTTGCCAAAGCCTGGTCGACAAATTTATTGCCATCAAATTTATCACCCCGCAGCGCAAAGAATAATGAACCAATAGGACAATTACGGCTATCTGTTGTTATTTGAGGATGATGTATATATATTTGGTAGAGTTCCGGAATGGTCATAATATAAGGCTGTCTGTGTTGTTTATTAATTAGGAGCAAATGTAAAGCATATTATATTATTTCTGTACTTTTGTAATAATAAGTTTTTCAACCATCAATTTCATGAATCATAAATCACTCAATATCAACGGCATATTAATGCCTTTAAACGAACCGGTCGTCATGGGCATCCTCAATGTTACACCTGATTCATTCTTTTCAGGAAGTCGTAAAGAGACCGAAAAAGATATTGATGAAAGAATACAAACCATACTTTCCGAGGGAGGTAGAATTATTGACCTGGGCGGTTACTCTTCTCGCCCCAACGCAGTCCCCATAGATGAGAACGAAGAAAGGAGACGGTTAGAAACGGCTCTTTCACTGCTCCAACGCCATTATCCGGAAACAATCGTTTCTGTCGACACATTCCGATCGGGGATAGCCCGCTATTGTGTAGAAGAATTTGGGGCTTCAATCATCAACGATATTTCCGGAGGACAATTAGACCCGGAAATGTTCAATACCATCGCACGATTGAAAGTTCCCTATATTTTGATGCATATGCGTGGAACCCCACAGACAATGCAACAGCACACCGAATACGACGACTTAATCGGCGATATGTTGCTTTATTTTGCTTCTAAGGTTAAGGAATTGCATCTCGCCGGAGTAAATGATGTTATTATCGATCCGGGGTTCGGATTTAGCAAAACATTAGACCAGAATTATACTCTTATGTCTCATTTGAAAGCTTTTGCTTTGCTTGATCTGCCCATTCTTGTAGGCATATCCCGCAAAAGCATGATTTATAACTTCTTGCAGACAAGTCCGGAAGAAAGCCTCAACGGAACCACTGTTTTAAACACGGTTGCACTTTTAAATGGAGCAACCATACTACGTGTACATGATGTAAAAGCGGCTGTAGAGGCAGTCCGTATAGTTTCAAAATATAACAACACACTTTGATTATGTGGATGCACTTTGGAATTAAAGACCTGATCGACGTAGCTCTCGTTGCATTTATGCTTTATCAAACGTATAAGTTGATGAAGAATTCCGGAGCTATCGCGATTTTTAGTGGAGTCGTTTCGTTTGTAGTACTCTGGATTGTCATTTCACAGATATTGGAAATGAGACTATTGGGGGCTATACTCGACAAGATTGTGAGTTTTGGTTTTATCGTATTAGTCGTGCTTTTCCAAGACGAAATTCGCCGATTCCTTGTGATGCTTGGTTCACACAGAGGGTTGCAATTCCTTTCGAAGTTATTCTCGCCCAAAGACTCTTCTTCCGAGCAAGACAGAAAGTTTGTAGCACCAGTCGTATTGGCTTGTATGAACATGGCCAAGAAAAAGACCGGAGCCTTAATAGTTATCCAGCAAAGGATGGACTTATCCATGTACATACACACGGGTGAAATGTTTACGGCCGATGCCAATGCAAGATTGATTGAAAATATATTCTTCAAGAACAGTCCCCTTCATGATGGAGCAATGATTATTGTAGGAAATCAAATACGGGCAGCAGGCTGCATCTTGCCCGTAGCGCAACGGGCCGATCTGCCCAAAGATTTCGGATTGCGACACCGGTCAGCCCTCAGCCTTTCAACCGAAACCGATGCGCTTGTAATTATTGTTTCAGAGGAAAGAGGACGTATTTCTGTGGCCCATAACAGTGCGATAGAAATCAATGTAAGTGCCGAAAATCTGCAACAAATCCTGACAGGGGAAAGAGAAGTGACAAATTACTGTTAAATATTCTAAAACTGGCATGTGAACATATAAATGCCACCCCTCTTTTGCAAACTCCATATTGCATTTTTGTGTAATTTTGTAGCCATAAGTGGAAACAACAATAACAACATAAAATTCCCCATCAATATGGACTTAATGCAAGAGATTTACGCCAGGGCGAAATCGAGCAAACAACGCATTGTTTTGCCTGAAGGACTTGAAGAGCGTACGTTAAAAGCAGCTGACCGACTTATAGCCGATGAGATTGCCGAAATTATCTTGATAGGATGCCCGGAAGAGATTAGCAAACGGGCTTCTGAACTGAACTTGCTTCATATTTCTAAAGCAATTATTATCGATCCCAAATCACACGAAAAAAAGCAAGCCTACATAGATCTGCTTGTAAAATTGCGTGAGAAGAAAGGGATGACTCCGGAAAAAGCTGCTGTACTTGTTGAAGATCCGTTATTCCTTGCCTGTCTGATGATTAAGGCAGGTGATGCTGATGGAGAAATCGCAGGTGCAGACAATACAACAGGTGATGTATTGCGTCCTGCATTACAAATCATCAAAACGGCTCCGGGCATTAGCTGCGTATCTGGTGCCTTTTTGCTATTCACACAAAACGAAATTTATGGTAAAGACGGACTAATGGTCGTGGCCGATTGTGCCGTTATGCCTAATCCAACAGCTCCTGAACTTGCTCAAATAGCAGTAGCAACTGCTCAAACAACAAAAAGCATTGTGGGTATTGAACCATACGTAGCTATGCTTAGCTTCTCTACCAAGGGAAGTGCGTCACATGAAATGGTTGACAAAGTAGTTGAAGCAACCCGTTTGGCAAAAGAAATGGCTCCTGATTTGAAAATCGATGGAGAGTTACAGGCTGATGCCGCATTGGTTCCAACTGTGGCCAACAAGAAAGCGAAAGGAAGTGAAGTGGCCGGTCGCGCAAACGTATTGGTATTCCCTACGCTTGAAGTAGGAAATATAGCTTATAAACTCGTAGAACGCTTAGGCAATGCCATAGCTGTTGGACCTATCTTACAAGGTATGGCTGCTCCGGTTAATGACCTGTCACGCGGTTGTTCTGTCGATGATATCTACAAGATGGTTGCTATCACAGCAAACCAAGCTATTGGGGCAAAGAAAGGAAATTAATAATTAAACAAATAAAATGAAAATATTGGTATTGAACTGCGGTAGTTCGTCAGTCAAATATAAATTGTTTGACATGAACAAGCAGGAGGTATTAGCACAAGGAGGAGTTGAGAAATTGGGACTTCCCGGATCATTCCTTAAATTTACGACATCTGATGATAAGAAGGTTGTACTGGAAAAGGAAATGCCTGAACATAACGTAGCCATTCAATTTATCTTAAGCATTCTGACCGACGAAAAATACGGCTGTATCAAATCATTCGATGAAATAGATGCAGTTGGACACCGCGTGGTTCATGGAGCAGAGGAATTCAGCAGTAGTGTTGAAATCACTGACGATGTAATTGCCAAAATGGTTGAATGCATAGACTTGGCTCCTCTTCACAACCCACCCAACCTAAAGGGTATTCGTGCCATGAGTTCCTTGATTCCTGGTATCCGTCAAGTAGGTGTATTCGATACGGCTTTCCACCAAACTATGCCAGATTATGCATACATGTACGGTCTGCCTTACTCTCTGTATAAGAAATACGGCATACGCCGTTATGGCTTCCATGGAACAAGCCATCGCTATGTTTCAAAAAGAGCATGCGAAATATTGGGTGTTCCTTACGAAAAGCAACGCATCATAACAGCTCATATCGGTAACGGTGGATCGATTACAGCCATTAAGGATGGTAAAAGTATCGATACTTCTATGGGACTTACTCCGGTAGAAGGTCTGTTGATGGGTACACGCTGTGGCGATGTTGATGCTGGGGCACTTTCATTTATCATGGATAAAGAAGGGCTGGATGCAAAAGGCCTTTCTGATCTGATTAACAAACAAAGTGGTGTATTCGGCTTATCAGGAGTTTCTTCAGATATGCGCGAAATAGAAGCCGCAGTTGCTGATGGTGATAAGAAAGCAATCCTTGCACTACAAGTATATAACTATCGTATCAAGAAATACATCGGAGCTTATGCTGCTGCTTTAGGTGGTGTAGACATCATCGTATTCACGGGTGGTGTAGGAGAAAACCAATGGGCTACTCGTAGAGATGTTTGTGCGAACATGGAATACATGGGCATCAAGCTTGACGTTGAAAAGAACGATAAGATGCGCGGAAAGGAAATGGTTATAAGCACTCCAGACAGTAAGGTAACTGTAATGGTTGTTCCTACGGATGAAGAGTTTATGATTGCTTCTGACACAATGGAAATTTTATCCAAGTAATAATTATAATTACTAGTCCTCACAGCTTACACTAAAGGATTAGATTCCGGAGCGATTCTGACAACGGTTGGAATCGCTCTTTTTTTCTTGACAATTTCGTATAATTAGAAGTTCTACAGAAGAGTAATGCATAATTTAGCTTTGAAAGAGAGGAATTAACTACACAAACAAATTGTCAAAAAAATTAAATAAAAGCAGATTTAAAACAGATCAAATGCTAAAAAAACAGCAAATAATTGAGATAAGGATTAATAAATGACAGATTGAGTTTATCTTTGTTGTAAGGTATGAGTTAGGTTATTAGATGATAGATATAATCAGTACAGGCATAATTATCGGATTGTTGGTTTCAGCCCCTATGGGGCCTATCGGTATACTTTGTATTCAACGAACATTAAGTAAGGGACGTCTGCATGGACTTGCATCAGGTATAGGCGCAATGCTATCTGATATCATCTATGCATTCATCACCTCGCTTGGTATGGGTATGATTGTCAATTTTATTGAAGCCAACGAATCTCCTCTGCAAATTTTCGGAAGTATTATACTCGGACTTTTTGGTTATTATATATTCCAGTCTAATCCAACAAAAAGCTTAAGGAAACAGAAGGATAAGAAATTATCCTATACGCAGGATGCCCTAACTGCTTTTCTGCTGACGCTAAGCAATATGTTCATCGTTCTACTTTATATCGCACTTTTTGCTCGGTTTGGTTTTGTATTACCGGAGCATTCCATTTGGATGACTTTATGTGGTATTGGAGGTATTGGAATAGGTGCACTATTATGGTGGACATGTATTACATACCTTGTATCAAAACTCAAAAAATGGTTGAACATAAGAAGTATTTGGATTTTTAATAAGATTGTGGGAATTATCATTATCTTGGTATCCGTAATTGGATTACTCTCAAGTATCTTTGCATATCTTAAATACCCATTAATTTTATTAAACCATGAAAGCTATCTATAAAATTCCAAACTTACCGGCACTGGATGTACTTGACATGTCATCCGTTAATTATTTTCTGGAGAACAGGGCGTTACGCTTACATATTAATCAGGTGAACTGGAAGGAATACCCTTATCATCCGATTACCATTGTAGACGTTGCACGAACGGATCAAAATCTATATCTTCATTTTTTTGTCAGAGGCAATTCAGTGAAAGCTGTTTATGACAAAGATGGCTCACCCGTGCATAAGGATAGCTGTGTGGAATTTTTTGTAAAACCAGGCAGTGGTGATTATAAATATTTGAATTTTGAATTTAATTGTATCGGAACCTGTGATGCCGCTTACAGACAATCCAGAGAGGAGAAAGTTGCCTTTACGGATGAAGAATATGCATTGATCAGGAGATATTCATCGTTAGAGAAGAAAACATTTGAAGAACAAACCGGTGTACATTGTTGGGAACTTACCGTTGCCATTCCTTTTACTCTTATGGGGTTTAATCCGAAGAAATTACCCGAAAAACTATTTGCAAACTTCTATAAATGTGCAGACGAGACAGAATGCCCTCATTACTTAAGCTGGTCTCCTATCGATCTGCCTAATCCGGACTTTCACTGTCCAGACTTCTTTGGAGAATTAGTTTTCTGACAAAGCCAATACATTATAATAATAAAGCACGTGTTCATGTCAATATACAGAACACGTGCTTCTTATTTGATAGCTATCGATACGATTTCTTACTTCACTTCCCAGATTTCACCCTTCATCAATAAATCATGAAGCTTACGAGTCGGGTTCTTCGCTTGGACTTCTTTTACCTGTTGATCGATACATTCGTCATATACAGGAGCGTCTACATCACGAATAACACCCAATGCAATTGGTAATCCATGCTCATTATCCATCATCGACAGCATGGTCTGCAATGTAGGATCTTGTTCGTGTGCATCATGAACCAAAATGTCATCAAGCGTATATCCATCTTGTCCGATAGTAACGGCTTTGAGCTTAAGGCCATCGAGCACTAGTCCTTTATCACCAGCTTTACCGAAAATCATTTTTTCGCCATGGCGTAAGAATACAGTCCGTTCAGCACGATAATCTTTATCTGTAACGTCTTTGTGGATACCATCATTAAAGATGACACAGTTAACCAATACTTCAACAATTGATGTTCCTTTATGACGTCCTGATTCAGCTAAGACTGCAGTTGTATTCTTTAAGTCGACATCAATTGTACGTGCAAAGAAATTGCTCCTTGCACCGAAAGCTAATTCTGCTGGCACAAACGGATCTTCTACTGTTCCGTAAGGTGAACTCTTTGACACAAATCCACGTTCTGAAGTAGGTGAATACTGTCCCTTTGTCAAACCATAAATACGGTTGTTGAATAGGACAATATTGATATCTACATTTCTACGTACAGCATGGATAAAGTGATTACCACCAATAGCCAGACAGTCACCGTCTCCTGTAATCAACCAGACATTTAAATCGGGATTGGCTACTTTCACTCCGGTTGCTATAGCGGCACCACGTCCGTGAATAGTGTGGAAACCGTACGTGTTCATATAGTAAGGCAGACGTGACGAACATCCGATCCCTGAGATAACTGCCATATTCTTTGGTTGAACATTCAATTCGGCCATCGCTTTGTGGAGGCAGTTCAACACAGCATGGTCTCCGCAACCTGGACACCAACGTACGTTCTGGTCGCTTTTATAATCTTTTGCTTGATATTTGATTTCTACTGTTTCCATAAATTATGCCTCCATTATTTTAGTTAACTCCTCAACTAATCTTGCAACATTGAAAGGTTGTCCTTTGACACGGTTGAACTGGTAAGGAGTAAATCCGGGGATTTTTCCACGCAGATAGCTTGCAAACTGTCCTGTGTTCTGTTCAGCAACTACTACTTTCTTATATTTTGTAAGTACGTCGACTGTATTCTTAGGAAGAGGACTAATAAATTTAAAGTGAGCCAAAGCTACTTTCTTACCATTTTCATGCAAGTCTTCCATTGCTTCGTACAAGTGACCGTAAGTTCCACCCCATCCCACAATAAGCAAGTCAGCATCTTCATTACCAACCACTTCGAGTTCTGGAATATAATCTGCTATTTTATCAATTTTCGCTTGGCGAGCATTGACCATGCGTTGGTGATTATCCGGATTTGTGGATATTGCACCTGTATTATAGTCTTTTTCCAAACCTCCAATGCGGTGTTCGAAGCCTTCCATTCCTGGGGTTGCCCAATAGCGAACGCCTGTTTCTTCGTTTCTGCGATAAGGTTTCCATGCTTCTTCTCCTTTGTATTCTGTTGCATACTGAGGCTTGATGTCTGGATACGTATCTAAGTCCGGAATTCTCCATGCAGACGAACCATTTGCAATAAATCCATCGGTCAACAAGATAACCGGAGTCATATGCTCAACGGCAATCTTTCCTGCCCAATAGGCAGCATCAAAACAGTCGGTAGGAGTTGTAGCAGAAATTACAACGATTGGGCTTTCGCCGTTTCGTCCGTAAAGGGCTTGCATCAAGTCAGTCTGTTCGCTCTTTGTTGGCATACCTGTGGATGGACCACCGCGTTGTACATCGATAACAACTAAAGGCAATTCAGCAATAACAGCCAAGCCAATCGCTTCACTCTTTAATGCCAAACCAGGGCCAGACGTTGATGTAGCTGCCAGATTTCCAGCAAAGCTTGCTCCGATGGCGGTACAGATACCTGCAATTTCATCTTCAGCCTGAATTGCTTTTACGCCTAATTCTTTTCTTTTTGAAAGTTCATGCAAAATATCAGTAGCCGGAGTAATAGGATAACTTCCTAAGAACAGTTGCATACCTGCCTTTTCTGCAGCTGCTATAAGTCCATAAGAAGTAGCTGTATTTCCATTTATATCTGTATAGAATCCAGGTTCTGCCTTTTTCCCTTCGATGCGATAAGTTGAAACAGTTGCATGCGTATTATGACCAAAATTATAACCGTCAATAAGCACCTTAATATTTGCTTCGGCTATAGTTGGTTTTTTGGCAAACTTATTCTTAAGCAGATGCATTGCTTCTTCAAGAGGACGTTCGAATAGCCAACAAACAAGCCCTAAAGCAAACATATTTTTACAACGTAGTGCTGACTTATTATCTAATCCTGAATCCGCCAGACTTTCCTTTACCATCGTTGAGATGGGAGCAGAGACCAATTGTATTCCTTTTAGTCCTAATTCAGCAAATGGATCATCAGTGGTAAATTTCGCTTTACTAAGATCATTTGGTTTAAATGAATCAGAATCAATGATAACAATTGAATTTGGTTTTAAAATCTCGACATTGACTTTTAATGCAGCCGGATTCATTGCAACCAATACATCGGCTTTATCTCCTGGAGTAAATACTTTCCTTGAACCTAAATGTACTTGGAAACCTGAGACTCCACTAAGCGTCCCCTGGGGCGCACGAATCTCTGCCGGAAAATCTGGAAATGTAGAAATTTCATTCCCGAATATAGCCGACAGCGTTGAAAAAATCGTTCCCGTCAATTGCATTCCGTCTCCCGAGTCTCCCGAGAAACGCACGACCACTTTATCCAGGGTTGTGACTTTTGTTTGTTCTGCCATAACTTTATAATAATTTGCATTTCACAATTCAAAAAGCTGATAAATAAATATCTAAGTTGTTTGATAATAAATTAAAATGATTTGACACATAATTGTTCACGGGTTTACCACAATACATGTAAATTCCTGATCTAAAACATACATCAGCCTTAATAGCCGTCTGTATTGTTCCCATATCTCCCAAAAGAGTAATCAATGGCGTTAATATATTACTAAATGCCATGGATGTGGTTCGCGCAACATGATTACTAATATTAGGTTTACAATAATGTAACACCCCAAATTGTTCAAAAACTTCAGGATCTGAATGTGAGAGACAACAGGTTGTTTCAAAACATCCTCCTTGATTGACTCTTAAATCAATAATCAAGGCTCCCTTCTTCATCAGTTGAATCAATTCTTCCGAAATAACATAACGTCGGCGTGAATTTATATAGCGCATGGCACCAATGACTACATCAGCACCGGCAAAAGCGTTGCGCAACACATTAGGATGGAAATTGGATGTATATACATTCTGTCCTAAGACTTGTTGCAGCGAACGTAACTTATCAATATCATCATCAAACACTTTCACGGTTGCACCCAGCCCTAAAGCAGCTCGTGCAGCTACAGTCCCGGCATTGCCGGCACCAATAATAATCACTTCAGTAGGAGGTATACCCGGTATACCGCCCAGCAAAATTCCTTTACCCCCTTTTGTGTTGCTCAATAACTCAGCAGCAATCATGACTGAAGAAGTTCCTTCAATTTCCGAAATGACATTTAAAACGGGCGCCCGAAGACTCTCATCTGTAATCAGTTCATATGCAAATGCATTGATGCGCTTTTGCATCAGCCCCTCATAAGAAGCCGCTGAAAATAGATTAAACTGTATCATTGAGAATATCGTAGATCGAGGTTTCATAAGTGCCACCTCGGAAGGTAATGGAGGAAGTATTTTTAATATTAAGTCAGCTTGATAGACTTCAATAGGTGAAGCAACAATTTCAGCTCCGGCTTCAGCAAAATGATTATCCGAGTAATTAATACCCAAACCTGCGTTCGATTCAACCAACACACGGTGACCACATTCAACCAGGACGCCTACAGCTTCAGGTGTTAAAGCTAGACGTCGTTCATCCGGATCAAGTTCTCTGGGGATACCTATCAACAATCGGTTGCTCACCCTTCGCAATTCTTCAAGTAATTCCTGAGGAATGTATGCTCCCTGTGTTTGTATCCTGTGTTGTTTCATAATTAGTTTAATAATCGTTCTAATGCAGAGACAATCGCCTGCACATCGGACTCAGTCATCATATGCTCGGCATCAAACACAATAGATGCCTGCTTATAAAAGACTTCGCGTTGCTTAATACTATCATCTATAAAACGAAGTAGTGATTCGCCAGATCTATTTTGCAAAACTGGTCGTGTTTGCTTACTAATTTCCAACCGTTTTGCTAATTCCTCTATCGAGACTTTAAGATATACTGTCTTGCCGTGTTGATTCATAAACTCCATATTGTCAAAAAAACAAGGTGTTCCTCCACCTGTAGAGATTATGACATCTTCAAATTCGGCAACTTCATGCAAAATCTTATTCTCTATTTCTCGAAATCCATCTTCGCCTCTTTCGGCAAATAATTTGCGTACATTTTTATGATATCGAGCTTCTATATGTAAGTCAAGATCAATAAAGGAAAGTCCCATACGTCTTGCCAACTGTTTACCGACAGTTGTCTTTCCGGCACCCATATATCCAATCAAAAAAATACGCTTCATTCCAATAAGATGATTGTACAGTGCAAATGTATGCTTTTTCTGCCAATCAACTCTCCAATATCCTGATAAAAAGCATTCTTAAGCCGTAGCAGTCGTTCTAGAAGTCATCCTGTTATAAATAAACAGGGCAAATGCAGCCACAACTCCTATGCCTAACAATACTATCCATAGCTGAGAAGGATTATACGTGTCCCAAAGCAAATTTGTCAATTCCTGCGGAGTCAGATTAACCTGACGAGCCACTTCTTCAAAATACGCATTCGTAGACAGTCCGTCTTGGATATGTAACCCTTGCTGCATCGCATAATCTCTTACAATCATCACTTTGTCAGACATTCTTTGATATACAATTCCTGAAACAAAACCCGCAAAGAAATTTCCTATACAGACCGGAATAAATGAATAGCCCATGTATAATGCTTTCTTATCGGCCGGAGCAATTCGCCCAATATACTCAGTAATTTTAGGTGAGCTAGCCATTTCTCCTAATGCAAAAATCAAGATTGCCACAATCGTGAACAACACATTTTGTGAAGCAAAAGACAAGGCCATACCTATCGAACAGACTAGAATGCCTGAAATCATAGAATTGAGCGGTTTCATCTTCATCACAATACTCGACACAATAATCTGGAACAGGATGATATACATCGCATCGAAATTGGTGACAAATTCGGCATCCATTACGCCTGGTGCCGGACTATAATTGGTGCTAAAAAAAGGGATATAAGTCTCAAAGAAGTTATATAATGAAGATGTATCGACCCATTGCGAAATAAAGACAGGCAATGTGAAGAACAATTGATGGTACATCGTCCAAAATCCTGCAATGATGACCAAGAAAATCACAAAGCGAAGATCTTTTACGATACTTGCCATATTTCTGAATATACCCGCAAAAGTTTTCAAAAGGCTTTCATTGGTATTGTTTTTTTCTCTTCCCGGTTCTTGATAAAAGAACAACATGATAAAGTTGAGCGCAATGATGCCGGCAGAAACATAAAAGATAAGGTGAGAACTTCCTTTAAACAACAAAGTAACCATCGGACCTATGAATGCCCCGATATTAACCATCATATAAAAGATGCCAAAGCCAATGGATGAGGTCTCTTCTGTTGTCGTTTTCGCAATAGTTGCCGAAATAACGGGTTTGAACAGAGCTGCCCCTAATGCTAAATACAAGTACATCAAGAAAACAGCTGTGAATGATTTGAACATGGGCAGCAAAATAAATGCTGAAGTATATATACAAAAAGCAAGGAAAAGCACTTTCTTATAGCCATACCTGTCGGCTATCGCACCGGTTAGAATGGGAAGGAAATACAAGATTCCTGTTCCAAATCCCATCAATAGCCCTTTTTGACTTTGTGAAAACTCAAGTCCGCCTAAATCAGACGAACCAGTAAGGTAGTTAGCGAATAAAAGATAAAAGCCATACCAAGCCCAACGTTCGAATAACTCAATCGCATTGGCTACCCAAAACGTGCGCGGAAATTTACTAAATGCTCCCATTATTTGTGTTATTATTATTATTTATTCAAACAAAAATAAGACAAAAAGTAAGGATTAACAACCACAACACCCACCACTTGTATCAATAACGCATAAAAATTGGTTTCAACTGTATTATTTAGTCTCCCTCTTAAATAAAAGATGAGGTCTCTAATCATTCGATATAGAGACCTCATCTTTTCATGCGCTTTAATTATTCGCTTCAGAACTTATACTTATTGGGGGACACCTTCTCCTCCACCGGCATTACTTTCGCCATCTTTGACATCATCGTTTGAAATACCTCTTCTTACTTTCTTAATGGCTTGATTTAAGCTACCAAATCGGTAAGAAACAGATATTCTGAATTCACGAGTCGACCAATAATTGATTGATCTTTGTAGAAACTCAGTGTCGTAAGTTGTCGATTCCATTTTCATGTGTTTTTGGAATGGACTATTGCATGAGAGTGATACGGTAAGTTTCTTTTTCAGAAAATCCTTGTTGAAAGTTATCCCATGGAAATAGAATGGGGAATCTTCAGACTGCAGTCTGATACGTGAAGAACCATATCCTCCGTTCAAGTTGATTCGGAAATCCTTTGGCAAGTTCACTTGTGCACCAGCAAAGAAACGACCTTCAAATCCATCATTCTCCCTATCTAATGCTACACTTTTTATTTTTCTATAACCAACACTTCCGTTGGCATATAATCTGAACATTGGCACCGGGCTCCAGTTTATGTAAGTGAATACGCTTGCTTCTCTCGATTTACCTAAATTACCATAAGTAGAATTAGCCGCTCCGTTTTCATCCACAAACGTATACCGTTCTATTGAATTATTATTAGCTGAATGAGACAGGCTGGCATTTAAATTCACTTTCTTACTGAAGAAACTATAGTTTAAAGTTATGTTATGTACTTTTTCTGTTTCCAAATCCGGATTACCATAGCTGATGTTAAGCGGATTGATATTATTGACATACGGATTCAGGTACCATATACCTGGACGTTGAATACGCAAATTATATCCTAATCTGATTTGTTGAGCCATACTAATCATATATGAGGTTGTCAAGTTAGGAACGATATCGAACAAGCTTTTGTCAAAATTAAGCTCCGGCAAATTTCTATATTCCACATCTAGCTTCGTACCCTCCGCTCTAAGACCGGTCTTAAAGCCAAAGTTTCCTGCTTTCAGACTGTATCCCGCATAACCGGCATAAATATGTTGCGTATGATTAAAATGGTCGTTAGAATTCTGAGGTAATTGCGTCCATTCGCCTTGTCCGTCAGTTCTGAAAAAGTTTTCCGTATCACTATTATTCTGCCTCATGATATATTTAACGCCAACCTCAACCGTATGATCCTTCCTAATTGGGGTTGTATAGTCAACCTGAGCTGTATGTTCAGTTGTATAAGCATCGTTATCCTGAAGAATGTTGCTTATGCTTCCTTTATCATTACCAATCAGATATTCAAGCAAGCGCTCATTAGCATTATCATTCGGACTATTACTGAATTTATAGGAAACGGTAAACAGTTCGTCTTTCTTCTTCGTTGAACGTTGATAATCGAGACTTAGGTCGGTCGATCCAAAATTAGCATTTGAATTGCTATTCAAAATATATTGCTCAACAATCTCTTTAAGTCCATTTTTCGTTATCTGCTCTGACTCGACAATATTTTTGCTTGTACCACCAAAACGGTTTAATGAAAGGCTCAAAAGGTTTAACGTATCGATTTCATAGCTTAATTCAAGATTACCAAATAAAAACGGGCCTTTGTACTTACTACGTCCGACTTGATCAATCGTACGAATGTCGTCATTATTAAAATTTTCGCGAAAAGAAGAATAATCATTCCAAGGAGAATTGCGATCAAAATAATTGAATGCTCCGGTCACACCTAACTTACCGATTTTAGCACTAATATAAGCACCTCCGCCATAGCTTCCCAACGAACCTGCATTTGCTCTTACAGAACCGGTATATCCTTCCAAAGCACTACGGTTTGTGATGATATTAATAATACCTCCCACCCCTTCGGCATCGTACTTAGCTCCCGGATCAGTAATAACTTCGATATTTTTCACTGAGTTGGCAGGCATACTTTTTAGTACTTCCGAAGGGTTATTACTCAACAGGTTCGATGGTTTACCATTCATGTATATCTTGAAGTTCGATGATCCTTTGAGTTCAATCTTATCCTCTCCATCTACGGTAACCATGGGTACCTTCTTCAGCATATCCAATGTATTGCTTGTGATAGCTTCCGGATCGTCTTCCAAACTATAAGTCAATTTATCTATCTCCACTTTGACAAGCGGTTTTTGCGCTGTAACCGTTACATTTCCTATTTGCTGCGCCTGTTCTTGCATATACAGAGTGCCAAGATCCAGCGTTTTATTTCCTTCCTTCAGCGAAAAAGCCTTTACTGACGCACTTTTACCGATGGATTGTAAGGTAACTATATAGTTTCCCGCCTGAGTTAAGGGAGTTTCAAATTTACCGTCTATATCACAAGCTAAAAGTTTAACCGGCTTTGAAGGGTTAGAAGCTAAAGCTATACTCAACGTCGCATAAGGAACGGTTTCGTTTGTGAGCGAATCAACCACCTGCCCTTTTACCTGAAAAGAACCGGCCTTATCTGACTGTGCATAAGAAGTAAATAAAGCGCACAGAAGCAGAATAATCAAACAGAAAGATTTCTTCATAAATCCAAGAATAACTTGTTAATACCCATTTTTAAGACAATTCAACAAATATAAGGGAAAGAACATAGCTACGACAATTTCGTAAATTAAAGTTCTATAAAAGTTGTATTTTGATGTTGCACAAAAATTGCTCTTCTTTATTTTTGTACATGTAAACATTAACATCTAATTATTATGAGTAAGTTCTTTTCATTATTGACATTATTAGCGATTACATCATTCGCTTTCGCACAGAAGCCAAATGACATCCAACTTAATGCACCGAACAAAACCGGAGGCAAAGCCATCATGCAAGCATTTGCAGACCGCCATTCGGATCGTGAATTTGATTCGAAGGAGCTAAGCCTTCAAGACCTCTCGGATTTATTATGGGCAGCCAACGGCATCAATCGACCGGACGGAAGACGCACAGCACCATCTGCGATGAACAAGCAAGATGTAGACATTTATGTTTTAATGAAAGACGGAGTTTATCTTTATGATGCCAGCGCAAATAAATTAAAAGGCATTGCTACGGGCGACCACCGTGCACTTATTTCCAACCCACGTGTCACACAAGCGTCTGCTACACCTCCTGTAGGATTGGTTTTAGTATCCGACTTAGCTAAGTTTGGAGCAAACCTCGGAGACAGAGCTTTTCAGATGGGTGCATTAGATGCTGGAATCGTTTCTCAGAATATTAACCTTTTCTGTTCAGGTAAAGGCTTATCGACTGTTCCACGTATGTCTATGGATAACGATGGGTTGAAGAAAGTATTAAATCTAACAGATTCTCAGGTACCTATGCTGAATAATCCTGTTGGCTACCCAAAGAAATAAAAAAAACAGAACGCCACTAAAGAGCCAAATTTATGTGAATAAACAGAAAATTAATATCGTTTTGTTATTAATTTTATCTGGATTCATATACTTGTTCGGCAGGAATTGATTATTTTTGTTCAAATACGATGAGAATCGTGTTTTGATTCTAGCGATAATAATATCATTTTAAATACTATAGTGTTATGGAAGAAAAAAGTATCAAAGGAACTCGCACCGAGCAAAACTTGCTTAAAGCATTTGCTGGAGAGTCTCAAGCAAGAACACGTTATACGTTTTTTGCTAGTATAGCCAAAAAAGAAGGCTACGAACAAATAGCAGGCGTATTCATGGAAACTGCCGAACAAGAAAAAGAACACGCAAAAAGATTCTTTAAGTTCTTGGAAGGTGGCATGGTAGAAATCACAGCTTCTTATCCTGCTGGTGTGATCGGCACTACAATGGATAATCTTGCAGCTGCAGCAGCTGGAGAAAACGAAGAGTGGGCTGAACTATATCCGGAATTCGCAAGAATTGCAGAAGAAGAAGGATTCAAGAAAATTGCCGTAGCATTCCGCATGATTGCTACCGTAGAAGCTGAGCACGAAAGACGTTATCGTAAGTTGCTAGCTAATCTTACAGAAGGTAAAGCTTTCGAACGTGACGAAGAAATCGTATGGCAATGCCGCAACTGTGGTTACCTCTATAAAGGAAAGAAAGCATTGAAGATGTGTCCTGCTTGCGAGCATCCACAAGCTTACTTCGAACCGATGAAGGAAAATTACTAAGAAACAAGACCGGGACATGCAAAATGCATGTCCCGATTTTTTTATAGCTTCTCTCTATAAGCATCCATAATCACTGAAAACAACTCACCTGTAGTCGGCGGTGTATACGTAATCATATTCGCTCCGGCTTCAATCGTTCGCAAAATACTGTCAGGAGTAGGCCCTCCGGTCGCAATAATTGGAAACTCCGGAAATTTCATCCTAATATTACGCACTATCTGAGTCGTATTCGCACCTCCTGATACATTTAAAATTGATACTCCGGCCTTAATTCTCGCTTCAACATCTTCTTTTTCGGATACCACTGTTATTACTATCGGTATATCCAGCCTCAACTTCATTTCTGAGATTAGTTCATTTGGTGTTGGAGCATTCAGCACTACACCATACGCACCGGTCAACTCAGCATTAATTGCAATATCAATCGAACGTTGACCGCTTGTTATCCCTCCCCCTACACCACAGAACACAGGCGTTGGAGAAATCTCTATCATGGCCTGATTTATGGCTATCTGAGGGGTAAAAGGATAAACAGCAATGACTCCATCGGCATTATTATTTTTAATAATTGCCAAATCCGTTGTGAAGACCAGTGACTTTAACCGTTTGCCAAAAATAGAAATACCGCTTGCTTGGTATATTTCCTCAGGCATCTTGACTGGCTTTTTACGTAAAGCCGATTCAATCACAGGAACAGGGATTTTATTCATAGGCAATACCTTAAATTTAGTTTTTACTAGTGATTAAAAACCAAATATAGTCAGATACGTCTACCTTCAAGCAGAATTAATATGAATTATCCATAACCGGCATAAAATAAAAAGAGCAATTAGGGAGGACAAAAGCGAAGCTAAATTAACTACAAACCTTATAAAACAATTAAAGGCTGTCTCACGACAACCCCTAACCAACTTTGTTAACCTTAAATCTAATACTATTATGAAAAAACCACGATGCAAAGTTACGGTAGTTTTTATTTCTGTCAATACCCAAATTGCTAATTTGTGTTTTCAAACATATAATAAACACTAATTAGTTTTCAAAAAAGTTTATATGAGATAAAAACTGTTTATTTCTGGGCGTAAATTCGTTGTATGATGTCTACAACCTTCATCCCTTCGAGTACATTCGTTGTGATAGTTTCGCTTGACTGACCGGATAAAACATTCAGTACATTACGAATCACAAAATTATGATTCTGCGCTGAGCCTTTGTAAGGCCCATAGTCATTACCCGGATTGGTAGGAGCCAACTCCGGCATGGAATAATCTTTTACATGACAATATTCTACCTCATTCATATACTGTCCGCCAATCTTCACGCTTCCATTCTCAGCGACTATCAACATACTACTTTCCATATTTTTATCCCATACAGCAGTAGAATAATTGAGACAACCTATTCCTCCATTTACAAAATCAAAGGTCACCAGACCGGAGTCTTCAAAATCCGTAAGCGTTTGATGGTTAAAATCAGCGAAACGAGCCTTTATATTGCAGATATCGCCAAACAGCCAATACAAGATGTCTATAAAATGTGAGAATTGGGTAAATAGGGTTCCTCCATCTAACCTAGCATCACCATGCCAGCCTCCCGCTTTATAATAACGGCCGTCTCTATTCCAATAGCAGTTAAGCTGAACCATATAGATCTTGCCTAACCTACCTTGTTCTACCATTTCTTTAATCCAGACAGAAGGCGGAGAATATCGATTCTGCATCACACAGAATACCTGTTTACTATATTTCAGGGAAGTATAAACGACTTGTTCGGCATCAGAAAGTGTGAGCGCCATGGGTTTTTCCAAAACGACATGATGCCCGCTTTTTATCGCATCAATAGCCATGGAAGCATGCAGCCCATTGGGTGTACATATATTAATTACATCAATAGCTAATCCAGAAGACAGAAGCGAATCTATACTTTGGAAAAAAGGAACCTGATAAGCATCGATACCTAATTCATTAATTGAACGAATGTCGCAAAGAGCAACTAACTCTGCACCCGCTTCACGGGTGATCATTTCTGCGTGGCGTTTACCTATATGACCACAACCTACAACGGCAAATCTAATTTTCCTTTTTTCTTCCATGACTTTTTATACTCTTTCAACGTATAGCAGCCATGCCGTTCTTTACCGTATCGATAATGTATAATTGCTCTTCTTCCGTCAATTCCGAATGAATTGGCAATGACAGAACTGATTTACAAAGTTTCTCTGATTCCGTCAACTCCATTGACATTCGTATACACCATCTGAAAGCTTCTTGTTGATGTAATGGAAGTGGATAATAAACAAAAGAGGGCACCCCTTTATCCTTAAGCCAAGCTTGCAGCTCATCCCGTTTGCCATTCTGTATCAGCAAGGTATATTGGTGATACACATGCGTAGAATATCCTACGCGAAACGGTGTAGCTACGTCACTTACAAAGCCAAGGTGTTCATCATACAATTTAGCCTTCTCCACACGAGAGGCTGTAAACACGTCCATATACCGAAGCTTTACACTGAGCACAGCTGCTTGTATAGTGTCTAAACGAGAATTACATCCGATTATTTTATGATGGTACTTTTGATTTTGTCCATGTAAAGTGATCATCCGGCAGCGTTCGGCCAATTCCGGATTCGAGGTCATTATAGCTCCTCCATCACCAAAACAAGCGAGTGGCTTTGTCGGGAAGAAGGAAGTTGTACCGATATCTCCGATTGTACCGGCCTTTTTCCTGCTACCATCCTTGAAGATGTATTCCGCACCGGTCGACTGAGCATTGTCTTCAATCAGGAATAATTTATATTTCTTGGCAATAGCCTGAATGCTTTCCATATCGCATACCTGCCCGAACAAATGGACTACAATCATGGCTTTTGTCTGACGCGAAATGGCCAATTCAATTTTCGAAGGATCTATATTGAATGTTTTTGCATCTACATCAACAGGGATTGGGACCAATCCAAGCAATGCAATCGCCTCTGCAGCTGCAGCATAAGTAAATGCCGGCACGATAACCTCATCACCAGGCTTCAGACTCAGTGCCATCAAGGCAATTTGCAAGGCGTCTGTTCCGTTAGCACAGGGGATGACATACGGAACATCCAAATATTCACCGAACTGAGCGGTAAATTCTTTCACCTGAGGGCCATTAATATAAGCCCCTCCGGCAATAACAGACTGCACAGCAGTATCAACTTCAGTCTTAATGCGTTGATACTGCTTTTGCAAGTCTACCATTTGTATTTTTTGTTCTGACATTTGTATACGCAGATTGTTATTTCACTTCACTTCCCGGCTTCACCACCTTTTCAGGAGTTATCACGGCCAATTTGCCGTCAGCATCTTCTGCCGAAAGGATCATGCCTTGTGAAACGATACCCTTCAGTGTTCGCGGAGCAAGGTTTGCAATAAAGCAAACTTGTTTTCCTACTAATTCTTCCGGGTTATAAAATTTAGCGATTCCCGAAACGATCGTTCTGGTTTCGAGTCCGTCATCTATTTTAAATTGCAATAATTTATCCGCTTTCGGCACTTTTGTACATTCCAATACGGTTCCTACACGAATATCTAATTTTGTAAAATCATCAAATTCAATATTAGCTCGAATAGGATTTGCTTTATAATTTGCTTCTTCGTTCGCTTTTTTCGTATCCAGCAGTTTCTGAATTTGTGCTTCAATTACACTGTCTTCAATCTTTTCAAACAGCAACTCTGATTTCCCCAATTGATGTCCGGCCGGCAACAAATCAGTTGCACCTAAGCGATCCCATCCTAAAGGCTCTACGTTTAGCATCTTATTTAGCTTATCCATGCTGAAAGGAAGGAATGGTTCGAAAGCAATAGCCAAATTCGCTGCAATTTGCAGAGAGATATTCAAGATTGTACCCACTCGCTCCATATCAGTTTTCGCCAATTTCCAAGGTTCTGTATCTGCTAAATACTTGTTACCGATACGTGCCAGGTTCATCGCTTCTTTTTGTGCATCACGGAAATGATAGGTATCCAACAACCGTTCAACATCTTCCTTCACATTTGCAAAATCCTTGAGCGTCTGTAGGTCATACTCCGTTAGCTCTCCGGCTACAGGCACCTTGCTGTCAAAATATTTTTCGGTCAGCACCAATGCACGGTTGATAAAGTTTCCGAGGATAGCTACCAACTCATTGTTATTGCGTGCTTGGAAATCTTTCCAAGTAAAGTCATTATCTTTTGTTTCCGGAGCGTTTGCAGTCAATACATAACGCAACACATCCTGTTTGCCCGGCAGGTCTATCAAATATTCATGCAACCATACAGCCCAGTTGCGTGAAGTAGATATTTTGTCACCTTCCAGATTCAGGAATTCGTTGGCCGGTACATTTTCCGGAAGGCAGAACGAGCCTTCGGCCTTTAGCATAGCCGGGAATACGATACAATGGAATACGATATTGTCTTTTCCGATGAAATGAACAATTTTTGTTTCCGGATCTTTCCACCAAGTTTCCCACGTATCGGGCAGTAATTCTTTTGTATTTGAGATATAACCGATAGGCGCATCAAACCATACATAAAGCACTTTACCTTCTGCTCCTTCAACGGGGACAGGAATACCCCAGTCTAGGTCACGGCTTACAGCACGTGGCTGAAGTCCCATATCCAACCAACTCTTACATTGACCATATACATTGGGCTTCCATTCTTTATGTTCTTCCAAAATCCATTGACGCAAGAATGGTTCATGCTTATCAAGGGGAAGATACCAGTGTTTCGTTTCTTTCATCACAGGAACGCTACCACTAATCGTTGATTTAGGATTGATCAGGTCGGTCGGGTTAAGTGACGTTCCACAAGCTTCACACTGGTCGCCATAGGCATGTTCATTTTTACAGTGTGGGCAAGTTCCCATTATATAGCGATCAGCCAAAAACTGCTTGGCTTCTTCATCGTAATATTGTTCGCTCGTTTTTTCAATAAACTCACCTTTATCATAAAGCTTACGGAAAAAGTCAGATGCTACTTGTCTATGCGTAGCTGAAGTTGTACGCGAATAGATATCGAAAGTGATTCCGAAATCCTCAAAAGATTGTTTGATTATATTATGATAACGGTCAACCACATCTTGGGGCGTTACTCCTTCTTTCTTCGCACGTATTGTAATAGGCACGCCATGCTCGTCAGAGCCACCTATCATCAAGACCTCCTCACCTTTAAGTCTGAGGTAACGTGCATAAATATCAGCAGGTACATAAACACCAGCCAAGTGTCCGATATGAACAGGACCGTTTGCATAAGGTAATGCTGTTGTAATCAGTGTTCTTTTGAATTGCTTCTCCATACTTCTTGTTATCTATTTGAGGCACAAAGGTATGTTTTTTTTAGCAAAACTGTTGTCATAAAAGTCACTTTCTACATCCCCCAACTTTCTCTATCAAGGCTTCTGTAATTGATGGCTTCGGCTAAATGCCGGGCTTCAATATGATCAACACCTTCTAGGTCGGCAATCGTCCGGGAAACTTTCAATATCCGATCGTAGGCGCGAGCTGAAAGGTTCAATTTACTCATTGCATTTTTAAGCAGCATAAGCCCCGCCTCATCCGGACAAGCATATTGACGGAGTAATCTTGAACTCATCTGTGCATTGCAGTAGACTCCTTCACATGATTTAAATCGTTCTTCCTGCCTCATCCGAGCTTTGACTACACGCTCACGTACAAAACAGCTTTGCTCAGAAGGTCGTTGTTCCGAAATTTTCTCAAACGGCACGGGTACAATTTCTATCTGAATATCTATACGGTCAAGCAATGGACCGGAAATACGATTCATATATTTCTGTACACTCCCCGGCGAACATACACAAGGACGGTCAGGATGATTATAAAAACCGCAGGGACACGGATTCATCGAAGCTATCAGCATAAAGCTAGCCGGATAATCCACGGCAAAGCGTGCCCTTGAAATAGTGATATTCCGATCCTCCAACGGTTGACGCATCACCTCTAAGACGCTCCTATTGAATTCAGGAAGCTCATCCAGAAAAAGAATGCCATTGTGCGCCAAACTGATTTCTCCCGGCTGCGGATAAGCTCCACCGCCAACCATGGCCACATTTGAAATCGTATGATGCGGCGAGCGAAATGGCCGTTGGGACATGAGAGACATACCCTTGTCTATTTTTCCGGCTACAGAATGGATTTTTGTCGTTTCCAGAGATTCTTGAAGGGTAAATGGGGGCAAAATTGAGGGGAGTCGCTTAGCCAACATTGACTTTCCGCTTCCCGGAGCACCAATCATCAACAGGTTGTGTCCTCCGGCGGCTGCTACTTCCAATGCTCTTTTTACATTCTCTTGCCCTTTCACATCGCAAAAGTCCAGCTCATCGTTAAATTGTAGCTTATAAAATTCCTCTTCAATATTGACCACGGTACGCTCAAGTTCCTTTTTCTTGTTGATAAAATCGATCACTTCTTTAATTGTATCGACTCCGTAAACTTCGAGTCCTTCAACTACAGCTGCTTCACGTGCATTCTGCTTAGGGACAATAAGGCCTTTAAACCCTTCTTCGCGTGCTTTTAGGGCAATGGGAAGTATGCCTTTCACCGGCTGGAGGCTGCCATCCATCGAAAGTTCGCCCATCATCATATATTGTCCCAACCTTTCCGGATCGATTACTTCTGCTGCGGCAAGAATTCCCATAGCCAATGGCAAATCATAGGCAGATCCTTCCTTACGAATATCGGCCGGAGCCATATTCACAACTATCCGACGACGAGGAAATTCATAACCCGTCACTTGAAACGCAGAAATTATACGCTCATGACTCTCTCTGACGGCCACATCGGGCAGTCCAACCAAGTAGAAATGAATTCCTTTTGTACAGTTGACTTCGATTGTAACAATAGTAGCTGATATACCCTGCACTGCTGCAGCATAAGATTTTACAAGCATAATTAAGGGGTTGGTTTATTTGTTAGTAAAATGTTATTCTGTCCCTAGTAAATTGCCAAGTATTTGTGTTATTTCGGCTCCATTATCTGTTTTAAGTATAATTTTATCTTCTTCATCTATTAGGAAACAACGTGGCAACGCACTTACATTGTAAAGATCAAACAGCATAGCAGCTTGATTTGCTGAGTCTGTTACTACGTTCCACTTGATTGAATCCTGCTTAAGAAAGTCTCTTACTTCATTGGGATTGTCATCCAGACTAACCAATAAGATTTCGAGTTTGTCTTCCTTGTAGTTTGTTGCCACTTTGTCAAGATGCAATATATCTGTCTGGCACATCTCACACCAAGGGGCAATAAAAGCGAGTATTTTATAGGTTGACTTCAGAGAGTCTAGCGCAAATGGCTTACCATATATATTCTTTACCGAAAAATCCGGCGCTTCTGCACCTAAAGCAGTACGTTTGGCGCGCGTACTATATTCGGCCATCTCTTTCACCAAGAAAAAATCATTCAACTCGGGACTAAGCACAGCCAAAAGTTCATCCAGTTTACGAGTATCGTCGGGAGTAATAAAATAGGTTTGAATCAGTACGGCTGATGCTGCTTCTTTCGGATGGTCACAGATATAAGCTAATGCAGACTCTTCTATCTGATGCCTTACATTTGTCAATTTAGACAGGATGTCCGAACTTCCGGAAACATCGTTTGCTTCTGCCATTGCTTTAGCCCAATCGATCTGGTCTTTTATTAATGCGGCATTTTTCTTATAGAAATCAGTAAGCTTATCATTGATTCGGCCACCTTTGACTTGGACAAGTTGCGGATAAGTAATGTCTCCCGTTATAACGACTTTTTGTTTAGGTTCCAGAAATACGGTGATATACTTTGTGCGATCTTCAAAATAAAGGGTAGCAAAGTTGAATCCTTCCTGATCTAGTTCAAATTTGAATTTTCCAGGAGATGTACATGTGATGGAGTCCATCACGCGGTCTCCACTACCTTCATAAACTATATGCACCAACTGATCTTGCAGATTCGTCAGTTTACCTTCTACCTTATAGGTTTTATTGTTACCACAGGAACAAACACAAAGTAGCAAGCAGAAAACCAATAAACAGTTCTTCAACACAAGTTTTATTTTATCATTTAAGCATTTGGGGTTAAAGATATAAATAATATTTAACAAATAGAACTTATAAGCAAAAATCATCCGTTTTATAAATAAAAAAACGTGACGGAAAAATCCGCCACGTTTTCTATGATATGTAACTTATAATTACAATTGAGGACCTGCAGAAACAAGAGCAAGAGCTGCATCGTTATCGCAGTATTGTTTGAAGTTTTCGATATACATACCAGCCAATTGCTTAGCTTTCTTTTCCCATTCAGCAACATCAGCATAAGTGCTACGTGGGTCAAGGATATCAGAAACATTATTCAATTTAGCAGGGATAGTCAAGTTCATAATTGGAATATGAACTTTTTCTGCTTTTTCGATTGAACCGTCGATGATAGCATCGATGATAGCGCGAGTATCCTTCAAAGAGATACGTTTGCCGGTTCCGTTCCAACCTGTGTTAACCAAATATGCTTTACCATTGTGTTGGTTCATCTTTTCAACAAGACGTTTAGCATACATAGTTGGGTGTAAAGTCAAGAATGCTTCACCGAATGCAGGAGAGAATGAAGGTACTGGTTCAGTAATACCACGTTCAGTTCCAGCTAATTTTGAAGTAAATCCGCAAAGGAAGTGATATTGTGCTTGATTGTCATCCAAGATTGAAACTGGAGGCAATACACCAAATGCATCAGCAGAAAGATAGATGATCTTGTCAGCGTGACCTGCACGTGAAGGAAGAACGATCTTGTTGATGTGATGAATTGGGTAAGAAACACGTGTGTTTTCAGTTGTTGAACCATCAGCGTAATCGATGTTACCTTCATCGTCAACTGTTACGTTTTCCAATAAAGCGTCACGACGGATAGCTCTCCAGATATCTGGTTCGTTTTCTTCGCTCAAGTTGATAACCTTTGCATAGCAACCACCTTCGTAGTTGAATACTCCGTGGTCATCCCATCCGTGTTCGTCGTCACCGATTAAGTAACGTTTTGGGTCTGCAGAAAGAGTAGTTTTACCTGTTCCTGAAAGACCGAAGAAGATAGCTACGTCACCATCTTTACCCACGTTAGCTGAACAGTGCATAGAAGCGATACCCTTCAATGGCAAGTAGTAGTTCATCAATGAGAAGATACCTTTCTTCATTTCACCACCATACCAAGTACCACCGATAACTTGCATTTTTTCTGTCAAATCGAACAATGTGAAGTTTTCAGAGTTCAATCCGAATTCTTGCCATTTGTCGTTTGTAGTTTTTGAACCGTTCAAGCATACGAAATCAGGTTCGCCATAGTTAGCCAATTCGTAGTGTGAAGGACGGATGAACATGTTTGTTACAAAGTGAGCTTGCCAAGCAACTTCAACGATGAAACGAACTTTCATACGAGTATCTTCGTTTGTTCCGCAGAATGTATCAACTACGTATAATTTTTTAGCTTGTGAAAGTTGAGCTACAACTTTACTCTTACAATAGTCAAATGCTTCTTTTGAACATGGGCGGTTGATTACGCCATCCCACCACAAAGTATCTTTAGTTACGTCATCCTTAACAAAATATTTGTCTTTAGGAGAACGACCTGTGAACTTACCTGTGTAAACAGCTGTTGCACCACTCTTGGTTAATTTTGCTTTTTCGAAACCTTGATTAGCAGGATTCATTTCATCCTGGAACAATACTTCGTAAGAAGGATTGTGTACAATTTCGAAATCACCAACGATTCCGTACTTGCTTAAATCTAAATTAGCCATTACGCTTTTAATTTAATTAATTACTACTTATATAACTTTTCTCTCTCTCTATTTTAATATGTATATCGTAAGAAACGACATATCAAGGTTTTCAATCGCTCTCAAGCTTTCTTGTTAACCGCGGAACAAATGTACTATAAATTACCGAAACAAAGAATCAATTAAAGAAAAATTTCTTCAATCGCTCAATTTTTAACCCATGTTTAGAATAAGCCTGCCAAAATGTAATTTTTTTAACGTAAATAAGTTGATTGTAGTCAAAAGAATAGGCTCCTATTCTTAAATATTGTCAACAAAATAAAATTATCATCTTCACTTCTTGCAAACAATCGAATATTTTAATAGTCTAAATCACAGGCAGAGCAAAATACTCCCGGTATAGATTCCACCCCTTTCAACGAATTATAAAATTGATAGGGGTCATTCTATTATTTGATAGGTATGTTTTTTAATAAACATCCTTGTCTTTTTCTATTTCCATATATGTGGTAAAGTTTTTCTACATATATAGTAAAGTTTTTCTATATATATGGAAAAAGAAAAACATCAGGGAGATTTTAGAAAAACATACTGTGCTATTATTAAACCATAGTAATGTAAATAAGCTTATTGCTAGATATTCTTTTTTCACTCGTCTTGATAATTGTTAGACTTCCCGTTACTATCCAAACATCAACACGTCAGACGGCAAACAACTTAAACAGCCCATCAAGCACACTCATCACTTAAATGGGTTATATTGATTTGGTTTTGTCAAAAATTACTATCAATTTTCTTGCTGCGGGGATGGTGTTCCAGTATTTCGCGGCGAAGCATTTCGCGGTCAATATGCGTATAAATCTCTGTTGTGGCTATATTTTCATGCCCCAACATATCTTGTATGGCTCGCAGATTAGCTCCTCCCTCAAGCAAATGCGTGGCAAACGAATGGCGGAAGGTATGGGGACTTACATTTTTCTTGATACCCGCCAGCTCGGCTTGCTGTTTGATTACATGAAACACCATGATACGAGATAGCGCCGTTCCTCTACGACTCAAAAACAGGATATCTTCAAAACCTTTCTTTACGTTTACCAGATTTCTGTCATACAGATAGTTCCGTATCTCGCGTATGGCCGTCTCTGAAATGGGCACCAGTCTTTGTTTGCTCCCCTTCCCTTCTACGCGAATAAATTCATCTTCGAAGTACACATCGGAATAGCGTAAGGAGGTCAACTCTGAAACACGTAGCCCGCAACTGTAGAGAACCTCGAGCATAGCCCTGTTTCGCTGACCTTCCGGCTTGGATAAATCGATTGTATCAAGGATATCATTGATTTCCTGTTCAGTCAGCACCTCCGGAATTCTCATACCTATTTTGGGAGATTCGAGCAGTTCAGTCGGGTCTTTATCGATATACCCATCCAGTAGTAGATAACGGTAGAAGGATTTGATTCCGGAAATTATCCGTGCTTGCGAGCGGGGATGAATGCCCAAATCACGCAAACCGGCCACAAAATGCTGCAAGTCTTCGTAAGAAATATTCTTATAATCTTTATTTTCGGCTCCAACATAGAGTAACAGCTTATCCAAGTCGGTTAGATAAGCGTCTATCGAATTGCCGGATAAAGACTTTTCTAATTGAAGATAAGCCTTATACTTATTGATAATATCTATATGAGGGACCATTGTTTCTCTATCATTTGTTCAAACAATCAAAATAAAATCATTACCTTTGTGCCGTATTTTTGCCTTACCACGGATAGGTTAAGACAAAGATAATAAACTTACATTTCTTTAAAGATGAAGAAGATTCAGATTATTAACGGGCCTAACCTCAATCTGCTGGGTAAAAGAGAACCCACAGTCTACGGTAACACTTCATTTGAGGCTTATCTGAATGAATTGCGTGGCTTATACCCGGATTGTGAAATTTACTATTATCAA
Source organism: Bacteroidota bacterium (assembly GCA_023429375.1). GTDB lineage: Bacteria > Bacteroidota > Bacteroidia > Bacteroidales > Tannerellaceae > Massilibacteroides. The sequence continues at coordinate 112,964 of JAEYVY010000022.1, read as the reverse complement.
AGCAACATTGAAGGTGAGTTGATTAACAAAATTCACGAAGTGGGCTTTGATTTCGATGGGATTATCCTTAATGCGGGAGCATACACGCACACATCTGTCGCCCTGCATGACGCAATCAAATCTGTCGAAACTCCGGTAATCGAGGTGCATATCTCTAACGTACATGCCCGCGAAGCCTTTCGTCATGTTTCTCTCATCTCGGCCGCATGCAAAGGAGTGATCCTTGGCTTTGGAATGAATTCATACCGCCTTGCCCTTGAGGCATTTCAGTAAGAGACAAGGTGATGGTATATTTTTGGTATATATAAACAATAGATTAATTTATTAAGGTATATGTTAAAGCATACGAAGATTGTTGCTACTATTTCTGACCAACGTTGTGATGTAGATTTTATCGATTCACTTTATAAGGCCGGAATGAATGTCGTGCGTTTAAACACGGCACACATGAATGAAGAAGGATTTAGACGCGTAATAGATAACACTCGTGCGGTTTCTAACCGTATTGCTATCCTTGTGGATACAAAAGGACCGGAAGTACGTACGACAACCGCCAAGGCTCCTATCCAATTCAAGACTAAAGAATTAGTTAAAGTGGTAGGTAACCCTAACATTGAAACTACTCACGAATGCATCAGCGTTTCATACCAAAACTTTGTAAACGACATAAGCGTTGGTAGCGAGATGTTGATTGACGATGGAGACCTGGACTTGAGAGTAATCGAGAAACATGCCGACCACTTGATTTGTGAAGTATTGAACGATGCAACATTGGGTAGCCGTAAAAGTGTGAATGTGCCGGGTGTACGTATCAACTTGCCTTCGTTGACAGAAAAAGACCGTAAGAACATCCTATTCTGTATTGAAAACGATGTTGACTTCATAGCTCACTCTTTCGTTCGCAACAAACAAGACGTATTAGATATTCAACGCATTTTGGATGAGCACAACAGTCCAATCAAGATCATCGCTAAGATCGAAAATCAAGAAGGTGTTGATAATATCGATGAAATCTTGGAAGCTGCTTATGGTATCATGATTGCCCGCGGTGACTTGGGAATCGAAGTACCGGCAGAAAAGATTCCTGGCATCCAACGTATGATTATCCGTAAGTGTGTGGAAGTTAAGAAACCGGTGATCGTAGCTACACAGATGCTTCACTCAATGATCAATAACCCTCGTCCTACACGTGCCGAAGTAACCGATATCGCCAATGCAATCTATTATCGTACAGATGCATTGATGCTTAGTGGTGAAACTGCTTACGGTAAATATCCGCTCGAAGCTGTGCAGACTATGACGAAGGTGGCTCGTGAAGCTGAAAAGACAAAATTAGCAGCCAACGATATTCGTGTACCTATCGAAGGCAACGACTTGGATGTTACTTCTTACTTAGCAAAACAAGCCGTTAAGACTTCTTCTAAACTGCATGTTAAAGCCATCGTAACAGATAGCTTTACCGGAAGAACTGCCCGCTATTTGGCTGCTTTCCGTGGTACTCCTACGGTGTATGCAATATGCTACAATGAACGAGTAATGCGTTTGCTTGCTCTCTCATACGGCGTGTGGGCTGTTTACCAACCTTGGAAAGACAGTCGTCGTGGCTATTTCTTCGATGCGTTGAATGAGTTAAAGAAAAGTGGCCGTCTGACTAGCAACGATATGTTTGCCTACTTAAGCGGAAGCTTTGGTGAAGGAGGAGGAACATCATTCCTTGAAATCAACAATGTAGGCAAAGTTTTGAATGCTCAAAACAGCTATTCACTACCTACCTTTAACGAACAACAATGAATCAGGAGGCGCTAGAAGGCTATATTTTATCACACATAGATGAAGAAAGCGATCTGCTTACTTCCTTATGCCGTGATGCTAACGTAAACCTTTTACGCCCGAGAATGCTATCGGGTCATCTACAAGGCAGAATATTGAAAATGTTCTGCCGTATGTTGACGCCGCGGCGTATTCTGGAAATAGGCACCTATACCGGCTATGCAACCTTATGCATGGCGGAAGGACTAAACGAAGATGGCCTGATTCATACAATAGAAATAAATGACGAGATGGAAGATTTCATTATGAAGTATCTGTCTCGTTCTCCTGAAAAGGAGAAAATAAAAGTCCACTTTGGTGATGCTATGGACATAATACCCAATCTAAACGAGGAGTTTGATTTGGTATTTATTGATGCTGATAAACGTTTGTATTCGGATTATTACGATCTTGTATTCCCTAAAGTGCGTAAGGGAGGACTTATCCTGGCAGACAACACACTATGGGACGGTAAAGTTTTAGAAGAGCCGCTTGCTTCCGACAAACAGACAATCGGCATTTTGGAATTTAATGATAAGATTAAGAACGATGCAAGAGTGGAAAAGGTAATTCTCCCGCTTCGTGATGGTTTAACGATAATCTGGAAAAAATAACAACGTTATGGAAAGTACAAGACTAAGCAAAATAGAAAGACTGATTCAAAAAGAATTAGGAGACATATTTCAAAAACAAACACAAGGTATGCATGGAACTCTGGTTTCGGTCAGCGCCGTTCGTGTAAGCCCCGACCTTAGCATTGCTAAAGCCTATCTAAGCATCTTCCCTTCAGCAAAAGCACCTGAACTAATGGAAGCTATACGAGCAAATACTAAAGCTATTCGCTTTGACTTGGGACAACGCGTTCGTATGCAGCTACGTAAAATACCTGAACTGACTTTCTTCATAGATGATTCGCTTGATTATATCGAGAAAATAGACAAGTTGCTCAAATAAGTATCTTACAACCTTGAATCTCCCATTCCATATCGCGAAGCGTTATCTTATCTCTAAGAAATCGCATAACGCTATCAATATCATATCTATGGTATCGGTTTGCGGTGTAATGGTCGTAACCATAGCGCTAGTCTGTGTTTTATCCGTCATGAATGGATTCAGCAGCCTGATTGCTTCTTTATTTAGTGATTTCGATCCCCAGCTAAAGGTAACACCCAAGACCGGAAAGGTATTCATACCAACTTCCCAATTTATGGATGAGCTGAATGCTCTTCCTGAAATTACCATTGTAAGTCATGTATTACAGGAAAATGCACTGATCAGATATAGCGACAGACAGGTAGTTGGTGTGGTAAAAGGAGTGGATCAAAACTACAACCAACAGATTAATATAGAGAAAACCTTAATCGACGGTGAATTCAAGCTTCAAGAAGACGTTGTAGATTATGCGATTCCGGGTATTGGTTTGGCTTACTATCTTGGCATAAAGCCCGGATTTATCACGCCAATGGAGCTCTATGTGCCCAAACGGGATGAGAAAGTAAATATGTCAAATCCCGCTTCTTCCTTTAATGTTGGATATGCCTATATTGCTGCTGTCTTTAGCATCAACCAACAGGTCTACGATGATAATTACATGATTATACCGCTCGACCTTGCCCGTACCCTATTTCATTACGAGAACGAAGTATCTGCGCTTGAGATTAAATTAAAAGATAACGCCGATTTAGAGCTAACCAAGGAGAAAATCAGCCGTATCCTGGGTGATGGGTTCTATGTGCATGACAGAGAAGAACAACAAGCCGCCTCATTTAAAATGATGGCTGTAGAAAAGTGGATGATATTCCTCATCTTATGCTTCATATTGGTTATTGCTTTGTTTAACGTGGTCGGCTCTCTTTCCATGCTGATGATTGAAAAGAAAAACGACGCACGTACACTACGTAATCTGGGTGCCGACAATAAACTTATCCGAAAGATATTTCTTGTAGAGGGCTGGCTTATCTCCGGAATAGGAGGAATTGCCGGCTTAATCATTGGCGTTACGCTCTGTTTGCTACAGCAAGAATTCGGTTTGCTCAAGTTCGGAGGTGGAGCGAATGCTTTCATCATCGACGCTTATCCTGTATTGGTCAAATTGCAGGATGTAGTCATCGTACTATTCACCGTCTTATCTATCGGATTTCTTGCTGCATGGTACTCAGTCCGTTATTTAGGCAAAAGATGGATAGAATAAACTCATACTATATTTTCCTTCAATTGGTATTTCAAGTGGTACCACAAGAATAACCAAGCCGTAATGGCAGCTAAGATATCAGAAAAAGGACAGGCAAACCACACTCCGTTCAATTGAAAGAAATTCGGGAAAAACAGAATCGCCGGAATAAGATAAAGACATTGACGACTCAAACTGAGAAACATCGCCTTCCAAGCAATCCCAATACTTTGGAAAAATTGACTAATCACAATCTGTGAGCCTACAACAAAGAAAGCCGCAAGGCAGATACGAAGTCCATTTGACGATATACCGAGTAATTCTTGATCAGCAGTAAATGCACGGGCTATTAAACCCGGGAAAAGGATACTGCAGGAAGCACCGATTGATGTAATGATAGTTGCTGCTATTACAACAAAACGGAACGTTTCTTTTACCCTTGCACGATTGCCTGCACCATAGTTAAATCCTACAATCGGCTGCATACCTTGGGTGATACCCATGATGAGCATGACAAGCAAAAGTCCAATACTGCTGATAATTCCATTTGCTCCGATAGCTAAGTCGCCACCATACTGTTTCAACGATTGATTCATAATCACATTGACCATACTTCCGGCTAATTGCATAGCAAAAGGAGACATACCTATGGAGAAAATACTCCAGATTATGCGTTTATTGGGGGGGAAGTTCTTTTTCTTAAATCGAATTATACTTTCATCATTACAGAAATGTCTGAGAACCAATATAGAAGTAACGCTCATTGCAATAATGGTAGACCAGGCAGCACCTTGAATACCCCAACCAAGACCAAAGATGAAAAGACCATCTAACATGGCATTCAACACGCCTCCTAATACCATATATGACATTGCCTTGCGAGGATATCCTGATGCACGCATGATGGCGTTGAATCCAAAACTTAAGGATGCCAGTATATTTCCAGGGATTGAAATGTACAAATATTCTTTAGCATATGGCATGGTCTGTTCGCTTCCTCCAAATAAAAGAAGCACATCTTCCATAAAAATCAAACTGGGTACAATGGTCAGAACAGAGAGTATAAAAGTTAGAGTCAATGCATTTCCCAATACATTTTCTGCCATTCCATTCTCTTTTCTACCTAAAAAAATAGAGACTCTTGTTGCCGAACCGGCTCCCACAAGCATACCAAAAGCTTGTAAAAACATCAGAATTGGGAAAGTAAGTGTTAGTCCTGAAATGGCCAACGCTCCTACTGCTTGCCCAATGAAAATACGATTGACAATATGATGCAAAGCATTAACCATCGTCCCGATTACGGCAGGTATAGCATAACTCAATAGTAATGGAGCTATTTTCTGATTACCTAACTTATAAGTTATTTCGTTCATTTTTGTTTTTATTAGTTTTGATTAGCTGTATCATTTCAAATACAGTTGAAGCTATTTCTTCGTCTCCTCCAGGATATTTTATCTGTATCGCAGAAGGTGAATGACATATGACTGAAATACGGTTTTCGTTTATCTCTGCCGGACGAAAACCATTTCTTAATAATGCATTCCCTACCCAATAAGAAGTGATAAAATCTCCTTCTACCCCCACACTTACAGATGGGATTTCTGTATTCAATTTACCGGTCGATGCATCAAAAAGTATTCCATCCTTTTCGAAATACGACCCAAATGTCCCATTAAGAATTAAATCTTCAGGAACCCCACACGCAACGGTTCGTTGCTTATCTAATAGCCAAAAGCAATCTCCCATCTGTATAGCCATATCCATATCATGAGTCGACAACAGAATCGCTTTGTTTTGTTCGACAGCCAGCTTACGCAATAAGACCATCGTCTCTATCCTACTTGTAACATCCAAGAAGGCCGTTGGTTCATCCAACAAGATAATTGGGCATTGTTGAGCAAGTACTTTCGCAATCATTACCTTTTGCTTTTCACCGTCGCTCAGTTCCGCAATTCGGCTTTGGGCTTTATGGGCAATGCCTGCCGAAACAAGTGATTCCTCAATTATCCGATGATCTTCCTGACTCAGTCTGCCGAAAAAACCCGTATAGGGATGCCTTCCCAATGAGACCAACTCGTAGGCTGTTATTCCTCCGGCATTTGTCTTTTCCGTTAGCACAACACCTACAGCCAGGGAGAAATCCAATTGCGAAAAGTCGCGAAGCGGTCTCCCTTGTAAAAAGACTTGTCCCGAAAGGGCTTTTTGAAATCCGCAAAGTGTTCGTAAAAGAGTGGATTTGCCAGCTCCATTCAAGCCAAGCAAGCATGTCACTTCTCCGGCAAACAGTCGCAGATTCAATCCACTATGCACTACCTTTTGCCTACCCCCCTTTAGGGTATAGCCTATACTCAGGTCTTTTGTCTCAATTACGGGGAGCCTATAGTCTGCCATCAGTTAAAGTATTGAATGGATTTTCGATTCAACAATACATAAATGATTACTGGTGCACCTAGTAAAGGGGTTACCGCATTAAGTGGTAGAATCGTATCACTACCGGGAACGACCATCAACAGCGTACAGAGCAAAGCAACACAAGATCCTGTAATCAGCGTTACCGGTAAAAGGTAATTATGATTGGATGTGCCCAACATCAGACGGGCAATATGTGGAACAGCTAAGCCTATAAACGAAATCGGCCCACAAAAAGCTGTCGTCGACGCTGCAAGCAATCCGGTACAAAACAAAATCAGAAAGCGCGTTCGTTTAATCTTTACTCCTAAGTTTGCGGCATACATCTCTCCCAGCAAAAGGGCATTCAACGGTTTAATCAGCAGCAAGGCAACGAATAATCCACTGATTGTAAAGATTGCAAAATAGGGTAGCTGCTCACGAGATACGCCGGAAAAATTACCCAACCCCCACATCACAAAAGCATGAATTCGGTCGGCCGAGGCATAATAGTTCAGAATCGAAATCAACGATGAAACCAGATACCCCACCATAATACCTATAATAAGTAAGATTACATTACTCTTAACTTTCGAAGAAAAGTAAATGATAATACCTAAAACCAAACTGGCTCCTATAAAAGCAGCGAGAACAACCGTAAGATAAGAATTCATAGCAAATCCGCTCATCTGCCCGATAGAACTTCCGAAATAGAGCATCACAGCAGCCACACCTAGATTGGCGCCATCGGTAATACCTAATATCGAAGGACCAGCTAACGGATTTTTAAACAAGGTTTGTAGCAAAAGCCCACTTACAGCCAAGGCTGCACCTGCCAACATGGCGGTACATGCCTGAGGCAAACGAGACTGCAACAAGATATGCTCCCAGGCTGCTCGTTCTGCCTCCCCACCGGTAAGGATACTCCATACTGCACCTAACGGTATTGATACAGAACCGTATGCTAGGCTGGCAACAAACAACACAACGAGAAGCGCCGTCAATAATATCAATATGTTCTTTTTCTTCCGGATAAATATCATCGTCTACAAAGGTAGTGATAAATCAGCTTTTTCTTTTACGTTGGAGTACCAGATAACTAGCATATAGCATCAATAACCAGACAGGTATCAACTTCACCGAAAGATCCATACCTGTAATCCACATGATGACCAGAATTCCGATGAGGAAAAACAAACACAGGTAGTTGCCAATAGGATACCAAAGTGCAGGGAACTTTGATTTACCAACACCTTCAGCAAACTTCGCTTTACGGAAGAAAATATGCGTAACGCTAATCATAATCCAATTAATGATGAGCGCAGATACCACAAGAGACATCAAATATTCCAATGCATCTTCAGGCATTACCTTGTTGATGATTACGCAGACAGCAGCAAATACGGCAGAAACTCCGATAGCTGCTACAGGTACATGATGTCGGTTGAGCTTACTTAGAAAACGGGGTGCATTACGTTGTATGGCTAACCCATAAAGCATACGGCTATTACTGTAAACACTGCTGTTATATACAGAAAGGGCTGCCGTTAGTACCACAATATTTAATACATGGGCAATGATATCCGTTGCGAAAAAGGTTCGCCCCAACAAGGTAAACTCAAACCCCTTCAGGGTGCTGAACACGGCAACGAATGGGCTGCTGCCTTCTGTAATTGAGCGCCAGGGAGAAAGCGAAAACAAGATAATCAAGGCACCGACATAAAATATTAAAATACGATATATCACCTGATTGGTTGCTCTGGGTATAGTTTTCTCGGGATTTTCAGCTTCAGCCGCAGTAATACCAATCAATTCCAATCCACCAAAAGAGAACATAATGATGGCTAGCGAAGCAAGTAATCCTTCGTACCCTCCTGATCCGTCAGAACCAAAGAAGCCTTTGGGAAATACTCCTCCGTCATTCCATATATTTGAGACACTTACCCCTTCACCTGCGGTACCACTGATAAGTAAATAGGTCCCAAACAAGATCATGGCGATGATGGCTATAACTTTGATTATTGAAAACCAGAATTCGGCCTCGCCGTATATTTTTACTGTCGAAAGATTAAGCAAATTGATGACCACGAAGAAAAATAAACTGGATGCCCACAAAGGAATATGCGGCCACCAGAATTGTACATAGGTACCAATAGCTGTCAACTCGGCCATACTCACTAATATATAAAGTATCCAATAGTTCCAGCCTGAAGCAAAGCCCGGGAACGCCCCCCAATATTTGTAAGCAAAATGACTGAAGCTGCCCGACACGGGTTCTTCGACAACCATTTCGCCCAATTGGCGCATAATCAGAAACGCAACAACTCCTGCTATAGCATAACCAAAAATCACTGCAGGACCTGCCATCACAGCTGCAGGACCTATTCCTAAAAACAAACCGGTCCCGATTGCCCCACCTAAAGCTATCAGCTGAATATGCCGATTAGTCAAGCCTCTCTTTAATCTCTTTTCTTCCAAAACAAATGAATATAAATAACGTATTTAAAGGGAAGAAACAAAGATACAACGTTTTGCTGATAATTAGTTTATGTTCATATAGAACGGTTCGTATCTTTTTTAGTATTTTCGCACCCATTGAAAATATTTTACAGGAATGAAGAAACATGAACTTTGTTGTATAGGTCATATTACGCTGGATAAAATAGTAACGCCACGTGATACTGTCCATATGCCAGGAGGAACTTCCTACTATTTCTCACATGCTATCAGGCAATTTCCGGATATCGACTTTAAGCTGGCTACCGCTCTGGCTGAATCAGAAATGAACGTCGTTGAAAATTTACGTCAGTTACAGGTAAATGTCGACGTGATGCCAAGTGCAAACTCTGTGTATTTTGAAAACATCTACGGCGAGAATCAGGACAACCGTAAACAGCGAGTTTTAGCTAAAGCCGATCCTTTCACCATCGATTTCTTGCAGAACATTGAAGCAGAAATCTTCCACTTAGGCTCCTTGCTGGCAGATGATTTCTCTACTGAAGTAATCCGTTACTTAGCCGGAAAGGGGAAAGTTTCGGTCGATTCGCAAGGTTACCTGCGTGAAGTAAGAGACAAAAAAGTATTTGCCGTTGATTGGCCCGAAAAGTTGGATGCGCTTAAGCATATCCACTATCTCAAAGTAAACGAACATGAGATGGAAGTGCTAACAGGCAGCACAGATATCAAAGAAGCTGCTAAACAACTTTATAGCTGGGGAGTTAAAGAAGTACTTATTACGCTGGGCTCAATGGGTTCGGTCATCTATGATGGAGAAACATTTACCCGTATACCGGCATTCCGCCCTAAAGAAGTGGTTGATGCTACGGGTTGTGGTGATACATACATGACAGGTTATTTATATTGCCGTGCCAAGGGTAAAGGCATCGAAGATTCCGGTCGTTTCGCAGCAGCTATGTCTACATTGAAGATTGAGGCTTCGGGGCCGTTCAAAGGAACAATAGCAGACGTCCTCCATTGTATGGAGAACAATCCACCTTTTCTTCCTGAAATTTGATTAGACATATACAAAAAATGCCGGATTGACAGTCCGGCATTTTTTTATGATTCTGTTTTATACGCTTCACTGAATGTAGCCATCAGTACGATGAACAAGCCCATAACACCTACTACGAGATAAGCATATTGCATATTAAACAATTGTGATATACCACCTATCAATAAAGGAGCTATCAGTGATCCGATAAAACTAATGCTTGACAGAATTGTTAATGCAATACCTACAGGTGTTTTCGACTTTGCACCCACAAAACTATAGTTTGTAGGCACTATGCAGGAGATTCCTAAGCCAACAAGCATAAAGCCCAGTGAGTTAACAATAACCTTAGCTATCAGTCCTTCAAAAAATCCGGCCAGAAGACCAGTTGTAAAGAATCCTATAAAGATGAATGTTCCCGCTAATTGAAGCACTCTGCGCTTTCCCCACAATCCATAAGCATAGTTCGTGAGAAAACGGCCAACCGTCATCATAACCATAAATACAAGAAAGCCAATCTGAAGCGACTTCGGTACTTGCAAAACAGACTCAAAATAGACACCGCTCCAGTCAAACATAGCTCCTTCAATAACTAAAGCAAATAGTCCTACAAGCCCTAGTTGCAATAAAAGAGTTTCCGGTTTCTTCAGATACCAAGGTTTTTCGCCTTTTTCTTTCGTTTTTTCTGTAGATTCTGCCGGTCTGTCATTCGTCAAATAACGACCGCTGATTAGCAATATGATCCCAATCAGTAAAGCTATTAACAAAAAGTGATAACCCGGAGAGACCTCCCAGACAATCATTCCAAAACCAATCAAGGCTCCCAAACAAGCAGCCAAGCTCCATCCTCCATGAAAAGAAGCGATAATGGCTCGTCCGTAAGCACGCTCTATCGCTATTCCTTGTGTGTTGAGCGATATATCGCAGAGGTTCCAGAAAATACCAAAAGAGAACAAAAAGACACCGAGCAAATAGATTGAAGGAACCCATCCAATTGCCAACAACGAAAGTGCATAACCGGCAATACTGAAGCGGACCATCACGCTGCTGCTCAATTTCGTCACTAAATATCCTGCAATTGGAATGGCCAGAAATTTACCAACCGGGATAAGAAAAAGAATCAACCCCCAATAGAAGAGATAGTCAGAAGCAAAAATTTCTTTAATATCCGGAATCCGGCTCGCCCATGAAGAAAAACACAATCCCTGTGCCAGAAAAAAAGAAAGGGTAGCATATCTGGCCTGTTCTTTATTAAAAACTTGCTGTTGTACTGTTGTCATATAATTGGCATCTTTATATTCAAAATTAAGCAAAGATAAAAAAACAACAATCAGATTTTATGACATTTTAGTATCATTTCGTCCATTGCTTTCAAAAAGTAAGGCTCAGATAGAAGTTAATTTAAATTATTATTATATTTTTGATACGTTTTCTCAAGAATCGATGAGGTATTGTTTGGCCTCCCGCCTTATTTATTTACTCTACAGACCTCATGGTCTTACATTTTTATATTTTAAAAAAACATCCAATAATGAAAATTAACAGCTTATTGAGCTTCTTTGCTCCAAAGGACGTTAAGTTCTTCCCCATGTTAAATGAAGCAACAGATGCACTAGTCAACTCGGCCGACCTGTTGGCACAGCTATTCGACCCCAAAGAAGGCGAAAACCGTACAGAACTCTGTAGACTAATCAAAGCAGAAGAGCTTAAAGGCGACAAAGTAACGGGTCGCATCATACAAGCGCTTAATGAAACTTTCATTACACCTTTCGATCGCGAAGACATCTACGAGCTGACAGATGGAATCGACGATGCCATCGACGCAATCAACCGTGCTGCTCATAAAGTATTACTTTACGATCCTTACCACCTTCCTAAATGTACGGAAGCATTGTCAGAAATCGTTAAAAAAGCGAGTAAAGAGGTACAATATGCAGTAAAAGAGCTCTCTAAACTTAAAAAAACTGACAATCAATTCCGCAAACATTGCAACGACATTAAAAAGATGGAAGAAGAGGCAGATGTTGTTTACGAAGATGGAATCATACATTTATTTAAGCACGAAACAAACACTGTTGAATTGATTAAGCTTAAAGAGATTATTCAGGAATTGGAGAAATCTGCTAATAAGATTAATAATATAGGAAAGGTTCTAAAAGCTATTCTTGTAAAGTACGCCTGATAAAAGAAAGATTATGACACTACTAATAACGATTATTGTCTTAGCAATCATCTTTGATTTTATCAACGGATTTCATGACGCAGCTAATTCGATAGCTACGATAGTATCTACCAGGGTACTTACTCCGTTTCAAGCTGTTCTTTGGGCGGCATTCTTTAATTTCTTGGCTTTTTTCGTTGCCCGCTACATCATTGGTGAATTTGGAATCGCTGATACGGTTTCCAAAGTCGTATTAGAAGAATTCATCACCCTACCTATTATCCTATCAGGTCTAATAGCAGCAATCAGCTGGAATTTGCTGACTTGGTGGCTTGGTATACCTTCCTCTTCATCACATACCTTAATCGGGGGTTTTGCCGGTGCCGCTATCTGCGGTGCGGGGTTTAGTTCGATCCACACAGGAGTTATCATTAAGATTGCCTCGTTTATCGTTCTAGCTCCTCTGATTGGTATGATTATGTCGTCTATTATCACCCTCATCGTACTCTGGTCGTTTAAACGTGTCAGTGCACGTAAAGCAGAGAACTCATTCAAGAAGCTTCAGTTAGTTTCTTCCGGACTCTTCAGTTTAGGGCATGGATTGAACGACTCACAGAAAGTAATGGGTATAATCGCCACTGCGATGATTGCCGTAGGACAAATTGATTCGGTTCAAAACGTTCCGGATTGGGTTCCCATTTCTTGTTTCGGAGCCATTAGTATAGGTACCATGATGGGTGGTTGGAAAATCGTAAAAACGATGGGTACTAAAATCACCAAAGTGACTTCGCTGGAAGGAGTTTGTGCCGAAACGGCAGGAGCGATGACGCTTTTCCTTACCGAGATACTAAAGATTCCAGTAAGTACAACACATACTATTACCGGAGCTATTATGGGTGTTGGTGCCGTTAAACGACTCTCGGCAGTTCGTTGGGGCGTTACCATCAACCTGCTTTGGGCATGGATTTTGACCATTCCGGTAAGCGGTCTATTAGCAGCATTGATATACCTTTTAGTAAGTGCTTTAGGCCTTAAGTAATTCATACAAACTATTTGAGCAGTAAAGAGTTCGGACAAAATCCGTATCTTTGCTGCTCATTTATTTTAGATAGGTATGAAAATTGGCAATATAGATTTAGGGGAGCGCCCCGTTTTTCTGGCCCCAATGGAAGATGTAACAGACATAGCTTTTCGCTTGATGTGCAAACGATTTGGAGCCGATATGGTTTATACAGAATTTGTTTCTTCCGATGCATTAATACGTCACGTAAACAAGACCAAACAAAAATTAGTTGTCGCCGAGGAAGAACGTCCCGTTGCCATCCAAATATATGGACGCGATGTAGACTCGATGGTTGAAGCAGCACGGATTTGCGAAGAAGCCAAACCGGATATTCTGGATATCAACTTTGGCTGTCCGGTAAAGAAAGTGGCCGGCAAAGGAGCCGGGTCAGGCATGCTGCGCAATGTTCCTCTCATGCTCGAAATCACAAGAGAAATAGTTAAGACCGTAAACATTCCGGTCACTGTAAAAACACGCCTTGGATGGGATTCAGACAGTCAAATCATCGTTGAGTTGGCCGAACAATTGCAAGATTGCGGTATAGCAGCCCTGACCATTCACGGACGCACCCGTTGTCAGCTTTATTCAGGTGAAGCAGACTGGACGCTAATTGGCAAAGTGAAGGAGAACCCGCGCATGCACATCCCAATTATCGGAAACGGAGATGTCACTTCGGCTATCACATGTAAAGAACGATTTGACACGTATGGCGTAGATGCTGTCATGATTGGACGAGGAAGTATTGGTCGTCCATGGATATTCCGTGAGGCAAAGCATTATCTGAAGACAGGCGAGGAACTCGCACCTGAGCCATTCATGTGGTATCTCGACATATTGAAAGAGCAAATCAGACAAAGCATCGAACGGCTTGATGAACGCAGAGGAATTATCCATGTACGTCGTCATCTGGCTGCAACGCCCTTATTTAAGGGATTGGCCGATTTCAAATCAACACGTGTCGCCATGTTGCGGGCAACCACAGTAGACGAATTATTTGGCATTTTAGATAAGATCCCCGAAATGCTCCAAATTCAGAACTCTCACCACGATGTCGCTACGCCTTGATAATCATAGCACAAAAACATCCCGATGATTTTTAAAAAACATCCCGAACGTTTTAAAAAATGATCGAGGTGTTTTTTAAAAACGTTCGAGATGTTTTTTTAAATCGATTATGGCATTGATTTTCAATGCCTATTTTTTGAAAACTCACATCGAGATGTACCTTCGAATCAGACCATCACAAAATCAAGCTGCTTTCGTTCAAGATTTGCCTGTGCTACCTTGATGGTAATCGGGTCGCCCAATCGATATTGACGTTTCTTTCTTCTACCAATCAAGCAATAGTTCTTATCATCAAATTCATAATAATCGTCATCCAGATCGCGAATTGGAACAAGCCCTTCGCACTTATTTTCGTTTAGCTCAACATAAAGTCCCCATTCGGTCACTCCTGATATGACTCCGTCGTAAACACGTCCGAGCTTATCGCTCATAAATTCCACTTGCTTGTATTTTATTGAGGCTCGCTCAGCATTGGCTGCGGTCTGTTCCATAGAAGAACAATGTTCGCATATATCTTCATACTTACTCTTTATCACACTGCGACCTCCCGCCAGATAACGTTCAAGCAGTCTGTGCACCATCATATCCGGATAACGGCGGATGGGTGAAGTGAAATGGGTATAGTAATCGAACGCTAATCCGTAGTGACCGGCATTGTCGGTAGAATATTTTGCCTTTTGCATGGCACGGATGGCAACAGTCTCGATCAGATTTTCTTCAGGTTTACCTTGCACGGTATCCAACAAACTGTTGATTCCTTTGGAAACATCGGCTTTACTACCGTCTATCTTCAGGCGATAACCAAAGCGGCGAATGAAGGTGGCAAAATTTTCCATTTTGTCGGGATCCGGCAGCTCGTGTATACGGTATACAAACGTCTTCTTAGCTTGTCCTTTTTTAACTTTACCGACAAATTCGGCAACTGTCCGGTTGGCTAGAAGCATAAACTCTTCGATCAATTTGTTTGCATCTTTCGACTCTTTAAAGTATACGCTCAACGGCTTACCGTTTTCATCGATCTCAAATTTGACTTCATAGCGTTCAAAATTGATGGCTCCGTTCTTAAAGCGACGGGCACGAAGTTTCTTCGCCAATGCGTCTAAAGTCAGAATTGCATCCTTATTTTCGCCCTCGCCATTTTCTATTACTTCTTGCGCTTCTTCATAAGTGTAACGTCGGTCACTCTTAATAATCGTGCGGCATATACGGTAATTAAGAATCTCTGCTTCTTTGTTTAGTTCGAAAACACAAGAGAAACACAACTTCTCTTCATCCGGACGAAGCGAGCAGATCAAGTTACACAATCGTTCGGGCAGCATGGGGATTGTACGGTCTACCAGATAAACTGAGGTAGCCCTGCTTTCTGCCTCGCGAT
Source organism: Bacteroidota bacterium (assembly GCA_023429375.1). Classification (GTDB taxonomy): domain Bacteria; phylum Bacteroidota; class Bacteroidia; order Bacteroidales; family Tannerellaceae; genus Massilibacteroides. The sequence goes on along the minus strand of JAEYVY010000022.1, from coordinate 97,440 downwards.
CAATGATGCTTCCCGGTGTAACATAATAGGTAACATCGGCAATATGCACACCGACTTCCACGTTTCCATTTTCCAGGCGACGGAAAGAAAGGGCGTCGTCAAAGTCTTTCGCATCTTTCGGATCTATCGTAAAGGTCAGCACATTTCGGAAGTCCTCCCGTTTTGCAATCTCCTCTTCAGGTATTTGTTCCGGAATCTTATCGGCTGCTCGTTCTACAGATGCAGGATATTTATAGGGTAACCCAAATTCGGCAAGTATAGCATGCATTTCTGCCGTATTCTGTCCGGCTTTTCCCAATACATCGACCACCTCACCCAACGGATTCTTTGCCTCTTCGGGCCATTCCACGATACGGACAATGGCTTTATCGCCATTCTTACCTCCGTTCAGTTTTTCTTTTGGAATGAAGATATCATTAGCTAAGGTCTTATCTTCGGTTACAAGGAAGGCAAATCCTTTGGCAACCTGTAATTTCCCTACGTATACTTTTTCTTTTCTTTCGAGTACTTCGAGCACTTCAGCTTCGGGCTCCGCTCCTCTTCGCTTGGCAAGCAACTGAACTTTTACTTTATCGCCGTCCATTGCATGCATCGCATTACGCTCAGCAACAAAGACAGGACTTCCGCCATCTTCCGGGATAAAGGAGTTTTTTCCGTTACTGCGGCGCATAAATGTTCCAATCGCCAAGGTACCCAGACTATTCAAACGAAAACGCCCACGGTCTACCTCCGTTATTATATCGTCGGCAGAAAGGTCATAGAGTATATCAGAAACCTGTATTTTTTGAACAGCATTCTCTACGCCGATTAACTTGCTGACTTGTTTATAATTGAACAGCTCCTTCGGAGAAGAATGGAAAAGAGATAAAATCGCCTGCAGCATGGCTTCTTTGCGCATGCGCGGTCCTTTAGATTTCGATTTTTTCTCTATATTATTTTCTTTATTCTTTCCTGATTTATTTTTATTTTTTGTCATATTCTAATACTTTTAAGTTAGCTGATATATGAACGAGCCTCTTTGCAAAGGTAACATAAGAAGATGAATTCTATCACTTACTTAGGCCAGGAATTCATCTGGAAGGTTAACAAAATACAATCGGTGAGTGGCACGGGTCAAGGCCGTATACAACCAACGATAGAAATCTTCACCGAGCATTTCTTCCGTGATATATCCAAAGTCCAGAAACACATTCATCCACTGTCCGCCCTGGGCTTTATGGCAAGTCATTGCATAGGCATACTTAACTTGCAGGGCATTATACCATACATCTTCCTTCAGTTTTTTCATCTTTCCTGCCTTCGTTGAAATATCGGAGTAATCTTCCAAAACTGCATAAAAAAGACGTTCACTCATTTCTTTAGGCAAAGCCGGTGCTTCTGTCTGCAAAACATCTAATAGTATCTTCACTTCGGCTTCCGTGTCGTCATCCTGAAAACGGACCAACACATCGGCAAAACGAAAGCCATACATTTCGGATGTATTCCTTACGCGCAATACTTGCACGATCTCGCCATTCGCAACAAAGCCGGCTGCCTTCTCTGCTGTCTTTTCTTTCGAGCGCCAATAATAGTTATTCTTTACAACCATCAGACGGTCGCCCGAACTGATTTCTTCTTCTCTGTACAAGATACGGTTTCGTATTCCATTGTTATAAATGTTAGCCCTCTTGTTCGAACGGGTAACTATCATCGTCTCTTCTACCCCATCGCGACTATAAGCCGTCGAAATCGTTTCAATCAAATCTTCTCCAGAGACTAGACGCAAATCTTCATATCCTTTGATATAAAGTTTCGGAAACATTTCCACTTCATTGGCATGGAGGTGCTCACGGATGGTTGTAGCATTAAACAAGATACCCGATTCCATATCTTGTCTGACCACCTGGGTTAACGCCGCTTCAAATACTGTCAGCCCGTAGCCTTTAAGTATGTCCTTGTTTAATGCAGGGCTTTCTATTTGCGAAACAGGAGGAAGCTGAGCTGTATCTCCCAACAAGAGCAAGCGACAGTTCTCGCCCGAATAAACGTAATGAATCAAGTCATCAAGAAGTCGTCCGGTACCGAATACAGATGTTTCGAAGCCTCCATTCGAGATCATTGAAGCCTCATCAACAATAAACAAAGTGTCTTTATGTGCATTATAGGCCGAATCAAAACCTCCGGCTTCATTTGCAAATGATTTTTGACGGTAAATTTTCTTATGAATCGTATTTGCAGGCTCATCAGCATAAGATGAAAAAACTTTAGCCGCTCTTCCTGTTGGAGCAAGGAGTACACACGACTGTTTCAAGAGCTTCATCGTCTTAACCAAAGCTCCAATCAATGAAGTTTTTCCGGTTCCGGCATAACCGGTCAGAACAAATATGGTATCACTTTCATGGGATAGCAAAAAATCACAAATTATATTTAGTGCGAAAAACTGATTATCTGTGGGAGTATATGAGAAATTTTGTATAACTTGGCTGCGCAAATAACTATTTATCATTTTTGTAATCAATAATTTTAATGATAAAGATAGTTGATTTAATATTCTTTTTTAAATTTGCCGAACGAAATAAATTAAAATAAAAATATAAACCATGAAAATTGTTTTACAAGTAGTACTAGTAGCAGCCATCGCCCTGTTGACTTATATGTGTTACGAAAGCGTGATGACTCAAATTCGCTTTGAGGACTCAAACAAGGACCGTACAAAAGCAATTACGGAACGTTTGATTGAAATTCGTAAAGCACAGATCGAATACAAGAACAGATACGGAGTTCATGCTGCTAATTTTGATGAGTTGGCACGTTTCTTAAACGAAGACAAGTTGCCATTCATTACTAAAGAAGGTGTTTTATCAGACGAACAGTTAGAAAAAGGTATAACTGAAAAAGAAGCTGTTAAGCTTGGTCTTATCAAACGTGATACTACCTGGATTCCAGCAAAAGACACTATCTTAGGTAGAGATTATGATGTTGCAGCTATGCGTTTCGTTCCTGGAACTAACATTGAATTCAAAATGGACACAGCTACATTGCAATCAGCTTCTGGTTATACAGTTAAGGTTTTCGAATGTGCCGTTAGTTATGACGATTATCTAGGCGACCTTGATCCTCAGTTGTTATATAATTTGAAACACCAAGCTGAAGTATATAATAAGTTTGCTGGTTTACGCGTTGGTTCTTTGACTGAAATCAACAATAACGCGGGTAACTGGGAATAAACCAATAAAACTATTTACACATGGCGGTCAGTATTCCTGATACGTTAACAGCAAATAGTTCTGAAAGATATATATTATCCATCCGGATTACTCCGGATGGATTTTCTTTTTCAGGAACTATACCTGATAAGCGAAACAGTTTCTTTTATCGTCAACTCACGTTCGATCGTTCTAAAGATTATGCAACTTCCCTCAAGGAAGCTTTCTTTGAGGAAGAATGCTTGGCTTGGTCGTATAAGAAAGTGAGGATATTTTGCTTTACACCTAATTACATTGTCATTCCTGATCCTTTTTACGATGCGGAGAAGAAAGACGAGCTAATGAAGTATGCATTCTTCAATCCAATGGACATTCAGTTGTCGAACGAATTGAAGGCCAAAAAGGGACATTTAATTTTCGGCATACAAAAAGACGTTTATGAGTTTCTAACCCGTTCTTTTGTCAAACCGGAATTCATCCATCACATGACTTATCCGTGTAACCACTGGAAGGTGCAAAACGAATTGGCTTTTAGTGAACACATGAACGTAATCCTAAATAAGAAAACGATTGATCTTGCCTGCTTTAAACATGGAGAATTGATACAAATCAATTCCTATGACTATACATCTCCAGACGATGTTCTCTATCTCATCACCTGCGCCTGGCAACAGGCCGGACTGAGTCAACTTAAAGACAGACTCTGCATCTTTGGTAACTGGGATTACAAAAAAGACTTGATCTCAAAACTAAGACTTTACATCCATTATGTTTCAGAAATGGAGCTGCCAACGGATATCTATTTCAGTAATCCGGATATTCAGAAAGCTCCCTATGATCTAATCCTTTCAATATGCGAATAATTAGCGGAAAATATGGACGTCGTCGTTTTACAGTCCCTTCTTCTTTTGGGGCTCGTCCAACAACAGACTTTGCAAAAGAAAACCTTTTCAATGTATTAGCAAATCTAATTGAACTTGAGGAAATGGAAAATGCATTGGACCTTTTCTCGGGAACAGGAAGCATTGCCTTTGAATTGATTTCACGAGGATGCGACAAAGTGACGGCCGTTGAGAAAAATAATGCCCACGCTTCGTTCATTTCGAAAGTGGCCAAAGAACTGAAAACAGATTCATTAAATCTGATCTGTGGAGACGCTTTCCGCTTTTTGAATACAGCAAAGCCTGAATCGTACGACCTTATCTTTGCTGATCCGCCTTATGCCTTAGCTGATTTAAAAGAGATCCCTCAGCTAGTCATAAACCGCAACTTGTTACGCAAGGGGGGTATCTTTATTATGGAACACCCCAAGGAGTATGACTTTTCAGCCCTACCTTACTTCTTTCAGAAGCGTGTATACGGCTCAGTAAACTTCACTATTTTCATTAGAACAGAGGAGAGAACAGACGCATAAACGATTCGGTCAATCGTTGCTTAAGAGGTCTTTTCAGCCAGACAGAAGGTATTAACAATTCACTGTCTTTCATATCTCTGTAGAAGACTTCTTTCATCTTCAATGCAAAGTCTTGATCATAAATAAATGCGTTTACTTCAAAGTTATGCTCGAAGCTGCGGAAGTCCATATTGGCCGAACCGACGATGGTCAGATCGTCGTCGATGAGAATCAGCTTTGAATGCAAAAATCCCGGCTTATATAAGAACACTTTTACGCCCGACCTCTCCATCTCATCGATAAATGAATGGCTAGCCATATTCACAAGGTGCGTATCAGACTTATTCGGAAGCATGAGCCTTACATCCACACCAGCCAAGGCAGCTGTCTGCAACACTTGATTCAACCCTTCTGTTGGCAGGAAATAGGGCGTTTGAATATAAACGCATTTCTTTGCATTACCAATGGCATAGATCGTTGCCTGCAACAGTGTTCGCCAAACACCGACAGGTCCACTCGTTACCACCTGCATAAGATTACTACTATTGGCCTTTACTTTTTGATAGTATACAGGTGCATCAATCAGATCTTTGGTTACAACATACCAATCAATTAGAAAAACGGATTGTAATCCATGCACACCTTTGCCCGTAAATCTGAAGTGTGTGTCTCGCCATACCCCCCAGGTAGTTCCTTTTACATATCGATCTGCGATGTTCATCCCACCAATAAAACCGATTTTACCGTCAACAACTACTATTTTACGGTGGTTACGATAATTCACTTTACTTGTCAGAATAGGAAAGACTACTTTTAGAAACGGGAAGACCTGAATTCCGGCATCCTTCATCTCCTGATAAAACTGATTCTTTACCTTCCACGAGCCCACATCATCATAAAGGACACGTACTTGCACCCCTTGTTTCGCTTTGACGATTAATGCATCTTTAACCTTGGTCCCAATGGCATCATCACAAAAAATGTAATACTGAATATGTATATGATGTTCGGCATTGGCAATGGCTTCCAATAAATCACGGAATTTCTCCTCTCCATTCGTATAGATTTTGATATCTGTACCGTATAGCAATGCCGCACTATTGCTTGATTCAAGTAGAGCAATCAGTGGAGTATATTTCTCAGGAGCTAAACAGACATCTTTCTTATAACCGCCTAGGAATGGCCTTTTCTTTATCCGTTTATAAGTTCTCCTTGAAATGATTCGCTGCTTTCGGTTGTCTTGTCCGAAGAAAAAGTAAAACAACAATCCTATTCCGGGTATAAACAATAATACGATTACCCAAGGAATCGTCTTCAAAGGATTTCGATTCTCAGTTATTATGACAAGCACCAAACCCAGAATCGTAACAGTATACAAGATAAAGAGAATTGTCCCTAAAACAGTTTGCATAAGCATAAAAAAACATTTCCTTTCAATACTATCCGTAAAGGCTAATAAAGATAGGAAATGTATTTAAATAAACCTATTAGTTCTATTTTAGAATCTTACAGCAGGAGGAGGACCGCCAGGCCCACCAAATCTTCTGCCGCCCGGCCCTCTCATATCTGAACGGGAGGCACCACCTTTAAATATGCTGAATCTATAAATAAAGTGCACCATGAAGTAACTATTCAGCGTATTGTATTCAGAGTAAGTGGTTGCCGCAGCCGTTGCACTATATGATATATTACTGCGTTGTTGCAAAATGTCATAAATCTTAAATCGCAAGGTTCCCTGATTAGCTTTTAAGAAGTTCTTGGAAAGGGAAGCATTCCACATCCATTCTTCCTGCTCAAACCCATCGGCATAACCCGAGTTGGTTGAGTAATTGATATCACTTTCCAATTTAAAGTTATATGGCAAATAAATCGTTGTATTCGCCCCGCCTCTATAATTGAACGTTTTCAGATTGCGTTCTGCCTGTAACGTATTTTCTGTTTTGTTATACGAAATACTTCCATTAATTCCTAAATCAAATAAAGAAGAACGATAATCAATGCCGGCATTTTCTGATAGAATAAGCTGGGTGTTCCTATTCTTTTGTCCATTCGTAAATCCATTTGAGTTATTGAATGAAACAAATGACATTGAATTAACGGAGAACTTCTTATTCTTTAACGGCGTATTCACAATCATACGGATATTACCATTATAATTGCCGTTTACGTTCTTATACGTTGTTTCTCGTTTTCCTACTTCTTCCTTACTATAGACTGACGATTGAACAATATCGTTAATGACATAGTTTCCGTTAGCCATAATTAAGAAAGCTGTTTGTTGTTCGGGAATGAATCTATTGAAACGGATAGAGAGATTATTCGTATAAGTAGGTTTCAAATCCGGATTACCGATAATCGTATTCAACGGATTGGAAATATCGGGCACAAGTTGCAACTGCGTCATATTCGGTTGACTTGTCCTACCATTATACCATACACGTAAGTTCGTTTGCTTGCTAAACAAATAATTAAACTGTGCAGTAGGAGAAAAATTCAACACGTTACGCGAGAAGCTGGAAAGAACGGTCGAGCCTACAAAGTTCTCACTCTTACTATACGATGGGTCTACATTGAATCCAATCGTGTAGTTATATTTTGCACGTTGAGATTTGAAACTGATCCCTGCACGTTGAGAGATAAAGTCATTACGGAAGTTCTTGCTATAAGCCGTATCCAGTTTATCATACAAACCTGTTTCATAATCTATATTATACGAATTCTTGAATGACTCTTGTTGACGTTGGCTAAAGCTATAGGTCAACTGCAAGAAATTATTTCTTCCTAATGGTTCAACCCAAGAAGCAAATACCCTGTAGTTATAGCCGCCATTATCATATTTAATACGCTGATCGAGGATACTATCGTTTCTTTGTGCAACCTTTTCTTCATAGTAATAATCTTCATTCGAATACGAATCGCTTAATCCTCCTGAGAATGATGCACTGAACACACGACCTTCAGAATTCAGTTTACGACTGAATTCCAAGCGAGCGTTCAAGTTGTATCCTTCACCCTCTGATCTGTTTTGTGAGCTAACGCGACGAACTGTATCCAGACCATTACTCATTACATCAGTCAATTCATCGCCAACGGCTGAACTCCGGCTATATCCTATTTCCGGACGGAAAATAAGGGTAGTCAACGTGTCTGGCTTCCATTCCAAACGGAATTCGGCACCCACATTATCGCTTATCGGATTATTCCTTCTCTTTGTATATTCAAGTAAGGTACTATCATCGGGCAGGAAGCTTTCCTTTCTCATCTTGCTTTCTGCATCGTTGTCTGAATGAGAATAACGGGCATTTCCGGACCAAGTCAAGGCTGAATTAAATTCTTTACTGAAGTTAAGCCCGGCATTTGCAGAAGAGGTTATCCCATTACCGGCACCACCGCCACCCATAAATCGGCGTCCGCCACCTCCCATCCCTGAGAACATGGTTGATGCCAAGTCCGAGAAGCCCATATTATTGGTATTATTAAGCCCGCCCATGAATGTTATCTGGTCGTTATTTATAAAGCGGTTCACCATGGCATTTCCTTCATAACGGTCTTTGCTACCATAGCCGGCAAATGCATTTCCAAACCAGCCTTGTTTCATGCCTGGCTTGACCGTCAGGTTGATAGTTGCTTCTTCATCACCGTCATCAAATCCGGTCATCATTGACATTTCGCTCTTTCGGTCATACACTTGGATTTTCTCAACCATCTCTGCCGGCAGGTTTTTGGAAGCCACTTTCGGGTCGTTGGTAAAAAATTCTTTACCATCAACCATAATTTTCTTAATTTCCTTGCCGTTAACCGTTACCTTTCCTTCCGAGTTTACTTCTACACCAGGCATCTTTTTCAATAGATCCTCCAGCATAGAACCTTCACTTACTTTATATGAATCGGCGTTATATTCAACCGTATCGTTTTTTACGACCACTTCGGGAGCTTTCCCGACCACTACGGCTTCACCCAAGGCAATTGCCCCATCACTTAACTCTAACTTACCTACATTCACCGGATTTTTCTTGCCTGTAATCTCAAGTGGTTGGTACAAATGGTCGAAACCGACAAAGGAAACATGAAGTAGATAATTCCCCGGCCTGATATTTTTCAATCTAAAAGAGCCGTTTTTCGTACTTACAACTCCACCAATCATCGTACTGTCTTTAATACTCAGCAGTCGAATAGTGGCTTGTTCGATTGGGGTTTCATTTCCTTCTTCAACTATTTGCCCCGTAATATCTACCCGATTACTTTGTTGAGCAAAAACGAAAATTGGAGAAATCAACAAACACATTATTAAAAGGAAACGATGTAATTTCATAATACGTCTATGTAAAAAATATTTTTCAACTGAATTCAATAGACGCTATAAAAATGAATACGTTTAACGCATATGACTTTATTTTACATTTATTAACCATAAGAAAAGTAATCGTTATACAGTATTAGACAGGGTCAAACTCATGTTAAGTAGGAAAACACTCAAAACAACGCAGTTAAGTGTAAAATAATCGGGATGAATACACTAGTAATCCAGAAAAAAAAGATACCTTTGCACCACTTTTTAGAGATTACACAACATAATGTCTAACTTATTAGTAAAATTAAACTATAGTATTAACAATTTAAAAGATGGAAAATTTAAAAAACATCGCTCCAATTGAAGATTTCAATTGGGACTCCTACGAAAAAGGAGAAGTCTTCAGCGACATGAGTCAAGAAGAACTTATTAACACGTATGACCAAACCTTAAACACAGTAAAGGATAAGGAAGTGGTTATGGGAACCGTGACTGCACTTAACAAACGTGAAGTAGTAGTGAACATCGGTTTCAAATCTGACGGCGTTGTGCCTATGTCAGAATTCCGTTACAATCCGGAATTAAAAATTGGTGACGAAGTAGAAGTTTACATCGAAAGCCAAGAAGACAAAAAAGGACAATTAATCCTTTCTCACAAAAAAGCACGTGCTACACGTTCTTGGGATCGTGTTAACGAAGCACTTGAAAAAGACGAAATCATCAAAGGATTTATCAAATGTCGTACTAAGGGCGGTATGATCGTTGATGTATTCGGAATCGAAGCATTCCTTCCGGGTTCACAAATCGATGTTAAGCCTATCCGCGACTACGATGTATTCGTTGGTAAGACAATGGAATTCAAGATTGTTAAGATCAATCAAGAATTTAAGAACGTTGTTGTTTCTCACAAAGCTCTTATCGAAGCTGAACTTGAACAACAGAAGAAAGACATCATCTCTAAACTTGAAAAAGGACAAGTACTTGAAGGTACAGTTAAGAATATCACTTCATACGGTGTATTCATCGACTTGGGTGGCGTAGATGGCTTGATTCACATCACAGACCTTTCATGGGGCCGTGTTTCTCATCCAGAAGAAATCGTACAGCTTGATCAAAAGATCAACGTTGTTATCCTTGACTTCGACGACGAAAAGAAACGTATCGCTCTTGGTTTGAAACAACTTACTCCACATCCATGGGATGCTTTGAATCCAGACTTGAAAGTTGGCGACAAAGTTAAAGGTAAAGTAGTGGTTATGGCTGACTACGGTGCGTTCATCGAAATCGCTCCGGGAGTTGAAGGTTTGATCCACGTATCTGAAATGTCTTGGACTCAACACTTACGCAGTGCACAAGACTTCATGAAGGTAGGTGACGAAATCGAAGCTGTAGTATTGACACTTGACCGCGACGAACGTAAGATGTCTCTTGGTATCAAGCAATTAAAAGCTGATCCATGGGAAGATATCGAAACTCGTTACCCAGTTGGTTCTCAACACACAGCGAAAGTACGCAACTTCACTAACTTCGGTGTATTCGTAGAAATCGAAGAAGGTGTTGACGGATTGATCCACATCTCTGACCTTTCTTGGACTAAGAAAATCAAACACCCAAGTGAATTCACTCAAATCGGTGCTGAAATCGAAGTACAAGTATTGGAAATCGACAAGGAAAACCGTCGCTTAAGCTTAGGCCACAAACAATTAGAAGAAAATCCTTGGGATGTATTTGAAACAATCTTCACAGTTGGCTCAGTACACGAAGGAACAATTATCGAAGTACTAGACAAGGGTGCAGTAATCTCATTGCCTTATGGCGTTGAAGGTTTCGCTACTCCAAAGCACTTGGTAAAAGAAGATGGCTCACAAGCTGTTGTTGATGAAAAACTTGAGTTCAAGGTAATCGAATTCAACAAAGAAGCAAAACGCATCATCCTTTCTCACAGCCGTATCTTCGAAGATGAACAAAAATCAGCTAAGAAAGAAGTTGTTGCAGAAAAGAAAGCTTCAGCTAAACGTACTAAGAAAGAAGAAGAAACTTCTGTAGTTTCCGGTCAAATGGAAAAAACTACATTAGGTGACATCGAAGAACTTGCTGCGTTGAAAGAAAAGTTGGAAGGAAACAAATAATCCACTTTTAATCCATATAGAATAGGGTATCCTTACAAGGGTACCCTATTTTTTTGCTTGTAAATTAATTATTCAGAGAAACTTTGTATCTTGCACATCAAAACCACGATGAATTCCTGCTAAGGAATCTTATTATAACTAAGTACGACATGGACATAAACAAAGTTAACAGTGACGATTACTCTTTAGCTGATTTTTCAGCCTATGAAAGTGACGATCTTTTTGATGTGAAAGAACCATTTTGGGCATTTATGCAAGACGCTATAGCAAAGAAATACATGGTCTATGGCAACCCCATCAGCACAGCTCCTCGCTCTGAATTTCAGGTATATGATCGTTATTTAGAGAAGGATAGAGACTTCCTCAATTTCTGTTCATACAACTATCTTGGCTATTCCTGCCATCCGGAAGTAATCAAAGCGCTTCAAGATACTGCTGCCAAATACGGCACAGGAGCAGTTTCTGCTCCCTTATTGAGTGGTTACTACGATTTGTCCAAACAGTTGGAGGAATCGATTGCCCGATTCAAAAACAAAGAAGCAACCGTTATATTTCCAACAGGCTATGGTGCTAACTTAGGCGTCTTATCCTGCATACTAAAGCCTGGCGATATCGCTGTGATGGATATTCTTTCTCATGCATCAATTTATGACGGGGCCAGACTGTCGGGTGCAGAAATTAAAGTATTCAGCCACAACAATGCCGAGCACCTTGAAATTGTATTGAAAAATCTTAAGAATCCACATAGAGCCCTTGTTTGTATTGAGGGAATATACAGTATGGATGGAGACTTAGTCAATCTGCCGGAAATCGTTGCTGTTTGTAAAAAATATGGAGCCCGTATCCTTTTAGACGAAGCCCATGCCACACTAATCTTCGGTGAAAAAGGTCGCGGAGTAGCCGAACATTTCGGACTGGAAGATGAAATAGATCTGACCATCGGCACCTTCAGCAAATCGTTTGGGGCAATCGGAGGCTTTGTCACCGGCGAAATGAAGATTATCAGCTACATCCGGATGTTTGCCCGTTCCTATGTGTTTTCATGCGCCATGGCGCCACATACAGCAGCAGGCATTCTCAAAGTGCTGGAGCTTTATGAACAAGACAAGTCTTATCGAGACAAACTTTGGGAAAACACCCACTATACCTTAAAAGCGCTAAAAGAAGCCGGGTTAGACACGGGACACACCGAATCGCAAGTCATACCTGTCATTGTCGGCCCCGATCACAAACTTCGTAAAATAGGGCAATACATACACGAAAGAGGACTATATACAGGAGTGGTAACCTATCCGGCCGTTTCCAATAAACGTACGCGCCTGAGACTTTCCATGTCATCCAATCACACAAAAGAACAAATGGACACCTGTGTTGCCCTCATCAAGGAGGCTTTCGAAGCAAACGCTTAAGGTCCAATCCGGCTTTGGGAGCAATGTACAAAGCCGGGCTAACAACATAAAAACATTGTTTCTGAACAAACCGATTATAAACTATTAAATACAAATTTATTATGAGAACATTCCTACTATTTACTCTTACATGTTTATTAAGTCTGCCGAGTTTTGCTCAACAGGCATTATGGGGAGGACAAAACATTATCTCTCCGGAAATTCATGATAACAATACCGTTACTTTCCGTTTTCTAGCGCCTGATGCAGGGAAAGTACAAATCACAGGTGATTTTCTGCCTACACAAAAAGCACAAACTCCTTATGGTGAATTTGACGTACCGGGTACAGCCGATCTGACAAAAAACAGCGAAGGTGTTTGGGAATTCACAACTCCTAATCCTCTGCCATCAGAGCTATATAGTTATTCATTTATTGTTGATGGTTTGAAAGTAATCGACCCAAACAATGTTTTCTTGAACCGCGATGTGGCTTCAGTGACTAACATCTTTATTATTAAAGGTGGTATTGGTGACCTATTCAGTGTAAACAAAGTTCCTCACGGAACCGTTGCCCGTTACTGGTATGAAAGCCCAACATTAGATTTGACTCGTCGTATCACTGTTTACACACCTGCCGGTTATGAAAAAAGCAATTCCACCTACCCTGTTCTTTACCTGTTGCACGGTATGGGAGGTGACGAAGAAGCTTGGGTAACCTTAGGAAGAACCGTACAGATTCTTGACAACCTAATTGCACAAGGTAAAGCAGAACCTATGTTGGTTGTTATGACTAATGGTAATGCTAGCCAAGAAGCTGCTCCTGGAGAATCCAGTCTAGGACTCTTAAAACCTACTATGCAATTACCTAAAACAATGGATGGCGAATTCGAATCAAGCTTTCCTGACGTAATCAAATTCGTTGAAAGCACATTCAAAGTAAAAAAAGAAAAATCAGCACGCGCTATTGCCGGTCTATCCATGGGTGGATTCCACTCCTTGCATATCTCTAAACAATACCCGGATATGTTTGACTATGTAGGACTATTCTCTGCAGCTATCATGCCACGTGAAGACTCTCAGTCTCCTATCTATCAAAATATGGAAGGAAAGCTTAAAGTACAGTTCTCTAAGAATCCGAAACTTTACTGGATTGCTATCGGCAAGACAGATTTCCTTTATAAGAACAATGAAGATTACAGAAAAATGCTGGACGAAAAAGGATATAAATATGTCTATCGTGAAACAGACGAAGGCCATATCTGGAAAAACTGGCGAATCTATCTAACGGAATTTACCCCAATGTTATTTAAATAAGATAAACTCCGGGAAGAATCTTTCGATATCTTCCCGGTCTTTTTTTATCAAAGTGCATTTTTCTAGCTACTTTTATCAAAATATTTAAAAATGATGATTATGAAGAAAAAGAGAAAACTGGTATTTCTATTCACTGCATGGATTGCTGCCCTCACTGGAATACAAGCTCAACAATTCCTCACACTTCCATTAGACAAGGACTTGAGATACGGTACGTTAGAAAACGGACTGACTTATTATATCCGTGCCAATCAAGAGCCTAAAGATCGCGCCGAGTTTTATATCGCTCAAAATGTAGGCGCCAGTCTTGAAAACGACGACCAAAATGGGCTAGCCCACTTTTTGGAACACATGGCTTTCAACGGAACAAAGCATTTCCCCGGAAAAGGGATAATCAATTATATGGAATCCATCGGCGTTCGTTTCGGTTATGAAATTAATGCCTATACCTCATTAGACGAAACCGTCTACAACCTCTCTTCTGTTCCTACCACACGCGAAGGGATTATCGATAGCGCTCTGCTCGTACTTCACGACTGGTCAAGTTTCATTCTGCTTGAAGGAGAAGAAATCGATAACGAACGAGGTGTCATCACCGAAGAGTGGCGTACAGGACAAGGAGCTAACAGACGTATGTGGAAGAAAGGTAATGCACTGAAATACCCGGGTTCGCAATATGCCAAGCGTGATGTGATTGGTGATACAGCCGTAATCAAGAATTTTGATCATCAAACAATCCGCGACTTTTACCACAAATGGTACCGTCCGGATCTGCAAGCAATCATTGTTGTGGGCGATATCGATGTAGACCAGATCGAAGCTAAAATCAAGACCCTGTTCAGTGATATTCCTCGCAAACCTAATGCAGGCGAACGCCCTGTACATGAATTGCCCGACAACGACGAACCAATCATTGCCGTTATAACAGATCCTGAGGCTCCTCATACCACCATCCGTTTGGATTACAAGAAAGACCCTCTGCCTAAAGAAATAAAGAAATCAGTGGGCGGCTACTCTCATTACATCTACAACTATTTGATTTCCACTATGATTAACAATCGTTTTTCAGAAATCACGCAAGAGGCAAATGCTCCATTCGTAGCCGGATACGGTTATTACGGCAACCTGGTCAGGCCGAAAGATGCTTTCATCCTGGTTGGAATACCTAAAGAGTCAAAAGAACAAGAAGGACTTGATGCATTGGTTTTGGAAGCCGAAAAGATCAAACGCTTTGGTTTTACCACATCAGAACTTGAAAGAGCAAAAACCGACCTTTTGAAAAGAATAGAAAAGGCTTATAATGATAGAAATCATCAAAAAAGTTCGTCGTATGTACGTGAATATGTAAATCATTTTCTTGAAGACGAAGCTATACCAGGTATTGAATGGGAATATCAAATGCTTCAATCCATGTTGCCGATGATAAGCTCTGAAGCTATTAACAAAATAGCTCAACAGTACGTTACGGACAAGAATCTCATCCTAAGCATTACTGCTCCGGAGAAAGAATCAGTAAAACTACCCGACAACACACAGATTTTAGCCGCCTTCGAAAAAGCAGCTAAAACAGAGTTGACAGCACGAGCAGAAGAAGACCTGAGCAAGCCCATCATTAAAGACATTCCGACAGCTGGAAGCATCGTCAAAGAGACAGAAAACAAGCAATTAGGTATAACGGAATGGACCTTGAGCAACGGTGTAAAAGTCCTTCTCAAACAGACTGAATTCAAAAAAGATGAAATCTTGCTGACAGCCTTCAGCGATGGAGGAACGTCGAAGGTAAACAATATAGACGATCTCTTATCAGCTTCTCTTGCAGCAAGTATCGTTAGCAATAATGGATTAGGTGAGTTCAGCCGTATCAACCTTCAAAAAGCATTGACAGGCAAAATTGCCAGAGTAAACCCTTATATCAGCGAATTTGAAGAAGGCTTCAACGGAAACTCTTCTGTTTCAGACTTCGAGACTATGCTTCAATTGGTTTACCTTCATTTCACCGCGGTACGCAAAGACGACAATAGCCATCAGGCATTCATCAACATGTTGAAGACCAGTCTGTCTAATGCCGAAAAAGATCCACGTCAAGCATTCTCCGATTCGATTGGACAGGTAGTAACCAACCATCACCCTCGTACAATCTCACTCAAATTGGATAAAGTAGATCAGATAGATCAAAACAAGGCCCTGGCTATCTTTAAAGAACGATTTGCTATTCCTGCTGATTTCACATTCATTTTTGTAGGTAACATCGATCCGAAAGATCCGCAAACGCGCCAGTCAATCTGCACTTACTTAGGAGGATTGCCTTCAGAGCAAATCAAAGAAAATTATACTGATCATCAAGTGCGTTCTCCAAAAGGAAAGGTGCAAAACTACTTCACAAAGGAGATGGAAGTGAAGAAAGCTTCAAACTTCATTTATTATAAAGGAGACCTTCCATTCACCTTGCAAAATCAGGTGATTATTAAAGCAATCGAGAACCTACTTTTCGACCGTTATTTGGAAACAATTCGTGAAAAAGAAGGAGGTACATACGGCGTAGGAGTACGCGGATCAATAGGCAACACACCCATCGAACAGGCTACGCTTCAAATGCAATTTGATACCGATCCTGAAAAGCAAGCACGCTTAATGGCTATTATTCACCAAGAAGTAGAAGGCATCGTTGCTAACGGACCAACTCCGGAATCAGTCAAAAAGATTCAGGAAAACATGCTGAAGAATTACGACGAAAACCTGCGTGAAAACAGTTGGTGGAGAGGTGTTATCAAATCGTACTACGAAGATGGTATCGACAGTCTGAACGATTATAAGAAAGCAGTTAATGCCTTAACACCTGCACTGATTCAGGAAACATTAAAGAAATTAACAGATCAAAAGAATGTAATAGAAGTTGTTATGACTCCTGCAGCATAAGAATTTCCTATTATTTACATATTCGAAAAGGCTGTATCTAATCCATACAGCCTTTTCATTTTTTCTCCCCTATATTTTTTCAAAAAGATTGGGATGAAATTCTAAAAACACCGAGATCTTTTTCTTTTTCCATATATATAGTAAAGTTTTTCTATATATATAGAAAAGTTTTTTCATAGATATAGAAATTAAAAGGTATCGGTATATTTCATAATTTTTATTAGGTTTGTAATAGAAAATAATCGGGTTATGAAAAAATTAGTTGTCTTATCAGGTGCCGGAATGAGTGCAGAAAGTGGCATATCCACGTTCAGAGACTCAGATGGTTTATGGGAACGCTATCGCGTGGAAGATGTGGCAACGCCGGAAGGTTTCGCAGCCAATCCGGAGCTGGTGTTGGATTTCTATAACCAGCGTCGTCGTCAATTACTGACATGCAAACCTAATGGTGGACATACAGGACTTGTTGCCTTGGAAAAGTACTTTGATGTATGTATTATTACCCAGAATATAGACAACCTCCACGAGCAGGCCGGAAGCAAGAAAGTGATCCACTTGCATGGAGAGCTCATGAAATATTGCTCGGTCAACAATCTGCGTACGGCCTACGATATAGACCCGGAAAATCCGGATTTAAAGCTCGGTGATAAAGCTCCCGATGGAGCACAAAAGCGACCGTTTATTGTTTGGTTCGGCGAACCCGTTCCTATGATTGATCCGGCAATTGATTGGGTGCAAGAAGCCGATATGTTTGTAATTATCGGCACTTCGATGAATGTTTATCCGGCCGCAGGGCTGATCTCCTATGTACGCAAGGGTTGCCCTATTTATCTGATCGATCCCAAAGAGGTAATGACTAACCGCATAGATATTCATTTCATTAAAGCAACGGCTTCGAAAGGAGTCAAACAACTAACAGAACTGGTAAAGCAATTAAAATAAAGCATGAACTGGACACAACTTATTTCCGACAAACGTTTCGGTATGGAGGAATATCACGACGATCGTCATCACGAACGTACGGATTTCCAACGTGATTATGACCGTCTTATCTTCTCGTCACCTTTTCGGAGGTTGCAGAACAAGACACAGGTATTCCCACTTCCAGGCAGCATATTCGTACACAACCGATTGACACACAGTCTGGAGGTGTCCTGCGTGGGACGTTCATTAGGAAATAATGTGGGTCGTGCACTAAGTCGTAAGTATGGAGCAGAAACAGCCAATTTTGGTGAGCTGGGGGCCATCGTTTCGGCAGCCTGTCTGGCTCATGACATGGGTAACCCTCCATTCGGACATTCCGGCGAACGTGCCATTTCGGCTTATTTCTTTGAAGGGAAAGGAATGAAATACGAGCAACAAGTGCGCGATGAAGGCGGACGGTGGGAAGATTTTGTCCATTTTGAAGGCAATGCCAATGCCATGCGGCTCCTCACCCATCAGTTTATCGGACGAAGAAAAGGTGGGTTTGCTCTTACCTATAGCACCTTAGCCTCTATCGTTAAGTATCCGTATCCATCTACACAGTCCATAAAGAAAAACAAATTCGGTTTCTTTCAAACCGAAGAGGAATCTTTCAAACGTATTGCTACAGAGTTAGGCATACGTAAGCTCGACGAAGAAAAGAATATCTACGCTCGCTATCCCTTGGTTTATCTGGTTGAAGCTGCCGATGATATCTGCTACCAGATTATGGATATTGAAGATGCACACAAACTGCATATCCTAACCAGTGAAGAAGCGATTGATTTGTTATTAGGTTTCTTCACGGGAGAAAAGCTTGCGCATATCACTCGTATCATGCGAATGGTAGACGATGTTAACGAACAATTGGGCTATCTGCGCTCGTCGATCATTGGTCTTTTGGTGGATGAATGTTCACGTGTGTTCATTGAAAACGAGGAAAGCATTTTAAGAGGAACGTTCGAAGGACCACTGATCAAACAAATAGAACCACAGTCAAACCAGGCCTACAAGGCCTGTTCGGAAATGGCATTCAAAAAGATTTACAAAGCCAAGGAAGTGCTCGACATAGAGCTGGCCGGTTATCATATCTTCAGTTATCTGATTGACAGCCTGACAACCGCAGTCATGAAACAGGATCATGCTTACAGTCAATTGCTATTGCAGCGTATACCGGATCAGTACGACACAAGCATGCCAACTACTTATGGAAAGATTCAATGTGTATTGGATTATATTTCAGGGATGACGGATGTATATGCCCTCGACTTGTACCGCAAGATTACGGGAATGGGGCTTCCGGCCGTTTAATCAGTATTCTTCGCGATACTTGCTCTCTTCCTTATCCTTCAAGATACTGAGATAGCTTTTATACCGTGATTCGGCTATTTCCTTTTCATGGACAGCTTCCAACACGGCACATCCGGGCTCATGTCGGTGCGTGCAATTATTAAAGCGGCATCCTTCAGAGATTCGGAATAGTTCCGGGAAATAATGTGAGATTTCGGCATCTTCCATTTCTATGGTTCCAAACCCTTTAATCCCCGGAGTATCTATAATATATCCTCCCTCCGGCAGGGCAATCATCTCAGAGAAGGTAGTAGTATGCATTCCCTTGTTGTGATATTCCGATATGGTACCGGTCTTTAGATTAATTCCGGGGATAAGCCGGTTGATGATGGTGGATTTACCTACTCCGGAATGACCTGAAAGCAAGGAAATTTTCCCTTTCAGCAGCTCTTTTAAGTCACCTATACCCTCATCGGTAAGCGCACATAGTTTTTCACAACTATACCCTATGGAGGTATATAGTCCTATCAAAGATTCCATTTGAGCCTTATCGACTGAATTATAGCGGTCTATCTTATTGAAGATAATCTTTACAGAAATGGAATACGCTTCGGCGGTAGCCAGAAAACGATCGATAAAAATGGTGGTGGTGATTGGGTAGTTGACCGTCACAATCAAAATAGCCTGATCGAGGTTGGTCGCTATGATATGGGCTTGTTTAGACAGATTGGAAGCCCTACGAATGATATAGTTTTTACGTTCTTCTATCTCAGTGATAAAAGCGGTTCCTTCATTGTTTATGTCGATCGTCACTCGATCGCCTACAGCTATCGGATTAGTTGTGCGTATATTTTTTAAGCGAAAGCTTCCTTTTATTTTAGACTCGATATCCTGCCCGTCAGTTGTACGAACGGTATACCAACTGCCTGTGTTCTTTATAACTAATCCCTTCATTCGTATTTTGTAAGAATAATAGTATGAGGGTGCATCAGCACCCTCATAACAGACTATACAGTCATAATTTCTTTTTCTTTTGCAGCATACAGTTCATCTACTTTTTTGACGAACTTATCATGTATCTTCTGAGCATCTGCTTCTGCATCTTTGGCTACATCTTCTGCAACACCTTCCTTAACGCTCTTCTTAAGTGCTTCGATAGCATCTCTACGCGCATTACGAATGCTGATTTTAGCATTTTCAGCTTCTTGCTTTGATTGTTTAGCCAAGGTGCGACGACGTTCTTCCGTTAGAGGAGGAATACCCAAACGAATGATTTCACCATTATTTTCAGGAGTGATGCCGACTTCTGAGTCCATTATCGCCTTTTCGATATCACGAATTAGATTTTTCTCCCATGGGGTAATCATAATCGTTTTTGCATCAGGGGTCGTAACGGTAGCAACATTAGTCAGAGGAACCAAGCTTCCATAATAGGGAACCTTAACACCATCAAGAATTTTTGGATTTGCTTTTCCTGCACGAATGTGAGCCAGCTGTTCGTCAAGAAATTCTATCGCAGCAGCCATTTTTTCTTCTGCCGCTTTAACAATTTGTTTCGTATCCACCATGATTAATCGTGTTTTGTTATCATTTTCCAATTATAAAACAAAAGTAATAAAGTTTTCGAACCTGACAAATTCAACAAAAGAGATACAACAGCCATATACACAGTGAGAATCATCCGATCAGAGAATTTCCATAAACAAAGACAGTCTCTTCTTTTGTTTTATTGCATTTTAATGTATTTTTGCCTATTATTCTTATATTTATCAACATTTCAGACCATACAAATAACAAATAATAAAATGAAACAAAACAAGATCATCGGTGAGAAGATTAAGAGTATTCGGGACTCACAACAGCTAACCCTTGAAGAAATTGCCCAACGCTCGGGGGTAGACATCGAACAGATTAAAAGAATAGAGAATAATACCGACTTCCCTTCTTTAGCCCCACTTATCAAAATTGCTCGTGCACTGGGTGTTCGGCTGGGCACTTTCCTAGACGATCAGGAAGCCTTGGGACCTGTCATCTCACGCAAAAACAAGACGAACGACGAAGCAAGCATCAGCGTCTCATACAATGAGCAGCAAAATAAGAAGCATATGTCTTATCAGTCGCTTTCACCAGATAAATCAGGTCGCCACATGGAGCCTTTTCTGGTTGATGTAAACCCGATTGAGGATACTGATTATACAACCTCAACCCATGAAGGTGAGGAATTTATCTATGTACTCGAAGGTGCGATTGAAATCATTTACGGCAAGAATACGTATACACTGACAGAAGGCGACAGCATCTATTATGATTCTATCGTGCCTCATCATGTACATGCAGCAAAAGACAGTTCTGCCCGCATTTTAGGTATCATTTACACGCCTTATTAAGAAAGACTATGGAATTACAAACTAAGACTATCGGTGAATGGCTGGAGTATTGGGCTGGGCAGACTCCGGACAAAGAAAGTATCGTATATTCGGATAGGAATCTGCGCTTCACTTGGAAAACATTAAACGAACGGGTAGATAACATGGCTAAAGGCCTATTGGCTCTGGGCGTCAAAAAAGGAACTCATGTAGGCATCTGGGCAACCAACGTACCCGACTGGTTGACGTTTCTTTATGCAGGAGCCAAGATAGGGGCTATATTGGTCACCATAAATACAAACTACAAACAGCATGAGCTGGAATTCCTAGTGGAAAATGCAGATATTCATACGCTATGCATCACCGAAGGGGTATTCGACAGCAACTATATAGACATGGTCTATGCCATGCTCCCAGAACTAAAAACCAGCCAACGGGGATTCCTAAAGAGCAGCCGATTCCCTGAAATGAAGAATGTGGTTTATATAGGTCAAGAGAAGTTCAGGGGGATGTATAACACTCCGGAAATTCTTTTGCTTGGAGAAAATATAGATGACGCTGTCCTTCAAGAGGCAAAAGCAAATGTTGATTGCCATGATGTAGTGAACATGCAGTATACTTCAGGAACAACCGGATTCCCGAAAGGGGTTATGCTTACGCATTATAACATCACCAATAACGGCTACTTTACGGGTGAAGGAATGGGCATTACGTCCGAAGACAAACTCTGTTGCTGTGTGCCTTTATTTCATTGTTTTGGCGTTGTGCTGGCTACGATGAGCAGCCTTACCCATGGATCAACACAGGTGATGGTAGAGCGATTCAATCCGCTGGTCGTCTTGGCTTCGATACACAAAGAACGCTGTACAGTACTGCATGGTGTGCCTACCATGTTTATTGCCGAAATGAACCATCCCATGTTCGATATGTTCGACCTCACTTCGCTTCGGACCGGCATCATGGCAGGAGCCCTCTGCCCCATTGAATTAATGCGTGCCGTTACTGAGAAGATGCATATTACACATATCACCAGCGTATATGGATTGACAGAATGTTCGCCAGGGATGACGCATACAGTTCTCAGCGACTCTTTCGAGAATAGATGTACAACAGTAGGCAAGGAGTATCCATTTACCGAAGTTAAAATTGTAAATCCGGACACGGGACAGGAATGTGCCGTAGGTGAGCAAGGAGAAGTTTGCTGCCGGGGCTATCTCGTCATGAAAGGATATTACAAAAATCCGCATGCCACCGCTGAGGTGATTGACAAAGACGGATGGCTGCATAGTGGTGACCTCGGCACAAAAGACGAACACGGCTATTTCCGGATAACAGGCCGAATCAAAGATATGATTATTCGCGGAGGTGAAAATATCTACCCACGTGAAATAGAAGAGTTCCTCTATCATCTCAAAGGGGTGAAAGACGTGCAAGTGGCAGCTGTTCCATCACAGAAATACGGCGAAGAAGTCGGTGCCTTTATTATTCGTCACGAAGGAGCCGAATTAACGGAAGAAGAAGTACGGGATTTCTGCCGGGGAAAGATTTCACGACATAAGATTCCTAGATATATTTTCTTTGTCGATGCCTTTCCTATGACCGGTAGCGGGAAGATTCAGAAATACAAATTGAAGGAGCTTTCTTTACAATTACTAAAGGAACAAGATATTATTCCTGTTTAAGTGTCTAAAAGAGAAGATTCTTGCATTCGGAATTGGCCTAAAGAGTGAAAATAAAATCTTACCTTTGCCGAAAATTTTTATACTTAATTCATTTTTTATGCCAGAATTATTTTCAACTAATCTGCCCTACAAGGTGGCAGATATGAGTTTAGCTGATTTCGGCCGCAAGGAAATCGAAATCGCTGAACACGAAATGCCAGGGCTAATGGCTTTGCGTGCCAAATATGGTACTCAAAAGCCACTTAAAGGAGTACGCATCACTGGTTCACTGCATATGACAATTCAAACGGCAGTGTTAATCGAAACATTAGTTGACTTAGGCGCTGATGTACGTTGGGCAAGTTGCAACATATTTTCTACACAGGATCATGCCGCTGCAGCCATTGCTGCTGCCGGAGTTCCTGTTTTTGCTTGGAAAGGCGAAACGCTGGAAGAATATTGGTGGTGTACCGACATGGCCATGCGCTTCCCGGGAGGAAAAGGTCCACAGATGATTGTTGACGATGGGGGCGACGCTTCATTGCTTATCCACTGGGGCTATGCTGCTGAAAACGATGCAGAGACCATTAACCGTAAAGGCAAAAATCACGAAGAGCAAGTCATTCTCGACACACTCAACCGTATCCTGAAAGAAGATAATACCCGTTGGCATCGCACTGTTGCCGAAATGAAAGGGGTATCTGAAGAAACAACAACCGGTGTTCACCGCTTGTATCAGATGATGGAAAGAGGCGAACTGCTTGTTCCGGCTATCAACGTAAACGACTCGGTTACGAAATCGAAATTTGACAACCTGTATGGCTGTCGCGAATCGTTGGCCGACGGTATCAAACGT
Source organism: Bacteroidota bacterium (assembly GCA_023429375.1). Classification (GTDB taxonomy): domain Bacteria; phylum Bacteroidota; class Bacteroidia; order Bacteroidales; family Tannerellaceae; genus Massilibacteroides. The sequence goes on along the minus strand of JAEYVY010000022.1, from coordinate 73,686 downwards.
GCAACCGATGTGATGATTGCAGGAAAAGTAGTGGTCGTAGCCGGTTATGGTGATGTAGGTAAAGGCTGTTCACACTCTATGCGTTCATACGGTGCCCGCGTTCTTGTAACTGAAATTGACCCAATCTGTGCGCTTCAAGCGGCTATGGAAGGTTTTAAAGTAACTACGATGGAGGAAGCAGTTAAGGAAGGTAATATTTTCGTTACCACAACGGGAAACCGCGACATCATCACCATCGAACATATGGCTCAGATGAAAGATCAGTCAATCGTATGTAATATCGGTCACTTCGACAACGAAATACAGGTAGACAAATTGATCTCCTATCCGGGAATCAAACACACCAATATCAAACCGCAGGTTGATAAATACACCTTCCCAACTGGCAACTCCATCTTCTTGTTGGCCGAAGGTCGTTTGGTAAACTTAGGTTGTGCAACCGGCCACCCTTCATTTGTGATGAGCAACTCATTTACCAACCAAGTATTGGCTCAGATGGAATTGTGGAACAACAACTACGAAGTTGGGGTTTATCGCTTGCCTAAACATTTGGATGAAGAGGTAGCGCGCCTACACTTGGAACGTATCGGTGTAAAACTGACTAAACTGACTAAAGAACAAGCAGACTATATCGGCGTGTCCGTAGAAGGCCCATATAAACCTGATCATTACAGATATTAATTGGAAAATTGCTAAAAGAGGCGTATATTCATGCGTCTCTTTTTCAATTAAATGCAACGACTATGTACACGTACTCGATAATCATACCCGTATATAACCGTCCGGACGAAGCAGATGAATTATTGGACAGTTTAACCAAACAGTCTTTCACCGACTTTGAGGTTATCATTGTTGAAGATGGCTCGAAGATTCCTTGTAAGGAGGTGGTTGAAAAGTACAAGGACCAATTGAGTATACAGTACTTTTTCATTGAAAATTCCGGACCGGGTCCGGCCAGAAACTATGGCGTTGCACAAAGCCAAGGGAAATATGTGATTATCCTTGATTCAGATTGTATCCTTCCCTCGTCTTACCTCAAACAGGTGGACCATTCATTCAGGCATTATAATGCAGATGCTTTCGGTGGAGCCGATCGGGCTCATGCCGATTTCTCTGCCACTCAAAAGGCTGTAAATTATGCAATGACTTCTTTTTTTACAACAGGAGGTATTCGTGGCAGCGAAAAAAAGCTGGATAAATTTTATCCGCGTAGCTTTAATATGGGAATGAGAAAATCTGTTTACGAGTCGCTCGGAGGGTTTTCACAGATGCGCTATGGAGAAGATATCGATTTCAGCATACGAGTTTACAAAGGAGGATATGCCTGCCATTACTTTTCAAATGCCTGGGTATACCATAAAAGAAGAACAGACCTCAGACAATTCTTCCGGCAAGTGAATCATTCGGGAAAAGCAAGAATAGATTTGTTTCTGAAATACCCCGAATCATTGAAGGTTGTACATTGTCTGCCGTCGCTCTTCACTATCGGACTGATTATTATACTTATTGCGGCTTTATTCTATCCCCTTATTCTTATACTACCATTCATTTATATGATAGCACTATTTGTTGATTCTCTTATTAAGAATAAAAGCCTCAAAGTAGCACTGCTCTCCGTTCCCGCTTCATTCGTACAGCTTACAGGGTACGGTACAGGTTTTATTTCGGCAGTTTGGAAGAAATTGATTATAAAATAACGCGAAACTACTTTATTGATAAACTTATTTTACATCAAACTACCTTACCGCCGTAGCGTTAATATATACTCGTTTAATTGTAATTCTTAAATCTTCATATTGAAGGCTAATAGGTGTTCATTAGTTCTTCACAATGATTTATTTAGTATTAAAAATGAAACACAAGATTGATTTTTATCCTCGTTTATTTGAATCATTAAAGACGTATTCCAAAGAGAAATTTATGTCTGACCTGATGGCGGGCATAATTGTAGGTATTGTCGCTTTACCTTTAGCCATTGCATTTGGTATCGCTTCGGGCGTGAGTCCGGAAAAAGGGTTGATTACGGCCATAATCGGCGGTTTTATTGTGTCATTCTTAGGTGGTAGCTCCGTTCAAATCGGTGGACCTACGGGTGCTTTTATCGTTATTGTCTACGGTATCATTCAGAATTTTGGTATTGAAGGACTGGCTATTGCCACCGTAGTTGCTGGTATTATGTTGCTGATTATGGGATTCCTGAAACTCGGAACTGTCATCAAATTTATTCCTTATCCGATTATCGTCGGATTTACAAGTGGTATTGCCGTTACCATTTTTACAACACAGATTAAAGATTGGTTCGGTCTTACCATCGAAAGCACACCTGCCGATTTCCTTTCTAAGTGGCTAGTCTATTTTCAAAACATCCATACATTCAATTTCTGGCCCTTCTTAATTGGTGCGCTCAGCTTGCTGATCATTATCTATTCACCTCGGTTTACTAAAAAGATTCCGGGTTCGTTAATTGCCATCATTGTAATGACTATCGTCGCTTTCATCTTACGTAATTATTTGGGCATAACGCAAATTGAAACAATTGGCGATCGTTTTACAATCGACCCTTCCCTGCCTGCACCCGAACCTATCTCATTCAACATGCAAACGATCAATTTGCTGCTTCCATCAGCTTTTACAATCGCTATGCTAGGAGCAATCGAATCGCTTCTCTCAGCAACCGTAGCTGATGGTGTGATAGGTAAGAAACATAACTCAAATACGGAACTAATAGCTCAGGGTGCAGCGAATATCATTGTGCCTATTTTTGGAGGTATACCGGTTACCGGAGCTATTGCCCGTACGATGACGAATATAAATAATGGCGGAAAGACGCCTGTTGCCGGTATCATCCATGCCGTTGTATTGCTCCTTATCCTTTTGTTCTTAGGGCCATTGACCAAACATATCCCCATGTCTTGTCTGGCGGGTGTACTTATCATCGTATCCTATAATATGAGTGAATGGCGTACATTCCGTTCCTTGTTAAAAAATCCTGCCAGTGACGTTGCCGTGCTTTTGGTAACCTTCTTCCTGACCGTCATCTTCGATTTGACTATTGCAATTGAGGTTGGTTTGTTAATTGCTATGTTCTTATTCATGAAGCGTGTAGCAGAAACCACCCATGTGTCGGTGACTACGGATGAAATCATCCTGTCTGACAGTAGTGATACAGCAACAGAAGAAGAAAAACTGCTTTTGCCTAAGGGAGTAGAAGTTTATGAAATTGACGGTCCGTTCTTCTTTGGTATTGCAAACAAATTCGACGGCGTCATGCATTCATTGGGAGATAAACCGAAAGCACGTATCATCCGCATGCGTAAGGTTTCGTTCATCGATTCCACCGGACTACAAAACTTAAAAAGCTTGCACCGCTTATCTCAGAAAGAGAATATACGCATCATCCTTTCAGGTGTAAACGACCAAGTACGAGAAGTCTTTGTAAAGACTGGTTTTAACCTAACAATTGGCGAAGAAAACATCTGCAGCCACATCAGCGAAGCCGTATCAAAGGCAACGCAATTTGTAGAAGAACAAGTAACACTTTAAATTTAATATGAAAAACAAGATGGCAAATTCAGGAAGACTACTCTCACTCGACGTTATGCGAGGTATAACTATCGCAGGAATGATAATGGTTAACAACCCGGGCACCTGGGAATATGTATACACCCCACTAGGGCATGCAAAATGGGATGGGCTAACTCCTACCGATTTGGTATTCCCATTCTTCATGTTTATTATGGGGGTGTCCATGTTCTTTTCACTTAGGAAATACGAGTTTAAATTATCAAAAGAAAGTGTATTCAAAATACTTAAACGAACAGTCCTTATCTTTCTGGTCGGAATAGGATTAAACCTGTTTGGCCATCTCTGCAGCTACGGATTTGGCAGTTTTGAGAAACTACGTATTCTGGGTGTAATGCAACGTCTGGCCCTGGCCTACGGAGCAGGCTCCTTGCTCGGGTTAATCGTCAACCATAAATATATTCTGCATACAGCTATCGGAATTTTGGTATTCTACGCTGCTTTGCTTGGTTTTACAGGCAGTACCGAACTTACAGCCGACAACATCATTGCTGTGGTAGATCGTGCTTTATTCGGCGAATCTCATATGTATAAAGACACCATGGCGGATGGAACACGTATCGCCTTCGATCCGGAAGGATTCCTTAGCACCATCGGCAGTGTCGCCCACGTATTAATTGGTTTTTATGCAGGTAAACTCATTCTTGATGCCAAGAAGAATAATGAACTAATCATTCGCAATCTGTTTATACTGGGAACTATCTTAGCATTTGCCGGTCTGTTGTTAAACTATGGCTGTCCTATTAATAAAAAGATTTGGAGCAGCACTTTCGTGCTTACCACCTGTGGTTTCGGTTCTTTATTCCTGGCCTTGTTAATTTGGATTATCGACATCAATGGTAAGAAAAGCTGGTCTAAATTTTTCGAATCATTCGGAATCAATCCGCTTTATCTGTATGTTCAGGCAGCAGTAGTATCTAGGATACTCAATCTATTTGAGGTGAAAGCGAATGTCTATACGAATCTGCTGGCTCCTGTTTTTGGGGACTTCGGAGGTTCATTGGCTTGGGCCTTATTATTTGTCCTTTTAAACTGGATCCCAGGTTATTTGTTATATAAGAAACAAATCTATATTAAATTATAATTTTTATGCACAGGCGAATAGTTTTCTTCTGTTTCATGGTATTCGCCATCCATAAAATAGAAGCTCAAATAAGCGAGGGAGGACTACCTCCTAGTTTCAACTTTGAATCCTCGCTCAAGAGCCAGGTTTCAGCAACGCAGATTCCAGTTCTGTTCAATGTATCCGACCTACTAGCCGTCGATGCATGGCAGGTTTCGAATGGGGCTCCTTTAGCAGTGGCCACTTCAATTCCGGTAAGCATTAATACATCTAATGCAGGCAATTGGCTTACGTTGCCTGATGGACAAGAAATCTGGCAATTCAGGCTCCAAGCAAAAGGAGCCATTGCGCTGATGCTCTATTATAAGCGGTTCGAAATACCACAAGGAGGAAAACTATTCATCTACAATGCAGATAAAACGCATATTTTAGGTTCATACACACATCGTACAAATCCACGTGGCGGACGGTTTGCCACAGAGTTTGTGGCCGGCGATGACCTGACACTCGAATACGTATCCCCAGCTTCAGGTGAACGCCCTCAAATCGAGATTGAAGAAGTTGGATATGGATACAATCATCTAAGCATTTTGGTGGGAAACGAATTACGAAGCAGTGGAACCTGTCAAGTAAACATCAATTGTATTGAAGGAGCGGCCTGGCAAAAAGAAAAGGCAGGCGTTTGTCACACTATTCAAAAGATTGGATCAAAATCGTATATCTGTTCCGGTTCTCTGGTCAACAATACGGCCCAAGACTTCAAGCCCTATATTCTGATGGCCAATCACTGTATGGAGGTTACCGAGTTCGGCTCAAATACACAAAGCACACCGGAAGAATTAATGCAATGGGTCTTCTATTTTCACTACGAAAGATTAGGTTGTACGGATTCTCAATTGGCTCAAGTCAAAACAATGGTAGGCTGTAAAAAGGTGGCATCGACCCCGATTGACGGTGGTGGAGATGGCTTGTTGCTGTTGCTGAATCAGGAGATTCCCGAAAGCTATAAAGTATACTATAATGGATGGGACAGAACAAACAATCCGGCTACTTCGGGCGTTGGGATACATCATCCAAGAGGAGATTATAAAAAGATTTCCACTTTTACCAATAAAGCTTCGAGTACTACTTGGCGGGAAACAATCGGCGCTACCGGTGCTAGAAATGCGTACTGGGATGTCAGATTTACAGCAACGGAAAACGGACATGGAATCGTTGAAGGAGGTTCTTCGGGTTCGCCCTTATTCAATCAAAACCACTTGATTGTAGGAACTCTTACAGGAGGTGCCTCTTCCTGCTTAATGCCCGAACAAGAAAACATTTATTCCAAACTTTATTATAACTGGGACAAACACGGCACGGCCGATTCATCGCGTATGGATATTTGGCTTGATCCTCGCAAGACCAATGTTGAAACCTTAAAAGGGATTTCGCGTACGGTATCTATGCCGGCGCCAAGCAATCTCAGTCTCGAATATATGGATAATAATGTTGAACTCAATTGGAATGAGCCAAATACAGCAATAAAGCCTACACATTATAATATCTACCGTTCGAACCAACTCATCGCCACAAGTACAGAAACTACTTATACCGACGAGCTTGTTAGTCTATTGGGTGAGGTAATTTACGGAATAACCGCCGAATATCCGGATTTTTCAGAGTCCGACCCCTTAACCGGCTCTATCATTATACGAGACTATAAGTCGCCTTCTGAGTTAAATGTGACTATTAAAAATCAAGTAGCCACACTTGAATGGGAAGCTCCAGTATATCAACAAGCCATATCCTGGTCTACCGGAAGCCCTTCTTTATTGGTTGGCGCAGGTGTACCCATCTATATTGGCCAATTATGGGATAAGGAGGATATAAAGAGCATTGTAAACAATCCGATTACAGCGGTTGAATTTTTCGCCTATAAGAATGTGGACTACACATTATTGGTGGCTCAAGGAGATAACGAATACAGGCAAAAAGTTCCTGTACAACGAGACTCAGAAATCAGATCCATCGAGCTTGACACTCCATTTGTTATTACTGCAGGTCAGGAGTTGCTAGTAGGTATATTTGCCGACTCCAACGATCCGGATATATATCCTTTAGCTTTAGACGGTGGTCCTGCTACCATTGGTAAAGGTAATCTCATATCAGAAGATGGTGAAACCTGGTATGTTTTATATGACGGTAAAACAAGTGACGAAGAAGATTTTGACAACAACTTTTATATCGCTGCCATCGTCACCTCAGAGCAGAGTGTAACCCGTAAAATGACTACAAATACTCAGCAGAATTCGAGTTTAGGAAGATACACTTCTCCATTGAAACAGCAGTATAATCCGAAATCAAGCTTTAGATTAAGTTCATTGTCATGCTTTAGATCAAGTACAACGCTTGCTACTCAACTTCAATATCCGGCTGCCTTTCCTAGAATTAAGGGCTATAAAATTTATCGCAACTTACAGCCATTGGCACAGGTTCCTCTGGAACAATTGTCGTATGTGGATCATTTTACCGAAGAACTTTTCATGTATGGTGTTTCTACGATCTACGAAGAAGGTAAGGAAAGCGAACGGATTAGATTTGGTATAGACAGAGTAAACAACAGCATAGTGGAAGCAGAAAATGTTACTATCTATCCTACCCTCTTTAGTGAGCACATCTATATTTCTAACGCTGATTTAGTTAAGTTGGTTGAAGTATACACCATTACAGGTCAACTCATTCGTCAGATAAATTATCCGGGCGAATCTATCGACACGTCAAATCTGAGCTCGGGCCACTATATTCTTAGATTACACTTGACGAACAACGAAGTAAAGACTGTTCGTGCCCTCAAAAAATAAGAGATAAGAATAGACTCAACGGCTAATCCAAGGAGCGGGATTCAACTTAGTCCTTTCTTTCCATAACTGGAAATGAAGGATAGTTGAATTGCCATCTTCCGTATCCGTAAAGATACGACCTAAAGCCTGTCTGGTAGATACCTTATCCCCTTGTTTGACATAGACCTGACTCAGGTTGCTGTAAACCGTAAGGTAATTACCATGTCGTACGATGACCGAATTATTATATCCGGGCACCACAAAAACACGTGTCACCTCCCCATCAAACACGGCCTGAGCATCTGTTCCTGGAGGTACCTGCAGATCGATTCCATTATTGTTTGTGCGGATATTCTTCAACTCTTGGTGTTGTTGTTCACCAAAGGAAGCTACAATCGTATATTTCTTATTAACAGGAGCCGGCAATTTACCTCTGTTATTAGCGAAGTTGGATGACAGCTTCTGCTCTGCTTGAGTCATAGCATAACCGCCTTTCGTTTCGGCAACGCGTTTTTCAGTATCCTTGGTAGGCTCACCCTTCTCTCCCTTTGATGCCGTAGCACTTTTACTCTGATCAGCTTTTCTGGCTGCCTCTTCAGCACGAGCCACTTCTTCGGCAATCAGCTTTTCTATTTGTCTGTTCAGGGCTGCAGCCTGTTCTTTCTTCTTACGCAGCTCGGCCTGCAATTCCTTTTGCTTCTTAGTCAGTTGTTGAACTTCTGCCTTTTGACTAGACTCTTCCTTCTGAAGCTTGTTTCTTTCTTGCTCGCGTACTTGCGCTAAAGCCTGTTTCTCCGAACGTGTCTTTTGCAGTTCCTCCTGTTTCTTTTTTATCTCTTCCTGCTTTTGTACGATTTCTGCAGCTTGGTTCTTTTGCCAATTACCGTATTCACGGAGATAACGCATGCGTCGCATGGACTGGGCAAAGTTTTCTGCAGATAAGATAAACAACAGTTTATCTTGCGAGGTACGACGTTTATTGATTGATTGTATGGATTTCTTGTAATTCTCCTTCTTGATATCCAGTTCCTTTTCCAAGTCCCTTATTTCTTTACGAGTGGCTTCAATTTGCCTGTCTATTGCTTCCATTTCCTGATTCAGCAGGCTTAACACTTTCTTTCTGTTAAGCAGCTGTGATGAAAGCAGATTTAGCCGCTTTAAGGAATTCTTGGCAGTCCGTGTGGTTTCTTTGAGTAGTCTGTCGGTCTCTTCTATTTCAGCCAGAGCCTCTTTACGCTGACTTTCTAACTCCTTAACCCTGGACGAGTTTTGTGCAGTAACAGACAGCGTAAACAACAGAAGTATGCTCAAACAGAAATATCTCATTTTTCTTCCTTACTATTTGTTAACCCTTTGATCGCTTGCTCAAAGGTAATACGGTTATACTTAGAGGGGATGGTAAAATCAAGGTTCACAGGAACATCCGGTTCTATACGCCCAAATGACAAAACCACTTTGCCCTGTTGCTCGTTACCGGCAACCAGCCGTATATCCATCAACATAGGAAAAGGCTGCTTTCCAATCAAACGGAAATCCTTATAGTCCCAATACAGATTGTAAACCTCATCCTTATCGGTCACATGGAACGAAAGAAGCTTCTCTTCGCCATCAGCAACGAAGGTATACAGCAGACTCAGTATGTCGCGTGTTTTCGCCACCGCCTTTGGACCTTCCTGATCGAGTTTAAACCGGTGATAATTCTCTGGTGTAATCTCTTGCTCACCGGGCAGGAATATACGATTCGTGAATAAGGCCTGCAGATTATAGAAGTTGAAATCGACCGGTAGCTTCCCTTTCATCCGTTCATAGCCTTCAGCCACATAACGCTTATTCATCCTATCCAGCAACTTCACGCTATCCCGGCTGAATTCAATGCGAAACAGTTCGATTCCGAATATCGGCATCACCGAAAGCTGAAACGCACTGTCTTTAACCATTTTCAGGTCAACGCGTGAGCTTAGTTCCTTATCCGGCATGGTAATCTCTGCATTCAATCTGGCTGTCAATGTTGTATATTGAAAAGCCTGCTCCTTCATGGAATCGAAAAATTCCTGATGAGCCTTTGCCTCACCGGCTTCTTTCGTTCCCACTCTCTTAACAGACTTACATCCACTCAATAGAAGGACGATGGTCAACGTTGTCAAACAAGAATTACGCAGACATATCTTCATCATTTCGCATTTACATCCTCAATATAGACACCTTCATTTATCTTTTGGTCCAATACAGGACTTTCTTTTCCCAGTTCCTTCGCCTTTTTCCATTGCTCAATAGCTTTCTCTTTATCCCCTGTCATAAAAAGGATATCCCCATAATGATCAATCAGTTCCGGGCTATTCGTTTTATCTTTATCCAAAGCACTTTCAATATAGATCTTCGCCAAGGTATAGTTCCCTTGCATAAAGAATATCCAAGCATAGGTATCCAGATAGGTCGCATTGTCGGGTTCCAACTTTACGCATTGCGCACTCATCCGTTCGGCCCGCTTAAGGTCTTTCTTCGCAAGCGACAAGAAATAGCTGTAGTTGTTCAGTACCACTACATTCTTATCATTATACTTCAAGGCTTCGTCATAAGCCACAAACGCATCGTCCATCCGGTCCATCTGGTAGTAAATATCCCCGATTTGACCATAGAAATCCGACATTAGAGGCATATTTTCCGATGGGATAACCTGAATACCGGCTTTGTAGCTATCTAATGCCTTTTGATAATCTTTCAGCTGATAGTAGGCAATCCCTTGATAGAAGTAATATTCAGGAGCTTCGGGAAACAGTTCCATACATCGCGTGCAGATGCGAATTACTTCAGCCATATCGTCAGACTTCAGAGCCAAATTTAATAGCTGTTGCCAAGCACCTGCATTGTCGGGTTCCATTTCGGTCACCAGTTGGATCTGAAACTTCGCTTCGTCCGGCTTGTTTTGAGCCATCAGGAGACTTGCAAACATCATCTTGATATCCGTATCTTCCGGATGCTGTTCCAGCAAGGTCTGAAATAGCGCATTTGCTCTTTCTGACTCTTTATCCACCTTACTCAGCTTCAATACATATCTTGAAAGAATACCTACCTTCACTTCCACATCTAATTTCTCATTTACGAGCGCATTGTTGATTTGTGTTTCGGCAGCTTCTTTATCGCCTTTAGCCTCGTAATAATTCGCCATAGAGACGATATAATAAGGATTCTCCGGATCAATAGATTTCGCTTTGGTATAATGCTCCAGCGCCTTATCCAGCTCTCCTTTCTCCAGTCTCAGGTCGCCCATGATGATCTGATACCGCGATTCCATCGGATATTTCGCGGATAATTTCTCAATTTCCTGAAATGCCTTGGCCGGTTCGTCCAACGAATTATAGAGTTTATACTTCTGCATGGAAAGCGCCTCATTCATTCCGATGATAGCTTCTAATGCATCAAAAGCTTCGATAGCCTTATCAATTTCTCCTTTTTGAGTGAGGGCTTCCGCCAGATAATAATTCAGTTCCGCCTTACCCGGATATTCTTTCACCAAATCTTCGAATGCATCGGCCGCTTCCCCATACAATCCCAGATTACGAGACAGGGTAGCCAAGGTCATCCGGTAAGTGAAGTTATTATCGCTATTGGCTACGGCCAATTTCAACATATCCAAAGCCTTTTCGGGGCGGTTCAATTGCAAATAAAAGGAAGACAGTTCGTATAAGACCGGCGCTGCTGTAGAATCAATAGTAAGGCAATGCGTAAAAGCCTCATAGGCCGCATCATACTTACCGGCATTCTTCAGATTCAGACCTTCATAAAAGAAGTAATCGAACTTCCGTCTGTCGGCTTCGCTCAATTCCTTTTTCAAGGAAACAGACGTTTTATTTTCTGCAGATAGCATGCCGATAGGCAGCATCATGAAAGCTAATGAGAGAAGCAGGAAGCGATATGTCTGTAGTCTGCGCATGATTCAAATATTATGTTATTTTCCTGTATGTCCGAATCCACCAGCACCCCGCTCGGTTTCATCCAATGATTCTTCCGGCTGCCATTCTACCTGACTATGTGCTGCAATAACCATTTGGCAGATTCGTTCGCCATCGTTCACCACGAATGGCTCGTTCGAAAGATTAATTAGAATAATACCTATTTCGCCACGGTAATCAGCGTCGATTGTACCTGGAGTATTCAGTAAGGTGATGCCGTGTTTGATAGCCAGACCGCTTCGAGGGCGCATCTGTGCTTCATAGCCTTCCGGCAAGGCGATATAGAGGCCTGTCGGGATCAATTTCCTTTCTAAAGGATTAATCACGACAGGTTCTGTAAGATTAGCACGGATATCCATCCCCGCCGATAAAGGCGTTGCATAGTGAGGAAGAGGATGGTGAGATTTGTTTATGATCTTTACTTTCATCGGTATTATCTTTTCTATATTACATAGACAAAGATAATAATATTCTAGTTTTGCCAGTCGCCGTTCTCTTTTATTAACTGAACGAGGCGTTCAACGGCATCCGCTTCAGGCACACTCTTTATGATACAGGTCTTTCCTTTATACAGGCTGATCTGCCCTTTTCCTGCACCCACATAGCCATAGTCGGCATCAGCCATTTCACCCGGACCGTTTACAATACATCCCATGATTCCTATCTTCAGCCCTTTCAAATGAGAGGTAGCGGCTTTGACACGTGCAATGGTCGACTGCAGATTGTATAACGTACGACCACAGCCTGGACACGAAATAAATTCAGTCTTGCTGATACGGGTACGCGTTGCCTGTAAAATACCGAACATGCAATTGTCTATAACTAACGCATCGAGGTTATTATCTTGCAATAGGATTCCATCGCCAAACCCATCCAGGAACAAGGCTCCGAAATCGGAAGCAGACTCTATCTGCAGGGATTCTTTATCAGACTCTGTATATACCCGGTTTAGGATTACCGGCACATCACAAGTTGCCAACATGAGCTTATGCATAGCAGCTCGTTGGTGGCCCAATCCATTCGCATGGTTGGTTGTCAGAATGACCACCGCTGCCTTATCTTCATTCAAGAAAGCAACGATTTCATCGGATAGATCGTCGTATGAAAGCTGGATAAACTTCGCCTTGGCTTGACTGGCCTTTGCTTCGGTCAGCTCGGACGCTTTAAATACCGGATAACTGTTCTGCCCCTCATCCCATACACTTGCATCAACGAGTAAGCGTACACCTTCCGGAAGTGAATCGGGAATGATGGTCCCAGTATAGAAATAGTCGGGAGTAGCGTTCTTATCCACAGTAAAGTTTCCATTCCGGCGATCGGATATCACAACAGGATGATGAGGATATCCGATACCTTCCACCTGACGCGAACGGCGTCGTTCGGCAGTGACAGGGTCAAATCCCGGAGCTGCTTCAGCCTTAATGGGAGCATGTCCTTTTCGCTGTTCAATATATGCCAACAACTTTCTGCCCACCGGCACTTCCACCTCGGGCTCTTCACTTAGCGAAACACGCAGGGTATCACCGATTCCGTCGGCCAGCAGGGTACCAATCCCTACGGCACTCTTAATACGTCCGTCTTCACCGTCGCCCGCTTCGGTTACACCCAAGTGAAGCGGATAAGCCATTCCTTCGGCCTCCATCGTACGAACAAGAAGACGTACAGCACGAACCATCAACACCGTATTCGATGCTTTCATCGAGATGGCCACATCATGAAAATCTTCATCGCGGCATATCCTTAAGAATTCCATGCACGAAGCTACCATTCCTTCCGGAGTATCTCCATACCGGCTCATGATACGATCAGATAATGATCCATGATTTACACCCAGACGAACGGCTGTTTTATGTTCCTTACACAAGTTTAGGAAGGGAACGAAACGAGCCCTTATTTTTTCTAATTCAGCAGCATATTCCTCATCGGTATATTCAATATGACTAAACGTCTTTTGCTTATCCACATAATTTCCCGGATTGATACGTACCTTCTCAACTGTTGTAGCAGCGACATCGGCAGCACGCGGATTAAAATGGATATCGGCAACCAAAGGCGTACTATACCCCTGGTCATTTAACAACTGACGGATCACACCAAGGTTGCGCGATTCGCGTTCGCCTTGAGCCGTAAAGCGGACATAATCCGCACCGGCATCGATAATACGGATTGCCTGTTGAACTGCAGCCTCGGTATCCATGGTAGATACACTGGCCATCGATTGAACACGTACGGGGTTTTCACCACCTAAGGGGGTATCTCCTATTCGGGTCACCGAAGAGACACGACGTTTATAATTAAAATAATCCATAGAGGAAATGAGCTATCAATTCGTTTTATACTTGAACTTTACTGTGGCCAATTCTTCATTAGCCTTCACAATCTTCTTTTTTAGATCTTCTTTGTAAAGAACAAGCTTTTCCTGCAATTGTTCATCTCCCGTAGAGAGAATCTGCACAGCAAGAATAGCTGCATTTAAGGCGCCGTTGATACCGACAGTTGCCACTGGAATTCCCGGAGGCATCTGAACGATTGCCAGTAGGGCATCCATACCGTCGAGCGTAGAATTGATGGGAACGCCAATTACTGGCAAGGTGGTCATCGAAGCAATTACACCACATAGATGAGCTGCCATACCGGCTGCGGCAATGATCACCTTAATTCCGCGATCTTTCGCACCTTTGGCAAACGCTTCCACTTCCGCAGGTGTGCGATGAGCCGACAAAGCATGTATTTCAAACGGGATTTCCATTTCGTCAAGCAGTTTGGCTGCTTTTTCCATAACAGGCAGGTCAGACGTGCTGCCCATGATAATACTTACAACAGGTGTCATTGTCTTAATCAGGTTTCGAGGTTACTAATAAAATTTAGGAGTTTGATGACCGGCACCCAACTCCTAAATCCAATTTCTTTATTTCGCGATTAACGCTTTATATTCATCTGCAGAAAGAAGGTCATTTAAATCAGCTGCATCTTTCACTGCGATTTTAATCAGCCAGCCTTGTCCGTAAGCATCTTCATTTACCAATTCAGGCTTGTCTTCAAGAGCTGCATTTACTTCAAGAACTTCTCCGCCAACAGGCATAAATAAATCAGACACTGTCTTAACAGCTTCGATTGTACCGAAAACTTCTTCTTTTGCGATTGTTTCGCCTTCTGTGGTGATATCCACATAAACGATTTCACCCAATTCGCTTTGCGCATAGTCCGTGATACCGATATAGGCCACATCACCTTCCAGGCGAATCCATTCGTGGTCCTTCGTGTACTTTAATTCTGCAGGAAAATTCATAATCTCAGTGTTTTTAAAATTAGATTAATAAATATAAATAACTTAATATCGATGCAACAAATGTACATATAAATCCCAAACAAATACCCCCATACATTTGCATAGGTGTATGCTTGTTCAGAATGATTCTCGCCGAAGCCACCATACCGGCAATCAGGATTAGGCAAATAAACAGCCAATAGGCATTTATCATATGAATACGGGCGATCCCCATGGCTCCGCCAAGTAGTCCGCCTATCCCTAAACCATGTATACTAATCTTCCAGTAAAAATTGATAAGCAGGGCCACTAGCAACGAAAAGGCCACACCCACAAGTATGCCAATCAGCCAGAAGGGTACCTGCACCCTCCTTACAAAGAAGACATAGACCATAATCGAAAAGATCATAACCAGGAAAGGCAGCACACGCTCTCTCCTGTCGGTCACTTCCAAATCGGAGACACTTCCGCTGTACCTTAGCAAAAGAATAAACAGACCGGGAATGATAGTCGTACACACAAAAGCACCTCCCACGATTATCAATTTAAGTTTCATGGGATAAATCGCCAGATAAGTATAGAAAAGCGTCAAAATCATACCGTAAGTAATCATCAATAAAGGATGAAACACGGTAGAGACGATGTTGGCAAATAATTTCATACTATTCAAATTTCTTTACGTAATCGAGCAACAGGAATATCCATTTGCTCACGATACTTAGCAACGGTACGACGGGCTATCACATAGCCGTTCTCCGTTAATATTTTTGTAATCTCTTCGTCGGTGAGCGGCTTCCGCTTGTTTTCCGCGTCGATATGTTCTTTCATAATCTTCTTCACTTCACGTGTAGATATCTCTTCGCCGGAATCGGTTTGCATAGATTCGGAAAAGAAATATTTCAACGGATAGATTCCAAAATTAGTTTGTACATACTTACTGTTGCTCACTCGCGAGATCGTTGATATATCGTAACCAGCTCTTTCAGCCACATCTTTCAAAATCATCGGGCGCAACGAAGCCTCATCACCAGTAAGGAAAAAGTCTTTCTGCAGACTCATAATCGTTTCCATCGTCCTTCTCAACGTTTCGTTTCGCTGTTTGATGGCTTCGATAAACCATTGGGCAGAGTCCAATTTTTGCTTCACGAACAGCACCGCCTCCTTCATATCCGAAGTCTGGTTCGCTTTGTTCGACATATAATCCTGAAACATCTCGGAATACTCCCGGTTGACGCGCATTTCCGGAACACCCCGGTTATTCATGGAAAGGAAAAGCTCACCATTGATTGCCTCAACTAGAAAATCCGGAGTCACACGGCTCATAGCCGTTTCCATGGCTCCTCCCAGTAAACTCCCGGGCTTAGGGTTGAGCAAGGTGATTTCGTGGAATATCTTCTTCAACGTGTCTTCATCAATAGACAGTCCGCGAAGTATCTTATCGTAGTGTTTTCTTGTAAACTCATCAAAATATGACGTAAGCACCTCGATCGCTAATCCGGTAACTTCGCCCGGTTCTTTCTTTTCCAATTGCAGTAAAAGACATTCCTGCAAAGAGCGGGCACCTACACCGGCAGGTTCAAAATCCTGAATGACAGACAGTGCTTCTTCCACCTCTTTTTCATCCACATCTTGTCCTTCCTGAAAAATCAGGTCGTCGGCAATCGCAGCCAGGTCACGTCTTAAATAACCATCATCATCAATATTACCTATGATATACTCGGCTATCTTCATTTCCTTTTCAGAAAGCGCACGAAGCCCGAGCTGTTGAAGCAAGCTTTCATTCAACGTTTGGCTAACTGAAAAAGGGATATCCTCCTTTTGTTCGCTCCGCTCATGCATCTCTCTTAGCTTATAGTCGGGTATATCATCTTCAGTCATGTAGTCGCCCAGCGAAATATCCAGATCCGATTCGCCGGCAACCTCTTCATCAATTCCCGGCTCTTCTTTTACATCGAAATCTTCTACAGGCTCAGCCCCCTCCTCTAAAGCAGGATTTTCTTCCAACTCACGCTTTATCCTCTCCTCCAACTCAATTGTAGGGAGCTCCAATAACCGAATCAACTGAATCTGTTGCGGAGAAAGTTTTTGTTGTAATTTCTGTTGTAAATGTTGCCTTAACATAGGTTCAAACCATCTGGTTTATTTATGCAAATATAAACTATTGTCACCTATTCCGGCATAGATAAACGTTAAATAGACTTACCCTTCTCTTATTACAATTGGCCCTCTTCCCTATCTGTCACTAAAAAACAGGCGTCATCCCGATGTAACTATAGCAACCTGTATCACCTGAATATCAACATCTCAAAGTCGTCAAAAAAACACCTCGAACGTTTTTAAAAAACATCGGGATCTTTTTTTAAAACCATCGGGATGTATTTTTAACATTGATTATCAAAGATTATTTACATCTAGAAGTATGACTGTAAAAAGGACTGGTTACCTATCCTTCCGTTTAGATTGTTTAGTCTTACCATAGCTCATAGGCGATGACAGTTATCCTTTTGGCTATAAGCACACAAACAGACTTAAACTTATGAGCCAATTTATTTTACAGGATAGCAAACCACATCTCTACTGCCATTATCATTGGCAGCCAATGCGACTAACTTCTTGCTTATTTTATCGTAGGCTATTTTCTTCAATTTGCGATCCGTTTGATACGTCTTCACATGCGAGCCATCCCATTTGAACGACAGTATCAATGAATTATTCTCAAAGTCTTTATCTCCATTATATAGACAATAAACATACTTATCCGAATTACACACATCGAGCATATACTTTACACTCTTTTCGTAATCAAGCTGCCCCAAACCATTATTTACTGGTGCTGCATTATTCTCACCCACCTTGACATCACGAACAATGTTGCCCCTCAAATCAAAAAACTGTATTTTATTCATAAAGAGGAAAAGACGACTAGTCGTCTTTTCCTCCGTATCATCTATCGAACAGTCTCTTTTTCTTGTAACAATATATTTCAATGTTAAAGCCAATTCACTCGGCCCCTTCCTAGGATAGATGTATTGATTTTATCTCTTAACTGTTTGCCCAGCTAAAGTCAGCAACTCCAGTTTCTACTTCTTCCTTCCGCTGTTCACGTTGAAGCGCAAGAAACGGGTTACTTCACCAGAAAACCGGTAGTTGAACGAATAACGTCACCATCACTACTCATCCCCTCAACAACAACAATATATTCTCCTTTCATATCTGACGTAAAAAAAGGAATGGTTATAGTTTCATCTCCTTTGGTTTTAATTTCAGGAACCCAAAGCAAGGTATGACGCATGTCCGGCAATCTTGAGTATCTAACCTTTGGATTGGTATAATCCGGCATATAAAATGAAGTCTGCAGCTCTGTTCCCTTATAGGCAAACAACTGGGAACTTGGGTCAAACTTCACCCCTTTATAATTCTTGTCATACGTTTGGAAAGAGGCGATTCCATCGAAAAACTGTCCACCGAAAATATACTTCCCTCGGAAAATCTCAAGTTGTTCCACCAATAAGGGATCATACGTATATATCGATTCATGATCATGCAAAGGGATTCCGTCAAGAAGCACAAGGGTATTGGCTGCCGTAAAGCCTAAGTTATCTTCAGTCAATGAGGAAAGATAGCGACGGCCATTCACCTTACGAAATCGTAATCCTAAGACATATTCAGTGATAACCTCTTGCATGCTTGTGAATCGGGTATATTCATCCAATTTGTATAATTTATCTCGTTCTCCAAGGAGGTGAGGTAAATTCTGCTTCGTTGGCCATATCGTATCTCCCCAAAATCCATGCATCGCCTGTACACCGATACTCCGTTCCAATAACACATCTTTTAGCGTATCAGAAACGATTAATGGAGGTAACTCATAAGCTTGTTGATGTACTGCAAATGGGGACTGTATATCTACTCGAAAAGTTTTATCAAGAACCGAAATAACAGATGTTACGGCCTCCTCCATCCCATCAATTCGTTTCGTAAAGAATTCAACTTGCCCTTCCTCTTCAACTCGTCCCACAAATAACCTCATTCCTTCTCCTGGAAAGGCAATCAACGGAACTATTGTATTACTTTCTGGCACAACAGCCGATCCATCGTCAGCGACTATCCTGCCACTCACAATATGCCCCTCGTACTCAGGAAGAAAAGTCATTTGATAGGTGTCCTGTCTGGATGGGATAGTTTTCTTCCAATCATAAATCGTAAAGGGCGGTAATCCCGGCAATTCTTCTTTTCTATAAATCGAGAGTGAGAGCGAATGCACTTTTTCGTTCACTCCCTTTAGATATACGAATCCTTGTTCGCGTGATTGAAAAGAGGGCTTATCTACTGAAACCAGCGATGTAGCCGGTGGAGTTGATAACAATTCATTCGTAACCGGATTATTCGATATGCTGGTTTGTCCATTTATCAAACGTTCTGTTGTAAATGGATTATAAATAGTTATAGGTCTGTTGAAGAAAACGCTCTCTCCTTCATTCTGCATAACACGTGTATAAGCAACTAATCGATAATTTCCTGTTGGCAAATCAACCGGGAGCAGGATTCGACTGGATGCTTGTCCTTCTGATACGTCTATCTTTTGTTGCACATAGGGTATGGTATCGCCTATTAATTCTAAGTAGACTATTTTACTTAATAAAGATTTTGATCCATCCGATTGAGTCACATAAATTTTGGTCCAAAGACTCTCTCCTGTTAAATAGACTTGTTTATCTGTTTGCACATAAACACGTTCAAATACAGCTTGCTGAGCTTCGGAAACATGCGCAGTCCCTGTCAGCAATAGAACAATCAGGATATATTTGAAAAGTTGATTCATAACTCTACAGTTCATAGCGGATTCTTATTGATGATCATTTGGCCAAAAGTCCGGCCGAGTTTTACTCCCCTTTATACGACAATCTACGCAACTTCTTGATGTTAACTGCACATTGTTGAAAGCCTCATCTCCACTTAGTAAGACATAGCCATACTTCTTAATTGTATCAATTGCTGCAGCTTTCCCTTTGGCTTCAAGTATCTTACATATTGGATTCAAATCCCAATAATCTATCTCATCTCTACTAATATAAATGCGCTTTGTAGTTATTGTTGCTACATCCACATAACCGATTACATGTTCTTCCGGATGGGTGACACATTCAATATTCCCTTTTAATTCAGCTGGTTGAGGGGCAAATATACTTCCTGTCTCGTCGATATTATTTTGCACATTCCAAAAATAGTTATAAGCCGACTTACTTACAGACCATTGTTTAACAAATATGCTGTACAGATAAGAGAGCTTGTCATGGGATGCTTCTATCGTTGTTAGTTCCTTCTCATAAATAAGATTCCCTGATAGTTTTTCTGTATCGCCCAAAATCAATACACGAGAGCTATCCTTATTCCAGCAATAGTAGGTATTCAGCCCTTTCAATGAATAGGGAGTATAAATATCCTTACTTACATCATAACTTGCATTGGCAAACAAATTTGCCTTAATCTCCCAGTCTTCTTTATATGACCATCGGTAATAACCCACATTTTCTTCATTATTATGTGTTGTCACATAAATAGAAACAGGCTGTCCCTCGCCTTTTTGCTTCCATGATACACTGTCAATCTCGGGTGTAATTAACGGTTTATCCGGAATTGAGCGATATATTACACCATCCAAGCTAATCACCAAACTATAGCTAAATGACGTATCTAACGCTCCTACATTCAAATGGTATTCGCCGCTTTTTACTTCAACCCCAAACTCGGACTCCCAACCATCACTTCGCTCCACATAGACTTTTGCATGTTGAACCGGATTAAACGTTTCCGTATCCGAAAGCTTTACACTCCGGCTTAGTTTAATAATTGTATTATCATAATCAGAAATTGTTCCTTCAACGACCAACAAATCCGATAGTTCATCTTCGACGTTTGGGGTATACTCATCGATGCACGCAGGTATCAGTATGACTGAAAACATGAAAATGAGGAAATATGTAATTCTTTTATTCTTCATGGTTATCAGAATTTAATGTTATAAGATATATAAGGGATAGGTACTCCAAATATGGCCAATTTATAACCATTTACCTTCCCGTTTTCTGAGGTATAATATACTGAATAGGCGTTTCTCCGTCCTAACAGGTTGTAAACTCCAATAGAGATAGAACTATGCGTAAGCAACGTCAGATGATGACTAGGCTCGATATTAAATGATGCATCCATCCGGAAATAATCTGGAATGCGCAAACTGTTGCGGTCTGAATAAAATAAAAACTCTCCACCGGCATATTGATATTTGGAGACAGGCAAGGTAATCGGCCGGCCTGTGCTATAATCGCAATTTAAGGATAAACTAAAACGATGCGTAAACTTATAATTGCCGACAATCTTCAGGTCATGAGGTTTGTCGAAATCAGCGGCATACCATTCTCCACGATTCACTCTATCTGCTACCAGCCCATCATGCTGTCGAAGCAATGTCCTTGAATAGGTATAACTCATCCAACCATTCAGTTTGCCTTGTGGTTTCTTTATCATAAACTCAACCCCGTAAGCTTTTCCTTTTGCCCGGATTACATCTGTTTCTATATGATGGTTCATAGTCAACTTCGCACCACTCTTGTAATCCAAATAATCGGTCATCGTTTTATAATAGACTTCTACAGAGGTCTCTATCTGGTTCCCATTAAAATTACGATATATCCCTCCTGCTATTTGCATCCCTTTTTGTGGTCTGATATTTGCATCACTCAGCTTCCACGTGTCGGTCGGAGACATCACCGTTGTATTCGATAATTTATGAATGTGTTGCCGTAAGGTATTGAATCCTAGTTTCACAGAAAAGTCATTTGAGAAAGCATAACGTGCTGACAGACGTAACTCTGGATTATGATATGTTTTGTAAATCTGACCATCTTTTGCTGATTCCATTCTTATCTTGGTAGATTCATCAATGGGTTCACCCTCTTTATAGATGGCATAATCCTTCGGACCTATCGCATTGAACATCACATAACGAAGACCGGCCTGTAATGACAATTTCGGATTTACTTCCCAAAGATCACCAAAATACAAGACAGTTTCTAATGCATGGTCGTTCTGAATAATATCCGGAATAACTAACGATGTTTCTCCATAAGGTAGGTATTTGCCCGGACTCAGATTATAATAGAGGGCGTTCAACCCGAATTCAAGGGTATGCTGGTCGGTTAAATAGTTCGTAAAATCGGCTTTTGCAAAACCTTGATTGATTCCGAATTCAAGGGTATAGGCATTCACTGGATTATCTATCGCTTTGGTGTCGTAACTATAATGGTCATAACCTGCCGTAAAAACACCTATCAGCCGTTGGCTGAATAAATGTCGCCATTTCAGCGAAGCATTCATATTGCGGTAGCTATACTTTTCATCTGCAGTGAGGTTGAAACGGTCATGGCTATAATAGCCATTCAAATAGAAATTATTGTATTGATTGGCTGAATGAGCCACCGAAAGATTAAAATCATAGAAACCGGCCGTACCATTAGAATAGCCACTCTTCTCGGGTAATTGCTTTAATATCCAATCGGAATAGGTTGTTCTACCGGCTACAACAAATGAAGTCTTCTCAGAAAAGAGCGGTCCCTCAAGCATCAAACGGCTCGTCAACAAGCCTAAACTTGCATTGCCGGCGAATTCCTTCTTGTTCCCCTCCTTACCATTTATGTCGAGCACAGATGAAAGCCGTCCACCATACCGAACAGGAATACTGCTCTTATACAACTCTATATCTTTTACCACATCCCCATTGATAGCCGAAAATATTCCGAACAAATGCGTCGGATTATAGATTGTACCGTCGTTAAACAGAATCAGGTTTTGATCGGTTGCTCCACCACGCACATTAAAGCCCCCGGACACTTCACCAACCGACTTCACTCCCGGTAAAGCTGTCACGACCTTCAGCACATCCAATTCTCCGAATGCCATAGGAATGTTCTTAATGTCTTTTGCTTTTAACTGTTGCATACCTAGATTAAGTCCTCTCACATGGGCAATTCTTTCAGAAGAAACCGTCACTTCTCTCAGGGCATACACCTTTTCCTCCAACTCAATATCTAATTTCCCAGACCCATAAAGCTGTACCAAGCGGCGAGTATCCTTCATTCCTACCCCTTTAATCTCAAGTTCTTGCCTTCCCGATGGCAATTCTATGGAGTAATAGCCAAAAGCATCTGTGCTTACTCCTATCAGAGGTTCTTTGATATAGATGGCAACACCACTCAATGGCTCGCCTGTTTTAAAGTCAGTCATTATTCCCGAAAGCTTCACTTTCTCGGGGACTGACGATGTATTCGGATCACCGATTTCGTATACCCTGTTTTCTGATGTTGCTTTCTGGTCGCGTCTCATGCCAAAAAGAGAGGAAGCCATCTCTTTGTAATCTACTGAATCTACCCTGTTGCTAACAAAATAGTCTATAGGCAGGTCTGTAATAAAGGGCTGCTCTTTTGTAATAAAAAAGTCTCTTCCTTCAGCAGTGGATACATTCAGGCCTTCTTTACTGAGAATGTTTGTCAACAACTCACTAACAGTATCAAACTCACCTGAGAAAGTTATCATTAGTGAATCTGCCACTTCGGGCTCACAGAAAATGCGGCAACCGGTTCTCCTTTCAAGCAGGGAGAACACCTCGCCAGCTGGTCTATTATTGACCGTAAAGCTCATCTTTTCTTGTGCAATTGCATAGAAAGAAATCAAACTGAGTAGAATAATAAGGAGTCTTTTCATTACTTATTGGTTTGAGTCAATCGTTCATATTCATTTACCATCATCATAAGAACTCCTTTCGTATTTGTTTTAAAGTCCAGACTGTTTTTTTTTGCAAACTGGCGTAGTTCTTTCTTCTTATCAGCAAATACCCGTAAAATACCTGACATATTTCTCACTTGAAACAACATGTTCCCCTTTTGGATATAATAGGAATCTCTTGAGATAAAAGAATAATTAACTAGCTGGCCAGTCATTTTTGGTTCTAATACAGTAGTTAGTTTATACCAAATCTTGTACTGATTATCATACAACTCCAGGTAATAACCAGAAGCCTTTATCCCAGATATTTTATCTGCATACAGATAAGATAGTTGGCCACTTTCTAATCCGGCTTTTTCAAAACGACCAGGAACAAGTATAATATTATAGCGTCCATCAGGTGTAAGTACTATTACTTCATCAGTGTATGTGTCCCACCGAAGCCTCACTTGGGAATAATACACTCCATCATACGAAAGGGAGGCGTCCAGAGGATCTTTCGTCAGATAAAAAGGGCTGTTCTCGTAGGCCATCGGATACTTTGCATGTTCCTTGCCAGTGTAAAGAGTAGCATAAATCCCCACATCGTTTGTCCATGCTGCAATATTTACACTATCCTTTAATAATAAGGTAGTTGTTTGCCCTCGCAGAAAGGGAGCAATAAAGAGAAATAATATTATGTGGTTAATTCTCATATTAGATTAGATAATAAAATAATAAAAAAATTCTTAAAACCAAATCTACTGAATAAAATCGACATATTTAACGCTTTTTCCTGTTTTACTATATAGAAGCAAGAAGAAATCATACAATTTATAAGAATATCGTCCGTTACAATTAACATGTAAATGCTACCTTTGCGTACGAGTCTTCTTTACAGAAAAATATATTAAGCAAATAATTACGACAATATACAGAAATTTATTATGGGAAAAAAGTATAGACTGATTAATAACATCTTGGGATGGCTATCTTTTATCATTGCCTCCACTGTTTACTTAATGACAATGGAACCTACAGCCAGTTTCTGGGATTGTGGAGAGTTTATTTCTTCTGCTTATAAATTAGAGATTGGCCACCCCCCCGGCGCTCCTTTCTTTATGCTAACAGCGAATATGTTCACTCAATTGGCGTCCGATCCTTCGCAAGTAGCTCTTATGGTAAACTCTATGTCGGCCCTATTCAGTGGACTTACCATATTATTCCTCTTCTGGAGTATCACTCATCTTGCTCGAAAAGTTGTCATGAAAGAGGGACAAGAACTGACCACTTCTCAGTTGATCACCATCATGGGTAGCGGTTTGGTAGGTGCCTTGGTATACACTTTCAGCGATACGTTCTGGTTTAGTGCTGTAGAAGGTGAAGTTTATGCTTATTCTTCCTTATTTACTGCCGTAGTTTTCTGGCTTATCCTGAAATGGGAAGATGCAGCCGACCATCCTCATGCTGATCGTTGGATTGTTTTGATTGCCTATCTGATGGGGTTGAGTATCGGTGTTCACTTATTGAACTTGCTATGTATTCCAGCTATCGTATTGGTTTACTATTATAAGAAATTTGAAAAACCAACCATGAAAGGGACCCTTGTGGCTCTACTCATCTCGTTCGCTATCGTAGGGTTGATGATGTATGGTGTTGTACAAGGCCTGGTAGAAGTATGCGGCTGGTTTGAATTATTATTTGTCAACGTAATCGGCATGCCTTATAATTCGGGTGTGTTTGCCTTCCTTATCATCCTTGCCGGATTGCTGGGTTGGTCTATTTACGAAACAATGCGTGAAAACGTTAATCCAATAAAAGTCAAGCTTTCATTTATCTTATCTATTATCCTTTTAGGTATTCCATTTATCGGAAGCGGCTATGTATTAGGTATCATCTTGATTGCTGTACTTGCTTTCTGCCTATTCAAGAGCAAACAAGTTAATGTGAAGACCTTGAATACGATTCTTGTTTCGTTAATGGTAATCGTAGTGGGTTATTCTTCCTATGCATTGATCATGGTACGTTCCGAAGCAGGAACACCAATGGACCAGAATTCACCGAAAGATATCTTTACTCTACGTACCTATCTGGCTCGCGAACAATATGGAAAGACTCCTTTAATTTACGGACAGACCTTTGTTTCCGAATTAAAGCGTGAAAGAAAGGGCAACAACTGTATGGCTGTAACTAAAGATGGTGAGCCAACTTGGAGCCGTATAATTAAAAAGGATGAAAAAGAAAAAGACCGTTATTACATTTCACAATACGCTACGGAATATGAGTATGTCGATGAATTGAACATGCTGTTCCCTCGTATGTATAGCACGGTTCCGTCTCATGTCAACGCCTATAAGGAATGGACTAACTTCAAAGGCACTCCTGTAAGATACGATAGATGTGGAGAACAGGTTACCGTTATGAAGCCGACTTTTGCTGAAAACATCAGCTTCTTCTTCTCCTATCAATTAAACTTCATGTATTGGCGCTACTTTATGTGGAACTTTTCTGGTAGGCAAAATGATATTCAAGGAAACGGAGAAGTGTTGAATGGGAATTGGGTAACCGGTATTAAATTTATTGATGAGGCATTAGTAGGTCCTCAAGATGATATGCATGTCGACATGGCCAATAATAAAGGTCATAATGTATATTACATGCTTCCTTTGCTACTAGGCTTATTGGGACTACTCTATCAGGCTTATGCCGGTCAAAGAGGTATTCAGTCATTCTGGATTACGTTCTTCTTATTCTTCATGACAGGTATTGCTATTGTGTTATATTTGAACCAAACGCCTTATCAACCTCGTGAGCGAGATTATGCTTATGCCGGTTCGTTCTATGCATTCTGTATATGGATTGGGTTTGGCGTTGCCGCATTAGCTAAAATACTAGAACGATACGTAAAACTCCCTGCAGTTGCTGCTGCATCTATTGCCACTCTTTCAGCCTTGTTCGTTCCTATCCAAATGGCAGGCCAGAACTGGGATGACCACGATCGTTCAGGAAGATATTTGGCAAGAGACTTCGGTCAAAACTACTTGGAATCATGCGAACCTAACGCCATCATCTTTACCAACGGTGATAACGATACATTCCCACTATGGTATGCGCAGGAGGTAGAAGGAATCCGTACTGACGTGCGTGTTTGTAACACCAGCTATTTGCAAACAGACTGGTATATCGATCAAATGAAACGCCAGGCTTATGATTCCGATCCGCTTCCAATTTCGTGGAACCGCGAAGATTATGTACAAGGAACACGTGATGCTGCCTATGTATACCCTATGACAGATCAGGTAATCGACCTGGGTGCTGCCTTAAATTTTGTTCGTAGCAATGATCCAAAATCCAGAAAGATTCCGGGAGTGGAACAGGAGTTAGACTTTATCCCGACTAATAAGCTCACGCTTAAAATTGACTCAAGTAAAGTTTTGGAAAACAATGTGCTTTCTCCAAAAGACATACCTTTCATGCTAAAGGAAATGTCAATTGACCTATCAGGCAAGGACCTTTTAGGAAAACATGAGTTGATTATTCTGGATATGTTGCAGACCAATAACTGGAAACGTCCTATCTACTATGCAGTAACTGTAAGTTCAGAACAATACGTGAATTTAGATGGATACTTCCAGCAAACCGGATTGGCAAATCAAATCGTCCCGTTGGCTACAGCCGATTCAGACTTGGCTATCAATACAGACAGAATGTATGATAATGTCATGAACAAGTTTAAATGGGGAGGTGTAGATAAACCGGGTATTTATTTGGATGAAAATTCATTACGCCAATGCAAGAGCCACCGCATGGTATTATTCAGCCGATTAGCTACTGCCTTGGCAAATGAAGGAGATACCGAACGGGCAATCAAAGTGCTTGATAAATGTATGGAAGTATTACCGCCGGAAAATGTTCCGTTGGACTACTCAGCCCTATCTCTTGGTAATTTATATCTTGCTCTGGGGGAAACCGAAAAAGGAGAAAACATTCTTGACCAAATTGCTACCAATACAGTGACTAATATTAACTGGTTCTTCCGTCTTAAGCCAAGACAATTAGCCTCTGTAGAGTCTGAGTTGAGACAAGAACTGGCTATTCTAAATGAAGTGTTACGGATTGCAAAACAAAATAACAATTCAAAGTTAGTGGAGAAATATCAGGAAGAATTTGACAACTTCCGCATGGCATATTCTCCTGGTAGTGACAAGTAATTATGTTTATAGAGCAACCTCCCTGGTTTTACCGGGTCTTATTTCCCGGAGCGATTTGGCGCAAACCAGGAAAAGAAAAATGTGTATATCTTACATTCGATGATGGTCCAATACCCGGGATAACGCCCTGGGTATTGGACGTTCTCGATAAATACAATATCAAGGCGACCTTCTTTTGTGTAGGTGATAATGCCAGGAAATACCCTGAAGTCTACAAAATGATCTTGGAAAGAGGTCATCGAGTGGGTAACCATACATTCAACCATATACAGGGGATTAAATATTGGTCAAAAAACTATGTGGCAAACGTAGAGAAAGCGGCAAGCTTTATCCAGAGCGACCTATTCAGGCCTCCCCACGGGCATATGCGTAGGCCGCAGATCTATCTGTTAAGAAAAAGATATAAGATCATAATGTGGGATGTCGTTACGAGAGACTATAGTCCTCACATGTCACCTAATGGGGTATTCAATGTGGTAAAGAACTATACCCGTAATGGATCGATTATTGTTTTCCACGACTCAGTAAAAGCCGAGAAAAACATCCGTGGCGCCCTTCCGAAAGCAATCGAATGGTTGCTAGCTGAAGGATATACTTTCAAAGTCTTTGATTAAAAACAAACGTATATGAAACGGTTTACTGCACCGCTGCTCATAGTATTTCTTTTTACATTTCAAGTTTTCGCATCTGCAGATCAGCTCAGACAAAAACTGGAATCAATGGATGCAATTACTGAAATAGAGCAATTGTACTCTTCCTACTATGCTGAAAAATATGTAGTCAAAATAAAGCAATTATTGAATCCCAAAGACAGCTCGGCAGGCACGTTTACGCAACGGGTTATTATCAATCATACCGGCTTCGACTGTCCTACCGTTCTTGTCACCGAAGGATACGGGGCCTCCTATGCGCTTCGAGACAACTATCAAGAGGAACTCTCCCGACTATTCCATACAAACGTGATCACTGTTGAACATCGCTACTTTATGGATTCGGCTCCCACACAGCCAAATTGGGACTATCTGACGGCCGAAAACGCAGCGTATGACTTACATCATATCACTACCTTGTTTAAAGCGATCTATCCGGAAAAATGGATCAGCACAGGCATCAGTAAAGGTGGACAGACAACCCTATTATACCGGGCTTTTTTTCCCGATGATGTAGACTTCTCTGTTCCCTATGTAGCGCCATGGAATAAGGCCTTAGAAGATGGGCGCCATGAAGATTTCTTACATCGTGTAGGAACGAAAAAGGAGCGCAAACAAATTGAAACTTTCCAAAAGACGATTTTGAAAAAGAGAGATGAGATTATTCCTTTTTTGGATGTCTATTGCAAGGAAAGAGGTTTGGAATTCAGTATCCCACTAAATGAAGTGCTCGATTTTATGGTCCTTGAATATCCTTTTGCCTTTTGGCAGTGGGGAACTTCAGTGTCGGCTATTCCAAGTAGAGCATCTAATACGCGTATGCTTTTCGACCATTTAATCGATGTCAGCAACCCGGATTATTTCGCCGACAATCCCATATTCTATCCATTCAATATTCAAGCAGCACGTGAATTAGGCTATTATGGATATGATATAGAACCGTTACGCGACTTACTTTACATCAAAAGCAGCAAGGGTTATTTCAATCGTGTCATGCTTAAAGGCAGCGTAAAGATCGATTATGACACAACACTATATTATAAAGTAAAGTCTTTCTGGGAGCAGAACGATCCGAAAATGATTTTCATTTACGGAGAGATTGATCCGTGGACAGCCTCTCGTATACCCAATCTAAAAGGCAAGAAGAATCTGCAGATTTATATACAACCTCGCGGAAGTCACCGAACAAGAATAGACACCATGCCCGAAGCGATGCGTACGAAGATTATTAATCAGATTAATCAATGGCTGGCTGAATAGGTTTAGAATACAGCCTGTATCTTATATACAAATTCCATCCA
This sequence comes from Bacteroidota bacterium, assembly GCA_023429375.1. Classification (GTDB taxonomy): domain Bacteria; phylum Bacteroidota; class Bacteroidia; order Bacteroidales; family Tannerellaceae; genus Massilibacteroides. The sequence goes on along the minus strand of JAEYVY010000022.1, from coordinate 44,082 downwards.
TATCCAGTAACGGAGGGCTTTCCCCATAAACATGGATATGGCAACGATCCAGACATTGGCACGAAGATAACCGAGGGCAACAGCAATAAAATCACCTACACCGGGGAGGAAGACAAAGAAAGCCATCCAGGAACCTTTATTCTTAATCCACTCTTGGGTCTTTTCAATTTTGGAACGACTCATCTTTAAGTACTTTTCAATCCACTCAATCTTACCCAACATACCGAGCCAATAACAACTCATGCCACCTATAAAATTGCCTACCGAAGCTGCAATCATACAAGGCCAATAAGACGCACCGGCCAATAAAACTCCGGTAAGTACCACCTCACTACTGAAAGGAAGGACTGTTGCTGCTAAAAAGGAGGCTATGAAGACACCTAAATAACCATATTCTATAAGAAACTCCATAGTCTCAAGGATAAAAGAACAATGAATAATAAGACTGTTAGATAAAGCAAAACACGAACAAACCTACGGCGAACCAAAGTAAAGAAATGGGCCATTAACAGGGAAGAAGGGATACAACTCGCCTGTAAAAACTCTTCGGATGATTGGGCAAAGAGGATAGCCAACGAAAACGACCAAAAAGCAAAGAGTATCAAGTGATATAAATACTGACGTGTACGTTGGATATCATCTGTATCGTGCGAAATGATATTTATGATGGCAATCAAGGTCAACAGGGATATCCAAATGACTCCTGCCCAATTCAACCAATCACTGTAATCAGTCGTCAATATTTGTATTTTAAATAACGAGGGAATAATACTAAATGAACTATAATCGTGCGTCCAAACGCACCATCCCAACAAAAACCAATAAATAGTAAGTATTCCCATCAAGGAAGCAAGAAACGTACGTATGTTAAGCATACGAAAACGATACATCCCATGCCAAAACAAAGGGACAAACCACAAGATATGGACCCATAACAGGCTTCCCAGAGATATGATCAGCGATGTATTGTAGGCCGTTTCACGGGCATTCGAATCCTGATAACCCATGAAAAGCATACTCATGGCTACTATCAAGAAAAACACACCGAAAGAAGCCGGATTTAAGGGAAAAAAGTCACTGTTTGTGCTGATTAGAAATAGATTCAGGAAGAAAGGGAGTCTGGTTTTCTCACGGATAAGCCCAAGTTCTAAATTCGATTTTTGCAATAACAAGGCGCCTCCAAGGGTAAGTAAGAAACCTGTCAGATAGGCCACCTCCTTTATCGTGAGATATTGGCAAAACTTATTCCAGAATGGTGCAGAGCTAACTTCTCCATAGACCGGAAAACCAACAGAGAACAGATATCCGACCATCCATGATCCGAAACAAACACATGCTATCCCTGCCAAAAACAAGGGAGAATATATGTTCCTTACCTGGGTATAGCCTAAATACCTATTCTCCATTCTTCTTATTATAAATCAAAGCCTATATCGCTTCTGAAATATTTCTTTTCGAATTGAATTTTTTTGGCTCCTTCAAACGAATGCTTTAGCGCCTCCTCTTTATCTTTTCCGTACGAACTAATTGCAATCACACGTCCGCCATTAGTCAGTATATTTCCGTTTACTTCTTTTGTGCCGGCATGGAACACAATGCTTTCTTTCGCTACTTCTTCTATTCCGGTAATAACTTTGTCTTTTTGATAAGCTTCGGGATACCCTCCACTTACTAGCATAACAGTAACAGCTGCACGCGAATCTTCCTTCAAGGTACGTGAGGCCAGATCACCATGTGCCACTCCTTCAAGTAATTCCACGAAGTCACTTTCTATACGTAACATCACGGCTTCGGTTTCGGGATCACCCATACGGCAGTTGTACTCAATCACCTTCGGTTCGCCACCCACACTGATTAATCCTAAGAATATAAAGCCTTTGTAATCGATACCTTCGGCCTTTAATCCTTCTATTGTAGGACGAATAATACGTTTATCCACCTTATCCATGAATACCTCATCAGCAAACGACACCGGAGATACAGCTCCCATACCGCCGGTATTTAAGCCTGTATTTCCTTCTCCAATACGTTTATAGTCCTTCGCAACAGGAAGAACTTTGTAATCGTTACCATCGGTCATCACAAATACAGAACATTCGATTCCATCCAGAAATTCTTCGATAACAACCGTTTTGCTGGCATCACCAAACATTCCTTTTAGCATATCGTCTAACTCTTTCTTCGCCTGTTCTTTCGAGTCGATAATCAGCACCCCTTTACCAGCAGCCAATCCGTCGGCCTTCAATACATAAGGTGCTTGAAGCGAGTCTAAAAAGGCATATCCTTCTTCAAGGGTTTCTACTGTAATACTCTTATAGCCCGCTGTAGGAATAGCGTGTCGCATCATAAAGGCTTTCGCAAAGTCTTTGCTTCCTTCCAAGCGAGCACCCTCTTTGGATGGACCGATAACCGGAATATGTTTTAATGAAGCATCATCTTTAAAAAAGTCATACACTCCTTTTACCAATGGGTCTTCGGGGCCGACAACGACCATATCGACTCCCTTTTCTAAAACAAAAGATTTAATGGATGGGAAGTCAGTTGCAGCAATAGAGACATTCTCCCCTACTAATGCTGTACCTGCATTTCCCGGAGCAATAAACAGTTTTTCGATTTTCGGACTCTGTGCAATCTTCCATGCCAAAGCATGCTCACGGCCACCCGAACCTAATAATAACAACTTCATTTTATCTTCTTTTATATTCGTTTTTCTTATAAGAAATCCATGAAATAGCGAGCTATTTTTTCAAACAGATGCGGTCTATCTTTACCTATTACATTATGTTCATGCGTAGGATACACAAAATAATCCGGATAAGTACCTGCGTCAATACAAGCTTTCATAAATCCAAGACTGTGTTGCCATACAACAACCGGATCGATGGCTCCATGTATCATCAGCAAACGTCCCTTCAGATTGCCTGCTTTCAGTTTCAGGTTTGCATTGGCATAACCCTCCTTATTGTCTTGAGGCATATCCATATAACGTTCTCCATACATGATCTCATAATTCGACCAGTCGATAACCGGTCCACCGGCTGCACCAACCTTAAATACATCCGGGTAAGACACCATCAGGTTTGTCGTCATGAAACCACCAAAGCTCCAGCCGTACACCCCAATGCGGTCAGCATCGATAAAAGGTTGTGCTTTCAAGAACTCGACACCCTTCAACTGATCGGCCATTTCATTCACACCCAGATTACGATGGATCACGCTTTCAAAGGCAAATCCACGATTGGCCGATCCACGGTTATCTACCGTGAATACAGCGTATCCATTCTGAGCCATGTAAATATCCCAACCGCCGGCTCCATAAAGTGTACGGTCAGTAATTAGTTGGGCATGTGGGCCTCCGTAAACATAAATGATTACCGGATATTTCTTTGCAGGATCAAAATTCAACGGCTTTACTAATCGATAATTTAAATCGGTCACTCCATCAGCAGCTTTGATCTGACCTACGGTCACCTCAGGAAGCGTATATCCTTTGTAAGGATCCGAAGCAGAAAGAAGCTGTTTAACCAATTTGCCATCTTTTGTAGCAATCAGATTGATGTCTCTGGGTACAGTTGGCGAAACATGCATATCTATCAAATAACTTCCATCCGGACTTAATTGAGTTGTATGAACTCCTCCATTTGAAGTCAGACAGGTACGTTTACCGGTTTTCATTTCTACTTTCCAGGTATGCGTTTCCCGTCCGTTTCCTTCTGTTGCCGATACAAATACATGCTTACTGTTTTTATCAAAACCTAGTACTTCCTTGACAAGCCATTCGCCCGATGTAAGCTGCTTAAGCAACTTGCCTTCGGTCGTATACAAGTATAAATGATTGTATCCATCACGTTGACTTTGCCAGATAAACCGGTTGTCCGAACCAGGAACGAACAGAACCGGATTTTGAGGCTCTACATACCGATCATTCTTCTCTTCAAATAATACCCCCTCTTTCTTACCTGTTTCGGCATTATAGGAAACCAAAGCCATTTCATCTTGGTCACGGTTCAACTCAGCAATATAAATATGCTTTTCATCCGGGCTCCAGCCTATATTAGTCAGGTATTTTTCCTTTGGCAATCCGGTTTGTAACCAAACGGTCTTTCCACTTGCAATATGATAAACGCCAACAGTCACCTCATGACTTTTCATGCCGGCCATAGGGTATTTAAATGGTTTAGCAACGGCATAACGCTGGTCGATATCCACAATCGGATAGTCAGTTACCATACTTTCATCCATACGATAAAAGGCCAATGCGCTTCCATCTGGAGACCAGAACAATCCTTTTTCAATTCCGAATTCACGCTGATGAACAGCCTGACCGCACACAATCCCACTTTCGGTTTCGTTGGTTATCATACGGTTATCTTTCGAAGCTGAAAGCAATCCGATATTATTGCCTGTCGTATAGGCCATCCATCCTCCCTTAGGAGCCAGATCGAAATTAGACCAACCTTTTTCCAGCTTATATACCTCTGTTACTTTATCCTCATCAAGGCTATAAATGACATGATGCCCCTTGCTGACAAATGAAAGCCGGGGAGTTGGCTGTTGCATAACGGAAAAAGCAGGTAGAGTAGAGATGCTATCCAATCCGGCTGCTTCAAGCGCTTTATTCAATTGTACACGCGTAAAAATGGGGTTCTCCTTTTTTCCGGGTTGAGTCCTAAGTATACTATCACCCTTTACGTAGAGATATGAATCTCCGTACCACTGAAGTTGCTTTAATGTACGAGGGGTAAATTTAGCATACGTCTTGCCTCCCGGAGTCAGATCGTGGAGTGTCAATAGTTTTTCTTGCGCACTTATACCCATACAATTAATAGCAACAAACAAGCTTACTACTGCTGTTTTTGTAAAATTAAAAGTCATCTCTATCCCTTCTCTTAAAAGGTTTCTTTGGTTTAGCTCCCTTTTTGAATGATTCATCTTTGAATCGAGGCCTTTCCGGTCTGAAGTCAGCACTCTTACGAGAGAGGTATGCTTCGTAGATATCCTCATCATCCGGATGAGCCTCAGCAAATCGACGTTGAGGAGTATCAACGCGTCCTTTTCTCATTTCTGGTTTCTTTTGTTCAGGACGTCTGTCATCTGTCTTACGTGGTCCACCGGCTTCGTTTAAGGCCTTCTTAAAGTCTTTATTTTTGCCTTCGAAGATTTCATAACAACGGTATTCACATTCCAGAGAACCGTTCATCAATTTCATCTTTTCGGCAGGACGAAGCCCAATCTTATCGAAACACTCATCTTTATAACTTAATATCCAAGCCTTATAATCTTTAAAGACATGTTTTAGTCTCTCACCAATCATAGAGTAGAGACCCATCAAGTCTCTGGAAGAAATACGCTCACCATAAGGAGGGTTGGTTACTAGGATACCGGGTTTCGGAGCCTCTGTATACTGTTGGAAAGGTTTTACCTCCAACTCAATATATTTGTTCAAACCGGCATTGCGAACATTTGCCCGTGCAGCTTCGATGGCATTTGGAGAAATATCCGATCCGATACATTTAAACTTAAACTCGCGTTCGGCACTTTCGTCGTTGTAAATACGATCGAAGAGCTCCTGATCAAAGTCAATCCATTTTTCAAAGGCAAACTCTTTACGATGTATTCCCGGAGCGATGTTCAGAGCAATCATAGCCGCTTCAATCAGCAAGGTTCCCGAACCACACATCGGATCAACGAAATTGGATTCGCCTTTCCAGCCGGTTTTTAAGATCATTCCGGCAGCCAGAACTTCACTCAATGGGGCTTCAGTTTGTTCAACACGATATCCACGTTTATGCAAGCTTTCGCCTGAACTATCGATAGACAGCGTACAGTCGTTGTGCGAAATATGAATGTTTATATACAAATCAGGATTATTGACACGTACAGACGGACGCTTTTCATATTTATCCATGAAATAATCGACAATCGCATCTTTCGTACGATAAGCGACAAATTTCGAATGGTTGAAGTCGTCCGAATTAATAACTGAATCAATTGCAAATGTCTTGTCTAAAGACATGTAGTTTTCCCATTGCACTGTTTTCACCTGTTTATACACTGTATCAGCATCTTTTGCCTTAAAGTGATAAATCGGTTTTAAGATACGCAAAGCGGTTCGGCAACAAAAATTAGCTTTATAAAGCAATTCTTTATCTCCGGTAAAGGAGACCATGCGTCGACCTATTTGCACATTATTAGCCCCTAAGGCTATCAACTCTCCGGCCAGTATTTCTTCTAACCCGTATAGAGTTTTGGCCACCATTTCAAATGTCTCGTTGTTCATTTGTCGTTATTGCTGACTATGCGATTTGTTTTTGTTGGATTATCTGTGTTTTGAATCGACAAAATTACATTAAATATCTGACTTATTCACGCTTAAGTATCGGCCTATTTTTGGTGTGGTGCACCGAATTCTTTACAGGTTATCTGATCAATTTCTATTTTCCAGATCTTCACATTACGTACAGCGGGGTCACTGTATTTAAACTCTTTATCCGAATACTGAGCCATCAGTATATTCAATATTTCAATCTTTTTATCAAAATCTTCTTCATATTCAACCTTCCCCCATGCTATCACACTTTTCGACCGCATACGATAACTGCAGGCCACTTCCGGATGTTGAAACACCAAGTCATGATCTGTACTGAACGTAACACAAACCTTCGGATTGCGTTCTAGAATAGAAATGCTTCGTCCTTCCTGTGCCGAATGCAGGTAGATGACGCCCTCTTTATAACCGAAATTCATCGGCAACACATAAGGAGTGCCATCCGTATCGGCCATACCGAGATAACAAACATCGCATTTTGCAATGATCGACTCAATCATCTCCTTGTCTTCGTGAATCAATGTTTTCATCTTACTCTTCTTAGTCTAACTGTTTTAAGCAAAAATAAGAAAAAGAAAGATATGATTCCTCAGCTAGTTAGTGTATATGTACAAAAGAAAGTATATGTATCGAAGATACAAAACAAATAAATTACCTTTCTATTACTTATTATTTGAAGAATTAATTATTTCCCAAGTCTTTTGAATTCTTTTTGCACTGTTTCTTGCAAAAAGAATTCAAAAGCATATAAGGACCTGTATCTTCATACTTGTTCTTTTACCTTAGGACGCAATACCATCAGTTGCAGAATTAATACAATACCAACAATTACAGCCATCAACATAAAATCTCGCCCCAAATGCCCTCCATCCATTGATTTTCCTAAAAATGAGGTAATCAATGCTCCGGCAAATACGCCGGTCATATTCATGATACCATAGGCTGTTGCACGTAGCCTAGGAGGAACAAATTGACAGAGAATTGGCATGTTATTCGCATCAAACATACCAAATCCTACACCAAAGAAAATTGCACCGCAAACTACAGGTAATATGGTTGTACCCATTCCTAACATTAACAACGCAGGGATCATCAATCCTAACCCAATGGCTCCACTATAAATACGACCACGTAAACTTCGTTGTATCCATCTATCGGAAAGCGTTCCTCCGAAAATTACCCCGGCAAATGAAGAAGCTGCTATTGTAATGGTAGATAAAGGGCCTGCTTGTGTCATATCTATCGAGAGACTCTCAGAGAACAATGTTGGCAACCAATTCTTGGCAGCCCATCCTGGCAAACTTGGTACAGAAAAATATAATAGAATCACCCAAAAAGTGATCATAGAAAACAACATGGTCAGGCTTTGTTTTATCGGGAAGGTCCTTTGATTCTTAACATCTAATATTGGAATATTCCTGCCTTCTTTTTCATGTAAAAAGAATACTAGCAACAAACTATAAAGTACACCAATTATACCAAAACTATGAAAAGTAGACTCCCATGTAATTAAATCTGCAACAGTAGCGCCAAAGCCTCCTATTGCCTGACCTACATAGAGGCCAGTCATATGAATTCCAATGGCAAGAGATCTCGTTTTATCATCATGAAAATCAGCAATCATTGATAGAGCTGATGGAATATATAATGCTTCGCTCACTCCCATTATGGCTCGTAGAACATAGAGCTCTGTAAAACTATCCGCATACCCCATACGCCAGGTTACAGCCGACCAAACAAAAAGACTTCCTGTAATCAACCATTTTCTACTCATTCGGTCTGCGATAACTCCCGCTATAGGACTCATCAACCCATAAATCCATAAAAAAACAGCCATGAGTCTGCCAAAATTAGTAGCAGACTCTAATTCTATAATATCAACCATCATCGCATCCTTCATAGTGGAAAGCATCTGCCGATCTAAATAATTCAGCAAGCCTACTCCCCAAAGAAGAAAAACAACTATCCAAGGGTAAATCTTACTATTTCTCATCATTTTAGAATTTCACTTAACAAAACCCGCTGAAATACCATATCGGCCTGACTACTTTCATACAATACCCCAATAGCATTTTCGTCTATAGAGGTAATACAAGAATAACCTCTTCCCCTATATTCATCCAATAAAATCCAATTTCCTTCAGGCCAGGTCATTCCATCGTCAAAGCTCACCTTCAAAGTCAGATGATCACGTGTAGATATTGAACTTGGATTCATAAAAAGAAGCAGACTCTTTTGCTCTCCGTTTTGAGTATAGGTGTGTTTGTGAATACTTGCCATACACGTAGGCTCTATCAATGCATTTCGTGAGGTAGGATGCTCGGTCCAGGTTTTTCCCAGATCATATGTCACACAAATACGTCTTCCGTTATTTTCTTCGTTGCCACGATTACGATTGTCTCGCATGTTCAACATAATACCTCCATCTTCCAATTCAACCGCCATACATTCTGTTGTGTTATTATATGCTGGTTCAGAGGTATTCCATGTTTTGCCTTGGTCTTTACTCCACGTAATATTAGAAAACGGAAGACCTTCTTTATCTCGTCCTTGTGAAGGCATTACAAGAGTTCCATCTTTCAATGTTATACCATGTCCTGGAGCAGGCGCGAACAACCACCAGTCCTGATTTTTTATTTTTGTAATATTTACCGGCTCACTCCACGTTAACCCATCATCTGTACTTTTGGTAATTAGAAATTGAGATGTCTGCTTCACACCAAAGCCTGGTTGCGATCCTTTTGATTGCCATTGATGAATCCAACGAGTACTATCTTGCGTTAATCCTTCAACCCACTTTCCTGTTTCTCCATCTAATACACCATGCATCCACAGTCCTGCCACATAAATATCACCGGTATTATCATCTACAAGTATGCAAGCATCGCTTACGCCATTATATTTTTCCGGCAAATTGCCCCATGTCTTCATATCCAATACAACTTGCATAGGTTGCCATGTATAACCACCATCAACACTTCGTGTTAATCCAATATCAATATGTCCTTGCAAATCACGTGCACTTTCATAACGAGCATCAAAAATGGCTAACAAAGTACCTTGTTTGGATGTTGCTAAACCCGGGATACGAAAAGTATGTACATCATCTTGCATGTGCTGACGAACTGCTTTTCCAAATCGAAGTTGCTTAGGAGTAACAGTTGGTAATTCCAGTTTACCCTTATCAGTTTGTATTGAGACACAACTAATTTGCAAATAATGCTGAATATCCGCATCCATACTTAGCTTAGCTGATATCCAAACAGTGAATGTATCTTTATCAATTGATAAGTCATTTGAAAAAAGAGCCTTAGCATTTTCAATGCTAGCCGTTGCTAAAAAAGCATTTGGATTAATTGACCCATCCGATTTCGCCTCATAAAAATCAACAGAAGTGATATCCGTAATATTTGTCGTCCCCCTCAAATCAAGTTCTACCTCAGTTAGGCGATAAGACTCACTTCCTACACGAATCAAGTCTAAACGCATCACAGGGTTAACTTCTTTCTCTACAAGGATTGGAAGAGTTGGATTTTCAATTTCAACCAATATATTAGGTGCATTTTTGCATGATTGAACTGTAATGGCAGCGATACACAATAATAAAGTTGTGGTTTTATTCATTACATAATATTTTTTAATTAATAATCCAGAAAAGAGCATCTTATATACAATGAGAGTTAATGTTCAAGGAGAGTAGTTTACTCTCCTTGAACTTGTCTATAATCACCTATCGTATCCAGGTGTTTGTGTAATATTTGGATTCTTATTTATGGAAGTAGAAGAAACTGGCCACAATAATACATTTAGTTGGTTTTCTCTTCCTTTCAAAAATGGATTCATTTCAAATGCAATACCTAAACGAATATAATCCCACCAAAGCTTTCCTTCGGCTGAAAACTCTTTCAATCGTTCTTTTATAATTGCATTTTTTATCGCCGCAGCATCCAAGTTTGAAGGATAATAATTGTCCACTCCATAAGCTCTTTTTGCGATTCTGTTAAGCGCCTGAACAGCACCTTGCAAATCTTGTTTTGCCAATTTTATTTCAGCATCAAACAGTATGGCATCTGCAAAACGATATACAATCACATCAGAATCAAATATACGAGTTCCATTAGTCCATTCTCCCGCGAATTTGTTAATCCATTGAAATGTTGCATTTTTATATTCATCAAAGTATGTATCAAAGCTAACCTTTGTCCTTTGGTCATGCTCATTTTCTGAGAGGATAGATTTATATTCTTCCGTATAAAAGCACCATTGCTGGTGGCTTCCTACCTTGACTGGGTTTTCTATTGCCCCTTCCGAAACATACTGAGATGGAACCAAATAATCTGATGGATATCCACCTGTATATTCATCTTTTACATAACTCCAGGCAAATATTATTTCCGGACCGTTTTCATTTTCAAATACACTAGCAAAATTATCATCCAACTTATACTGAGTATTTGTTAATACAGCAGAAACTGCCGTATTTGCTGCATCTAAATATGCTTGACCCGCATTTCTCACTTTATACATCCACAAGCTATAATCAGCCTTAAGTATATTTATTGCTCCTAATGAGGCTAAATATCGATCCGTCACTTTCGCAGGCATTAATGATAAAGCAGACTCAATATCAGTCCCAACCTGCGAAAATACTTTATCTGCAGGATCACGGACCGGGAATAGTCCTTCTTGCTTATCTGATTCAAATCCTTCCAATAAAACCGGCGCATCGCCCCATATACGTCCAATCCAATAATAACAGAAAGCTCTAACATAATAAGCATTTGCTAAGATTTTGTTCTTTGACTCTTCACTTGAGAAAGGGGTATTAGGGGTGTATTTTATGATTAAGTTCGCATTATTAATCGTTGTATATATATCTCCCCAATTAGCATAACCATGATCGGGCGGAATCTGATTCTGATAGACCTGATCTCTTTCAGTTTGTGTGGTCATCCCGTCTCCCCAAAGTCCAGTCCGGTATTCTCCCCAATAGATATACCCCGCACTAAATGTTGAACGGAATTTATTGTACAATCCATACATTGCCGATGTTGCATCACTTTCATCTTGCCACATAGAAGACGCTGTTACTCCAGATTGTTGTTTTATATCCAAGTCAGCATGACAAGAGAAGAATAATATTACGCAAACGAAGATGTATATAATCTTTGTGAATTTCATAATACATGTACTTTAAAGGTTAAAATGTAGCTTTCAAGCCAATTGCATATTTACGAATTGGAGGATAGTTATAGTATGATCCACTATAAGTAGTAGATGCACCTACTTCAGGAGAGACACCATTTACTGCGGTAAAATAATGAAGGTTATTTCCGGAAAGAGTAAATGCCAAGTTTTGCATTCCAAGCTTTGCGCTTACTTTTGTAGGTAAAGAATATTGGAATGTCACTTCGCGAATACATAGATAATCCCCCTTGTAGTTAAATATATTTGATGTTCTGCTGAAGTTAGAATTTCCATCATCAGGATCATTCGCTGTAAATCTTGCATACTTGGTCTTATCTCCCGGCTGTTTCCATGTTTGTTTCACTTCGTCAATAAGCGTATAGTTATTAGCAAAGGTATTCATGAAATAACGCATTTCTGAATTATTATTTATTGAATGACCCAATGCCCAATCAAGGAAAATTGAAAAACTAACGTTTTTATACGAAAGGCTGTTATTCACTCCCCCTGTTGAATGAGGAACGGTATATCCCAAAAAGAATTGGTCTTGGCTATCAATGTAATCTTGCCCATTTCTTTGGAGACTACCTTCCCTGTTTTTCCACTCATAATCACCTACCTCTTTTCTTCCTGCTATTTTCTTGCCGTCTGAATGTCTATAGCCCTTTGCACTACTATCATATCTTGCATTATCAGCGTCTTGTTGTGTTTCCAAGATTCGCTCAACCACATAACCATAATATCGATATAGTGGCTCACCTTCGGCTGTTCCGCCAAAGGCTGTTCCATCAGCAAGGGTAATACCTCCAATGCGGTTTCGATCACGTCCATTGTCAGGAAGTTTAAGTACTTTATTTTTTACAAAACTCCATGTAAACTTAGATGACCATTCAAAATCTTTTGTCTGAATATTTGTCGAACTTACTTCAATATCGAAACCATAGAACTTGACTTCCCCAATATTAGTTTGTACGGAACTGTATCCAGAAGTATTTGGAAGTTCTTTACTGAAGAGAAGATTATTTGTTCTTTTATCAAAATAGTCCGCATTAATTGTCAACCGATTATTGAACATGGATAAGTCAAAGCCCAAATCCAATTGTGTTGAAGTTTCCCACGTCAAATCTAAATTAGGCATGGTTGAGGTTATTATTCCGGCAGACCCATTATATTTTGCATTTGTCGAATAGAGACCATATGCATCATAAAGACCAATTGCGTTATTTCCCGTCTGTCCATAACTCATTCTCAGTTTCAAGTTATTTATATTCTTAATTCCTTCCATAAAGTTTTCATCAGAAACAACCCATCCTACAGACACTCCCGGGAAAAAGCCCCATTGACTACCTTTTGCAAAACGAGATGAAGCGTCTTCTCTGAAAGTAGCAGAAAGCAAATATTTTTTCTTAAAGTCGTACGATAAGCGTCCAAAATAACCAATAGTAACGTCTTCGGTTAAGTTACTGGTTGCATTTTTCTTATTTGGACCAGCGGTTAATGTTGGAACCTTATCAGAACTTGCCCCATCAACTTCTGCAGCTAAAGCCTTATTTTTATCTTTTTGATATGAATATCCACCCATTACAGAAAAAGAGTGATTGTCTATTAATTTATTGTAGGTTAAGTAAATATCCAATTTTTCTCTTCCTAATTCATTGAATGAAGCCGATGTAGGCCTTAACCCATTAAACTCATTAGCCTTTTGAAAACTCTCTTTCGTATAGTAATGATTATACTTGGACAATTGTGCTTCTGCTTTCAGACCATCAATAATACGATAGGTTAACTTACCAAATGCAGATAGTCTTTTATCAGTCCTACTCTGATCATTATAATAGGCATACCATAGGGGGTTTGGAGAAGTGGCATTATATCCCTTTGTTGGCTTTCCATCTTCGTTATATTTCTTTTGAGTTGGAGGTGTTGCCAACCCTCTAGATATAATATTCATCTGATTATCATATTCTTCAGAGTCTGTTTCTGAATAATCAAAACCAGCAACAAGAGATAAATATTTATTTATATTTACATCAATATTACTTCTCATATTCAGTCTGGAATAACCAGTAGCAATAGCTACGCCTGCATCATCCATATATCCCAGACTGACATTATATTTAACATCTTCACTACCACCATCTAAACCAACATAATAATTTTGCCAGACAGCTTTTTTATAGATTTCATCTTGAAAATTATTATCTTGAAAAATCAGAGTTTTCGTTGGATCGAGTGGATCAGGCATGGACTTATAACCTACTGGAACAGTTTCTCCATCCTTCAAATAGCGAGTTGAGTAAATAGATGTAGCCGTATTTCCAGAGCTAGCCGAATAACCGTCCATCGAATTAAATCTAGCATTTGGACCAACAGCCACTGCCGGACGAACTATATTAAGATAGTCTTCAGCATTCATGAAATTATATAAAGTTTCTGCTTCTTGTAGCGCAATATTCGCCTCAAAGGTGATATTTGGAGCTTTACTTATACTCCCTTTTTTGGTGGTTATCAGAACTACTCCGTTTGAGGCTCTTGAACCGTAGATGGCAGTCGATGCCGCATCTTTCAAAATTTCAATCGATTCGATATCATTCGGACTAATTCCGCTAAATGCTCTTTCTACTCCGTCAACAAGTATAAGAGGTTCATTACTCTTATTAATTGACGAACCACCACGTATACGGATTACCGCATCTGCACCTGGCGTATTATTTTCTGAATAAAGGCGGGCTCCTGCTATTTTCCCTTTTAAACCCTCTCCAATTGTATTGATAGGAATATTTCGCAATTCCTCACCGCCAACCTTAGTAATCGCGGCAGTAACCGTACGTTTGGATTGTGTACCGTAACCTACTACTAACACCTCATCCAAACCTAACATGACTTGCATCATTTTAACATGCATATTTGGTGCTGCCTTCAACTCTTGTTGTGCATAACCTACATAAGAGAATACAAGTACTTTATCTCCTCTTACCGACAAGGAAAATTTCCCGTCAATATCAGTTATCGTACCATTAGTGGTTCCTTTTTCAAGAATAGATACTCCAGGCAGTGTTAACCCGGATTCATCAACAACTGTTCCTGACACATTGATCTCTTGTGCTTTCAATGAGGTGGTGAATAATATCAGGCACAAGACGATGGCTTTTAAATAAAATTTAATCATCTTTGTATTACATTTAATGTTTTTGCATTATACTCAAAGCAATGGGAGAACGTAACTGTGGAATTTTACACTCCCATTGCTTATTGTTTACAAAAAAAACCGATCTTATTCAGATCTTCTTTCAGAGAGTTATATTCGTCTTTAGTAAATGGAGCAATCGGTGACCTACATACACCACATTCAATTCCTATTAGATTCATTATCGCTTTACCCCCACGTACTCCTCCTCCGTACCTTATGATAATTTCTACGATTTCAACAGATTTCTTCTGCCATTTCCGCGCAGCTTCCCAATCATTACTCTTTACTGCATTAAATATTTCATTATAAACATTAGGAATATAATTATATGTACTTCCAATTCCAGCAACTACACCAAGTGCAGCACCACAAATCAGCGTCTCATCATAACCATGAAGTACTTCAAATGCTTTATTTTCAAGGTTCAGACATTGAGCCATCTCCATCAAATTGTTATGAGTGAATTTAGTACCAACCAAATTTGGGATTATCTTTCTTCCCTCTTGCAAGAATTCAGCAACAGGTAAATCAACACCCGTCATAGCCGGCATGTTATAATAATAGAATGGGATTTCAGGTGCACCATCTGCAATCGGTTTAAAAAAGCGAATCAATTCATCTACAGAACAAGGCTTGAAGAAATTCGGTGCTATAGAAGCGATACCCCATGCCCCCTTTTCAGCAGCATGTCTTGCTAAATCAATAGCATTCCGTTGAGAATTGTCTCCTACATGTGCAATGACTTTAAAACGATCCTTAGCTTCTTTTACCCATCTTTCCAAAATCAGTTTTCGTTCCTCAATAGTCAACGAACAAGCTTCACCCGTTGTTCCACAAACGAACACACCGGTAATACCTGATTTTGCTACATGATCAGCATAAGAAGGAATCACGTCCAAATTCAAATCTCCTGTAGGAGTCAGCGGAGTAAAAGTGGCCGCGACAAGACCTTCAAGTCTTTGATAATTTTTCATAGGCATAAATTTATTGGTGAACATTCCTAAATACTTTATTCCTTGAGAATACCTCTCAATACGTTTGGAGATCTAATACCAGGACGTATCTCTCCACTAGTAATATAAATTGTCTCATCTTGCATAACTAAATTTGTTGTTACTGGTATTGGATAGGGACATTTTTCCAATAGAGAAAGATCCTCATTTCTAACATTATAGTGAAATATACTATTACTAAAACCTGGATGATTAGGAGATGTTGGTTCAATTTTCGTTACACCACCTGCAAAAAGGATTTCCTCATTTCCAAATGCAAATGCCGTACCAGCCATGAAAGGAAATTCTCCATTGAGTAATTCCCAATTTTGAGTATCGAGAGTATATACGAAACCATCCCTATGCACATTCAGGATTTCAGCATTATCATAGTTGCGTCCACTAAAAAGATATACTTTGCCATTTAATGCAGCACTTACGGCATAACCTCTTGGTTCTCCCGGCCAAGAAGGCAATACTTTCCAACCACTTCCTTTATCATTCAAATCAAGCATAAAAGCATATGATGTGGCAACTTGATTTTGCATACTTGTCTGACCTCCAAAAATGAAAATTTTACTATCACACAATACGCCAGTCCCACACGCCAATGCTACAGGCAAAGTAGGCCAATTGTCATTTATCTTCCATCCATTTTCCCCTTTGATTATACTCCATACCTCAGAGAAACAAGCCGCTTCATTACATCCTCCAATACATACAATCTCATCGTGCAATTGTATTGAAACACCATAGGCCATTGGATGAGAAAGAAAGTCTGGAATCACTTCCCATGTTTTATCAATTAAATTATACGAATAGAATGTGGTCCACCATTTCTTCATTCCACCTTCCCATGGCAGTTTATCTGGGAAATTAGCTCCTCCTAATAGAATTAGATTATCTTCAATAATACCAGAAAAAACTCCAGCCAAACCCTTGTTCTCCTTTCCTATTGAGTTATCAATAATGGGCAATTTAATTTCAGTATCCCAGACGAAATGTCTTTGAGATGTTGATTTTGTCAATGTATTAGATGGTGACATAGCAAATAATAGTATTAGAGCAAGGTTGAACCACATATTCATCACTCTTTTTGATTTTTCTTCATAAATATCTTATAAACAAGAAAATGTTTTTCTAATGCTCTTCTAAAACCATTCTCATCTCTTCTTTTGATATAACCTAAAAGATCTTCATGTGTCACTAGATCACCATTCTTCTTCATCTCAACATTTATTGGCTCAAGCAGATCTTTGAATTTATCTTTTACAAAAGTCATAACCGGATGCACAATTTCCTGAAATTCAGAAATAGTCTTATTACCTGTTATTTTATATAGTTTAGCATGAAATGAGAACTCACTATAAGGTGCATATGCATTATTCTCAAACATTTCACTCATCTTTACTATTTCTTCTAATTCTTCAATATCACTCTCTGTGATATTTTCAAACAAATCATGACATAATCCAATTTCTAACGCAATACGAAAACCTAGAATATCAAAAAGAGTTTCTTCACTCAAAATTCGAGGATCTACCACTCTTTTCATCCCTCCCAATATGGACGGCTCTGTGAGTATCATTCCACGTCGTGTACGAGATTCGATCATACCCATCATTTTGAGCCTACTTAATGCTTCTCTTAGGACACTTCGTGCAACACCAAGAGCATTCGCTAATTCAATTTCATTAGGGATGGCTTGCCCCGCACGTAAATCTTTCTTTTTAAAGTAATTAAATAGCTTATCTTCTACTTGGTCAACCAGTGTTAACTGTTGATTCTGTATTTTTAAATCATTCATTAGATTATTTGTATTATTTGTCTGACAAATAAATGTATTATTTTTAATAAAACAAAGTAAAATGCTATAAAACATTAGAATAACTTATAAATTAACTATACTCCTATAATCTGAAACTATTTCTATTCTTAAAAAATCATTTACAGTGAGATTCTGCGCTCTCAAAGGAATAATTAAAATTGTCCGAGATGGAATATCGGAAACATCAGTACCTTTTTTCAAAACGTTCGAGATGTTTTTCTATTTCCATATATATAGTAAAGTTTTACCATATATGTAATAAAGTTTTACTATATATATAGAAAAAGAAAATGATTGGGATGATTTTCTTTTTTGAACGCGGACAAAACAAAACGCGCCCTCAATGTAGATGAGAGCGCGTTAATTACTAATTTTAAATACTCAATTATTTCAGATAATCATCTTCTTGCTGCTTTTTTACTTCGGTCAAAACTTTATCCATATTGATGTTCAATTCAGCAGCAATTCCTTCGCCACAGCGTGGATCGGCCTGATAGAAACGGGCAATTGCTCGTACTTGAATTTCTTCGGGAACTCCTGCCATCGAACGAGCGGCATTTCCATGAAGACGTTTTTTTTCATCTTCAGGCAATAGCCTATACAAATCTCCTGGTTGAGTATAATAGTCCTTGTCTTCTCGGTGATTGTAATTATAAGCATCTCCTTCAAGTTTCAATGGAGGCTCCTGATATTGCTTGTCTTCTACCGGTCCATTGAAGCTGTTTGGTTGATAATTTGGACTTGCTCCTCCATTATCATCAAAGCGCATATGACCGTCACGATGATAATTACACATCGGACATTTTGGAGCATTAACAGGCAGACTTCCAAAGTTTACGCCCAAGCGATATCTGTGTGCATCTCCATATGCGAATAAACGGCCTTGAAGCATTTTATCAGGCGAATAACCGATTCCCGGAACAATATTGGCCGGATTGAAAGCAGCCTGTTCAACTGTTGCAAAATAATTTTCCGGATTACGATTCAATTCCATTACACCTACTTCAATCAGCGGATAGTCTTTTTGGCTCCATACCTTGGTTAGGTCAAACGGATTGAAACGGTACGTCTTCGCTTCCTCTTCAGGCATAATTTGAACGTACATGGTCCACTTTGGAAAATCTCCTGTAGCAATATGATTGAACAAATCTCTTTGCGAATATTCACGGTCTTTACCGACTATTTCTTCGGCTTCCTGATCTGTGAAATTGGCAATACCTTGCTGGGTTTTGAAATGGAATTTCACCCAGTATCTCACGTTGTCTTTGTTGATAAAACTGAATGTATGGCTTCCGAAACCATGCATCTGACGCAAGTTTTTAGGAATACCTCTATCACTCATTAGAATCATCACCTGATGCAGTGTTTCAGGAGAAAAACTCCAAAAATCCCAAGCAGCCGTAGCACTACGCAGGTTGGTCTGCGGGTCACGTTTTTGGGTATGGATGAAATCAGGGAATTTAAGTGGATCACGAATAAAGAATACAGGGGTATTATTACCTACCAAATCCCAATTACCTTCATCGGTATAGAATTTAATAGCAAACCCACGTACATCACGTTCGGTATCTGCGGCTCCTCGTTCACCTGCTACAGTTGAAAAACGCAAAAACAACTCTGTTTTCTTTCCGATTTCAGAAAACACAGATGCTTTTGTGTACTTCGTAATATCGTGCGTAATGGTCAGGGTACCAAAAGCACCTGAACCTTTTGCATGCACTACTCTTTCAGGGATTCGCTCACGATTGAAATGAGCCAGTTTTTCCATATACCAAGCATCTTGCATCAAAACCGGACCACGAGGACCAGCTGTCACAACATTCTGATTATCGGCGATTGGTCGCCCGGATTCAGAAGTCAATGTTTTTTTCTTTTCATCCATAGTATTATAAATTAATGGGATACAATTCAAATATATAAAAAAATACTCCTCATACCTCTAAAGCCTACATCATTATTTCCGATGACCTGATATGAATAATCGATAAGCAGTTTTCTTTTCTTTAAAAAACAAGCTATACCCTGAAAAATAAGTCGTTTTTTAAATTTTCAAAGTCGATTATTGACTTAAAGTAATACAAGACATCATAAGAGTTAAAAATCAACATTTCAAAGTGTTGATAACTTTTTACAAAGATTTATTATTTAAATTGGGTGAAAGTATTTAATTTTACTGTCATTTAGTGATATTGAATAAGAGAGATGGGAGAAAACGAGGTGATTTATCATGTACCGGTCATGTTAAACGAAAGTGTAGAAGGTTTAGCTATTATACCTGACGGCATTTATATCGATGTGACTTTTGGGGGCGGCGGGCATTCTCGTGAGATTTTATCTCGTTTAGGGAAGTCCGGCAAATTATATGGCTTTGACCAGGATGCCGATGCAGAACAAAATATTCCTAAAGATAACCGTTTTATCTTCGTTAGAAGTAATTTTCGTTACTTGTATAATTTTGCACGCTACCACGGTGTAGCAGACAATATAGATGGGTTATTGGCCGATCTAGGAGTCTCTTCGCATCATTTTGACGACAAAGACCGTGGTTTTTCTTTCCGCTTCAACGGCGCATTAGACATGCGTATGAATACACGTTCGGGCAAAACAGCAGCTGATATTATTAACACCTACTCGGAAGAAGAATTGGCTGATTTGTTTTATCTCTATGGCGAATTGAAAATTGCACGAAAACTGGCATCCTTGTTAGTTAGAGAGAGAGCCAACAAACCGGTTAACACAATAGAGGAACTGCTCGAAATCATAAAGCCTTTCACAGCTAAGGATAAGGAAAAGAAATTCCTGGCACAAGTATTTCAGGCCTTACGCATTGAGGTAAATGACGAGATGCGTGCATTGAAAGATATGTTAAGTCAAAGCTTGAAGGTGTTAAAGCCTGGAGGACGATTGGTTGTTATCACCTATCACTCATTGGAAGACCGATTGGTTAAGAACTTTTTGAAGACAGGAAACTTCGAAGGGAAGAATGAGCAGGACTTTTTTGGCAATAGACAAACGCCATTCAAGATAATTAACAACAAGGTAATCGTTCCTACAGACGAAGAAGTGGAGAGGAACCCAAGATCGAGAAGTGCGAAGATGCGTATTGCAGAAAAGATATAAAGGAAGGCTATGGAAGAAAAGAAGCGACAAAAGAAGGCTAAAAGAAAGGAAAGGAGGCTATCACTTTTGTATATTCTTGGTGGAGGAATACTGAAAGAGGATTTCATCATTAAGCATACAAAGATGATAGTTTTAGTTGTCGTGCTCATCTTCTTCTTTATAGGTAACCGATACACTTGTATGCAAAAGCTAAGAGAAATAGACCGTTTGCAACAACAACTTCGGGATGTCCGTTTTGAGGCACTCTCTATTTCATCCGAACTTACAGGCCATAGCAGGCAATCACAAATTGAACTATTGATTGAAGAACAAGGCATAGATTTGGAAGTGGCGAAAACACCTCCATACGAAATTCATAAATAGGTTATGCATGAAGAAAAAGATGTAAATGAACAAGATACAAAGACCAACCGGGTAATGACCTACTATTTCATAGTAGTCGTCCTAATGGGATTTGTTGTTGCGGGGATCGTTTTCTGCGCCTTTAATACAGCTTTCGTTGAAAAAGACAAATGGATTAAAGTTGCAGAAAGCCAGAAACGCCCTAACAGACTGATTCTTCCCGGTAGAGGGAACATTTACTCTGTAGACGGAAAATTGATGGCAACCAGTGTGCCTCGATATCATACCTACATCGACTTCAAAGCTGATGGTTTTGCCGTAGATACTTTTCTGAAATCGAAAACAAACGGCGTCGATTCATTGGCAATTTACCTCTCTCGCAAACTAAAGAACCGTACACCTGCAGGCTATAAAGCTCACCTATTGAAGGGATTAAAATCCAAAAACCGTCAATATCCAATTTACGAAGGGCGTATATCATATTCCGACCTTAAAGAACTCCGAAAATTTCCTTTCTTAAGACTAAGCCGGTATAAAAGCGGATTCTATACCAAAGAGATGGTTCAACGTCAAAAACCATTCGGCACATTAGCCTCACGTACAATCGGGGATATTTATGGTGAAATAGAAGAAAGCGGAACAAGCAAAGGTAAAAACGGATTGGAACTACAATACGATTCTTTATTACGCGGAGTGGCCGGACTAAGTTCCGTACGCCGTTTAGGAGGAGGATGGACCAATGTAGTAGAAGTTGAACCGGTAGATGGCATGGACATACGTACCACCATCGACATAGGTATCCAAGATATCACTGAAAAAACACTGGTTGATATGCTAAAGAATATCGACGCAGAGTCGGGTACAGCCGTAGTCATGGAGGTTGCAACCGGAGAAATCAAGGCTATAACAAACATGGGGCGTATCCGCGAAGGAGTTTATGGTGAAACAAAAAACCATGCTGTAGCCGATGAAATTGAACCGGGATCTACCTTCAAAGTAGCTTCTATCATGGTTGCACTCGAAGACGGTATATGCAGTCCACACGACACTGTGGAAACGGGAAACGGGATCTTTATGTATAAAGGTGCACGAATGACCGACCACAACATGAACAGAGGAGGATACGGACGTATATCAGTAGAAGAAGCCATCTGGTACTCATCTAACATCGGCGTGGCCAAAACCATTCTCAAGGGCTACGAACATAATCCGACAAAATTCGTTGAAGGGCTTTACAAACTTGGGCTTACTATTCCGCTAAACCTTGAAATACCGGGAGCGGGACGGGCTAAGATCCGTATGCCGAACGACACATCCCTCTATTGGTCGAAGACAACTCTACCTTGGATGTCGTTTGGTTATGAAACACAGATCCCTCCTATCTACACCTTGACATTCTTTAATGCCATAGCTAATCAAGGAAAGATGGTGAAGCCTATGTTCACGAAAGAGATACTTTACAACGGCAAGGTTGAAAAATCATTTTCGACTGAAGTTCTCAAATCGTCTATTTGTTCGAACAAAACATTAAAAATCATTCAAGAGATGTTGCTCGGCGTAGTCGAAAAAGGCACAGGACAAGCGGTTCATTCTGACATCATCCCGATAGCCGGAAAGACCGGAACTGCACAGATTGCTTCAGGTGGGGTATATCGTACAAGCGGACATCAAGTATCGTTCTGTGGCTATTTCCCTGCCAACAATCCAAAATATTCCTGCATCGTTGTAATCAGACGCCCACGGATTGGATACCCTTCCGGTGGAACTATGTCTGGAGCCGTTGTTAAGAATATAGCAGAAAAAATCTATGCAAATTATATGTCATTCGACATCAGCTCTGTTGAAAAAGATTCTACCGCCGTTCCTGCACCACTTCCAAAATATGGTTCAAAGAAGGATCTGAGGTATGCTCTAAATGAGCTTGATATAGATTTCGAAGACGACGATATAAATACAGACTGGCTCGTTGCTGAGCGTAACGAATCACACGATAAAGTTATTTTCAAAGATCTAACCTTGATAGAAGGGCTTGTTCCAAAAGTCACCGGCATGGGTGCCAAAGATGCTGTGTTCTTAATGGAAAGTGTAGGCTTACGTGTGAACCTTCAAGGGAAAGGTCGTGTTGTTTCACAAAGCATTCAGCCAGGAGTGAAGATAGTAAAAGGACAAACAGTCTTATTAACATTGAATTAAAGAATATTGATTACATATGGAATTAAAGGAACTGATAAGCATATTACCCAACCCTCTCATTAAAGGAGATACAGATAGGGAAATTACGGGTATTCAAGCAGATTCTCGCATGGTGGTAGCCGGCAACTTATTCGTTGCCGTTCGAGGAACAGCAGTAGACGGACATTCGTTTATTGCGGGAGCAATTGAAAAGGGAGTAACAGCTATCGTCTGCGAAGAGATTCCATCTAACTTGGAAACGACTTGTACCTTTATACAAGTAAAAGATTCGGCCGATGCGCTGGGCAAACTGGCTTCTGCCTGGTATGGTTTCCCCTCTGAGCAGCTGATTTTGGTAGGGGTTACCGGAACAAACGGAAAGACAACAACAGCAACGTTACTTTACGAGCTATTCCGCAAATTAGGTCATAAAGCCGGATTGATTTCAACGGTATGTAATTATATCGATGGCGAAGCAGTTCCTACCGAACATACAACACCTGATTCATTAACACTGAATGAACTATTGGCCCGTATGGTAGATGCGGGTTGTGAATATGCATTTATGGAAGTAAGCTCGCACGCGGTGGACCAACGTCGTATCAGTGGCTTGGCATTTGATGGAGCTATCTTCACAAACCTGACTCGTGACCATTTAGATTACCATAAGACTGTCGAAAATTACTTGAAAGCGAAAAAAGGATTCTTCGACGGACTACCTACAACAGCCTTTGCGCTTACCAACATAGATGATAAGGCTGGTCCCGTTATGCTTCAAAACACAGCTGCACGTAAACTGACCTATTCATTGAGGACGCTGGCCGATTTCAAGGCTAAAATATTGGAAGCTCATTTTGAAGGCACCGATTTATTGATCAATGATAAGGAGGTCATGGTGCATTTCGTGGGGCGCTTTAATGCTTACAATCTGCTGGCTGTTTATGGTGCGGCGGTAACTTTGGGAGAAGATCCGGAAGAGGTATTAGTAGGTTTGAGTACACTGCACTCTGTTTCCGGCCGCTTCGAAACAATCCGTTCGGTGTTGGGATATACCGCAATTGTAGATTATGCACATACACCAGATGCAATAAGCAATGTGCTGAACACTATTCAAGATGTACTCGAAGGCAATGGACGAATCATCACCGTAGTGGGTGCTGGTGGCAACCGCGATAAAGGGAAACGACCATTAATGGCAAAAGAAGCTGCCGAAAAAAGCGATCAGGTCATCCTAACATCGGATAATCCGCGCTTTGAAGAACCGGATAATATCATTCAAGATATGGTTGCCGGGTTATCTGCGGCTGATAAGGAACGTACACTTTGTATCACAGACCGGACTCAAGCCATTAAAACGGCCATCATGTTAGCGAAAAAAGGCGATGTCATCCTAATTGCCGGAAAAGGTCATGAAGACTATCAAGAGGTAAAAGGCGTGAAACACCATTTCGACGACAGGGAGAAAGTACGCGAAATATTCAGAACACAACAACAATAAATCATGCTATATTACCTGTTTAATTATCTTGATCAGATTGACTTGCCAGGCGCAGGAATGTTTAAATACGTATCATTCCGTTCAGGTTTGGCACTAATCCTTTCTTTATTTATATCAACAACTATCGGACGCCGGATAATTGACAAATTACAAATACTCCAGATTGGAGAGACAGTAAGAAACCTCGGGCTTGAAGGTCAGATGAGTAAAAAAGGAACACCTACAATGGGTGGAATTATCATCATTATTGCGATACTAATTCCTGTTCTTTTATGTACTCGACTAGACAATATTTATATCATCCTAATGCTGATTACAACCATTTGGCTTGGAGCAATCGGTTTTACCGATGACTATATCAAAGTATTTAAAAAAGACAAAGAGGGGCTGCATGGGCGCTTTAAAATAGTTGGTCAGATTGGACTCGGACTAATTGTAGCTCTTATCCTATTCATGAGCCCCGACGTTGTCATCAGAGAGAATGTAGGAATGTCCAAAGCCGGTATGACGGAAGAAGTAAATGTATACCGTGACGAAGCAAAATCGACGAAGACTACTATCCCATTTATGAAAAATAATAATTTCGACTATGCCATGCTGGTGGACTGGGCCGATGAATACAAAGAGCCGGCAGCGTGGTTAGTCTTTGTACTGATGGTTATCTTCGTTGTAACGGCCGTTTCGAACGGGGCAAATCTGACCGATGGTCTGGATGGCTTGGCCGCAGGAAGTTCGGCTATCATAGGTGTAGCCTTGGGGATTTTGGCTTATACATCATCACACGTTGAGTTTGCTTCTTTCCTCAATATCATGTTTATACCCGGAGCTGAAGAACTGGTAATTTTTGCTGCTGCATTTATTGGTGCAACAATCGGATTTTTATGGTATAACGCTTATCCGGCACAGGTATTCATGGGTGATACAGGAAGCCTCACACTAGGTGGAATAATCGCTGTTTTTGCCATCATCATTCGTAAAGAATTGCTTATCCCAATATTGTGTGGCATATTTTTGGTTGAAAGCCTTTCTGTTATCATTCAGGTAAGCTATTTTAAATACACAAAAAAGAAATACGGAGAAGGCCGTCGCATCTTCAAGATGACTCCACTTCACCATCATTTTCAAAAAGCGGGAAATGCCGGAATTGAGGCATTGCTGCAAAAACCGTTTAATGTAGTTCCGGAATCAAAAATTGTAGTACGCTTCTGGCTGATCGGCATTATTCTTGCCGTAATCACAATCGTTACACTTAAGATGAGATAAGAAGATGAAAAAGAGAGTTGTCATATTGGGTGGAGGAGAAAGTGGCACAGGTGCTGCTATTCTGGCACAAGCTAAAGGGTTTGAAACTTTTGTCTCAGACTTTTCAGCGATTCCGACCAAGTATAAGGAGATGCTTGACTCGCATAAGATTGATTGGGAAGAGGGTAAGCATACAGAAGAGTTGATTCTGAATGCCGATGAGATAGTAAAAAGCCCTGGTATTCCTGACAAAGCTCCTATTATTGTAAAAATAAAGGAGAAGAATATTCCTATCATATCGGAAATTGAGTTTGCCGGACGATATACTACCTCCAAGATGATTTGTATCACCGGTAGTAATGGAAAGACAACGACAACCATGTTGACCTATCATATCCTCCAAAAGGCAGGACTCGATGTTGGACTGGCGGGGAATGTAGGCAATAGTCTTGCTCTACAGGTAGCCGAATCGCCTCATGCTTATTATGTGATCGAATTGAGTAGCTTCCAACTCGACAACATGTATGATTTTAAAGCAGACATTGCAATCTTGCTAAATATAACACCGGACCATCTGGACCGTTACAATTATGAAATGCAAAACTATGTGGATGCGAAGTTCCGTATCTTGCAGAATCAGACTGAAAAGGATGCATTTATATTTTGGAATAACGATCCTATAATTGCCCGTGAAGTTGAAAAACGGAGGCCAAAGGCAACTCTTTATCCTTTTTCTGAATCGTATGATCCAGGAGTTAAGGGTTATACGAAGAACAATAACATAATGATTGAAACATCAAACGGTACATTCAGTATGGAACAAGAATTATTAGCTCTAACAGGGACACACAATCTGTATAATTCGTTGGCAGCGGGAATTGCTGCACACATTCTGGAAATTCAGAATGAGAAAATAAGAGCTTCTCTTAGTGATTTCACAGGAGTGGAACATCGTTTGGAGAAAGTGCTAAAGATTCGTGGTGTAGAATACATCAATGATTCGAAAGCAACAAATGTGAACTCATGTTGGTATGCCTTGCAAAGTATTAATACGAAGATTGTTTTAATTCTAGGAGGTACAGATAAAGGAAATGATTACTCAGAAATTGAGGAACTCGTTAAAAAGAAAGTACGTGCACTTATCTTCCTTGGAGTTGACAATTCCAAATTACACGCATTTTTCGATGGTAAGATTGACTTAATTGAAGATGCTCGTTCAATGGAAGAAGCCGTATCGGCTGCCTATAGATTGTCAGAGAAAGGCGATACTGTCTTATTATCTCCCTGCTGTGCCAGCTTTGACCTATTTAAGAATTACGAAGATAGAGGCGAACAATTCAAGGCTTGCGTTCGCAATCTATAACAAAAGGAGAGATTGGAATGGATTTAGCAAATAAATTATTCAGGGGAGACCGGGTTATATGGATCATATTCATGTTCCTATGCCTTATTTCGGTGATTGAAGTGTTTAGTGCTACAAGTACGATTGCCTACAAAAACGCTATTTTTTGGGCACCTATCGTAAGACACGCAACATTCCTGTTAGGAGGATTTGTGCTGATGCTATTACTTCACAATATCCCATGCAGATTCTTTCCTGTGTTTATCTTGCTATTGCCTCTTTCAATGATTATGCTCCTAATCACACCTTTTATAGGAGTTAGTGCCAATGATGCACATCGTTGGTTAGAGATTTTCGGGATACAATTCCAGCCATCTGAGTTTGCTAAACTGTCTTCAATCGTATTTATCGCTTTCATGTTAAGTAAACGAAACATGTTCTCGGAAGACACAATATTTAAAGTTATTTTTGGTGGAGTAGGAATTGTATGTATGCTTATTCTTCCGGAGAACTTTTCAACGGCCATTATGCTTTTCGGTGTATCCTATCTGATGATGTTTATCGGACAGCTCCCTTTTAAAAAATTGATAAAATATGCCGCTATCTTAACTGCGTTAGGCAGTGCATGCCTTTGCTTTTTATTATTTACCCCCGATAGTGTAACGAAATATTTTCCCGACCGTGTCTCCACTTGGCAAAATCGTATCGAACGCTTTATAGCCCCTCCAGAAGGAGAAGAGTCAGCAGACGGCATTATTAAGGTGACCGATGAAAACTATCAGGTAGTTCATGCGAAGATAGCCATCGCCAAAGGAGGTATCTTCGGACAGATGCCCGGGCATGGCCAACAACGTGATTTCCTTCCACAGGCATATTCGGATTTTATCTATGCCATCATCATTGAGGAAATGGGATTCTTAGGTGGGATGTTTGTGCTATTGTTGTATGTCATTCTTCTAGTACGCGTAGGGATGATTGCACGAAAATGCGACAAGCCTTTCCCTAAATACCTTGTATTGGGTTGTGGCTTGTTACTAGTAACTCAAGCCTTAGCAAATATGGCAGTTGCGGTCGATCTGATTCCTGTAACCGGTCAACCTATGCCTTTGGTTAGTCGTGGAGGTACATCAACGATGATTTCCTGCATCTACTTCGGTATCATATTAAGTGTAAGTCGATTTGGTGCTGGTATAGGAAATGAAGATATTCCTTTAGAAGAGGAATCTGAAGAAGATAATACGGAGGAAGAAAGCAGTGATGGAGTAACAGAAATGGAGATTAAAGCATGAAACAATTCAAGGTGATCATAAGTGGTGGTGGAACGGGAGGACATATATTCCCTGCCGTATCCATTGCAAATACAATAAAAAAACGGTTTCCAGAAGCTGAAATACTTTTTGTAGGCGCCGAAGACCGTATGGAAATGGAAAAAGTTCCGGCTGCAGGCTATAAAATAGTAGGGCTGCCGGTTAGCGGGTTTGACCGAAGTAATTTACTTAGAAACATAAAGGTAATTGCCCGCCTTATCAAAAGTCTTGCATTGGCTAAAAAGACAATTAAAGAGTTTAAACCTGATATTGCTGTAGGAGTGGGTGGCTATGCCAGCGGCCCCACTTTATGGTCAGCCGCATCACTAGGCATACCGGCTCTGATTCAAGAACAAAATTCGTATGCGGGAGTGACCAACAAACTATTAGCAAAAAAAGTAGAGAAAATTTGTGTGGCATATGATGGAATGGAACGTTTCTTTCCTAAAGACAAGATAGTTATAACAGGCAATCCTATTCGCGAAGACTTGGCCGAAGCCAAAGACAAACGTGATGAAGCATTGGAACACTTCGGCTTACAGAAAGGGAAAAAGACAATATTAATCATAGGTGGAAGTTTGGGAGCACGTACAATCAATCAAAGTATACAAGCAGGATTAGATCGATTGCTGAAAAGCGATGTCCAACTTATCTGGCAAACGGGTAAGTATTATTACCCAAAGGCAGATGAAGTATTAAAGTCTTATAAGGACTATCCGGTTTGCTGTTCTGCTTTTATTAACCGTATGGATTATGCATACGCTGCAGCCGATTTGGTTATTTCTCGTGCAGGAGCCAGCTCAATTTCGGAACTTTGCTTGCTGGAAAAACCAGTCATCCTGGTTCCTTCTCCTAATGTGGCTGAAGATCATCAAACCAAGAATGCAATGGCACTGGTAGACAAACAAGCTGCTGTTATGATTAAGGACATGGATGCCAATGCAAAACTTATCGATAAAACCTTGGAATTAATCCATGATGAAAGTAAATTGCAGACGCTAAGCAAGCATATCTCACAACTAGCCCAACGAAATAGCGCTGAACGCATCGTTGAGGAGATTGTAAAAATCATAGATAAAGTAAAAGAATGAATATAGAGAAGTTGACATCTGTTTATTTTATTGGTGCCGGTGGCATTGGCATGAGCGCCTTGATCCGTTATTTCCTTTCAAAGGGAAAACTGGTGGCTGGTTATGATAAGACTTCAACCGCTTTGACTGAAGAGCTAAACAAGGAAGGAGCCGATATCCATTTCACCGATGATATTAATCTGATACCCGCAGCCTTTAAAAAGGTAGAGAAGACACTGGTAGTCTATACTCCTGCTGTTCCTGATACACATACGGAACTTACTTATTTCCGTACGAACGGATTCAAGATTATGAAGCGAGCTCAAGTACTTGGCGAGATAACAGAATACTCACGCGGACTTTGTATAGCCGGTACGCATGGAAAAACGACTACATCCTCCATGCTGGCTCATCTACTTAAACAATCTCATGTAGACTGTAATGCCTTTTTAGGAGGTATACTTAAGAATTACGACAGCAACTTGCTATTATCAGATAAAAGTGACTTCACAGTCATTGAAGCTGATGAGTTCGACCGTTCTTTTCACTGGTTAAAGCCCTATATGGCTGTTATCACATCGGCCGACCCTGACCATTTAGACATCTATGGAACAGCAGAAGCCTATAAAGAGAGTTTCGATATTTTCACATCACTTATCCGCCCTGACGGTGCGCTGCTTATAAAAAAGGGGATCAACGTATCTCCACGATTAAAAGAGGGAGTAAAGCTATACACCTATTCAATGGATGAGGATGCTGATTTTCATGCAGCGAATATTCGTATTGCCAATGGTGAGATTCATTTCGACTTTATAGGTCCTGATATTTCGATAAAGGATATTAACCTGGGTGTTCCCGTAAAGGTGAATATTGAGAATGGCATTGCAGCCATTACATTGGCTTGGTTGAACGGGGTAACACCCGAGGAAATAAGAAGAGGGATGAGCACGTTTGCCGGTCCACGGAGACGATTCGATTTTCATCTAAAGAAAGAGAACATCGTACTTATCGATGACTATGCCCATCATCCTGCCGAATTGAGAGAGAGTATTTTGTCTGTCAAAGAACTTTACAAAGGGAAAAAGGTTACTGGTATATTCCAACCTCATCTTTATAGTCGCACGCGCGATTTTGCGGATGATTTTGCCGCTAGCCTTTCTTTGCTTGACGAAGTGATTTTGCTTGATATATATCCGGCTCGTGAAGAACCGATACCCGGAGTAACCTCACAAATCATCTTTGACAAAATAACATGTGAAAGCAAAATATACAGCAAGAAGGAAGACCTGTACGGCATCATCGAAAAAGGGAAGTACGAAGTTATCCTGATGGCCGGTGCAGGCGACATAGACAGAATGATTGAACCCGTAAAACGAATTGTAGATAAACCGTGATTCGCATCCTTACCATATTAATCGGGCTACTGTTGTTACTTTACATTGCCTTCTCTGCCTATTTCTTTAAAGATATGAGGCGGACAGATACATGTAAAGACATAGAGATTGTTGTCAAGGATAGTTTGGATAAACATTTTGTAACGGAATCAGACCTGACTGCAATCCTCAAACAGGAAAATTTATTTCCTGTAAAAAAACCTATGTCCGAAATTAATACGGAAAAGATTGAAAATACGTTGCTGAAGAACGAAATGATTGCTCGCATAGAAGCATATAAGACACCTTCTGGAATAATAAAGTTGGAAGTTGAGCAAAAAATGCCAATATTGCGTGTGATAAGCACAAGAGGGAACTTCTATGTAGACAACAAGGGCACTTTGATGCCTGTAAGTAATCGCTATGTAGCTCATGTTCCTCTTGCCAGTGGTCATATCGAAAAGGACTTGGCGGTAACCGAGTTATACAATTTTGCGCTATTTTTGCAAAAGGAGAAGTTTTGGGACGCTCATATAGATCAAATATATATTCATTCAGATGGTGAAGTAGAATTGATACCGAGAGTAGGAAATTTCAAGGTTATTTTGGGCAGTTTCGATGGATATAGGGAAAAATTAGACAACTTAAAGCTTTTCTACGATAAAGTAATCCCAAAGATGGGATGGGAAAAGTACAGTATCATAAATTTAAAATACAAGAATCAGATCGTTTGTACTAAAAGATAGACAATATGCCATACACAAACTTTATAACAGCTATTGATTTAGGAACATCTAATATGGTAGGAGTTGTCGGGGTGAAGAATCCCGGG
Source organism: Bacteroidota bacterium (assembly GCA_023429375.1). GTDB lineage: Bacteria > Bacteroidota > Bacteroidia > Bacteroidales > Tannerellaceae > Massilibacteroides. The sequence goes on along the minus strand of JAEYVY010000022.1, from coordinate 12,259 downwards.
GGCACTCTGTCTATAATTGCCCATGAGGTAGAGAGTTCCGACACATGCATTAGGCGGGGTTGTGTATACAACGTCAAAGAAACTGCGAATAAGATAAAACGGCTCATATCAAAATTGGAAAGCAAGCTTGAAGGAGCTAAGATTGGTAAAGTATATGTCGGTGTTGGTGGAATGTCTTTGCGTTCGATCGATCATATTGTCCCTCATATATTAGGAGAAGACGAAATAGTTTCTGAAGAAACCGTTCATACGCTCTACAACGAAAGTTTGTCATTCCGCCCGGATATGCTCGAAGTACTTGCAGCGGTATCGCCAACTTATTATATAGACAATCAGCATGTAGTAAATCCGGTAGGTATACCTGGCCGTAAGATTGAGGCTCACTATAAACTGATAGTGGCTCGCCCCTCATTACGCAACTATATTATCAATAGTTTTAAAGATATTACCAACGTTGAGATTGCAGGAATACTGGTATCCCCATTAGCCATGGCAGATGTAGTACTCAGTGAGGACGAAAAGAATCTGGGCTGTGCATTAATCAACTTTGGGGCAGGGGTTACTACACTGAATATCTATAAGGGAGGAAAGTTAGAGAACCTTTTCGTTATACCTTTAGGTAGCCATTTGATTACAAAAGATATCATGAGCCTGCATATAGTAGAGGCTGAGGCTGAACGTATAAAACAGACCTATGGAAGTGCAGTCGTAGATAGTGAAAACGAATCAAGTATTAAAGTCAGTTCTGCTGATGGAATAGGTATGCGTGAAATCCCGCTTTCTGATTTGAATGAAGTAGTAGAAGCTCGTATGCGAGAAATACTTGGGAACGTGTATACCCGTCTTGATGAAACCGGATTAAGAACAGAATTAGGCGGAGGAGTTGTTATCACAGGTGGAGGGTCTGCTTTAAAGAATCTGACTGCTACCATACGTGAGCAGCTACAGACGAATGTTCGTTGTTCAGGTGCTAGGAAAGGTATCGTAATAAGCGGAGATATTGATTCAGGAAATATCGCCTTTGCCACAGCTATTGGCTTGCTTATGCAAGGAAAAGAGAATTGCGCATTATCAATTACAACGCAATCCGAACAACAAGCAAAACTATTCGATATTCCTGAAGAGCCGGTGAAGCCTCCTGTACATGAGGCAAAACCTCCCAAACATCAGAAGGAGAAAAACAAAAAAGGCGGATTTGTTGACGAATTGAGAAAGAAAGTAGACAATATCACTAGAAATCTTTTTGATGAAGGTTAATAAAATCAGCTAATGCAAAAAAACGAAAGAAGATGGACGATACAATATTAGATTTCAACTTACCAACAGACTCATCGAATATCATAAAGGTAATCGGTGTAGGTGGAGGTGGAGGAAACGCCGTTTCGCACATGTACAAGGAAGGCATCCATGATGTTACATTCGTGCTTTGTAATACGGACAATCAGGCGTTGAAACGTTCGGACGTCCCTATAAAGATAACACTTGGAAGAGAAGTTACACAGGGGCTTGGGGCTGGAAACAAACCTGAAAAAGCCATGATGGCCGCTGAAGAAAGCCTTGACGAATTGCACAAGATGCTTAGCGACAATACAAAAATGGTCTTCATCACTGCAGGAATGGGTGGAGGAACAGGAACCGGTGCGGCGCCTGTTATCGCACGTATTGCCAAAAATATGGGTATCCTGACAGTAGGTATCGTCACCATTCCATTTGAGTTTGAAGGACGCAAAAAGATTCTCCAGGCTCTCAACGGCGTTGAAGAGATTAGCAAGAATGTAGATGCACTTTTGGTCATTAACAACGAACGATTGCGTGAGATTTATTCAGACCTGACCGTGACGAATGCTTTTGGAAAGGCTGATGATACACTTACCGTTGCCGCAAAGAGTATTGCTGAAATCATAACGCTTCCGGGTATTATCAATTTGGACTTTGCCGATGTAAACACAACCATGAAAGACGGTGGTGTTGCTTTGATGAGTAATGGATACGGACAAGGAGAAAATCGCGTCAGATTAGCTATAGAAGATGCTCTTAACTCGCCATTACTGAACAACAACGATATATTCGACGCTAAGAAGATTTTATTAAACGTTTATTTTAGCGAAGAAGCTGAACTTTTGATGGAAGAAATGAACGATGTTCATGACTTCATGTCGCGTTTTAGTAAAGACATAGAAGTGATTTGGGGGACAGCTATAGACAATTCACTTGGAGAAAAGGTAAAGATTACCATTTTGGCGACAGGATTTGGCATGAGCGATATTCCTGAAATTGCCGATAAGCGACTACGGGAATCACAATTGATGTCAACTCAGGATAAGGCACGTATACAAAGCCTCATCGAAGCTCAAGAAAAAGAGAATGAACTGATTGAGAAGTTCTACGGCAAATCGAATAAGAAGAAAGGGCGATCAGCACGTGTGAAACCAATCATCCTCACTATTGATGAGATGGATGATGATGCTTTGATTGCTATCCTCGAAGATAATCCAACTTATAGCAGAGATCCGAAACTGGTACAACGGCATCGTAATAAAGTGAATATAGATGTTGATGTTGCGGAAGACGAAGAAAGTGGTATAATGAATACACCCTCATCTCTTTCTAATAAATCAAACAACAACCGGACAATTATTAGTTTTAAATAAAACAACCATTAATCAAGATAAAAATATGAATCTGTTCGATCAAATAAGTGCAGACATCAAAGAGGCCATGTTGGCCCAGGATAAAGTTCGCCTTCAAGCACTAAGAGGAGTTAAAAAAGAATTCCTTGAAGCTAAAACAGCTAAAGGAGGCGACGGCGAACTTCATGATGATGCAGCCATCAAGATTATTCAGAAGATGGTAAAACAACGCAAAGAGAGCGCAGAAATTTATGCTTCGCAAGGACGCCCTGAATTGGCGGAAGGAGAATTAGCAGAAGTTGCATGCTTAGAAAGCTACCTTCCAAAACAAATGAGCCTGGAAGAACTCGAAGTCGCACTGAAAGACATCATTGCCCAAATAGGTGCTTCAGGCCCAAGCGATATGGGAAAAGTGATGGGCGTTGCAACCAAAGCATTGGCAGGCAAAACTGAAGGAAAATTAATTTCCGAAACAGTGAAAAGACTTCTTTCTTAATAATGTATGAAAGAGATTGAAAAAGAGCCGGCTTTCAATTAAGACCGGCTCTTTTTAGGTTGTAAATATCCGATAAAGCGTCAACAATGAACACTTCAAAGACATACCTGGCCCATCTTATGGCAATCATCACAGTGGTGATCTGGGGAACTACGTTTGTTTCTACTAAAGTTCTAATCAATAACGGACTCACACCTACAGAAATCCTAATCTATCGTTTTACAATCGCCTATCTATGTATTTGGTTTATTTCTCCTAAAAAAGTCTGGGCTAATACGCTGAAAGACGAGTGCTTATTTATCTTGATTGGGCTTACCGGGGGATCTCTTTATTTCTTGGCAGAAAATACGGCTCTTAAATATACGATGGCGTCCAATGTGGGGCTTATCATCAGTACAACTCCGGTAATAACAGCCCTTATACAATATCTCGTCTATAAAAAAAGCAAGCCGGGGAAATTAATGATTTTAGGCTCGATTACTGCCCTTTTGGGAGTTGCTTTCGTCGTATTCAATGGGAGCTTCGTTCTCCAACTCTCACCAATAGGTGATATCCTAACACTCCTAGCTGGGTTGATGTGGGCCTTATACTGCATCATATTTGATCGGTTAGGAAATCGATATCCAACAGTATTTATCACTCGTAAACTATTTATTTACGGAGTAATCACCATCCTGCCTGTATTGCTCATTGAACCGATAGCAATAGAAACAGAAAGGTTATTACGCCCGGTGGTGATATTGAATTTGCTATTCCTCGGACTCATTGCATCGATGCTTTGCTACATCATGTGGAATCTTTCGGTAAAACGCATTGGAACACTTCATACGACAAATTACCTATATATAACCCCATTGATAACACTGCTGACCTCAGCCATCATAATTGATGAACCAATCACTTGGATTGCTATCATTGGATGCATCCTCATTCTGGGAGGAGTATATATTGCTGAGAAAGGAGAATAAAAGAACAGGGTGTATCAAGTAGTTTGATACACCCTGTTCTTTATGCTTTATCTTATATTAGTTAAATTCTTTACCAAATTCCAATTGGGCATCTGCAACGAATTGTTTAATCCTGTCTTCATCTTCTTTTTTGCAGATAAGAAGAACATTCCCCGAATCTGCAACAATATAACCATTCAAACCTTGTACAACAGCCAATTTATTCTTGTCACCTACTGCAATCAAGTTATCATAGCTATCGTATGCCATCACCCTACTTTTTAGAAGGGCATTACCTGCATCATCTTTCGAGGCTATATCATATAATGATCCCCACGTACCTAAATCTGCCCAACCGAAATCAACAGGCAGCATGTACACGTTATCTGCTTTTTCCATGACGCCATAGTCAATAGAAATGTTTGGACAATACGCGAAGTTATCATCAATAAAAGCTTTTTCTTCTGGTGTATTAAACTTATCGGCGCCCAGATTAAAGCGTGCAGAAATATCCGGTAAGAAACGCTCAAATGCATCTATAATTGAGGATACCTTCCACAAGAAAAGCCCCGAATTCCAGAAGAATTCACCGCTCTCATAGAATACCTGAGCTAATTCGGCATTTGGTTTTTCCGTGAAAGTTTTTACTTTAACAAAATCACCGATTGCCTCTTCATCACTCTGTATGTAGCCATAACCTGTTTCCGGTCTGCTCGGTTTAACACCCAGAGTAACCAGTGCATTATTATGATTGACAAACGCTAATCCATTTTCGATATCTTTCAAGAACACATCTTCTTTAAGGATAAGATGATCAGAAGGAGCAACCACAATATTTGCGTTCGGGTTACGTGCTTTGATATGATAAGAAGCATACGCAATACAAGGTGCCGTATTCCTTCTAGTAGGCTCAAGCAATATCTGTCTGTCAGACAACTCTGGCAGTTGTTTTCTAACTAAAGGCTCATAAATCTCATTCGTAACAATGTAGATATTCTCTACGGGTATGATTTTTGAGAAGCGGTCGAATGTCATCTGCAGCAACGACCGTCCAGTACCGAACATATCCAAAAATTGCTTCGGATAAGACTCACGACTAAATGGCCAGAATCGGCTTCCGATCCCTCCTCCCATAATAACACAATAATTATCTGTCATGACATAATATTTTGAGATAACACTACAAAGTAAACGAAATAATCTCTCATTTATTCCTTTTAAAAACCCAATAAATCAAAGAGAATACCATATGTTTAAAAAAAGGCTCATAGTCCTTGCAGAAATAAAAAAAAACTCTACCTTTGCAACGCATTAGCAAAATGCCCAGATGGCGGAATTGGTAGACGCGCTGGTCTCAAACACCAGTGGATTCACTTCCATGCCGGTTCGATCCCGGCTCTGGGTACGCAGAAAACGAAAGCCTAATTGATTTATAATCAGTTAGGCTTTTTCTTTTGAAGATTTGTTCCCGGATTGTTCCCAAACAGGCTGACCCTATAAAACTAAACTTAATACTGTAACTACAATAGAACATATCGTCACAATAAGCATTAATATACTTAAACGAGCCGTCCGTTTATTCAACAATAATGTTTGATAGTTAAAAAACGAAGAAGTGGCTAAGTTTTGGAAGACCTGCTGCTTATAGATATTAGCCCCTTCTTCTGTTATGCGAAAATGCGGCATATGTTTATTATCTGTCTCAATAGCTTCGAGAAACCCAAATCGTATCATTTTAGTGATTATTGAGTTTTGGTAATTTACTGTTGTATCCCATAAGAAATCTTTGGGCACGTAATTATATATTGCCTGGTTTAGATCTTTGAAGGAAATCTCATCCTGCCTATTAAATCCTTCCAAAATTCCAGACATGATAAAATATTCGGAGTAGAACCGTTTTGAAAGCGTTTCGGGCGTATTATTCGCATAATCCTGATTAATTCCATATGGCTGAATTGCCTCCTTCAAGGTAAGGAACGGTTTTGCCAATTCTTCCATAGATTCTTTTTCCTCTTCCGTCCAATTCCCTGGGTTATCGTTCGCTATTTCTCCAAAACTTCGTTCTCTTTTTCCCATTTTGAAACTATTATTTGAAATCTTCTTAATGCCACAAAGATAAATGATGTTCAAGATTTAGCAATAAATAGACTGCATTAATCCATCTTATGCCGTTATCTGAGGTATAATTATATCAATAGTCATAGCTTGTCGTTCTACAGTCATTTATATGGTTCTTGAGTCAAAAATCTTGGAATGGGTTTTATCCTAACAATCCTCGATTTCAAACTGGTTCCAAGATTTAGATGATACCAAACCTAAACGCTCTCTTTTTTTCCTCATCCTAAATTGTTCAAACAAAATGAAGCCCCACACATTTACGAGTACAAATATTGGAATCAACCTTGACTTTTGTGATTTTTTCTCCACGTTTTTCTTTGTAGACACATTATTAATTAAAAATGTTTCATGCTGTTCATAGATGAATTCATTTCCAAGACTGTCAGTCATAATAACATTATTTTTACCCTTTATGGAAAAACTAACAGGGGATTGTATATTTGGGATCTCCGCATCAAATACTATTATACGTTCATTCATCAGCAATATTTCATATAAAAACAGCATAGTTAACACAAAAAATACACACGTCTTTAAGTTTCTCAGAAGAATATCATAATTTCTTATATTACTTTTTGACACTTTTAAATCCAACACTCTAGTTTTGTTGAATGAAATATTAGAAAGCAAATTATCGGGACTTATTTGAGCTTCACATTCTTCTTCAGAATTCGGAGAGTACTCTATCACAGTATCAATCCGAATATATTCTTGAATTTTAAGCAAATCCCAAATTAATGACAAATCCTTCTCATTCAAGGTTATCTCAAATTTTAGATTTTCTGAATTATCAAAAATCTTATAAGATTTCCATTTGAAGCCAGAAGGCAGTTTAAGACATAAAGGCTCGTAAATAGATGTGTCTGGGATATCAGATACTCCTGAATTAAAAATAGTTATTTGAAAAAATATTAGATTCCCTTCGATTGGTTTCTTGTCATACTCGACCGTTAACCCATCAATATTTTCCATTAAAGATGGGAAAACCATAGAGCATTTATTTTCGACGATAGTGATATGCGAAACCTGTTTATCTCTCCATCTCAATATTAATTGGATAACCATAATTACAATGGGTAAAACTAAACCCAAAGCCAAATTCTGAACATTATCAACAAAACCTAATATCATAAATATTTGTTTTCTATTTTTATTTCTATCCAAAATTGAAAAGAACAAAAACGTAAATCACTGGTTGTCATGTTTATCAGTGCAGAACATGAACTTTATAGTCATCACCAATGCCTTAATAATCCGTTGGTAGTGCATAATGTCATCATAGGTTAGTGTTCGTCCTTGTCGATCTTTAAGCCATTTTTGTGCGGGTTGATAGCCGCCGATATAAAATTGCCATGTGGTGAGGGGCACATTGTCAAAATATTGCTGATCATTTATCCATACTCGACCCTGTTGTCCATCGGCAAGTAGTTCCCAGCGCGGCTTACCAACGGTATTATTTCCAGCAACAGGATATTGCGTGATAAGTTTAGATAGATCAGGATGCTCCATCAGATGCACTTTGCGAAGTTCGCCTCCAATGGCAACAAGACGATGAAATTCCTCTGAATCTTGAGGATAAGGTACACGAGGGAAGTCTGTTTTCAAAAACTCCTTATATTTTTCACGGTATGCCGGACTATGTAGTACGGCGTAGATATAATCGAGTAAGTCTATCGGAGCGAATTTATCGGTGTCGCTCGTTTTCTCCGCCTCAAACTCAAGACCAATACCTTTCGCAACTCTCTCTACGATTTTCGGATTGAGGTTAGGGATACGAACCGTATTGAGTAGGTCGGATTGGTCGGGATAAAGGTATAGAGGGAATATATAAGCTCTTTCTTTTGTTCGCGTTGAGATATAGCAATTATCCATTAGACTCTTACTTATACAAATATGCTCTCATGTATTTACCGCAGATTGACGACAACATGATAGAGCTAAGTTGTCATATTTCGGGAAATGTTGTATTATGGCTGCCCGTGCTCTGGCTAAGTTATCAACATCGTACTCTATACACCTGTCATCAAAAATTCGATAGGAATACTTCTTTACCTTATCTGTACTCTCTTCAAAGTCTGAAGAGTTGAACCGGACATAACGCTTGTCATCTCCACTTGTCACACCCATGGTATTTTCTGGCATCAACTTAGAAAGGCTGAAGCCTTTGTCGTACTCCTCTTTATTTGCATAATCTTTCGGCACAAAGAAGTATTCCGGAGAAGATGGCGAAAGCTTTGTCCAGTTTACAGAGCTGAACGTATGACTGGTCAGAAAATCGTATTTCGCCTGTCTTTTCCCATACAGATCATAATGAAAAACTTCTGCAAGTTCATTTTTTGCCTTCTGTCCTGTCTTAATAAAAATATTAATCGACACTCCTTGCATAATGTCAAATACGTTTTCATCTTTACTGCCGTCCGGGGAAACTTCTTTCTTTTTGCTGTTACCATGCAGGTCGATGATATAAATCTTATCGAAACTCTTCATCAAATTCCAACGCATCCCACGGAAAGTAGGATTGTCTATAAAACTGTGGTTGTTGATATAGGCAAGAACACCCTCTTGATTCTTATCGACAAAATGTTGTCCCAGCCGTATGAATTTGGCATAATCATCATTTATCCATTTAGAGTTGCGCTCTTGTAATCGCATATTGGTATCCGGCTCGCGTTTATAATCTTCCATCAGGCGCATAATCCACTCGCCTTTATTTGCGCTTTCTCCACTATACGGTGGATTACCCAGCACAACCATCACCGGTGTATTTCGCTTAATCTCATTAGCACCATTGGCTTCTCGGGCAAGAAATTGGGAGAAAAGCGTTCCGGTGTCTTTATGATGTTCTTCGAGCGAGTTGGTCAGGAATACACGCAGACGTTTGTTGCCTATTGCTTTGTAGCCCGTTTCGGTAAGCAGCCAATCTAATTTCAGATGCGCCATAGTATAGGAAGCCATCAATAGCTCAAAGCCATTAAGACGAGGCAGGAGATGCTCCTCCACATAGCCTTGCCACATACCGGCCTGGCCTTGGAATTTATTGGATATCTGATTTACAACCTCTGCCAAGAAAGTACCTGTTCCTGTTGCCGGATCGAGTATTTGCACTTTGTGCAATTCCACCTGTTCTTTCTTCTTTTTATCAGCATAGCGCTTATCAAAGCTTTGATCTATGGCACGTTCTACCTTTATTTTCGAGGTGTCGGCAAGGCCCATTGGCAAATGAAACTCTGTCCGTAGGATATCATCCACCGCACGTACTATGAAATTCACAACCGCTTGTGGTGTGTACCAAACACCACGGCTTTTTCTCAATTTGGGATCGTAAGCCGAAAGGAAGTTTTCATAAAAATGAATCATCGGGTCGGTTTGCTGCGTTCGTTGTCCAAACCCTTTCATAACAGACTGTATATCTGTAGCACGAAACGTTTCTGCCAGATCGTCAACGATCCAACTGATTCGCTCATCCAGATCATATCCGGCTACATTTTGAAACAGTTGTCGAAGGAATGGATTGGTTTTGGGAATCAGTGTCGCTGCTTCGTGGCGTGAAAAAGTATCAGGTGTAGAATCGTGCATCCGCGCGGCAAACATTCCGTATGCAATAGTTTGTGCATACACATCCGCAAATTCTTTGGGAGTAATATCGTGGATCAGGACCTCTCGAAAGGCGCTTATTTGTCCTGCTAAATTACCGTTTGCATCACTTAGTGAGAACGATTTTTCAATTACATCAGCCAACAATCGTGCTTTACCTGCCATAATCTCAGCCAGCTTTGCCGATGATATGATTCGCTGTGGCTGCGCATTGCCAAAACGAGTGATCAAGAGAGTAAACTTATCGAAGTTCTCTTGGACAGGAACTATTTTCTCACCTTTTAGTTCCGCAATCCGGATGCTATCGACAAACTCCCCTTTTTCATACAATAGAAATTCAAGGTAGTCGGTAAACAGGATATTGTCTAACGAATTTTTATATCGCGTGAATTGTTCTTTATTCTTGTTGCGGCCAACAAGGTCAGAGTCGTTGATATCTTTTGCCTCAATAAAGGCTACAGGAATATTATCAGTCTTACGTTGCAGGATATAGTCGGGAGCTCCACAGGCTTGCCGTGCTGGTTCATTTAGTACGATAAGATTAGGGAGCATCGCTGCCAAGAGTTGCTGTAACGCCGGACGATAGGTGTGTTCACGTGCAACGCCGGATTGATACTGCTTTTGTAATTCTTCAATATATTGCTTAATAGTCATTTCTAATTGTTTTACTGTGCTTACAAATTTAGTAAATATAAGGCAAAAAGGGACAACGATATTGAAGAACCTTTGTTTTTAGCCACTTATGATATTTAGGGGCATATAGCAACTCAAGAAAATCACTCAACTTTCAAGGTTTGCTGCACTTAAAATCTAGTATATATTCCACAATCGAATGATCGGCCAATAATATTTCGTTACCTTTGATCACAGTAAATTTGTTGCTGCTACAACATCACAACTCTTTGTTGAATTGTATAATAAGAATAGTCATATGATTTGTAAATTACAAGATCCCGAAATAATAGAGCGTAATCCTTTTCAGAATTGCAAATTAGGACGTGAAAAGTATGCTAGAATATTAACACAGATAGTTTCCACTTACACAAATGGTTGTGTGCTGGCGATCAATGGAGAATGGGGAAGTGGAAAAACAACATTTGTAAAAATGTGGCGTCAATATTTGAATAAAGAGAGCTTCAAAACACTATATTTCAATGTGTGGGAACATGATTTTGTGTCGGACCCTTTAGTCGGCTTAATAGGAGAGTTACAAGAATTAGATTTAAAAGAAGATGTTAAAAACAAGTTGGCAACCGTTATTTCTACAGGCGGAAAGATTTTCACAAGCATCGTTTCTGCAGCAACTGCTACTGCAGTAAAAAAATATCTAGGTGATGAGATAGGTGATGTTTTTAAAGCTGGAATTGATACATCTTCTGATTTATTAAAGAAAGAGTTAGATACTTATAAAAAGCAATGCAAGTCCATAAAAGAATTTCGCAATGCGATGATCGATCTTGTTGATTCTTGTAATGAAGGTAAGCCCTTAATATTTATGGTGGATGAATTGGATAGATGCAATCCGGCTTATGCAGTAAAAGTCCTCGAAAGAATCAAACACCTTTTCTCTATTCCCAATATTGTATTTGTTTTATCGATCGACAAGAAACAGCTATGCAGCTCCGTCCGTGGCTACTACGGCAGTGAATCTCTCAATGCGGAAGAATACCTCAAACGTTTTATAGATATAGAATATCTTCTACCAGAACCAGATACAGACAAATTTTGCGATTATCTATTTGAGGTATATGATTTTGATGCTTTTTTCGAAAACCCTCAGCGTGTATCTAATTTTAGAGATAGAGAAGAAGGAGAAGGTTTTCTGAAAATGTCTAAAATTATATTTGTCCAGATGCATCTTAATTTAAGGCAGATGGAAAAAATATATGCACATATTCGCCTAACACTACAAACAATTAAAACAAACAACTATTGTCACCCTGGCTTAATTTTACTTTTACAATACTTCCGCATATCTCACCCTGATTTTTATCGATCTCTATTTACCAAAGAAGCAACAATACAAGAAATCGTTCAATTTTTAGAAAAAAAGTTTCCTTATAAGCTTCTTTCCTCATCGGACATATACAATACAAATTCTCGTACCATTATTTACGAAATCGCAAAGCTTTTGTCTTGTTATTCGTTAGATGATAAAGGATATAAAACCCATGCCCTTCTAACCAAAGACGCAGAGCCAGCATTAACATTTAAAACAAATGTAATGAATAATGACCTCCTATTAGATGCAGTAAAATATTATGAAGAAAGAGGAGCTATGATGCGTGGGATTTTTGATCTTAATATGATAATTCAGCGCATTGAATTATTATTTGAACTTCAAGAATGTAAATAATACTTGAAAACTACCCCACTATAATACTTGAAAAGTATACCACCTGAGGGAGTAAAATGATCAGTTTTACCAGTCTTTTGATTGTTAAGATTCTTTATTTTATTAACAAATACTAACA
>JAEYVY010000007.1 GCA_023429375.1 Bacteroidota bacterium | reverse complement strand
ATTGTATGTCTTCAAACTAAAGTTTACCATTAGGGCTTAAGTGTTTTGGATTTTTAAACATAGTAAAATTGTTTCATAGTTGTAGTTTTTCAAGTCCTCTTTTATTAGTGGGAGGACGTTTAAAAACTCCAACTATTTAGTTTGTTGTGATTGAGTCAAGTAGTTTTTCCATTTCATAGCTATTTCTGCGTTGTCTGATTGTCTTTTGCTTAATTTTTTGTCTTTGTTTTAAAATCTGTTCGCCCCGTCCCAGATAAACATCTTCGGGTGTGAGATTATCCAATGATTCATGATAGCGTCTGGTATTGTAATATGTTACATACTGGTCAATAGCTTCAATGAGTTGCTCCGGACAATAATAATGATCCAGAAGAACAACCGATTTGATGGATCGGTGATAGCGTTCGATCTTACCTTGCGTCTGAGGGTGTAAGGGGCTGCCCCTGATATGATCTATCTCGTGCTCCTCTGCTAAAAAAGTTTTTAAATCCTTGGCTATATAGCATGAACCGTTGTCGGATAGCAGTTTGGGCGGTTCTTTCTTTTTGATATTAGCCTTCTTTACAGCCTGACTGACACATCGTTTGACATCTTCAGCCTTCATGGTCGAGCAGAGCTCCCAATGGATGATATAACGGCTGTAATCATCCAATATCGTAGATAAGAAGTACCATCCCCAACCTTTGATATGCAGATAGGTAAAATCCGTTTGCCACATCTCATTGGGGAACTTAGTCTTAGTATGAAACTCATCTGCTGCCGATATAAAACGGTGTGCAGCAGGTGGAATTAGCCCTCTGTCCTTCAAAATACGATAGACACTGGATTCGGATACAAAGATTTGTTGCTCGTCAGTAATCTTTACCGCCAGTTCGCGAGGCGATAGCTCGGTGTGATCCAAAGCAAGATCTACAATGAGCTGACGCTGCTGATCGGGGATCCGGTTCCATTGTCCGGAAGAACGCTTCTTAGGGAGTAAACCATCGATACCATCCCGACTGTAGGCATGATACCAGTTGTAGAAGGTCCGTTTGTGGATGCCTAAACGATTCAGACTTTTATTGATACTTTCCGATCCATGGACAACCAAACGGATGATTTCTGCTTTTTCCTCGGCTGTTAGTCTCATATATCTCTTCCATTTAGCGCTTAATCCAACAGATCCAAGCTTTTTTTTACAATATCGTACCTAATAACCAAATCTGCCAGAGATTCCTTAAGCAGGCTGTTTTCCTTCCTGAGCTCCTTCACTTCATCCGAGGTAGCTTCACGTTGTTCATCCCCCGCAAGACGTTTCTTGCCGGCTTCGATGAACTCTTTATTCCATTTGTAATACGTGGGCTGAGAGATCCCATATTTGCGGCAGAGTTCAGCTACGGACAGCTCTGCACGCATACCCTCCAGAACAATCAGAATCTTCTGCTCCGAGGTATAGACTTTTGACGTATTACGACGAATCTCCTTGATGAATTGACCGGTGGAACTGCGTGCCTGAGTTTGTGCACTGTTTGTTGTTTTCTTTGCCATAATCTTCGGTTTTGACAGTGAATAAATATAATCATTTTTCTATCAAAACACTTAAGCGATTATATCCTAAACCGGTAAACTTTATGCTGAAGATTTACACTTAATATTATTATCGTCGAAATCGTTAAAGCCACAATCCGTAAACAACATCGGAAAAACGATAAGAGTAAAGGCTAAAGTTATATTATTCATCACATTAGGTTTTTAAAGGTCTGAGCAATGTAGGTTTTTAAAAACCTCCAAATTATTGAGCGTATTATTACACTTTATAAAAAGAGCAAAGTTCAACTAAACAAGCTATTTTGACAGTCTATTTTTACTCTCCAACACCTTCTTGTGCTTTTTGTGATTACAAGCATCATAATATAATTCGTGATTTTTTACGACTGCACGAAACCGCGTTAATTATTTAACAATTATACTTTTTTCGTTAAAATGCTTTCGTTTTACTACATTTTATAGACTACTTACAACATTTTAAAACATTCTTATGGTGGTAAAGATATTAATTGCTCCCAAACAATCGTATAATTCACACTTATCACATTCATAAAAGAAATCTATTAACAAAATCAACATATTCTGTATTGATTTCATTTCTAGTAATATTCGTGGTTAAAAACTATAAAAACGGAAGCGTAATTAAAATGATAACCATGTGTATTTTTTTAATCCACTATGACTTTACGACTACAATAAAGTCGATAATGCAGACATAATGGAATGATATGATTTGAATTATTTTCATATTCCCACATATTTACACTAAAACACAGCAAAACGATTTTTAAACACTCACAAAAAACAGTTGTGAATTGCTTTCAAATTCCTGTATCTTTGTGATTAAGCACAACACGACACCCGAACGATTAACAACAACAATTGTTGTGAATTGCTTTCAAATTCCTGTATCTTTGTGATTAAGCACAACAGAAGCAAACAATAATAGTACGGCTGATATGTTGTGAATTGCTTTCAAATTCCTGTATCTTTGTGATTAAGCACAACGAATGGTGGTGCACACACTCTTGGGTCCGGGTTGTGAATTGCTTTCAAATTCCTGTATCTTTGTGATTAAGCACAACTTGTTTTTTGACTTTCTATGCTTTGTTCCGTTGTGAATTGCTTTCAAATTCCTGTATCTTTGTGATTAAGCACAACCATGCGTTTTCTCTATATATTTCTTATAGAGTTGTGAATTGCTTTCAAATTCCTGTATCTTTGTGATTAAGCACAACGGGGTATAGAGTGTCCTTATAGGCAAATAAGTTGTGAATTGCTTTCAAATTCCTGTATCTTTGTGATTAAGCACAACCAAAAGAGGGAACTAAAAAACCTCTGGGATGTTGTGAATTGCTTTCAAATTCCTGTATCTTTGTGATTAAGCACAACACAAGTGTAGGAGAATCACGATACATTTGGTTGTGAATTGCTTTCAAATTCCTGTATCTTTGTGATTAAGCACAACAATATATATTCAAATGAACACTAAATAAAGGTTGTGAATTGCTTTCAAATTCCTGTATCTTTGTGATTAAGCACAACATTCCGTCTAGCCATATCCATACGAGCAGGTTGTGAATTGCTTTCAAATTCCTGTATCTTTGTGATTAAGCACAACACGATACGCGTATCTAACTAAAACAGTGAGCATTAGATGCGTTTTTGGAAATAAAAAATCACTTTAAGAAACAATAAAATCCAGTTTATAAAGCTGGATTTTATTGTTTTAAAATAATTCTAATTGCTGAAAAGGAGTCTGTGTCTTCTGAGGTTTTTCACCAACAAACAATTCCATATTTCCAAATTGCTTGTCTGTAATACAGAGAATGCCCACCTGTCCATTAGGTGGAAGATTATTTTTGACCCGTTTGATATGTACTTCTGCATTTTCTCGACTCGCACAGTGACGTAAATAAATAGAGAATTGGAACATGGTAAACCCGTCTGTAATAAGTTTCTTCCTAAAATCCGTATAAATTTTACGGTCTTTTTTAGTTTCAGTCGGCAAATCAAAAAATACCAATACCCACATGATTCTATATGCATTAAGTCTTTTCAAAGTGCTTAAGTCTATTTTAAAGTAGGATACTTTATTTTTCGTAGCTCCCCTGCAAAGCATTGATATAAGCTAGCAGTAGTTTCTCGCACAGCAATCATCAGAGGTCGAAGTTGCCCCTCCATCCTAACATCTAATACAGGTATTTTCAACAGTTCTCTTTTTAGTTCAATCGTAATTGCCGTATAATCTTTGTATACACCCATTAATTCAAGGATGAGTTTGTCAACAAATGGACGATAGGGCTCCATAATATCATCTGCAAGACAATACGCATTATACTTATTTCGATGAAACAAGCCTATAGTAGGAAGCATTCCACTTCCTACTAACGATCTTGCCACAACAGCTCGAAGTATGGCATAACCATAATTAAGTAAATTATTGGGAGGAATACCATCACGGTCACGCTTAAACTCCGGAATATTTGGAAACATATTCGACCAATAATAGACAGCAGCTCTTGCCTCCAGATTATCCGGATCGCCACTTTTTATGGTATTTGACCAGGATAATAAATTCTTAGTAACTACTCCCCTATATTTACTCAACAAATAAGCTTGATTCTCAATCTTCGCCTGCACAGTTTGTTGCCATAATTGCTTACGCAAAGGCAAACTCGCATTTAATTGGTGCTTAAAACGTTCTGTTTGCAAGGAATTTCCAACTAAAGGCAACATTAATCCATTGGGCAATCCCTTACTACAGCAAGTAATAAGTGCACAATTATTTTCCAATAACGCTTCTATCAAACCATGGGTTAACGTGATTTGCTTGTTATCCAATATGATCACTCCTATATCTTCTACCGGAATTGTCGTTATACTTTTCTCTTTAAATGAATCATTTAAAGAGCTGTTATTTTCAACTTCAGGCAACTTAATAACCAACTGACTATTCTTTAAACTTAAATAAGCAGGGTTTCCGAAGTATAGGGTTTTCTTTATCATATTAGTTCAATATTTCCCAATCTATCAACTTTTAGCTTTACACAAGTTTCTTTAATCATTTCACCGGTAATAGCCCTTTCCATTTTATTAAGAGGTGAGTATTCTACTTTATTCACAATAGGCACAGAACAATCATGACGAATAAAAAAACACTGATTTCCTGAGCTACTCACCATTTTATAAATCCTTTCTCTCTTTATGCTTTGAACCTGTTCGTCAGATTCTGGTAAATACACTAAATCATTCGGTGATAAGTAAAACAATAGCCTATCCCCTTTTTCATTATGCTCAGGTACTGGACTCAATCCTCCTTTTAATCGTTCAACAACAATATTCAAAGGAACAGAATCAAATGTCCGTTTACCATTTTCGTCAACATAAATGGCAAAATATAGATTTGTACCCTTAGCCGCTTCTACATATTTTACGTTTTTATTACCCGATTGACCTACCGGGAATTTGTTTCCTAAGATCTCTGTTACACGAACTTTATTGATAGGCTGATGGAATTTACCGTCATTTAGTTGAATAATGTTTTTATTCATCTCTTCAATCCCTTCTGGCGAAAAGGCTACATTAGGATCATTTGCATTGGCATACAAATGGTTGATTAGTATTTTCTGAATGCCACTATCAGCGACTGATTCCATTATTTTCTTTTCTGTAAATGAGGAATCAATAGGTTTCCTTACAGCAGAAATATCCTGATCAAAATAATATACTTCTACTTTTGATATATCAACATCGTTAAACTTATATTTCCTGGTTTTAAAATAATTGTTTATTGTTTTTTCATCAAATTGGCCACTATAAAGAGCAATTACGTTTTTAATTTCCTTCTTCAATTCTTTATCCACTATATTCTTCCAATCCTTTATTGCTTCAGAAAACCTTACTGTCTTTACTTTTCGAACAGCAATTCTTGCAAAGACGGTTTCCTTATGTAGTGGTTTTCTAATCGCCCAATTCACACCATGTTGCGTTTCTTTTACTTTCTTGCCATTCAAATATTTAGTATACTTATTTGTAGCCTTATTAATAACACGCAAATTCTGCTTAAAGCTAACAACGATATGTTCCAACGCTGTCTTAGCATCCCAATAAAAGTTATCCCATGGTTTTTTAAATAGACCAAACTTGACTCGCTTCACCCTATTATTATCCACCCAATCTACTCTCTCTCGCAACTTAAACTGTAAATCATAACGAGAAAATTCAGAATTAGATCTGGCGGCTTGATTATTAAGTAAGTTAACATGATCACGTGTTGTACAAGCAATGACTAGTGCATCCATGGCATGGTGTCGATGATCAATTCTTTTTATTTGAAATCCTTTTGAAAATGCCAATGGTACTGTTGGCAAGAATTTTTTTAGATTCTCATTCCATGTTGTATACAAATTAGATTCTGTTAGTTGATTCATTCGTTCAAATCGAGGCAACACCAGGTCACTCCATAAACCATTTAAACCCCAATCTTTCTTTAGTTGAGTAGTGATTTGACCTGTAACAGGAATCAAATTTTTTGAATTTAATCCCTCGTCATTGCTATCTTCACGCACAATATTCGACAAAACCTGACTAATCAATTTACTAATATATCGCGTATCATTTAGCTGCCTTTCAATCATTTTTTCAGGAATATCTTCCATCAAAAGTTTATCCCTTTTGAGTCGATTGTTTCGATAATTCTGCTTTACAAACTCTGTATACGCTTCTAGTTCTAAGATTTTCACAGATTGTCCAAGCCCGGTTTCAACAATTTCTCCGTGATGATTCTTAATAAATTCCAGCCCAAGTTGCTTGTCTTTTAGCTTATTGACAGCAGATTCACAAATTACTTTATTCGAATAGCTATCGTCAAAATACCGGCTTTGAGGAATAACATGTTCAATCTGATACGCATCTGTAAAAAGCTTACTGAGTGGTATGATTTGACCTGTATAAGGAGAACGGTATTTTTGTTCGAGCCAAAGTTTATACCTATTCAATTCAGACGAAGTCGGTAATGGCGTTTTGCTCATTTTCATCACAAAATCTTTATCTACATCATCGTCTGATAAAGTAGACAAAACATATTCTTCGTAAATTTTAAGGAGTTCTTGCTGATAAGGCGAATTAGGACGTACGCTTTCAATCTTACTGTCATTACTTAATTCTGCAAGTAGGGCTTTGATACGTATGTTCGTATTCTCATTATCACGTACTCTTTCGGTAATTCGCTTTCTTTCGTCAGCTGTTTTTTTCAATTCCCTACCTAATTCGACATGAATCTCATCAAAAAATCTTCTTTCTCCATGTCCGAATTGCGTCCAAATATCTCTAACCACCCTAAGGGTTTCTAATATTACTTGCTCTACAATCGGGTTGCGCAAGGAATGTTGCTTAAAATCAGCTATATATTTCTCAAGATCATGAATAGTGCTCCATCTATCTGCTTTTTCTGGTTCGGAATGTCTATTGTAAACTACGTATTGAGCCAGATAAAGAGGTAATCCTTGAAAATCCGATTCTTGTTTTAAGTTTGTTACTTCGTCTCGAACTTTATTACTAATTGTTTCATCACATTCGCCTGTGATAATTTTTTCTATTCTTTCACGGGTATTTAAATCTATAGACTCATATTGCCAATAATTTCCTATTCTCATTAAGGGCAATAATTTCTTTATCGCTTTTTCTGAAAATTGGGCGTAATCACTCTTATAGGGAGGCATTTTTTTAAACGCATCCACAAACGATTCTACATGAAGAGCATGCTTCATGGCAAATGTTCTAAGAGCCGATTCAAATTCCACTTTATCGGTAACGGAATAAATAATATGCCAAAGTCGATAGGCCATTTCCGGAGTTAAAAAATTAGCTGGCAGTTGTACTACTTTATTTAAGCGGGCAACTATATCTGACACAGTTTCATTACATGGATATCGCTTATCTTCCACGTAGTTCCATCGATATTTTTCTACTGCTTTTTTATCTTTAATATCTTTCCTTTTAAGTAAAAACTGTAATAAAGTTGACTGATCAATCTCTTTCCGGGAGTTTAAAAAGCTAAACAAAGCCTCTTTGTCTTCCGTATTTCCGATCAAACTGTCCGTTACATTTTCGTCATCTTCACACTTAACTATTTTCAGATTATACATCCATTGCCATATCCTAAATTCCTGAAAATAAGGGTTAGATTTTGGTGTCGCCTTTATATAAGACTTTATTTCATTACCGTCTTTATCTTTATATTTTTGATATTCAAAACTACAATTTCCAATACTAGACTTCTGACTACGTAATGGACGCTGATAGAATATGATATCTTCTACCAATAAATGAAGAAAATCTTTTTTACTTAATATAAATTGATGTTCTTCATTACTTCGATATAGTTCTCTTACACAGTCAGTATATAATTCTTCTGTAAATAATTCCGGTTGCAATTCTATCTGTTTCTTCAATATTTCAATAAGCTCACGCTTATAAAACTTCCGTTCAACCGTTCGTACTAATTTACCATTTATCTTTTGAGAGGGGTTAATTATCAAGTTATCATAGATATAAGCACCCACCGTTTTTCTGGAATGTTCTATTTCAGATTCTGTTTTTTTCTTCAGCAATAACCAATCACCTTCACTCGGAGCACGGAATGATCGTTTTTCATTTCCATCTTTATTCTTAGCTACATTACCGTCTTTATCTAACTCCGTAGTCACAATAAAGTCACGTACTTTATCTTTCCAATCATCCATTGGGATTTTACTTGACCTACGATAAATCCAGCCATTTTCAAGATGTAATGAATACCAAATATCCCCTTTACTATTAGGGGCTCCATCTGACACGACATCAACCACCTTTAAAGAATGATATTCCACTATCTTATTGCTATTTTCTTCTTCTTCCTCACCTCTGAGCTGATAATAGCCTCGTTTTTGGTTAAAATTGAGTATTAACCAAGCCAGTTCTTCTTTACTTATTTTATTGCTTAATGCCTTTTTACGCAGATAAAAAATAGTCCAATCATAAGGGATTTTAGAAGTTTGCCCATTCTTCTTAAAATCATCCAACATCTCGTTAAATGAATCTTTAAAAATAAATTCATAGTTCCCTAATGCGTTTTTCTTCCATGCTATTTTAGGTTCAGTATCATCTATAAATTGACCTGGTCTCTTCTGAAAATCTATATGTTTAGCATAATGTTCCGGAAGAAATCCTAATACATTAAGCACCCTGTGCAATCGTTGTCGGCGTAATAATTGTCTCTCACGCAGCCGTCTTACACCTCTGTAACCAGTACGTTCTGCTGTTTGAGACACAGAATTCCCACTATCAAAATTCCCAATTATTTCTTGACTCATTGGTATTATCCGACTGCCGATTCCTAAGATTTCTCCTTGATTATTTTGAAAATCATTCACTATAAGCGCCCAGCCAACACTATTGGTACCCAGGTCTAATCCTAAAATCCGTTTCATAGTATTAGAATTTTTTTTAACAGAGTATTATTTTAATCAAATATTTGCTATTCTAAACTAAATGAATATATTTGTCATCAATTTGAAAGCAATTCACAATAAGGATTATTCCGTTGTGAAAACATTTGGGGCGGGCGACATTTATGTCGCTCTACTTCTTTTTATCAGGGTCTATTAATTCATCGAAATTGGGAATATACGAAATCAGTCTGTTTCGTTTAAGAGGTTTTACTCTTTATCTTTGACCTATTACTTTCAATAAAACTACACCCCTTTGATGCCAAATATCGTTCAGCTTCAAACTTAATGAATTATTTCACAATAAACCATAATTGTATTCACTTTTATTAATAAAAATAAAAGTTGTGAAATTTCGTCTCATCTCGATGTCAATTTAAAATCACAACACATTGATTTTCATTGCCACGATGATGTAAAAAAAACACCTCGAACGTTTTTAAAAAGCATCCCTATCTTTTTTAAAAACGATCGAGGTGTTTTTTAAAAACGATCGGGATGTTTTTACACCTCTATAAATCAGCATTTTACAACATATAGATAATTTAATTAGAAAGCACAAAAAAAGCCACCCTGAAAAGGGCAGCTTTTTTACATTTCTTTAGAAATACCTCAAAAAGGTAATTCTTATTTCTTGTTACGATTACCGTAGCGGCTCATGAACTTGTCAACACGTCCTGCAGTATCCACCAGTTTAGATTTACCGGTATAGAACGGGTGAGAAGTATTTGAGATTTCTATTTTTACTAACGGATATGTAACACCGTCGATTTCGATTGTTTCTTTTGCGTTGATTGTTGAACGCGTAATAAACGTATCGTCGTTTGACATATCTTTAAATACAACCGGACGATAGTTTTCAGGGTGAATACCTTGTTTCATTGCTTTATCTTATTTTAATTATTTCCTGTTTTTATTCAGCTGGTAACCGGTAAATTGGCTTGCAAAGGTATTCATTCATCATGAAGAAACAAAGAAATAGGACGTATTTTTTCATTTATAATATTGTTTTGTGTTATTTTAGTATGTTAAATAGCATACTGTACGTGTAATATTTATATCTTTGTACAAGTTTTATAATCAATAACGTAATAATACATATAACAATGCTAAGTTACAAACAATTAGGCTTGGTGAACACTAAGGAAATGTTCGCGAAGGCAGTTAAGGGCGGATATGCAATCCCTGCTTTTAACTTCAACAATATGGAACAGCTTCAAGCAATCATCCAGGCTGCTGCTGAAACTAATTCTCCAGTGATCCTACAGGTTTCTAAGGGAGCACGTCAGTATGCAAATCAAACACTTCTTCGCTACATGGCTGAAGGTGCTGTTGAATATGCAAAAGAATTAGGCTGCAAAAATCCACAGATTGTGCTTCACTTGGACCACGGTGACTCTTTTGAAACTTGCAAGAGCTGTATTGACATGGGATTCTCTTCTGTTATGATCGACGGATCTCACTTGCCTTATGATGAAAACGTAGCTTTGACTAAGAAAGTAGTTGAATACGCTCACCAGTTCGATGTAACAGTTGAAGGTGAACTTGGTATCCTTGCCGGTGTAGAAGATGAAGTTTCTGCAGAACACCATACATATACTAAACCTGAAGAAGTAGTTGACTTCGTTACAAAAACGGGTTGCGACTCTTTAGCTATCTCTATCGGTACTTCTCACGGAGCAAACAAATTTACTCCAGATCAATGTACTCGTGACGAAAACGGTATCCTTATCCCTCCTCCTCTTCGTTTCGACGTATTGGAAGGTTGTGAAAAAGAACTTCCTGGATTCCCTATCGTATTACACGGTGCTTCTTCAGTTCCACAAGAAGAAGTGGCTACAATCAACAAATACGGTGGTGCATTGAAAGATGCTATCGGTATTCCTGAAGAACAATTGCGTAAAGCTGCTGCTTCTGCTGTATGTAAGATCAACATCGACTCAGACAGCCGTTTGGCAATGACTGCTGCTATCCGCGAAACATTTGCTACTAAGCCAGCTGAATTCGACCCACGTAAGTACTTAGGTCCAGCTCGTGACAACATGAAGAAGTTGTACAAACACAAAATCGAAAACGTATTAGGTTCAGCTAACAAGCTTTAATCCTTTTACTTCACAATAACATAAAAGGCGGTTTGGAAATCCAAACCGCCTTTTTATATGCTTATTAACCTTTATCTGATCAAACAATCAACAAATAACTTCCTGCAGCCAATATAGCTCCTACAACCGGACCAACAATAGGCACCCACGAATAGGCCCAATCGCTATCTCTTTTGCCCTTGATAGGCAGAATGGCATGTGCAATTCGAGGCCCAAGGTCACGAGCCGGATTAATGGCATAACCTGTTGTCCCTCCTAATGACATACCTATCACCACAATAAGTAAAGCAACCGGATACGGCCCAGCCATTTCGGATCCTGCAACAAACAGAATACCAAAAACAAGCAAATAGGTTCCGATAAGTTCACTTATAAAATTGTAGGTATAGTTACGTATGGCCGGAATCGTACAGAATACGCCTAACTTAGTCGTACTGTCTTCCTCCACATCGAAATGAGGTTTGTAATATAAGTATACCAACGAAGCCCCAAATACACCACCAAGCATCTGTGCAATGATATAACCTATCACATTCCCATCAAATGATCCGGCAAGTGCCAGACCCACCGTTAGTGCCGGGTTTAAATGTGCTCCGGAATAGGGTGCTGAGATAAAGGCAGCTACAAATACTGCCAAGCCCCAAGCTATAGTAATAACAATCCATCCCGAATTATGCCCCTTCGTGCCTTTCAAAATCACATTAGCGACTACGCCGTCTCCCAACAGGATTAATATCGCTGTACCAATAAATTCAAACAATAAGTCTAGTCCCATGTCGTATCTATTTGTAAGGGTTATTTAATCCAGGACTGGGCACGATGCACAGCTTCATTCCATTGCTTCTTAGCCAAATGCATATCTTTCTTTAAATCGGGCTCGAAAGTCTGATCGATATGCCATTGTGCTTTTATTTCATCCAGACTGCCCCAATATCCTACGGCCAATCCTGCTAAATAAGCCGCACCCAATGCTGTTGTCTCAGTTGTTTGCGGACGTATCACCGTCTGTCCTAATACATCAGCCTGGAACTGCATCAGCAGATTATTCTTGGCTGCTCCACCGTCTACACGCAATTCTTTCAATCCTACACCAGCATCCAATACCATGGCATTGATTACATCCATCGTCTGGTAGGCAATTCCTTCAAGTGCAGCACGGGCAATATGTCCGGCTGTCGTGCCTCGTGAGATACCAACAATAGTGCCTCGCGCATATTGATCCCAATGCGGTGCGCCTAATCCGGTCAACGCAGGAACAAAATAAACGCCTCCATTATCTTTTACCGATGTAGCCAATTTCTCAACTTCGGCAGACGATTGAATAACATTCAATCCATCACGCAGCCATTGAACGATAGCTCCTCCAACAAATATACTGCCTTCAAGTGCATAGCAGACTTTGCCGTTTATCTTCCAAGCTACTGTTGTTATCAGATTGTTTTTCGAAGCAACTGTTTTCTCGCCAGTGTTCATCAAAATAAAGCATCCTGTTCCATAGGTATTTTTTACCATACCGGGATCGACACACATTTGTCCGAACAGCGCAGCCTGTTGGTCTCCCGCAATCCCCGCAATTGGAACTTTGGTAGCGAATATAGTTGTCTTCGTATATCCGTATACTTCACTGGACTGACGCACTTCGGGCATCATCGATTTAGGGATATTGAAGAGTTTCAACAACTCATCATCCCACTCCATCGTATGGATATTAAACAACATCGTACGTGAAGCATTCGAAACATCGGTTACATGCACTTCACCACGTGTCAGCTGCCATACAATCCAGGTGTCTACGGTTCCGAATACCAACTTACCGGCTTCGGCTTTCTCACGCGCTCCTGCCACATTGTCTAGGATCCACTTTACTTTTGTGGCACTAAAATAGGCATCGATAATCAATCCGGTTTTATCCTTGATGGTCTGCAAAAGACCTTCGTTCTTTAACTGATCACAGTATTCAGACGTGCGACGATCTTGCCAAACGATAGCATTGTAAACGGGTTCTCCCGTCTCTCTATCCCAAACAATCGTCGTTTCGCGCTGATTGGTAATCCCTATACCGGCGATATTCTGTCCGTTTACACCTATCTTGGTTATTGCTTCGGCTGCAACGGCTGCTTGCGATGACCAAATCTCACGAGGGTCATGTTCTACCCAACCGCTTTGCGGAAAGTATTGTGTAAATTCTTTTTGCGCTACAGAACATATCTTTCCGCTTTTATCGAAAAGAATTGCTCTGGAGCTAGTTGTTCCGGCGTCAAAGGCCAAAATGTATTCTTTCATGTGTTTCTCAATATCAGGTTAACCAAAATTCAAAAATAGAAATATCTTCTCAGATTTTTAGGCTTCGAGCAGATAGTTTTTCGCTAACAAAGTAAACTCTTTTATCTGCTGATCTTTCCACGCTTCATCTTTTTCCATTTCTTTCATCATGATATCAGCCACTTTAGGAGCCATCGCTATAGCAGCACGTGCATCCAAGAATGTGATTCTGAGTCTTCTGGAAAGAATATCATCGAGGGTTATAGCCATTTCTTCGCGAACACCCCAGATTACTTGAGCAACGGTGTAGTCATAATCCGGATGTAGCTTATCTCCGTTTTCAGGAGCTTCGTCTTCTATCGCTTTAACTTTTGGATAGTCACTACCGTATACATAAGCAAAGTTAGACCTATCTACTTGCTCTTGATAGCCATGGATGCGGATTTTGTCTGTTTTGCAAGGCACAAACTTCAAACCGCATAGGTCGATTGCTTTGTTCACAGCATCTTCAGCCATACCACGATAGGTAGTCCATTTACCACCGGTAATTGTCAACAATCCGCTTGGCGAAGTAACTATTTTATGGCTTCGTGAAATTTCTTTCGTTTTCTTACCGTCTGAAGTCTTCTTGGGCGCAGCCAGCGGACGTAATCCGGCGAACACAGACAACACATCTTCACGCTTAGGTTGCTTTTTCAAATATAGTCCTGATGTTTTTAATATAAAGTCTACTTCTTCTTCCAAGGCTTTCGGTTCGAGCACAAACTCGTTCATAGGTGTATCTGTCGTTCCTAACACCACCTTATTATGCCAAGGCACACCAAACATCACACGGCCATCGCTGGTTTTAGGAATCATGATTGCCGTATCACCGCCTAAGAATGATTTGTCTACAACAATATGTACACCTTGACTCGGGCGAACTATCTTCTCTTTTTCGGGTGCATCCATCTGCATCAGATCGTCAACAAAAATACCCGTTGCATTTATTACTGATCGAGCCTTGATCTTATATATTTCACCCGAAAGTTCATCGATGGCTTCAGCACCGCAAATGCGGCCATTTTCATTTTTCATGAGTGCAGTTACTTTGACATAGTTAGCAGCTGTTGCTCCGTGTTCGATAGCAGTCTGAAGTAAATTAATAGCCATACGAGAATCATCAAACTGCCCGTCATGATAGACAATTCCTCCCCTAAGGCCTTTTTCGGTTATACCGGGTATTTCACGGATAACATCCTTCTTGCGCATAGGCAAAGAGCGACCGAAACTACGACGACCAGCCAAGATATCATACATCGTCAATCCGATGGTATAAAATATCTTTTCCCACCAACGGTAGGCTCCAATAATAAAACGCTGATCTTTTACCAGATGTGGCGCGCTTTTCAACATAAATCCTCTTTCATGAAGAGCATCTACCACCAAGCCAACGTCTCCTTGTGCTAAATAACGTACACCACCATGCACCAGTTTGGTACTTCTACTTGATGTTGCTTTTGTAAAGTCGGATTGTTCAAGCAAAGCGACACTAAAGCCTCGTGAAGCAGCATCCAAAGCAATGCCAATTCCCGTTGCACCTCCACCTACCACGAGAATATCCCATTCAATGGCTGAGTCTGCAATCTTCTTAATTTGGTTCTCCCTTTTCATCAGATCAATTGCTATTATAGATTTTATTGTATGTGTTT
Organism: Bacteroidota bacterium; assembly: GCA_023429375.1. GTDB lineage: Bacteria > Bacteroidota > Bacteroidia > Bacteroidales > Tannerellaceae > Massilibacteroides. The sequence continues at coordinate 708,145 of JAEYVY010000007.1, read as the reverse complement.
TATATCGCAAATGTAATTACGTTTTCGCAATATTAAAACATATTCGAAACTTTATTTCGTTAAATTCGTAATATTTCGAAACCATACGAACAACAAATGAAACACGAGCCGTTTTTAAGAAGATAATAACACCTTCATTTAAATGATTCTTGTATATTTGCAAACAATCATTTATGAAACAGGTACATGCGAAGTATAGCAGAAAGACATAAATATATATTGGAGCAAATCCAGCTTAATGGTCACGTAAAGGTTCAGGATTTGAGCGAAGCGTTGGAAGTTTCGGAAGTAACAATTCGAAAGGATTTGAAACATCTGGAAGGACGGAAAATGCTCTATCGCAATCATGGCAGTGCAAGTAGCATGAGCGCAATCATCAACGACAGGCATATCGATGACAAAGAGAAGCTGAATCAAGAGGAAAAACTCAGCATTGCTCGTGCGGCGGCTCGTCTTATAGAACCAAACGACAAAATAATCATTGCGTCGGGCACAACACTACTCTTTTTTGCCGATGCAATCAGCACCATTGAGTATCCGGCAACAGTAATCACATCGTCGGTCAAGGTGTCACTTACTCTTTGCTACAATCCGCACATTGAAGTGATCCAACTGGGAGGAATCATGCGGAAAAATTCGGTTTCGATTATCGGCCACTATGCCGACAATATACTTGAAAGTCTTTCGTGCAATAAACTGTTTATAGGTGTAGACGGAATAGACTTGGATTACGGACTGACTACCAGCAATATGAGCGAAGCCCGTATCAACCAACAAATGATCGATGCTTCGCAAGAGATTATCGTCCTCACCGACTCTTCAAAATTTGGGAAAAGAGGATTTTGTAAGATTTGCGATATCGACAAGGTTCACCATATCATAACAGACAAGAATGTTCCTGCACATATAGTCGACATGCTACAGGAAAAAGAAATAAAGGTGACGCTTGTTTAAGTTTCACTTTTTACTACACGGTCAATAATCTCGCGCCAATCTTCTTTATTTTTGGTTGGAAAGTAACAAAAAACAGAAGTCCTATTAAATAAAAAAGGGCAGGTAAGCTACCTGCCCAAAATTATTTTTATTCTAAACTATGGATCACCAAGCCTGAACGCAACTTAGGCTCAAACCAGGTTGTTTTAGGAGGCATGATATTACCTGTATCTGCAATATCAATGAGTTGCTTCATCGACACAGGATATAAAGCCAATGCAACCTTCATTTCTCCGCTATCCACACGGCGTTTTAGTTCACCCAATCCACGAATACCTCCTACGAAGTCGATTCGTTTATCTGAGCGCAAGTCTTTAATACCCAATATTTCATCCAAAATCAGATTGGAAGAAATAGTCACATCCAACACACCAATAGGATCATTATCATTGTAAGTACCCGGCTTGGCTGTGAGTGAATACCACTTGCCGGACAGGTAAAGAGAAAAATTATGCAATGCCGCAGGTTTATAGATTTCTTCCCCTTTCTCTTCTACGATAAAGTTATCAGCCAATTTTGACAGGAACTCTTCATCTGAAAGTCCATTCAAGTCTTTCACCACACGATTATAGTCGATGATAGTGAGCTGGCTGGCAGGGAAACATACGGCCATGAAGTAATTATACTCTTCATCGCCACGATGATTTGGATTCAACCGGGCTTTTTCAGCACCAACCAAGGCAGCCGCAGCAGAACGATGATGACCATCGGCAATATACAAAGATGGAATAGCTGCAAACAATTCAGTTATGCGCTGAATATCTTGCTCTTCATCAATCAACCAGAAGGTATGGCCAAATCCATCCAACGGAGCAACAAAATTATATTCCGGGGCTTTATCGGTATATTTCTTTACAATAGAATCTAACTCCGCATTGTCGGGATAAGCAAAGAACACCGGTTCGATATTGGCATTATTTACACGAACATGCTTCATACGGTCTTCTTCCTTATCTCGTCTTGTCAATTCATGCTTCTTGATATTGCCATTCAAATAGTCTTCTACTGCTGCACAAACGACCAATCCATATTGTGTGCGACCGTTCATTGTCTGAGCATACACATAATACATTTCCTTTTGATCTTGTACAAGCCAGCCTTTTTCTTGAAACATCTTGAAGTTTTCTACGGCCTTGGCATAGACTGCCTCATCATGTTCATCTGTTCCTACCGGAAAGTCTATTTCCGGTTTGATGATATGATATAAAGATTTCTCATTTCCTTTAGCCTCTTCACGTGCCTCTTCAGAATTCAACACGTCGTACGGGCGAGACGCAACTTGTTCAACCAATTGAACAGGCGGCCTAATCCCTTTAAATGGTTTAATTACAGCCATTATAAAATATTTAATTAAACAATAGTTATTTGTTCACTCTGTATCTTTCATTTCCATTTTCAAGAAAATCGACAATTTGAGATGCAGCAGCTAATCCTGCATTGATATTTGCTTCAGCTGTTTGAGCCCCCATCTTTTTAGGTGTAGCGAAATATCGATCCGGATAGGCAGCCAGAAGTTCCAAATGATTGGATGGCTGAATATCTGTCAGATACTTAAAATCAGGACGCTCAGCAAACATACGGGCTAAACCTTGATCGTCGACCACTTCCTTGCGCGCCGTATTCACCAGGATAGCTCCTTTCGGCATCTGACTCATCAATTCGTAGTTAATCGACTTTTTCGTTTCGTCGGTTGCCGGAATATGTAGCGATACAATCTGGCAAGTCTGGAACAATTCTTCTGCAGAAGATAAGGCTCTCACACCATCATTCTCTATCGTTACAGTAGATGTATAGGCATCGTAAGCATATTGTTCGAGTCCGAATCCTTTCCCGATACGGGCCACATTACGTCCAACATGCCCGTAGGCCAATATACCTAGCTTTTTACCTTTAAGTTCTATTCCGGAAGCTCCATTATAGAATCCACGGATAGCGAAAAGCAACATACCAAACACCAATTCGGCTACGGCATTAGCATTCTGTCCCGGCGTATTCATCACACACACACCATTAGCTGTCGCAGCATCCAAATCCACATTGTCATATCCTGCACCTGCACGGACAACAATCTTCAGTTGTTTAGCAGCATTCAATACCTCTTCATTAATAATATCACTTCGGATAATAATCGCATCAACGTCTTTTACGGCGTCAAGCAACTGAGCTTTCTCCGTATATTTTTCGAGGAGGGCCAATTCAAATCCAGCCTTTTCTACAATCTCCCGTATACCTTGAACGGCTACAGGGGCGAAAGGCTTATCTGTTGCAATCAGTACTTTTGCCATATCAATGTTTCTTTTCAAATTCTTTCATTACTTGAACCAAAGTTTCTACGCCACTCTTATCCATTGCATTATAGATAGAAGCACGGAAACCACCTACAGAACGGTGCCCCTTGATACCTACGATTCCTGCAGCAGAGGCAAACGTATTGAATTCAGATTCCAGTTCTTGATATTCTTCGTTCATTACAAAGCAAACATTCATAACTGAACGGTCTTCAACAGCTGCAGTCCCTTTAAAGAGCTTGTTGCGATCGATTTCATCATAAAGAATAGTCGCTTTTTCATTATTTAAACGTTCCAATACCTTTATACCGCCCAATTCCTTGTAATACTTCAATGTTTGCAGACAAGAGAAGATAGGCAGGACAGGAGGCGTATTGAACATGGATTCTTTATCAACATGCGTCTTATAACTGAGCATGGTTGGAATAGGACGATCTACATGTCCGAGTGCATCAGTACGTACAATGACCAATGTAACACCTGAAGGGCCTAAATTCTTTTGCGCACCTGCATAGATTAGGTCGTATTTTGAAATATCTATCGGACGAGAGAAGATATCTGACGACATATCCGATACCAAACGTGCTTTCACATCCGGATCGTATCGCATTTCTGTACCGAAGATTGTATTATTTGATGTAAAATGGAAATAATCTGTATCCTCAGCAATAGAATAACCTTTTGGAATATAACTATAGTTCGCAGCCTTTGAGGAGGCAACAACCTCAACTTCACCAAACATTTTAGCTTCTTTGATTGCATTCGAAGCCCAGGTTCCCGTGTCAAGATAAGAAGCTTTTTTGTTTAACAAATTGAAAGGTACCATGCAGAACTGCATGCTTGCACCCCCACCTAGAAACAACACTTCGTATCCTGCAGGAATATCTAACAATTCCTTGATTAAGGCACGAGCCTCATCACTTACAGCTACGAATTCTTTACTTCTATGCGAAACTTCGAGTAAGGATAACCCTGTACCAGCAAAATCGTTCACTGCTGCAGCGGTATTTTTGATTGTATACTCGCTTAGGATAGAAGGACCCGCATAAAAATTGAGCTTCTTCATACTTATATGTTTTAATATTTATAAATAAATTATGAAAATTCGTTTGTTCATTTGTTTTTATAACAGTATTGTTTTTCAAAAACGGCGGCTAATTTACGCTTTTGTTTCGGATAACCAACACATCGTCAGAAAAAACCGCTTGCAGATTTCATATTAACACTAATAACGTCCTTCCCATAACGCTTTTATATTTTCAACCAATTTCTTCTCAGCCGGGCTCTCTTGCCCTTCCCAAAAACGTACGTTTAATGCCTCACGAGGCAGATAATCTTGCTTTACGAAATGATTGGGATAATCATGCGCATATTTGTAGTCTGTTCCGTAGTTCAATTCAGACATTAGTTGCGTCGGAGCATTCCGCAAATGAAGTGGAACCGGCAAGTTACCGGTTTGATTTACATAAGCAATCGCCTTATCAATAGACAAATAAGCAGAGTTACTTTTCGGGCTGCATGCAAGATAAATCGTTGTTTCGGCAAGTACGATACGCCCTTCGGGCCATCCTATTTTCCGTAACGAGTCAAAGCAGGCATTCGCCAACAACAATGCATTCGGATTGGCCAAACCGATATCTTCAGCAGCCGAAATCACCAGTCGCCGGGCAATAAATTCGGGATCCTCTCCTCCGGCAACCATACGGGCAAGCCAGTAAATAGCGGCATCGGGATCACTGCCACGAATTGATTTGATAAAAGCTGAGATAATGTCATAATGCATCTCTCCTCCTTTGTCATAGGCAGCCGGATTTTCTTGCAAGCGTTCTACAACCTTTGCATCCGTAATTTCAATTTCATTTCCTTCTTCGGCCGAAACGACAAGCTCCAAGATATTCAGCAGTTTGCGCGCATCACCTCCCGAATAGCGAAGCAGGGCTCCCGTCTCCGTCAGGTTGATTTGCTTCTCTTTTAGAAGGATATCGTTATGAATAGCGTAATTAAGCAGGGTCAAAAGATCGTCTTTATCCAAGGATTTCAAAACATACACCTGGCAGCGAGACAATAACGGTCGTATCACCTCAAAAGAAGGATTCTCGGTCGTTGCTCCAATCAACGTAACCACCCCTGTCTCTACGGCATTCAATAAAGAATCTTGCTGCGATTTACTGAAACGATGAATTTCGTCAATAAAAAGTATAGGAGAGGTTGTGTTGAAAAACTTATTCTTTTTGGCCTGATCAATTACTTCACGCACATCTTTGACTCCGGAACTGATTGCACTTAGCGTATAGAACGGAGCTTCAAGCTTGTTGGCGATAATCTGTGCCAAGGTGGTTTTTCCTACTCCCGGAGGCCCCCATAGGATAAACGAGGGGACTCTTCCTGCTTCAATCATTCTTCGCAGCACAGCTCCCTCTCCCACCAGATGCTTTTGTCCGATGTACTCATCCAGTGTCTTTGGTCGTAATCTCTCGGCTAAAGGCTGACTTGTCATGAAACAAAATTCGGATTTTTTATCCACTTAACAAAAAATGCAGTGCTTTTTTACTCAAAAAACGAAGATGAAACAATGCACAAAATCATTCGGATAACTTTCTACAAAACATTCTCTCGAAATGCGTACCTTTGCGCCTTGTAACAATACACATCGAAAGTGAATCGCTATTTTATATATTTAGGATATAACGGAAAGCCATTTTGTGGATGGCAGATACAACCCAACGGAATTACGGTTCAACAATGTATTGAAGAGGCCTTGGCTACACTGTTTCGCCAACCGGTCCCTATTGTAGGAGCCGGTCGTACGGATGCAGGTGTGCATGCCCGCACTATGGTGGCTCATTTTGATATGTCTGAGCCCATAGCCGACCTGGCTTTTCTGGCAGAGAAGCTGAATAGATTGTTGCCTAAAGAGATTGCTATCTATCGCATCGTACCCGTTACACCCGAAGCACACGCTCGATTTGATGCACTTTCGCGCACATATCATTATTATATCACAACATCCAAAGATCCTTTCAACTTTGAGTATTCGTACAAACTGCATGGAGAAATAGATTTTGCTGCGATGAATGAAGCCTGCAAAGTGTTGTTTGATTACATCGACTTCACCAGTTTCAGCAAATTGCATACAGATGTAAAAACGAATAATTGCCGGATTATGCATGCAGAATGGACACCGGAAGGCGACATGTGGAAATTTACTATCCGGGCAGACCGTTTTCTGCGAAATATGGTTCGCGCCATAGTCGGTACCCTATTGGAGGTAGGTCGTAAGAAAATGACGATAGACGAATTCCGTCGCGTGATTGAAGCGAAAGATAGAAACAAGGCAGGTACGTCGGTTCCGGGACATGCCCTGTTCCTGGCAGAGGTAAGTTATCCGGATGAATTGTTTAACGTTGAGAAGTAAATCAATATGTGGTTAAGTTTAGCGTTTGCCTCGGCCTTCCTGCTTGGATGCTATGAGGTAAACAAAAAGGTATCGTTAGCAAACAATGCCGTTATTCCCGTTTTATTTATCAATACACTGGTTAGCAGCCTGTTGTTTGTCCCATTTATCCTGCTTTCTTATTGTACACCTGTATTAAACGATACGCTTTTCTTTGTACCTCGTGTCTCTTTCTCGACACACATGGCCGTGCTATTGAAAGCTGTCATCGTTCTTTCTTCGTGGATTTTCGGATATTTTGCTGTTAAGCATCTGCCGCTGACCATCACCGGCCCCATCAAAGCTACGCAACCTGTCATGACACTGCTTGGCGCTATGCTTATTTTTGGCGAGAGACTAAACCTCTATCAGTGGATTGGTGTATTGCTATCTATCGGTTCGTTTTATCTCCTATCAACATCCGGCCGCAAAGAAGGTATACGGTTTGGAAGCAATAAGTGGATCTTGTTTACTATCCTATCCATCATTATGGGTGCCTTGAGCGGTCTGTATGACAAACACCTGATGAAAAGTCTGGATGTTATGACTGTACAAGTCTGGTTCAACGTTTACCAGTGCATCATCATGAGTTTTATCCTTCTGTTTCTTTGGTATCCCAGACGACGGAATAGTACGCCTTTCGTTTGGCATTGGAATATCATTTTTATTTCCGTCTTCCTTGTTTTGGCCGACTGGATTTATTTCTATGCGCTGACAGACCCAGACTCTATGATTTCTGTCGTAGCCATGATTCGTCGCAGCAATGTATTGGTCACCTTCTTTGCCGGTGCTCTCTTTTTCCACGAAAAGAATCTCAAGAGTAAGGCGTTCGACCTATTCCTTGTCTTCCTGGGTATGATATTTCTTTATCTTGGTTCGAGATAAAGGTTTATTAAAGGATAAAAAGGAAATTGTATCGGCGTCTTTCCTATATTTGTAAGCAGTATTGAAAAACAGAAATGTATATATGAAGCGCAATATCATAAATCTTATCCTTATATTCTTCTTGATTTGTCCTCTGGTAAAAGCCCAAGATATGGCCAAAATATTTGCCGACATGCCAGACGAATATATTCCTCATTTGGAAAGTGCCTGGAGGAAAGACTTGATAGACCTGTACAGTTCAGGAAAACCAGCCACTTTAAAGAATACGATGGAAGGCAATTCGTCCCTATTGAAGTTGACTAAAGATTACCTGCAGCTTCAATCTACTGAAAGAAGTATGCTGGAGATAAAGTTGCTTCCGTTGATCAACAATACCTTTATCGTTTGTATGGTGACAACAGTGAATGCTCCGATAGCCGATAGTCGAATCGCCTTCTTTACAAGTGAATGGAAGCCGTTGCAGGCCGACGATCTGCTCACCCCCGTAACAGGTGATTGGTTCTTGAAGGAAGATGCTGATAAAGCGTCTGATGCCTACCAAGATATCGTTTCGCGTTTAGACATGGAGCTGATACAATATTCATTGAGCCCAGACAGCCTAACACTGACGGCTAATTACATGACGCCTGCTTATCTGGGTAAAGCGGAGCAAAAGAAACTCATCCCCTATTTAAAAGAATACCCCAAGGTGTTTACTTGGGATAATTCAAGATTTAAATAAACAGGTCATTCAGATATAATCTCAGTCTCATCAAAAGTTTATTTGATGATCCTCACTTTATAAACATTCACGTCTGGAATGGTTATCGTTTTAGTCGGATTTACAGAATAGAGATTATGAGTCCACCAGCTAATCTCACCCTTGGTATAGATGAGATGGCCGGATTTTTCATCAAAATAGACCGACTTGACGTTGGGAACATTGGCTAAGGAATCAAAAGGCTCGAAAACACGCCTTTCTAAATCAAACTTCCAAACATTCTTCGAGGTAGTTATCAGCAACTGATTGTCGGAAGAGGCAAATAGGTCGTGTCCGCCCGTTGCCGGTAGTGTCCACTTTTCTTCAAGTTTCAGAGCGGGATTGGGCGTATCCCAGTCAGCCAAAGAGTAGGCTCTCAGTTCATCGTACCCCAGTGCATAAAGAAGATTTCGTTGCGCGATCCATACAACACCATGTCCTGAATAGAGCGAATCACTAAACAGTACGTTGTTTGATTGGTTCACATCGTATATCTGCAGCTGATTGCCGTTTTCTGTAATAGATAAGGCAACGGCTATCCGATTACCTGGAAGATACTCTACAGAATGGGCATTAGGGGTAATGGCATAAAATAGGCAATTTTTGGTTTCACGCTCTACCAAAATTGTTCCCCCACTTGAAGAGGATATCAGTATCTTGGTATTGTTATCTACCGATTTGTGGTCATCTACTGTCTTCAAGTAACGAATCATAGTATCGGGCATATTGGGGACTTCGGAAGTCGTCAAACTCCAGTTGACCTTTATATCTGTGCTGTCAGATTCTGCAAAATCAAGAATCATCACCCTATTGTCACCACCAACGATAATCTCCTGCGACAGGGTAGTTTTGTTACATGAAACGGCGAAAAGAAGAAGTGAGCCGAAAAAAAGTGAAGTAATCCATTTCATACTAGTCATTTTTAGTTGTTACCGGATATAATGAAAAGACTCTCCCCAAGTCATGATGATTTTGTTGAAAGGCACATCCCATCGTGAATAATCCAACGCATAGGCTTCCCGATGATCTATGGAGTGTCCCAGTTCATTTTCATGGGCAGGAATAATCAAGCCGGGAGCATACCCTTGGGCAGACCGCAGAGGATTGGTCGTCCAGCAGTTGGGAATCAAGACATCCACTTTATGATGCTTAGCCACCTCGTCTATCCACGAAAAGTCTTGCTCCAACGATTGGTCGCCGGTTTGGCAAACAGAATAACCTTCAGGAGTGAGGACGAGTACCGCATTATTCAGGATATCTGCTCCTTGATGACCTGGATAGACAACTACATCCAAATCCATTTGTTTGTTGTCCAGTCTCAACTTTTGTATTTCGTGTGCTTTTCGTTCTAGGTGAGTAACACGGTCATAAATCTCTTTTCCACTCCAGATATCGGGAGGAGTCACTACTGGTTTCCCTTTATCCAAGAACATCTCTGCTACCACCTCATCGGCATGATCTGAGTGATAGTGACTGATAAAGAGGACATCGCATTGATTCGATAGCCTATCCAGCAATTCGTCGGGTAAGGCAAATGCCTCTGAACCTGATGAGTATGCCCTAGTTATATCGAAAGCGACGGTCACGCTTTTGGTGCGCATAACGATACCCATATCGTAGAATTTCCAGATTTTCACACCTGATGAAACTTGTGTCTTTTCGATTTCATCCACAAGGGACTGAATCCGCTTATGGTGGAATTTCTGAACGGAAATGCGGTGCGGTGCTCCTACATCGTGAAATACGGCATCCAGAATTACCATCGCCATCTGACGCTCTTGTGGTTCATCTACTTGAGGTGGATATTTCGACAAGATAGATCCAGCAATATTCAACAGTGAAGCCGACTGCCAGTCAAGATATTCATCCGGTTTATCAAAAAAGTTGGCAGGTGCATCGGGTGCAATAAATGAGGTAACTTTATCCAACTCTTTATTCTTGCTGCCGCAAGATGATGCAGTCAGCAGACAGATTACAGCGAGTAGCGGAAATAAAAAAGTTTTGTGTTTCATAATAATAAATAGATTTCACATTCCGAAGTTATAATTTATTCCTTGTAATATGACGATGAAAGTGAAAATTTATCAAGATCATAAGATTTATCCCCTTCACAGTTACATATGTATATTCCATAACTTTTGAGAGCTTATAGTATTCTAAAGTTGGATGGAAAACAAATAAATCTTTCTGAAGTGACTTTAATTATTGAAAGAGGAAGAGTATGTATCTTTGTAAATCAAACTAAGTTTATTTACCATGAATATTACACAAAAATCCTTATTGTTAGGATTCATCTTTTTCTTCACATCTTTTGGCAATATTCTTGCCCAAGAAAATACACCTGAATACACCTTTGTTTGTGATGGCATTGAACGTGTATATCAATTACATATTCCAAAGAATATGCCTGCGAATGGTCCGCTTGTAATTATGCTACATGGCTATGGAAGTACCCGATTAGGGGGATTTAACGATGCGGCCGATCGTAATGGCTTTGCAATCTGTTATCCACGAGGCGAGAAAGACGGAAGAGGTAAAAATTGCTGGAATGTGGGGTATCCCTTTCAACACGATATGACGATTGACGACGAAAGTTTTTTGGAACAATTGGTTCAACATCTGCAAAATAAGCATGGCTTCAGTAAACATAATGTCTTTTGCATGGGCGTATCCAACGGAGGGGAAATGTGTTATCAGATAGCAGCCCATAAACCGCACCTGTTTGCCGCTGTAGCTCCGATAGCTGGATTGATGATGGAGTGGCTCTACAAAAGCGACACTTCTACACAACCAGTCCCCCTTTTCGAAATTCACGGAACGGAAGATAAAACTTCTGCGTGGAAAGGGGATCTCGAAAACAAAGGGGGATGGGGAAGTTATTTGCCTGTTCCTCTTGCCATACACTATTGCGTGGCTAGGAACCGTTGCACAAACATGGAGACAGATACCATCATCGGGAAAGCACCGCATAACCGCACAATCGTAAAACATCGTTTCTTTGGTGGTATCAACAACAGCGAAGTGTGGCTGTATGAGGTAATTGGAGCTGGACATACCAGATTCTTGGAAGACATGGATACGGGAGACGAGATCTGGAAGTTCTTCAGCATGTATCTCAAATAATCTTCTACTGAATATATTTTTGATTATAGCACGTTAATACTTGGTATTTCTACCTCTAGAAAGTAGAATTACCAAGTATTTATATTTAAGGCATCGTGATTTATATCTATACAATTGTTTTTACATCGTTACTTTATTATTTAAAATGTATATGTGACTTTTTAACCCTCCTCTATTGCAGGGCTACTAATTCAACTTAGCTACCACACATTTTATATTCATACTTTACTCCTATAAGGATAATGTCTCTTTATAGGTCGTTTTTAAAGTTTTCTTCTGCAAAGATTAATAATACCGAAGGAAATAGTCAAATTATCATGCTATGTTTCAATAGTTTGCCCTTCAAACGTAAAGATTCTACTAAAAAAGTGAAATAGGAATGTTATGTATTCCGTTTCTTTGTCGTCTTATTTATAAAAGGATGAAGCTCGAGGCATTTAAAAAGCAAGTAGTACCTCTCCGCGAAAAACTAAGCAACATAGTCTTCAAACTAGTACAAGATCAGGAAGACGCGGAGGATGTAGTTCAGGAAACGTTCCTGAAGCTATGGGCTATTCGCGACAAATTAGACGAATACGAAAGTGTTGAAGCCTTAGCCGTTCAGATTGCAAAAAATAAAGCATTAGATAAGCTCAAGGCTAGAAAAACGGAACGCTTTGACGGAAGCGAGCAAACGCTCATCAGCGACTCCATTCGTCCGGATAAAGCTATTGAGCTTCTTGATGCGGTAGAACAGATTAGGTTTATAATACAAAGCCTGCCCGAATTGCAACAAGAAATCATCCGAATGAAAGATATTGAAGGCTATGAAATAGCTGAAATAGCTGAGATAACGGGCTCACAAGTAGAAGCAGTTAGAGTCAACCTCTCCAGAGCTCGTAAAAAAGTCAGAGATAGATTTATAGAATTAAACAACGGAAATTATGCGAATAGATGAATTATTAGATAAATATTTTGAAGGCAATACTTCTTCAGAAGAAGAGAAGGAATTACGCGCATTCTTTTCATCAGCCGATATTCCACCTCATCTGGCAGCCTATAAACCTATGTTTGCCTATTTCGATCAGGAAATAGCTAAAACCGAGGGAAGGAAGTTTACGTCTGTTCGCAAAAACAACCGTTTAGTAACCTATATGCTTTCAGGAGTAGCAGCGGCAATCTTGTTGATTCTGGGAATACGTAGCTTCTATACCTCCTACGAAACGCGCTTCTGCTCCGAAAACTATGTGGTCATCAACGGCAGATGCTATACAGACATACATAAAGTACGCGAAATTGCTTTGGAAACTCTACGGGAAGTGGCAGAGCCGGCTGAAGACTATTTCCTCGACAAAAGCGGAAATGCTTTAGAAAAGGAGGCATTTGAGATGCAGTTAAAAGAATTAGGTACATTATTTAATGAAGAATAAAGAATAAATCATACATCATGAAACAGGTTAGTTTAATCATTTCTTTCATGCTATGCTTGCTGTTTTCCACAGGAGAAAAGGTTGTAGCAGCCGAGATGCAGAAAGATTTAAGAATACAAGAGGTATTTAACCGCTACGGAAAAAACAAGAATGTTACGATGGTAGAGCTCTCGAAAGAAATGCTGGAAACGTATGGTATGAAACACTATAAGAGCATTACGATTAAAAATGATCCGTCGGCTCTGGAGTTTACCCGCAAGTGTTTAGAGGCCGATCAGCAAGGAGCTCGTAAGATCAAAGAGGTAACCGATGATGGTGGCGTCATCTCTGCTTATTATCAACTGCCAGGCAAGGAAAAAGACGTAAACCGGTTCGTCTTGTTTAAAGTGAATAAGAAAGGAGTCATAACTCTTGTCTACATCGAAGGCGAATTGGATAGCGACGATTTGATTACACTCTTATTTACAGGTAAAGAATTATAAGAATAACAATTAAACACAATACAATGAGGACATTAACATTAGCTATTTTTCTTTGTATCGCTTTTTGCGCCAAAGGCATGGTGTCAGCTACGGATACAATCATACAAATTGACAATAAACGCGTAGAAATTACGGAAGTAGACGATAAGATGAAAGTGCGCGTTTATGAAATGGACGAAAAAGGGAATCAAACAGATGATGAACTTGTATTTGAAGGGCATTATAAAGATGGTAAGAGTTATGAAAAACGCCATATGCGCTCAATAAGCATTTCTATTCCTTCATGGGATAAGCATTTCGATGGACACTGGGCCGGTTTTGGAATGGGCTTTGCCAATTTTGCTGATGGAAGCCTGAACATTAATGACAACGATGGAGTTTCCCTTCGTAGTGAGAAGTCATTGGAGTATAACCTGAACTTCTTAGAAAAGTCTTTCCCATTTTCTAAATACAACTGGGCTTTTGTTACCGGCATGGGGTTAAGATGGAACCGCTATAGACTTAATTCAAACAGTTATTTTCAAGAAAATGACGAGGGCATAACTGTCCTTCAACCAGCTCCGGAGGGTATCATATATACAAAAAGTAAACTCAACACGACGAGCCTCACTATTCCAGTCCTCTTGGAATGGCAATCACGCAAGATCAAAGGAGACCGATTCTTCCTATCTGCCGGCTTAGTTGGAGTTATCAAAACAATCTCTTCCTCCAAAGTGGAGTTTCGCAATGCAAACAATAAAAAGACAAAAGAAACCATGGACCGAGGGATGAACATTCGTCCGGTAACGATGGACTTCCTTATCCAAGGAGGTTATAATTCGGTTGGTTTTTTTTTAAAATACTCGCCTATGGGTTTGTTTGAAAGCGGTAAAGGGCCTCAGATACAACCGGTGTCAATCGGATTTCATCTACATATTTAATCATAAAAGTATATAAAAAGAATAAGGCTGTCTGAAATCAGACAGCCTTATTCTTTTATTCTAAATCTTTATTATGCTTCAGCTTTAATTGAAACAAAAGATCTGTTTTCTTTACCTCTGCTGAAAACTACTACACCATCAGTCAAAGCAAACAAAGTATGGTCTTTACCGATACCTACGTTAGTGCCCGGATGATGAACAGTTCCTCTTTGGCGAACCAGGATGTTACCTGCTTTTGCTACTTCACCACCAAAAAGTTTAACTCCCAAACGTTTGCTATGCGATTCACGGCCGTTCTTAGAACTACCCACGCCTTTCTTATGTGCCATTTCTTTTTAAATCTTTTAAATGTTAAGCAACAATCTCTTTAACACTCACTTCAGTAAACTGTTGACGATGACCATTCAACTTGCGGTATCCTTTTCTTCTCTTTTTGTGGAATACTAATACCTTGTCACCCTTCACCAGTGGAGAAAGTACTTCACATACTACTTTTGCTCCTTCTACAGTAGGTGCACCTACTTTTACCGCTCCGTCATTGTCAACCAATAACACACGGTCAAATTCTACAACAGCTCCGTTTTCCACGTTCTGAATGTGGTGAACGAATAATTTCTTTCCTTGTTCAGCTTTGAACTGCTGTCCGTTAATTTCTACGATTACGTACATCTGTCTTATAATTAATACAGGTTATGCCCCGGGGGTGGGTACAATTGGTAGCCTCTTTTTTACCCCCTGCGGAATTCAGTGTGCAAAAATAGACCTTATTTACAAAACACACAAATGTTTAGCTTGTTTTTTGTCTTTTTTGCACACCGATTTCAATGAATTAATTGTATTTATATTTTGCCTTATCAGTAATTGATTGTTCACCATTTACCGGAATCAAGGTAAATCCCCAATTGTAATCCTTATTTGCAGGCAACGTATAGGCTGGTTCGGGACGTGCTCCCCAACTATTATAACCAGCAACACCTTGTTGTTTGTAGTCTACACATACTTCAACAAAATTGCGAGGTGTGATATCGTTGATATGATGCATACGTCTCAACACGTTCTTGGCTGCTTCTTCATCCTTGTTGGCGATCTCTTCTGGAGAGAGGTTACCCCATTGACGCGGATGTGGCAAGGCTTCTTCAGAATCAAAATCTTCAATCGTATTTCTTAATGCGTTAAAACCAATCGTTTCATCCGCTTTAATCATCAGTCCTTTGCCTTTTACACTTGTCAATGCTACCCAGCGCGTATCGGTACGATGTCCGTTTTCCTGCGGACGAACATAAGGAACATACATATCTTCTGCTGTAGTTTTATATAAACCTACAGTTGTTCCTGCATTTCTATCCAAGTAATTTTCAACCGGTCCGCGTCCTAAATACTGAACGGTATTCATAGTAGCTGGTAAACGGAAGCGCACACCAATACGGGGGACATTAAGCTTGGAAGTAGCCTTACGCTGTTCATCGTTTCCAGGCGTAAAGGTTGCCAAACGTGTTGCTTCAGAAATCTCTGTTTGTGCTGCATCCATCTCTGTAGAAGTAAAATGTGCTTGCACATGTACTATTCCACTTGGATAAATCTTATAAGTAATCACATACAGATTTCCTGCCGGTAACAAATAAGTAGTCGTCAACAGTGCATTTCCTTCCGAAAGTGCAACGGTTGCATCCGTAACATTGAAGTTTTTGCTACTTTGTTTCCATACTTGTAGGCGCTTAGGCATTCCGTTGCCGTAGTCGTTGTCATTCGGACCGCGCCAGAAATTAGGCTGAACACCAAATCCTTCTGCAAAATATTCTGTACCGTCAACCTTGTAAGATGTCACGAGGCCCGCTTTCTTATCAAATACAAAATTCACTTTTGAGGAAGTTACCTTCAATAAATCGCCGTCTGTATTGACTGTTAAATTAGGGCCACCTGCCTTATAAGACAATTCTTCTCCTTTCAGAGGCAATTGGAATTGATCGTAAGCGATTTCATGGCCAACAGGCAGTAATGGGTCTTGTACAGTTGTCTTCACACTGAAATTAACAAAATACTCAACTCCCGGCTGAACCTTTATTCCTGAAAGCGGTATGGTCACTTCTTCCGAAGTTTGAGGTGCAAGTTTTAATGGTAGCTTGCCAGTCTTTAACACCTTGCCATCACCAAGAATCTGATAGGTTATGTCATATTTATCACTGTGTGTAAAATAGAAACGATTGGTAATACGGAAGATCCCTTTTTCCACATAGACAGCATCGAATCCGAAGTTTTGATGTGAATACTTCACTTCAATCAGTGCCGGATGTGGCACTCTGTCCGGACCTACCAACCCATTACATAAAAAGTTTCCATCGCTTGGCTGGTCTTTACCATAATCTCCCCCATATGTCCAATACAAACGTCCTTGTTTATCTCTTTCTTCAAATCCTTGGTCTATCCAATCCCAAAGAAATCCGCCTTGTAGATTTGGATATTTATATATTTCTTTCCATTGATCCCATAGATTACCTGAAGAATTACCCATTGAGTGAGAATATTCTGAAGGTACAACCGGTCTATCGCTACCTGCAGCTCCTATCCTGCCCAACCATTCTGCGCTAGGATATTGAGGAACGTACATATCTGTATTCCATTCCCATAGGGCACGCTCGTAGCAAACAGGACGGTCCATCAATTGTTTGTCCTTTTCTTTTATCAACAAATAAGCCTGATAGAAATTATATCCGTTTCCGGCTTCGTTACCTAATGAAAATATAGTCACTGAAGCATGATTCTTATTTCTTTCGTACATATTGTTGACCCTGTCCAAGTGTGGCTTTAACCATTCTGGATTATTACCCAACGTTCCTCCTTTTCTCAAGTCATAATACATACCATGCGATTCGATGTTTGCTTCGTCATACACATACAAGCCCAATTCATCACACAATTCATAAAAGCGGCGAGCCTGTGGATAATGACTTAAACGAACAGCATTCAGGTTATGCTGTTTCATCAAGGTAAAATCTTTTATCATCAAATCTTCAGTAACATAATGTCCGGTCTTCGGATTATGTTCGTGAATATTGGCTCCTTTTAGTTTTATAGGTTGTCCGTTAATCATAAAGACAGTATATGGTTTCCCATTACCGGCCAGCTGATCAATCTGTTTGATTTCAATTTTGCGGAAACCTACACGGAAAGGAACAACTTCCGTTACTTTCCCATCGACTTTGACCGTCATCAACAAGGTGTATAGATTCGGATGTTCGGCAGTCCAAGTAGCCACATCGGGAATAAGCTTTTCAAATGAAGCACGTTGTACAGTACCTGCACTTACCCAAATAGATTCATTATTTTGTGCTATGGCTTGTTTTTGCTTGTTCAATAATTCGTAACTCACTTCTACTTTTCGGGTTTCGGCAGTATGATTTTTTACATCTACACCCAATTTAAAGATGCCATCTTTATAGTGTTCATCAAGTGTTGAGACAATACGAAAATCTTTGATTGAAACTTTGGGTTGCGAATAAAGCAATACATCTCTTTCTATACCGCTTACACGCCACATATCTTGGCATTCAAAATAGGAACCTGTACTCCAGCGGAAAATCTTCAATGCCAATTCATTTTTGCCCGGACGCAAGTACGAATTCAGCAAGAACTCAGCTGGATTCTTTGAGTCTTCGCTATAGCCTACCTCTTTACCGTTTAGATAAACATATACCCCACTTTTAGCTCCGCCAATATGCAAATAAATATCACGTCCATCCCATTCTGCAGGTATTTCAATATCTCTGCGGTAAACACCCACAGGGTTTGCTTCTGGCAACAAAGGAGGTTGCGGGTTACGTGCTTTAAATTCATATCCGTGGTTTACATAAATGGCAGTTCCATACCCTTGAAGCTCCCAGTTTCCGGGAACTTTAATATCTTTCCATGCCGAGATATCTATGCCATCATCCGTGGCATTAGCCGGCAAATCTTTGTACCCCTCTACAAACAAAAATTTCCATACACCATTCAGAGACAGGTAGTATGGACTTTCTTCATATGATTTTGTCAATGCAGAACTACGGTCGGGGTAACTCATAAAAGAGGTTCTTGGCGCCTCTTTATTGACCTCTACAGTTTGTATATCTTGCCAGTAAGGTTTGGGGTTCTCATTTGGTGCTGCACTGGCCATTGGCCCCATAACAACACTCATTACACAAAGACTATTTAGCAATAGTTTTTTCGTTAGTCTTTTCATGTTTAATTGTTTAATTGTGGCAATTTAAGTAAAAAAAATAGAGGCTCCTGGCTATACAAGGAGCCTCTTATCAAGATTGAATTAACGAGCAGCATAATAAGAAGTTCCCTGAACTACTTGTTGGAAAGCAAGCACTCCAGCTTGGCTAAGCTCTACTTCCATGCTATTGCCATCAGGAAGGAACATAACAACTTTGTCATCACCTTTGAACTCAAGAAGTTTATGAGTTTGGCCTTCTGCTTCAATATTCCAACTGTTATCTTCTTTGTTATAAACTAATTCAACAGAAGATGCTTCACCCTCTTTTTGAATAGAATAACCATCAGCCTTTGTTTCAATTGCATACGTACCATCGTTAGTTTCAACAGTTTTAACTGTACCAACTTCTGCAACAGGATTTTGTCCGGTCCAGAATTCAATTGAGTTAATTACTAGGATATCAGCTAAAATAGTAACACCATAAACAGGTACAATATGGAATGCAAGGAATACTAATTCATTTACAAATTTAGAATCCAAACCTCTATTCCAATCCAATAATTTGTTAGTTAAATTAAATGATCCTATACAAGATGAAAACATTACACTACTTGCAAGTGTAACTGCCATTACTAGATTTAAACTTCTTTTTTTCATAAAAATTAATTTACATTATTAACATAAGCAAAACAAACACATAGACAAATATAATTATTTTATAAGATATTCAACCCATTTTCTGTGTTTTTTCAAAAATCATATAAAACAGTTTATAAAGGAAAGCAAAAAGCAAGAAAAATATCAGTTCTATTTTTACCTGTATCGGATTGAATTCTAAGCCCTGCCATTTCATTTTCAATCTGTTGAGTCAAACTATTGGCAATATTAGGTCATAGATATCCTATCTTCTATCATTCCTGCCTTTGTTCAGGTTAGAGAAAAAGAAGAAAATAACTGCTACGATTATCGAGAATAAAATAGAAAAACCAATAAACTCATTTTGAGTTGTCCTCATTCCTCACGCTGGTAATAGGCACACCAAGGTTGCAACCCGCATTCCAAGCACTTAGGTTTTCGAGCCAGACAGACATAACGCCCATGTAAAATCAACCAATGGTGCGCTTTAGGAATCAGTCTTTTAGGTATATGTTTAACCAACTCCTTTTCTGTTTCCAAAGGAGTCTTACTATTCGGTGTAAAGCCCAATCGGGCAGACACGCGAAACACATGGGTATCAACGGCCATCGCAGGCTTATTAAAGACAACCGAGGCGATGACATTGGCTGTCTTCCGTCCTACTCCCGGCAGTTTCTGCAGATCTTCTACTGAAGAGGGCACGACACCGGCAAATTCGTCGACCAACGTTTGTGCCATACCTACCAGATGCTTTGCTTTATTATTTGGATAAGATATGCTTTTTATCAAATCAAAAACCTCATCAATCGTAGCTTTTGCTAATAAGTCAACTGTAGGAAAGCGTTCAAACAACGCAGGTGTAGTCATATTTACACGCTTGTCTGTACATTGGGCTGAAAGAATTACAGCAACCAAAAGTTGATATGGATTTTCATAGTGCAATTCAGTCTCAGCGACCGGGACGTTTCTTTCAAACCAATCCAGGACGCCTTTATAACGTTCTTTTTTTAGCATAGTCTTATTTTATAAATGCCGAAGCGTATTTACCTAACAAATATCCTAAAAAAACAGCGAATAACCCTAGAAAATTGCTGGCTAATACATAAGAGAAGGCCATCTTGTATTCTCCTGCTTTCAGAAAGACCATAGCATCCAAAACAAAAGAGGAGAAAGTTGTAAAGCCACCGAGCAAGCCGGTAAATAGAAAAAGTCTGACGTTAGAAGAGTGATTTAGTGCATCAGAAAGGCTCCAGCATAATCCGATAACAAAGGAACCCAGCACATTAACACCAAGTATACCATAAGGAAATGAAGAAGAAACAGTTTGTTGCAACCAATGGGATAATTGATAGCGAAAAACTGTTCCGATTGCTCCTCCCGTTATTAATAAAAGTACCTTTATCATAAAACCTCATGTGTTTTCCCCGGGCCGGTTAAAAGCCCGGGGGATGGTAATGATTTAGGTTTTCAATTTAATTGGCCGACTCAAACTGTCTCAGGAAACGAACATCGTTTTCAGAGAACATGCGTAAGTCTTTAACTTGGTATTTGAGATTTGTAATCCGTTCTACACCCATTCCTAGAGCGTAGCCGGAATATATTTTACTATTGATTCCACAATTTTCAAGCACATTCGGATCTACCATACCGCATCCTAATATTTCTACCCAACCGGTATGTTTGCAGAAAGGGCATCCTTTTCCTCCACACAGGTTGCAAGAAATATCCATCTCAGCCGATGGTTCGGTAAATGGGAAATAAGAAGGACGCAAACGGATTTTCGTTTCTTGCCCAAACAATTCTTTTGCAAAGAATAGCAGTGCTTGTTTCAAATCGGCAAATGATACGTTTTTATCTACATATAATGCTTCTACTTGATGGAAGAAACAATGCGCACGGTAAGAAATTGCTTCATTACGATACACACGTCCAGGACAGATAATACGGATAGGCGGTTCTTGCTTTTCCATTACTCTTGTCTGTACAGATGAAGTATGCGTACGAAGTAACACGTCCGGATTGTGTTGGATAAAGAATGTATCCTGCATATCGCGTGCCGGATGGTCTTCAGCAAAGTTCAATGAGGAGAATACATGCCAGTCATCTTCGATTTCAGGACCTTCAGCAATACTGAATCCCAAACGAGCAAAGATGTCACATATTTCTTTCTTAACAATGGAAATAGGATGACGTGTACCTAAAGAAATAGGATAAGACGTACGAGAAAGGTCAATATCATTATCGACATTTCCTGTATTTGAGAATTCTTCCTTCAGGCTATTGATCTTATCTTGGGCAGCAACTTTCAGCTCATTCAAATACTGACCTACCTCACGTTTTTGTTCGGCGGCCACATTTCGAAAATCATTCATCAGTGCTGAAATCTCGCCTTTCTTACTCAAATATTTAATACGCAGGGCTTCCAGCTCTTCTGCATTATTAGCCTTTAATTCCTCTACTTCCTTAAGCAGAGTCTTTATCCTATCGATCATCTCAACTGCTGTATTTTTATTAACCAGACAAATTTACGCCTTTCTTCCGAGTCTGCAACTCTTTACCCCTCTTTTTATTTTCATATACGCACGATATCTTATCTCAACTTATATCCTTTCAGCCCATAGAAGAGGATATATAAGAAACAAATTAGCGGTACGATAAACCCAATCGCCATATGTTCTTCTCCAATATAACCCATTAGTATAGGAGCAAAGGCACCTCCCGAAACGCCTACAATTATATAAGAAGAGGCTTTTTTAGTGTGTACTCCCATATCAGCCAATCCTAAAGCAAAAATGGTTGGGAACATGATCGACATAAAGAAGAACGTAACATACAAAGCATATAAAGAGAGATGACCCAGCGGCAGGATAACCAGAACCATCGTTACACAGCATATGAAAGAATACAAAGCAAGAATATTATTCGGACTAAATCTTGACATCACCGCACTTCCAGTCAACCGCCCAATCATAAAGAGAAGCATACCTCCAAAGGCCAGATATTTAGCTGCCTCAACAGGTGAAATAGACGAATCATGCTCGGTTACGTAGTTAATGAAAAAACTAAATATACCGGTCTGGGCTGCACAATACATAAATTGAGCAATAACAGCAAGAATAAAATGCTTGTACTGCCACATAGGTTTCTGAGTACTATTTATTTGTTGAGGAGACTCATCCTCCTCAATAATTTCAGGTAGTTTGGTAAATGAAATCAACACGGCAATGACGACTACACATAAGCCGGTCAATATATAAGGCTTTGTTAAAGCCATGGTATCTTCTGCCGAGGCACCTAAAATCAATTGCCCCCCAATAAACGGTCCCAATATCCATCCCAGCCCATTAAATGATTGCGATAAATTCAAGCGTTGAGCAGCATTTTCCTTCGGCCCCAACACTGTTGAATATGGATTGGCTGCCGTTTCCAGGATACAAAGACCACAAGCTACAATAAATAAGGCAACCAGAAAAGGATTGGCTGAATTCATAAATGCAGCGGGAATAAAACTGAAGGCACCAATAGCATAAATTAGCAACCCTAGTAATATACCTTTTTTATAGCCATATCGTTTCATAAATATGCCGGCCGGAATACCGAACAAACCATAGGCAATATAGGTGGAAAACTGAACAAGTCCGGATTGTGCTTTAGTCATCGTAAATGTCTCCTGAAAATGTTTGTTCAACACATCCAACAATCCGTGAGCCAACCCCCACATTAAAAAAAGTGATGTGACCAGAATAAACGGTAATAGATAGCTCTTCCCTCCGGGAGCAGCAAAGATTGATTTTTTCTGCTTAGTATTTTCCATGTATAGAGTAAGTAATTGATTTTATTACATATATGCGGGTAGTAATTTCAATAGCTCTTCGTGAATCACCCCATTAGATGCTAATATATGGTGCTTATCCTGAATGTGTTCACTGCCACTAAAATCTGTTATCCGGCCTCCGGCTTCACGCACGATTAGCACTCCGGCCGAATAATCCCAAGGCTTAAGGAATGCCTCCACCCAACCGTCATATCTCCCTGCCGCTACATAACAGAGGCTCATAGCAGCCGACCCATTAAGGCGCAAACTGGTAACTTTACCACAAAGCTCATCGACTAATCGCAACAAAACAGGTTTATATTCTTCTGCTTTATAAGGTAGATCCAAACCAATCAGCGCCTGATTAAGGGGTTTCGCTGAAACCTGAATTTGCCGTCCGTTCAGGAAGGCTCCTCCATCCTGCCAGGCAGCAAAACACTCATCCAGACAGACTTCATACACCACTCCTATCAACAAATCATCACCATCACGCAGCGCTATACTGATACAATAGGGGGCTAAATCTTGAATATAGTTTGTCGTACCGTCCAAAGGGTCAATGATCCAATTTAGTGCCTTGGTCGATTTTTCCACTGTGTCTTCTTCTGTAATAAAACCAGCTTCAGGTAAAAGCTTTGCCAGTTCTTCGACAAGCATCACTTCGGCAGTCTTATCTACATAAGAAACATAATCGTGCTCGCTTTTTCTTTCAACACTATTGAGCGAGAAAACTTTCCTTTCCTCTCTCAAAAACACTCCTACTCTTTTCGCGATTTCACAAACTTCATCAGCAAGCACTTTCAAATCTTTCATCTTCAATTAATTTAAATAGTTCGGGAGCTATTCACAGCCCAAAGAGATACATGCCATTTTTGTCCCGGTAATAGTAAATCCATGCTTTCTTATTATCCCGTGTATATACTGCATTCGGACTGCACTGATAACTATAACGCATGATACGGCCTATTATTTAGGCCTGTCTACAAATTTAAGTAAAAGATGACAAAAACAATGATTTACAAATTCCTCTTATTGCAAGGAGATGAAAAAAACAATGGAGATGAACCATTACGGTCATCTCCATTGCGTAAAATAAAGAATAATGGAAATTATTTATAATAGGCAAAGATTTTATCCATTTGTTCAGAAATCTTCTTTAGATGATTTCTGTCACCACCGCCAACTTCTGCAGTGATCCATTCCCCTGAATAGTTAATCTTCTTTACCGCCTCCATTACTACAGGCCAATTATTATCGCCTTCAAGAAGTTCTACTTTAAAGCCCTCCCACAGCCCTTTGCTATTCATTGCCTCACGACTAAATTCCTTGATATGTAGTTTTACAATCCTTGAATTTAACGTTTCAATCCAATGCTCGGGCCATCCGTATCGCAATACATTTCCTATGTCGAAATACCATCCTATCAATGGGTGATTGATTTCATCCACAAAACGTTTTGCTTCAACAGGACTCAAAATAAAGTTATTCCAAACATTCTCCAATCCTATATACATACCTGTTTTCTCTACTGCAGGAATAAGTTTACGAATAGAGGCCAAAGCTGTATTATAGGCTTTTTCATACGATACCGTCTCGTTTACAACCCCAGGAACTACTAAAACCGTATCACCCCCGAGTTCTTTCACTTCCTTCAAAGATTGCTCGATTGACTCAATACACTCTTGTCGAATTTTGGGATCAGGATGAGAAAGAGGTTTTGACCAATGGTCTTTATTTACTACACTTGGTATTTCTATGCCTGTCTTATCCTTTGCTTCCAGCAGATCTTTCAAAGGTATATCTACTGGCGCATTAAATTCGATTCCATCAAAACCAAGGTCCTTTACCATCTTGAATTGATCAACCAGGGGTAATTTCTCTTTAATCATTCCATATCCAAGACCTTTTTTCAACTTCTTCTTGCTCTCCATTTTAGGAGACCGCATTGAAGCAGCTACAAAAGAAGGAACAACGGACATCCCGGATAGTACGGCTGCTGATTTAATAAAGTTTCTTCGTTCCATACGCTTATTTTAATGGAGTAATACCAGGTATGGCAATTGGCACATCGTATTTCATATCCCACGAAACATTTTCTGGGAATAGCGTTTCTAAAGAACACAATGCTTGTTCACAAGAAATTGATTGACCTGTATAGCCTGCCATTCTACCAGCTAAAGCAACTAAATTAGAGCGAGTCATCCAATCACCATCGTTCATAGGCTGATTATTTCTAATCGAAGCAAAGAGTTCGTCATGTTCTTGTTGATACATACTTCTGACTTTAGAACGCTGATAAGCATTCTCATCAGTAAACTTCGTTTCATCTGTATAATTCCAAGGGTTCTTTCCTTTTATTTGATGAAGTCCTGTACGACAGTCAACTATACATTTACCATCTTTACCAACTAGCTCAACAGCATATGAAGGAGCTGTATTTGCTTGTTGACGACAAGAGAAATAAGCCTTTGCACCATTTGAATACTCATAGGTTACTGCAAAGTGGTCAAATATATTACCAAATTTTGGATCAACCCTTTTCTGTCTACCACCCGATCCGGTTACTCTAATAGGCATTGCATCACCCATTGCCCATTGCATCATATCTATACTATGTATAGCTTGTTCAATGATATGGTCGCCAGATAGCCAGTTGTAATACAGCCAGTTTCTAAGTTGGTATTCAAAATCAGACCATCCACTTTGTCTTTCTTTGAACCACAATTCACCGGTATTATATGTTACTTCGGCTGATTGTATTTCACCTATTTGCCCATTCAGAACTCTGCCAAACGTTTCTCTTTTGGGTAGATGATATCTCCAGCAAAAACCGGAAACTAAAGAAATAGATTTTTCTCTTGCCTTTTGAGCAGCCATAATGACGCGACGCAAACCTGGTCCGTCAACAGCAAATGGCTTTTCACAAAAAACATGTTTTCCTGCATTGATAGCAGCTTCTAGATGTGTTGGGCGGAAAGCGGGAGGAGCAGCTAATAAGACAACGTCAACATCCGAGTCAATCAATTTCTGAAAAGCATCTAAACCTACAAATTTCTTACTGTCAGACACTTGAACTTTTTGTCCCATCTTAGCTTTTAGCTTATTGTAAGAAGCTTCCAGTTGATCACCAAAAGCATCAGCCATAGCACTTAAAACCACATTAGGATCTGCATTTAATGCTTCTTCTGCCGCACCTGTTCCTCTGCCACCACATCCAATCAGTCCAATTTTCAGAGTATTGCTATTTGCCGACCAAGCAGGTTCTGAAGCAAATACTGCATTTTTCGGTATCAATGTACCTACTGTTGCTACGCCAGCAGTTTTAATAAAATTCCTTCTTGTAAAATTCATATTATTATGATTTAAAATTAACATTTAATATCCCGGATTTTGCTGTAACTGAGGAGCCTTATTCATTTCATCGTTAGAAATTGGCAACCAATACTGTCTATTATTCCATTGTCTAGTATCTGCCAATGTAGTTGTATTATAAATATAGAATGAAGTACCATCTTCAAAATGATAAATATAAGTCGGGCTAAAGCTCTTTATTACGTCTTCACAAATCATCCATTTGCGGATACAATACCATCTATCACCCTCACCCATCATTTCAATCAGTCTTTCATGTCTATACCATTCACGAGCTTGAGCTTGAGATGCAGTTAATGAACGGCTAGGAAGTCCGGCTCTGTTACGAATCAAATTAACAGCCTTCATCCCTTCTTCCACTTCACCAAGTTCAATACAAGCTTCTGCATAGTCTAATATGACCTCAGCCAATCTCATTTCAACCCAGGTATTTTCGTTATTATCTATTTCACCATCAATAGTGATATCTAGCATTTTTCGAATATAGTAACCCGTTTTTGTTCCATTCCAGGCTTGATTTGCCGCATTTCTAGAGTCCATTCCTCCTATTTGGAATGACTCCAGTTTACCTATTTCATTCATCAAATCAGCAACAGATTTTCCAATCAATTGACTTCCTGGTTTCTGGATGGTATGACCAATCTGAACCTTATCATTGGTCGCTGCTCTCGCTCTCCAAGGAGCTCCATCATATAAGATAGAAGCATAAAAACGTGGTTCTCTTCCAAAATATGGATTGCGATTCGGGTCTGCTTCAAATTCAGCTTTAGTAAAGCCTCTCACATTCATATCACCAGGTTTATACTTATCCCATTGAAACGCTGAACCATCTTGCATTTCATATTGACGAACCAAATCTTCTACTGGCTCATTATTACCCCAACAGTTATATCCGTTTGGTCCCCAGTAGATATTATTTCTAACTCTATTCCCTTGTTTATTCAGATATTGTACGCCAAAGATTATTTCATCGTCCCATGCCCCTTTTTGCAAAAAGATGCTTGCGTAATTATCAGCATAGGCTTGTACTTCTTCTGCCGTCAGATTGGCTGCTGGTTCACTAGTTGAACCTGTTAATGCGTAATTACCATATTTGCCATCTAACACATCCTTTGCGGCATTTTTGGCGGCCAACAAACGATCTTTTTGAGTACCGCTATTGAAGGAAACTAATGCATTGGATGCTTCATAACCTCCATTTGTCAACTTACCGGAAACAAAGCTAAGCAACCTTGACTTCAATGCTCCAGCAGCTCCTTTAGTAGCTCTACCTTGTTCAATATCTGTCTTCAGAGGCAAACCTTCAATCGCTTTTTCAATATCCTTTAGAATGAACTCCACTGTTTCTTGAAGCGTTGACCTTGTAGGTAACAGAAAGTCGTCTTCCAAATCGTATTTTGTATCAGAAAGGACTAATCCTCCATATGATCTAAGAAGATTGGTATAATCAAAAGCTCTTATGAAATATGCTTCTGCTTTGATCTGCTGGAGTCTAGCCTCATCATCAGAACTACTTATTGGAACATCATCTATACCATCTAACAAGGTATTTACATTCTTGATATTCTTGTATAAATCATGCCAAAGTATAAAGCTGTATCGATTACCAACTGTTGAACTAGTACCACCAAAATGTCCTAAATAACTAGGAGTCAATGTCCCTTTTGTAAAAGTTACATCTCCTGCTCTATGTATATTCAATAATTCATCTGTTGAGGAAGACAATAAATCTTCCTTCATCCCTAACACATTTTCATGATCTCCACCTATTTGGTCATAGCATTGATATAAAAATGCTTCCACTAAATTAATATCCTGAAATAGGGTCTCTTCATTAAATGAATCAACAGGACTTTGATTAAGGACATTATCACAAGATGTAGTTGTTAGAAGAACAGAAACAATAACAACACAACATCTATATATCAAATTATTTTTCTTCATTTTCATGCGATTTAATCATTATGTATTCTGTCAAAAAGTCAACTTAACTCCCATATTGAAAGATTTCATTGCTGGATATGCCTGAGGATTTCCTACTTCCGGATCATAATTCTTTTGAGCCGAGTAAATAAGGAACAAATTGTAGCCAGAGAGATAAACATCTGCTTTTGAAACGCCTATCTTACGAGACAAAGTCTGTGGTATTGTATAATTAACCATAACGCTTTTCAATCGTAAGTAAGCCAAATTATCAAACCAATACGTATTTGCATTACTTAGATATGACCAGTATTGGTCTGCGCGGTGGAAAGGACGAGCACGATTTGAATTCGAGTTTTCAGGCGTCCAATAGTCTTTTGTCATCCATTTAAAGACGTTTTGTCCAACACCTCTGTTTCCTTCAATTGGACTCACGTAATAATCACCTTGTCCTTGTGCCAATGCAGAGAATGACCAGTTCTTATAGCCTAAATCCAATTTAATACCATAAAACAATTCAGGGGCATCCGTTTTATCTAACAAAATACGGTCATCTGCATTAATCACACCATCTCCATTGTAATCTTCGAAAATAACATCACCAGGTTTTGCTCCTGCCCAATGAGGGTATGCATCAACTTCAGCTTGAGTCTTAAAGATTCCAATTGCATTATAAACCAATTTTGTTCCATAAGGATGTCCAGTTTCTCTTTGCCATTCCACAGATCTTTCAGGTTCATCCATAAATTTCACTTTATTCTTAGCCAAACCTACATTCCCAGTTAAATCCAAGCGAACTTCGCCAAATGTTTTATGAAAACCGGCGTCAATTTCAAAACCTCTATTATCAACTATACCAATGTTCTCATCAGGAAGAGCTAAACCGGTAAAACTAGGAACAGAAGCATTCTTCTTAACAAGGATATCAGAACGTCTATTAAAGAAGAACTCTGTATTCAAATGGAACATCTGATTCAAGAATTGAGAATCAAATCCAAAGTTAAACGTTGTTTGTTTCTCCCAAGTAATGTTTGGGTTTGCAATAACAGACTGATATATTTTCGTTACTACATCTTTAGAACTTCCAAGAGTCACACCTGAAGAAAGTGCATATTTATTGATATATTGGAAAGGATCTCCAGGGTCCATACCCATCTTACCATATGTAGCTCTCAGTTTGAAGTAGTCAATGAAAGAAAGATTTTCTTTCCAGAATGATTCTTCAGATGCACGCCAAGCCAATAGAAGAGCAGGGAAATTACCCCATCTGCTTGAAGGAGCAAATTTCACAGATCCATCTCTGCGGAAAATAAATTCCATGAGGTATTTGTCTTTATAGCTATAATTCAATCGGCTAATCCAAGATTGACGGGCGTAAAGGCTTACACTTCCAGAGTTCGTTTTATCTTTTTCTCCACCGGCATTTAATGCTTGAACTAAATCTGAAATAAAATATTTACGATAAGCATCAAAAATGAAATAATCTTCTTCCAATTGTTCGAACGCTCCAAAAATTGAGAAGGTATGATCTCCAAATGTTCTACCATAGTTGAAGCTAACATTAAACATTTGTTTTCTTGATCTTGAATTTTCTTGTGTTAATTCAGGAGAATCAAGTCCACGTTTTCTAGGTTGAAGTTCCATACTGGTAATAAATCCGTCAGAATTTCTTACTGCTGATTCATAATCTGCATAGTATAGAGTCCAAGGTTTCTTAAATATTTTTTTATTATAGTTGCTTACGTCGTAATTAAAGAAAGCATCAATTGATAGACCTTCAATCATAGGTGGTTTAATAGATGCACGGAATGTTAATTCATTCTTATAATTTTCTTGTTCATCATATCCTGCATCAAAACTGGTATTCACAACCGGGTTTACACCTCCTTCAAAGTCGGGACCAGGTTCACCTGTCGGCCAGAATGAAGGTACAGTAGGAACAACTAATGTAGCCCAACCAATAATTCGATAGGTATCTGTTGTCGGATACTTACGATTGGTGTAAAAACCTCCATATTGAACAGATGTTTCTAACCAATCTGTAATAGGCACATCAATTTTCGCTCTTAGATTATATTGTTTATATTTGGTTGACTCTTGTTTATAAAATGCTTCATTGTTTCTATAACCAAAAGAAACATAATATCTCATTTTTTCATGTCCTCCGTTTAGAGATAAGCTATGACGGGTATCTGTCGTCCAATCTTTTACCAAATCACCCATCCAATCTGAATTCGGGTGTTCCCATGGATCGATACCACTTCTAAACAATTCAATATCTCTATCTGAATATAGTCTGCTTAACCCCTCATAATTCTGATAATCTGAAATATATTGTGAATATTCACCTGCATTGGCTAGTTTGGGTAAGATGGTAGGGGTCTTTAGACTAAGTGAAAATTGATAATCTAAAGTTGCTTTCTTGCTTCCTCCACTTTTTGTTGTCACAAGAATAACTCCGTTTGCTGCTCTAGACCCATAAATTGCTGCAGACGCATCTTTCAATACAGATATACTTTCTATATCATTCGGGTCTATTTCATAGAGGCTACGATCAGGAATACCATCAATTACTACTAATGGATTCAATGGTTTTGAATCTCCTTTACGATCCCCTAAAGTAGATCTACCACGAATAAGAATCTGAGCTTCATCCTTACCAGGCTCACCTGATCCTTGAATAACCGTTGCTCCCGGCAATCGTCCGGAAATTGCATTGGTCACATCAAAGGCATTGGTTGAAGCAATTTCTTCCCCCTGAATAGCAGCAACTGCTCCTACAAGATTTTCTTTCTTCTGAACACCATATCCGATAACGACTACTTCGTCTAATGCCTGACGGTCTTCTATTAATTTTATTGAAAGACTGGTTTGAGCATCAATGACAACAGACTGTTGTACATAACCTACATATCTAATCTCAATTACATCACCAGTTGAAACCTCTAAAGAAAATCTTCCATCAAAATCAGTTATTGTTCCTATAGTTGTCCCTTTTATTACAACATTTGCTCCAATAACTGGTTCATCGTTTTCATCAATAACTACCCCCGTTATATTCTTTTTCTGTGATACTTGATTTAATAATGGGGTTTTCTCATTCTTTGAAACAGATAGGATGATATGTGTTCCATCTATCTTATACTTCACATTCGTACCCTCAAACAGGTCGTCTAGCACTTCAGTTATAGTTTCTTCTTTAACATCAATAGAAACGACTCTTGACAAATCTATTTGTGTATTGTAAACAAACATATAATTTGTTTGCATTTCAATTTCATGAATAGCCTCTTCAAGATTAATGTTTCTTTCATTAATCGTTATCTCAAGATTGTTTTTTTTCAACTCATTAGCAGATGAGTAGGCGATACAAAAGGATAGGAAAACTAGTTGAAAAAAAACAGGTCTTAATACATTTCTGTGGCTTTTGGATTTATTTACGCCATATCTCCATAATAGTTTACTTTTCATACTTTTGAAATCTTAAATTCAATTGTTAGTACTTCTCTTTCTAGAAAATGTCAGTCATTCTCAAAACTTTAGGGTTAACTTAAAAATCAAAACGGTTTTACCATAGGCTTACTTTTGGGGTTAAACATTATTCAATAATAATCGTATTTGTATTCTTTTCCCTGTGATATGAGAAATGAATACTCTCTTGCAAGAGCCGTAAAGCATAGTCAATTCCATCAGCTTGAATGAACTTGCCTGTATACAAGTATTTATTCACATCCTTATTCTCAACCTTTATCTTAAACCCATACGATTTTTCAAAAACGGACATAATTTCTTTAAAGCTGTCTTTATTGAAGGCCAAAATACCATCTCTCCAATAGTATCTATCCAGATTAGCTATCGCCTGTACCTTTAATTCTCCATCCTTATGGACAGCTTGTGAATTTGGTTTTAATAATACTGTTTGATTGGGCCTGGAAAAATCGATTATTGAAACGGATCCCTCAAACAAGGTGGTTTCAAATTTATTGCATATAGAATCAGTAACTACATTGAATTTTGTACCTAAAACTTCAATTTTATGATTTCCTGCAATCACGCAAAACGGTAGTGATTCGTCTCTATGTACATCAAAATACGCTTCACCGGTTAAGTAAACTTGGCGAGACTTATGATTAAAAGAAATCGGGTATTTTATTATTGAACCTGCATTTAAACAAACCTTACTCCCATCTGGCAAGTCAATATTTACACGCTGCCCAAATGGAACCGAAATGGTTTGATAGGCTACTTGGTTCGAAGAATTATTCGTATTGTTATTTAAAAAGTAAAAGCTAATATAGGCTAATAGGAAAATAATAGCAGTTTTAGAAATGGCCCATAGCAATCTCTTCTGATCAATATTTATTTGGAAATTAGTTTTAGCATGGGTAACTGTTTCTGGATGGAAAAGGGATAAATTATACAGTTTTCTCTCACGTTGAAACTGTTCAAAGTAATTAGGATTTTTCTCAAAGTATTCTTTCAAATATTTCTTCTCTTCTAGAGAAAAACCTCCTGAGAAATATTTATGTAAATCAGGCTCTTTCATATTTAACATATAGTTTTCTAACTATATATAAAGAACATGATAAGAGTCTATGCCTAGAAGTTTTGTGTTAAAAATATAAAAAACAAATAATCTTTTAAATTAAGTCTTAGTGCTTCTAATGCTTTTGACAAATGATATTCAACCCCCTTAATACTCATATTCATACTCTCGGCAATTTCTTTCCTGCTTTTATTTTCATATCTACTCATATTAAATATTTTTCTCGTTTTCGGAGGAAGTTTGCTTAAGGTTTCTTCTACAATTGTTGATATTTCTGATGCAAATAATTCTTGAGGCTCACAAGATGATAATGAATTTATTTGCAAATCCAATTCCCATTGGTATACTTCACGTATATTATCAGAAGCTATGTGCTGGTAATTACGATGCCTAAGATAATTCAAACATTTGTTCTTAATTACAGTCAAAATATAACCTAAGACTTTTGTATTATCTTCTATGTTTAATTCATCCCGGTTTATCCAATATTCCATGAATGATTCTAATACAAAATCTTCAGAGGCTTCTATATCTGCAGTATAGGAGAAAGCAAACTTAACGAACTGTTTTTCATACCTTCGAATAAGCTTATTAAAATATTTCAAATCTTGCATATTGTTTATATGCATCTGTGTGTTATTCCAGATATAGTATTTTAAAATTTAACATTTTGGAAATTTACATTCTATTACTACAACACATTCTAAAGAATAATTGATGTAAATTATATCACCTTAAAAGTAATAGAAAAAATCAATTAAACAAAAAGTCTGGGATCTAGACGAACTACCCCATCCCCCTATTGGGCAGGTATAAAAAAGTGAGAGGATAACTTTTACAAGTTATCCTCTCGATAGAGCGGAAGACGGGGCTCAAACCCGCGAC
Organism: Bacteroidota bacterium; assembly: GCA_023429375.1. Lineage (GTDB taxonomy): Bacteria > Bacteroidota > Bacteroidia > Bacteroidales > Tannerellaceae > Massilibacteroides. Next base: position 674,502 of record JAEYVY010000007.1, on the reverse strand, counting down.
CCTCAGCTTGGAAGGCTAATGCTCTATCAACTGAGCTACTTCCGCAATTTGTTGGTGGGCAGTGATGGATTCGAACCACCGAAGGCGTAAGCCAGCTGAGTTACAGTCAGCCCCATTTGGCCACTCTGGTAACTGCCCCCATTATTTTCTTTTGCGATGCAAAGGTAAGTATTATTTTTTAATTAGCAAGAAAAATCTATCATTTTTATTGCAGTAATTGCGGCTTCATCCCCCTTGTTTCCATGGATTCCACCTGCACGGTCTTCTGCCTGCTGCATGGTGTCAGTAGTTAACAATCCGAAGATGAAAGGGATATCATACATCAAGTTTAATTCTGTAATGCCTTGCGTAACGCCCGAACATACATAATCAAAATGTGGGGTATCCCCTCTAACAACACAACCTAATACAATGACAGCGTTTACATCATGAGATTCCGCCATCTTTTTTGCACCGTATGTCAACTCAAAACTTCCGGGTACACGTTTCACAACGATATTATCCGCCTTTACGCCATGTTTTTCTAACGTATTGCAGGCTCCTTCCAGAAGCTTTTCCGTTATTTGCTTGTTCCATTCCGCTACAACAATTCCAACGCTCATTTCTGAGCCATCGGGAACACTGTTGAAGTCGTATTCAGATAAATTTTGATAAGCTGTAGCCATTTTATTTACTCAATTCCGAAGCGCGAATGATATATTTGTCAATATCTGCCGCTTCTGTTGATAAAGCATAGTTTTCTTTAATCTTTGTATAGGCCTTTACAGCGTCTTTATATTGTTTCAGGCTTTCGTAGGCAATACCGGCCTTTTTAAGATAAATCGGACTGATCAATTTGTTGTCAGCTTTAGAAGCTGCTTGTTCGAAATAATTGATTCCTTCTTTTACATTGCCGGCATTTACATAGCAATCGCCAATCAGACCAATGATAGCAGGAGAAATCATATTGTCTTTCGCGCTAAATGATTTCAACATATCAATAGCTTTTTCATTATCGCCTAATTTAAAGTAACAGATACCGGCGTACGCTTTTGCCAAATTACCAGAAGAGGTTCCTCCGAATTCGTCCGCAATAGCTTCAAAGCCTAAATAATCTGCACCATTTCCATTCAAAGCCAAAGCGAATGAGTCTTTCGCAAAAAATTGTTCACCTTTAAACAAGGCAACAGCAGCTTTGTTTTCACGTGGTACTGAATATCCGTAGTGGACACCTAAATATAATCCCACAACAACTGCGACCCCAATAATTCCGAGAATAATCTTCTTTTGGTTTTTTTCAATAAAGTGTTCTGTTTTCGAAACAATTTCGCCAACTTCTAATTCCGCATCGGTATTTTTACCTTTAGTAGCCATAATTATACTATAAGTTATTTGTTTAATTTCACTTAATAACACATCACCTCAGGTGATTTAAAGCGCAAAATTAGTTTTTTTTACCAATATCGCTATATTATTACATATAATTTTTATACATACTTGGATTAGTACTATTTCAAAACCATTCATTTTCAATCCAAAGCATAGGGATGAACTTTTTTTGCTTTTTATTAATAAAAAATCAGCAATCATCCCGATGTTAATTTCCAGAATTTATTCCTTGATTTTCATAGTCAATATCGTTCTCAAAAAACATCCCGAACGTTTTTAAAAAAGATCGGGATGTTTTTTAAAAACGTTCGGGGTGTTTTTTTAAAACCATCGATACGTTTTTATACCTCTGTGTATCAGCGTTTTACAACATAGGGATGTCGCTGAATTTTAGTATGCTGAAAAAGCGTTGATTTAACAGTTTTTCCTCGAAAGGTGTTTTCTATATGAAATAGGGATTGACTTTTTTATAGTACATTTGTCTTATCAAGAAGGTTGTCTCATTGAATAATAATAAGGTCTGGAATGATACTCAAAAAGCTCTCTATTCTCAATTACAAGAATATTGAACAAGCAGAAGTCGGGTTCTCATCAAAAATAAATTGCTTCTTTGGAAACAACGGTATGGGTAAGACAAATCTGCTGGATGCCATTTATTATCTGTCTTTCACCAAAAGTCATATCAATACGCCGGATAGTCAGATAATCAAAAATGGGCAGGAAATGTGTGTGATTCAGGGTTCTTATGATTATGCCGGGCGGGATGAGGATATTTTTTGTGCCATACGCAATGGACAAAGAAAACAGTTTAAGCGCAATAAGAAGGAATACGAAAAACTATCCGATCATATTGGGCTTCTGCCGCTGGTTATGATTTCTCCTGCCGATGTGGAATTGATTCGCGGGGGCAGTGATGAGAGACGCCGTTTTCTTGACCTGATTATTTCTCAACAAGACAAGCAATACCTGCATGCTCTTATACAATATAATAAGGCCTTATATCAGAGAAATGTTTTACTGAAAGAGCAATCGCGAGACTATTCGCTTTTCGAGGTTTTAGAGATGCAGATGAGTATGTACGGGCGCTTGGTTTATGATACACGCAAGCAGTTGGTAAACGACTTCACTCCTATCTTCAACGATTATTATCATAGAATTTGTGGCTTCACAGAAGAGGTAGGGCTGAATTATACGTCTCCTTTGGACAAGGGGGAACTGGAAGATTTATTAAAAGCAAACAGAGAGCGCGATAAAATCCTGTCGTACACTTCAACTGGCATCCATAAAGATGAGTTGGAAATGTTGCTTGGCGAATCGCTAATCAGAAGGGTGGGCTCGCAAGGTCAAAACAAGACCTACTTGATAGCGCTTAAGCTGGCACAGTTTGCCTTTTTAAAAGAGAAAGGCCATACCACTCCGATTCTTCTATTGGACGACTTGTTTGATAAACTCGATGCAAATCGTGTGGAACAGATTATCCAATTGGTCAACAACGACCAGTTCGGTCAGATATTTATAACAGACACGAACCGAAAATACCTGGACGAGATCCTTTCGCTCACCGGCAATAATTATTCCTTATTCAAGGTTGAATATGGAAATGTTGAAACCTTAACTGCGTAAGGAATGAAGCGGAAAAATACACAAGCGATTGGCGAAGTTCTCCGTGACATCTTCGAAGAGAATACCGAACTGTATGAAAAGATTCTGGAGATAAGGATCCAAAGAGCCTGGGGTGAAGTTCTCGGATCTATGGTCTTGCAATACACTCGGAACATCTACGTAAAAGACAGGATTTTGCATGTCTCACTTTCTTCTTCTGTATTACGTAATGAGCTGACACTCTGCAGGGAAAGATTGGTTAAAAGCCTAAATGACTATGCACGCGCATCGGTCATCGACGATATCGTGATCCGATAAATCACCTCGGCACAATGACTTCTTTATTGGTAACAAGCATGTCCATCCGAATATCTTCCGCCGTGGAAGGAACTTCATCTACAAGCTGAAAGTCAAAACAGAGTCCAACCTTAATTGCCCCACGTAATTCTTCTTCTATCAGCAACCTGTCGTAATACCCTTTACCCCTGCCCATTCTGTTCATATGTCTGTCAAATGCCACACCAGGTACAATAATCAAATCAGGGGAAGGCTTTTCGGTTAACGCATGGGGAACGGGCTCAAGTATTCCGAATACACCCGGTTTTAATGCCTCTTCTGCTGTATATGGATATAGTTCAATCCGATCTCCACAAATTACAGGTAAGTAAATCGTTTTGTGAAAGGCCCACTTCCGCACAAACGAAGCGGTTTGCACCTCATCAGACATTGCATGATATAGGGCTATATGCTTAGCACTATGGAACACCTCCAACTGCTCGAGGCGTTCCATAGCACTAACAGATTGTTCAAGCAATGAATTCTGTGAAAACTCTTTCTTTAGCGAGGCCATAGCCTTTCGCAGGGCGCGCTTGGCTTCGTAGATTTCCTCCATTTGTTGCTTGTTTAATGAATTCTATGAATGAAAGAGACTTGCCTTCAGTCAACACCTTTATAGCCTTTTGCAAACTAGGATCGTCTTTCAGGAAAATAGGATAGAATCCGGCTTCGTCAAAGAAGTTCCGTATGATATAAGCCTGCAAATGATTTTCAATAAGTCGGGCTGATACATTAATCAGCATAGGTCTCTTTTTAATACCTTTTGTCACCGCATAATCGGTAAAATCTTCCAATAAAGGCTGCTGCTGCAGATAATTGTATAGCTCCTTATAGTTTTTGAATGTAGAGAAACGCTCTCTGTTTCTGTCTGAATATTCCAACGCATACTGATAGATAACACCCGAACTTACAACACTCGAGAAGTAAGAAGTGATACCACTCGTATCACGCGGTATAAAGATGTCGGGGATAATGCCTCCACCACCATAAACTACTCGTCCTTCCATCGTTTCAAAGCGCAAACTATCGTCTACCTTAATACTGTCGGCCGAGTCGAATTCACCATGCATGAAACGGTTATAGATATCTTGATCGTATTCATCCGTCTTTCCTAACTCGTAAGTCTTCTGAATGGATCGTCCCGATGGTATATAGTAGCGTGCTATCGTCAAGCGTAGTTCTGAACCATCACTTAGCGGTATAGGAGCCTGAACAAGTCCTTTACCATAGGTTCTTCTACCAATAATGAGTCCCCGATCGTTATCTTGTATCGCACCTGCAAATATTTCACTTGCTGAAGCTGATATTTCGTCGGTCAACACAACAATAGGAACATCCTTGCATGTACCCGTACCATTGGCATAGACATCGCGTCTGGGAAAAGCCTTACCTTCGGTATAGACAATCAAGCGACCCTCAGGCATAAATTCGTTAATCATATTGATTGCCGCATCCATATATCCGCCTGTATTTCCTCTCAGGTCGATTACAAATGAGGCTGCCTGCTCTTGTTTGAGTTGGGCTATTGCGGTAAGGAATTCATTGTAAGTGGTACGTCCAAACTTGCTCACTTTGATATATCCGATATCCTTGGTCAGCATATAGGCTACATCCACAGAATTGACCGGAACATCGCCACGCGTTACATCAAAATAAAGCAAATCCTTTTCGTTTCCACGTTTTATACCCAGTTTGACCGTGCTGTTCTTCTCTCCGCGAAGAGTCTTCATGATCTGAGCTTGGCTTGTATTATTCCCGGCATATACAGAATCATTGATTGTGATAATACGGTCGAAAGGCAACAATCCTGCCTTTTCGGCCGGACCACCCGGAATGACATTGATAACCAATATAGTATCGGTCTGCATATTAAAGGAAACACCAATTCCGCTGAATGATCCTTCCAGTTCTTCATTCGCAACCTGAGCATCTGCTGCAGAGATATAGACCGAATGCGGATCAAGCTCACTAAATATTTTAGGAATGGTTCCTTCTACCAGATCCACCATATTGACTGTATCGACATATTGCTGATCGATAATATCCAAGATGGCATTTATCTTATTCCCTCGGGAGTATGTCTGCCTCTTTCCCTGACTGATTACGAAGTAGTAATTACCGATAAAGATTCCCAACGCAATACTTGCTGCGATAATTACCGGAAGCCAAATACCCAGTCTTTTGTTTTTATTCATTGCTGCTCTCTTTTTCCAATTCAATAAAATCGACCCGGACTCCTGCTCTTTTCAACAGGTTGCATCCATCTTCAACTCTATATTTTTCTGAATAAACAACTCGTTCTATACCTGATTGTATGATTAGTTTTGCGCACTCTATACATGGAGCTGCCGTTACATAGATTGTTGCACCTCTGCTGCTGTTTGATGATGCAGCCACTTTCGTAATTGCATTTGCCTCGGCATGTAAGACATAAGGTTTCGTTACGTTGTTCTCGTCCTCACAAACATTTTCAAATCCGGCGGGAGTCCCATTATAACCGTCGGAGATTATCATCTTGTCTTTTACAATCAATGCTCCAACTCTACGGCGTTTGCAATAAGAGTTTTCTGCCCAAACCAAGGCCATCCTTAAATATCTTTTATCAATCTCAAGTTGTCTGCTTTCTGTTCTTGTATCCATGCGACCAAGTAATTATGACCAATGCGTATCGCAAATGTAACGATAATTAGTGAACTGAAATAAGATAGCCTGTTTTAATTCAATCAAGAATCGTTAAACAGGCTATCATAAACTTATTTTTTAATTCCATTTCTTTCTAACAAAGCGTCAATCGTCGGGTCTTGTCCCCTAAAACGCTTATAAAGGATTGCAGGATCTTCGGTGTCTCCTTTTGAAAGAATATTTTGTCTGAATGATCGCGCAACATCCTTATTGAAAATGCCAGCGGCCTTAAATGCTGCGAACGCATCGGCATCGAGTACCTCGGCCCATTTATATCCGTAATAGCCGGCCGCATATCCTCCGGAAAACAGGTGAGAGAAATTCGTACTCATCAATGTTCCCGGTACTTCAGGCAACACCATGGCTGGTGCCCAGGCTTGTTTTTCAAATGCCATCACATCTCCTTCATAGGGTTCAGTAATTGTATGCCATCCCATATCGAGAAGTCCGAAGCTTAATTGTCTGAGACAGAGATAACCAGCATTGAAGTTTGCTGCATCCAACAAGTTGTCAATTAACTGAGCAGGAATCTTTTCGCCTGTTTTATAATGTACGGCAATGATATCCAGAAATTCTTTTTCTTCAAGCCAGTTTTCCATAATCTGTGAGGGCAACTCAACAAAGTCACGAGAAACGTTTGTGCCTGACAAACTTGCATACGTACTTTCTGCCAACATGCCATGTAAGGCATGACCAAATTCATGCAGGAAAGTGTTTACTTCGTCGTAGGTCAATAAAGAAGGCTTCGTGTCTGTTGGACGCGTAAAGTTCATCACAATGATGATCTGTGGACGACTGTCTTTTCCATCGGCTTCTTTATATTGAGATTTCATATCGTTCATCCAAGCTCCCGAACGCTTCCCGGCACGTGGGTGGAAGTCTGTATAAAGAACCGACAAGAAGGTTCCATCTTCGTCATATACTTCATAAGCAGTCACTTCCGGATGGTAAACAGGTATATCCTTGTTTTCCTTGAAAGTAATTCCATACAAACGAGTGGCCAGACCAAAAACGGCTTTAGTCACATTGCCTAATTCAAAATAAGGACGTGTCATTTCGTCATTAACATTGAACTTGCTGTCTTTTAGCTTTTCAGCATAATAGCTCCAGTCCCAAGGCATGATTGGCGATAGACCTCCGGCAAATGCTTCTACCTCTTTGTAGTCTGCTTCAGCTACCGGCTTGTATGCTGATAAGAGTTCATTCAACAGTTTATATACATTCTCTTGGTTCTTTGCCATCGTATTCTGTAAACGGTATTCGGCATAATTGCGGTTACCCATTAACTTGGCAATCTCCAATCGAACATTAACGATTTTACGTACTATTTCCTTGTTGTCAAATTCATCACCTTTATTTCCAATGCTGAGATTTGCTTTGTACATCATCTCACGTAGTTCTTTGTTGTCTGCATAGCGCATAAAAGGAACATAACTTGGAGAAGACAAGTCAAACAGCCAACCTTCTTTCCCCTTTTCACGTGCCATAGTTTTTGCAGCTTCACGCACACTTTCGGGCAGTCCGGCCAGATCTGCTTCATTCGTAATCAGATATTCAAATCGATTTTTATCCTTCAACGCATTCTGACCAAACTGAAGACTCAAAAGGCTTAGCTCAGTACTCAGGCTGCGATATTTTTCTTTTCCAGCTTTATCAAGAGTAGCACCTTTCTTTTGGAACGATTCGTAAGTCTTTTCCAACAGTCGTTTGTCTTCTATAGAGAGATTCAACTTATCCTTCTGATCATAGATGGATTTAACTCGGGCAAACAAGGCTTCGTTCAGATAAATATTGTTCGAACTTTCGGACAGCTTCGGAGAAACTCGCTGAGATATCTCCATCATCTCATCTGTAGATAATGCGTTTAGTACATTAAAAAATGCCGAACTGACGCGATCCAACAGTCTACCACTTCTCTCTAAAGCAACTATGGTATTTTCGAAGGTCGGTGCAGCCGGATTGTTTGCTATCTGCAACACTTCGTCTTGCAATTCTTTTATCCCCTTTTCAAAAGCCGGCTCATAGTGTTCCGGTTTTATCTTATCAAAAGGAGGGGTGTCAAAAGGGGTATTATATGCCTTAAAAAAAGGATTGTTCTCTGCGTTTAACATACATGAAATATTTAAAATACATATTAATACAAGTAATATCTTTTTCATACACAAATGGCATTATTATTGTTTTATAAGTAACAGAAAACAAAATTAATAAAAACTATGAGACCTCTTGTATAACGAAGCAATTGCATAGTTTTCTTTTATATAGGTATAGATATTTTCTGTTTGACAGGCCTTAAGCAGTTTCGTAAATTTGTAATACAAAAAAAGAACAATAAATAATTAAATATAAGCATTATGAAAACTTTAGATTATCTTCATTTAGACGCTGCAGGAGCAAACAAAGTAACAACAGCTCTTCAACAACTTTTAGCAGATTACCAAGTATTCTATACCAACCTTCGTAACTTCCACTGGAACATTAAAGGTCATGGTTTCTTCGTTCTTCATTCAAAATTTGAAGACATGTATAACAATACAGCCGAAAAGGTTGACGAATTGGCAGAACGTATCTTAATGTTGGGTGGTGTTCCAGAAAGCAAGTTCAGTGAATATTTAAAGACTGCAAAAATCAAAGAAGCAGAAGTAACTACCTGTGGTGGTGAGGCTTTGAAAAATATACTTGACACATATAGCTATCTAATTGGCGAAGAAAGAAAAGTTCTGGCTCTTGCTAGCGAAGCTAACGATGAAGCTACAGTAGCATTGATGAGCGACTACCTGAAAGAACAAGAAAAACTTGTTTGGATGCTTGTTGCTTATTCAACTTGTGATTGCAAAGACAAATAAATAGTCCGAAGCATATAGCAAACAAAAAGGCTGACCTTTCGGGCCAGCCTTTTTTATTAAAACTTAAACACGAAGCTGAAACGAAGTCCATGCTTATCTATTCCCGGATTGTCAAGATAGGTCATACGCCAAACATAATCCAAACGGAAGAACTTCAGGATATTCTCCACCCCTACTCCGCCTTCTAAATACGGGTCTCTGCCCATTATGTACGACCGCTCTGGGAATGCAAAAAGACCTTCACCATTCAACCAGGGGTTGTTCTTGTCCGTCAGATTTCCATACATCCCCCTAAGAGAGAAGACCTCTCTTAATTTCAGCCTTTTAAGTAGGGGAATCCGGTTCAAGACAATACCATTGCCATAATAAGTCACATCCCACGAAACATATTCGTCGTTAATAAACTCGATTGCGTTCATATTGGTATATGACTCGGGCTGAATGGTGTATGAAAGGTTGGCATTGGGAAGTATCAACAGCAGATAGGGCACTTTGTCCCAGACCTTTCCCATTTTCCCGATTATATCTAGATACCCAAAAGCCGAAAACCAAAAGCGTTTCTGAATAGCCACGTCGGTTCTGTTGTAGGTATAGTCGGCTCCTAAAACGCCTTTACCTGCCAGAATATGCGACAAACTGAAGACCGGAGCATCGAACGTAATCGGATAACGGTAGTTACGCGTCTCGTAAAACTTTTCATTCGGGGCATATCTGAAACCCAGTTCTACTTCGCTCATCTTGTAATCAGAAAGTGCAGTTACACCATTATCCTTATTGAGTTGGTTAAACTCAGCGTATGGAGTTGCATATTCCTTTTTGTTTCGCAAGATTACTTTGTAGGACAAATTGTTCGGATATTCCCGGGTATAGGTCAGCTCAGCAAATCGCAGATAGGTTGCACGATTGTCTTTCTGCCTTTTGAGGGCCAAAAACATATTGTCCTTGTTTGTATACAGGTAATGCTGTCCCAGTTGGTTTATATCGTAGTTGTATTCAAATCGGATTGAATGAACAGGGAATTCCTTTCGATATTCATTCTTGTCGATAAAAGAATACTCTGCAATAAGATCGTATTTCCATTCTTTATCCTTCGTCCCGTATGCGGCATAGCCATCCAGAAAAAACCGTTTACTAAATGCCGTCATTGTTGTTCCTCCCAAACGAAACCGTGTGCCTTCAATGGCATTGCCACTAATCATGGTATTCATCGGTCCAATTTCAAATTTGCTTTTTTTCGGATCAACATGGGTAGGCACATAACCGGCCACCAAAGCTGTAAAAACCTTTTCTGTCACTGCAAATACAGGTATCTGACGCAGTTTTTTCATCATAGCAGCAACCCGGTTCATATTCTTCTCACCTAATTCTGAAGGTCGTGCTTCTAACCAGAATTCATCTGGTTTTGCAGATGCATCCTTTTGAGTGATTTCCCGCCCTAGAACATCGAAAACGGACTTATCCTGAGGTTCTTCGAATGAGTAATTGCTATACGTATTCAGCCTCCTTGCATAAAGCCCCTTTTGTCCGGATGAAAGATTGAGCACCGCACTGATATCATCTTTGATCAGCAATCGTGTGCCATCCTCCATTCTCTCGAAGGTTTGTTCGATGCTCATCTGACTCACAAAGTTCAAGTTGATATCTTTGGGTACATTCAATTTGGCATAGCGCACAAAATAAGTCGAGTCTAGCGTAATATATAAATGACCGGTAAAGCCAAAGGACTCGGAGTTAAACGGAACGAATCCCAGATCTACATATTTTTGGTTATTGACTTCTAACGTGTCCAGCAAGTAGTATTTGTAGAAACTAGGTCCGATAGTTGATAATGGACTAACAAAACGATTCAGGAAAAGCGGGATATCATTTTGGAATATGTCTATCTCACGAAACACCTCATCAAGTATCTGCTGCATACCGTCTTGAGAGAACATTTCATCAATACCGTTAGACTTCAACCCATGTATAACCCTTTTCTCAGATTTGGGAGATTTCCGGAAATAGACTGATTCGTATCTTTCCCTCTCGGATAATGGCAGAACAGTATTATCAACCCCGACAGTATCGACAAACTCACTTAGGAAACCAAATTTACTATCGGAATTCTTCTTTTTAGGTGTGTACTGATTTAGAGCCAGAACGATATTCTCATACCGGTTATAAGACAGGAAATCATAATTCTTCGGGTCTGAATCTTTTTTTGCTTCGATTGCTTTACGAATAAACAAAACGGCAGGATTTTCCTTTTTGGTATACTTTTCTTTTTGAGGTTTGATAACCACTTCGTTTAAGCTAATGGAAGAAGGTACAAGTTCAATGTTAAGTCTATTTGTTTTATCTGGGTTAATAGTAATTCGTTTTTCGGCATATCCAAGATAGGATACTTGCAAAATTGATTCTTTTGCAGGGATATTCAATGAAAACACCCCATTATCATCTGTAGTCGTACCAATAGTCGTACCTTCCAGCAATATAGAAACATATGCCAGTTTTTCGGCAGTAATCGAATCAGTCACCACCCCCCTTACGATCCTGCTCTGTGCTAATAAAGCTTCAGCATTCAAGGTAAAGAGGATGATAACCCAAACAACTCTATTCAACATCTTAAATTTTACCTATTAATTTCAAGTAGGCAAATTTAAGGAATAGAATTAGAGAAAGAATGTGCCCAAACACATCCTTGTTATGCTATTTAGAAAGTAATTTCAGGTTCTTTTATCCTTACTTATACTTTATCCATTTGATCAGTTCCTTCACATCCGGCTTTTTACCGTACATCAAGATACCGACTCTGTAAATCTTGGCCGAGAGCCAAGTAATCAGGAGTGATGTTCCATACAATAGGCCTACCGATACAAGGAGTTGCCAATAAGGCACATCAAAAGGCAGACGTACCATCATAACAATAGGTGAAGTAAATGGAATCAGCGAACACCAGAAAGCCAAAGGTCCATCCGGATTTTCCATACTATAAATACCGGCATAGAGACCGAACACCATCAATATAGTTACCGGCACCATGAATTGCTGTGTATCTTCCTGCGAGTCTACTGCCGAACCAATTGCGGCAAACAGCGAGGCATAGAGCATATACCCTCCGATAAAGAATAGGATAAAGAATATTCCTATTTCGGTAAAGTTGATTGTCTTGAGGATTTCAAAAACCTGTGCATTGTTGGCTATAAAATCCGGAGCATTTGTTCCTGCTTGACTCATAGCCTCGGCGGTAGCCATATCTCCGCTCATGCCTATACCAAACAGGAGTTGAGATCCCAATAGTAGCGACATGGTCAATACACCCCAAAGGAACAACTGCGTCAGCCCTACAAAACAAATACCGATAATCTTACCCATCATCAGATCGAACGGACGCACGGACGAAATGATTACTTCAATGATACGGTTGCTCTTTTCTTCCATTACGCCTTGCATTACCATCGCTCCGTAAATCATGATAAACATATAGATCAGCATCGTAAATACCAACCCTGTTATCGAAGCCACCAAAGAAGATGATCTATTCTCTTGTCCGTCAGCACCCCATTTGATAGTCTGAACATTAAATTTGATTCTAGACTCTTTGATGATCTCTTTCAAATTCGGAATATTGAAGGATGCCAGTTTCTCATCTTCCAATGTCTTTCCAATTGCTTGGTTGACGAGACGACTTAATTCACTCGGAATTTGTTTCTCTGAATAGATGGTAGCGGCCGATGGGTTTGTCAACAAATCGTCCGTAATGCTTAGAAAAGCGAAAATCTGTTTATTCTTACTCTGACGATATTCTTCGATTGACTTATCTCCTTGGATAAAATGATATCTCTCTGTATCTTGAAATATATCGTTATACTTTCCTGTATCGTCGATAACTGCAATATTATACACATCATCACCCTTCAGCGTTGACAACCAAAGAGGTACGAATACCATGGCAACAAAAAGGAAGGGCAAAAGGAATGTCAGCAATAAAAATGACTTTTTACTTACTCTGCGTAAGTATTCCCGTTTTATAATCAAACCAATCTTGTTCATAATGCAGCTGGTTTTGGAGTGGATACTGTATTAATAAAAATATCGTTCATTGAAGGAAGTTCTTCTGAGAAGGACAATACTTCAGCTTGCTTGGCAAGTATAGCCAACAAATCGGAATTGCTCATTCCTGCTTCTTTATGAATACGTAGTTCACGTACGCCTCTGTCTGTTTTATCAGACAAGATGGTGTATTTATCACTATTCATATCGGCAGGATTATCCGTTGGGAGCACCTTCAGCAAGAACGTATTACCCTTAAAACGGTTCCGCACTTCGTCCACATTACCAGAAAGCACTACTTGCGATTTGTTTATCAAGGCTATGTCATCACATATCTCTTCTACTGAAGCCATATTATGGGTAGAGAAGATAATCGTATGCCCCTGCTTTTTCAGGTCGAGTATTTCATGCTTCAACAGATCGGCATTCACCGGATCGAAACCACTAAACGGTTCGTCGAATATCAGCAAAGGTGGTTCATGGATTACCGTAATTATAAACTGAATCTTCTGTTGCATACCTTTCGATAGCTCTTCCAATTTGCGGTTCCACCACGACATGATGTCGAACTTCTCAAACCAATAAATCAAGCGCTTACGGGCAACCGGATAGGACAACCCCTTAAGTTGCGCCAAATAGATTGCCTGTTCGCCCACTTTCATTTTTTTGTACAACCCGCGTTCTTCGGGCATATAACCGATTTTGTAAATATCCTCGGGGAGCGATAATCGTCCATCAAAACGAACCACGCCACTATCAGGTGCTGTGATTCTGTTAATGATTCGAATTAGCGTGGTTTTTCCTGCCCCATTAGGACCTAGTAAGCCGAATACCTTTCCCTTGGCTACCTGAATGCTAACCTTATTAAGTGCCAAATGACCAGAGTACTGCTTTACCACCTCTTCTGTCTCTAAAAAGTTCATACTGATTGTTTTTGGTTACATTTTCAATATAATTCGCTCTCCAAGTTGCTTACTAAGAACTCTCTTTATCTCGTTCAACTTGGCTAGATCTTGCATTTTATTAAGTATCTCATCCATATTCCCTTCTGCCTGTGCCTTTTTAATTGCAGCTTGTATTTTCCTGATTTGATGTCTGATATAAGCATCTTTCAAAGCATACAAATCTCTAAGCACATATTGATCCAAGTGATCTTCCTCCTGCTCCAGTTGCCTGAATTTTGAGTGGTATTTACTTAGCTGATACTTATCATCTATCAGGTTTGCTGCCAATCTGCTGATGTTGGCATCAGGATGAGCAAGGAAATACTTATGAGCAACGAAATTTTCTTGTTTGCAACCTTCGGCTGCTTCTTCAAGCATTTGCTTATATAGTGGTGTCATGAAGGTCAGATCATCTCGCTCCATATCGAAATGAATATATTCGGCCACACGCATCACAATATGCTCATTGGTTTCCTCATCTACATAATCATACAATATAAATTCTCCATAACGGACAATGTAACGCAACAAGGCCAATTCAAACACTTCAAATGGCGAACGGGCAACTGCTGCCTGCGGTGCCGGCTGCATTGGTTCTGCATTGGCTGCCATCGGATCTGATTCACCCACAGGGCTAGGAGGCATTGCGCCTACAGCTTCAGGAGATAAGGCAGATGGTGTTCCATTCTTATTGTTTGCGGCTGCATCAGGACGAACTGGTGCGGCGGTGTTCTTTTCCAAGCGCAGTTTGTTGATCTGTGACAAGATTACACGCTCATCAATTTCCAGCATGGAACTACATTCGCGAATGTATACAGTCCGTGCAATATCGTCTGGGATAATCGCTATCGAATGGATGATATCCGTAATCAATGCCGAACGTTTCATCGGATCCGTTCCGGCTTCATCCAACAGAAGCTCCGTCTTAAAACGTATAAAATCCGTTTCGCTCTTTTCTATGAAAGCTGAAAAACCGGCTGCGTTATTCTTGCGTGCAAAAGAGTCCGGGTCTTCACCGTCCGGAAGAAGAACTACTTTCACATTCATACCCTCTTCGAGTAGTAAGTCAATCCCGCGAAGAGCAGCTTTAATACCTGCAGCATCGCCATCATACAAAACCGTAATATTGTTTGTAAAGCGATGAATCATACGTATCTGACCGGGAGTCAATGCCGTACCCGAAGAAGCCACAACATTCTCTATTCCTGCTTGATGCATGGATATCACATCGGTATATCCTTCAACCAGAAAACACTTATCGGCCTTTACTATCTCTTTCTTTGCGAAGAACATACCATAGAGCTCATTGCTCTTATGATAAATTTCGCTTTCAGGTGAGTTTACGTACTTGGCAGTCTTTTCATCTTTCTTGAGGATACGTCCTCCGAAGCCGACAACCTTTCCACTAACTGTATGGATGGGGAATAATACACGTCCACGGAATCGGTCGTTTACCTTTCCGTTTTCGTAAGCAATAACGAGTCCCGTCTTTTCCAGAAACTCTTGCTTATAGCCTTTTCGCAGGGCTTCTTGATACAAGGCATCCCATTGATCAAGACTATACCCTAATTGAAATTTACGTATCGTATCTTCACGGAATCCTCTTTCTGCGAAATAACGCATTCCTACACTTCTCCCTTCCACATGTTCGTGCAAGATGGTAGAGAAATAGTTCTGCGCCCAAGCATTGATAATAAACATACTCTCACGCGTGCTCTGAGTCTCTTTCTCCTTATCGGTCAGCTCCCGTTCTTGAATCTCAATATTATATTTCTTGGCAAGTATACGTAGTGCATCAAAATAAGATATCTGCTCATGTTTCATAATGAAATGAACAGCTGTACCCCCTTCGCCACACGAGAAGCATTTACAAATATTCTTGGCTGGAGACACGTAGAAAGAAGGCGTCTTATCCGCATGAAAAGGGCAAAGCCCTACATAGTTAACCCCTCTCCTCCTTAATGTAACAAACTCGGACACCACATCCACTATATTGGCTGCATCGAGAATCCGGTCTATTGTCAATTGATCTATCATTATGGTCTTACAAAAATCTATTGCAACAAAAATACGATTATTTTTACAGCTCTTCTTTTTTTTATGAAACAATGTGGATACTGATAGCTTATAAAAGGCATCAATATTCCTCCAAATCATATATATTTGTCATAACTAAACGATGATATTTATGATTATGAAATATTTATGGGTTATATGTTTACTGTTGTTTACCACAACTTATAACTCTGCCCTCGCTGCCTCAAATCAGCCCTATATCCTCCAACATGTAAACCCTCCTATATTTAAGATGGTTAAAGTGCCCGATACCCTAACAAAACCGGAAGACCGTGCGCAATTTCTGGTAACGAACTATTGGACGAATTTCGATTTTTCAGATGCAACCTGTCTTGCATATCCCGATGTGATAGAACATGCATTCGTTGACTACCTAAGCATACTACCACATACGAGTAAGGAGGTTGCCGTTTCCTCTCTAAAGAATATGATGAAAAAAGCAGGCGCGGAAAAGAAGATGTTTACGCATTTCTTTGACTTGTGCGAGAAATACTTATATGATCCGAATTCACCGATGTTAAATGAGGAATTCTTCATTCCGGTGTTAGAAGTAGCTATTTCATCCACGATTTTTGATGAGACAGAAAAGATTCGTCCAAGGAACCTTTTAGACTTGGCTTTAAAAAACAGAGTCGGCCATATGGCCAACGATTTCACCTTCACGACAGAAGACGGAGATATGCAATCCCTGAGCCGGATAGATACCGAATATACGTTGCTATTCTTTCACAATCCGGGCTGCCCGGCTTGCGAGAATACCAGCTACCAACTGAAAGTCTCTCCTATCATAACTCATCTCAGAACACAACAAAGGCTAACGATTCTGGCTCTATATCCAGATGAAAACTTAACCTATTGGAAAATATACATGGACAGTGTCACGAAAGATATAGGATGGATAAACGCATACGATCAGAATCTCTATCTGAGAGAACATGAGGTGTACGACCTCAAGGCTATACCTACCCTCTATCTCTTGGATAAAGACAAAATCGTCCTACTTAAAGATGCTACATTTGAGCAAATAGTATCCTATCTATCCACAAAATAATACAGTTACAGACAGTCTACAACTACACACAAGTATCTTATTTACTTACACTTAATCTCCCGAAGAACTCTCCTATCTGCAGCAAATCTTTTTTGCTTTTTTTAAAATCATTTAAAAAAAACTATTCCTTCTACTCTATATTTTTGGCGCTTGTATTGTGAAATCATTTAAAATTTAGGAGGAATTTTTTATGTTATTGCGAAACACTAACTTTATTCTATTATTAACATTAGTGGGAGCTCTCTTTACCACAAATAACCAAGCTTCCGCAACTGAAAAAAACACAAAGCTCTACACGCCTTTCACTAAGATTTCTGTGCCGCCAGGCGAATCTGTTAACTTAAGCATAGACCTGATTAACAATGGAAAAGAAAAGACGACAACCGACATTAGCCTTACCGGGCTACCAGGAACATGGGAGTATTCACTGAAATCGGGCAACTGGAAAATCAATCAGCTATCCGTTTTACCGGATGAACGAAAGAGCGTAACCTTAGACATTAAGGTTCCACACCAAGTAAACAAAGGAAATTATCCCTTCCAGCTTATTGCCCATGGATGTGACACCTTAGCCTTAAATATTAATGTATCTGAACAGGGCACCAACAAATCGGAATTTACGTGCGATCAAACCAATATGCAAGGGAATTCAAAATCGACTTTCACGTATAATGCCGTATTGAAAAATCAAACATCCGAAGAGCAACAATATTCATTTTTGGCCGATGCGCCCAGAGGATGGGTTGTCAATTTCAAACCGGATTATAAACAAGCCACCTCGGTCAATGTAGCTGCCAATTCAACGAAAAGCGTTTCTATCGAAGTAACTCCACCAGCCACAGTACCCGCAGGAACCTATAAGATTCCATTGCGCGCTTCGACAACAACTACTACAGCAGAACTGGTCATTGAAGCAGTCGTAACAGGAACCTATACAGTAGAACTCACAACCCCAAAAGGTTTGCTTAGCACAAACCTAACTGCCGGAGAAAGCAAAAAAATTGAACTCGAAGTTAGAAATTCAGGCTCAGCTGAATTAAGGGATGTCAAACTCAGCGCCAGCTCACCAGTCGATTGGTCTATCACATTTGAACCGGCTCAGATTGATCGTTTGAATGCAGGCGAAAGTATGCGGGTTATTGCTACGGTCAAAGCCTCTTCAAAAGCAATTGTTGGCGATTATATGACCCGCATGGAGGCAAAAAACCCGGAAGCAACAGCATCGGTCGACTTTAGAATATCTGTAAAAGCCTCTTTACTTGCCGGCTGGTTAGGATTCTTAATCATCGCAGTGGCACTTGGAAGTATCTATTACCTGTTTCGTAAATTCGGAAGGAGGTAAAGTATGAAACAACCGATTATTGAAATTGCCGGATTGACGAAGAGGTACGGTAATTTTACGGCTGTGGATCATCTGAACCTGACGATCAACAAAGGTGAGGTATTCGGCTTATTGGGACCTAATGGGGCGGGCAAATCAACCACAATCTTGATGTTGCTGGGACTTTGCGAACCTACAGATGGAAGCGTGAAGGTATGTGGCTTTCAAGCAAACTCACAACCAATAGAGGTTAAGAAAGTGGTCGGATATCTACCCGAAAACGTAGGTTTTTATGAAGATCGTACCGGCCTGGATAACTTGATTTACACCGCGCGCCTCAATGGTTTTACGATGAATGAAGCCAAGCAAGAAGCAATGAGGGTACTGGAGCGTGTTGGCATGACTAAAGAGGCCAATAAGCTATCCGGCAAATACTCACGAGGGATGAGACAACGCTTGGGACTGGCCAATGTATTGATCAAGAATCCACAGGTAATCATTCTGGATGAACCCACACTGGGATTAGACCCTTCCGGCATTCAAGAACTGCTGGATTTAATTGTGCGCCTCAGCCGCGAAGACGGGATTACCGTACTATTCTCGTCACACCATCTACACCAGGTACAGCGGGTATGCGATCGTGTCGGGCTATTTGTCAATGGTAAGCTTTTGGATGAAGGAGATATCCAATCCCTGTCCAAACGTCTATTTGCAGATAAGCCGATCTTGATTTACGCAGCATCCCATTCGATTCTTCCACAACAAGATAATGCTGTAAATCAGACGAAACGTATGCTACAAGAAATTGACGGGGTAAATACGGTCGACTATCAGGACGGCCTGTTTACGCTCGACTGTACAATGGATATTACCGGCGAAGTGGCTAAGCTGTTCGTTACATCCGGCCTTTCACTCAACCACTTGGTGAAAAAAGAATACGGGCTGGACGATATTTATAACCTTTATTTTGAAGGAGGAAAGAAACATGAGTCGTAAAAGTCAATCAGATAAAAGAACAAGTCCTTTTATGGTCATCGTTCAGAAAGAGATATCCGACCAGGTACGAAGCATCCGTTTCCTGATTATGGTGGGCATCATCCTGCTTACTTGCGCCGGAGCCATGTATACGGGACTGACCAATATTGCAGGCAGTGTGAAGCCCAACGATCCGGAAGGAAGCTTTTTCTTCCTGAGACTATTCACCATTTCGGATGGAACGATGCCCTCCTTTTTGGTCTTCATCACTTTTCTTGGGCCAATATTAGGTATATGTATGGGCTTTGACGCTATCAACTCTGAAAAGAATCGGGGAACATTAAGTTTTATGTTAGCCCAACCTATTCCCAGAGACTATTTGATCAATGCGAAGTTCACCGGCTCATTTATCGTAATCAGCATACTTATGTTTTCGTTGGGATTCCTGATGTTGGGCTTAGGCCTGATTACCATCGGAACACCTCCCACGGTAGAAGAGTTCTTAAGAATCGTATTCTTTCTGATTCTGGCCTGTGTATACATCGCTTTCTGGCTGAATCTGTCGATACTCCTGTCGGTTGTCTGCAAACAAGCGGCGACTTCGGCATTGGCAGTTATTGCAATATGGTTGTTCTTTAGCGTGTTCTACACGATGCTGGTCAACCTCATAGCCAAAGGTCTGGCACCATCAGAATTTGCACCGACCAATCAGATTATCAACTACCAGAGGTTTGTACTTGATTTGCTTCGCATAGACCCGTCTCATTTATTTAATGAGGCCACATCTGCATTGCTGATGCCATCCGTTCGAAGTTTCGGACCGCTTACCATGGAGCAGGTCTACGGAGCCTTACCCAACCCACTGCCTTTAGGACAAAGCTTAATGGTTGTTTGGCCGCAATTAACTGGGTTGATTGCAATTACGGTTATCTGCTTCGCCTTATCTTATTTATCATTTATGAAACGTGAAATCCGTTCAAAATAGGGATTAATAGCAAAATAATGTTAAATGCAATAAGAAATATGTTTTGCGCGTATGTTGCAAAACATATTTCTTTCTATATTTGCATCGTGTTTTTCATGGTATTAGATTTTAAAGTTAGCAATGAAGATTGGTTGTCGTGATGACAACATTTTTTTGTTTATAGACCTTTCATCTCTTCGCTTAACTATTTAGCCCCATCAAAATTTATCACACAAAATGTATATCAACACACCTATTAATTGCACCAACATACCAAAACCATTATTTTAACGTTGTTAATATATTACTAACCGTTTTGTTGATATTAACTGTAAAACGTATTTCTAATATATAAGCAATCAAGAATCTGTTTATATACCATTTAAAGGTATACTTAGATTGCTTTACTATTGATTGTGAATAAAAATTATATTTATGGCTCTAACTAATAAAATCAGCAAATTTAATAGACATAGGAAATATCTTTATTTTCTTGAAAATCTCATACCTTCCCAAAATGATAGAATTTTGGATATAGGATTTACAGAGAATGATTACAGCGAAGAAGCAAATTATTTAGAAAAACAGTCTCCATATAAGCAAAATATAACGGCACTGGGTCTGGCACTGGGTAAAGAATCCTCTTCATTTAAACGGTTATTCCCCGAGGTGAAGGTTGTCTATTATGATGGGAACATCTTCCCTTTTCAAGATAAGTCTTTTGATATCGGATAGAGTAATGCTGTAGTAGAACACGTTGGCAACCGCGAAAAACAGATATTATTCGTCAGGGAAATGCTGCGTACATGTCGCATAATTTATTTCACAACACCAAACAGGAAATTCCCTTTTGACTTACACACAAAAATTCCTTTCATTCATTGGTTGCCAAAAAAGTATTTTGACAAATGCTTGATCAGGCTCGGACAAGGATGGGCAGCAGGAGATTACATGAACCTGCTAACAGAAAATGATATTATAGAGATAACCCGGGCTGCGGGCGCTAAAACTATTCAAATTAAACGAAATCGATTCTTTGGTTTTACTATGGATTTCTCTATTATAGCAACTTAATTGCAGGACTTGCATCCCGATGTTATTTCCCATTGATTATCAAAACTAAAAAAACATCCCGATGATTTTAAAAAAAACACCCCGAACGTTTTTAAAAAGCATCGAGGTGTTTTTTAAAAGCCTTACATATATTGATTTTCAAGGCTTTAATCATCCAGTTTTCACATCGGGATGTGAATTATTTTTCTGCCTTCAAAAGTGACTGATTTTTTCTTACTCTACTATATCAAGGAGGGTATTAATCAAACCCATTTGCTAGCTGATAGATAAAATCAGAACCTTTTTTTCGGATAATAGGCTGTTAATTCTTAAAGAATTTAGAAAAGAACAGAATTTGATAGTCAATTGAATTACGCCAATAATCGGCATTGTGTACGCCGGGACGAACCTGAAATTCATGGTCAATCTGGTATTTGCGCAATTTCTTATGCAGATCTTGATTTACTTCATAGAAGAAATCTCCATAACCACAGTCAATGATGATGGCCAGTTCACCATTCTTGAGACGGTCTACTTGGTTGATTACGGTATGTTCTTCCCATAATTGTCTGTTTTCACTCTCCTTACCCAATTGCTTGCTCATCTCCCAATTGTTCGGGAAAGGACGGATATCCACTCCCCCGCTGGTACTTCCGGCGGCTCCGAACACATCCGTATTTCTAAAGGCAAGCCACAACGCTCCATGTCCACCCATGCTCAAACCGGTAATGGCACGTGCAGAACGATCTTTTTTAACAGGATAATGCGAATCTATATAAGCTACTAATTCTTTTGCTACAAATGTTTCATAACGGTATGACGGATCCTTAGGGCTATCCCAGTACCAACTATTCTTTCCGTCAGGACATACAATCACAATTCCGTACTGATCGGCTATTTCCGGAAGATTGGGTTTGATACCAATCCAGGATTGAGCGTTTCCACTATATCCGTGTAGCAGATAAACAACTGGTGCATCTGATTTTACGCCTGCAGGAGATACCACCACGACTTCCACCTCCTTATTCATGGTATCACTGTGAACCTTTACCGTATCTACTTTGCCGGCAGATAAGGTCAACAAGCTGCCAAATACAAAATACAAAAGAAATGTAATTTTTTTCATCATAAGTACTATTTAATTATGGGGTTGAAAATACAAAGAAGGTATCAAAAAAGTACGATTAGACAGGAATAATATTCCATCCTCATCGCGTACTTTTCAGATACCTTCTCTGATTTATAATTTGTTCTTAATAAGAGCGAGCGAATAATACTCTACGTTCCGAAGGCTTGCCGGTTACCATACATTTGCCCGGAGTCATATCGCCTTCCAAAGGAATACAGCGAATAGTTGCTTTCGTTTCGTTCTTGATCAATTCTTCTGTTTCAGGAGTTCCATCCCAATGAGCAAGAATGAAGTTTCCTTCTTCCAGCTTTTCTTTAAACTCTTCGTAAGTATCTACTTCTACCGTATGAGCTGCACGATAATCGTATGCTTTCTGAAATATGTTCTGTTGAATTTCTTCCAATAAGTTCTTTACATATTCTTCGATTCCGTCACATGTAATTGTTTCTTTTACCAATGTATCACGGCGCATCACTTCGATTGTGTTGTTTTCCAAGTCGCGTCCACCCATTGCCAGACGTACAGGAATTCCTTTCAACTCATATTCTGCGAACTTCCATCCCGGCTTTTTATTGTCGGCATCGTCAAATTTCACTGAGATACCCATCTTCTTCAGATTAGCAACGATACCTTGTACCTTTTCGCTGATCTGTGCCAGCTGTTCTTCGTTACGATAGATAGGCACAATAACCACCTGAATAGGAGCTAAATGTGGAGGAAGCACCAAACCGTTATCGTCAGAGTGTGCCATAATCAGCGCACCGATCAAACGGGTAGATACACCCCATGAAGTAGCCCAAGCATAATCGGTCTGTCCGTTCTTATCGATAAAGGTTACGTCGAATGCCTTACCGAAATTTTGTCCCAAGAAGTGAGATGTACCTGCTTGCAAAGCTTTACCATCTTGCATCATCGCTTCGATGGTGAAGGTTTCGATGGCACCGGCAAAACGTTCGCTGGCCGTCTTCGCTCCTTTCACTACCGGCATAGCCATGTAGTTCTCCGCAAAATCAGCATATACATCATGCATCTTACGTGCTTCTGCTAAAGCTTCTTCTTGTGTAGCATGAGCCGTATGACCTTCTTGCCACAAGAACTCAGCCGTACGCAAGAATAAACGGGTACGCATTTCCCAACGCATTACGTTGGCCCATTGGTTACACAAAATAGGTAGGTCGCGATAGGATTGTATCCAATTGCGATAGGTGTTCCAAATGATAGTTTCCGAAGTCGGACGAATAATCAGTTCTTCTTCCAGCTTTGCATTCGGGTCTACTTCTACACCATTCTTCTCTGCATTGGTTTTCAGACGATAATGGGTCACCACAGCACATTCCTTAGCAAAACCTTCAACATGTTCCGCTTCTTTACTTAGAAATGACTTGGGGATCAACAAGGGGAAATAGGCATTGACATGTCCTGTTTCTTTAAATTTATCATCAAGTATACGCTGCATTTTTTCCCAAATTGCATAACCGTAAGGTTTAATTACCATACAGCCGCGAACTGCCGAATTCTCTGCCAGGTCAGCTTTGATTACCAGATCCTGATACCATTGCGAGTAATTCTCACTACGCTTGGTAAGTTCTTTCAACTCCTTTGCCATTTCTGTTCTTATTTATATTATATTCTATACGATTACTTTAAAGATTTGCAAAGGTATAAAATATTTTGTTCCGTGATGAAGCCGAAAGCAATACATAATAAGGGCATAAAAAAAAGGAAAGCACCTTTGGAGAAGGTGTTTCCTTTGTTAATAAACTCAACTTTTACTCGAACTAGTGTAATTTTTTCTTTTTGCCTGTAAACAGTGTATAAATGTAGAAACGTTTGTTACGATATACTTATTATCCCCAATATCGTGCCAAAACTGGCCCACAAACATTATTACATACACAAAACACTGATAATCTGAATATAACATCATTCAATTAATTTTATCAGTCCTATACAGTTCAATCACACTGTGTGGAAAAATATGTAGAGGTGTAGAATTATTCCACACTATACTTTCCCCACTTGTTGTAAAACTTGATTTATAACTGAGCTACTTTGTTTAACTACTTCAGTAATTAAAGATAGCCAAGCGTCATCGGTAAGCTCATCGTCGTTTTTTTCCAACAATCTTAAATGTTGTACTAAATGATTCGCACCAATCATCGAGAAGACCGGAATCATCTTGTGTGCAATCTTAGAGGCTTTAACACGGTTCGTTTCGTTGATTGTAGCCTTCAACAAGGCTATATTATCAGAAGTTTCTTTTACAAACGTATCCAGAATCATATTCATAGCACTCTGATCACCGGCAGCAAAGTCTGTTAAGGAAGAAATATTGAGCTTTGACTCCAAGGTAAAGTCGGTGGCCAGTATGGTATTGAGTACGGATATCAATTCATTCGCAGTAAAAGGCTTATTCAAGAATCCGGTAAAGCCGGCATGCTTGTAAAATTCTCGGTCATTCGCAACACTGGCAGACAAAGCGATAACAGGCAATTTGTCTGTTCCCTCAATTCCCGAATCACGTATCAGCTTCACCAACTCAAAGCCGTCTATACCAGGCATTTGAATATCAGATATCACGATATCGAAGGTATTGCTTTCTATCAAAGGTAATACCTTGTGAGGATCGCTGCAGGCTACGATTGTCATGCCATTTTGTTTCAACAGCTCTTCTGTCAAGGCTAACTGAAGAGGATCATCGTCCACCAGCAAACATTTAATCGCACATCCGTCTACTTTTAACTCCTCTACTTTTTCACATGCAGAGTCCGCCGTTACAGACAAGTCATCATACACAATCTCATCTATAGGCAGTTCTATCTCGAAAATACTGCCGTTGCCCGGCTTACTATTCAGTTGAATACTACCATTCATCAATTCAACAAGCTTGCGTGTGATTGACAAACCAAGCCCGAAGCCTTCTTTCTTTTCGTTCTTTAGACGGGTAAACTCTCCGAAAATGGCAGTCTGCTCATCTTCCGGAATACCTGGGCCGGTATCACGGACAGCGAAGTTCAACAAGCCCTCATGAATATCGACAGACAGAACCACTTCGCCCTCTTGTGTAAATTTGATAGCATTGGACAATAAGTTGCTTGTTATTTGCCTAATACGAATAGTATCTCCAGAGTAGGTTTTATTCATCCCCTCCTCATGCATCTCCAAGCGAAAGTTCAAATTCTTTGCATCAGCAATCGGCTTAAAGCTATGGTAAATATCTTCAAACAACATCCGTACATTAAAAGACACCTTTTGGATTTCCATCTTTCCGGAGTCCAAACGATGGAAATCAAGCAAATCATTAACCAATGATAGGATATGATTGGATGAACCTACCATATTTTCTAAATAATAACGCTGCCTGTCGTCCGGATTTCTTCTCAACAGAAGCTCCACATAACCGAGTATTGATGACATCGGGGCTCGTATATCATGGCTGACGGCTAACATAAACTTTTCTTGTTTGATTAAAAGCTCTTCAGCATATTGCTTGGCTTTCTCCAATTGAAGACGGTAATACCTGCTTCTCGAAATATCCCTGTAGATAATGATCAAAAATCCAAAAATAACAATTATGGCTATTATAGCAACGACCCCAAGAATACGTGTCGAATCCTTGTATAAGGCCTGCTTTGCATCGATTCGCGCCATCGAGGCTGCAGTCTCTTCTTCTTCTATAGCATACAGTATCTGATTGATTTGTGTATTGATTAACACATCATTATGTCTTAGCTCTGCAGCCTTGTCGTATAGTTGGAAATTAATTTGCTTCCGTTCTTTTTCAAAATCTTCTTGAAACTCTTTCAGTGCCGTGACTTGCTTATTCAGCACATTATACACGTTGTGTGTCGTGTCTTTCTCAATATCGCTAGTTGTATTTATTACGATTCCCACCTCCTCTTTAGGCGGTACGAATGCATCTGCCAAACGTTTAAAGAAACCTTTATTCTTCCGTTCAAAAATTACAGAGTCCTTCTTAATCTTCACCTGTTCTTTTATCCCAACCTGTGTGATCGTATCGATTCCCGGAGTCTTGATATATTTATTGAAAGCCTTTTCTTTATTCATATCCTGCCAGAGAGAATATAACTGAAGCGTATTGGCTCTCTTATTTTCTATCAATACTTCTATGGTATCAATCCCTTGAATATGCAAGGAGTCTGTCAATATATCACGCAGTTCGTTCAGATGGTAATTCGTTTCATCCATCATCTCGTTAAATAAATTCAAGTATTCTTCGGTCATACCCAAAGGCTGACCAATCGAACTACTCTCATTCAATAAAGAAATGACACGGGTGATCAGGTGTTTTTTTGCTTTATGCTCTTCATCAGCTCCATCATCGGAACTCATAACCTTCATTATATTTAGAATATAAAAGATTGAGCCAAAAGCAAAAATGGCAAATAAAAAATATCCTAAGACAACCTTCTGAGTCAGATGCTTGGATTTCTCTACTAAAGTATTATTGTTCTTTGTCATAAGCCATATCCCATTTATCAAGCATCTCAAAGTCTTGTTTTTTTAATCCGATCTTCCAGAAGGGAACCGGATCGTCATGATCACCTAGATACATACGATTTCTAACCTCAAAAAATACAGAAGAAAGCGCATAGCTTGAGTCCGATACATCTGTCCGTATACTTGCTATATCCAATAGGGTATGAAATAAACTGTTCGTACTTACCGGCAGATTGGAATGCCTGCTTATCCATTCAAATTTATCAGGAAAACTATCTTTATAGCCATCCGAAAACCAATAGATATAAGGTATATGTAACTGGTAGTACGTAGGTATTGGCGATGCATGCAAATAACGATGGCGCTCATCATCAAAAATATCTTCTCCATGATCACTCAGATAAGCTAATACCGCACATGTATTCGATTTATCCAACAACTTGATAATTTCACTTAACACATAATCGGTATAGTAGATTGAATTGTCGTAAGCATTACGTAACTCATTTTTCAAAGTAGCTCGTATGCCATCGGCCTTATCTGGCTTAAATAAGGAAAACTCTTTAGGATAACGCTCGTAATAGTTAAAGTGCGAGCCATACGTATGAAGTACAATAAACAGATTATCGTCAGTCTTAGTCAACTCCTGCTCTAAATGGGGCAACAAAGCGCCATCATGCAAGGACTTCAAATAGGATCCGGTATGGAAAGCACTCATGTCTATAAAGGTATCGGCTTCCCGGTAAAAGCATCCAATCATGGAAGTAGTAAGCTTTTGATTGGCTATAACAACTGTCCGAAAACCGGCTTCTTTAAAGGCCGTGACAATACTCTTCTGTTCATACAGGATTTCATAGTTTTCGGCACTTGCAGCCGATAGAATGACAGGAACACTTTTATGTGTATTATTCGATTGGGTGATGGCATCTTTAAAATAAACAAGATTCGGAAGCTTCTGCAGATTTGGCGTTGTCTCGCGCTCATAACCATACAAACTCCACTCCATGGCCCGTCCGGTCTCGCCTACCACAAGTACATAAACCTCTCTCTTACGGTCAGCTTTTTGAGTTTTAACGGAGTTAAATTTGAAATTGGCCGATGTATACTTATAGTTCGTATTCTTTTGAGATTTATTTATCGCAAAGCATAAATTATATAAGGCATTGACAGGATAAACATCGTTCTTCAAAGCAAACGGGTAATTAAACAGTGGCGAAGTCAGGCAAATCAAACCACTTACTATAAGAGTAACAATCCCCCGCTTAAACCATCTGCGACGAAAAGCTTTCGAAAGTCTGTCTTTCAATACCGTTGAATGGACCATCAGCACGATGGTTGGTAATGTGTAAAACAGGAATACACAACTGATTACAACAAATATATTCGACAACAGTTCGCTGGCTTCTGACGCATTTGAACTGGTCACATTCAAAAACATGTCAACAGCAATGACGGATTCTCCAAAAAGATAGAGCAAGACGAGCTGTCCTCCGTCCAAAATCACCTTTGGAAGCAGAAGCCACATCACAATCCCTGGCTTAGGTGCAAACAATAACACACACAGCATGAGTGAAAAAGGCAGGATAACCGAAGCTATACTCAGCAAGAAAGGCATTGGTTCAGTAAAGAACAATACAATATTGGGAATAATGGATAATACAACAAACACAAAATACAAATGTGTTTGCGAATTGAACCATTGTTTTATCAAATTAATACGTTGCATTTAATAGTAAAAAAGAAATACAGAAAATAATTCATATAGTCTCTCCAGATTATAAAACGTCTTTTACGAAACACAAAAATAAAGGAATTATATAGAACACCATCCCTTCCTCCGTAAAAAGATATTGATTTGGTTTTTTTAGATTCTCATATATAGCATTTTACGGACTATACATAAGATAATATCACATTCAGTACATGTTCAAAAAAAGGCTTCCGGGTATTCCTGAAGCCTTTCTTTATTTATATTTTTATCATCAGCCCATCTTGCTGATCTTCTTTAATTTTTCTTCATCTATCAGTTTAATTTTGCGCCCGTCCAGTGCGATTATGCGCTCAGAAACAAACGTTGACAAAGTACGTATAGCATTGGAAGTTGTCATATTGGATAGGTTTGCCAAGTCTTCACGAGCTAAATAAATACTCAAGGTAGCTCCATCTTCCTCCAATCCATAGCTATCCTTCAAGAATAATAGCGATTCAGCTAAGCGTCCACGAATGTGTTTTTGCGTAAGATTGACTGTTCTTTCATCGGCTATCCCCAAATCAACAGACAATTGACGGATAAAAAACATAGCCAGATTGGCATTCTCCATCAATAAATCCGTAACGACAGTCATAGGGATTAAACACACCTCTGAAGTTTCAAAAGCTGCAGCATTCGTCAGATAATCCTCTTGGGCAAAATTAGCACGGTATCCAAAGTACTGCACCGGCTTAATCATACGTATGATTTGGCTTCTTCCGCCTACCCCTTCTTTGAAGATCTTAACTTTGCCTTTGAGTAAGCACATCATATCCTTTGGTTCGTCGCCCTCGCAATAGATTAACTCGTTCCGTTTAAATTGCTGGATCGTCGAATTACTTCGGAGTATTTCCCGCTCTTTATCATTCAGGATCCTCCATACATCTGATAAACTGGTCGACAAATCGACCTCTCCTTGTTTCTGCTTTACCACGACTGCTATATAACATACTTATGAAGCACAAATATAAAATTTTTATTGCAATAATATAACAACTTAGCGCTTAATAATTACAGATTTTTTAAGTTTACTTAGGAGAAATCTGTCTATTTCATATTTATTTTTTACGTTTGTAATGAAACATATCTATTAAAAAATTGAATAAAGTATTATTCATACTTATCTTTCTCTCTGTTATTTTTCACTCTACCGCTTTGACCGTAGCGGAGAAAAAAAGACAAGTATCATCTGCACTCGACAAGAATCCTGCTTTATCTGAGACTGCAGATTCCATTATGCATTGTGTCATTTCTGCGGCCTCAATGCGGGAAAAGAAACTCTCTAAATATGAAGCGGACATTTACATAAAGGGTCGTACTGAGATATTACAGCATAACGCATTAATCAGATTAGCTCATCATATTTTGCCTGTAAACCGAAAAAACAGGGATATGCTTTTCGAGATTGTCAGCTTTTTCCAATTTACTGCGCCGAATATCTATACGCACGAAATAAAAGGAATCACCGGGAATAGTATCCCCAACAGCAAAAAACAGCAGGAGGCACTTAATTTCCTGAATATAAACCTTTATTCACCCACATTTTATCAAGACAATTTCCTGACTCCTATTTCGGCTAAAGCATTCACGTATTATCACTTCGAACTGGCAGGTAGTCAACAACAGGGTGATTATTTGATCTACGAAATACGTCTTACACCTAAAATAGAAAGTCAGAAATTGGTGACCGGTTCTATCTTTATTAGGGATAAGCTTTGGACTATCGATAAGATCGACGTAAGCGGTCGTCACTCGTTTTCTGATTTTAATTTGGTTATTGTTTTCAGTCGGGAAGAAGGCAAAACCATTTTTCCTCAAACAGCCGATTTGAGATTGCAAACCAGTTTATTAGGAAACAAAATTGAGACTATTTATCACTCGCACTTCATACAAAAAAAAACAGAATGGCTGGAGACGACAGGAACCATCAAGAAAAAAAAATCGCTTGATCTGAGCAACCACTATACCTTATCCAACAAAGAAGTTCCGATTATCGACGACTCTACTTTTTGGAGTAAATATCGTGACTACCCATTAAGCTCGGAGGAAGAGTCCTTGTATCAGAACAGCAATCATTCCGAACTGACTCCCGATACTACACGTTCGGCTAAGTATCTGGAATTGACAGAAGACTTAACAGGATCCATCAATTTAGATCTCAAAAATACGCAGTTCAGGTATTCGGGTTTTCTGAATCCATCCCAACTGGGATATTCCAAAATGAACGGCATTACATACAGGCAAAAGCTCCGTTTCACAAAATCATACAAAGATGATAGACAGCTACGCTTTTTACCCGAGGCAGGAATTATCTTTAAAAGAAAAGAGTTGTTCTTAAAATTAGGCACCGAATTTCTTTATAATCCCAGCCGATTCGGAAATATCAGCTTTAATATTGGGAATACCTATCAGAGCTATTCCTCTCTATTTATGCAGGAGATAAAAGAGCAAGCGAAAGATACCATCTTTAACTTCGAAAATTTAGACTTGCCTTACTTTAGGACTTATTTTGCTGATTTACGCCACAACATTGAAGTAGTTCATGGTTTGCAGATAGCTGCCGGGATTTCTTATTACCACCGTACACCGTCAGAAAAAAACAAGATGACGAACAATCCGGATATTGACAAGCTAATCAATAAAGATTATAACGATTTTACTCCGGTAATCAGTGCCACTTATACGCCATACATGTATTACAGAAAGTTAGGGCGAAAGAAAGAATATATGTATTCTCACTTCCCAACCCTGACAGCAGAAATTGCACAAGGTATTCCAGGAGTACTAAATAGCAACGGGGAGTATTGCCGTGTTGAAGCCAATATTCAACAAGCCATTCCCCTCGGATTATGTCGCGAACTAAGTTATAATATCAGTGGAGGTTTGTATACCGAACAGAAATCAATCTATTTCGCCGATTTCCGTTTCTTCGGTCAAAGCTACTTCCCGGATAGATGGAGCGAAGAAATTGGCGGTCGGTTTCATTTGCTTAAACGGGAGTGGTATAATGCTTCCGACAAATATCTGCAAGGTCATTTCATGTATGAAAGCCCCTTCATTCTGCTTAACTTGTTCAAGCAGGGTATGTCAAAATATGTCTTATCCGAACGGTTCTACTTCGGACAATTATGGACACCCGTGTTAAATAGTTATACTGAAATAGGATACGGAATTGGCAACCACATCTTCAATATAGCCGGTTTTGCCAGTTTCAGAGGAACAGAATACCAACGATTCGGTATACGTTTCGCCTTTGAATTGTTTTAAAACTGCGGTCGGACAACTATTATTCCTGTATTTTTAGAAACGGATTGAATATACTCATCCAAGGTACCTTCTTGCACTACCACCTTCATTTGGGTTGATGAGGCATGTACAAAAGTCAATTTTCCGGACACCCATTTTGCTATACCTACGTGCGAGACATCCAAGCCGGGTATTGAAGTCACAAAACAAATCATGTCGCCGTTCTTAATCCCTTTTTGCAATTGGGTCAGTTTCTCTTTGGGGATGTAGAAATAGAAATGTGCATTTACCGATTGCTCAATTGCGTTCATCTTTTCAATCAGTTCCGCATTTCCATTCAACAATTTGTATTTATCCGCATTGCGACTCATAAAGAACAAATTAATCGGCAAGGTATCCCCTCCGATAGATTTCGTTACGTCTTTCACTAATCCGGTTTGACTATTGTTGTATATCCAATCTGTGGTATAATGCAAACGGCTCGTATATCCGTCGATAATTCCATTCCGATAACGAAACCCCTTCAGGTTATCACAAAAGGCTTCAAAGGTTAGATTGCCCTCTTTAACTGTTTTGGAAAGAGCGAAGACCGATTCCACAAAGGTGGTACAATCCAATTCTCGCAGATTCACGACCAGTCCTTCCGGTTCTTTTTCTAATGTGGCTGCAACGTAAGGCACATCCAGAAAGAAGGAGGCAGTTGAGAGAACAATATCTTCCGTTGCCTGCCCTTTGTCTTTGATAAAGGCGGCATATCTATTAAAAATATCGCGGTCTTCTTGGGTAACATATTGTTTGTATTCTTCTGCAGAGACTGCAAGAGAGATAAACAGAAGAACAAATAGGGCATAGAATGATCTCTTCATAATTTTATTTTTTTGTAGCCAATAAATCCTGCAATTTAAGTAACTCGTCGCGATATTGAGCCGCTTCGATAAAATCAAGTTTCTTTGCCGCTTCGGTCATTTGCTTACGTGTCCGTTCGATTGCTTTTTCCAACTGCGGACGTGACATATAATTAATGACAGGATCTGCAGCAAGGCTCGGTTGAGGTTCCACATAGGCATAGGGTTCCACAGAAGTGGTTTGCTTTTCAGACAACAATGAGGAGGTGTTTCGCTTAACCTGCGTAGGCGTAATGCCATGAGCGGCATTATAAGCCAATTGCTTTTCGCGCCTGCGGTTTGTTTCATCCATCGTAAGTTGCATACTTTCCGTGATTTTATCGGCATAGAAAATCACCTTGCCATTCACGTTTCGAGCAGCACGCCCGGCAGTCTGCGTCAATGAACGATGCGAGCGGAGGAATCCTTCCTTATCGGCATCGAGAATAGCAACCAGAGATACTTCGGGTAAATCCAGTCCCTCGCGCAACAGATTGACACCAATCAACACATCAAACAAGCCTTTGCGTAGGTCGTCCATAATTTGGATACGGTCGAGCGTTTCCACATCACTGTGAATATAATTACAGCGTACGCCCATACGACTCAGATAAGCCGTTAGCTCTTCGGCCATTCGCTTAGTCAGTGTCGTCACCAACACCCTTTCATCCACAGCTGCACAACGTTGGATCTCTTCCATCAAATCATCTATCTGATTCATGGTCGGTCGGATTTCAATAACCGGATCAAGCAAGCCTGTGGGACGTATCACCTGATCCACAATCACGCCTTCACTCTTTTCCAACTCAAAATCGGCCGGTGTAGCACTCACATAAATAGCACTTTTAATCAGCGATTCGAATTCATCAAAAGTCAGCGGACGGTTGTCTGTTGCCGCCGGAAGTCGAAACCCATATTCAACTAAGTTTTGTTTCCTTGAGCGGTCTCCCCCATACATTGCACGTATCTGAGGAATCGTCACATGGCTCTCATCTACCACCAGCAAAAAGTCTTTCGGGAAATAGTCCAGCAGACAGAAAGGACGTTCGCCTGCTTGACGTCCATCAAAATAGCGCGAATAGTTTTCTATCCCCGAGCAGTGTCCCAGTTCGCGAATCATCTCCAAATCGAACGTCACTCGTTCATACAGACGCTTTGCTTCAAAATGCTTACCGATGGATTTTAGGTATTCTACCTGCGTTCCCAAATCCACATCAATTTGGCTAATGGCCCTGTTCAACTGATCTTGGGTGGTCACAAACAAATTCGTCGGATAAATATTCAATTCCGTTTGTTCATCGATTTCTTTACCCGTATCAGGTTCAAATGAAGAGATGCGCTCAATCTCATCACCCCAGAATTCGATACGATAGGCTACCCCATCAAAGGTTTCGATAGCCGGAAAGATATCTACCGTATCTCCATTGACACGAAAGGTGCCACGCCTGAATTCTACTTTGTCATTTACATACAAAGCATCAACAAAACGACGAATCATCTTATCCCTGTCCAACTGCATCCCTGTTTCCAGATGCACTACCTTTTCAGCAAAGGCATTCGGATCGGCCATACCATACAAACAAGAAACAGAAGAGACCACAATTACATCCTTACGCCCTGAAAGCAAAGAAGCAGTTGCCCGCAATCGGAGTTTATCGATTTCATCATTAATGGACAAATCTTTTTCAATGTAGGTATCCGTTGTAGGCAGATAGGCTTCGGGTTGATAGTAATCATAATACGACACAAAATATTCAACGGCATTCTTGGGGAAA
The DNA here is from genome assembly GCA_023429375.1 of Bacteroidota bacterium. Lineage (GTDB taxonomy): Bacteria > Bacteroidota > Bacteroidia > Bacteroidales > Tannerellaceae > Massilibacteroides. The sequence continues at coordinate 640,007 of JAEYVY010000007.1, read as the reverse complement.
AACGCTTTGAACTCACTATACAACTGGGCGGCCAACGTTTTATTATGACTAAGAATCAACGTTGGTCGTTGTACCTGTTCAATCACATTTGCAATCGTAAATGTCTTGCCCGAGCCGGTTACCCCGAGCAAAGTTTGGAAAGGGACTCCGCTAAGCAAACCTTCGGTCAGTGCGGCAATCGCTTCAGGCTGATCGCCGGTGGGCTTAAACGGAGAAGATAATTCAAATTTCATGCTTTAATTTTCCTGGTCGACAGGCATTACCAGCCAAAGAACAAAATAAGCCAGTACACCTGAGAATATCGTAAAAACTGAAATCAAGATATACCCAACGCGAACAAGTGTGGGATCTATGTCAAAATAATTGGCCATGCCGCCGCAAACTCCACCTATCATCTTATTCTTCATTGAGCGGCTAAGTCTTTTACGTGTTTCCATATTCTTTTTTAATTTAAGTGATAATAATTAATCAAAAATATGGAAATTCATGAACATTACAAATAAAGAGCAACCTTATTTCTGTCAGTCTCAACGGTTTCGAATTCAGAAGTCACAATACTGCTTCCCATCGGAACTCGCTCTTTTCGATAAGTCATTTTACTATATACCACACTGCGGGCAGAGGTATGGAATTCTGTAGCTCCTGTTTCGGCCTCGATTCGTGCGATATTATCTTCACGTACCCCACATCCCGGCATGATAATAATCCTTCCGGCGGCTCGCTTAACTAGTTCGGCCAATAACGGGATACCGGTCACGGCATCTTTTTCCTGTCCGGAAGTCAAAATCCGGTCACAACCGGCTTCTATGATTTGTTCGAGTGCCACAAAAGGATCGCGACAGACATCAAAGGCACGGTGAAAGGTTATAGATAATGGTTTGGCCGCTTCAACCAAACGTTTCAATAAAGCAACATCAACATCACCCTCAGCCGTTAGGCAGCCAAATACTACCCCATGAACCTTAAGCTGCTTGGCCATCTCAATATCATAGAGCATCGATTTAATTTCAGCCTCTGTATATAGAAAATCACCCCCACGAGGACGAATAATTATATTTATATCTATATGCGAAGTCAGCTCTTGAGCCGTTTTAATTTCCCCATAACTTGGCGTTGTTCCTCCCTCAGGGATGGCAGCACAAAGCTCTACACGTGTAGCTCCACCGGCTTCGGCTTCAACACAACTTTGCGCTGAATTGGCGCAAACTTCTATTATTCTTTTCTTGCTCATACTTTTTCCTTGTTCTTAATTTGTTTTGCGTTTCAAAAAATACGTATAAAATTTCCAACCCAAAATAGCCATGGCCCATCCAAAAAGGATTCCAATGACGACATCTATCGGATAATGCTTCCCTACATATATACGGCTATAGGCAACCATACCGGCCCATAAAACAACAACAAAGGTAAACCATCTCTTCCTTACCACCAAAGAGGCAAATACGGCAAGCGCAAAAGAACTGGATGAGTGAGCTGAGAAAAAGCTATAACTGGCATCATACTTCTCTATGGCATGGATTATATCATCAAAAGCGGCCTCATGAATTGGGCGAGGACGCTCTACCAGCACCTTGACCAATTGATTAAGCAAATTAGTCGCAGTAACAACCAGGGTTAAAAAACCAATTGATGCCCATCGTCGGCTTTTCGTCTCACTATAAAAAACGAAAAATAAAATAAGTATAGCTATTACAGTCCAAGCTGTATATGAACTAAAAAATAACATGAAAGGATCCAGCCAATCTTCATGAAGCTTGTTTATATTCAAAAACAATTGTTTGTCAAAATCTATTATCTCGTGCATGATTAACCGTAAACATTAATAATTTTCAAAAAAAGATGATGTGTTCTGTGTCAAAAGCCAATCATTTATCTACAATGCAGAACCAAATAAGTGAAAAGGAAGACACAGTGAGGTCTGTATTACAAAGGTAGGAACAAAACACAGAACAACTAAGCAAATACTTACTTAATAAAGTATAAGCATTCCACTGGCCTATTGAGAACGTAATTTATCCTCATCTCGATAAAATTCTTTTGTTATCCCTTTCTTTTTTTCAAAGGTTCGGTATGAAATCTTATTTCCATATATATAGAAAATTTGTTCTATATATGTAGTAAAACTTTTCTATATATATGGAAATAGAGACTCATCCCAATGCAAATAAAAATACACCCCGTACTTATTAAAAAACCTTCCCAAAGGATATCCACACCTCTCGCTTTGCTTTTTTATTTGAAAAAGGAGACTTTTCAAGAGTAAGGCGATACATCAAACTTATTGTATCTTTGCAAACTATAATATAATGAAAAATTAAATATGGTTTCGGTCGAAGGTCTAACGGTAGAGTTTGGAGGGTTTACCCTTTTTGATGATGTTTCATTTGTGGTTAATAAAAAAGACCGGATTGCATTGGTTGGGAAAAATGGTGCCGGTAAGTCAACCATGTTGAAAATATTTGCCGGACTACAAGCCCCAACATCAGGGAGCGTCAATCTGCCGAAAGACATTACTATTGGCTACCTGCCTCAGCAGATGCAGCTATCTGACAAACATACTGTTCGCGAAGAAGCTGAACTTGCCTTTGAGCATATCCGAAAAATGGAGCAAGAAATCGAACGCTTGAACAATGAATTGGCAGAGCGTACCGACTACGAATCGGAGGCTTATCATGCATTGATTGATAAAGTGACGCACCTATCCGAACTCTTTCAGATGGAAGGAGGAGCTAATTTCCATGCGGAGTTGGAGCGTACCTTAATCGGGCTTGGATTTAAGCGGGATGATTTCGACAGGCCGACATCCGAATTCAGTGGCGGATGGCGTATGCGTATCGAATTGGCTAAATTATTGCTAAAAAGGCCAGACGTGCTCCTGCTCGACGAGCCAACCAACCACTTGGACATCGAGTCCATTCAATGGCTGGAAAATTTTATCGCTACACATGCCAATGCTGTAATATTGGTTTCGCACGACCGTGCCTTTATCGATAATACCACTTTTCGTACCATCGAAATTGAACTTGGTCATATCTACGACTATAGAGCTAAATATTCCGACTACGTAGTGCTACGAAAAGAAAGACGCGAACAGCAACAACGTGCTTTCGAAAATCAACAAAAGAAACTGGCTGACACGGAGGCTTTTATAGAACGCTTCCGATATAAAGCAACTAAAGCCGTGCAGGTTCAGTCACGCATTAAACAATTAGAGAAAATCGAACGAATTGAAGTGGACGATGTCGACACGGCTATGTTAAGCCTGAAATTTCCTCCGGCTCCTCGTTCCGGTTCGTATCCCGTAATTGTAGAAGGACTAACCAAACGATACGGCGATCACCTCGTGTTCGAGAATGCTACATTCACGATCAACCGAGGAGATAAAGTGGCCTTTGTCGGTAAAAACGGCGAAGGAAAATCGACCTTGGTGAAGTGCATCATGAATGAAATAGATTATGAAGGGAAACTCCAACTCGGACATAACGTAAAAATCGGTTATTTTGCCCAGAACCAGGCGCAGTTGCTAAATGAAAATATGACTGTCTTCGACACAATTGACTATGTGGCTCAGGGAGATATCCGTACTAAGATAAGGGATATCTTAGGGGCATTCATGTTTGGAGGAGAAGCGTCTGAGAAAAAGGTCGGCGTACTCTCAGGTGGCGAACGTAGCCGCTTGGCTATGATTCGTTTGCTTTTGGAACCGGTCAACCTACTTATTCTGGATGAACCTACCAACCATTTGGATATGCGTTCGAAAGATGTATTGAAAGATGCATTGAAGGAGTTCGACGGAACGATCATCGTCGTATCGCACGACCGTGAATTTCTCGATGGATTAGTCGACAAAGTGTATGAATTCGGCAACAAACGCGTGATTGAACATTTGGGTGGTATTTATGATTTCCTTGAACGCAAAAAGATGGATAGTTTGCGGGAACTGGAACGTGCAGTTCAGACACAAACTCCACTTCAAACTGGCGAACAGGGAGGGGTAAAAGTGACGGAAAACAAGCTATCGTACGAAGCCCGAAAAGAGCAGACCAAGATAATTCGCAAGATTGAAAAAGCAATTGCAGAATGCGAAACTGAAATTTCTGAAACAGAGAATAAAATCAGTGAAATAGAATCCCGTCTGGCCACTCCCGAAGGAGCTGCCGACCCGACTTTATACACAGAATACGGAAATTTGAAAAAACATTTGTCCGATGCTATGGAAAAATGGACTGAACTTACGATAGAATTCGAAGAATTAAACAAATAACGTGAACTTTCATACGATAGAAATCGTTATATTTGCAATTCGGTCCTATAATTTTATAAACATTAGTAATAATGAAGACAAATCTGAGTTCACAAATTTCTTTAACGCGTATACCTACAAGGTATTACAGACCGGAAAATGCATATGATTTTTCCGTTCTTACGCGTTTTGAAAAAATCCCGACATCAATTTATGAATCGGCCGATGAGGGATCAGTAACTATCGCCAAAGAGATTGCGAAAGAAATTCGCAAAAAACAAGAAGCAGGAGAAAAATTTGTATTAGCACTACCCGGAGGACGTTCACCACAAAGCGTTTTCAAGGAATTGATCAGACTGCACAAAGAAGAAAACCTTAGTTTTAAGAATGTCATTGTGTTCAACATATATGAGTTCTATCCGTTGGCATCCGAAGCGAACAGCAATATCGCATTCTTGAAAGATGCCTTGTTGGATCATATCGATATCGATCCGGCAAACATCTATACTCCTGACGGATTCATGTCTAAGGATGCAACCTTTGAATTCTGCAATCAATACGAAGAACAGATTACCGCTGCAGGTGGTATCGATTATATTTTATTGGGTGTTGGTCATGCCGGTAATATCGGATTCAACTCACCCGGCTCTACTCCGGCACTTCGCACGCGCTTAGTACTGCTAGACAATGACGCCCGCAAAGAAGCTGCCAGAACATTCAAGTCTATCGAAAATGTACCTGCAGGTGTCATCACCATGGGTATGTCAACTATACTTGCTGCCAAGAAAATTGTTTTGATGGCATGGGGAGAAAACAAATCAAAACTGATCCAACAAACTATTGAAGGAAAGGTTAGCGATGCATTCCCTGCAAGTTTCTTACAGACTGTTGTTCAAAAAGTACATGCAGTTATCGACTTGTCTGCCGCTTCTCAACTGACTCGCATCAACACTCCATGGTTAGTTACAAACTGCGAATGGGACAATAAGTTGATTCGTCGTGCCATCGTATGGCTTTGCCAATTGACCGGTAAGCCAATCCTTAAGTTGACGAACAAAGATTATAGCGAACATGGCCTTGGAGAACTATTGGCACTATACGGTTCTGCTTATAATGTAAACATAAAAATATTCAACGATATTCAACACACCATCACCGGATGGCCAGGTGGAAAGCCAAATGCGGATGATTCAAATCGTCCGGAACGTGCTAATCCATATCCTAAACGTGTCATCATCTTTAGTCCGCACCCGGACGACGATGTGATCTCAATGGGAGGAACATTCCGCCGTTTGTGTGATCAACATCACGATGTACATGTTGCTTACCAAACTTCCGGCAATATTGCTGTGGCTGACGATGAAGTAATCCGTTACTGCGAATACCTGCGTGACGTATGTCAGAAATATGCTCCGGGAGAAAATCCTGTGGCTGCAAAAGCGGAAGAAATCCTACACTACCTACGTAACGAAAAGGTTGAAGGCGTTCCTGAACACAAAGATGTGTTGTTCATGAAAGGTACCATCCGTCGTGAAGAAGCACGTGCAGGTGCTATCCATTGCGGTATTACGCAAGACGATCATATCCACTTCCTTGACCTGCCATTCTATGAAACAGGTATGGTTAAGAAAAACGATATCAGCGAAAAAGATGTGGAAATCATCAAAGCATTGCTTGAAAAAGTAAAACCTCATCAAGTCTTCGTTGCCGGCGACCTTGCCGACCCACACGGAACACACAAAGTTTGCTTGGATGCAATCTTGGCTGCTGTTGACGAAATGAAAGATGATGAGTGGATGCAAGAATGTCGTATCTGGATGTATCGCGGAGCTTGGGCAGAATGGGAAATGGATCATATTGAAATGGCTGTTCCTATCAGTCCTGAAGAATTGCGTTTGAAACGTATTGCTATTCTGAAACACCAGTCACAAGCAGAAAGCGCTCCGTTCCTTGGAGACGATGAACGTTTGTTCTGGCAACGTGCAGAAGACCGTAACCGTGCTACTGCTTCTCTTTACAGAGACTTGGGTCTTGCTTCTTATGAAGCAATGGAAGCATTCGTGCAATACATACCTTTGCGCTAAACCAAATCCCTACGGTGACTAACATCGTGGGGTAAATAAATAAAAAAGTGGGAGTTAGACGTTAGAAAAAATCACTAACATCTAACTCCTTGCTTTTAAGCTCATTTTCCATAATAGATTTACAAGTGCTTAAATTTATCAAAGACTGGATGTTGCCACTTGCCATGATTACGGGTGCCCTGACGTATCCAATCAGTGGTCAACTGGCTATCCTTACCCCCTACCTCATCTTTTCTATGCTCTTGCTTACCTTCTGTAAGCTATCCCCTCGTGAAATCCGGTTTCATCCGGCTCACGCAAAACTTCTATTGATTCAAATTGGAGGTGCCTTATTAGCATTCGGACTCTTCTATTGGGTTCATCCGGTTATTGCCCAAGGAGCATTAATCTGTGTTTTGGCTCCCACAGCAACGTCAGCTGCCGTAATTACCGGTATGTTGGGAGGCAGCATTGCCTTTTTGACCAGTTACTTGCTTTTCTGTAATATAGCCGTTGCTCTGACAGTCCCCGTATTATTTCCTTTATTGGGGCTATACGATGAAATGAATTTTATTGATTCCGTCTTCTACATCTGCAGTCAGGTAGGCCCTATCCTCTTGCTACCACTTGTTGCTGCTTGGATTATCCGATATGTTTTTCCCCGCCTGCATGCCCGGATTATAAAAATTCATCAACTTTCATTCTACCTATGGGCCGTAGCTTTGGCAATCGTTACCGGCCGTACGGTTAAGTTCCTGATCGAACAGGAAAATGCGGACTATTTTGTGGAGATTGGATGTGCTACTGTTGCTTTATTAATCTGTTGCGGTCAGTTCTTACTCGGTCGGAAAATAGGCAGGAAGTATAACGACCCGGTATCTTCAGGTCAAGGGTTAGGGCAAAAAAATACGATTCTTGCCATTTGGATGGCTCAGGTATATCTAAATCCGATTTCATCAGTGGCACCTGCTGCCTATGTATTGTGGCAAAATACGATTAACTCTTACCAGCTGTGGTTAAGGAAAAAACAAATCAACGTAAAATAATTACTACTTTTGAAAAGTAGAAAGACTAAAACAGATACAGATCAACATGAGACTAAGTAACGAATGGTTTACCGCCCTGTCGGAAAACGAAGAAGGCGCATTAGTGACTATTTTGGGACGCGACGAACTGTCGGAGTTTGCCTCTTCAGGAAAACTGAAAGACAGGATCGAAATCACCTGGAAATACGAACCGGATCAGAAAGGTATGCCATCAGATGCGGTTGGCGAACTAATGGAGAATGTTGAGATTGCCCTCCAAAAGATAATGGAGAAGGACAAGCTGGCCATCATGACTGCGGTTTACACGGGCGGAGGCGAAAAAATATGGGTATTTTATACCCGCGCCGTACATGTATTCGGTGAACGCTTAAATGAGGCACTAGCTCCATTCGAAACTCTCCCCATCACTATTTATACAGAGCGCGATGAGAATTGGGAGGAATATCTCGACATGTACGAAATGAAAGCCTGGAGACAGGATTAAGTTTGAATAACGGATAAAGAAAAGGGTGATACACTGACTGGCGTATCACCCTTTTCTTATCTATCTTATGTTTATCGGTTCATGAGGAAAGACTTAAACTCATCAAACGCATGGCTCAGTTCAACACTTTGTTTAGTCCCCTTCATAAATGCCTGCAACTTCTGCGGAATTTCAATATCCGTTCCAAGTATCTTGTCTACCGTTTCTTTGAACTTTGCGGGATGGGCCGTTTCAAGAAATACGCCAGTTTCGGATGCTGAAAGCGGACTATCAAGTAATCCTTGATAACCACATGCACCATGCGGATCAAGCACATACTTGTAATCGCGATAAACAATCTGCATTGTTTTTGCTATATCTTCGTCTGTATAACGACAACCGCTTATTTGTGCACAGATGGCTTGATGCACATCTCCTTGTTTCTTATACAAATCAAGAATACGTGCAAAATTGCTTGGATCGCCTACGTCCATCGCATTGGCAATAGTAGATACAGATGCTCGGGGCGAGTATTGCCCTGTAGTAAGGTATTCCAAAAACACATCGTTGCGGTTATTAGCAGCAACAAATCGTTTGATAGGCAATCCCATGTGGGCAGCAAACAGTCCGGCCGTAATATTGCCGAAGTTTCCGCTGGGGACACTTACAACCAACTCATCGGCTTTGCCTATCCGGTCAAGCTGTGCGTAAGCATTGAAGTAATAAAAGGATTGCGGAAGGAATCGGGCTACGTTTATTGAATTGGCAGAGGTCAATACCATATGCTCGTTCAATTCCTTATCCATAAAGGCATTTTTAACCAGGGCCTGACAGTCATCGAACGTTCCGTCTATCTCCAGTGCAGTGATATTCTGACCAAGCGTCGTAAATTGACATTCCTGAATAGAACTGACTTTGCCTTTCGGATAGAGCACGTAAACATGTATTCCGGGAACGCCCAAGAAGCCGTTTGCCACAGCACTTCCGGTATCTCCCGAAGTAGCTACAAGCACATTGACCTCCTTTACACCCTGTTTTTGGATGAAATACCCTAATAGTCTGGCCATAAAGCGCCCACCTACATCTTTGAATGCAAGCGTAGGACCATGAAACAGTTCAAGGCTATAAATATTTTCGGCAACCTGAACTACCGGTGTATCAAATGACAGCGTGTCTTTAACCAGGCTGTCTAACGTTTCTGCATCCACATCTTCACCAAAGAAAGCACGTGCCACTACACAGGCAATCTCATGAAAAGACATTTCTTTCAGACTTCTAATCACCGATTGATCCAATACCTCAATCTTCTCAGGCATGAACAAGCCCTTATCTCCGGCAAGCCCTTTGACTACAGCTTCTTCTAATGAAACCGGAGCGACCTGTCCGTTTGTACTATAATATTTCATAACCTTGATCTTATCTTAGGAATTCACGAATAAACTGATCTTTTTCCAACACCCCATACTTACCTGCTTTTGCTGCAAACTCATCGTAACGGGTTACCGCGTCCGGCATCTGCCCCGGCTTGTAAATCACAAACGGGATAGGCGCATTGGTATGCGTCCGAATGGCACATGGCGTAGGATGGTCGGGCAATAAAGCTATGGCTACCGGCTCACTCCATGTCTGCAGCTTTTCGTAAACAATCTTCAATACCCGGCTATCCAAATCTTCTATCGTCCGGATTTTGAGATCCACATCTCCTTCATGGCCGGCCTCATCACTCGCTTCGATATGCAAGTAAACAAAGTCATTTGTTTTCAAAGCTTCGAGTGCGGCATTAGCCTTACCTTCGTAGTTCGTATCGTAAAGACCTGTTGCTCCTTCTACATTAATGACCTCGAGGCCGGCATAAACACCAATCCCTCTTATCAGATCGACAGCAGAGATTACCGCCCCCTTCTTGAAACCATACAGTTCTTGCATGGTCTGCATGGCCGGACGATTACCCGGCGACCAAGGCCAGATGCTATTGGCCGGATCTTTGCCTAGTGCTATACGTTTTAAGTTGACCGGGTGATCTTTCAATAGTTCTTGTGACCTAAGAATCAGGTCGTTTAATAAATCGGCTGTTTCCTTTGCTTCAGGAGCCTCAGGCTTAATCATTAATGGATGAAAAGGCTTCAGAGGAACGTCGTGGGGAGGTGTACAATCCAAATGTTTATTCCCTCCTTTTACTACAAGCAGATGACGATATGATACCCCTGTATAGAAACGGATGGTATCAGATCCTAATTTATTATTCAGAAAACGGATTAATTCATCAGATTCTTCTGTAGAAATATGTCCTGCAGAATGGTTTTTCAAGATATCGCCTTCGGTGCAAATCAAATTGCATCGCATGGCAATCTCTCCGGGTTTCAAATCAACACCAATACTTGCCGCCTCTAACACACCACGTCCTTCATAGACCGTTGGCAGGTCATAGCCTAAAACTGCAAGATTGGCTACTTCGCTTCCCGGATGGAATCCATCTGGCACAGTTTTCAACATACCGGAAACGCCCAATTTTGCCAGCTTGTCCATATAAGGAGTCGCCGCAAATTGCAAAGGTGTCTTTCCGCCCAAAGAATTGATAGGCTCATCGGCCATTCCGTCTCCTAGAATAATAATATGTTTCATCCTCTTCGACCTTATTTATTTAACTATATATTCGCTATCGATATGATATCGGCAAACACACCTGCTGCCGTCACATCGTCTCCAGCCCCATATCCCTTAATAATCATTGGGTATTCATGATATCTTTCGGTAGAAATCATAATGATATTATTACTTCCCGCCAATTCATAGAATGGATGCTGAGCGCCTACCTCTTGTAATCCAACCTCGCAGATTCCGTTTTCCATTTTGGCTACAAAGCGGAAATGCTTGTTCTCGGCTTCCAACTTCTGACGCCTTTGCTCAAAATCATCATCAAGCTCTTTAATTTTTCTCCAAAAGTCATCAATACTGCCTTCGAAGTAGCTTTCTGGTATAAATAGAACACGCTTCACATCTTCCTGGTTCACTTTATACCCGGCTTCGCGGGCTAGGATAACCAGTTTGCGTACAACATCTTTACCACTCAAGTCGATACGTGGGTCCGGTTCTGCATAATGTGCTTCTTTAGCCATTAGGATAGCCCGGCTCAATGGAATTTCTGCACTTAACGTGTTAAAGATATAGTTTAACGATCCGGACAAAACAGCTTCCAGTTTAAGAATATGGTCGCCGCTGTTTATCAAATCGTTCATCGTATTTATTATTGGGAGTCCAGCTCCCACATTGGTTTCAAACAAGAATTTCACATCTCTCTTACGAGCTGTTTCTTTGAGTTTGATATAATTCTCGTAGGGAGAAGAGGCGGCTATCTTATTGGCAGCCACTACCGATACGTTATTATTCAGCAAAGTTTCATAAAGTGCTGCCACATTCTCATCGGCCGTACAGTCCACAAACACGGAATTAAAAATATTCATATTCAAGATTTCCTCACAGAGCAAGGAAGGAGAACTCGGCTGACCGTTTTGTTCCAAATCTTCTTTATAGGTTTCCAGATTCAGTCCCTCACGCTTGAATATAGCACGGTTACTTCGTGCAATACCGACCACACGTATATTTAGTCCGTTCTTGATTAGCTTCGGTTGCTGTGAGCGAATCTGTTCCAGCAGCTTTCCTCCTACAGATCCTATACCGGCAACAAACAAGTTGAGCACCTTGTATTCCGACAGGAAAAAAGAATCATGGATTGAGTTAATCGCTTTACGCAAATATTTCAACTTGATTACGAATGAAATATTGGTTTCTGAAGCGCCTTGGGCACAAGCAATTACGCTGATACCCGCACGACCAAGCGTACCGAATAGTTTACCGGCAATACCCGGAGTACGCTTCATATTCTCACCTACGATAGCCACCGTAGCCAAGTCGCGTTCGGCTATGATATCATTGATTTCACCTTGCGAACGTTCAAGAGCAAACTCTTCATTCAACACCCGAACAGCAACATCTGCATCCGCATTACGAACAGCAAACGTGGTATTGTTTTCCGAACTGGCCTGAGACACCATAAATACGCTCACACCATTCTTAGCAAGAGTCTTAAAGATTCGATAGTTGACACCGATTACTCCAACCATCCCTAAACCTTGAACCGTAATCAAGCAGGTGTCATTAATCGATGAAATACCTTTAATAATGGCTTTCCCTTCTTCAGGTACACGCTCCTTGGAAATATACGTACCCGGAGCATCCGGATTAAACGTATTTAATATGCGAATAGGAATATTCTTATGGTATACCGGATAGATCGTTGGCGGATAGATAACTTTCGCACCAAAGTTACACAACTCCATTGCCTCGGTAAAGCTTAGTCGTTCAATCACATAGGCCGAATTGATTACACGAGGATCAGCTGTCATAAAGCCATCCACATCGGTCCAGATTTCCAGGACCGACGCATCCAAAGCAGTTGCTAGGATAGAAGCCGTATAATCAGACCCGCCACGACCAAGATTGGTTACCTCACCGTTCTCTTTACTTGAAGAAATAAAACCGGGCACCAACGATACCTTAGGCAGCGGGGTAAACGTTTCGAGGATTAATTTATTCGTCAGTTCAAAGTCAACAATATGCTTATTAAACTGCTGCTCAGTCTTTATAAACTTACGAGAATCAAATAGTTGAGCATCTTTAATTACATTCGCCACAATCATGGACGAAAGACGTTCACCATAGCTAACGATGGTATCAGAAGTTTTTCTGGATAAGTCTTGGATTAAATAAATTCCTCTGAAAATATTCTCAAGCTCATCCAACAAGACCATTGCTTTTCTCAGCGTTTCGGTGCGCAATTCCCCTTCAGGAATTAAGCCTTCGATTACATTAAGATGGCGGGATATGATTTCTGAAAAAGAACTTTCATAGCTTATATTACCTTTCGATGCCATTTCTGACGTAGCCAACAGCTTGTCTGTTATTCCACCTAAAGCAGAAACGACTACTATAACAGGCTCATCAATTGCCTCTACAATTTTTTTTACATTTAATATACTCTCCACGGAACCTACGGATGTTCCGCCGAATTTCAATACCTTCATTGCCTTTTAATTAGATTATGTTTTGAGAAAGAAAACGGACATATTAGAGTCCAAAAAAGAAAGTGCAATAACGACATATTGCAACAAGGCGGGACGTGGTCTCCGCTTTTGTCATTTGTAGAAACTAACCCCCCAGGGGGTCATCAATGCCCATGTATAATATGCTATATTTAAATTCTTTGGGTTTGTCATTTCTTATTTTTGTGCATTGGACAGGGCAATATTACACATTATTTTTTAATTATCAGCAAAATAATCTCGACAACAAACAAAAAATATGAATTTTACCGCATTTTGCTACAAATTGTACCAAACCGAGTAGTTATAGTTATTATTTTTCACAAAGATGACACCAAGAAAATCAAAAGGTGCAACACAATAAAGGAACCATTAAATATAAGTATGAAAAGCACCTTATAAAAAAACCGAGACACAAGTCATATCGCATGACCTGTGCCCCTAACTACTTATTGATAAACTCATTAGTGGAAATATGTCCTATAACTTTACAGTCTGAGCTGCACCGTTATATTTAATAGTTACATCAGGTTCGGGCTTTGAATCAAAGCCTTTTACCTTTTCTCTATTAATTAGAACAACCTTAAAAACTCTCTCTTTCGTCATTTCGTTAAATTCTCCCAATCGTTCGCCGATTGTCAGTTCCTTTGTTTTTTCATTATACATAATAGGGATGTTTGTGTATTTCCCCTTTTCGTAGTCGTAGTTTGTACCTTCATCTTCATAAAGCGTAAACTTTGCGTCTTCCCCGCCATACACATATAGCGTAACAGCCATATCAGGTTTTTCGGATGTATATTGAATTTCTTCTCCCATTGGAATGATCGATCCGGCTTTTACGAACAGCGGCATACGTTCGTACGGAGCATTGGCTGTAATGGATTTACCTCCTTCATGATATGTACCTTGATAAAAGTCATACCAAGCAGTCTTCTTTGGCAGATACACCTCGCGTGCTCTGGCCTGGTATTCATATACCGGAGCGGCCAGAAGCGAGGGCCCAAACATATACTGATCACCCAAATCATACACTTTTGTATCGTAACCGAAATCCATCACCATCGGACGCATTATCGTATAGTCATTAAAATAAACTGCACCGGTCAATGAATAGATATAGGGCATCAAGCGGTATCTCAACTTATTATAATAAACAATGGTTTGATAGGCCTTATGCGTTTCCGGAGCTATATTATATACTTCGCGGAAAGGATATTGTCCGTGCGAACGGAATAGCGGAACAAAGGCTCCAAACTGTGTCCAACGGGTATTTAACTCACGCCATTCTTCCATATCGGGCGTTCCTTCTTTGGCTCTCTCAAAACGCTTTTGTACACAGAACCCACCTATATCCATTGTCCAATAAGGATTACCTGACATCGAATGATTAAGTCCTGCCGGAATCTGAGCTTTGAAATCTTCCCAACAAGTGCCAATATCACCACTCCAGGTTACTGCACCGTACTTTTGAAGTCCGGAAAATCCGGAACGGGTAAGCAAGAACACACGCTTATCATTATCGACCTCACGCTGACCATTATAGATAGCCATAGCATTCATAAGTGCATAGGTATTAAAATACTTTGTCGATGGCCCCATAGCTGTGGGATTCATCAGCTCCTTGCGGTATTCAATACTTGCATTTGAAAGTATATCCGGTTCGGAAGCGTCCATCCACCAAGCATCAAAGCCGTGGGGATACAGATGTTCCTTCATTTGATTCCAGAATAAATCACGCGCTCCTTTACTATAAGCATCGTAAAACGAGCCAATATACCCTTTGCCAATCCAGTCGCGGATACTATCATTTGTAGCTCGTTGATACATCCAGCCTTTTTCATCAAATTCCTTATAATGTTCTGTCGTGGCATAAAATTTAGGCCAAACAGAGATCATTATCTTGGCATTCAGGTTGTGTACCTCATCGACCATGGCTTTTGGATCCGGGAAGCGTGCAGCATCAAACTCATGGCTACCCCAAGCATCTTCAGGCCAATAGCTCCAGTCAAGTACGATATTATCGATAGGAATATTTCGTTTTCTAAATTCTTTCAAGGCGTCCAACAGTTCATCTTGCGTTTTATAGCGCTCACGACTTTGCCAGAATCCCATGGCCCACTTAGGCATCACCTGAGCCTTGCCCGTCAATGTACGATAGCCCTTCATTACCTCATCCATCGAACTACCTTTGATGAAATAATAATCAATCTGATCGCCCATTTCTGAATGTAAAGCCAACTTATTCTGCTCGCCACTGTCTACCGGCGACAGTGCCTTCAAACCGATATAAGATACACCTCCGTCCGGCTGCCACTCTATCTTAATATGATGACGCTTACCGGCCTCCATATTGACATTAAACTTAGCCACAGAAGGATTCCAAGCCGTACGCCAACGGTCGGCCATCAATTTACCGTCTACCCATACCTTTGTATAGCCGGCATAGTACAATAAGAAGCGATGTATTCCGGTTTCTTTAGATTGCAAATCACCCTCCCAGATAATAGTTGAGTTGTTGAATGGGAAGTTCTCCGGAAACTGCTTGATCGTTTCTAAGTTTTCGTAGTCGATCTTGTTTTCGGTGCGCTCAACAAATACTTTTTCAGGATCTGAATCTATTAGGTAAGTAGCCGTAAGTCCACCTTCCTCGCCTTTGCGGTTATAAAGTTTGAACTGAGATAGGTGTTCGTAATCACGTGGATCGCCAAACTTTGTCACTGAATAATTATCCCAATAGATGCCGTAGTTTTTGTTCGACATCAAAAAAGGAATAGCTACTTTCGTATTATATTGAAATAATATTTCATTCTTGCCTTTATAATTGAACTCATCCGCCTGATGTTGACCAAGGCCATAAAATGCCTCATCTGCAGGTGATTCAAATACCTGACTGATCGCATAACCGGACGTACCGTCTACTGTCACAGGAGTAAAAGACTTACCTCCACCCTTATTCTCTCTTAAGATTAGATTTCCTTCTTTATCGGTAAACCACACTTCGCCATTCAGCTTAGAAACATAAGCTTTAATCGCTGCTGTCTCAAGCATGAGCAAATCAACATCTTCTGTAACAGTCCAATCAGTAACCTGCGGAAGCTGCTGAACAACAAGGCTCTCTTCTTTTGAAAAAGATTTCGGAGTAGCAGAGACACGTATAATTTCGGGTGTAATTACCTGAAGACGGACAGATTTTGTGGATCTTTCGCTTTTTGAGTCTAAATTCACGACAACCCCATCTGCTGTTTTCTCCCATGAGGGGCTACAAGAAAATAAGGTTAACAAGAATGCCGAAAGGCACAGTAACTTTTTTATCATCATGCTTAACAAATTTTACTTGGCATTTTCACGAATACAAAAATAGAAGATAGGTTATCCCTTATATAGGAAATATGTTAATGGTTATACACCTATTTGTTATCTGACAAGGTACAATTTGTTTCATACCTGCAGTTAAATTGTAAACAATCACTAAATAATGTCATTAAAGGAGGTTTTGAGAATGTAAAATAACTTGTTCTCTATATGAGAAATAGCATTCAGATAGAAAGCACCACAAAAAACTTTCCTAAATGTTTTTTTATTTTTTCGTTCATTGATATTTGGAGGTAAACAAAAAAGATATATCTTTGCACCGTCTTAAGAGAAAGACATCAAAGTGAAGGGCGTTTAGCTCAGCTGGTTCAGAGCATCTGCCTTACAAGCAGAGGGTCGGCGGTTCGAATCCGTCAACGCCCACCACCTTCACAAAAAAAAACAAACATTCGGGCGTTTAGCTCAGCTGGTTCAGAGCATCTGCCTTACAAGCAGAGGGTCGGCGGTTCGAATCCGTCAACGCCCACCAAACGCAAAAAGGTCAAAAGCCACAAAATGCCAAACAAAGACATAAAGTCTGTTAGTCAGTAGATTAGCAGACTTTTTTCTTTTTCACCAAAGCCAAGAAAAGACACTAAAAGACAGTAGTAAAGTGAAAAATAAGTGAACAGAAATTTCAATTTCGTTTTGTTCACTTTCCATCAAATTACTCGCTGGTTTTAAGAGACTTACAATGACCTAACTTGGCTTTATTCGGGGTGCTAAAACTCTAAGCGATAGTCAATAATTTTGTCGAATCGTGAAAATTTTGAGTTATGAACAGTACTTATCGAATCCTTTTTTTGACTAGGAAAAGAGTAAACAGCAACGGATTAGCCTCTATCAGTGTTAGAATTTCTATCAGTGGAGACAAGGCAGAGTTCAGTTCCTTACAATTTGTTAAACCCGAAATGTGGAGTCAGACAGGTCGTGCAATGGGTAGAACCAAAGAGTGTATATAAAGCCTTTCTATCTCTTTTTACTTTAGCCATAAGATGATAGCACGTTTATAATTTAGTTGAAGCTAAATAGCCATGGTATTATTTAGAAAATGAAAAATCATGATCAGCCGTTAAAAATACTAAAATTTAACAGAATTAACATTATAAGTTGGATATATTCAAAAAGAAATTAAATTTCAAAGATAGTTTTGTAGTTTCATACTTATCATGTTCCTCTATTAAATGAACAATATATGATAAAGTAATTAATATCTTTTAGTTAAAGGATCTTTAAGATATGATTATACTGTAATGTATCTCCTATGAAAAATATTTACTGGTATAAGTTTAACATCTCCACAAAATCCAATTTTATAAGTTCCCATTCTTTACCTTTCAAACAAATAGGATCAATATCTTCATCGGCAGAAGTAAAATCTGTAAAATTGGCAATAATCTGATCTCGCTCATGCGTATATTCATGACGTTGCTTGTGTAATTCTAGCATTTGGGGAATAGAATAAGCATTTAAAAGTTCGTGTAAATCCCAAAAATCTTTTTTGCGACCACCGCGAGAAATAACATCTACTTTCATTGCAACAACATCATCAAGACTAGCAATTCGAATATTATCTATCACATCACAAGGATTAATAATCTCATCATGGTAATATAAATCTACTTTTATATTTTCATCTGCTGATTCTCCGACATAGTATGAACGACCAAAACCGACAATATTTGATGTGTCTGTACAATAATAATATTTGTAGTTGTCTTGAAAGAATTTCTCATAAACAGAGAAATCCAGACTACCATAAGGAGCATTGGTAAACAAATCAATATCAACCGAAATTCTATGTCCTAAACGTAAACTAAGGGAAGTTCCACCAACCAAATAGAAAGGTTCAAATATCGGATTATCCATAATCTCTTTAAGAATCTTTCTTAATAAAGGGGTGACCGTTTCATAATGCAGTTTGATAGCCATTGTTCAATGCTTTATTTAGTTGATAGATTATAATATCGAGTAATTTCTTCTATTTCGTCTTTGCTTCCCCTTTCAAAAACACGTTTGATAACTGCATTCTTATATTTCGCCCAATTAATTTTATTGAAATCAGCATCCCAAAATAAAGATCTGCGAATGTGTGGAGCTTCTGTATAGATACTGGCTAATTCTTTTTCTTTATACTGCTTAATATCATAGTGAGTTTGAAGAATAGCAAAAAAGCCTTCCTCATATCCTAATATCTGATCTATTTTTAAGGCTTGTTCAGTAGTCAAATTACGTCTACCTGCAATTATAGCATTAATAGTTTGGAATGGAATACCTGTTTCCTCAGCCAACGCACGTTGAGTAAGGTTCTTCTTTTTCAATTCCCTTTCAATGAATTTACCAGGATGAATACCTTTTATTATGTCGATAAGATTATTCATAAACAACTCTTTTTACAAAGATAAACAATTTTGTTTACATTAGATTTGTTATGTCAAAATAATTCTTACCTTTATACCATCGCTTAGAGAGGAAGAGTCCTCTAAAAATCACTTTAAAAACAAAGTGAAAACCGAGTGAAAAAAGAAAAACACGACACAGTTAATACACTGACAGAATACGGGTTATATGGTTCGAAATGAGTCCGTCAACGCCCACGAAAAGTGAAAGTCTGATTATCAAAAAGATAGTCAGACTTTTTTTGTTTTTATCTCATAATCAGTTCCTTATATTGTTTTTTCATTTCTTCGCTTAGAAATGACTTGTCAATAAATTCCAACCACAGAGGAACGACCTTTTCAAATTTTGAGAAGATATTTTCTCCTACTTTATTGTCTAAGCCTGATTTTGCAAAAGCAGTTTCAAAATCAAAACGTTTCAGCTTTCTCTTTTTGCCGTTAAGCGTAAGAGCTAGCTCTTCCGTATCTTCAGGCATGACTAACTTAGTGGAAAGCATATCATAAGCGGGAGTCAATGAATAAGTGCCTTTTTGGGTACTGTATAAAGAGAAGTTTTTCAAGTGCATATCCGAGTTGCCAGTCAGCCAACAAAAATAGACCTGCTCCCAAAAGTTTACCAAATCTAACTTTGGTACATTAGAATATTTTGAGATTAACTTGGCTATTTGCTCATAAGAGCCTTTATATTTGTACTCGGTCAATCGTTCTGCAAGTTGGCACATATCTTCCATCGGGAATTTATTGCCTTGCTCATCCCGATCTATACGGCGAGTGATATAACATAACTCTCCATCGGCAAAACGAATTAACGAATGTGGTACAGTTTTTATCTTAGCTATTTCAGCAAGATGCATCGTTAAATCCTCAAATTCGGGCAGACTGGGATACATATCTGTTTGAGGTTTCAAGATGTATCTACCCCACAAACCTACAATCGTAAAGCGTTTAGGCTCATTTTTCTTTTCCGATGTTTCTATATCCAAAGAGAGTTTTGGTTGTACTCCTGTTATTGTCGTTTGACTGCGGACAACCTGTTCTGCCAACACAGAAATATTCTCTTTCGTATAAGGTAACTCAGGAGCAGTCGTTGTGCCGAATATCTTTTTCGCACAAGCAGGATGAAAGTCTGTTTGTCCTTCTTTTAAATCCTGATAACAATACAAACATCTATTATTCATCACTTTCGGTATTAACAGGTATAACACTGACAGCTCCAATACAATCTTTGCAGCAAGCTAGCAATAAAGACATTCTATCTCGTTGATTTATTTTCCAACTGCGTTCGGCAATATCCAAGAGCCACCCTTCAGGTATTAACCCATCAAAAAATGGGAATAATACTTTATCATGATATGGATTTTCACTCAAAGGCATAGTTAAGCTAATTGCTTCTGATTCTGAATCATTGAGATAGTTCGTATCATACTGAAAGGTAAAGCCGTTTTCAGCTTCTGTTAGTATTCCAGCCAACTTATCATGCATAAATATTTCAGCCTGTTTCATAATTCTAATTTATTTCTATCCATTGGAGCAGGTGCAAGTTCAGCGCCAAATAGATTTAATACCTGATTGACTTTATCCATTCTCAAAGTTTGTTTGCCTTGTTCCAATTCACGAACAAAACGAAGTCCTACTCCTGCTTTTTCGGAGAGGTCTATCTGCGTTAAGCCATACTGCTTTCGCATCTGCTTTACATATGCTGACAATGATGGATACTCCATGATTATACCCTTTGGGGGCTAAAGTAATAAATATTTATTCAAATACACCTTTTAGGGTATAAAATATATTAAAAGAATTACAAATTATACCCCTTAGGGGATAATTGTAAATAAACTCAAGTAAAAAACTATTATTTTTATAAAACAAACATCTTACTTCTATTCTATTATTTAGAAAAGGAAAGTCCTCAATAATTACTTTTATAACAAAGTAAAAACCAAGCAAAAAGAGAATAAGATGATACATCTACTATACTGACAGCATACGGGTTAGATGATTGTATATGTTTCCGTCAACGCCCACGAAAAACGAAAGTCTGATTATCGAAAAGATAGTCAGACTTTTTTTTACCAATACAACAAAAGACAAGCTATAAAGCATAATCTTTATTTTGCCATCAATCTTTAATCAGTAAATTATCAGGGTTTAATAAATTTTTCATAACAATATACAATCATCTGACACAAATTGATCAACCTCTGATTGACAATTACCAGAAGTGATCTTTTCATAAAAACATTTAACCAACTCTCTATTTTTCATTTGAAAATAATTTACAACAAAAATAAAAACTTTGCATAAAATACAACTCTATCCCAATATCTAGCCTCTCCATAAAGTTCCAGACTTTTATTGTATTCATATATATAATACCCCAACAATTCTTCTGTATAGGTTATTTCCAAGGCTAGCTAAAGGATAACTAGGTGGAGAATTATCAATAAGCTATACTATATTTGTAAGGAGGTAAAATCATAAAAACAAAACTAACAAGAACTCTCTTCAAATATTTATTCGATTTGCCGCAAATTATTCACGTAAACTTTAAATTTGTTTTAGAATTCAAATGTAATCAGTATACACATTGCATATACAACAGTTTAGCCACGTCAACAAATTATTTAAAACATTATGGAAATAAAATCTCTTAAAGGAATAGATTTCAATGCACTATATAAAGCGTTTAATCAAGCTTTTGCTGATTACGAAATGCAATTGGATAAAATGCAGCTCCAATCTATGCTAAAAAGGCGTGGTTTTAATCCCGATCTATCCTTTGCTGCGTTTGATAAGGATGAGATTGTGGCTTTTACCTTTAATGGAATTGGAGATTTCAATGGCTTATCAACAGCATACGATACCGGAACAGGAACGCTTAAGGAATACCGAGGGCAGGGACTTGCCTCACAGATTTTTGAATACTCTGTGCCGTATTTGAGGGAAATGGGGATTAAGCAATATCTATTAGAGGTACTGCAACACAATCCAAAGGCTATATCTGTGTATACAAAGCAAGGATTTGAAACAACCCGCGAGTTTTATTATTTCAGACAAAAAAGTGAGAAGATCGAGAATAAAATCAAAGCCATCGATTACCCCTATACAATAAAACCAATCTCAATTAATGACTTTGATTCTATTACAAGATTTTGGGATTTCATTCCCTCCTGGCAGAATAGTCTGGAATCTATTGACAGAGCCAAAGATGATTTTGTTAGCCTAGGCCTGTTTTCTGAGAATAGACTTGTCGGGTATTTTGTGTTTGAACCCACCTCGGGCGATATTACTCAACTAGCTGTCGACAAACAGGAAAGAAGAAAAGGAATCGCCTCTTTATTACTGAAAGAGATGATAGACCTAAACAAAAACGATTCGGTCAAAGTGATAAATACCGATATAACAAATGATCCACTCACGCATTTCCTACAATCAAAAAATATACCCATTGCAGGAAAGCAATTCGAAATGATAAAAAAAATATAGGAGATTGGAATACTTAATAATTGATGTCACATTGAGTTGTACACCAATTTTTGCGATTAAGACTAATTCAACAGATCAGCAAGATTTGCAAACTGCTACTAGAAAATATAATCTACCTTTGTATCAATCGCATATCTATGGATTTCAAGGAATTAAGTAAACAGGAATATACAGCCCGCATCAATAGGGTTATGGACTACATCAGTCAGAATATGGATAAACCAATAGACTTATCTACGATGGCTGATATTGCCTCATTCTCACCTTATCATTTTCACCGTATTTTCACCTTTCTTGTTGGTGAGACTCCCAATAATTTCGTCTCACGTATCAAGCTCGAAAAGGCGGCCCAATTACTCTATGACAATCCAAAATTCTCGATTAGTGAGATTGCATTTCAGTGTGGATTCGGGAATGTTTCTTCATTCAGCCGGGCATTTAAGTCCTATTTCGAGATGAGTGCCAAAGAATTTCGTTTACAGGAGAAAGCAATCTATGTAAAAGACGGCATAAGATATAGCAAGAATTGCAAACCGATTAGCAAGATTGGCAAAAACACACAACGAGTAAACACTCAATTTTGCAGTGTCGAATTTAATAAGATAATAATCATGGACACGAAAATTGAAATCAAACAAATGCCGGAGCTTAATCTTATCTATTGCCGTCACATGGGGGCATTTAACAAGATAGGACAAGCTTATGAAAAACTATTCAAATGGGCTATTCCCCGCGGATTGGTAACACCTACAACAAAAACAGTTACGGTTTATCTGGATGATCCGTCTATCACAAGTGTGGACAAAGTGCGCCAGGATGCCAGCATCATTGTAGAAGGTGATATAAAGGTAGAAGGAGAGATTGGTAAATCAACTGTCGCTGCAGGGAAATACGCTGTTGGTCATTTCGAGATTAAGGAGACCGAATTTGAAGAAGCATGGAACACGATGTGCTGTTGGCTGACCGAAAGCGGCTATCAACCGGGAGATAGATCTACTTATGAATTGTACCATAATGAATATAGTGACGATCCGGAATTCAGATTTATCGTTGATATCTGTATCCCAGTGAAACCGTTATAGAAATAGGTTTTAAAATTGAAACCCTGAATACTCGGAGATATTCAGGGTTTTTGTGTTAAATTAGGCTTTTTATTTTTGCACTCATAACGCCATTTCACGTATAATTGAGGCCGAATTTATGTTCTACAGCACTATGCATTATTTTGATATACAGTTTCTTTCTTAATATTAACGATACACAATAGATTTGAATCGTATAACTTCAAAAAACCACAGTCATGAAGTATCTAGGAATACTATTATCGTCGTTAATCTTAATATCTTCCTGTCAAACGGACAAGAAAATTCAGGATGTATTTATTACAGTAAAAAATGAGCATGGTCCTACCCTCGGTTATTCTAGTTCATCCGGAGTTACAATACTCACGGAAGGCAATCTGAGCTTCAAAGATTTGAATAAGAATGGCCTATTAGATAAATATGAAGACTGGAGGCTTTCGGTTGATGAAAGGGCGGAAGACCTTGCAAATCAAATGAGTATCGACCAAATTGCCGGTCTAATGCTGTATAGCAGCCATCAGATGATACCTGCTCTTCGTTTTGGCTTAGGTGCCGACACGTATAATGGAAAATTCTTTGACGAAAGCAATGCGAACCCTTGGGATTTGACCGATGGTCAGAAAAAGTTCTTAAAAGAAGATAACTTAAGACATATCCTGATTACGAGTGTTCAATGCCCTGAAGTGGCTGCACGATGGAATAATGAGATGCAAGCTTTTCTTGAAGGGTGTAACTTAGGGATACCAGGCAACACCAGTTCCGATCCGCGTCATTCGGTTCCAAACGGTGCTGAATATAATGCCGGAGGTGGAGAAATCTCATTTTGGCCTCGTGAACTTGGTCTGGCTGCAACATTCGATCCCGACCTAGTCAGAAGGTTTGGAGAAATCGCATCTGCAGAATATCGAGCTTTGGGGATAACCACTGCCCTATCTCCACAGATTGACTTATCAAGCGAACCTCGTTGGTACCGCCTTGGTATGACCTTTGGTGAGCATCCTAAACTGGTTACCGATATGGGCCGCGCTTATGTTGATGGTTTTCAGACCTCAAGTGGAGCGGATGAAATAGCCGATGGCTGGGGATATAAGAGTGTGAATGCCATGGTAAAGCATTGGCCAAGTGGAGGTCCTGAAGAAGGCGGACGGGATGGCCACTGGGCGTTTGGTAAGTTTGCCGTTTATCCGGGAAAGAACTTCGAAGAACATCTTATTCCTTTTACAGAAGGAGCTTTCAAACTTGAGGGAAAAACCTCGAAAGCCTCTGCAGTAATGCCTTACTATACCATATCGTATAATCAAGATCCTAGTGGCACCAACTATGGTAATGGATTCAGTAAATACATTATCACAGACCTGCTGAGAGATAAATATGGTTATGACGGAGTAGTCTGCACCGACTGGATGATCACAGCCGACGAGGGTAAAACTCCTAACGTCTTTTGGGGGAAACCCTGGGGTGTAGAGGCGAAGAGCGTGGCCGAGCGTCATTATCAAGCATTAATGGCAGGTGTAGATCAATTTGGAGGAAATAATGAATTAGGTCCTGTACTCGAAGCTTATCAAATGGGCCTAAAAGAGCACGGCGAAGAATTTATGCAAGCTCGATTCCGTAAATCTGCCGTACGCCTACTTAAAAACATTTTCAGACTTGGTCTCTTTGAGAATCCTTATTTGAATGTCGAAGAAAGTATTAAGACGGTTGGCTGTGATGAATTTATGAAAGCAGGCTATGAAGCTCAGCAAAAGTCAACCGTTTTATTGAAGAACACAGGAAATACACTCCCAGTTAAGGAAAGGAAAAAAGTCTTTATACCGAAGACCTACCAAATCCC
Source organism: Bacteroidota bacterium (assembly GCA_023429375.1). Classification (GTDB taxonomy): domain Bacteria; phylum Bacteroidota; class Bacteroidia; order Bacteroidales; family Tannerellaceae; genus Massilibacteroides. The sequence continues at coordinate 614,941 of JAEYVY010000007.1, read as the reverse complement.
TAGTCAAGGTTGGTTTGGAGGCGCATGGAGCGAACCAATTGTGGACTATCCTGTGAATATAGAAGCTGTTAAACAATATTATGATGTAGTTTCAAATCCGGAAGAGGCCGACTTCGCCTTAGTATTTGTTGCAAACCCAACCAGTCAACATGGCGGATACTCAATTATTGATCGCCAATATGGTGGCAATGGATATATTCCTATTTCCTTGCAATACTCCCCCTATACGGCTACTGAAGCCAGATCGCAAAGTATAGCTGCGGGTGACCCTATTGCTGATCCGACCATTACGAATCGTTCTTACCAAGGGAAAATCAGCTACACGGCCAATGCAACTGATTTGACCACTCTTTTACAAGCAAGAGATATGATGAAAAACAAGCCTGTAATCGCTGTGATTGATGTTTCTAATCCTATGGTATTTAATGAATTCGAAAAATACATGGATGCTATTGTCGTCCATTTTGGGAGTTCGGCCAATGCTGTATTAGACATTATTGCCGGCAAATTTGAACCAACAGGGCTTCTTCCGATACAAATGCCAGCCAATATGTCTACTGTAGAAAAACAGCTAGAAGATGTACCTCTTGATATGGATTGCCATATTGACACAGAGGGAAATACGTACGATTTTGGTTTTGGACTCAATTGGTCAGGAGTTATTAAAGATTCTCGTACGGAGAAGTATAGCCATAAAAAATAAGAAATAGATTTTATAATAGAAACCCTGAATACATATAGATATTCAGGGTTTCTGCTTTTAAATAATTCTTCTAATTTTTGAACTTAACCAAGGAACAAAACCAGTAAATACGACAACTAACAACCAAAGGTTGCCAGTCATAATCTTATAGGCTGAAAGCATTTCTTCCATCGGCTTATTCATTATAGCTCCAATAATAAACGCCAACCCTACTGTTAAGGAGACCTAGACAATGTCAATAATCCAATAAATCTTACGCTCCTCTTTGACAAGTTTATATAAAAGCAAAACAGTAACAATAAAGATTATGATACATAGTAGTATCCCGCTTATAGGTAAAGCAGTTTGTTCTCCGATCAACGGGATAAGTTTTTCCCCTAATTCCCCCATCACAAATATCAAATATCTCAAATATTTCTTATAACTTTATGGCACTAAATAGTTTGGATGTTTATTACTTTATTTAAATCGGATTTGGTGTTGTAAACAATCTGTTCCTCTGTTAACAGATTGTCCTTTCGTTTACTCTCGGATAAGCCTTTTCGAGGGTGATTTCATATTTTATTTTTCCAACAATTAACCTGCGTACAAGGACTGAAAGCTTTGTTTTGCTTCTGCTTGTATGCAAAAACTATTACTGCAATGAGTAACGAAAATAAATCAATACACGATTTCGATTTTAATTTAATTTGCGAATTCTTCTCACAGTTGAAAAGACAAGGGCCCGGCAGTCCTGAAGCAACCCTTAAGGCAATCAGCTTTATTGATGAGTTGGGTGACAATGCTCGTATAGCCGACTTGGGCTGTGGCACAGGGGGACAGACGATGACTCTTGCCCAAAAGGTTAAAGGACAAGTAACAGGACTTGACTTGTTTCCGAAGTTTATCGACATCTTCAACCGCAATGCAAAGGAGTATGGTTTTGAAGATAGAGTAAAAGGCATAGTCGGATCAATGGACAATCTCCCTTTTCAAGAGGAAGAGCTTGACCTCATCTGGTCGGAAGGTGCCATTTACAACATCGGATTTGAGCGTGGATTGAATGAATGGCGTAAATATCTGAAGACCGGTGGCTTTATCGCGATTACGGAAAGTTCTTGGTTTACTGACGAACATCCTAAGGAAATCCATGATTTCTGGATGAATGCCTATCCCGAGATTGATACGATCCCTAACCAGATAGCAAAACTAAACAAAGCGGGATATCTTCCGGTTGCTACATTCATTCTTCCTGAAATTTGTTGGACAGAAAACTTCCTCATTCCCAACCGCATGGCACAGGAACCTTTCTTAAACAAATATCCCGGAAATAAAACCGTAGAAGAGTTCGTTGCAAGTGAAAAGCGTGAAGCCGATTTATACGAAAAGTATAAAAAATACTATGGTTATACCTTTTTTATAGCCCAAAAAAGATAACGGCTCATCCCGATGTCGACCCCTAGACTTTAAGGCTTTGAATTTCAACGCGCTGAAGTCTTAAAAAAAAAGACCCCGAACGTTTTAAAAAAACACCTCGATGTTTTTTAAAAACGTTCGGGATGTTTTTTTTAAATCATCGGGATGTTATTTTTGCATTGATTATCATGATATTTTCACATCGGGATGACATGATAAAAAAGGAGGTCAAAACAAGTCTTATTTTACCGAATAATTCTTATCACCTCATATCTATTATTTTCTACTTGAATTGAAAAAATAAAAAAGAAAGGAATTGTGTATTGAATAATTCTCTTATTTTTGCGCTCATTCTTTGTTTTTTATATTAATATACAAGCATTTATACCATGACGAAACACACACTAGACTTAGCAGAGTCCAAGCCTCATTATGAAATTTTGGATGGATTACGCGGAGTTGCAGCCCTGCTTGTTGTCCTTTTCCATGTTCTGGAAGTTCATTCACACGGCGATCACGCCAAGCAGCTGATTAATCATGGTTACCTGGCTGTCGACTTTTTCTTCCTCCTTTCCGGATACGTTATTGCGTATGCGTATGATGATCGTTGGGGAAAGATGGCGTTGAAAGATTTCTTCAAACGACGTTTGGTTCGTCTGCATCCTATGATTATAATCGGATCACTTATTGGCGGTGCTATGTTCTACTTCCAAGATTCTCCTGCACAAGGTTGGGGTGGCATCCATGAGGTTCCGGTGTGGACATTGATATTAGTGATGGTTATTGGTTTCACGTTAATACCGGTCGGTAAAGGGTTAGACATCAGAGGATGGGACGAGATGCACCCGTTAAATGGTCCTGCGTGGTCTCTCTTCTACGAGTATATTGCCAATATTTTCTATGCCTTATTTTTGCGCCGAACGTCTAAAATGGTTCTCAGCCTGCTTGTCTTATTAGCTGCGAGCACAACCATCCACTATGCCTTGACAAATCCTAATGGTGATATTATCGGGGGCTGGTCTATCGATCCTACCCAGCTAAGAATAGGATTTACACGTTTAGCATTCCCTTTTTTGGCCGGTATGCTTCTGGCACGAACGGCTAAATTATATTATACCAAGCATGCCTTCTTAACCTCAAGCATTTTGCTGGTTGTTTTATTTTCAGTTCCACGTTTGGGTGATGCTGATACGCTTTGGATTAACGGCTTGTATGAATGCTTTTGTTTAATAATCATGTTTCCGTTTATTGTTTGGCTGGGGGCCAGTGGAAAGGTTAAAGGAAAGAAAGGATCCATGATATGTAAGTTTTTTGGTGATATTTCCTATCCTCTCTATATTACTCACTTCCCGTTTGTCTGCATGTATATGGCTTGGGTGATGAACAACGATCTTACGTTGGCCGAGAGCTGGACTATGGGTGTACTCTGTATTGTTGTGGCAGTTGTTGTGGCCTACGTTTCAATGCGTTTTTATGACATACCTATGCGTGAATGGCTAAGGAAACGTTTCCTTAGCCAAAAAAAATCATGAAGCAATTTCATGAGTCTAATTTTAAAGAAAATATATGAATGAGATTAATTTCATAGATGTCTTCAAGGATGAAGTAAAAGTAGGTAGACTGACATTGACTTCTGAATCCTTATGTGCTTTTGAATACGAAACAGAGTACACCATTTTTGGTCAATCGATTTCTCCTTATTTCCTCCCCTTGAAAACGGGTCTGACTGTGGCCAAACGCATTCCTTTCGAAGGCGAATTCGGGGTGTTTAACGACAGTCTGCCGGATGGTTGGGGTGCGGTCATACGAAATCGCTATCTCATGAGTATAGGACAAGCCCCTGAACAATTGACCGTGTTACAACGTCTGGCCTACGTAGGCAATCACGGTCGGGGCGCCTTGGAATACAAACCCAATTTGAACTACGCAAAGCCACATGAGGAAATTGATCTCCAATTACTGGCTAAGGAAATTGAGAAAATACAGGCTGATGAAACATATACCGGCGACGCTATCGAAACCTTATTTGCTCTGGGCGGTACAACCGGAGGAGAGCATCCTAAGCTATTTGTTCAGAAAGAAGGGAAAGAGTGGCTTGTGAAATTTGCGGCAGCCGGTGATCCTCCTGGAGTGGGCGATATAGAGTATCATTATGCTCTTTTGGCCGGAAAATGCGGGATTAGAATGCCAGAAACCCGATTGTTCGATGGCAAATATTTCGGGGTGGAAAGATTTGACCGATCACCAGAAGGCAAGATTCACACCATCAGCATGGCAGCACTCTTGAATGCCGACTATCGTTTTCCGACATTGGACTATACGGTCATGCTGCACGCCTGTCACAATCTTACCAAAAGCATGGAGGATATCTATACCTTATTCCGTCAGATGGTTTTCAATATTGCCATCAAGAATCAAGATGATCATGCGAAAGATTTCTCCTTTCAATTCATAGATAACAAATGGAAGCTTGCTCCGGCATACGACCTCCTTCCAAGCGCAGGGTTTGGAGGCTTTCACACCTCAACGGTCAACAACAATAATCGACCTGAAAAATCGGATATTCTGATTGTTGCCGAAGAAAATGGTATAGAAAGGCAACATGCCAAATTAATCATGGAGGAAATCTACGATATCGTAAATGAGAATCGTCTTATCAATTATTGAAAGATAATATCATTACTCTAAATCATAGAGCTAATGCATATATGCGGGATTGATCTCCCCAAGGATGGTAACCCATTCCGACGTAGTTCCATCCGTACTTTTCATAATAGCTTACATGGTTGGTCGACAGGTATATTGTTTTGAATCCGGCTTTTAGGGCGTCAGACTTTGCTTTATCCATTAACAAGCATGCATAGGCATTCCCTCTGTGCTTCTCATCGATATACAAAGCGGCCAGCCAAGGATATAAATCCATCCGGCTAATAAAATCGTTCATTATCAGTCCGGCACAGCCAATTAGTTCATCATCTTTCTCCAGCACATACCATTGAGGAAGGGGGCTTGGTGAATCGATGCAGTGCTCTATACAGTCACGATAGATCTCGGGCAATACCGTAGGCCAACTCTTTTGGAAATAGGCAATTATTCGATCTTTATATTCGACACACTCCCTGACAGATATGATTTTCATACTACTTTTAATGATTTAAAGTACTCTTTTCGCAAGGAAAGATAGTGTATTTTCTTTAAATATAGCAGTAGCCTTTTGTATTACAGTATTTTATATATAATTTTGCAGCAGTATTAACGAACAACTACTCCGATGAGAATATCTAAGTAAATAGATGGTTACGTACCATCATGTAAGTCTTCTTAAAAAACATTTTGGTTCATTTTCAAACCATAATAGATGCTCCACGTCAATACTTGGTACATTTATTTTAAATCTTAGATAACATCATGTAATTTATTATTTCCAGAGATTTTTCTCTTTCCATGCTTGTGGTAAACAAATCTGTTTTCCACGTATTCTCATTTTTATATTTTATTCTAAAACCACTTAATTATTAGCATACAAATGAGTATTGTAGTTAATGCACTTACATATGTTCATCCCAATGGGGAATTATTGTTTGACAATCTTAGTTTCTCTATTCTCAAGGGAGATAAAGTCACCCTGGTCGGACATAATGGGGTGGGTAAGTCCACCTTGTTCCGTATACTGGCGGGCGAACTGATTCAGTCAAAAGGCGAAGTTGTCCTTTCCAAAAGTCTTTATTATATGCCTCAACATTTCGGTCAGTTTGATGAAATGACGGCAATGGAGATTCTCCGTATCCAAGATAAGATAAATGCACTTCATGCCATTCTTTCCGGAAATGTAACCCAGGATAACCTCGATCTACTCAATGACGATTGGGATATCGAAGAAAGGGTTAACAAAGCATTTGCCTATTGGGATATTGACGGATTACCTCTTTCAACGGCTTTTGCATCGCTGAGCGGTGGAGAAAAAACGAAGCTCTTGCTGAGCGGGATACAGATTCATATGCCTGATATCATCTTGATGGATGAGCCTTCTAATCATTTAGATAAGCAAAGCAGGGTAACCTTGTATAAATTCATTGAAGAAACAAATAGCACACTTCTGATTGTCAGCCACGACCGTACACTGCTGAACAGAGTCAACACCACGTTTGAACTAACCTCCAAAGCAATTGAAGTTTATGGAGGTAACTATGACTTCTATCGCGAGCAAAAACAGATCAAGCTAAACGCCCTACATGCTCAACTGGCAGAGAAGGGAAAAAGTTTGAAACAGACTGTAATGAAGTCAAGAGAAATAGCCGAACAACGACAGAAGCAGGAGTCAAGAGGGAAAGCTCAAAAAGAAAAAAGTGGCGTTCCTCGGATAGTAATGGGGAAGCTGCAAAACAATGCGGAGCAGAGTTCTGCCAAAAGCAAGAAGGAGCAAATTGAAAAAATAGAGGATATAGTCAATGAGATAAAGCTGATCAAACAAACAATTGAGAGAGAGCAATTATTGAAAATTCAGATTGTAGAATCCGGTTTACATAAAGGCAAGGTGCTTGTTTCGGCCGATAATATCAACATTCATTATGGTGAACAGCCACTCTGGAAACATCCCCTCTCCTTTCAAGTCTATTCGGGCGACAGGATTCTGATTGAAGGAAACAACGGAGTCGGCAAGACATCACTGATTCGTCTCATCACAAAAGAGACGATGGCATATAGTGGCCAGTTGTTTGTTGCTGAGTTTAATTACTTGTATATCGATCAGGAGTATTCAATCCTGAAAGGTGATTTAACGATTTTCGAACAGGCTCAAAAATTCAATGACAAACACCTGCCCGAACATGCGTTAAAGATGTTGTTATACCGACATCAGTTAAGTCAAAGCTATTGGGACAGGCCTTGCCACACGTTAAGCGGTGGCGAAAAGATGAAGCTTTTACTTTGTTGCTTAAGCATTAGCAACAATAATCCTGACATGCTGATTTTCGACGAGCCAACAAACAATCTGGATATCTACAGCAAAGAGATCCTCACCTATTCCATCAAACATTTCAACGGAACCATACTCGTAATCTCGCACGATCAACAATTCATTGAAGATATTGGAATAGAAAAAGTGATCACTTTATAAAAACAAAAATGGTTTAAGAAAGCCTGCTGATCCATCTCTATTAGCGAATGCTTTTTTAAACCATTGTATAGCTTTTTTTAGAATAATGCCTGCCTTGTTATTCAGCGTATAGGCTTAAAACCATTTTTTCATAAACATTCACCAACCGACTTTTTGGGTTGGTCCAAAATACGGGTTGAACCTTGATTCTTGATCCCGTCGTACTTCTAGTTAACAAAAAAACAAAAAACCTCTGAAACATCCTATTATAATAAGTAGTTTCAGAGGTTTTCATTTGAGGTTCCTGGCGGATTCGAACCGCCGTAAACGGTTTTGCAGACCGGTGCCTAGCCACTCGGCCAAGGAACCATAGATAAGCGGTACTAGTACCGTTTAATTTGCGTGTGCAAAGTAAGCCAATCTTTTTCATATATACAAGACTGTGCCAATCTAAATTTATAAGAAATATCTATTGACTTAGAAACAGGACTGATATCTATCGCGTAAGTATGTAAACGCCTCCTTTTAAAAGCCTCTTTTTTTGCAGGTATGATGAAAAGTGGTTTACTTTGTTCATTATAAATTAGAATAGAAATATGCAGTATATAAAGACAGAAATTCCAGGGGTCTGGATCATTGAGCCTAAGGTGTTTAACGATGACCGAGGATACTTTATGGAGGCCTTCAAACAAGCTGATTTCAAAGAACACGTGGGCAATGTGGACTTTATCCAAGACAATGAGTCTTGCTCCACAAAAGGTGTGTTACGTGGTCTGCATTACCAATTGGCACCTTATGCACAAGCAAAATTAGTTCGAGTAATAAAGGGTGCCGTTCTGGATGTGGCGGTTGATTTAAGAAAAGGTTCTCCAACATTCGGCAAATATATTGCGATAGAACTTTCGGACACAAACAAGAAACAACTGTTTATCCCCCGTGGATTTGCCCACGGATTTCAAGTTTTAAGCGATGAAGCCGTTTTCACCTACAAAGTGGATAACCCCTATGCTCCATCTGCTGAACGGTCGGTTCATTTTGACGACCCCGAAATTGACATTGACTGGAGAGAGCTGGACGGCTTAGATCCTATCTTATCAGAAAAAGACAAGAATGCTCCTTTGCTGAAAGATGCAGAAATAAATTTCACCTACTAAATTTAGAGTCTATGAGAACATACCTTGTGACAGGCGGTGCCGGATTTATCGGTGCAAACTTTGTGAAATATATGTTGTCGACCTACAGCGACATCAAAATAGTCGTATTAGATTTGCTGACTTATGCCGGCAATCTGGGTACTATAGCCACCGATATTGACAACGAACGTTGCTTCTTTGTCAAAGGAGATATTTGCGACAGAGCATTGGCCGACCAGTTGTTTGAAACCTATCATATTGACTATGTAGTAAACTTCGCAGCCGAAAGTCACGTGGACCGTAGCATCGAAAACCCACAACTATTCCTAATAACAAACATATTGGGCACACAAAACCTGCTTGATGCAGCCAGAAAAGCCTGGGTGACAGGAAAAGATGCTAACGGATATCCGACCTGGAGAGAAGGTGTGCGCTTTCATCAGGTGTCTACAGATGAAGTGTATGGTAGTTTAGGAGCAGAAGGTTATTTTCACGAAACGACACCATTGGATCCGCGCAGTCCTTACAGCGCATCCAAAACAAGTGCCGATTTATTTGTCAAAGCTTATTTTGAGACATATAAAATGCCGGTTACGATTACTCGTTGCTCGAACAATTATGGCCCCTACCACTTCCCTGAAAAATTAATCCCGCTGATTATTAAGAACATCTTGGAAGGCAAGCCACTTCCTGTGTATGGAGATGGAACCAATGTGCGCGACTGGCTCTATGTGGAAGATCACTGCAAGGCAATCGACCGGGTAGTGAAAGACGGCAGAACGGGCGAAGTATACAATGTAGGTGGACATAACGAAAAACAAAATATAGAAATCGTAAAACTCACCTTGGCCACGATCCACAAACTTCTCAGTGAGAAGCCGGAACTGCGTAAGGTGTTAAAGAAAAAAGAACTCGATGAAAATGGCGAGATCAGGATAGATTGGATTAACGACAGCCTGATTACGTTTGTGAAAGATCGCCTTGGCCACGACCATCGATATGCAATAGACCCCACTAAGATTAGTACTGAGCTGGGATGGCTCCCGGAAACTTCTTTTGAAGTAGGCATCGTAAAAACAATCGAGTGGTATCTGAATAACCAACAATGGGTAGAAGATATTACCGGCGGAGATTATATGAAGTATTATGAACAAATGTATTCCAATAGATAAGCTATGATTGAAGCGGCAACCGACCTGAGTGACAATGTAAAAGATCATGCAAATCCGGCCATGCATACGGCCGAACATATCCTTAATCAAACGATGGTTCGTATGTTTGGCTGTCCTCGTTCGATGAATACACATATCGAACGAAAGAAAAGCAAATGCGATTATCTGCTGGCTGAAGATCCGGGAGCAGAAAAGATGGCTGAGGTTGAGAGAATGGTCAACGAGGTAATTGATCGCCATCTGCCAGTAACAGCTCACATCATGTCGAAAGATGAAGCAGCCGGATTAGTAGATATGAACAAGCTCCCTGAAAACATTGGTGATACAATCAGAGTTATCAAAGTTGGCGATTATGACGCATGTGCCTGTGTAGGTGCTCATGTAGAAAACACCTCATTAATCGGGCACTTCAAGCTGCTTAACTGCGATTATACGCCTGGTAGACTGCGTGTCAGATTCAAACTGGTTGAATAATTACTTAAAAAGAAAATTCCCTTTGGATATTTTTATGTAATTTTGAGGGCATTTTCTGTTAGAATTTTACTTAGAAACATAAATATAAAAGTTATGCAAACGATTGACATGTTCAATTTTGCCAACAAAAAGGCATTCGTTAGAGTTGACTTTAACGTTCCGTTAGATGAAAATTTCAACATCACAGACGACACTCGTATACGTGCCGCTCTTCCTACTTTGAAAAAGATTCTTGCAGACGGAGGAAGTGTAATTATTGGTTCTCATTTAGGTCGTCCAAAAGGCGTTACCGAGAAATATTCGTTAAAGCATATTTTGAACCACGTATCTAAACTTCTAGGCGTTGACGTTCAATTTGCTAGCGACTGTGTTGGCGAAGAAGCTGCTTTGAAAGCCGCTGCTTTGAAACCAGGCGAAGCCTTATTGTTAGAAAATCTTCGTTTCTATGCTGAAGAAGAAGGTAAACCGAGAGGTTTGGCTGAAGACGCATCAGATGAAGAAAAGAAAGAAGCTAAGAAAGCTGTAAAAGAAAGCCAAAAAGAATTCACTAAGAAATTGGCTTCTTATGCAGACTGCTATGTAAACGATGCATTCGGTACGGCTCACCGTGCGCATGCTTCTACTGCACTTATCGCTGCTTACTTCGACATCAACCACAAGATGTTTGGTTATTTAATGGAAAAAGAAGTAAAAGCTGTAGAAAAAATCCTGAACGACATCACTCGTCCATTTACTGCAATCATGGGGGGGTCAAAGGTTTCTTCTAAAATCGATATCATCGAAAATCTGTTGAATAAGGTAGACAACCTGATTGTAACAGGTGGTATGACTTATACATTTACAAAAGCTTTAGGCGGTAAAGTAGGTAAGTCAATCTGCGAAGATGACAAACTTGACTTGGCTCTGGAATTGATCCAAAAAGCAAAAGACAAGGGTGTAAACTTGGTATTGGCTGTTGACGCTAAGATCGCAGACGATTTCAGCAACGATGCAAATACCGACTTTGCTAATGTTAATGAAATTCCTGACGAATGGGAAGGTCTTGACATCGGTCCTAAGACTGAAGCTATCTATGCTGAAGTAATCAAAAATTCAAAAACTATCCTTTGGAACGGTCCTACCGGAGTATTCGAATTTGAAAACTTCACTCACGGTTCTCGCTCAGTAGGCGAAGCTATCGTTGAAGCTACTCAAAACGGTGCATTCTCGTTAGTTGGTGGTGGCGACTCTGTTGCTTGTGTAAACAAATTCCGTCTTGCTGATGGCGTTTCTTACGTATCAACAGGTGGTGGCGCACTTTTGGAAGCCATCGAAGGTAAAGTACTTCCAGGTATTGAAGCTATCAGAGGTTATTAATTATAGCCTTATAGAGATACTAAAAGGGGGTGAAACTGATGTTTCACCCCCTTTTCATTTAAGAACAATTCTCTATTATGTATTCTCGTCGATAATCATTCCACTACCCAGACACAACTTGCTGTCGCGATCGTAAACCACGCCATATTGCCCTGGAGCTACGCCTTGTATTTTCTCATCCGATTCGATCCGATACAAATCTCCTATCTTACGCAAACGCCCCGTTGTAAATTCTGGGGTATGCCGTATTTTGAATGTGATGTCTTTGGTTCCTTCGAAATCACCCCATGGATCTTCGGTGATAAAGTCAAAACCCTGCATATTTACCACCTTATTGTATTGCGTTTCCGGATCGTATCCATTAGATACATAGATAATATTCCGTTTGATATCTTTCTTGATGACAAACCAAGGGCCTCCACTTAGTCCCAATCCTTTGCGCTGTCCGATGGTATGAAACCAATAGCCGTTATGTTTACCTACTACCTTACCGGTCTCCAGTTCCACAATCTTGCCTGTACGCTTACCTAAATAGCGCTCAATAAAGTCATTGTAGTTAATCTTTCCAAGGAAACAGATCCCTTGGCTGTCTTTGCGTTGAGCACTGGGCAGCTTTTGTTCGGCAGCGATGGCACGCACTTCACTTTTCAGCAGGTGTCCGATAGGAAACATCAGCTTCTGAATTTGCAAACGGGTAATCTGTGCCAAGAAATCAGTCTGGTCTTTATGTTGATCTTTGGCGGTAGAGAGCCATACCTTACCATCTATCTCGGTTGTCGTTGCATAATGTCCGGTAGCAATCTTATCGAAGTCTTTCCCCCATTTATCTTCAAAGCAACCGAATTTGATGAACTTATTGCACATCATATCCGGATTTGGCGTCAATCCTCTCTTTACAGAGTCGATCGTATAACTTACTACCTTTTCCCAGTATTCATCGTGCAACGATACGATCTCCATCTTACAGCCATATTTACGGGCTATGTACGATGTAATCTCTATATCTTCTTCGGCCGGACAGTCAATATATCCATCTTTATCTTCCATTCCTATACGGATATAAAAGATTGTCGGGTCATACCCAGCTTCCTTCAACTGATGTACAACCACGGAGCTATCCACCCCACCCGATACCAATGCTGCTATGTTCATTCCTTTTTATTCTGTCTTAATACAGCTGCAAAGGTACGAAATAATGTAATAAATGATGTAAAACGAGCTGGTTTACCTGTTATGCTTAATCAGGTTCATGAATTCTTCACGCGTCTTGGCTTGTTGGAAGAAGCCTGTAAAATCGGAAGTGGTCGTCAAGGAGTTTTGCTTTTCAACGCCACGCATCTGCATACACATGTGTTGCGCTTCGATGACTACCATAACGCCAAGGGGGTTAAGCGTTTTCTGAATGCATTCTTTTATCTGAAGCGTCATACGCTCCTGAATCTGCAGGCGACGAGCAAAGATATCCACTATACGAGGAATTTTACTCAGCCCTGTAATATATTTATTAGGGATATAGGCAATATGCGCCTTTCCGAAGAAGGGCAACATATGATGTTCACAAAGAGAGAAGAAATCGATATCCTTAACGATGACCATCTGCTTATAGCCTTCTTCGGCAAACATAGCCGAACGAAGTACCGCTTCCGGATCTTCATGATAGCCCTTAGTCAGGAACTGCATCGCTTTAGCTACACGTTCAGGGGTACGGATTAATCCCTCGCGGGTAGAATCTTCGCCCAAAAGATTGATAATACTTTCGTAATGGACTTTCAGCTGTTCACGTGCCGCCAACTGCTCTTCACTGACTTGTTTCATCTCTTTTTCTGCAAACAATAATTAATACAATGGAATCTTTATATCTTCTTTTACGATATACATTTCTTTCGCATAGGACGGAAACGCATTCATCAGCATACGCATCGTGTAGTACGCTTCTTCGCGCGACCGATAATCGCCTATACGCAACCTCCAGAAGGGAGCCACATAAGTAACATAAGTGGCAAGCTCAGGAAATAATTCTTTGATTTCTTTTTCCTTCTTAAAGGCTTCTTCTTTTGAATTTCTCAAATTACCTGAGAAAACCTGTGCACGAAATCCGGACACTTCCAGGAATAGCATTTCATCATCGGTAGAGATTCTGCGCATTCCCAACAAGTTTCGTATGTCTGCCGATTGATTGATTACAACCTCTCCTTTTCCCGGCTGTGATTCCTGCAATGCGTCAACAATAGAAAGAGTCTGTCCTCTCAGTAAATCCTGGGCAGATACCGGAATGATTGAACACGCGAATAGAAAGATGGATAATCTTGAAAGTATTTTTCTCATGCTTAAAAAAAGAAAAGGGGAACACCCTGGTAGATACGGCATAGCCTCCTATCCGGGCATTCCCTTTTAGTTAATATCAAAATGCTTCAATGATAGGAAGGAATTTATCAACACCTAATGATGCTCCACCGATCAAACCGCCGTCAACATCTGGTTTTGAGAATAATTCTTTCGCATTAGAAGCGTTACAGCTTCCACCGTAAAGGATAGAACAGTCATTAGCAACTGTTTCGCCATATTTAGCAGCAATCACCTGACGGATATAAGCATGGATTTCTTGTGCTTGTTCTGAAGTAGCAGTCTTACCTGTTCCGATAGCCCATACTGGTTCGTAAGCCAATACTAATTTACCGAAATCTTCAGCTGACAAATCGAACAAAGATTCTTTGATTTGTGCTTCAACCACTTCAAAGTGCTTTCCTGCTTCTCTTTCTTCCAATACTTCACCAATACAGAAGATAGGAGTCAAGCCGTTAGCCAAAGCCAAATTTACTTTTGTCTTCAGGATAGCAGCTGTTTCATGATAATATGCACGTCTTTCAGAGTGACCTAAGATGACATATTTAGCACCTGTTGAAGCAACCATAGCTGCAGAAACTTCGCCTGTGAAAGCGCCTTTTTCTTGATCAGCACAGTTTTCTGCTGCAACACCAATCTTTGTTGTATCGATAGCAGATACGATTGAAGCTAAATGAGTAAACGGAGTACCGATAACTACATCGCAGTTCACTGTTTTACCTTTCAAAGCTGCATCCAGTTCTTTAGCCAGAGCAAGACCTTCGGGAAGGGTTGTATTCATTTTCCAGTTCCCTGCAACAATATTCTTTCTCATAAGTACATTATATTTAATATGTTATACATAATTTATTTCACTTTTTTCATTCTTCTCCGATAGCGGAAGAAGTCATATACCCAAACAAACAACAAAGGTACGGTAAAAGAGAATAAGCAGATAGCAATTTTACGATCTTCTTTACGTGGTTCTGCTGTCTCTTTACTTAAATAATCTGAAAGAACCTTATCAATTTCTTCTTCTTGAGGCATATCGTTGTAATGCCACTTGGCAAAAACTACGCCATTCTTTAATAAAACCAAACCCGGATTGGAACGGATGATTGTCTTGAGCAGGTTCTTATCACCCATCAAGAAAGGGTATTCGGCACCGGTTTTATCAATCCAATCTTGTATGACTTCAGCGGTCGATGCCGTTACACAATAGAACGGGATATCGGATTCGTAGGCATAGTCGTACATAGCATTTATCTCGTCCACCTTTTGGTCTTGTGCTCTGCCCAAATCGGGGGCAATCAGCAAAAGTATACCGGATTCTTGACTTAATATCTCGTCAGTCACGTTATTATCTGCATGGTCAAACAAGACGAAATCTTTAATTGATGGTGTATAACCCTCCTTTATCAGTTCCGTTTTCGACTCTACAAATGTCCATGTGGTATCGTTGGCCGGATAGTCTTCCAGTGAAAACTCTTTCTGTACGCCACCTTTCTCGTATACGAACGTAAATTTATACTCATCTTCTTCAGCTCCTTCCGGAATGCTCATCAGAGCAGGAATATCAGCTCCTATTTTATAGGGACGAAAATCTTTAATGGGTAAATGAGCATAGTTCTGATA
Organism: Bacteroidota bacterium; assembly: GCA_023429375.1. GTDB lineage: Bacteria > Bacteroidota > Bacteroidia > Bacteroidales > Tannerellaceae > Massilibacteroides. Next base: position 599,656 of record JAEYVY010000007.1, on the reverse strand, counting down.
GGAGAAAAACATACACATACAATAGGCATAGATAGCCACAAACCAATAAGACTTATAGGTAAAGAACGGTAGTATATGCTGATTATAGATGAACAGGAAAGCGGCAGTGGCAAGTAAAACTATATTCTTATAAAATGTTTGCCAGTTCGTGATTACGAGCGCATCACCAAAGCAGCCACAGTCAGACACGGGATTAAACAGGGCAAGATACAGCGTCAACGGAGTCATAAACAGCATCATCAACAGGACCAGAAAGCTGGAATATCGTCTGTATGCACCTAGAAGCACGCAGATACCCAGCATAAATTCGATGGCCGAGAGATTGAAGGAGATGAGCCCCGAAAACAATTTTAGCTGCTCCCAACCGAAAGCACTCAGGTATTCATCAATCTTTATAAGACCTCCTGCCGGGTCAATAGCCTTAACAAAACCGGAAAAGGTAAATACCACTCCAATCAAAAGGCGGCTTAACTCTGCAAAAATCCTTATCGTTGTATTCTTATAATCCATTGTTATTCATCACCGAATTCCATCTTTATCAATCCAAACAGGGCATAGTTCACCATGTCCATATAATTAGCATCGATACCCTCGGAAACAAGCGTTTGGCCGGAATTGCTCTCAATTTGTTTTGTTCTATAGAGCTTCATCAAAATAAGGTCGGTATAAGAGCTGACACGCATACTACGCCACGCCTCATCATAATCATGATTCTTGGCATACATCAGCTCCTTAGTCTTCGTCATATACTTATCATATAGGCTCAAGGCTTCTTCGGCCGACATATCGGTCGTATCTGCAAATCCATGCTCTAATTGAATTAAGCCTATGATACCATAGTTTACAATGGCGACAAATTCAGGAACTATACCTTCTCCTACCAGACTAACTCCTTTAGTTTCAAGGCTTCGAATACGATTGGCCTTAATAAATATCTGATCTGTAACCGATTGAGGGCGAAGGATACGCCATGAAGGGCCATAATCATGGAGTTTCTTTTCAAACAAATCCCTGCACAACGAAATCACCTTTTCAAATTGTTCCTTAGTATCTACCATATCCTTAGCTATATAACTTGCTACAAACTTACTCAAAAAGCTTCGATTTACCATTCCCTGATTAAGAAAAGATAGTTTAACAAGGATTTCTGAACCCCAACTTATCTAAATTCAGGTCGGAAAAACACGGATTTTAACCCGTCTTTTTCCGACTTCCATCTAGATGTTAATTTTGTTTGATTTTCAACATTAAAAAAGCATCCCGATGGTTTAAAAAAAACACCCCGAACGTTTTTAAAAAACACCTCGATCTTTTTTAAAAACGTTCGGGATGTTTTTTTATATCGTTCGAGGCATTGATTTTCATATCCTACACTTTTCAAAAAAACATCGGGATGAGACTTATTTTTTTAATGCCCAAAAGTACATATAAAAACAAATCCGGTCGATGAAAAATACTCATCGGCCGGATTTGCAAATTCCCTTCATTAAAGAAGGGAGTCTATAAGTATATTCGTTAACGATTAAGAACAGCGTATTTTTCTTCCCAATTTCAATACGGTTGTGTGAGAAATATTATTCAACTCACATAATTGGTTAACAGTCGTACCGTATCTACGGGCAATATCGCTAAGCGTATCACCTGATTTCACCCTATGATATATCGGAGAAGAATTATCTTTTGCATTGGCTACTCCCTGAGCATCTACTTGAACAGTTGTCTGAACCTGCTTCGTAGCCTGTTTTACTTCCTTTGTTGCGGGCTTTGTAGCCTCTGATTCTGTTTCTGATGTGGTTGCTTTTGCTGTAGTTGCTTTTGCTGTTTGAACAACTCCTGCACTTACACAAAGCGATTGTCCGATACGGAGAGTCGTTGTTGAACGTATACCATTCAGACGGCAGAGTTCGTTGACCGTTGTTCCGTATTTACGTGCAATTGCACCCAGCGTCTGCCCCGAAGTAACTCGGTGATAAACCATCTGTGTGTTGGATGCAGTATAAATATTACTCTTGCGTCCGTTAATTTTTATATTGCGGAATACGTAAAAATCCTGATGTGGAACCCCATTCTCAAAATCAATAATATCTGCAGGGTTGATGGGTTGTCCTAAGAAACGGGTTTCGAAATGGAGATGTGAACCGGTAGAACGTCCGGTATTTCCTCCTAATCCGATGGGCTGGCCGGCACGAACAATCTCATTTTCATCCACTAGGTAACCTGATAAATGACCGTAAACGGTCTCAAGTCCGTTGGGGTGACGCAATACGAGATACTTGCCATAGCCTCTGCGTTCCGCACTGCGAATACGCACCTTGCCATCAAAGGCAGCGCGTATCGTATCGCCTATATATACCTTTAAATCAATACCATTGTGCATGCGACGGCGACGGGGGCCGAACTTGGAAGTGATTCTTACTGTACTATCTATCGGGAGGACAAATCGTGAACAATTGATTTCTGCAGAATCTGGGAACTCTATTTGGGCTTGCTTGTATGGATTAACCCATTTATTTTCCCAATGAGAACCATACAATTCATCTGCAGGATACATTAACTCTTCAAGCGCCAACTCTTCATCAAGCATCAAATCTTCAATGCTTTCCAATTCATTTGAAAGGATATCCTTTTTAAAACCTACACGGTCTGCCATTAATTCGGACACCCGTATTTCCATAAGTTGAGTATGCTTTTCAGTCTGCTTCTTAGTCTTGTTCCCATTGTCTTTAGCCATCAAAGATGTCGTAAAAAACAAAGAACAACCTATCAATAATAAGTTTTTGATATTGTTCATCACAATAAAATTTGTGCCTTCTAGTATTTATGAAATGACTCGAAGAGGATGTTCCCCAAAGCCGATTTTTTTCAAATTTCGTATTTTTGGTTATAAGTGGCAAAAATAATAGTAAAAAAAAACATAACGCGAAATCAGCGAAAACTCACAAAAAGACTGAATTACAATATATTTACATCAATATTATAGTCTTTATGTTATACAACACATCAACTTATCATCCCCCAATTTGTTTTTTTATGGAAAATTTTCTTTAATCGCTCATTCAACACGCGATTGTCATTGCTGGCTAAATCAGGGTCATGATCCAACACTTCATTGGCGATATCTCTGGCATACTGTAAAAGTTGTCCGTCTGTAGCTAAACTGGCTATTTTGAGGTACACCCCTTCTCCGCTTTGCTGTGTACCCTCCAGATCACCATGCCCACGCAGGCGAAGATCGGCCTCAGCAATTTCAAACCCGTCATTTGTGCCTACCATAATTTCCAATCTCTTCCGCGTATCACTGCTCAGTTTATAGGAAGAAACCAAGATGCAATAGGACTGCTCTGCTCCTCTCCCTACGCGCCCTCTCAATTGATGCAGTTGTGACAGGCCGAAACGTTCGGCACTCTCAATCACCATCACAGATGCATTCGGAACATTCACCCCTACCTCAATAACGGTTGTTGCCATTAGAATATGGGCTTCGCCGGAGATAAATTTCTGCATTTCGGAGTCTTTCTCAGACGCTTTCATTTTTCCATGCACCATGCAAACCTTATATTCCGGAAAGACTTCTTTGAACACCTCAAATCCTTCTTCCAGATTCTTATAATCAAGCTTTTCGCTTCCTTCAATCAACGGATAGACAACATATACCTGACGGCCCAATTGTATTTCTTTTCGCAAGAAATCATAGAGTTGCGCCTTTTTGTTGTCATAACGATGAAGTGTTTTAATGGGCTTACGTCCGGGAGGGAGTTCGTCGATGACCGACACATCTAAGTCTCCATACAAAGTCATGGCCAAAGTACGTGGAATGGGTGTGGCCGTCATCACCAGCACATGGGGAACTTCGATATTCTTGGTCCACAGTCGTGATCGCTGCTCTACACCGAAACGATGCTGCTCGTCGATGATTGCCAATCCTAATGATGAGAAGACTACCGTTTCTTCTATCAACGCATGGGTACCGATAACAATCTGAATTTCGCCGGAGGCTATGGCGGGCAGTATCTTCTCTCTCTCTTTTTTACGCGTCGAACCGGTGAGCAAAGCGACCTTTACCGGCATGTCTTTCAGAAATCCCATGACTGTGGCATAATGCTGATTGGCAAGTATCTCGGTCGGCGCCATCATGCATGCCTGATATTTATTGTCTACCGCAAGCAACATGGACAACAAGGCAACAAGCGTTTTTCCGCTCCCCACATCTCCTTGCAAAAGGCGGTTCATTTGCCGTCCACTTCCCATATCTGCACGGATCTCACGCATGACACGTTTTTGTGCCCCGGTCAATTCAAACGGCAAATAGTCTTTATAAAAGGTATTGAACATTTCCCCCACATTGGGAAAGAGAATGCCTCTCAGCTTTTGCTTACGATTTATGGCCGTACGCAAGGTATTGAGTTGTACAAAGAAGAGTTCGTCAAACTTCAACCGTAGTTGCGCCGCTTTCAGCTTTTCTGTAGATTCAGGGAAATGTATATTTCGAATGGCCTCGGCCAACGGCATCATCTTTAACCGATCTAAAAGGTAAGGAGGAAGCGTTTCCGGGATTTGCCAATTCAGGGATTTAAGCAGATTTAGTTGCAGGGTTTGTATGGCCTTTGAATTCAGAAAAGACTTTTTCATCTTTTCCGACGTATTATAGAACGGAGTGAGTCCACCTATTACTTGTGTGGCTTGTTCAACCGTATCTATCTCCGGATGAGCAATATTATAGGTGTGCGCAAACTCGGTGGGTTTGCCAAACACGATATACTCCTTATTGACAACATATTTGTCCTTCACGTATGAAAGACCTTTAAACCAAACCAGGTCGATAATACCCGTTCCGTCGGTAAAGCGGGCTACCAACCTTTTGCTTCGCCCTTCTCCAATCGTATCAAACGAAAGTATACGTCCTTTGAGCTGGATATAAGGCATGGTGCCGTTTATTTCCGCTACGCGATAGATGCGACTTCGGTCCACATAACGATACGGAAAATAATAAAGCAGATCCTCGTATGAAGATATTCCGGCTTCTTTCACTAAAATATCCGCTCTCTTAGGCCCTACACCGGGCAGATAAGTAATTGAACGTTTATCTAAATCAAGCATACCAGATTCTCTCCTATTTATTGTTTAGGATTCCAATAACAGTTTAGCGTAAAGCAAATCGGCCGACGTGGTAATCTTGATATTCTCGCGATTTCCGGCAACCAAACTAATCTTACCACCGGCAGCTTCCACCACCGATGCATCATCGGTAAAGGCTTCGGTATAAGGTTGCTCATAGGCAGACAGCAGTATCTCGGACGAAAACACCTGAGGCGTCTGCACCGCACAATAGGCATCACGATCAACCGGACAACTATTCTCTCCCTCCCGTTTACGGATAGAGTCAACAATTGGCACTACCGGAATGGCTGCCCCTGTTTTATGGGCTTGGTCAAAACAGGCAGAGATTACTTCGTGAGATACAAATGGGCGCACTCCATCGTGTACGGCTATCAATCCGGGTTCATGTATTTGCTTCAGCCCATTTGAAACGGAGTGAAAACGGGTCTCACCACCATTCACAATCGTATGAGGCACCTTAAAATCAAGCTCCTTACATAACATTTGCCAATAGGATTGATGAGACACCGGCAGAACCAAGATAAGTTTGGCCGAGGCATCCCATGTATAAAAGGCAGTAAGGGTATGCATCAACAAAGGTTTATCCTTTACAGGGATAAACTGCTTCGGAAGATCTGCTCCCATCCTCAGTCCTTTTCCTCCGGCAACGATCAAGACATATTTCTTCATTAGGCCAATTCTTCCAATATCTTCTTTACCTCTTCATCTACTTTGAAGAGTTTCTCTTTACATAGCTTAATCAGTCGTGAAGCCTCCTTAACGCGTTCGGCAAGAAGGTCTACATCTAATTCCCCTTTTTCTATGTCGGCAACAATTTCACGTAATTTGGCAACTGCCTCATTATACGTTTCATTTCCTTTTTCCATATACTTTTTTATTGCTTTGTTTTTGTAATTGAGCTGACTACTGCTTCTGTTTCGCCATCGGCAAAGCGTGTAACAACTTTATCTCCTTCCGCCAGTCCGGATACGGATTTTAATATCTTTCCGTCTTTCAAGGTGAGTGTATAGCCTTTTTGAAGGATATATTCCGGCGAAGCCATTTTTACAAACTGTTCGGTCAACCGTATAAATTCATTTTTCTTCGCCAAATACTCGCCTGTCAATCGTTGAATCAACCGGTATTTATCATTCATCGCAGTCTTGTGGGTTGCCAGCGTATTCAATGCGGTGATAGGAAGTCTAGACACCAGCGACTGGATGAGGGTTTTCTGTTCGGTCATTTTCTTTTCAGTCATATAGAGCAATCGCTCTTGGAGTAGGCCAACTTCTTCGGCCGTCTGACTCATTAATCCTACCAAAAACTCGGCCACCGCAGTCGGTGTCTTCATCCGTGTATGAGCCACCATATCCAGCACGGTTTCATCTCGTTCATGACCTATACCAGTGATGATTGGCAAAGGAAATTGCGCACAGTTAGCAGCCAACAAATAGGAATCGAACGAGCTCAAGTCGGAACTAGACCCTCCTCCACGAATAATCACTACGACATCAAAATGATTGACATGAGTATAAATGTGATCCAAGGCGGATATGACCGACTCTTCCGTCTTATCACCCTGCATCAATGCAGGAAACAGTTTTACATAGAAAGGAAAGCCGGCCTCATTATGGATCAGCTGATTCATGAAATCTTCATATCCTGCAGCCGTTGGGGAAGTAACAACAGCTATTTGCCGGCACAATAGCGGAAAAGGCAATTCTTTGTTCAGCGTAAAAATACCTTCCTCTTTTAATTGTTTGACAATTTCTAATCGCTTTCGCGCCATATCTCCCAAGGTATAGGTAGGGTCTATATCATATACTGTAAGACTGAACCCATATAATTCATGAAACTCGACAGAGACCTTGACCAATACCGTAAGTCCGGACGCAAATGCCTGTCCGGTTTGTTGCTCGAAGTAGGGCTTAAGCATGGCAAAAGTCTTCGCCCAAATAGAACCTCTTGCTTTTGCTACGATTTGCCCCGTCCGCTCGTCCTTCTCAACAAATTCAAGATAACAATGACCCGACGAATGATTAACACGCACATCGCTTGTTTCGGCACGAAGCCAACACAACTCCGGAAGGCCCTCTTGAACAATAGCTTTCACCCGCAGATTCAGTTCACGGAGCGATAGCGGTTGAGGTTCGTTTGGCTTATTGGGATACGGAGGCATTTTTAGATTTCTTTTTATAGGCTTTATAGACATCCGGAATACCGTAGCCTAACTCAGCATCCGGACGCTTATATTGCGTAGAGGACTCTCTTAACAATTCGATAATTTCATAATTACTCAACCAGGGTAATGCCTGCCATAGACAAACTCCCAGACCGGCAAGTATAGGTGTAGAGAAGGATGTGCCATTTACATAACGTATGCTACCCCATGGATCGATCACACAGCTTCCTGTGCCCAAGGCAACCACATCCGGCTTCACCCGGTAATCGGATGTAAATCCAATGGAACTGAATGCGCTTTTCTTCTTATCCATGGTGATAGAGCCAACCGTAAGGATACCGGCTGCGTCGGAAGGGAATGTTATCTTCTCCCAACTTCCGTTTCCTTCGTTTCCTGCACTGCAAAATAGAAGGATACCCTTTTCAGCAGCAAGTCGGGCAACACGGCTGATCAGTGCTGTATTACCATCAAGAGCGGCTTGACTGTATCCCATTCCTTCTCCATCATAGGTATAATAGCCTAAGGAAGAAGAAATAACGTCAGCTCCTACACTATCGGCAAACTCCACAGCAGCGGCCCAATAATCTTCTTCAACCGGAAATTCTGATCGGCTGTCTTCACTCTTTATCAGCCAATAGGAGGCTTTAGGTGCTGTACCGATCATCAGCCCTTGCGCATTGGCAGCCATGCAGGATAATACCTTTGTTCCATGATCATCACCCACGAAAACACTCTCGCTCGAATCAACGAAATTATGGGTACCTAAGATTGTCAGCGATTCAAACGCCTCTATTTTATCGACATTCTGAAAACCGGCATCAATAACAGCTACCGACATGCCTTGTCCTAAGAATCCTTTCTCATGCAACTTGATTCCGTTAAGCATTTTGATTTGTTTAAGGGCGTATCCATAAGGTTCATCCAACAGTTCATCTTTGTGGGGTAGTGTACCGATATGAGATTCCATTTCTTCACTAACACCACCACATACAGTTCCTTTCCATACCCATTTGACGGAGTCGACGATAGACATAACTTCTAACTTATCTACAATCAAACTGTCCTCACATTCTACAACGACAGTGGACAACCAACGACTATGTACTACTGGAGTGCATCCAACGGATGTTAATGAATCAAGATAGGCATTTGATATTGGCAGATCAGCTTCTGTTATTTCTATATTATGTTTCAACCGACGCGTAATGGCCTTTTCCGAAAGAAAGCCTTCCGGCTTATCAATTGTACAACCACTTTCGCCTTTTCCATTTAAATAAACCCGAAAGCGATACATATCTTTTGCCTCGGCTTCAAATACGCATAAAACCGAAAGTAACAACACCACCAAATTCCTGAAATACTTCATCCTACCTATTTTCTTTTTTTATGGTTTTTACAACAAAGATAAACATCCTCCCGAAATGAAACAACTTGAAATTATCATTTAGTTTTTACACATAAAAAAACCCGAACACTTTTCAGGTCCGGGTATATATTTTTTCTATAAAAATGCTTATTTCTGATTGATCACGATAGGAATTTCTCTTTTTACACTCTGACGTAATGAGATTAATGTTTCAGTAGCAGTAACACCATCAATTTCCTGAATTCTTGAATTCAGTAATTCCATTAAATGTTCATTGTCACGAGCATACAATTTAATCAACAACGTATATGGACCTGTAGTAAAATGACATTCAACAACTTCAGGAATTTTCTCAAATTCAGGTACTACATCTTTATACATAGAACCACGTTCAAGCTTTACACCTATATAAGTGCATGTGTTATAACCCAAAACCTTCGGGTTGATATGATAACCGGAACCCGTAATCACATCCATATCAATCATACGCTGAACACGTTGATGAATAGCCGCTCTTGATACGCCACAATCTTCTGCTACATCTTTAAACGGGATTCTCGCATTTTTAGATATAATGTTTAATATCTGTCGGTCAAGCTTATCTACTTTTTCCATATAGTGTATATATTACATTTTATATTTATTTCTTTAGTGTATCAAAAATACATACAAAATCTATACTTTACATCATTTTGTAAGAAAAAAAAGTTAAATCAAACAGAAAAGCAGACAAACCGCCCCATTTTTGGCGATTCATCTGCTTTCAATATAATTCTTTAATAAAATAAACCGAGGCTTATTTTACGATTTCAAGCAGCTCAACTTCAAACTTCAACACACTGTTAGGTTTGATATCGTTACCAGCTCCACGTTCGCCGTAAGCCAATTCTGAAGGAATCCAGAATGTATACTTAGAACCTACAGGCATAATTTGCAAACCTTCAACCCATCCTGCGATTACATGAGAAACGCCGAATTCAGCAGGTTCGCCACGGTCTAATGAACTATCAAACTTAGTACCATCCAACAAAGTTCCTGTATAATGAACTTTTACACGGTCTTCTGCTGTTGGCTTTGCACCAGTTCCTTCTACTTCAACTTTATATTGTAGTCCGCTTTCTGTTGTGATAACACCTTCTTTAGTTTTATTTTCTGCCAAGAAAGCTTCACCTTCTTCTTTATTCTTAGATGCTTCTTTAGCTGATGCTTCTACAAAGTAAGTCTGCAAATAAGCTTGAGCATCTGCAGGAGACATCTGAGTAGAGTCACCCTTAATTGCCTGAACGAAGCCTGCAATTAACGCATCGATATTTGCTTCACCACCAGGCAAAGTCTTTAAGTTTTCTTTATAACTTGCTCCTGTGTTCACACCGATAGCATAGCTTGCGCTATCAACACCAGTCTTCAGGTTTGCACTTTTTTTAGAATCACATGATGTAGCAGAAACGCCTAACGCTACGATTGCAGTAGCAACAAATACACTGATTTTTTTCATCTTTTATTATTATTTTACTATATCCAATAATTCCACATCAAATATTAATGTGCTATTCGGGCCAATTGATGCACCGGCCCCTTGTTCGCCATAAGCTAAATGAGAAGGGATAAACAATCTCCACTTTGCTCCTTCTTCCATTAATTGTAACGCTTCTACCCATCCACGAATAACCTGTGAAACACCAAATACAGCCGGTTCTCCACGTTCAACTGAACTATCAAATACTTCGCCATTAATCAGCGTGCCATGATAATGACATCTTACACTATCTGATGCTGTTGGTTTTGCGCCTGTTCCTTTCTTTAATATCTGATATTGAAGTCCACTTGGTAAAGTAACGACTCCTTCTCTATTTTTATTGATCGCCAAGAATTCTTCTCCTGCCTTCTTATTCAATTCCATACTTTCTTGTTGAAGCTTAACAAAATAATCATTAATTACTTTCTTTGCTTCATCATAACTGATTGCTGGCTTTTCTTCAGATAGGACATCTTTTAACCCTTTGACAAAATCATCAACATTCAAATCTTTGATTCCGGAGTTTTGGAAATTATTCCCAATACTTAAACCTAGTGCGTAACTTACTTTATCCATTTTTATTATCAAACTAATTATAAGTTACAAAAGTAATGTTTTTTAATCTGATAACGGGAGAATTCAGTATTCTTTTTTAGTATGTTTTGTCTATCAATGATTGTAACACTATAAAACAAGTTTCACAAATGCAATTCAAGTACTTAATTGCCAATATTTGCCGAAAAAATTATTTATACTTTTTGTTGTATTGAAGATAAAAAAACGAGTATATTTGTGCCCGATTATTACTTAAGAATCTTAATGAAGAAAATTAAAGTCATAAAATTCCATGCACATGATCTAGTGAGCAAAAAGAGCAGGCGCATAATTAACGGACCAACCTTTACTGAAGATTAGTCAAATACTCCTTACTCTTATTAAGAAACATAGATTTTGTGTATCCTTTATTTAGTTAACAAACAAATATATGGTATAGTCAATATAGTTTTTTATTTGATAATTAATTTTCTAAACAATTAACCTACACTGTGATTTATGTACACAGAATAAATATTAATTGTGTTTATAAGTTACAAGTTTGGTATTTCAGCGATAATCATGAGTAATCTAAAAATATTATTAAACGGCATAATTAAAGAGAACCCAATATTTGTTTTATTATTGGGTATGTGTCCGACATTAGGTACTACTACATCTGCTATTAATGGTTTAGCGATGGGAATAGCAACGACATTTGTTATCATCTGTTCCAATTTCACCATTTCATCCCTTAAGAATTTAATTCCTGACAAAGTTCGTATACCTGGATATATTGTGATTATAGCAACATTTGTGACTATACTTCAATTATGTATGCAAGCTTTTTTACCATCCCTTTATGCAAGTTTAGGCATCTTTATACCTCTAATTGTAGTTAACTGTATCGTACTTGGTCGTGCGGAATCGTTCGCTGCAAAAAACAAAATATTTCCATCAATATTTGATGGTATCGGTGTAGGATTGGGCTTTACCTTAGCCCTTACACTTTTAGGGGCAATAAGGGAACTCTTGGGAACAGGTAAATTATTTAACTTGAAAGTTTTTTCAGAGGATTACAGTACACTAATCTTTGTTCTTGCTCCAGGGGCCTTTATTGCACTTGGTTACTTAATCGCCATTGTAGACAAACTTAAGAAATCTAACGCAACAAACTAATACTTATAGAATTATACATGATGGATACACACATTTTTGATTTTTTATTGAAGAATTTAGCAGAATTTTATAGTTATACAGGTTTTGCTAACGCGACACCCGGTCATATAATCATGATTATAATCGGGTTGGCTGCACTCTATTTAGGCATTGCCAAAAAATTTGAGCCTATGCTTTTAGTTCCGATAGGTTTTGGTATTATTATCGGAAACATTCCATTCTTCCCTGGAATGCAAATTGGTATTTACGAAGAAGGTTCCGTTTTAAATATACTATACTACGGGGTTCTTAACGGTATATACCCTCCACTTATTTTCATGGGTATAGGGGCTATGACTGACTTCTCATCACTTATTTCCAATCCTAAGCTTATGCTAATTGGTGCTGCTGCTCAAGTTGGTATTTTCGCGGCTTACATGCTTGCTCTACAACTTGGTTATACAGCTCAAGAAGCTGGAGCAATTGGTATCATTGGTGGTGCAGACGGACCTACAGCTATCTTCTTGTCGTCAAGACTTGCTCCTGACTTGATGGGTGCTATTGCTATTTCTGCATATTCTTATATGGCTCTTGTGCCAGTTATTCAGCCACCGATTATGAAGCTGTTAACTACTAAGAAAGAGCGTTTAATCAAAATGAAACCTCCAAGAGCAGTTTCTAAAACTGAAAAGATTGTATTCCCTATTATTGGAATTATCATTACTTGTTTCATCGTACCTTCAGGTTTGCCATTATTAGGTATGTTGTTCTTCGGTAATCTTCTAAAAGAAAGTGGCGTTACCAAACGTTTGGCAACCACAGCAAGTAATTCTTTGATTGATATTGTTACAATTCTTATCGGTCTGACTGTTGGTGCATCAACACAAGCAACAACATTCTTGACTGAAAAGTCGATTACTATATTTGGTCTTGGTGCTGCATCTTTCGTTGTTGCAACATTCGGAGGCGTATTATTTGTTAAATTCTTCAATCTATTCTTGAAAGAAGGAAATAAAATTAATCCGTTAATTGGTAATTCAGGCGTTTCTGCTGTACCAGATGCGGCAAGAGTATCGAATGAAGTAGGATTGCATTACGATAAGTCTAACTATTTGTTAATGCACGCGATGGGTCCAAATGTGGCTGGAGTTATTGGTTCTGCAGTAGCAGCCGGTATCTTGCTTGGCTTCCTCGCATGATCCATTTGAGATAATTTTTTTTAACATATAAATAAGATGGATGAGTTATTTAGCACCTTTATAAGGGCTGTATTTATTGACAACATGGTCTTCGCATACTATTTAGGTATGTGTTCCTTCTTTGCCATTTCGAAGAATGTCAAAACTTCTTTGGGACTAGGTCTCACCGTAGTTTTCATTCTCGGAGCGACAGTTCCAATCAACTATTTATTGGAGAAATATGTTCTAGTAGAAGGAGCACTAGTATGGCTCGATGACAGTTTTGCTAACGTTGACTTAAGCTTCTTGTCACTTATCATTTTTATAAGTGTCATTGCTTCATTTGTTCAGTTAGCTGAAATGGTTATCGAACGCTATCTACCTTCACTGTATGCATCGTTAGGAATATTCCTTCCCTTGTTGGCTGTAAACTGTGCGATATTAGGAGGCTCCTTGTTTATGCAACAACGTGCATTTCCAAATGTTGGAACAGCAACCGTTTATGGATTAGGTTGCGGTGTTGGTTGGTTATTGGCTATTGTAGGTATGGCTGCCATCACTGAAAAAATTGCCTATTCGGATGTGCCGAAGCCATTGAGAGGTTTAGGTATAGCTTTCGTAATTACAGGCTTAATGGGCCTTGGATTTATGTGTTTTTCTGGACTTAAAATATAATTTTGATGGATGAATTGAAAATGCGCCCGATTGATCGGATTACTTATCCCATTCAATACTTTCTGCACCAACAGAAATCTGGAGGAATAATATTAGGAGTATGTGTTATAATAGCACTCATTCTTGCTAATTCATCGGTTTCGGACGCCTACTTTTCATTCTTCGAATATAAGCTTGGGATAAAATTCAATGGTGATACTTATTTAGAATATAGTATTCACCATTGGATTAACGATGGTTTGATGGCAATATTTTTCTTTGTTGTTGGCCTTGAGCTAAAACAAGAAATTATTGCCGGAGAATTATCAAATCCCCGGAAAGCTATACTTCCAATATCAGCTGCCATTGGTGGTATGCTCATGCCTGCTTTAATTTATTTTTCATTAAATCCTGTTGGGGCAAATAGCGCAGGTTGGGGTATACCTATGGCAACAGATATCGCCTTTGCTTTAGGAGTTTTATATATGTTGGGCAATAAAATCCCTTTATCTCTTAAAGTATTCTTGGCTGCTTTAGCTATTGTCGATGACTTAGGAGCAGTTCTGGTCATTGCATTCTTTTATACCTCAGAAATCAATTATGACAACCTGTTCATTGGATTTGCTTTTATTGCAACGATGTATTTAGGCAATAAACTCGGCGTAAGAAATGTCTTTTTCTATATGATATTAGGCATAGCCGGTGTTTGGACAGCGTTCCTGTTATCTGGAGTTCACTCAACTATAGCATCTGTACTTTCAGCCTTTACAATCCCTGTAGACGTAAAAATTGATGAAAATTCATATGTGCAAAAAATCAGGGAAAGTTTAAGTCAATTCAAAGAAATTCGACCTAACGAAAAGCCTACCTTAACAGAAAAGCAAATGGCTATTCTGAAAAAGATAAAAGATGATACTAAGCTGGCCACTCCACCGTTACAGCTTCTTGAGCAGGCTATGCATAAATTTGTAATCTTCTTAATCATACCAATTTTTGCTTTTGCAAATGCTGGTGTATCCTTTAAAGATCTAGAATTCGATACGCTTTTCAATAACAATGTACTTATCGGTGTTGCTTTTGGATTATTCTTTGGCAAAACCATAGGAGTAAGCCTCACCTCCTACATACTTGTGAAACTTCGTATTGCCACATTCCCTGAGGGGATGAACTTTAGAAATTTATTGGGAGTAAGTCTATTGGCATCGATTGGTTTCACTATGTCGTTATTTATTTCTTCATTGGCATTCTTAGATGCAGAACATCTAATGCAAGCGAAAATTGGAATTTTCGTTGCTTCGATAACGGGAGGTGTATGTGGTTATCTTTGTCTTAATTCTGCTCGATCCAAGAAAGATTAAACCGATAATGAAGCCGACTGCTTACAATATGAATCATGTTGTCGGGCGTCTGTGTTCCGGCCAAATATCCGCGCGGTTCTGCTCTGTATTTGTCCATCTCAAAATATCCGGTCCACGCTCCACCATTTAAAAAGCGATAAGTACCATCGGTCACCAACTTTTTAACTGGCCAGGTCTTTCCTTCATCATATGAAACAGCTACGTACATGCCATGGCCTGTATACTCCTTACCGTCTTTATCTTTGAAAGACATTCCTCTCTGTCCTTCGGGTGTTCGTTGCGGATGATCAGTGAACGACACTAACAGCAGCGGGCCCTCAGTCAGACGCATCAAAACCAGTCGTTGCCCTCCATCAATTGCAGGGAATGGAGAGGCTGAATAAGTCCATGTCTTTCCCATATCATCCGAAATACTCATTGGCATTCTGTTTCGTCCATCCATATCGGGTATGCTATTGCCACGTCCCAAGGCCAGCAGACGACCGTCGTTCAACTGAACAATACCGGCATGAATTCCGGCTATTGTCGATCCCTTTCCACCCTCTTTAAATTCAGGCATAGGTGCTCCATCCCAAGGGTCGCTCCATGTTTTTCCACCATCCTTACTGATTTGTATAGCTGCTCCGTCATGGCTACCGGGACCGGCATCACAGGCTTGTATCAGCCATCCTTCACGTGTACGGATTGTACCAGCAATGACCTGATGGCGCTTGGTATGTTCCGGTGCAATCAGCACAGGGGTAGTCCACGAAGCTCCATTATCATCGCTTGTACGCATGGCGATCGCCAGATTCTGCCAGTCGCCCGATGCTTCCACTCCATTAAAATGGAACAACCTTCCTTTTCCGTCATGATACAGGGCACTCCCTGTCATATTCCGATCAGGGACTTTAAAAAACAAAGAAGCCTCCTCCCATTTATCCTCACCCGCTCTCAATCGAGAACCTAACACAACCATCTCACGACCATTTTCCTGATTAGCCGAAAACCATATACACAACAAGTCACCATTCTCACACCAGGTAATAGCCGGCTGATGATTGTGGTGATAAAAAGGAGTATTCGAATCGCAAGTCGGAGGAATAATATATGGCATTGGAGGAAGGAATACCGCCGAATCCACCGGATTAACCCATTTATATATTTTTTGAGACACCTCCAATTGATTCAAAGGCTCATGTTGAGGAGTATCATAATAGCTCAGAGGATAGTCTGCTTCAACAATGCGGAATCCCGTTTGCGAATGCTTGTCTTCCGGAATCATGGCCATACGGTTCGCGCTTCTTAAGAATTTCTGCGGTGTATGATGGCTACCTCCACGCGTCACCCGGTATACGCCCGACTTTGGACCAGCCGGATTTATCTGCTCCACTTCGCCATAAGGACCGTACCAATCCAAACACCACTCTTCTACATTTCCATGCATATCAAACAGCCCGAACGCATTTGCCGGAACTTGCCCCACTTGCAATGAAACGTTCAAGAAATCACGAGCTACAGTCTGATTGCGGTGAAATTTTCCCGGCAGAAAATCTCCCGTTGAAAACAAGGTATAACTACCCGCTCGGCAAGCATACTCCCATTCTGCTTCAGTAGGCAACCGATACGTTTTCCCTTCCTTCTTGCTCAACCAATCACAAAATGCAACTGCATCATGATAACTAACATATATAACTGCCTCATCATCTTCGGTTGAAAGGCCATTAATCCCCCTCAACTGTCTATGTTCAGGACAAAATGCTTCGTACTGTGCATTAGTAATTTCTGTAGCAGACATACGAAACGATTGCGGGATAATCACCTTATGTATAGGTGCTTCATCCTTGTTTTCACCAAGCCCGTCGCTCCCCATATAGAAGGTTCCTGCTGGAATTTCCACCATTCGAATAGAAGTAGCTGTTGACTGAGAATAGACCTGAGGAATAAATCCCTTCACACCAAAGTGCATTAGGAGCAGTAATAAAAGAGGAGTAAAACGTTTGCTACCGTTAAAAAAGTTAGTGATGTAATGCATGTTTAAAATGTATAGTTAAACCACCTGCTAAAGGGAATCCCCTTGTTGCAAACCATTGTATTATCTTATTTAATGCCTCGGGCTAATTTCAGCGTATGTAAAAGTAATTCTTTACCACCAAACTGCCCATGTCCCGGAATTACAATTTCTGCCTCAGGAAATTTATCAATTACTCTTTGAATCGTCTCTGGCCACATTTTAACATCGGCATCCGTCAGATTTCCAAGCGTTTGAGCATTTATTTCTTTGACCATACATCCGGGAAAAAGAATCTTTTCGGAAGGAATCCAGACTACTATATTATCCGTAGAATGTGCTCCCCCGAAATAATAACATTCAATAGTAGTACCCTTGAGTTGTAGGGCAATAGAGTCATCAAAGCTATTCTTAGCCTCAGGCAAGCCATTCGATTTTGCTATAGCTATTGTACGCTGATTGGCATACGAAGCAATTCCGCAATTATGTATATACTCCAATCCACCCATGCAATCACCATGCCAGTGGTTAGGCATAAATCCAATGACACGAGCCTGTAATGAGTCCTCTATAAAAACAACCAACCGCTCTGTTTGGTCGAGCGTAACCGGTGTATCAAACAGAAAAGCCTCATCTTCATCTACTAAAACCAAGCCATTGGATGACACCATACCAAAATCTTGCATTTCGGCCACAGAAATATGCACAAAAGCTTTAGGCGATAGTTGCACCAAAGTGATATCATCGTCTACTTTTAAATGAGGATATTCAGACTGGGCATACCCCGCTGCACCCTGAATCAGCAGGAAACAAGTAAGGAATAAAGCAATCCTATTTTTCATACATTCTAAATACAAGTAATGACAAATTTAATAAAAAGCCTTGTAATAAGAACCTCCCTTCTCCTATCTTTCAATTATTTACCTCACTCCACGATGATTGGAAACTTTTCCGGTACTGGGCCGGTGTAACATCTAGAAGATTAATAAACTGGCGACGTAAGTTTTCGCCCGTTTTCATTCCGCAATAGTAAGCTATTTCATCGATCGAAAGTTGTGTCTCTACCAGATTTTGGCAAGCATTATCGAGTCTAAGTCGGTTGATATATTTAGCCGGAGTAACCCTTAACTCACGCACAAAGACTCTGGCAAAATTTCGCGGACTCATGGCAACATATTCAGCCAGTTTTTCTACTGTGATATCCTCTTGCAGATGTTCCACAATCCACTCACAAGCCTTTCGTATGGTTGGATGATTAATTGTTTTGCAATCCAGATAAGCACTGAATTGCGACTGATTGCCGGGACGTTTCAAATATAATACAAGCCAACGGGCAATTTTCAAAGCAAAAGACTGTCCCAAGTCTTCCTCTATCAAAGCTAAAGCCAAATCCATTCCCGAAGTGATACCGGCAGCTGTATAAATATTCCCATCCTTAATGAAGATGCGTGATATCTGCACATCAACCAAAGGATACGATTGCGATAAAATCTCATTCCGAGACCAGTGCGCAGTGGCTTTCTTTCCATCCAGAAGCCCCGCCTCAGCCAAGACAAATGCTCCCGAACAAACCGAACAAATCCTGCGGATTGATTTCGACTGCTTTTTTAGCCATTCACAGACTCTAGCACCTACTCCCACATAGTTCTTGCGTACCAAACCCGTTATAATCAAGGTATCGATTGTATAATCAATATCCGTAAAACAACCTTCAGTCTGTACCTGCAGACCACAAGAGGTATTGATTGAGTTACGTTGCTCCATCGACACTACATGCGTTTGGTAAATAAAATTGACATACTTTTCAACGAGTTCAAACTCATCAATAGCTTTTGCAAATACTTCCAGCGGGCCCACAGTTGTTAGCAAGGTTGAACCCGGAGGGACCAAAAATACGATGTGCTTAGTTTCTTTTTGCTTATTCATAATCTGTTCATTAGACAATCAAAAGTATATAAATAATTAGCAAGACCTACGCAACTTGGCAGAAATTGCATATTTTTTGTCATTTCAGACAATATTCTTATCCTATATCTTTGCAATACAAAAGGGAAATAGATGTTTCATCACTAAAAATTAATTTATTATGAAGGCAATTAAAGTAGGAATCAATGGATTTGGACGCATCGGACGTCTGGTGTTTCGTGCAGCTCAAAAAAGAGATGACATTCAGATTGTAGGTATCAACGATTTGATGGATGCAGATTACATAGCTTATATGCTGAAGTATGATAGTATACATGGTCCGTTTGATGGCACTATCGAAGTGAAAGACGGAAAACTTATTGTTAACAACCACACCATCAGAATTACGGCAGAAAAAGAGCCTGCCAATCTGAAGTGGGGAGAGATTGAGGCTGAATATGTAGTAGAATCAACAGGATTGTTTTTGACTAAAGAAAAAGCACAAGCACATATTGCTGCCGGTGCCAGTTATGTAGTGATGTCCGGACCGTCTAAAGACAACACCCCTATGTTTGTTCCGGGTGTAAACGACGATAGATATACCAAAGGAACCACAATCATATCTAATGCATCATGCACTACGAACTGCTTGGCATTGATAACAAAAGTATTGCATGAGCAATTCGGAATTGAAGAAGCCCTGATGAGTACCATACATTCAACAACGGCTACACAAAAAACGGTTGACGGACCATCTATGAAGGATTGGCGCGGAGGACGTGCCGCCTCTGGTAATATTATTCCATCAACAACAGGTGCAGCTAAAGCAGTAGGCAAAGTCATTCCAGAACTAAACGGGAAAGTGACAGGTATGTCATTCAGAGTACCTACACTCGATGTATCTGCAGTAGACCTTACCGCCAGATTAACTAAACCAACTACATATCAAGAGATTTGCAAAGCCATGAAAGAAGCATCCGAAGGCGCACTGAAAGGCTATCTCGGTTATACGGCCGACGATGTGGTTTCTTCAGATATGATTGGAAATTCAAATACGGCTATTTTTGATGAGAAAGCAGGTATCATGTTAAGCCCTACTTTTGTTAAAGTGGTTGCTTGGTATGACAATGAGTGGGGATTCTCTTGCAAGGTACTCGACTCGATTGCAGCCATGAAAAAAATTAACGGATAAAAACCTGATTTCTGAGCATCGTAAAAAAATATTCATCTCGATGTCAGTCTAAAATTTTCAGAGCATGAATATCAATGTCTCAAAGATTCTCAAAAATCATCCCGATCGTTTTCAAAAAACATCCCGAACGTTTTTAAAAAGCATCGGGATGTTTTTTGAAAACGATCGGGATGTTTCTACGCCTTGATTATCATAAGTTTGCGACATCGGGATGACGCTTAAAAAATAAGCTCTAAAACTTTCATTTTTTAGGCCTGATTACATGCCACATTCTCCAATAGAATTAGGATCCTGATAGTTTATCATCCAACAGATGCCAAGCTTATCCGTTAGCATTCCGTATAATTCTGCCCAGAAGGTTTTCTCTAATGGCATAACGATTTTGCCGTTTTCAGACAGACGCTCAAACACTTCTCGTGCTTCGTCTGCACTCTCTGCATTGAGTGTAAGCCAGACATTGTCTCCTACCGTATTTTTCATTTTCGTAGTGCAGTCGGCACCCATCAAGGAGACCTCTTTGCTTATCGGGAGAATCACATGCACAACACGTTCCATGTCATCTGCTGAAATCTCCTCTGTCGTCGAAGGAATATCTTTATAATAAGTGATGCTTGCAGTCTTTGCATTGAACACAGTTTCATAGAAAGCAAATGCTTTCGCACAATTACCATCGAAAATTAGATACGGTTCTGCATTTTTCATAAACAAGATGTTTAATAAGGTTATTTTCTAAATAAACAACTTGATTTATCAGAAAGTTCTCTTTAGCAAACACTTATATATCAATGGATCAGCTTGCTCATTTAGAATACCGGCTTTTTTGCCTTCAAAGATGGTGTGCCACCTTCTATATAGGGCCAGTTATCCTTCGTCCATTTGACTTGATCTAAAAGCAAGATTCTTCCATTCGGATTATTGACATCAACCCCGTGATAAAAAATCCAATCTTGCCCCTTGCTATCTTTAACGATTTCAGAGCAATGACCGTTTCCTACAAAACGTTCATTCTTATCGATGACCAATTCATAGCCATTATCCAGCATGTCTTTCCCGGATTTGTCGACATACGGTCCAAATAAATTCTTCGAGCGACCAACAACTAAGCGATACGTACTTTTCACCCCTTCGCAACAAGAGCCAACAGAAGCAAAGAAATAATAATAGCCATTACGCTTATGAATATAAGAACCTTCAAATGCCGTTCCCGCAACCCGCTTTTTCTCGGCTCCCTCTTTAATAGCTAATCCATCCTCAGAAAGTTCTATGCCGTAAATTCCACGAAAGCTTCCCCAGATTAAGTATTTCTTCCCTTCCTCTTCGATATAAAAAGGATCGATGGAATTCGTTACCCCGATTTCATTGCTTCTAAATAATTTCCCTTTATCTGTAAATGGCCCTGCAGGACTATCCGATACGGCTATACCAATACCACAAGTCTCTTCGCCACCCCAGACCGACATGGAATAGTACAAAACGTATTTGCCATTAATATAATTAATGTCTGGAGCCCAGATATTTCCCTTAGGTTCAAAATTCGGACGAGTTTCGTCGCTGAAGGCTGTACCCACAAATTCCCAATTGGTTAAATCTTTGGATTTAAGAATAGGAAGGTTCCGAATATTTTCAGTAGCATAGAGATAGAAATAACCGTCAGCCGCCTTTATAAGTGTCGGATCGGGCATGCTATAATCAACAACCGGGTTATTATACATTTTATCAGCCTCTTTTTTATCTGAGGCAATAGCCCCTCCCATCGAACATACCGAAAGGACAGCCGTAAGCATTGAAGCAACGATCAATCGTTTAGTCATAAGAGTGCGTGTTTGTATTGATATTTATATTATAACACAAAGCTACACGATTTGTATTATTCAATTGCATAGGTTGGATGTAAAACTGGAAAGAAGCCTTTGTATAAAACGAGGTTCTTGCATCCCTGAATCGAGGAAAAACAACGTGTTTTCTCATAGATTGTGGGTGACTAAAATTATTTGCATATTCTGATGGAACAAGTTACCTCTCATCCAGATGAAATCTATACGTTCCTCCTCGTCTTCGATATTAACAGTATCGAAATAATCAACTATCCAGAATAGGAAATACTGTACGAAGAATATCGGCTCACTCCTTTTCTCTTTTTTAGACACAAAGACCAATATTTTGACACCAGCCGACTTTTAGGAATGATCCAATATGCTTCAATCTTTGGTCTG
This sequence comes from Bacteroidota bacterium, assembly GCA_023429375.1. GTDB lineage: Bacteria > Bacteroidota > Bacteroidia > Bacteroidales > Tannerellaceae > Massilibacteroides. The sequence goes on along the minus strand of JAEYVY010000007.1, from coordinate 577,313 downwards.
TATTTACCTTGTCAGGAAAGGACTCAGTTGGCAAAATTGTCCTTTATCCCTTCATTTAGGAAATCCGTCAGTAAGACTTCACTCCAACTGTCTCCCAGAATGTGTCTGACGGGCCTGACTTCCTTTACGTGTTTGATTGGCTTTACATGTTTAACCCCTTTGGCTGTTTCAACATTCACTATCGTAGTCAATATAGAACCCCTCTTGATTCCCTTTTCAGCTCCTACGGCATAGCCGTTAGTGTCATACATGATGCTATCACAATACCAACCTATACATTTACCATTGAAGCCAAAGACTGCATTTGCATCTTTCACCTCTTCATCTTCAACAGGAACGAGATAAGCAACAGGAATTCCTTCCCATAAGTAGATAGTTTTTTCATCATCATAATCAATGTAAGCTACGGGTTGCTTTTGTAGATCGTAAAGTGTAACCTGCTTATTTTCAAAAGAGGGTTCAGGTTCGGGGTCGTCTTTGCTGCATGATGTAAACACTGTCATTGCACCAAGCGTAATCAGCGTCATAAGTTTTAAAAATTTTTCCATCATTTGTATTTTATGTTGATAAATATGCTTAAGGCATTTAGATTTGCCTCCCGGCAATCTTATGTTTTGGAGGTCAGTTTCTTAAAATTGCAAATCCACACGATTTAGCACACGATTTATTTTCATCGCTTCGCTCGCTAGTTACAAAACTGCTTATTACAAATATAGGAAAAATATCAGGTCCTTCTTATTCTAAAGATGAGGATTAGTAAACGATCTTGAAATAGTCGAGTATCGCTTTATATTTATCTTGAGCTGTGAGGCATGTATCAATTAAATAGCCATGCGCTTTCTCCCATTCCTGTAGTCCACGATAATAAAACCATTTCAGATCCTCATCAATTATGAAAGGGATTAAGTTATTAGCCAGACATTCCTTAAACATGATAAGCCGACCAACACGCCCATTGCCGTCTTGAAATGGATGCATACATTCAAATTTATAATGGAACTCAATTATATCTTCAATGGTCTTGTCTTTCTTAGAGTGATAGCTACTGAGCAGTTCTTTCATCGCATTTTGAACTTCATTAGGAGGACACGTTTCCATTCCCCCTACTTCGTTAGGTAACTTCTTATAATCGCCTACCCTGAACCAATCTTTTCTACTATCCGAAGTACTGGACTTTAGTATATAATGTAGCTCTTTTATAAAAGACTCTGTAAGTTTTGACTTTGCTTTTTCAATAATCAGGTCAATACACCGAAAGTGATTGGATGTCTCGATTATATCATCCACATTAATAGTTTCGTTGGTTACTCCTATTGTATTTGTTTCAAAGATATAACGAGTCTGCTCCTCTGTAAGCTTACTTCCTTCTATGCGATTGGAATTGAAAGTTAAATCGATCTGTGTACGATGGTAGATTCCGCCTTTCAGTTTCATATCTTTTTGCTCTTTAAGGATATTGAGCAAAAGATTATCACTAAAACGGCTACTACTCTTTTGAGGCAAAAGGGCATCTTCCGGTATATTCCACGTTTTACCTGTTAAGAAAGCTCCTTTTATCTTCCCTGTAGCACAATAATTGCGAATAGTTCTTTCAGGAACACCCCATTTCTCGGCAAACTGACTGACTGATAAATATTGCATAAATCTTATATATTGCTGTTATCGGCAAATCCTGAATTGATTTTGCATTAAAAATACTCATTTTTGCCGATATAGGCAAATATATTATAGTGTAAAACTTAATCTATTATATTTGATGATCCATTTGAAAAATAATAAAGTTACCGCTTTATAGTCTAATCGTTTAAGTGTTTTGGTAGAAAAAAGATCATATTTATTCACTGTCAAAGCTAAAGATTATGGCAACGAAAACAACAGATAAAGAATCTAAATCCAGTACAGAAAAGCTCATTAAAGAGATTCATCGTAGCACAGTAAAAGCCTTTAGAGCTCAATTCAGAGGAGTAAGAGATACACTTTTCTTCATCTTTAGGCTTAAAACCATTTTTTCTATAAACATTCACCAACCGACTTTTAGGATTGATCCATTTTTTTACAGTGATCCTCCGTCGCCCTAATCTGGACTATCGCCCTAAAAAAGAAAAAGCCTGAAAGAGTACTCTTTCAGGCTTTTTCTGTGGTGCCACCAGCAACCGAAAATCGGTTTGTATGACACTATCTCTCAATAAGTTATATCTTTATTACGATGTTAGTCCCTTGAATAAGGTTTTCACAACTTTTCACCATTCAACACAATTTTGTGTCTTAGGTTCGATTTCTGTGTGCAAAGGTAGATATTTATTTGGAATTATCAAATCTCCAAGAAGTTTTTTTTAGCATTTATATATTTTCAAATGCTACATTATCGTTTTCGTAAAACGAAAATAAGAATATTATCTATTGAATAACAGATATTTATAAGAAGTGTATAGAATAATGGGTAACGATATAGAAACGAGCGAAATTCTTTAATTTGCCTTATGTTTCCACTGTTTCAATACTCTGCTACAAAAATAGTTATATTCCTTTAAATGCCAATAATGTCTTTGTAAAACTACAATAAAGTTGTAGTTTTGCCTAAAACATGAGATTAGTAAAAATATCATCCCCTAACAATATCAAACATATGAAGAACTTCAATGCACAATACGGTAAGCATTCCCGATTGGAATTATTAAAACATTTTATCTTGGAACATGGAGCTTATATCGAACTCAAAAAGGGAGAACAGTTCTCTGTTCAGGGTAAAATGAACCGCCGGGGGGCTTATATTGAAAACGGCTTATTGAGATATACCCATGTGGATGAAAGAGGAAATATACATATAGTAGGATATACTTTTTCAAATGAATTTGCGGGGAGTTTATGCACATTCATAAATCCCGACCGACCGTCATTAGTCACTATTGAGGCTGTTTGCGATTCAAAGATTTACTATCTACCATATTCAACGGCAGAGGAATTTTTTACGACAAATGCCGAAACCATGCAAATAAAGTGTACGCTTGTCGAACAATCATACTTGTTGATGTATCATAGATTATTGGATATGTACTGTAAAACTACGGAAGAACTTTATCTTGATTTATTGAACAGATGCCCCGACATTCAAGAGCACATTACGTTGAAAGAAGTGGCTTCTTTCTTACAAGTCACACCTGAAACAATCAGTCGCATCCGCCACAAACTGAACAAATAGCTTACGATAATGAATGATTTTAATACATATCTCAATAATTTGGACTATTCCCATGTAAAAGATTTATTTGCGAGAAAAGGGATATTGCGTACTTACCATAAGAAAGATTTCTTTATCCGACAAAATGAGATAGAACGTTTTGCCGGTTGGGTGAAACATGGCACATTTCAATATACGCATATTGACGAAGAAGGAGAAGAGCACATTGTAGGATATGCTTTTACCGATGAATTTGTATGTGACTATTCTTCTTTTATGAAAAGTTGTCTGTCAGCTGTGAGCATTCAAGCATTAACAGACTGTTCTGTTTATGAAATATCACGCCATGATATTATAGAATGTTGGGAAACGAATATGGAAACTCAACGATTAGGAAGATATGTAGCTGAAAATCTATATGAAATGGTGTATGAACGATTGCTCGATTCGTATTGTACACCTGAAATACGATATCAAAGACTAATGAAACGTTGTCCTGACCTTAAAGATACTGTACCCTTGAAAAGTATAGCTTCTTTCTTAGGGGTTACTCCTGAAACAGTTAGTCGCATACGCCGCAAACTGGAGAAATAGCCAATCTTTTAACATCCTGTCTCGTCCTGAAATAGGTTGACTTCATAAAAGTCAACAAAGATGAAAAAAGAGAAGTCATTGACTCGTCGCAAGGGTGAACCTTATCCTTTGGAGATTCGCCTAGCAGCTATAGGTGAATATCGCTTAGGAGTAAGCCGTAAAGAGATCGCCTTTAAATATTCCATAAGCGACCCTACGGTAATATCGCATTGGATTCGTAAATTTGAGGCAAAAAGACAATCATCAGTGTCAATAAAACCACTGAAACTCAAAAAGCGATCAATAAAAATGACAGAAAACGAATCGGATCTTTCCAAACGGATCAAAGAACTGGAACGCGCCCTCAAACAAAAAGAGTTGGAGTTAAAGGATAAAGAGAAGGAACTGAAGCATGAGCAAGCTCATCGCCGTGCGATGGAAATCCTAATAGAACTAGCCAATGAACACTATAACATCGATATCCGAAAAAACTCTGGCACCAAGCAGTGAAAAGGCTTCATGACAATCAGCCGGAAATAAGTATCCCTGATTGTTGTTCGTTGTTTGGGTATAGCAAGCAAGCCTATTATAAGAGAGAAAAACAGTTACAATCGGAATTGTTGTGTGAGGAAATAATCCTTAAAATGGTAAACAGCCTGCGTCAGGACCAACCGGTTTTAGGTGGTCGTAAGTTGTATCATATCCTAAAAACCAAGATACATCCTGATTTGGATATAGGGCGCGATAAGTTTTTTGACTTGCTACGCGACAATGGTTTGTTGATCAGACATTCCAGGGTTTATCGGCCGGTAACAACTCTGTCATGGAACCGTTTTCATAAGTATCCAAATCTGATAAAAGATTATGATCCGCTATCAGCCAATCAGTTATATGTAGCTGATATCACTTATGTCCGCAATGTCGAAGGGAGATTCTATTATTTGAGTTTGCTCACAGATGCATACTCCCGTAAGATTGTCGGTTGGGCCCTGGAGGATTCCCTGGAGATGTCCGGTCCGATAAAAGCGTTGAATATGGCCTTGGAAACACTTCCCCCGGGAAGCGATCTGATCCATCATTCGGATAGAGGAGTACAATATTGTAGCAAAGATTATATCTCAATTTTACAAGGCATTAAATGTCGTATAAGTATGACAGAAAACGGAGATCCCAGAGAGAATGCAATAGCTGAACGTGTCAATGGAATATTAAAAGAAGAATGGTTGAATAAAGAAATGATAACAACGCTCGGCCAGGCTCGGGATATAGTGAGGAAAGTGATCGATATTTATAACACCCGGCGCCCTCACAGTAGTGTGGAAATGTTGACACCTGAAGAGGCGCATGCGAAGAAGGGGCCTTTAAAAAGAAAATGGAAAACTATTTATAAACGTAAACAAGCTATTCTTTTATGAACAGGATCAAACTGATATATTTGCAACAAAATAGAACAGAGACCGGAAACGCTCGTCGGGACAGGTGGCCCTGCCCCTTGCCGCTTGGGCGCTCCCCGGCCGATGAGTTTGGCTGTGAAAAGCCCCCTGTCCTGTAGTGAAACAGGATAAGGTAACTTATTTTAGGATTAAGAAAGGATTGTCTGTTTTTTTACATTTATAGACAACCTATAACAGGATTTTTTTAATACACAGTCAACCAAAATCAGGACGAGACACAATGTGTCAGAAGTGATAGAGGAGTGATAGAGGAAAACGTCCTGTATCACAGCCTCTAACGCTTGAATATTAATAGCCATAACCTTCGTAGTGATAGAGTGATAGAGGATTTGTGAAAACTCCGTATAGAGATCATGACCTTAGAAAATTGTGATACGGTCACCCTGTTGAACAACTAAGGCAATTACAATTTTGGTGCGTAGCCTTGATATTTCATTGCCTATTCGAATGAGATTCTATATTTTTGCGGTTTTAAATTTCACTGTACCAATACGAAATGTCAAATATCAAATCAGAAATTGATAAATGGTATGAGAACTATATAGATGAGTTGTTCGCCTATGGAATAGCCTTCGGAGTGGAAAAAGATTTTGTATTAGATGCAATACATGATCTCTTTTTGCACTTGTTTGAATCGGCTGATAAAATAGAAATTCTCGGTTCTCCGAAATCCTATCTGTTTAGTGCTCTCAAGAACAAGATAATAACATCTTTACGTAAACAGGCGAACTGGCTTAGCTTAGATGAAGAAGTCGAATACGATTTCAAAATAGAAGTTGATGCCGAAGCTTTAATGGAAGATGAAGAAGAAAGAAGAAACTATGAGAAAGAGGTTGAAAACCTATTGAATTTACTGACAAACAAGCAGCGGGAAGTCATATATTTGCGCTTTATCAAAGCACTCTCCATACAAGAAATTTCCGAAATACTTAATATCACTCCCAAAAGTGTGCGAAAAATGATCTACCGTGCCATAGAACGTATGCAACAAGGAAAAATTGAACTATTGTTTCTACTGATGTTCCTGAGATAAACAATAAAGAGGGGCAGTTTTGCCCCTCTTTAGCATTACGAATAACTTTTTGTACATTCTCACTTGTCCCAGAACGGAGCCTGAACAAGTGTCGGGTCTTTATCTATTTGATCTTGATAGATCGGATACCAATAGAATTTACGCTCGTAGACACGTTTGATATATTGCGTGCGCTTGAAGAATGCAGCATCATCATTTGGATCATCCGACAACTTCGTTCCACTGAAATTCATACCATACATAGGTTGATTCAACACTTCTTCCGCTTTCTTCCAACGACGGAGGTCTAAATAACGCAAGCCGTTTTCACAGCAAAGTTCTACGCGACGTTCATGATAGATCGCTTCGCGCACCTCATCCTGGCCGTTCAATGGAATTTTATCAAAACCATTACTATCCTTTCCGGTTCCATACTGCGGCATACCGGCACGTTCACGAATCAAGTTCAGATACTTCAAGATGTCAGGATTACCCGGATCGCACTCATTCAAAGCCTCGGCATAATTCAGATAAGCCTCGCCCAAACGGTAAAGGATACCCGGACGATACGGATGTATACCGTTACGCTGGTTTTGATCCAATGAGACTTTCTTACGGTTCAGATAACCGTTTTGCGGAGCGTCATGCGTAGGACCGCCGTCTTGTTCGTTCGACATCATTTGTACTTCACGTTCTGCCTGATGATACCACTGACGATTCCACATCACCGTCAAATAGAAACGAGGTTCACGACCGACATACATATTGTAAGTGCCGGAGGCAGCCACTTGATTATAGGTACAACCATCTGCGCCAACCGAGTCGACTGTAGCTCCCGGACAATTACGGTAAAGATTGTACTTAGTTTTACGGATATCCTTTTGCGCAGAAAAACCGCGTTCCGTATAGCCGGATTCCTTGTTGATAATCGGTTTTCCATAATTGCCATCATAACCGGTAATCGGAAGGGAACCATCCTTCATGGCGAAGGCATCGACCAATGTCTGATAGACACCCAAACCGCCGTTACCGGATGCTCCACGCGGAGTAGCATGTTTTTCAAACTCACTGAAATTACAGTCGGAACGGATGAACAGAGCTTCCGGATTCTGATCGCCGCGCAGGAAAAACACATTATAACAAGACATGAAAGGATCAATACTGCCATCGGCATTATATTCACGTACCAAATCATGACCGGCAGCATGTGCTGCTTCGATCAACTCCCGGTTAGCATCTGCGGCACGTTTCCATTTTGCAGGATCGTAAGTTTGGCTGAACCGGAATTTACCATCATAATTTTTGAAACCTGCATACCATTCGTTCCCATTTACCAACGGACTTGCAGCAAACAACAACATACGGGCACGAACCGCCAAACACATGATGGAAGTGGCACGACCATAAAATTGTGTAGATTCATTCAAGTAAGAAGCCGGAAGTTTCTTGGAAAGGTCAACCAACTGTGCATCAATCCAATCTACCATTTCATCGAAAGGCATTTGTCCACGCATCAAATTCGGATCATTCACATCTGCCAGTCCATCGAAAAAAGGAACACTTCCATAAGCTTCAATCATTTGCCAATAATAATAGGCAATCAAAAAACGACATTCATCCTTCATCCGTTCGATGTTAGCCTCACTCACCCCCTGATCCGGCAACGCGTGAGCATTTTCAATGAAAAGATAAGCCGAACGAATACGAATCGGGTTCGCACTCCAAATGGCAGCATCCCAGGTCGAACTAGTAAACCACTGTCCGATGATGAAGTTCAGTGAATTCCCCCACCATTGATACCAACGCTGCGACGGATCCAAATCATCCCCCATCGAGTCATACCCCCAAACTTTCAACAAATCCCAATAATTATCTGGAATACGATTATATACGCCTGATAACCAATCCTCTGTACGAATTCTATCATTGAAGACCATTTCCATTGTCAACGTATCATCCGGAGCATTATCCAAATAGTCCGAACAACCACACATAAAAAGACTTGAAAAAGCTATCGTTATGTATTTAAACAGTTTCATGATTCTATTTTTATAAACTTAAACTCAAATTAGAAATTAACATCAATACCGAATGAGACAGATTTCATAATCGGGTATTTCGCACCGTTCTGCGTACCAAGTTCCGGGTCCCAGAGATCAAAAGCCGAGAATGTCAATAAATTTGACCCTTTAGCATACAGGCGGATATTTTCCAATCCGATCCGACTCATCCAACGTTTGGGCAACGTATATCCGACTTCTATATCCTTCATACGCAGCATGCTCATATTACGCAGCCACCAAGTCGAATTCTGGCTGTTGTTCGTATTCGCCCCATAGCTTAGGCGCGGATAGAAAACATCTTCGCTCGGATTTTCCGGAGTCCAGCGGTCATTGTAGTTAGTCAAGACATTGCCCATTGCACCTTGTGAAGATCCGGGCAAGAAGTTCGAAGCCACACCACCGATGAAACGATGAGTCTTACCGTTTCCTTGGAAAAAGACATTGAAATCGACCTGCTTATAACGGGCTGTCGCCCCGAAACCATAAACAATTTCCGGATTGACCGTTCCTCCCATGGCAACCTCATCCTTATTTGTGATCGATCCGTCACCGTCAATATCCACATATTTAATATCACCGGGACGCACACTGTTAAACGTATGCGACGGAATACCTTCTTTCAACACCAGATCCCCTTTATCATTAGTAACAAAATCATCTTCCGTAAAGAGCCCGTCTGCCACTAACCCGAACAGTTCGTTCACAGAATGTCCCGTCCGTTGGCGGTTCGTTCCCATAACACCGAGCGCTTCATCCATTTCGACAATCGTATTGTGAGCATATGTAAACGTACCTCTAAAACCGATATGTAAATCTTTTGTAATCTGTTGGTTGTAAGTCAGCGACAAATCCACACCGATATTATCCACCTTACCATAGTTTGCCCACGGCGTTTTGCGGAATCCGGCTGCCGACGGAATGTTGTTACGCTGCATAAAGATGTCCCGACGCTGCTCTTTAAACCAATCCACTTGCAAATCCAAGGCATTCCATAAACCTATTTCGGTTCCGACATTCAGTTTCTCAACCGTTTCCCAAGTCAGATTCATCACCCCAAATTCTCCTTCAAAACGGGAAGCACGGTTATAATCGTTGTTGACTCCCCATTTATAACTGCCATCCGTATCAATGGTCGGCAAAAAGGCAAAACGACGGCCATCCAACTGGTCATTACCGGTCAACCCCCAAGAAGCACGGAATTTGATCTTAGAAAAAGTATCTTTGTATTTCTCCATGAATTTTTCCTCTGAGAGCATATAGCCGACAGCCACAGAGGGGAAGAAACCAAAGCGGTTCCCTTTCGTGAAGTTTTCGGAGCCGTTATATCCAAAGTTAAATTCGGCAATGTAGCGATTGTCATACGTATAGGAAGCACGTCCGGCGATACCCATGCGGCGGAAAGGGACGACATTGCCGTCCTGATAGTCGCGTTGGTTATAAAGAAACATGGCGTTGACGGCATGTTTCCCATCAAACGTACGATCGTACGTGATATTTCCTTCCAAGTAAGTAGCCTTATTACCCCATTCGCCTTTGTTTTCCGTATCGAGGAACTCCTGTCCGTCCGTTCCGACACTCAGCAGTAAGTTACCTTCCTCATCACGGCCCGTAGCCGGATTGTAGTAGGTTGGTGTGCGATGCCGTTTCACCCACGACTTCGAATAGCGGTCAAAAGAAAACAGACCTTTGAATTTCAAACCGGGAGTAATAAATTTCAGATCTTGTTCAACCGAGAACAATGATTCAACTTTGGAGCTGGATGTTGTCTGATAACCATGTTGTGTTGCTTCTGCCCATGGATTAGTTCGTTCCCGGACACGTACATCACGTCCCTCTGAATATTGGATCGGATGAACGAATGGAGGCGTCTCAAATGCATGATTCCAGACATCCTGTCCACTGACAGCCATACCGTTCTGTTCTTGCAGGTAACCACCGATACTAATGCCCACAACAGTCGTCTTCGTCACATTGATATCCACATTCGAACGAATATTATATTTGTTCAAGCGTGTAGACGAATCCCAATCCTTACTTTCATCCCGAACAAAGATGCCTCGTTCACCATAATACGATGCGACCAACGCATAACGAAGGATATCGCTACCACCGGTAATAGTCAAATCTCCACGCGTATTGGAAGCCATGTCTTTCGATACGGCATCCAACCAATTGACATTCGGATATAACTCCGGATCTACATTATTACGGTAGTTGTTGATCATTTCCTCTCCATAAAGCGGATTCGGATTACCGGCATCCATATACAATTCATCCATCAAGGAAAGATAATCTACCGAACCGATATAATCAGGCAACTGTGTCGGCTTGGTAAAACCTTGTTCCAAATGGAAATTGACTTTCGGTTTTCCCAATTGACCTCTCTTCGTTTTCACAAGGATGACACCGTTTGCACCTCGTACGCCATATACAGCACTAGCCGCCGCATCCTTTAGTACGGAAAACGATTCGATTTCGGCAGCCGACAAGTCATCCAGCGTACGCTCAATCCCATCGACCAACACCAATGGCGAAACACCAGTCCTCTTAAAAGAAGAGATACCGCGAATCCAAAAATCCGAACCATCAGATCCCGGTTCACCATTACGTTGTACGGCAATCACACCAGCCAATTGTCCTGCCAGATTGTTAGACACGGCACGGGTAGTCCCTTGTTGTAACTGAGCAGGCTCTATCGCCGTGATAGAACCGACTACAGAAGCTCTTTTCTGAGAGCCATAGCCGACAACCACCACTTCATCAAGGCTATTAGACTCTTCTGACATATTGACATTGATATTGATTTGTCCACCAACCTTCACTTCTTGCGATTCAAAGCCGATATAACTGAAGACTAGCACTGCATTCTTATCGGGAACGCTGATAAAATAATTTCCATCGATATCCGTCGTCGTACCGATAGTCGTACCTTTGACCAATACGTTGACTCCGGGCAAAGGTTCCTGTTGGGCATCTCTGACAGTTCCGTTGATTGATATTTTTTTCTCTTGCTGCGTTTTTTCCTCTTTCCTGATAATCATCACCTGTCTGTCGTTAAGGAAATACGTCAGATTCGTACCATCCAAAACTTCCGATAAGATTCGGTCAATGGTTTTATTCTTAATATTCACATCGACATTCCGGTATAATTCCGCACGAACTGCGTCAGAATAAAAGAAACGATATTCACTATTTTTCTCAACAGATGCAAAAACATCACTGATCGTTGCGTTGGATAATTCCAATGACAAACGCGTAGACTGCGCATATGATTGTTCAGCCCAAAGTACAGGACTAGGAATCAAAAATAAATTTGCGACTACGCATGCTGTGTACAAATTTCTTTTTAATTTTTGATATTTCATGATAGCATAAATTATTAAAAAAAATCACATGATTCATATTACCAAATACTTGGTTTCAATTAAACTTCACTTTGTATGTTTTCTCATAGGCTTTTTATTATTTATGAACATATTCTATTTTTATTACTTCATCCCGATGGCTAAAAGAAATAGAGAGAGTCCGTTGAAGTGTCTGCAAGACTTGGTCAATGTCATCAAACAAGACCAAATTACCCGAGCACTTTATCTGCCCAATCTCCATAGGGCAGTCAAAACGGACACGATAATAGCGTGATAAGCTGTTCAACACCTTTTGCAAACTTTTCTCATGAAATTGAAGTACACCATCTATCCATGAGATATAATCATAAACATCAACGTCCTTGACGGTCATTTCTTCTTTTTCAACCATCAGACATTGGTTAGGTTGAATTGTCTGTCCATTTCCCTGGTTATTCTTAACAAAGACGCTTCCTTCTTTTAATACGACAGTCTGGAAAATTTCGTCATCATACGCAGTAATCCCGAAAGAAGTACCTAAAACCTGTACTTCCATTTGATTCGTTTTAACATAAAAAGGCCATTGGGGATGTTTGGCTACTTCAATATAGATTTCCCCGTTCACATAGAGCACTCTTTTCTCTTTCTCGAATGTTTCAGGAAACTGCAATACCGTTCCTGAATTAATCCATACTTTTGTCCCATCAGACAAGATCAATGAAGATCGTCGCCCATTTGGGACACTCAACATGTTCAGATGTTCGTCTTCTTTTTCCTGCTCAGAATGTTGCTTTCGATCAATTGATTTTATTTCTATTTCAGCAACTTGTACATTACCCTTTTTATCGACTGAAATTGTAGAATTATCCGTAACCTGGATTTTTTCCTTTGACAAATGAAGTTCAACTTCTTTTTGTTCCGGATCCACTTTGACATCAGCTAAGACCGAAGTGCTCAATTCCACATTCGACACTTCTTGATACTGCAAGTATAAAGATCCCAAAAAACAGAATATCAACAAGCAAGCAGCCGCAGACAGCCAACTTAACCTAATATATTTAGGCTTACGGTGTTTCTCGTAATTATCCAGAATTCTTTTTTTCAATGCAGTCTTTTCCGCAAAGGCAAGTTGTACGTGGTTGAATTTAAGTCGGCAAACCTTCTCTCTAGCCAACATCAAAGTCTCCGCTTCTTCAGGATAAAGTGACAAATAATTCTCCTTCCATTGTTTATCCGATTCCTCTGTAGGAAACAGACACCAAAGAATAAAAGATTTGTCATGTAACAATTGGTCTATATTTTTTCTATGTCGCAGTTCTTCCACTTTGAGTTTGTTTTACCAAAAGACAAAAGAACGCCCCAAATGACCCCATCTTATTCGTTAAACACTGTTAACGATCAATTTTTCTTTTATCTTGACATAGTTCTCCCAAAATTTCGTCTATTCTTTTACAATCTACAACAACATAAAGAACCCGCGTATGGACGCCTGAATCGAAAGTTTAAATAAGAAGGAAATGAAATAACGAACAGGCGTCCATAAAGGAAAATCAAAAACTGAACTTTGCCCCCGCATAGTAGGTGCGGGGAGTTCCCGGACCGTAAATGTAGCCGGAGTCACGGGTTGCCCCTTTGTCGAAGTCATTCTGATAGGAATCGAACAGGTTCTGGATACCCAGGTTAAGTTGCAAGGTCATGGCTGCCGTCAACCTGAAATCATAGCTCAACTTGACTCCCAATTCAAAGAAATCCGGACTCTTCACCAAAACATCCGCCGTCCCATTCACTTCAGACATCAGATGAGGTACATACATTCGCCCGGTATAATTACCGTTAAACGCTATTGTAAACGGTTTTACCGGTGTATAGGATGCAGTGAAATAACCGTACAGATTCGGAGTACGCAAAATTTTATCGCTATACCGCTCCGCATCCGTCAAATGTTCCTTATCTGCGCTCCATTCCTCTGGTTCGTCATATAAACTCCGTTGTACCGTTATACCTGCCTGTATCTGTACTTTATTCCTCCAGACAATCTTTCCCTCCAGTTCCAAATTTTGGTAAATCTGATAGAATTTCACACGCAGGGCGTCAATGTAATGGTTAAGTTCTACGGAGTTTCGGTCTTTGCCTGTCGATTTCTCTTTTTCCTGCGACCAGAGTGGGACTTTTACGCTCCGCTTTAGTTGAAGTTCCACGTATAGGCGGTCATAAGTGACACGTACACGCACGGGAGCTTCCCCGTTTTTTAACAGTTTGCTACGCTTGATGAAGAACAACACGCTGAATCTTTTTCTTTCCATACGGCTCGATTTTTAATGATACAAAGTTAGGAAATCGAACCGAGAACCCTGTTATGTAAAATAGTGCAACGTGCTGTAAAAGAATGAAGTAAACACCTCGCAGTGGAACATTCCGGGCTTTTAAAAACAGTCCCTTGAATAAGGACGTATGGTTTGCTTCAATCCCACTAATTTTGCCTATTCTTGGAAAAGAAAAATCCCCGAACTTCTTTGAAATTCAGGGATTTACATCGTTTTGCCTTCTTAAAAAGTGGTGCCACCAGGAATCGAACCGGGGACACAAGGATTTTCAGTCCTTTGCTCTACCAACTGAGCTATGGCACCTTGTTTTAACGGGTGCAAAGATACACGATCTTTTTGAATCCACAAGGGGTTTGATGCGTTTTTTGAAATTTTATTTCTGAACGGCCCAACCTTGTGCTTTTAATTCGACCTCACCTCCATCGCGGCCAATCAAATAATTGCCCAATGAGGCTTTTGTGATATGCCCTATCACCTTAATTCCTTTCATAGCCGATACTTCTTCGTGCTTGGAAAGGGGTACGGTAAAGAGCAATTCGTAATCGTCGCCACCATTAAGGGCCGCTGTTACCAAATTCATATTAAACTCCTCAGCCATGGCTGCTGTCTGGAAGTCAATCGGTATTCTCTCTTCGTAAACCTGACAACCTACATTACTATCTTTGGAGATATGCAAAAGTTCGGATGCCAATCCATCGGAGATATCAATCATTGAAGTAGGCTGAATGCCTGCTTTCTCCAATGCTTCGATGATATCCTTACGTGCTTCTGGTTTCAGTTGACGTTCCAAAAGATATTCTTTACCCGAGAAATCAGGCTTAAAGTCGGTCTCTCCTTTATAAATATGCTTTTCTCGTTCCAACAACTGCAATCCCATATAGGCCGAACCTAAGTCGCCGGAGACACAAATCAAATCGGTCTCTTGAGCTCCGCTACGGTATACTTCTTTTCCTTTCTCAACCTCTCCAATACAGGTGACACTGATTGTAAAGCCGGTCAATGATGAAGAGGTATCTCCTCCAACCAAGTCTACACCATAGATATCACAAGCAAGCTTCAATCCCTCGTAGAATGACTCCATATCTTCTACTGAAAAGCGACGGGAAATACCTAAGGATACGGTAATCTGTTTGGGACGACCATTCATTGCGTATATATCCGAGAAGTTCACTACGGCCGATTTATATCCCAAATGCTTCAAGGGAACATACATCAGATCGAAATGGATTCCTTCCAGCAATAAATCGGTCGATACAAGGGTCAACTTGTCTTTATATTCCAACACGGCAGCATCGTCTCCTACTCCTTTGAGGCTGCTGGGATTTTTAAGTTCAATTTTGTCTGTGAGATGACGAATTAGTCCAAATTCGCCTAAACTAGAAATTTCAGTTCTATTCATTTCTTTATTTTATACTATTTTCTCGTTGAAATGAAACAATATGTTTGTTAATCATTTCGTGAAATTCTTCTTTGCTTCGTGTACAGAAGTCAATCGTTATAGGGAGGTAATACATCGACCTGCGAATGGATTCAGGTAGTTCTTCACGTATACCCCTGAAACGGGCAGCGTCTTTTTCGGTAACCATGATTACCTTGCCCAAGGAAGTTATTTCAGTAAAGGTCTTGTCTATATGAGCAATATCTTGTTTGTCAAAAAAATGATGATCCGGATAAATCAATGGAATAACATTCTGGGTATACTTTTTCATTTCCTTAATAAATGCATCCGGAGAGGCGATGCCGGCTATCAACAAGACAGAATCTTTTTTACGAATATCCAATAACGACCAAGGTTCGGACTCGCCCGGAAAGACAGGCTTCATCTCTCCATAAACAACGGAGGTAAAGAATACTTCCTGATGTGCCGTGAGAAGCATATTCTTCTCAATTATCCGGTACTCAATAGGCTTGATATCCTTTTTACACTTCGTTACGATAACAGCATCTGCTCGCTCAATACTAAATTTACTCTCCCTCAATCGCCCAAAGGGTAATAATTTGTCCATATAGAAAGGGCGAGAATACTCTGTCAATACGATTGAAAAGGATGGAGTTACATATCGATGTTGAAAGGCATCGTCAAGCAGAATCACAGACGGTGGGTCCTCTAATGCAAGCAATTTGCGGATTCCATTTCTGCGATCAGCATCTACTGCAACTATAATATCGGGGTGTTTAGAATAAATTTGATAGGGTTCATCGCCTAAATTAAAGCTGGTACTTTGAGGACCAGCCAATTGAAAGCCTTTACTTTTCCGTTTGTAACCACGACTCAATACGGCTATCTTGTATTTCTTCTTCAACATACGAATTAGGTATTCGGTATGCGGAGTCTTTCCTGTTCCTCCAACAGCAAGATTGCCAACACAAATTACCGGCACAGGAAACTGCTCTGACGGCAATATCCCCCAGTCAAAAAATTTATTTCTCAACGCTACTCCTATTCCATAAAAGAACGAGAACGGAGACAACAAATAGTTCAATTTACCGGCATCCATCATTTATATAAAGGGGTTCATATAAAGAGTCTGGTCTTTCTCATCTTAAGGAAACAACATGCAATTATACGCTCTTTCCCCAAGTTTTGATAACAAAGATAAAGAACTTATTTCACTGAATAGCCTTTTTATTCATAATTTCCATAAGAACTTCACGAATTTCCTTATCACAGCCTTTGATTTCCTTCAACTTCTTCATTCCCTCCGGCGTCAATACAAAATACATCTGACGCTTATCTTCTTTCCCAAGACGTCTTTCTACTAAGCCTTTTTCTTCGACCGATCGGATAACCTTAGAAGCATTGGAATTTGTTAGTCCCAACTTCTTTGCAATCTCACTCGATGAATACATATCCGTGCATAGTGTACACAAAAGCATGCCTTCGTTCAAACAAAGGTCATGCTTTTCCGTAAATTCCAATTCGAATTCTCTGATTGCACGATATATATCCCTTAAGGAACATAATGCGTTTTCAACCATCTTATTTCTATGTTTTTATTTGCCTAATAAAACAGATTCAATCGCTTGTTTGAAAGCTGGCTTTGGCATTGCACCTTGTGCCATTTGAGGATCTCCACCCATCGGTACAAAAAGCAATGTTGGTATGCTACGTATACCAAAAGCAGCAGCTAGTTCTTGTTCTTTATCTGTATTAATTTTATAAATGTAGATTTGTCCGTCGTATTCGGCTGCCAACTCTTCCAAGATTGGAGCAATAGCTTTACACGGACCACACCAGTCGGCATAAAAGTCAATTATAGCCGGCTTGTCGCCTAGATATTTCCATTCTTGTGGGTTTTCCTCAAAATTGGCTACCTTTTCTAAAAATTCTGCTTTCGTTAAATGTATCGTCTTCATGACTACCTCCTCATTTCCAGTTTGCTTTGATTCTTTTGATTCTTTTGCTTGCATATTGCAAGACACAAACAGAAACAAAAAGAAAAGCAAGCCATAATTTAATTGTTTCATTATTCTGTACTTAATCTTTAATAACTGAACGTTCATTTGTATACGTCGCAAAGGTATAAATATTTTCCTCGGGAACAAATTAATAATAGAAATTGCTTATCAGATAATTGATATAATGAGATGGTTAAACATACAGTTCTATACAAGCTTTTTTGGGCATCCTAATAAAATAAAATATATTTGTCTGTACACAGGAAGTAAAACCATAATGTAAATCCAATATAAACGTCCGGAAACGGATAATAAATCCCGAACGTATCATGAAGAAAAAACTTTTATTCTCACTTTTTTATCTGTTGATTTTATCGTTTACCAGCCAAATTGCGGCTCAACAAAAGCCCCGCATAGGCATTGCCGGTATCATGATTGAAAACAGTGTTTTTATGCCTAACCGACAAGCAATAGTCGGACATGAGATTGCATTGCCCGACTATCTAAGCCCTGATTCGGCCATGGGACAGGCTGCCACGTGGCTACCGGCACTAATGGGACGAGGAAGTGGTCGTGGGCCCGTTACTCGTGAATCCTATTATGAATTTGTTGACAAAACCATAGAGAAGATAAAGGAGAATATGCCTTACGATGCTTTTTGGTTTTATATGCATGGTGCATGTAGTGTAGATGGCGTGGAAGACCCTGAAGGTGAATTTATGGAACGAATACGCCAGGTTATCGGAAACGACATCCTTGCAACAACTACGATGGACCTACACGGCAATCTCTCACTGAAGGTTGTTCTCTATTCTGATTTGATTACCACTTATCGTAAAGCTCCTCATGAGGATAGTCGTGAATCTCATCGTCGTGGTGTTGTTAATCTGCTTGAACGGCTTAGTTCCGGAAAAGGACGTCCGGCTTATAAGGCATGGGTATCTGTCCCTGTTCTTGTTTCCGGAGAATGGTCAAGCACACGCGTTGAACCTGCCAAATCTCTCTACGCAATGGTTCCTGAAGTGGAAGCTATGCCTGGTGTAGTGGACGCGGGTATTTGGATTGGCTATGTGTGGGGAGATAATCCTCGTAACCAAGGTGCTGTACTGGTATATGGTGACGATAAAGAGCAAGTGGGTGCAGGAGCAAAAAAGCTTGCACAGAAATTCTGGGATGTACGTGAGCAGTTCTCGCTTGAAGCTCCCGGCTATACGCTTGACAAATGTCTTGATTTAGCGATAGCCAGCGACAAAAAGCCTTTCTTTATCAGTGACATGGGTGACAACCCTGGCGGAGGAGGTTCGGGTGAGGTAACCTGGACATTGGCACGCGTTTTAAAACGTCCGGAGTTTCAGTCACCCAATGGAAAGACGTTGCTCTATTGCTCTATACCGGGAGACGAGATGGTGAAAGAGGCACGCAAAGTGGGTGTAGGAGGTCATGCTGAAGCGTATGTAGGCGCCATGACCGACAATGCATACGAACCTCCTATTTGGCTTTCCGGAACGGTTGTTTATGTAAGCCCCGAACCGGATGACAATTCGCCTGCTTCAAACCAAACAGCTAATGCCAGAAGAAACAGCAATATTGCTATAATAAAAACAGGTAGTGTATACGTCGTTGTAGGTACTTCTTCACCAACACCTCCTCTGGAAAATACGGGAGTCGATCCGCGTAAGATGGATATTGTTATGCCAAAGCAAGGCTATTTAGTAAACCAATGGTATAACATGAAGGCTGATTGGGTAATGGCACTCACTCGTGGTGGTGTTGACCAAGATTTCAAAAGCGTACCGTATAAGAATATTATCCGCCCCATGTATCCTATCGACAAAGACAATATGCCGGAGCCTGAACTTAATGTGATTTTTGTTCCTTCTGCAAAACATCTTTACGGTAGATAAGCAGAACAACCATTATAAGACAAAAGCCTCACCCAAGATTATTTGGGTGAGGCTTTTATTCTGTATCTTTTGAGTCTATAAATAGTTCTTAATTTTGTCAGTCCCCTTGCTTACAAAGGTATTTCATTAAGTATTCGTTCTGTCACTCCTGCATGTCCGGACACAAATTCACCGGCTAGTTTTCCAGCTTCTATTCTCAGTTCCGGATAGGAAAGCAGGTCGTTCATGCGGCTGTCAAAACTATCTTTATCCGAAATGGTAAATGCGCCACCAAGGGCCAATAGATCTCTTGCTTCTTTAAATTTTTGGAATTTAGGGCCAAAGATTACCGGGATACCATAGACAGCTGCTTCTAAGATATTATGGATGCCGGCACCAAATCCTCCACCGATATAGGCAATATCACCGTAACGATAAATAGACGAAAGAAGGCCGAAGCTATCTACAATGATACAGTCTACCCCTGCAAGGCTTTCACCTGAAGTTGCTTCAGAAAGGCGAATAGATTTTCGTTTCAACAAAGCCGAAATCCCCAACAGATGCTCCTTATGTATTTCGTGTGGGGCTATAATCAACTTTAATTCCGGATGTTCATTGAAATATTCGACAAACAGTTCTTCGTCTTGCGGCCAAGAACTTCCGGCCACCAAGACAGTCTGCTTCTCTCCTTCCGGATGATTGATAAAGTTTTGTATCACCTCAATTTTTCGTGATTTCCGTTGAACATCCAACACCCGGTCAAAGCGTGTATCACCGGCAACTGTCACATTGGTTATACCATAGGTGGCCAACAAGTCACGCGAATATTCATCTTGCACAAAAAGACGGTCAAAACAGGTCAATATCTTACGATACGAACTTGCATACCATTTAAAAAACACCTGTTGCGGTCTGAAAATAGCAGATATGATGTAAACAGGAATATCTCTACGTTTGAGTTCCTTCAGATAATTAGCCCAAAACTCATACTTAATAAAGATAGCAATAGCCGGATTTGCCAGATTCAGAAATTTATGAACCCGATAAGGGGTATCGAACGGCAAATAGCAAATCACATCAGCTCCGTCATAATTCTTGCGCACTTCATAACCTGAAGGCGAAAAGAAGGTAAGGAGTATTTTATAGTCCGGATGCTCTGTTTTGATCTTCTCTATAAGTGGCCTGCCTTGTTCAAACTCACCTAAAGAGGCAGCATGAAACCATATATATTTTGCATTCCGGTCGATTTTATTTCGCAAGATGGAATTCGTTTTCCATTGTCCCAGACGTATCAAACGAGCCTTCTTGTGGAATGGAGCAATCAACTCTACGACAAAAGCATACAGGTGAATAATCAAACTATATATCATTATGATCTCTTTTACTTCAACACATCAATAGCACGACGCAAACGAGCAACCGTTTCTTCTTTTCCTAATGCTTCCGTAATATTAAAAATATGAGGACCCTTAGCTTCTCCAACCAACGCTAAACGTGTAGCATTCATGATATTGCCTAAATGGTATCCTTTTTGCTCTATCCAAGCTTTCACTTCTGTTTCTGTGCCTTCCACATCAAAAGGATTGCGATTGTTAAGCACTTCAATCAGCTCGCTTAACTGGGCTGAAGAGTCTTCCTTCCAACGTTTCTTCACAGTCTTTTCATCATACGATTCCGGAGCAACAAAGAAGAATGAGGTTTGGTCCCAAAGTTCTTTCACGAAGGAAACACGCTCTTTCGTCAAACCAACTACCTTTTCTACGTAGGCTAAGTCGGCCTTCACACCTTTACTCTCTAAGATAGGCATGAACTGAGCCGCTACTTCGGCATTGTCTTTCTTCAGCATATACTGATGGTTGAACCATTTTCCTTTTTCATAATCGAATTTAGCACCACTACGGCTGCAGTGATTCAAATCAAACTTTTGAATCAACTCGTCCATCGACATGAGTTCCTGATCGTCTCCCGGGTTCCATCCCAACAATGCCAAGAAGTTTACCACTGCCTCAGGATAATAACCACTTTCACGGTAGCCTGAAGATATTTCGCCTGACTTCGGATCTTTCCATTCTAATGGGAATACAGGGAATCCCAATCGGTCGCCATCGCGTTTGCTTAGTTTTCCGTTTCCTTCCGGCTTTAATAACAGCGGCAAATGAGCAAATGCCGGCATTGTACTTTCCCAGCCAAAGCTACGATATAGAAGCACATGTAAAGGTGCGCTTGGTAGCCATTCTTCTCCACGAATAACGTGGGTAACCTCCATCAGATGATCGTCTACGATATTGGCCAAATGATAAGTTGGCAGTTGATCGGCAGATTTATATAGTACTTTATCGTCTAAAACAGAAGAGTTAATCACCACTTCTCCACGAATCAAGTCATTGACAACTACATTTTCGTTTGGCTCAATCTTTATACGAACCACATATTGGTTGCCTGCGCTTATCAACGCATCTACCTCTTCTTTTGAAAGAGTTAAGCTGTTGCGCATTTGCAAACGTGTTGACGCATCGTATTGGAAATTTGCAATCTCCTGTCTCTTAGCCTCTAACTCTTCAGGCGTATCGAATGCGATATATGCCTTATCCTCACTAAGTAACTGATCGACATATTTTTTGTAGATCTCTCTACGTTCACTTTGACGATACGGGCCGTAATTTCCACCGAATCCAACGCCTTCGTCAAATTTAAGACCTAACCAAGTCAAAGATTCTATAATATATTCTTCCGCACCGGGTACAAAACGCTGCGAATCCGTATCCTCGATACGGAGAATCATATCACCTCCATGTTGCTTGGCAAACAGATAATTGTATAATGCCGTACGAACACCGCCTATATGCAATGCACCTGTTGGACTCGGTGCAAAACGAACTCTGACTTTTCTCTGATTCATCTCCTTTATATTGAATAATAATGGGGCAAAAGTAGAGCTTTTTTTTCGCATACTAAACTTTTTTATGTACATTTCGGCTTCAAACACTAGTAGTTATGGAGCTAAAGAAAAACAATATACCCACCATTTTCCTCTTTTTGATAGTCATTATCTTAATTGCCTATTTCTTCCCGAGAGAAGGTCTTTTTAGGTATCAATTCTTTGAAGGCAAGCCTTGGCGCTATGGTTTATTGACTGCTCCACAAGACTTCCCCATTTATAAAACTAACGAAGAAGTGGAAGCCGAAAAGGATAGCGCACTCAAGAAGTTCTCTCCTTATTATAGACTTGACACAGAGATTGCAACAAAACAGAAAAGCAAACTCCGAGAGTTCTACGCTAAGCAGTTGACCAACACTGTTCCTGCCGAGTACATGCAATACATAGATCGCAGTTTAACAGACTTGTACGAACGAGGAATCATCTCCGCTGATGAATTCGACAAGCTATTCAACAAATCCGTTACACAAGTCAATCTCCTTAAGTCAAATGTTGCGCAACTTTATTATTCGAGTGATTTCTTTACCGTAAAAACGGCCTATGAGTTCATCATGAACAATGCTCCGTCAAACTACAATAAAAGGTTACTTCAGTCATGCAACATCAACAATTTCTTGACGGAAAACGTGACTTACGACGAAGCAACAAGCGAAAGGGTGAAAGACGAACTATTAAAAAGCGTGCCTATCGCGAACGGAATGATACAGGCTGGTGAGCGTATCGTTGACCGTGGCGAGATTATCGACAACCATACATTCAATGTTTTAAGATCACTCAAAATCGTGCATGAATCTAAATCGGGTGGTGGTAAAAGACAAAGTATTATCATGGCCGGACAGTTTGTCTATGTCTTGGTGGTCATGACCTGCTTTTGGTTGTACCTATTCTCTTTCCGTCCCAAAATATTAGGTAATAGAAAGCATACGTTGTTTCTACTTCTATGTATCCTCATTCCTTCCCTGCTGGCAGAGATTTGCATTAGTCAAAGCCTGTTCAATATCTATATCATTCCTTTTGGAATTGTTCCAATAGTTATCAGAACATTCTTTGATTCGCGTACTGCATTTTTTACACATTTAATGATTGCTATGCTCTGTTCGCTGATGGCTCCTTTCCCGTTTGAGTTTCTTAGTTTGCAGATCATCGCCGGATTGGTATCCATATTCAGTCTAAAAGAACTATCACAGCGATCGCAGTTGATTAGCTCTGCTTTCTTCATCTTCCTTTCTTATACGATTGCCTATTTGGCGATTACTATTTATCAAGAAGCTGATTTTGGAAAGATCAACTGGACTATGATCCTATACTTTGGCATCAACTTTATTTTGCTGATGTTTGCCTATGTATTGGTTTATTTCCTTGAAAAGACATTTGGATACATATCAAGCATTACGTTGGTAGAACTGTCCAACATCAACAACCCTACCCTGCGTAAATTATCAGAAACAGCTCCCGGCACTTTCCAGCATTCGCTTCAGGTTTCCATTCTCGCGTCGGCAGCAGCAACAAGAATCGGAGCTAACGGACCATTGGCCCGTACGGGAGCTATGTATCATGATATAGGGAAAATGGTTAATCCGGTATTCTTCACAGAAAATCAGAACAGCGTCAACCCACATAACCAACTCCCATTTGAAGAAAGTGCGCAGATTATCATCAGCCACGTTACAGAAGGTGTGAAGATCGCTGAAAAGGAAATGCTGCCCGAAGCCATAATTGACTTCATTCGTACACATCACGGCAAAGGGAAAGTAAAATATTTCTATAATTCATTTAAAAACAAGTATCCGGACCGAGAGATTGACGAAACGATATTCACTTACCCGGGCCCCAACCCATTTACGCAAGAAACAGCAATTGTCATGATGGCCGACACTGTTGAAGCAACCTCTAGAAGCTTGAAAGAGCATACAGAAGAAGGTATTAGCGAATTAGTCAACAGACTTATAGACAGCCAACTGGAAGAAGGACTATTAAAAAACGCTCCACTTACCTTCCGAGATGTAGAAGAAGTGAAGCAAGTCTTTATCGAGAAATTAAAAACGATGTATCACACACGCATCAGTTATCCAGAGTTGAAAAAATAGTCTCCAACAAACCAGCACAGGCATCTTCCAGCAAATCTAGCACCAATTCAAAGCCGGAAGCGCCACCATAATACGGGTCGGGCACGTGGTCGTATAACTTGTTGCGCGAAAAGTCGGTCATCCGATGAATTTTCTCCAGCGATTCAACGTCGGGAGCCTTGCGTTGCAAAGCGGATATATTACTATCGTCCATTCCGATAATCAGATCGAAATCGTAAAAATCAGCATTCTTTACCGGGCGAGAACGAGAATCTAACTTATACCCCCTTCTGGAAGCATGCATTCTCATTCTTGAATCAGGGAGTTCCCCTTCATGGTAGCCATGCATACCTGCCGAATCGATTAGAATCCTATCTTGTAGTCCTGCATCGGCTACAAGTTTTTTCATGATTGCTTCAGCAGAAGGCGAACGACAAATATTACCTAAACAGACAAATAAAATCTTATATTCTTTCTTTGATTTCATAATACTTCATTTTTCCGCACAAAGATATAAGCAATAATTGAAGTCCTGCAAGCTCTTTATCAACCAATAGGATAAACATACAACACAGAGCTTTTTACCTGTTAAGAAACAGACATATTTCATATTTCCCCTTCTTTCTTCATTTTTCACTCTCCGAATTAAATCGCAACAAAGGCTAATGTTTTCCTCGTTGATAGCCGTATTTCATTTTTCAGACACCTATTTCACCCCCTAAAAGCCACTATTGGAGAGAAGAAAATGTGTTCTTAAAAAAATTAATCAATTGTGTATTTGTCACTAAAATATTATAAATTATAGGTGCTTTGAGGTAGAAAGCCAAAAATGTTTCTACTTTTGTGCCTTAGTTATGAAACAAACTTAAGTTTTGATGGAAAATAGGATACTTTTATTTTTTACAGGTTGTTTTACGCTGTTGTTGTCTTCCTGCCTTGGTTCAGGCGACGATTATGAAATCGACATAGCGAAAAACTGTCAAATTAGTTCTTTTTCACTTTCGCACGACTCTATTCCGGAATTGGAGACGACGAAGTTTACTATAGATCAGATAGGCGGACGAATATTCAATGCAGATTCTTTACCCTACGGAACTAAAGTTGACAAAGTGATAGCCAAAGTTTCTTATATTTCTTCAATCAGTATTGGTACGGTTCAAGTGATGCAAGAAGCAGTTGGCGATACAATCTATTGGAATGGAAATGATTCTTTAGACTATTCAAAGCCAGTGATATTCTTAATAACTGCCTACGACGGAGAAACTAAAAAAGCATACGAAACCAAACTTAATATACATCAAGTCATTCCCGACTCGATGGTTTGGACTTTAGAGAACGGCAACCTCCCCGGAACGTCCGTTATTGAACGTAAGGTTATTGCTTTTGCACCTGAAAATGTTGAGCAATACTATATGTTTACACGAAATGCTGAAGGAAATAACTTATACACAGCGAATCCTTCAGACTTATCTAATTGGGAATCAAAACAACTCACGGGATTGCCAGCCGCACAGGTAAAGTGGGAATTCCTTAACGAATATGAGGGACAACTTTATGTGCCTGCTTCAGATCAAAAGCTATATCGCTCTTCAAACGGTAAAGCATGGGAAGTGGTAGATAATTCTCCGGCAGTTGTATCGGTACTTGGGGTATTAAAAGAAGAGAAAACCGCTAAAATACCTTCTGCTTTAGCGATTATAGCATCCGTCGACGGTCTATCTCATTTTGCCAGCATGAATAAAGAGGGTGTTTGGACAGTAGGTAAAACAGTTCCAGCCCAATTTCCGCTATCCGGATCGGCTGTATTATCCTACAATCAAATGTTCCGCGAACGTCTACTATTGGCAGGGGGTAAGAATGCCGGAGGAAGCATCCTTTCGGATATCTGGTCAACAATGGACGGATTAAACTGGGTATCAACAAATCCTTTACAAGGTTTCGGAAATAGAGAGGGAGCTTCGATTGCACAATATGATTCCACCTTCTTCCTAATTGGAGGTTTTGATAAAGATGGCAAAGCATTAAAAGACATATACCGCTCAAGAGATAACGGTATAACTTGGGCACTATCGGACACTTTGGTCGTGATGCCTCAAACCTATAAAGCACGCGCCTATGCTTCGATGATTGTCGACAACAAAACCAACTTCATGTATCTTTTCGGCGGAAAAGATGCTAAAGGGAAAAATGATTTGGAAGAACTCTGGAGAGGACGTATAAATAGATTAGGGTTTAGAAAATAATACTTCTGCTCAGAGAAGTATAATTTTACGAAGCTTTTGCCGTTAAAAAGGAAGGTGTGAATTTATAAGATAAAGCATATGACTTCAACTTCGTTTCAGCGGCTAACCATAATTACCCTGTTTTTGATTTCCTCTTTAAGTCTTTATTCACAGGAATATAAGTACGAGATAGGAGGAATAGCAGGTGCATCTGCTTATATGGGAGATGCAAATAAAACGTCACCTTTTAAGACGATTAGTCCGGCTTTTGGCGGTATTTTCCGCTACAATGCCAATTTCAGGGTTGCATTAAAAGGTAGTCTTTCATGGGCTAAGGTTTCCGGTAGTACAGAAGGACTAGACAATGTCTTTCCGGATCATGCTGAGACCTCGTTTGACCGCAATGTGATTGACTTTGGGGGTCAAATAGAGTTTAACTTTTTCCCTTACAGCGACAAATACGCGTATATAAATACGCGCAGACTAAGTCCCTATTTAACTTTCGGTCTTGGAATGACCGTTGCTACAGGAGGAAGTAGTACATTTGTCGGACCGAATATCCCTTTGGGAGTCGGTGTAAAATATAAAATTAAAAACAGAGTCAATCTAGGCTGTGAGTTTACGGTCCGAAAATTGTTTGGAGACAGGTTTGAAGGTGATGATATTTTGGACGACCCTTACGGATTGAACGCTGATTGGTTAAAGAATAATGACTGGCATTCACTAGTACTAGTGTCTGTTACTTGGGACTTCGGTCCACGGAAAAAACCCTGCAACAACATCCAGAGCTTTTCCGGTTATTGAATGAAGAAAATAGAAGACGTATGTCACTAAAGGATAAAATAGATAGAAGTAGTTTACCGCAACACGTTGCGGTTATTATGGATGGAAACGGCAGATGGGCTAAAGCACAAGGAAAAGACAGAAGCTTTGGTCATCAAGAAGGCGTCGTGTCCGTTCGTAAGGTTGTAGAAGCAGCTACTGCTATAGGGCTAAAATATCTCACCGTCTATACCTTTTCGACAGAGAATTGGAACCGCCCTGAAGAGGAAGTTCGTGCCCTGATGGACTTACTGGTAACCGCCATACACAGAGAGACGCCGGACTTGATGAAGAACAATGTCCGTCTTATGGCAATAGGTAATCTGCTCCAATTGCCGGAGAAGACGCGAGCCACACTACAAGATTGTATCAATCAGACGTCAGTCAACACCGGCACTACACTTGTTTTAGCGCTAAGTTATTCCTCACGTTGGGAGTTGACCGATACCTTCCGTAGACTAGCTGAAAAGGTAAAGGAGAATGAAATTAAACCCGAAGATATTACGGAACAATTCGTTTCAGACCATCTTACAACGAAAGATATACCGGATCCGGATTTGTTGATTAGAACAGGCGGCGAAAAGCGATTGAGCAATTTCTTGCTTTGGCAATTATCGTATGCGGAACTATACTTTACAGATGTATTTTGGCCAGATTTTAGAGAAGAAGAGTTATATGAAGCAATCTTGTATTTCCAACAACGTGAAAGACGTTTTGGCAAGACTAGTGAGCAAATAATTTATAAACAATAGCTGTTAATATGTATAAAAGATTAGTGCTATTCTTATTTTTCTTAGGCTTTGCCTATGGGGTTTCTGCCCAGGAAAATGACACTACCCAAGTTGATGTGCCGGCTGAAGTGCCGGTTGTTTCATACACGTTATCTCCAAAACGATATAAAATTGCGGATATTGCGGTAACAGGTGTGAAAAATAATTATGAGGATTATGTATTAATCGGCTTGTCCGGTTTGTCTGTTGGAGATGAAGTAGCAGTACCGGGCGATGAAATAACGGGAGCAATCAAACGCTTCTGGAGAAACGGACTTTTCTCTGATGTAAAGATTCTGGCCACAAAGATTGAAGGAGACCAAGTATGGCTCGAAATTCAACTCAAACAACGCCCTAGAATTACGGAAATCAACTATACGGGTATTAAAAAAGGAGAACGCGAAGACTTGGATGCCAAGCTAGGTTTACGAAAAGGATATCAGGTAACCCCCAACCTTTTAGATCGAGCCAAGATCCTGATTCAAAAATATTTCGATGCCAAAGGGTTTAAGAATGTAGAAATTGATATCGTACAAAAAGATAATGTATCCAAAGAAGGAGAAGTTATATTGGATATCAACATCGACAAAAACGAAAAGACCAAGATCAATCAAATCTTTATTACCGGCAATCAACAGCTGAGCGATTACGAGATTAAAAAGGCGATGAAGAAGACGAACGAAAAGTTCTCTTTAAAACGCGATTTCAGAACAAGCATACGCGAAATATTCAGCACAAAGAAGTTTACTTCTGAAGAATATGAAAATGATAAGAAAAATATCATTGATAAATATAACGAAAAAGGTTTCCGCGATGCAACCCTTATAGCTGATAGTGTGGTCACTTTTGATGAAAAAAGAGTGAATGTATACTTATCGGTTGAAGAAGGTCAGAAATACTATCTGAAGGATATACGTTTTGTGGGTAATACGCACTATCCGACCGACTACCTGGAAGCGGTATTAAACATGAAACCGGGTGAGGTTTACAACCAAAAGAAACTAAACGAACGCTTATCGACTGATGATGATGCCGTTTCGAATGTGTACTTCAATAACGGTTACTTATTCTTTAATGCAGACCCGGTAGAAGTAGACTTGCAGAACGACTCTATCTCACTCGAAATACGTATACAGGAAGGAACGCAAGCAACGATTAATCGTATCATCATCAATGGTAACGACCGTCTGTATGAAGATATCGTACGTCGTGAGTTAAGAACAAAACCAGGTATGCTTTTCAGCCGTGAAGACTTGATGCGTTCTATTCGTGAAATCGCGCAGATGGGACATTTCGACCCGGAAAACATGAGCCCTAATCCACTACCCGACCCAGAAAATGGAACGGTAGATATTGAATACAACCTGACATCAAAGGCTAATGACCAGATTGAATTCTCTGCCGGTTGGGGTCAGACAGGGGTAATCGGTAAACTGAGTCTTCGTTTCACCAACTTCTCCATGAGTAACTTCTTAAATCCAAAAAGCTATAAGGGTATCCTGCCACAAGGGGAAGGACAGACACTTACGCTTAGTGGTCAAACTAACGGTCGTTACTACCAGTCCTATAGTATCTCATTTATGGATCCTTGGTTCGGAGGTAAGCGTCCAAACACCTTATCTGTTAGTGCCTACTTCTCAAAGCAATCTGATATCAGCAGCAGCTATCTAAGCAATAATAGCTATGGATTAGGTGGTTACGGTTACGGATTAGGTGGATACGGTTATGGCAGTGGATACGGTTATGGCAATGGATACGGTTATGGCAATGGCTACGGAGGTGGCTATTACAACTACGAAGCAGCATACAACCCTGATAAGTACATCATGATGTTAGGACTTTCTGCCGGTTACGGTAAACGTCTGAACTGGCCGGATGACTACTTCCAATTCATGGCAACTCTAAACTATCAGGTATACATCCTGAAGGATTGGGATTACATGAACTACTATCTGAATATGCGTAACGGTACAAGCCATAATATCAACCTCGAATTGTTGCTACAACGTAGCTCTATCGACAACCCATTGTATACCCGTGTAGGATCACAATTCTCATTGTCAGTTGCTGCTACACCTCCTTACTCATTATGGGATGGAAAAGACTATGCATCAATGACTACAGAATCAGGCGATAAGTACAAACTGATCGAGTACCACAAATGGAAGTTCAAAGCTAAAATATTCTCACCTTTGGCTCCGCTTTCAGTTAAGCGCACACCGGTCTTAATGACTCGTGTTGAATATGGCTTCTTAGGTGAATATAACAAACACAAACGCTCACCATTCGAAACCTACTATATGGGTGGTGATGGTATGACCGGTTATTCAAGCGGATTTGCTACGGAAACAGTAGGTTTGAGAGGTTACGAAAACGGTAGTATCGCAGACTACTATAATCCGGGTTATGCTTACTCACGCCTGGCTATGGAGTTCCGTTACCCATTCTTGCTTGAGCCTTCTTCAACCATCTACGGTTTAGCCTTCGTTGAAGCAGGTAATGCATGGACAGAATTAAAAGACTTCAATCCGTTTAACCTCAAACGCTCTGCAGGTTTTGGTGTACGTATCTTCCTGCCGATGATCGGGCTTATGGGTATCGACTGGGCGTATGGATTTGATAGACCGAACTACAATAACACAACTGAACGAAGCGGTAGCAATTTCCACTTTATCATCGGTCAGGAGTTTTAATTAACGTAATTTAGCGAGTCAGAAATAAACGCAAGGTTATATTTGTAGTCATAAGAGAGAATAACTTATTAAAGAGAATGGATATGAAAAGAATTATTGCCCTATGTAGCGTTATTTTGTTTTGCTCTTTTGCAGCATCCGCTCAGAAGTTCGCATTAATAGACATGGAATATATTCTCAAGAATATACCTGCGTATGAAATGACTAATGAACAGTTAAGTCAAGTTTCTCAAAAATGGCAAAACGAAATCGAAGCACTTCAACAAGAAGCTCAGAATATGTATAAATCATACCAAAGCGATTTGGTTTTCCTTTCTGCTGAAATGAAGTCGAAACGTGAAGAAGAGATTGTTAAGAAAGAGCAGGAAGCGCAAGAGCTAAAACGTAAGTATTTCGGAGCAGATGGAGAGCTCTACAAGAAAAGAGAAAGCTTAATGAAACCCATACAGGATGAAATCTATAATGCGGTAAAAGAAATATCCGAACAGAAAGGATATCAGCTAATTGTAGATCGCGCCTCAGCTATGAGTATAATATTTGCATCGCCCAAAATTGATATAAGCAACGAAGTTTTGATTCGTTTAGGATATTCGAAATAATTGCTTAAATTTGTGCGCTTTGAATAATTTATTAAGCAAAATAATAAACACGTAATAGAATAAACAGATGAAGAAACTTATTATCTTATTGTTTTTAATCCTCCCATTGGGGGCCTTTGCTCAGGAAGTAAAAATTGCATTCGTAAATACACAAGAAGTATTTATGGCAATGCCTGAAGTATCAGCAATGGAGTCCAAATTGGCTGATCTGAATGAGAAATACAGAGTTGAACTAAAACAAATGGAAGACGAATACACAAACAAGTATTCAGCTTATGTTTCTCAACAAGATTCGTTGACTGAAAACATTAAATTGAGAAGAATGTCAGAAATCAATGATATCCGCGAACGTATGGAAAACTTCGTACAAGTAGCTCAACAAGATGTACAAAAGAAACAACAAGAATTGATAATGCCTATCCAACAAAAATTGCAAGATGCTATCAAGGCTGTAGGAAATGAAAAAGGATATACCTACATCTTTGATCCGAATGCAATCCTTTTCCAAGGTACAGGTTCGATTGATGCGACTCCTTTCGTAAAGGCTAAATTGGGTTTGAATTAATCATAAGATATTTTTTAATGAAGGATGTCGGTCAGTTCATGGCTGACATCCTTTTTTTATTCTAGTAAACACAAAGCTATGTTCTCAAAAAAAGCAGGGCTTATCGGAGTTTTTGATTCGGGATATGGGGGACTGACCATTCTGAATGAAATAAGGAAAAGATTACCGGCATATGATTATATCTATCTGGGAGATAATGCCCGCACCCCATACGGACCTCGCTCATTTGAAGTAGTATATAAATTTACGCGTCAGGCCGTTTACCGCCTGTTCGAAGAAGGCTGTCAGTTGGTCATCCTTGCTTGTAACACAGCGTCGGCCAAAGCCTTACGTACGATCCAACAAAACGACCTCCTCGAATGGGATAACGAACGTCGTGTATTAGGAGTCATTCGTCCTACCATTGAAGTATTAGACAATCTAAGCCACACGAAACATATCGGTGTATTGGGAACAAGTGGAACAATCAGCTCCTGCTCTTACGAGCTAGAAGTGGAAAAGATGTTCCCTCATATTCAAGTGACAGGACAAGCTTGTCCGATGTGGGTTCCATTAGTAGAGAACAATGAGTTCGACTCTGAAGGGGCAGACTATTTTGTGAAGAAGTATTTGGACAATCTGTTTCGCAAGGATCAACAAATAGACACCCTTGTATTGGGATGTACACACTATCCTCTTCTCATCCATAAAATCAAACAATATCTGCCACAAGGGGTGACCTTATTCTCACAGGGAGAACGAGTAGCCGAAAGCTTGGAAGATTATCTGTACCGCCATCCGGAAATGAACAACAGATTAACCAAAGGACAAAGTACTCGTTTCCTAACGACAGAATCAGCAGATAAATTCTCAGAAGCCGCCTCTATCTTTCTTTCGGAATCGATACAGGTAGAACAGATTTCAATCGATTAAACAGATGAAAAAGATCGTTTCCTTTCTTTGCTTTATCTTAACCATAGCACCAATCCATGCAGGTGAATTGGACGACTATTTGGCTAAAAAAGGAATGGTCAACGTTTCTGAAATCGATCCAACTATCTGCGTAGACCTGAAATACGCATCCACAGATAATCTGATGGGGAAAGCCGTTTATGAAGGAATCAGTGGGATATGGCTTCATCCCGACGCAGCAAATAAACTAGTGAAAGCTCAAGAACTATTAAAAAAGCAACACCCCTCCTATTCCCTTTTAGTATTCGACGCCGCACGCCCGATGTACGTGCAACGTATTATGTGGAACTTGGTGCGAGGAACAGAAAAGACGAACTATGTCAGCAATCCCGCTAAAGGAGGAGGACTGCATAATTACGGAATGGCTGTAGATGTTACGATTGTCGATGCAAATGGGAAAGAGTTGCCTATGGGCACCTCCTATGATT
Organism: Bacteroidota bacterium; assembly: GCA_023429375.1. Classification (GTDB taxonomy): domain Bacteria; phylum Bacteroidota; class Bacteroidia; order Bacteroidales; family Tannerellaceae; genus Massilibacteroides. The sequence goes on along the minus strand of JAEYVY010000007.1, from coordinate 544,029 downwards.
ATTTAGGAGAAGAGGCCCATATCAACCACGAAGATGCGCTAGTACAAGAAGGTAAACTATCCAAACAGGAATTAGCCAACCGTCAGTTATTGAGAAGCATCATGCGGCAGGCAGGATTTCGCACCATCATTTATGAATGGTGGCACTTCAATGCTTGTACGCGCAATGAAGCCAAACAGAATTATCTTCTTGTCGAATAAGATGTACTTAAATTCTTACCAAAAGGCGACAATGCCAGTCCAGCCATTTTGAAATGTTGCATTCCAAAAGGAATTCCGATTATCGTAATACAAAGAATCAATCCGAAAACCAGATGGGTTATACAAATCCAGACTCCACCTACTAAAATCCAGAACACATTCATCAAAACGGAAAGACAACCTCCTGAATAGGGATCACTTGTTACCGTAGTACCAAAAGGCCACAGAGCCAGCAAGGCCAGTTTAAGCGTTTGCAAACCAAAAGGAATACCAATGATTGTAACCATCAGCAGCAAGCTTGCTACAAGATATTCCACTGCTGTTATCAAGCCTCCGAAAAGAAGCCAGATTATATTACCTAAGAATCTCATTTTCTTTATTTATTTCAACATTATTAATACGGGTACGATGACAACTGTCCAACGCAGCTAAGATAGTATTTTTTGCGATTGTAAAACTATCTATCAGTTCAGGTTTCACTGGCAAAGACGGGGGTGCTTCCATCCGTAAAGGATTGATAGGCTGTCCATTTTTATGAACACGGAAATCAAGGTGCGGTCCGGTAGAGAGGCCGGTCGATCCGACATAGCCAATTACCTCACCTTGCTGAACACTACTACCCACTTTTATGTCTTTCGCAAATTTACTTAGGTGCATATACGTAGTGGTATAAACAGAATTATGTTGTACTTTCACATAGTTACCTCCCCCACCTTCATAACCTTTAGCAATTACTTTGCCGGCACCAATACTTTTAACCGGTGTTCCTACCGGAGCAGCATAATCAACACCATGATGCGCGCGATAGCGTTTAAGCACCGGATGAAAACGCGAATTTGAAAAACGTGAGGTGATGCGAAAAAAGTCAAGAGGTGCTTTCAAAAACTCCTTCCGAAGACTATTGCCTTCTAGGTCAAAATATTCAAAAATACTATCTTGCACAAAGGGGATTGCGGTATATTCCTTTCCTTGATGGGTAAAGATGGCTCCTTGAATTTTATCAATATACAAAGCCGTCGTATCATCCATATAGGCTACATCGTACATCACCCGAAAAGCATCTCCTTCCTTTACATCGAAAAAATCGATTTGCCATGCGTATACATCAGAAATCTTAATGGCCAACAAAGGATTGGCCCCTTGCGCAACGATGTCATTCCATAAGGACGAACTCAATGTCCCCTCAATATATTCCCGTTTTAAAGTCACCGGTTTACAATATTCATACACTCGGATTGAATCCTGCGTTAAATCAATCACAGCATAATCAGTTAACGATTTGGCAAAGGCCATATAGCGGATAGTGGCCAGACTATCTTGTGTTGTGAAAGTAAAATAATGTCTTCCTGCCTGAATTTTGGTAGGATCCAAAACCGACGCAGCAGACCGGCTAATGGCATCGGCCATTTGTGCAGTAAATCCTAAAGAGGAAAAGATAGCTGCAGGGTTATCTCCGTTTTTAATAAAAAACTCTTCAACGTCAAGAGTATCTATACAAATACCATATTGGTAAACACATTGAACAGAGTCCTCAAATACAATGTCAAGGTCATCTTCTTGATTCTTCTTAAAATCACACGAAATAATAGACAAAAAAAAGAGCACTAAGCTTGACAAAAAGAATAATTTAAAAAACGATTTTGACATGTTTGTTAGAAATTGTAGAGTTCAATAGAACAAAGATAAAAAATATTATACGCAAGACAATTATGATGTTGAGTTTCAATCCATAGTTAATAAACGCTAAAACAACACTTACCACACAACAATTCCGTTCAAATTCACGTCTTATTCTTAAGTTACACGTTTAAATGAAAAGATTATATGAAAAAAAGTATTTTAGGTTTCGTAGCTATATTCGTTAGCATACTGGTATTTTCTTCTTGTGGAGCAACCAAACAAAGTGCCGCATCCTTACTATCCGGACGCTGGAATATTATGGAGGTTATGGGTGAAAAACTCACGGGTGAGAAACTGCCATTTCTGGATTTCGATGCTGCACAAGGACGATTATCAGGTAATGCCGGATGTAACAATTTCAATGCAGCCTTTAAACTAGACCCTACAAAACCTGCATCATTAAAGATTATGCCAGCCGCTGCCACACTAATGGCTTGTCCGGATATGGAAAATGAAGCTAAGGTGCTCAAAGCATTTGAAAATGTAGCATCTGTCAAAAAAGTCGGAAGCGCGCTTCAACTGCTTGACAATAACGGTGCAGTCGTTTACTTGCTAGAGAAAGCTTTAAATTAACGAGAATACAGGTTTCAAACAATTATTTGTAATCTTCGTATAGAAGATATTTTTTACGTAACGCTTTATAAGCCTCCAGGTCTTTCTGCCAGGAGGCTTTTATTTCTTCCTCCGTAAGTCCGTTGATAATCTGCATACGTAATTCTTTACTTCCGGCTAAAAGGTCAAACCAGTTGGATCTTGAGAAGAACGAAGCCTTATCCTTGCCTGCTTTATGATAAAAGTCGAGGAAGAATCTCAATGTAAGCCCACCTTCAAATGGTAATTCACGCAAATCCACACCGTAACACCGCTTATTCATATGTAGCGGACGGGTATCGAACCCGGAAATAGAGATTGGTGTAAACTCAAATTCCCCATACTTCGGATCGGGAGCACCCAGCACCTGAAAAGGATAATACGTACCTCTTCCGACGCTCACATTCGTGGCTTCAAAAAAACAAAGCGAGGGGTATAAACGGATTGACTGGTCATTGGGCAGGTTGGGCGACGGTTTGACCGGCAACCAATAAGGGTCTCCATGTCGCCAATTTTCCATCTTGACAACCAACAACCGGCAGGTATCCGGTACGCTCGTCAACCAGCCTTCTTCATTAATCATCCAAGCAAGTTCGCCTACCGTCAGTCCATGCAAAACAGGTATAGGGTGCATGCCCACAAACGACTCAAAACCGGGTTTGAGCACGGGGCCGTCAACAAAATCGTTAGGATTTGGCCTGTCAAGGACCAAAAATTGTTTGCCATTCTCAGCGCATGCTTCCATCACATAGTGCATGGTGCTTATATACGTAAAGAAACGCGCCCCAACATCTTGTATATCAAAAATCACCACATCGACATCAGCAAGTTGCTCCGCTGTTGGTTTTTTATTCTTTCCATATAGAGAAACAATAGGAAGCCCTGTCTTCTGATCCTTGCTATCTTGTACAGTTGCTCCAGCATCTATCGTACCCCGAAATCCGTGTTCGGGCGCAAACACTTTACGGATATCGGCACCTCTTTCAAGTAAGGCATCCAGTAAGTGGATGTTCTGGTGATCCAAAATCGATGTCTGATTAACAACAAGCGCCACTCGTTGACCTTCAATATGGCGTTGAATAACATCTAACCGTTCTGCTCCTAACACCAACTCCCTGTCGGGAGTCTGTTGAGCCTTCAAGTTGAACGACATCAAGCAAAGAAGAGACAATAATCCTTGAAAAGCAATCTGTTTCATTTATTCATTTATTCTTAACATGTACAAAGTTAAGCAATTAAGTGAAGACAACCCCTATTCTCACATAATATTCGATTTATGAGATGATCAGTTTTTTCTAAATAAAACCCTGCTCCTTCCCTTTCGTAACCTGAATGAAATAGCTATTTCACCATACCGAAACATTCCTATAGTTTCTTTGTATAAAATACTTATTTTTGTAATAATTAATTCAGAGAATTATGACAGATACACCACGTATTCTTGTTGTCGATGACGAAGAAGACTTATGCGAAATCCTGAAGTTCAATCTGGAGACCGAAGGTTATGAGGTAGATACTGCATTCAATGCAGAAGAAGCTCTGAAACTAAATCTAAGCAGTTACAATCTCCTATTGCTCGATGTTATGATGGGTGAGATATCCGGTTTCAAGTTGGCCAGCATGTTGAAGAAAGATCCTTCAACAGCAAATGTTCCCATCATATTTCTTACAGCAAAAGATACAGAAAACGACATGCTTACCGGATTCAATCTGGGTGCGGACGATTATATTTCGAAGCCATTTTCAATCCGGCAGGTCATTGCACGCGTTAAGGCAGTAATCAGACGAACAGCCGACAAGGCTTCTGAACAGGAAAACAACAATCTGCTTGAATATGAAACGCTTGTGTTAAACACAAAAAGAATAAAAGCAACCATAGACAATCAAGAAATTCCGCTTACAAAAAAAGAATTCGAAATCCTTCGTCTACTTTTAGAAAACAAAGGAAGCGTATTCTCTCGCGAAGAGATACTCTCCCGTATCTGGAAAGATGAAGTCTATGTGCTTGATCGTACCGTCGATGTTAACATCACTCGCCTACGTAAAAAGATAGGCCCATACGGAAAGAATATCGTGACCCGCTTAGGCTTCGGTTACTGCTTTGAAAATTGACTTTAAGTGATTAAAAAATGGATTATACAATTCCAAAACAGAATAAGCGACTTTCTTTTAGTTTCCGTCTCTTCTGGTCGGTCTTCGCTATCTTTTTGGCGTTTATAACCTGCTTTTTAATCTTCCAATTTCAACGCGAACGTGAATTTACGCAGGAGAAACTGAATACCGTTCTGACAAACTATAACCATCAACTTTTTTACCGACTCACACAGAGTGACGACAGGGAAAGAATTATAAAAGAATTTGCGGAAGAAATTCCGCAACACGACCTACGTGTAACCATCATTTCTTCTGATGGTAAGGTTGTTTTTGATAATAGTGGGGTTGACAACCTGGATAACCACAACAACCGTGCGGAAGTGCGAAAGGCAAGAGCCGGTAAAGAGGGATATTCTGTACGCTCATCCGGCTCTACCGGCAAGCGCTATTTCTATTCGGCAAGCAATATCAATGGCTATATATACCGTACGGCCCTGCCTTATGACACGTATGTAAAAGATGTGCTGACGATCAACAATGATTTTATCTATTTCATGTTGTTCATGACGCTGCTCTTCTTTTTTGTCCTTTCTCGTTTTACATTCAGTATAGGAAAAACCATCTCCAAGCTACGTGACTTTGCATTGAATGTAGATGCAAACCATACGATGGAGGTAAGATATACATTCCCTGACGATGAGTTGGGGGATATCTCACAAAACATCATTACGCTATATCGTCAACAACAGAAGGCAAAGAACGACGTATCTATGGAACGGGAAAAGCTGATTAAGCATTTCCAATATTCCAAAGAAGGGTTTGCCATGTTTACGGCTGATGGCAAGGAAATCCTTTCGAACAACCTCTTTATACAATACCTCAACCTGATTTCTGACACCCGCATAAATCAGATGGAAGAAGTGTTGAGCGTAGAAGAGCTAAAGCCGATTGCGCACTTTCTAAATTCCCATATCAACGACCCCAACAGAAAAAAACAGGTGCTTCCCGAATCGGTTACAATCGATAAGGAGGGTAAAATTTTCCTGATCGAGTGCATCCTGTTCTTGGATAACACCTACGAAATATCTATCAATGATATCTCTCGCCAGGAAGAAGAGACCCGCATGAAACGCCAGTTGACGCAAAACATTGCTCACGAGCTGAAAACGCCCGTCAGCAGCATCCAGGGATATCTGGAAACCATCATCTCCAACCCTTCTCTTCCAGAAGAAAAGAAGCGTTTCTTCATTGAGCGCTGCTATTCACAAAGCAGCCGCTTAACCGACCTGCTGCGGGATATCTCAGTTCTTAACCGCCTGGACGAAGCATCGGAAATGTTTGAGCTTTCAGATATCAATATCAATCGGCTTATCGAAGAAATTAAAAAGGAATGCACAAAGGAAATGGAAGAAAAGCTCATCACCACAGAAGTTATTGTGCCCGAAGAAACTACTGTACACGGCAATTACTCACTGCTGTACTCTATCTTCCGCAACCTTTTTGACAATGCCATAGCCTATGCCGGTGAGAAAATTAAGATTACCGTAAACTGCTATCGCGAAGATGCCAAATACTATTATTTCAGTTTCTCGGACAATGGAGTCGGTATCGATGAAGTGCATATAAACCGCATCTTTGAAAGGTTCTATCGCGTAGACAAAGGACGAAGCAGGAAAGTAGGCGGAACCGGGCTGGGCCTCTCTATCGTCAAAAACGGTATCAACTTCCACAAAGGTCATATCTATGCCAAGAGCAGCCCGGGCAAAGGGGTTACCTTCTTCTTTAATATCAAAAAGAAATTATAAAGGGACAAAGCCTGAAAACGGTCTTCACTCAACCCGTTCCTTTTTGAAGGGATGAGTAGTTAGTCTGAGTCATCCTAAAAAAATGACACCTCGATGTCATTTTATACTGATATTCAATGCATAAAAAACATCTCGATGGTTTTAAAAAAACATCCCGAACGTTTTTAAAAACCTTCGAGGTGTTTTTTTAAAACGTTCGGGGTGTTTTTCAGAAAGCATCAAGAGATTGAAATTCATTGGCTAAACTCCCACAAAACGACATCGGGATGAAGTGCCGTCTGAATGCTAATCTTATTCGTTCATGTTACAAATTTTCTGTGTATAGTGTCGCATCTGCAGCTTTTGACAAAACATAGATGGCAGGAGTGGGATGTTTTTCCATATCCCCCTCAGCCAATGCCTTTACTACAGCCGATTTTCCTGAACCTAATACCGGTATAAGCAATGGAGTGTCGTTTAAGAGAACAGGGCCAGTCATCGTGACTCGTATCTGCCCGCTCTCGGGATGTGCCGCCGTTGCAAAACTACGCTTATCGGTCAACAAATCCATCGTATGAGGGAAGATTGATGCGGTATGTAAGTCATTTCCTACGCCCAGTATGATACAATCGAACCGCGGGAAGCCATTGACAAGTGGCACTGCTGTTTCAACTTCTGCAGCATAACGCACAGCCTCTTCTTCCGGGTTATTCTCGCCCATGATGCGATGGATATGCTTGCTTGAAATACTGAGGGGCTCGAACAAAAGTCTGCGTGCATGTCCGTAATTACTATCCGGACTATCCGGTGCAACGCAGCGTTCGTCAACCCAATAGAAATGCAGACGTCCCCAGTCGACTTTATTTTCATATTCATCTACCCAGAGTTCATACATCTGCTTGGCTGTCTCACCGCCTGAAAGTGCCAAATTAAACCGCCTTTCGGACTTCGCATCCATCAGACGGATAAGATGAGCGGTAAGCGCACGAAGCGCTTCTTGTCCTGTTGTTAATCTTTCAGTCTTCATAATTATTCATAATTAAAAATGACATCCACAATCGGCATCCGATGTTGCTCCTAGACGCATGGTCTCTTTAGGTCCGCTTGATCCCGGTTCATAGGGGAACAAACCTTCAACACCTTTTTCCTTCCAATGATTTAAAATCGGATCGATAAACAGCCAACTCGCTTCGAGAGCATCACTACGAGCATAAAGCGTAGAGTCGCCCAACATGGCATCGAGCAGTAGTCGCTCGTATGCATCGGGTAACGAAGCTGCGGCTAACGAGTCATAGCGGAAATCCATTCCCACTTGTTTAACTTTAAATCCGGCTCCAGGCAGCTTCAAACCAAAACGAAGGGTTATACTTTCGTTAGGCTGTATTCTGATTACCAAACGGTTGCACGAACCTCCCGAACACTGCCCTACAAATAAGGTATGAGGAGTTGAACGGAAGTTAATAACCACTTCAGATGTTTTTGCCGGCAATTTCTTTCCGGTGAAAAAGTAGAACGGCACACCGCTCCAACGCCAGTTGTCGATAAAGAACTTCATACCTACATAGGTTTCTGTAGTCGAGTTCGGGTCTACATTTTCTTCCTTGCGGTATCCTTCGTATTGTCCTCTTATCACCATTTCGTCAATTTCCCTTTTTTCATAATGGCGAACTGAGCGGAATACTTTCACAATCTCATCGCGGATACATTCCGGTTCAAACACAGAAGGTGATTCCATTGCCACAAATGCCATAAGCTGCATCAAATGGTTTTGAATCATATCTTTCATAGCCCCTACCGTATCATAATAACCGCCACGCTTTTCTACACCAAGTGTCTCAGCAGCCGAAATCTCAATCGAGTCGATGTAGTTGCGATTCCATAACGGTTCGAATATTCCGTTCGAGAAACGAAGCACAAGGATATTTTGTACCGTTTCTTTTCCTAAATAGTGGTCGATACGATAAATTTCTTCTTCTTTAAAAATACTCCTCAAATGCTCGTTTAGGTTACGGGCAGATTCGTAGCTGGTACCGAAAGGTTTTTCGACAACTATCCGACGGTAACCTGATTTATCGTTTGCGCGGTGCATCCGATTATCTTTAAGACACTGAGGGATAATCTCGTACATAGAAGGAGGTGTTGCCAGATAATAAACCACTTTGTCCGGCAAGTCTAACTGTTCGCGTAACTCCTTAAGTCGTTTCTTCAACTTCGGATAATCCTCCGAATCGGCTGAGTTAAACGATACATAATAGACCGATTTCAAAAACTCAGCCAACAAAGATTCGTCTTGATTCTTCTTTTGAATCAAAGGCAGGATATGCTGACGTTGCTGTTCGCGAAACTCTTCATCCGTATAAGCGGTGCGAGAGGCACCCAAGATGGCCAAACGTTCGGGTAAAAGCCCCCGAATAAATAGTTCGAAAAGCGAGGGTAGCAACTTGCGCCCTGTCAAGTCGCCCGAAGCTCCGAAAATGACCAACATCTGATTGTCTGCTTTTTTCATTTCTTTCTTTGTTCAATTATACATTATAAGCCCCTGATACAGTTTTCCCACCTTTTCCGGTCCAGTCCGTATGGAAAAACTTACCCAACTCACGGTCAACACGTTCATAGGTATGTGCACCAAAATAATCGCGCTGAGCTTGGATCAGATTGGCCGGTGAGTGAAGCGTACGGAGTCCGTCAAAATAGCTCAACGCCGCACTCATCGAAGGCAAGGCTATGCCATTCAAAGCGCCTTCGGCCACTACCTTACGCAATGACGGCATGGCTGATTCAATTTTACCCTTAAAGAAGGCATCGAACAATAGATTTTCCAATGAAGGATCATTCTTATAGGCTTCGGTAATTTTGTTCAAAAATGCCGAGCGTATGATACAGCCCTTACGCCAGATGCTTGCGATTGAGCCGAAGTCCAGATCCCATACATAATGCGCAGAGGCACGTTTCATCAAGGAGAAGCCTTGTGCATAAGAAATCAATTTTGCGGCATAAAGTGCTTGCTCTACATCAGAAACCGTAATCAGGCTCTCGTTTGCAACGGGTGCTGCATAAAGACTTGAAGCCTTTGCCCGTTCATCGGCAAGAGCTGAAAGCAATCTGGCGTAAACAGCTTGCGTAATCAGCGTCAAAGGATCGTTTTCATTGAGTGCGGTAATAGCGCTCCATTTACCGGTACCTTTCTGCCCGGCCACATCGCGTATTTTATCAAGCAGATGCGTGCCATCTTCATCACGATAACGAAGTATGGCTGCTGTTATTTCTACCAAGAAACTGTCTAAGTCTCCTTTATTCCATTTTTCAAAAACGTCTGCCAAGGCATCATTATCCAAGTCTTTACGGTGTTTCAAAATGGCATAGGCTTCTGTAATCAATTGCATATCGCCATATTCGATGCCATTGTGAACCATCTTCACAAAATGTCCGGCACCTCCCTTACCCATCCATTGGCAACAAGGCGCTCCATCGTCGGCCTTAGCCGCAATACCTTGTAAGATATCTTTCACTAATGGCCAGGCTTCAACCGATCCGCCCGGCATTACTGAGGGACCGTTTAATGCTCCTTCTTCCCCTCCTGAAACTCCTGAACCAACAAAATAAAAGCCTTTGCTTTCGAGGTATTTCACGCGACGCTCTGTATCAGGGAAATCAGAGTTTCCTCCATCAATCACTACATCACCCGGCGAAAGATATGGGAGTAGCTGTTCGATAAGCTCATCGACAGGCGATCCGGCTTTCACCATCATCATGATTTTGCGTGGTTTAGCAATAGAGTTCACAAGCTCTTCTATAGAGTGTGTACCTATAAAATTCTTTCCTTTAGCACGTCCGTTTATAAACCGGTCGACAACGCCTTCTTCTCCCGGGAAATTACGATTATATACAGAAACGGCAAAACCTTTACTTTCCATATTCAATGCTAAATTCTCGCCCATCACGGCAAGTCCAATTAACCCTACATCAGATGTCTTCATATGCTTTCTATAATATATATTATTCTTATCTTTGCGCTATCATTCAAAAAATCAACAATTAAAGATAGGTATTAGTTCTTAGTCTTTACACATTCGCGTTAATAACTTTCATCTATTAATCAATTAACATTTATGATAACGACACTTATCATTCTCGCATTGTCTATGATCTTTTTCATTCATGGAAAGATTCGTGCTGACATTGTAGCGCTATGTGCGCTTGTGCTTTTAATGGTATTTGATATTCTTACTCCGGATGAAGCTTTATCGGGCTTCTCTAACTCAGTAGTCATCATGATGATTGGCTTGTTTGTTGTCGGAGGAGCTATATTTAAAACCGGCCTTGCTAAAATGATAAGCAGTAAATTATTACAACTTGCAGGCACAAGCGAGCTTAAACTCCTTGTTTTGATTATGGTTGTTACAGCTTCAATCGGTGCATTTGTAAGTAATACGGGTACTGTGGCGCTAATGCTCCCAATTGTGGTAAGCATGGCAACAGGCGCAGGAATAAACCCAAGTCGCTTATTGATGCCCCTCGCTTTTGCAAGCAGCTTAGGTATTGCTACATTGATTAGTACGCCTCCAAACCTTGTAGTAGACGGGGCTCTGCGTGATGCAGGATATCAAGGGTTATCTTTTTTCTCTTTCACCCCGATCGGTATCGTTTGTCTTTTGGTTGGAATCCTGATGATGATTCCTTTGAGCAAATGGTTCTTGAACAAAAAAGAAAGTAAGCCGAATAAGAAATCAACAAACGGCCGTACACAATCTGAAATAATCAAGCGGTATCAACTCTTTGAAAATCTATTCCGTATTTGTGTAACAAAAGATTCTCCTATATGCAACCACAGCTTGCAGGAACTAAATATCACACAGAATTACAATATAACCATTCTTGAAATCAGAAGGAAATCGTCTACGACAGGACGATTTATGAAAACAGTAGACCAAAAGTTGGCTGGTCCAGATACAGAAATTCAAGAAAATGATATCCTATATGTATTCGGCTCTTTTGAAAGAATAGAGCATTTCGTAAATGAAAACAAACTGGAATTGACTGCAATCACAGTATCTGAGTTTTCCGGCGACTCTTCAAATGAGAAATTAAGTGTACGCCAAATTGGTGTGGCCGAAGTGCTCATTCTTGACGAATCGTCTTTAGTCAATAAAACGGTTAAAGAGTCGGGGTTCAGGGATGACTATTCAATTAATATCCTAGGGATTGAGCGCCGGGGAGAATATATACTGCAAGACATAAAAGATATTAAGATCCATTCGGGTGATCTACTTCTAGTGCAAGGAAGTTGGGACGATATCACACGACTAAGCAAAAACCAAACAGACTGGGTGGTATTAGGTCAACCACTCGAAGAAGCGGCTAAAATAACACTTGACTACAAAGCTCCTGTAGCAGCTGGTATCATGTTACTCATGGTCATTTCCATGGTGTTCGACTTTATTCCCATCCCTGGTGTGGCTGCAGTAATTATCGCTGCCATCTTAATGGTGCTCACAGGCTGTTTCAGAAATGTGGAAGAGGCTTATAAGACAATTAATTGGGAAAGTATCGTTTTGATTGGAGCCATGCTTCCTATGTCTCTCGCATTGCAGAAAACGGGAGTATCGACCTTTATCTCCGAACAGTTGGTTTCGCAATTAGGACAACACAGCCCTATGCTTCTTTTAGCTGGTGTATATCTTACCACTTCATTGCTGACTTTTTTCATAAGCAATACAGCAACAGCCGTATTGTTGGCTCCTATCGCCATGCAGTCGGCCGAAGCAATGAATGTAAGCCCTTACCCTTATCTGTTTGCTGTAGCGGTATCGGCCAGCATGTGTTTTGCATCTCCTTTTTCTACACCTCCCAATGCCTTGGTGATGACTGCTGGTAAATATACTTTTATGGATTATGTAAAAGTGGGACTGCCCTTGCAGATTGTTATGGCGATAATCATGATATTATTCCTCCCTTTACTGTATCCTTTTTAAACAAAACGCTATACTTTGTAGTTGTATAAGCGAATTGTTATATAATCGAATTGAAAGGAATTTAACATGATATCGTTTAAGCCCATTACTATTGATGATAAGGATATTATAACATCTTATACGTTCAATAGTAACTATCGCAACTGTGATTTTTCATTTGCTAACATGTGCAGCTGGAGGTTTCTCTACGACAGCGAATATGCTATATCAGACGGTTTTTTACTCATTCGCTTTTGGATTGAAGAAAAAAGCCGTCTGGCTTATATGTTCCCTATTGGAAACGGAGACCTTAAAAAGGCTATTTGTACGTTGGAGAAAGACTCGCTCGAAAACGGACATCCGCTTTTATTATTAGGCATCTCTCCTGAAGCGAAAGAATTGGCCGAAAAAGTCTTTACACATGAGTTTGTTTATATACCGGAAAGGGATTACTACGATTATATCTATTTGCGTGACGATTTAGTGAATCTGAGAGGAAAGAAATACCAATCCAAGCGTAATCATATCAATAATTTCAAGAAAACATACAACTATACATACGTACCTCTTACTCCCGAAATCGTACCTCAATGTCTGGAGTTAGAACGTCAATGGTATAAGGCAAACAATACGGAGGCTGATGGCGAAGAACTAACAAACGAACGCAGATCGATGATCTATGCGCTACAGAATTATGACAAGCTGGGAATTACCGGTGGAGCGCTGTGTGTAGACGGGAAAATTGTTGCTTTCACCTATGGCGCCCCTATCAACAAAGATACTTTTGGAGTGCATGTTGAAAAGGCAGACATCAATTACGATGGAGCCTACGCTGCGATAAATCAAGAATTTGCTTCTCGCATTCCAGAGCAATTCATTTATATAAACAGAGAAGAAGATCTCGGCATACCCGGACTTAGAAAAGCAAAACTGTCTTATCATCCGGCAATTCTTTTGGAAAAAAATGGTGCAGTTAAGAAACCCGGCAAAACATGTTCAGATGAAAAAACAAGGAACAAAGACGTTATGGCGTGTATGCTTTAATGACACGGGTGAATTTGTCCACTTGTTTTTCGAAGAGGTGTATGATGACGAGAATACCCTTGTTGTAGAAGAAAACGGGCGTATTGTATCAGCCCTTCAACTCCTGCCCTATACGCTGGCATTCAAAAGAAATGAGATTCCTGTGGCGTATATTTGTGGCGTATCGACTCATCCGGAGAGTCGAGGTAAAGGTTACATGAGTCAACTGATGAAAGAGGCCGAAGACGTATTGAAACAACGTAATATCCCCTTGGCCTTTTTAATTCCTGCCAATCACGGGCTATTTGAACTTTATAGAAGGTTTGATTATAAAGAGGCCTTTTGGTATGCAACAGAGACATATTCAATGAATAAAACTCAAACAGGAAGTTGTGCGCGTATATCCATCGCTGAAGTTACGGCTTCAGGACTTTTCCCTTACTTCGACAAGAAGCTAAGAGAACGTACGGCTGGCATGCTGCACAATGAAAAAGACTTTATGGTTATCCGAAAGGATCTTGTCCTCAGTCGTGGAAAACTACTTGTTGCATCGAATGTTAGAAATGAAGTAACGGGCATGGCTTTTACGCTTCCTGATGAAGAAAAGAAAACGGCATATATAACGGAATTACTCTATGATAATTCTTCTATCAAAGACCAGCTACTCTACGCTACAGCCGAATTGTATCATGTATCTGAAGTAAAGTATCAAGTTCAGCCAGACTCAAGCAACGTTCATCCCAAAGGCATGGCCAAAGTAATCGACGAAAACTACTTTAAAGAAAGAAACATAGATATACAAACTCTTTTTACAGAGAAAGAAGGTTATCTGACATTGATGCTCGATTAGTCTATATTATAAATACGAAGCTTGTTATAAAGAGTTTTACGATCAATACCCAATAGTTTTGCCGCCTTTGATTTATTATTATCTGTCTCTTGCAAAGCACGCACTATCATCATCCGTTCATGGTCTTCATTTTTCAATTGCGAAACGGAAGATGATTCTTCTTGATTATTCATCAAGGTAAGTTCTTCCGGCAAATCAGACAATGTAATAAACTTGCCCGTTGCCAACAAGGTTCCATATTTTACGGTATTCTTCATCTGCCGCAGATTTCCGGGCCAGGAATAGGTGTAAAACAAATCGGTCACAGCACGTTCGAATCCTACAATCGACTTGCTTAGTTCAATGTTCGCTTGATCAAGAAAATGGTTAGCAAACAAGACGATATCGTCTCTTCGTTCTTTAAGACTGGGAATTCGAACGGTGAACTCATTGATACGATGATATAGGTCCTCTCTAAATTCCCCCCTCTCAATGGCTAAGCGCAAATTTTCGTTCGTTGCCGAGATCAAGCGTACATTAATCGGGATCTCTTGATTACTCCCGATCGGTTTGACCTTCCTCTCTTGAAGAGCACGCAATAATTGTACTTGAACTTCGTAAGTCAGGTTACCTATTTCATCGAGAAAAATAGTTCCACCGTCGGCCGCAACAAATGCTCCTGTTTTGTTGTCAATGGCCCCCGTAAACGAACCTTTTATATGTCCGAAAAACTCCGAAGCTGCAAGGTCTTTGGGTATCGCACCACAATCAACAGCAACAAAGGGAGCTCTTGACCGTGAGCTCAGCGAATGAATCAACCTGGCTATATATTCTTTGCCTGTCCCGCTATCTCCATTAATCAATACAGACATATCCGTTGGCGCTACCAGCTTGACATGTTCGTACATTTGTATGGCTTTCGTACTCTTTCCTTGAATATAATCTTCATTTTTTACAGCAGATTCAGGCACATGAGTAGAGTCTACACTTTCTTTATCGGAAAGTATCTCCATAATCTTTTTATGTAGTTCTTGCGGATTAATTGGCTTTGCAATATAATCTGATGCGCCCAACTTAATTGCCTGAACAGCTGTCTGGACCTCGGCATAACCAGTCATCACAATTACCGGAATTGAAATGGATGCTTCATCCATCCACTTTAACAAATCGATACCATCGCCATCAGGTAATCGCAAATCTGACAAAATCAATTGAAACGACTTCTTCTCAATCGCTTTTTTAGCATCTGCCAACGTTGTTACAGCACTGACATCAAATTCTTTTTTCTTCAGCCAAGTAGACAACATCAATGAAAACGTTATGTCATCTTCCACAATTAGAATCGGCTGTATATTCATATCATTATCAATCTTAGACAAAGATAAAAAAACGAGTCTGAAATAGTAAAAAAACGGCCTTTGAAATATCAGATTCAATTTAAGATTGTTAATATTGTAGTGCCTTTACATATTAATTAATGAATAATATATAATTCATGGACTACTACTGCTTAAAAATAACATACACCACATCTATTCCTGCAGAAATCATCAATGATGTAATCTCTTCAGAATTAGGAGAAATTGGGTTTGAAAGTTTCGAAGAAAAAGAAGATGGGTTCTACGCTTACGTTCCTTTCAATTTATACGATTCATCTGCTATTGAGCAAAAGTTTGCCAATTTCCCAATTGAAGATACTTCCTTTAATTACAACGCCGAACTGCTGAAAACAAAGAACTGGAATGAAGAGTGGGAGAAAAATTATTTCCAACCCATTCGTATAGGAAATAAATGTATAATCAGAGCCTCATTTCATGCAGACGAGCCCGGTTTTGAGCATACGCTGCTGATCGATCCTAAAATGGCATTCGGTACCGGCAATCATGATACGACAAAACTAATGATTACGGAATTACTTGAAACTGATTTAAAAGATAAAACTGTACTAGACATGGGTTGTGGTACAGGAGTATTGGCAATTCTTGCACGTAAATTAGGATCAGGAAAGACTGTGGCAATAGACATAGACGAGTGGGCATATGACAATGCCTTAGAGAATTGCAGACTGAATCATGTAGATGGTATAGAAGTAAAATTAGGTGGTGCAGAGCAAATTGGCATGGACAATCAATTTGATTTAATACTAGCCAATATTAATCGGAATATACTCCTTAATGATATGCAGATCTATGCAAAGGCAATGAAAGCTGGGTCTTTATTATATATGAGTGGATTCTATAGAGAAGATGTACCTATTCTCGAAAAAGAAGCTTCCCGTAACAATTTAACCCTTATACAGGAAAAAGATTCCAACAATTGGGCCCTGATGGTCTGCACAAAAAAATAGAATTTATGACTCTTCCTAAAGGATAAATCGTAAATTTATTGTCAAACACAGATTGTACGTATATGAAAAATCCCTCCAATCAGTTTATTGAAGAGTTAATTAAGCCAAAGATACATCCTGACGACAAACTGGTCGATGTACTTATGGAAACTCTTTCATTAAGAAAAGAGGCTGCTTATCGCAGGCTTCGTGGGGAAGTGCCCTACACTTTTGACGATATCATGAAGATATCAAGTAAATATAACATTTCACTTGATGCAATCGTAGGGAATAGAATGCCGAAAACGGCCTTAATCACCACAAGTATCTTTGACATAGCAAATCCCATTGGATCATACAAAGAATATTTACACGCCCAGATAGCCATTTATAAAGAAGTAAATAAAAGAAAGGATGGGAAAGCACTTCTGGCTTTTAATTTAATTCCCTATGTGCTTTATTCCGGATATAAAGTGCTTAATAAATTCAGACTTTATAGATGGATTCATCAAATGGATATTTACGGAGGGTTGCCTCCGTTTAAAGAAATGGAGTTTCCAAAAGAATTGTGGGATATTCATATGGAAGCAATTGAGGAGTTCTCCTATATAAAAGATGTAAGCTACATTTTTGATAAAGGATTATTTCTTAATCAGGTGAAAGACATACTTCTGTTTGTACAACTCAATCTCATTGATAAAGAGAGCCTTTATCAGATGAAGTCAGAGCTTTTACAGATACTGAGCGACATTGAACATATGAGCAATGGCTCGTATAATGGCGAACTAAAACGTACTGTTTATTTATCAAACGTAAGTTTTGAAAGTTCTTACTTGTATTTTGAAGCCGAGGATTATTTGATTAGCGGCCTCAGGCTTTTAGGAATAAGCCTTATCAACACGCGCGACCCTTGGGTGTGCCACCAATTTAAAAAGTGGATTGACTCTCTGAAGAGATATTCCACATTGATCTCGGTTAGTGGAGAAATCGATCGATTATCCTTTTTAAATCAACAAAAAGAATTTATCAATCAACTCGACTGTTAAATTCTTTTATGCCCAAACTATATTCATTCATTTCGGTTTCCATATTGTGAAGGCAAGACTCCAAATTCGTCTTTAAAATATTTTCTAAAATACTTCGGATTATTGAATCCCACCTCATAGGCAATTTCCGAGACGGTCATCTGGCTTTCCTTCAACAGTTGAGCAGCACGCTTCAAACGTATGATGCGTATAAACTCAATAGGTGTCTTACCTGTCAATGAAGATAGCTTTTTATAGAGATGCACGCGACTCATGCCCAATTCTCGACTTAGCTCTTCTACAGAAAAGTCTGGATCTGACATGTGTTGTTCTGTATATTCTAAAGCCCTCCTTATTAATTTCTCATCCAGCGAACTAACGGTTATTTTCGAAGGTTCGATTTTGACTTGCTGCTGAAACTCTTTCTGACTGCGCCTGCGTGATTCGATTATATTCCGAATTTTCACTTTCAGAATATTCAAGTTGAACGGTTTTGTTATATAATCATCTGCACCGGCAGTAAGTCCTTCCAATTTGCTTTCTTCCCCACTTTTTGCTGTTAGCAGTATAAACGGTATATGAGATGTCCGGATGTCGGATTTAAGTATCTGACAAAGCTCTATTCCATCCATCAGTGGCATCATAACATCCGACAAGATCATGTCGGGAATCTCAGCAAAAGCGATTTCCTTACCATCTACCCCATTCGTAGCCTGCAACACTACATGTTCATTTTTCAGTTGATCTGTCAGGAATGAAAGCAACTCCATATTGTCTTCAATCACCAATAACTTTGGCAATTCATCCTCTTTTGAGGTTTCTTCGGCCGACAATTCATCCTGTTCATGTTCTTCATGCAGTATCGCTTTTGGCTGTTCAGGTGCCTCGCTTACAATCGGCAGCCAAAATTCAAACAAGCTACCTTTCTCTGGTAAAGTCTCGGCATATACTTTCCCTCCATGAAGCTCCACAAACTCCTTAACAATATGCAATCCTATTCCGCTACCTTCACCTGCATAACCATCTGCAGGATTAACTTGATAAAACCGCTCAAATATCCGCTCAAGGTCTTTCTCCGGAATGCCTATACCATCGTCTTGCACAGATACGGAGAGGGTTCCTTCGTTTGTAATCTTAATACACACGCTTACATGACCACCCTCGGGTGTGAACTTATAGGCATTAGACAAAAGGTTCACCATGATTTTACCCAATTTATCAGCATCAAACCACATATTCAATGAGGGTACGTCTGTCGTAAACAAATAGTTGATTCGTTTCTTCTCCATAGCATCATTAAATAGGGACGCCTGCTCTTTCAAAAATTGAATCACATCACCATGCGATTGTTGGAGTTTATGCACGTGATTGTCCAGTTTTCTGAAATCAAGAAGCTGATTAACCAGCCTCAACAGATTGCGCGCATTTTTATTAATTACCTCCAGCAGATTTCTTTTCTCCTTGTCGGTTTCTCTATCCATAAGCTCATCCAATGGTGTCAAAATCAAGGTTAATGGTGTGCGGAATTCGTGACTGATATTTGTAAAAAAGCGAAGCTTTAACTCGTCCATCTCCAGCTGTTGGTCTGTCTTCAGTTTCTCTTGTGCATACGCAAACTTCTTTTCGGCATTGATAGCCATCCGCCTACGATACCAATAGAAGAACGCTAACAAAAACAGCAGATAAAAGATCCATGCTTCGACAGTATTCCAGAAAGGAGGACT
The DNA here is from genome assembly GCA_023429375.1 of Bacteroidota bacterium. GTDB lineage: Bacteria > Bacteroidota > Bacteroidia > Bacteroidales > Tannerellaceae > Massilibacteroides. The sequence continues at coordinate 524,802 of JAEYVY010000007.1, read as the reverse complement.
TACTTTAATCTTTAAACTTACAGGGTTACTTTCCACTCCGTCGTTATTTATCGCCTTCAGGCGAAACAGATAAGTTCCAGGGTTTAAATTTGTATAGGTGGCTTTTCTGCTGAATCGGTCGCCTTCCACCCATTCGTCATTAAAACCTTCCAACTTGTAGAAGTAGCGGGATTTACTTGGCATACAATAATCCAGAACAGCAAAAGTCAGCGTGATATGATTGTCACGATATTTTAAATTTATCTCATCTGTAACACTTATGCTCTTCTTTAATAAGATTCGGCCATTATAGGCCTCGTCCGGTTTGATGCTTTTGTTGTATAGCTGCAAGTCTGTGATAACAACCTTGGGAGAATTCGTGTTATAGCTGATTTGTGAAGGAATAAAGAGGTTAAATCCCGATGTTCCACCAAAAAGAAGTTCTGACCTGGATGTGATATAAGCAGCGTTATAATTAAACTGCCCACCTTGCAAACCTTCCGAACTATCGTAGTTTGTAAAATTTAAAAAGTAGCCCGGAGTTTCCGGCTTGGTCGTCACCTTGACACACGATAGACCCCGATTTGTCGACACCCATATATTATTATCAGCATCTTCCAGAACACTTTGCACCAAGTCTGATGATAAACCATTTTTGTCGGTATATTTATTTACAGCCTTTGTATATGGGTTGTAGACAAACAAACCATTGCGAGTTCCAATCCATAACAATCCACGGCTATCTTCACATAAGTTATTGATATCATTTTTACTTATCTGTATTTTCGTAAACACATCCGGCTCATATAGTTCAATTACATCTTTTTCAAAATCATATAGATAAAGTCCGGTCTGAGAGCCCACAAACATGCCACCTGCACGTCGTTCTACCAATGCATAGACCGAACCCTGTGAATCAAGATGTCTGATTATCTTTCCTGTATGTATATCCATCACTAAGACACCGCCACGCAAGGTCCCAATCCACAGATTGTTGTTGTGGTCGTTCTTCAGCACCCATGCATTATTGTCGGTCAGCCCATTTGGACTTTCCGGATTGTAATTATAATTGGTAAATGTCTCCCCATCAAAACAGTCCAGCCCTTCTAGGTAATAACCAATCCATAGTCTACCAAGGGCATCTTGTTCGAGTGCGACAATCACATCGCCTGCTGGAGAATTCGGATTTTGACGACTATGTTTATAAAGTGTGTACTCCTCTTTTTTGCGGTCAAAATACAACAGTCCACCTCCATTTGTACCTATCCAGATATTCCCATTATCCGTTTCAAGGAAGCAGTTAATATCTTTATAAGGAATCTTGGCAGAAGAAGCAAGCGATTTGAATTTGTAAATGCTTTCATGATAATAACAGATCCCTTTCTTATAAGTCCCCAACCACATGATGCCCGTATCATCTTTATAGATGCTTTTAATGGTATTCTGAGCCAAACTCAACGGATCATTTTCATCATTCTTAAGCACAACAATCTTTCCTGAATTTTTATCCACCAAATTCACTCCTCCGTGGTCCGTCCCTATCCAGATATTTCCCTCATTATCTTCCTGAATACCTGTGATAATATTATTGGTAATCCGATAACGCTCTTCCTGTGCATAGGTAGAATAAATTTTCCATTCGTCTCGTGATGTATTATAATAGCCCACGCCGAAATGTGAACCTATCCCATAAGCCCAAACATCGCCAGACGAATCAACAAAAAGCATCATCTCGCGCTGATCCTTTATCGAATTTCTACTCAAGTGAAGCAACGTAGAATCACGCTTGATAATCTTATTCGTCTGGGCATCCATACATTCCAGCATGCCATTGTCAAGGAAAAACCAGTACCGGTTCTGCCCTTGTTTAATATCAGCTATAAGCCCACGGCTAAGTCCATCAGGCACCCCTTGTTCGAAAATCTTTAACTCGCCGGTTTTAATATTATAAAAGCGTATATCTTCCCAGGTAACAAACCAGAAATTCTTTCCGTCATCGATATAGACACTCCAGAAATCTTCCGTTCCCGCATATTTCTTGAATAAGGTAGAGGGTGATTCTAAAAACCGTTCCATTACCGGATCATATATGGTATAGCCCAGGCGAGTATTCAACCAAAATCGGCCTTCATAATCTTCTTGAATACGCCAGATATCATTATTAGAAGACAGATTAGTCCCTGCATTTAAGTCCTGCTTGAAAGAAACTATCTCATATCCATCATATCGGTTTAGTCCGGATGGAGTGCCAAACCACATAAAGCCGGAACGATCTTTAAATATACAGAGCACCTCACTATTCGAAAGGCCCCGCTCCACATCAATACGGTTAAACTTATATTCAGCAGCCTCTTTGGCTAACAAAGTTTTATTCGCTCCAAATCCTAATACTAAGGCTAAAATAATAATATGTAATCGAATCATGGCTTTTCTATATCGCATTAGAAGAACAAAGATAGATTTTTCCATGCATTAAACGATTTTAAGTCACAAGAATAAGCAAATCCTCCATTTTGAGAATATTTTGTCAGAAATAACAAGGTTTATATGAATTAAAAATCTATTTTTGAGCCCACAAACTATTAAATTAATACTACTGATACCATAATTACAAAATACTATACCATGGCATACTGGCAAGTAGACGTTGAGACGATGAGTCGTGCCGAACTTGAAAAGCAACAAGTAGAAGGTTTAAAAGAGACTATCCGATTAGCCGAAAATTCGGCTTTTTACCAAAAAGTATTCAAGGAAAATCGCATTACAGCCGACTCGGTTCAATCACTAGAAGATTTGGAGAAAATTCCTTTCACAACAAAAGAAGATTTGAGAAAAAATTATCCATTCGGTATGGCTGCCATACCTCTCCGACAATGTGTGCGCTTGCACTCATCAAGTGGTACGACAGGCAATCCGACAGTGGTACTTCATTCAGCAAAAGATATAGACGAATGGGCCAACCAAGTGGCTCGTTGCATGTATATGGTAGGCCTTCGTGATACGGATATTTTCCAAAACACGTCGGGCTACGGCATGTTTACCGGCGGGTTGGGATTCCAATATGGTGCCGAAAAGTTAGGCGCCCTAACCGTACCGGCAGCAGCAGGAAACACCAAACGACAATTAAAATTCATCACTGACTTCGGGACTACTTGCCTGCATATCATCCCCAGCTATGCTACAAGACTGGCAGAAGTCATGCAAGAATCAGGTATTGACCCTAAGCGAGACACCAAACTGCACACCATTTGTATTGGTGCAGAACCCCATTCGGAAGCACAGCGTAAACGTATCGAGGAGCTACTCGGTGTAAAAGCTTATAACTGCTTCGGAATGTCTGAAATGAACGGACCGGGTGTCGCCTTTGAATGCACTGAGCAAAACGGAATGCATATATGGGAAGACTACGTGATTGTTGAAATCATTGATCCGGTGACGTTGAAACCTGTGCCGGATGGTGAGGTGGGTGAGCTAGTCCTAACAACCCTCAAACGTGAAGCCATGCCACTGCTACGTTATCGTACCCGCGACTTGACCCGTATCATTCCGGGCGACTGTCCTTGCGGGCGTACGCACAAACGAATCGACCGCTTTAAAGGGCGTAGCGACGATATGATTATCCTCAAAGGCGTTAACCTCTTCCCAATCCAGATCGAAACTATTCTGATGAAGTTCCATGAGTTGGGCAACAACTATCTGATCACCATTGACAACGACGAGATGTTAATTGAGATTGAGTTGAGTGATTTGTTTACTGACGATTACAGCAAACTACAAAAGCTCACCCAAGAGGTCACCCGTCAGCTAAAAGACGAACTTTTGCTCACTCCAAAATTAAAATTAGTCAGTCGCGGCTCCTTGCCCGTACAAGAAGGCAAAGCAGTACGCGTACGAGACCTTCGCAAATTTTAAACCAGATGATTCATCCTTAAAAAATACAATTATGACAATTAATCAGATTTCTATTTTTCTGGAGAACAAATGCGGTAAGTTAAGTGAGGTGTTGGGAATCTTGGCGCAAGCCAAGATCAGCATTATCGCTGCTACTGTAGCCGACACAACGGAATACGGCATACTTCGCCTCATTGTATCCGATCCGGCCAAAGCCTATACCCTATTCAAAGAGAACAACGTTGCAGCAAGCAAGACAGAAGTGCTAGCCATAGTAACGGACAGTTGCGCCGGAAGCTTTGCCAAGGTATTAAGCTATTTCACAAAGGCAGGCGTAAGCGTTGAGTATATGTATTGCTTCTCGTGGGATGGCAAATCTATTCTGATACTCAGAACCAGCAATACCATCGACGCTTATGGAGTAGTAAGAGAACACAACCTGGAGTATATCACCTCCGACGAGCTAAGCAAAATACTATAAACTAAAGATGTATGTTTGGAATACCTGACCCTGGAATTTGGCTGGCTTACTTGTTAGCGTTTGGATGCCTTATTTTTTCCATTGTTTACGGCATCATTTATTGGGATAAAGACAAGAGTAAAAACAGTAAAGATAATACCGAAAGATGAGCACGTTAACCTTAGGCATTATTGTCATAATCTATGTCTTTATCATAGCCTGGCTGGGATGGCTGGGTTACAAGCAAACCAAGAATTCGAGTGATTATCTGTTGGGCGACCGCAAGATAAACCCCATGATCATGGCTATTTCATACGGCGCCACATTTATTTCCACCTCCGCAATTGTGGGGTTCGGAGGCGTTGCCGCCACATTCGGAATGGGCATACAGTGGCTTTGTGCTTTAAATATGTTTATGGGCGTTATCATCGCTTTTCTCTTTTTCGGAGGAAAGACAAGACGTCTCGGGGCCAAGCACGATGCACGTACATTCCCACAGCTAATGGGTTATCACTATGACTCATTACTCATCAAACGAATCTGTGCAGCAGTTATCTTCATCGGCATGCCCATCTATGCGGCTGTAGTCATGAAGGGAGGAGCCGTCTTAATCGAACAAATATTCGATATGGACATGCATGTAGCCCTACTAATCTTCACGATAATTGTAGCCATTTACGTTATCAGTGGAGGAATAAAAGGAGTACTTTATACTGACGCTTTTCAAGGTCTTATCATGTTTGTCAGTTTGCTGTTTATCCTTATCTGGTTTTATAAGGTGATGGATATCGGCTTTATCGAAGCCAATCAAAACCTGACAAGAATAGCCCATTTAGTTCCCGACCGTTTGAAAGAGCTGGGGCATCAAGGATGGACCTCCATGCCTGTTGCCGGATCACCGCAATGGTATACCTTAGTAACATCATTAATCATGGGAGTCGGCATTGGTTGTTTGGCACAACCGCAACTGGTAGTCCGATTTATGATGGTCAAAGACGACAAGCAACTTAACCGGGGGATACTCATTGGCTGTCTTTTCATTTTCTTTACTGTGGGTTCCATCTATCATGTCGGAGCCTTGAGTAATCTCTTTTTCCTCAAGACAGAAGGCAAGATTGCTTTCGATATGGTACAAGACATCGACAAGATTATCCCGCTGTATATCGACAGAGCGATGCCACATTGGTTTGGTGCCCTGTTTATGCTCTGTATGATATCGGCCAGCATGTCTACCCTCAGCGCTCAATTTCATACGATGGGGGCCGCTTTCGGAGCCGATGCCTTTCCTAAGCTCGGACGCAGTAAAAACCCCAACTCAACGCTAGGCGTACGTATTGGGGTCACCCTTTCTATAATCGTTAGCTATATTATCTGCTACACGCTAAGTGCCAGTATTATTGCAAGGGGTACGGCCCTGTTCATGGGCGTTTGTGCTGCCACATTCCTGCCGGCTTATTTCTGTTCCTTATACTGCAAATGGGTTACTAAAGAGGGAGCCTTAGCCAGTATCTGCGCCGGAGGATTATCCAGTTTATTCGCGATGTTGTTTCTACATAAAGCTGAGGCAGCACCAATTGGACTTTGCCACGCCCTGTTCGGTCGGGATGTCTTAATTGATTCTTATCCTTGGCCCATGATAGATCCCTTACTTTTTGCATTACCAATCTCTGTTTTTGCTATTATTTTTGTAAGTCTTTTCACTTCGAAAAGGGGGAAATAGGGTGTTCAAATGCCTTTAAAATTTGTTATATGTTATAAAACACTATTTAACAGTATATTTTATGCTAGTATTTGAAACACCCGTATATTTGCATCGTGGTTTTTTCATAATAGTATTAGATTTAAGGTTAACAAAGTAGGTTAGGGGTTGTCGGGAGACAGCCTTTAATTGTTTTATAAGGGAATTGATAACACGATTCCTTTTTTTATACCCTTCACTCTCCTATTCTTCATAAATCATTTTCTTAGTCATCCCACCGTCTATCGTTATATTTTGTCCTGTGATAAAGTTATTGTCCGACTCACAAAGGAACAGGCACATACGTGCAATATCTTCCGGACGCCCCACTCGACCTGATGGATGTTGACGGTGATCACTCTCCTTAAGTTCGTCGTAATGGCGTGTTTCAATCCATCCCGGACTGATACAGTTTACCGTTATATTATATTTACCCAACGACACAGCCAAGGCATGCGTAAGAGAAACAATTCCTCCTTTAGATGCCGCATAAGCTTCCGAGTCAGGTTCACTCATCAAATATCGGGTAGAAGCGATATTGATAATACGCCCGTAAGCATTCAGTTCGGGATGAGCCGCACGATGCAAAGCCAGTGTTTTCGAAGTTACGAATACAGAGCGTAGATTGATGTTCAACACCTCTTCAAAGTCTTCAACAGAAATATCCAGAATAGAACCAAATCGACTGACCCCCACATTATTAATCAGAATATCAATATTCCCATGCTTGCTTATCACCTCATTCAATGCCCTACTTAAACTATCTGCATTCAACACATCAATACAGACAAAAGAACATTTATATGCTGAATTCTCTTCACAAACTCGCTTTCCTGCTTCTGCATCGATATCACAAAAAATCACGCTCGCGCCATTCTCACAAAACATCGAAACGATACTTTTCCCAATACCATTACTTCCTCCTGTTACAAATACCGTCTTGTTTGTTACCATAAAATTCTACTTATTTATTTTTTAGCACAAATTGAATTTTTCTTAATAAAACAAATTCTTTATCCACTAAAATGAGATAATCAATACCATTTATCTAATTATATGCATTTTTTATAGCAAAAATGTTTGCATATTTAAATTTTTACCTATCTTTGTGTCAGGTTTTTCATGGTGTTAGAATTTAGGTTATCAATTGAAGCGGGGTTGTCGTGAGGCAGCCTTTTTTCATTTTTACGCTTTACTGAAAAACAAAATACCCAGATAGTCATTCAACCTACCCTACTTGCTTGCAAGAATCTCTTATATCGTAATCAAACCCTTCTTTGGCTTTTTATATAACTTATCGACTACCAAGGCAATAGCACCATCACCGGTCACATTACATGCCGTACCGAAACTATCAATTGCTATGTAAACTGCAATCATCAAAGCAACATCAGCTTCCCCAAATCCAAGCAAAGATTGAAGTGGTGCAATGGCAGCCATAATAGCTCCTCCCGGAACACCCGGCGCCGCAATCATAATCACGCCCAGCATAAAGATGAATCCAGCAAACACTATCAAATCGTGTGGATAACCGTTAATCATACAAACAGCCAAAGCTGTTGCCGTAATTTTCAATATACTCCCTGCCAAATGAATGGTTGCACATAATGGAATGCAAAATCCTGCAATATCCTCATCTACACCATTTCGTATAGCTTGACGAAGGGTTACAGGAATTGTTGCGGCAGAAGATGAAGTTCCCAATGCCGTAGCATAAGCCGGCAACATAGTCAACAACAAGCGCAGTGGATTCTTTCTCACGATTATTCCCGCAACAGTATACTGGATTAACAAGAGTAAGATATGGAGTATGAAGATGATGCCTATGACTTTCCCAAAAGTAGAGATAATGCTGAAGGCCGTACCCGAAGTACTCATATTTAAAAACATACCAAAAATATGTAAAGGCAATAGCGGGATAATCACACGACTAATAACAATTTCTATTATTTCTTTCAAATCGAACAAGGCTGCTTTTAACGTATCACCACCATTCCGTGAAACAGACACGCCCAACCCCAACATAAATGCCAATAGTAAGGCTGTCATCACCTCGAACAAAGGAGGCATCTCTACCACAAAATACGGAGTGAGCATCCCCTCTTCCGGATTAATAATACTACCGTGTGATCCCTGAGCATCCACATCAATCATCGGGAAAAGGGATTCACAAGAGAAATAGGTCATAAAACCAGAAAAAAGAGTCGACCCATAAGCTATAGCAATCGTTATCAGTAACAATTTTCCTGCAGTCTTACCCAGATCGGCAATGCCGGGAGCCACTAATCCCAATATAATCAGCGGAATACAGAACCCTAAAAATTGAGCGAATAATCCATTAAAAGTCACAAAGATACGTGACAACCATTCCGGAAAAACATAACCTAAGGCTAACCCCAAGACGATTGCAATGCCCACCTTGGCAAGCAATGGTAGTTTGAACAAATTCATATAATGACGATATTCGATTTTAATTAGTTTTCTTTAATCAGCGTTTAAACTTAGTTAAATTGTTTTACATACGCGATTAGACGCTCTTCTTTTTATCATCATTTACGATGAATTACCGATAAAACCAGCAGACCTGCAATGCTATATACAACTTATTTTTCCCCTCTTTTTAGAGACTTTTTTTAAGCAAACATCGGTATGTCATAAAGCCTTGATATTCATAGCCTAAAAAACATCCCGATGCTTAAAAAAAAACATCCCGAACGTTTTTAAAAAGGATCGGGATGTTTTTTCAAAACGTTCGAGGTGTTTTTTTAACAGCATAACTACATTGTTTTTCAACGCATATTTTTTCAAAAATTTCATCGGGATGATTTGAAAATGGATCTCATTTATTTTTAACAATATTAAAACATACAAACAGTATTGCTCCTTGATATGAAATTCATATCTTTAATTCATGTTCAGACATGATATCGAACCGCCTATCATTTAATCATTAAAATCAAACTATTATGAAAAGAAAATCAGGCTCTATTATTCTAGCAACATTTTTAGGACTTGTTATGACATCGTGCTTTACTCAAGTTCCATTAACAAAATCCCCTTCGAACAACAATAACACTTATAATGTTGCGTACTTATTTGAACATGATGGATGTAAGGTATACAGATTCTATGACCGTGGCCTTTATCACTATTTTGTCAATTGCAATGGAAATGCAACGGTTATGTCAAGTGATTCTACCCAAACACACATTACAACAACAATTGCTCAGAAAGAGTAATTCTCCCTCACTATAATGGACATGTTTTTTGGATCTAAGTTGCACTTAACTGCGTAAGCATAGCTTAAGGTAGCCATTCCAAGCTATTGGTCAGCGGGTTGGTCTTCCGCCATGCTTCCAATTCTTCGTAATTCTTTACATTACCTGTAAAAACAGCGTGATAAATTTCAATCCCCGGAATCATGATACCATTGGGCACATTATTCTTGATTTGAAGAATTGTCCGACGAGTTTCCGGGGTTAATCGTTCAATTATCGCATCAGTTACTCGCTCTACTGTGCCGTCATATTTTGAACCCTTACGAATGTGGATCATATCGAACTTCCACAATCTCTTTTCCTTATCCTCATACAAGGAATGCCATTCGATACACTCTTCTTCGGTATCAACTCCATTGATGTATTGAACTTGTCTCAAAGGCATCCGTTCGGCCAATTCTTGCATCACCGAAAAACTTTCCGAAATATCAAGTTTATCAGTATAAATATGCATATCGATATCGAGGCTTTTCATCATCAAACCTGTCTTAAGCGAGCCAATAATATGTACAGTCGCCCCGATACGTTCCCATGCTGCAATAATACCGTTTTCCTTCAGTATTTGATAACCTGCCTGTTGATTAGCATCTGCCTGTTCAATAATATCCATAAGCTTTTCTTTAAGTGACAAAGATACAAAACAACCTCCCAAACAATCATAAATAGTTCTTATAAATCATATTATTATATTGAAGTATATCAGATAGTATACTTCAAGAGAAGATAGGTATTTGTTTGTAAAATCCTTGATGGATAGAGCAATATACTTTGTATATTTACACAGCAAGATCTACTTGTTTAGTAGATTAGGAAAGTAAAAGATGCATGTATAAGCAGAGGTAAATAGTAATTACTACGAACAGGAGATGGCACGAGCAACAACAAAAGCGGATTTGATAACAGCAGCCAATGATCATTTTGAAAAGATGTGGGCATTTATCAATAAGATGAGTGAAGAAGAGCAGAATGAAAAGAACAAACATGTATGGATAATTTAGAATTAATTATCAATCCACCCAGAACTGAGGGACTACTCGGCTCCCTATTAAATGTATGGGAAAAATCCGTTCGTGCAACACATCTTTTCTTGACAGAGCAAGATATTCAGAATCTTGTTCCTTACTGCCGAGAAGCAATAATGTTAGTTGATTTGTTTGTTGTGAATGACGATGAACGCCCCATTGCATTTATGGGTATTTCGGGAGATAAGATAGAAATGCTATTTGTTTCACCCGCTTACTTTCGTACAGGTATTGGAGCCAGCCTTATCCGACTTGCTATTGATGAATACAAAGCACGGTTTGTTGATGTAAACGAACAGAACCCCAATGCACTTGCATTCTATCAAAAAATGGGATTTCAAACCTTTGAGCGAACAGAAACTGACGAACTTGGTTTGCCTTTTCCCATACTTAAAATGAAGCTATAGCGTATGCTTAATTCTATATAGGCAAAACCAATAAATTAATATTTCACATAGCCAATCTTGTTATTTCCTATACCCTCCAACACATAAGAATATGTTTTAACTTCATCTGCAGTATAAAATTCGACTGTTGCTTTACCATTTTTGTCGGTTTTAATAATCGGATTCCAATATATTGTTGTTCGTAAATCAGGAGTTGGATTATCTTTTATTTCGGGTTTGTCATAAGCTGGCATGTAAAATTCTTTGCGGATGCAGTAACCTTCCGGATTATGGAGTATCAGTCCGGGAGGATTAATTTCATTATCCTTCATAATAGCTAATGGACTTTTCATTTTTATTATCACAGCCCCAAACATGCCTCGAGCACCCCAATAAGCTGCAGTACCACTTTTTTCTGAAATTATTTCAATAGACTCAATATAGTAAGCCGGTGACTCCAAAAGAGATTGCAGCGATTCATAAGCAACCTCCATACCATCCAAAATCCATATCCCTGGAGATGTATTAAAAAGTACATGCTTCAGCACAGATTTTAATGGTAAATTTTTGTTTAGCTGCTTGTCGGATATCTTTTTACTAAACATATTATTCCATATCATTTTCTCTTTCTCCTCTTTTGAGCGCATTTCCACCACAGAAATTTCTGGCAGATTAATCATCCAAATATTCTCTTCATACTTTTTCTGTAATACGGCCTGTTCAAGATAATCTTCCCTTTTTTCTCGTGCCACTATCTGAGGAATCAAGGGTTTGTATGTTTGATGTGCTTTAGTATCTATTGTATCTAGCTTTATATCCAAGAAAACTCTACCACCTTTCTTATTTCTCCCTTGTAGAAATAGTTTCGTTGTGTCGGTACAGTTAAAGCCAATGAAACCAAAACGCCCCTCCTCATCTGTCGTAGCAAAATCAGGAATATCTCTTTTGTCATTCGACAATAGAATTACAGATCCGTTTTTCACTGGCCTTCCTAGCATATCGACTAGTTTTCCGGTCACTTTAAAGTCATCTTCAACCGGGTAGATCGGATGCATAGCATCTGCTGTTATTTCCTCCCAACTGAATCGCCTCCATCCTTGCGTACAAAGTAAAATATCCAATGCTTCTGCACGTTCAGGTGAATCCTCATCGAAATACCACCCCGGATTTTCCACAAATCCTTTCAGATCAGTATCAAGCAATAAGCTACCTTTTATATTTTGCTTTCCGATGCTTGGAGAGATAACTTTGTCGTCCGTTACAGACAGAGAGAAACTACCCTCTACCGGACTACCCTCCATGTCTTGAATCTGAATATGCAGCTTTACTTTTTCTCTGTCACCATATTTATTTTTATCTGTCATGAGTGAGATATGTAGATTATCGTTTCTATCTATAAAGATCAATCGTTCACTCACTGGTCTGCTACCTCTAAAAAGGGTTAGCTGGGTTATGCCAGAAGGAAAATGTTTCTTAGGAATAATCATCCTTTTTTCCTGCTCCTGCAGCAAACCCTTTGAAGCATAACAAACAGTTTGTCTGCTTTGCGCTACTAAGTAAATGGAATCAAGAATAGGCTCTACCGTTCTAAAAGTAAGGCAAAATTCATTTTCCGTCTGGCTAACAGACATTTGAATTCCCTCTGTATTCGAAGTGAGTTTATATTCTTTATTCATTCCCTTTGAAATTGTACTTATTGAATAAGTACGATTCTCGTCCGGGATAAATGAGAAGCGTCCCATACCTAAATGAGTACTCTGGAATTGCAATAGTACTTGACCAGTGTCATCTTTTAACAGCCCAGTTACATCAACCCCATATCCATCGCTACCTAACGCTTTGAAGGCCACCCTATTCTCCACACCCGAAAGTAAGTGACCACCTTCTGGAAAGAAATCTACATGATAGTCATAATCATATACTTTTACGGAAGAGTTTTGCAAGGCAGGATTACCGATAAAGATATCACTGTGAAAGAAAAAATCTTCACCTGCATTGCGCATCCAGTTCGTATAAGCTCGGAGATGATAATAGTTAGAAGGAAGTGAATCGGGCAGTTCTATTTGGCCGGCAAATTCTTTTTTGTCAGAATAAAGCAATATCCGTTTTACGATCTGCTTGGATGTATCAGAAAGTTCCACATAAATAATTCGACTAACAACATCTTCATTCAAATGTGCATCTGTCAAGTAGGCTTTAATATAGACAACCTCGCCAGCCATATAGTATGGCTTATCCAAATGTAGATAAACCTTTTCTATAGGATTTTGAGTCGTATAGTCGTTGAATTTTGAAACAATGGAGTTGATATCTTGCCCAAAAGAAAGACCTACATTCAATAATAATAGTATAACAAGACAAAGTGGTTTCATAAAATTGTATTTCTAAACTTATCAATTATATCACTTAAACTCCAAAAGAGATTCTACTTTATTTTAATAGCCTAATACAAGCAACCTTTTCTGCAGACTTTCTCAAATTAGTATAGTATTTGCGCAATCATTATTGCTTATTCAATCCCTAAAAGCGCGAATTAAAGTCGATCAATAATATATTCGACTAAACAAGACTTAAAATATAATACGACTAAACAATTCTGCTGTAATTTAAGTAAAGAAACAGAATCGCACAACTATATGAATAACATTTTTTTACTTTCAAAACGCATAAATTATTCTTTCTGATTGTAATAATCGTAATCGTAGGAATAAACCTGAATGGTATCAGTATGGTTCACTCTTGATCTATCATGTTTTCAGAAGAAAATAGCCTTTTAATCAGGATTTTATTAATTTTACAATTCATTATTATCACTAGTTCTATGGTATTACAAATAGATTTGCATGGGAAATACCAGATCAGAGAATATAGAGTAGAATTCCATTTCGCACTTACAGATCCGTACGAAATAGAAACTTAACTCAAAAGCAACCATACTGTCAAACATACAAGTATAGAAATATAGCCTAGTAATAAATAAATATTAAAACAACTATTATTTTATCAATCAATCAAATTTTAAATGAAAACTAAAAGATTTTTACAGTTCCTGATGTGCGCTATGCTGTTCACTTTTTTATCATGTGATAAAGATAATTCATATGATGATATCTCTGGTGGTATTAACAGCAGAAAAGGGGTTCATAAAATAGAAGTGACCGTTTCATCGGAGTCTAATGCCGTTACAACAGTTTTAGCTTTCGCCGGAATTGGAAAAGATGGAATTAATGCTAACGCGGCTCTATACGACGAGACTGGGAATAAATGTGGAGATGGATCCTATACTCGAACTATAGAAAATGGAGTTGGCAAGTATGTATGTTATACAAGTAAAGAAGCAACTGGTCTAATGTGTTCAACGGGGGTAGTGGCTTTAAAACCAGAAGTATCAGGAACAATTGTCTGCGTTGCATATATCAACGACAAAGAAGTATCAAGAATAGAAAGAACTTTTTCTGAAAAAGACAGGGGAAATATATCAATTCAAACATTTGTTCAAGATTAATCTCCATAGACAGACATTCTCTTTTGTGGTGTTTTTCAAACCATATTTTTGATAACAAAGGAGCTGCATTGTATGTAGCTCCTTTGTTATCAAAAACCTTGGGGTGAGTTATTTGGTATTGACGGCAATAGCTTTAAGAGACAATACCACAATCATCATAGCGGATACAAAGAGTGGGATCAACTCAGTCATGCCGAGGATTGGATTCTATACCTCAAAAACATAGGAGCCTACATTGGGATTGACGAAGTAGCCTTGTCTCAAGGTGAACTATATACGGTAATTCTAGATAAAGCATTCTTCTTATTTAGACTGTCTAAATTATATGCTTAATTTACGAATCCCTCAATTTTTTACTATGATCCCCGATTGATCCTGAATAGTCGTGTTTAAGCATAAAAAAAGGAGCTACATTCAATGTAGCCCCTTCTGCTTAAAACTTAGTTTTCTGTGACCTGGGAGGGGCTCGAACCCTCGACCCAATGATTAAGAGTCATTTGCTCTACCAACTGAGCTACCAAGTCTTACTCCTTTATTGCGGGTGCAAAGATATACGTTTATTTTTTTCTCTGCAAACTTTTATTTATTTTTCTCCTGTATATTTTTTCACTCAAATTCGAACAGATCAGAGGGTGTTGTGCGTTTTAGCACATGTATCGACACATCTTTACCCACACGTATACCTTCTTGAAACAGCCTAATATCTATCGTTTTAAAAGCTAACTCCGGGTGGTTATTATCCCTACTAAGATGACACAACCAAACATCTTTCAAACGGGGATCGTAATGCGTTGCCAGAAATTCAGCGGCTTCACGGTTACTTAAATGACCCGTAGGGCTTGCCACTCGCTCCTTTAAAAAAGGAGGATAAGAACCAAACTTCAACATTTCTTCGTCGTAGTTGGCTTCCAGAATTAGGCGGTTGGCTTTACAGATATATTTGCCGACCGCTTCAGTTATATGACCAACATCAGTTGCAATGGTAAATCGTTGATCTCCGTATTCGATATGATAACCTACGTTATCGGTACTATCATGAGGAACCTCGAATGCTGTAATTTTAAAATCACGGATATAAAACGGAACTTCCTTTTCAATAATCCTTTTGGATTGGTAAAGGACCTCTTCCACATAACGGCTTTTCTCTATTCCTTTATGTACCATTTCTGTTGTATATACCGGGATGTTGTACTTTTCACCAAGGCAACCTACGGTCTTAATATGATCGGCATGGTCGTGCGTAATCAGTATTCCGGCCAAACGAGAAAATTCAATTGATCTCTCTTTCAAAACTTTCTTTATGGTCCGAATTCCTATACCGGCATCAATAAGCACCCCAAATTCAGGCGTACCTAGATAATAGCAGTTTCCACTGCTCCCACTTGCTAAACTCAGAAATGATAATTTCATATCTTAATACATCAACACGATTTATTCCTCAACTCTTTTTTTATTTATGCAGGCCGTTGTCAGGAATTGTAATTTCTCCGATGAGTGAACAATTCATGTGCTCTATTACTTCTTCGGGAGATAAACCATGTCCAAACAGGAACATTAACTTCGTCACTGCACTCTCTGTGGTAGAGTCGTAGCCGCTGATAACCCCTGCCTCCAATAATTTATGTCCCGTCTCATAACGATGCATTTCTACACTACCCGCTATACATTGAGATACATTTACAATAACGATTCCACGACTCACTGCATCTCTGAGCATCTTCAACAGCCACTCATAGCACGGAGCATTACCACTGCCAAACGTTTCCATGACCACACCTTTCAAGCCCGGAATATTCAGAATGCTTTCCACAACTTGTTGGGATATTCCAGGGAAAAGCTTTAATATCGCTATATTACGATCGAGCAGAAAATGAGACTTCAACGGTTTACGCAACACGGGGTGATAAATCTGAGCCGTATCGTATTTTATATATATCCCGGCATGTGCAAGCGGTGGATAGTTATACGATCGAAACGCATTAAAGTTGTCAGCATTGATCTTACGGGTTCTATTTCCTCTTAAAAGATTATTTTCAAAGAAAATACAAACTTCGGGCACAACAGGCATTCCGTTTTCTTTTGCTGCGGCAATTTCAATTGCGGTAATCAAGTTTTCTTTTCCATCGGTACGCAACATACCAATAGGCAACTGTGATCCGGTGAAGATCACAGGCTTACTCAGATTCTCAAGCATAAAGCTAAGAGCCGAAGCCGTAAACGCCATCGTATCCGTTCCATGTAACACCACGAAACCATCGTACAACTGATAGTTGTCAGATATAATACGGACTAGCTTCTTCCATGATTCAGGGCCCATCTCAGAAGAGTCCATCGGCGGGTCAAACTGAATAGAATCAATCAGGTATCCGAGCTTTTTCAGCTCTGGCATATTATCCTTCAGATGTTCAAAATTGAAAGACTCTAGTACACCTGTTTCCGAGTTTTCTATCATACCAATCGTACCACCGGTATAAATCAATAAGATAGAAACTTTTTCATGCAGTGTGTTCATGTATAATCATTATTATATTACAAATTTATAAATTATTTACTCTTCTCCCTTCAATACCGGAACACTTATATGGTATCTTACTGCAATTACACGAATCACAAATACACTGATAGCAGATAATAATTGCGTCAAAGAATCACTAATTTCCAGTAACATACAGACATAGTATACAAATCCTCCAAATACACAAGCGAGTGCATAAATGTCTTTACGAAACACCAACGGTTCCTCATTTATCAAAATATCGCGGGTCATCCCTCCGAACGAACCGGTAATTGTTCCCATAACTATAGCCACCCATATTGGAAAACCAAAGGCCAATGTTTTTGAAATCCCTACCACAACAAATAATCCTAACCCTATGGCATCAAACGTAAACAACGTATTGTTCAACCGTATCAGATGTTTCCGGAAAATGATGACATAAACCAATGCCAACCCGGAAATAATCAGGTAGGACGGCTGTTCCATCCAAAATGGCGTAGCGTTAAGTAAAATGTCGCGAACAGTTCCCCCTCCAACAGCGGTGACCAGTCCTACTACATAAGCACCAAACCAATCAAATTGTTTAGCGGATGCGAGCCTTATACCACTAATTGCGAATGCAAAAGTCCCGAGATAGTCGCATGCAGTGATAAAATCTATCATTTTGTTTTTTTCGCAAAAGTAATGAATTAATAGATTATATTATCAGTTATCGAAAGATTACCCAACTATATTTTATTACGAACAATTCTTTAATCCTTTTTATGTCTAATTTTGTTATCTCAATACACAAACATTCATCGAATGAACAGATTTTTTATCACTTCAACATTCATTCTTATTTCTGTCTTTGCGACATTCGCTCAAACTGTTCCTCAAGAAAGAAAAAGAAACTATGTTTCTGACTCTATACGCATTATACCCAAACAACCTTGGCGAGCTGCCGGACAAGTATTCGGTCTTAATATGGCCGTATGGGCTTTTGACAGGTATGCACTAAATGAAGATTTTGCCAAGATTAGCGGACAATCCATGCGAAAGAATTTGCAAACACTTCCGGTTTGGGATACAGATATGTTTTCGACTAACTTGTTTATGCATCCTTATCACGGTGGCCTTTATTTTAATGCGGCAAGAAGCAATGGAATGAGCTTCTGGGAAGCTATTCCGTATACAGTGGGAGGCAGTCTGATGTGGGAGTATTTTATGGAAATAGAGTCTCCATCCATCAATGATTTACTTGCAACAAGTTTTGGTGGTGTTGAACTGGGTGAAATTACGTATCGTATTTCCGACCTGTTTCTTGATGATCGTTCAACAGGCATTGAGCGTGTTGGACGTGAGGTGCTGTCCGGACTTATCTCACCTATGCGTGGATTGACCCGACTCATATCGGGTGATTCATGGAGATATCGTCCATATAAGGGCCGCACGTTCGACAAAGTACCGATTGACTTTATTGTCAACTTAGGCAACAGGTATCTGGCTGAAGAAGAAGAACTCGAAAACAAATCATATGGACTAAACCTCACATTCAGGCTTGATTATGGTGATTTATACGAAAACGATCATTTCGCACCTTATGAATGGTTCCACTTTAAACTCAGTACAGACTTTCTTTCAGGCCAGCCTCTAATCTCACAAGTGAATGCTGTATCTGCCATTTGGGGAAAAAATGTGTGGCGTAAAGACAACAGAAACTTGACTGCTGGGGTATTCCAACACTTTGATTACTATGATTCAAAACTAAAAATGGGAAATAACCGAGAAGCAACCGTTCCCTACCGTATTGCTGAAGCAGCAGCCTTTGGGGGTGGATTGGTCTATCAACGAAAATCAACACCAACGAATCCGATTGACATCTTTACCGAAACTTATGCCAATGCAGTACTCCTCGGAGCCAGCACTTCAGACTATTTCTCTGTGGACAACCGGGATTACAACATGGGCAGCGGGTATAGCTTAAAAAACACGATAGGGCTTAGCTATAAGAAAAGATGGCACTTTATACTATCCGGTGAGAACTATCATATCTTCACTTGGAAAGGATATGATCCGGATATTGACTGGACAACGGTAGACCCGGCTACATTGAACGTGCAGGGCGATACAGGCAATGCACGTCTTACGGTTTTTAGCACCATCCTAGCCTATTCCTCTTCTAAGAATTGGATTATTCAATTGATGAGTCGGCAGTTTTTCCGCCGTACTCACTATAGATATTATGAGGACATCGAACACGCAACAATGGATTTGAGCCTCAGCATTGGAGTCAAGATTTAATTCTTGCGCTCCAATTCGCGAAGGTTCTCCATTTTTTTACGCTGCATGAATTCGTAAATACCCTCCAGATGTTCTACCACCCTCTTATTGCCGAACTCGTAGACTTTCGTTACCAATCCGTCTAAGAAATCACGGTCGTGAGAAACAACAATCAGCGTACCATCGAAATCCATCAAAGCTTGTTTCAAGATATCTTTAGTCTTTAGATCCAGGTGATTGGTAGGCTCATCGAGAATCAACAAGTTGACCGGTTCTAAGAGTAATTTAATCATTGCCAAACGTGTACGCTCACCTCCTGAAAGCACCTTAACCTTCTTCGTTGAATTCTCACCGCCAAACATGAACGCACCCAGCAAATCACGTATCTTATTACGGATATCGCCTTTGGCAACATCATCAATAGTTTGAAAAACAGTCAAGTTTTCATCCAAGAGAGAAGCCTGGTTCTGTGCAAAATAACCAATCATCACATTATGCCCTAAGGTTAGTTTACCGTCATGCTCAATCTCTTTCATGATGCACTTTACCAAGGTAGACTTACCTTCTCCATTCTTACCGACAAAAGCAATACGGTCACCTCTTTCAATGGTCAGGTTGGCATTTGAGAATACAAGGTTATCACCATATGACTTTCCTACTCCTTCGATTATCACAGGATAGTTTCCAGAACGGGGTGATGGCGGGAATTTCAATCGAAGTGCTGATGTATCTTCCTCGTCAACCTCAACAACTTCCAGTTTTTCCAACATCTTGACGCGGCTTTGCACCTGAAGAGTCTTAGAATAGGTTCCTTTGAACCTTTCTATAAACTCCTGCGTTTCGGCAATCATCTTTTGCTGTTCGTTGAAGGCCTTCTGCTGTTGTTCACGTCGTTCTTGTCTTAATTGCAGATAGCTGGAATAGTTAACTTTATAATCATAGATACGTCCCATAGTTACCTCAATGGTACGCGTCGTAATGCGGTCAACAAAAGCACGGTCGTGACTGATAACCACTACGGCTTGTCCGTTATCAATCAAAAAATCTTCTAACCATTGGATGGATTCAATGTCCAAATGATTGGTCGGCTCGTCGAGTAATAATACATCCGGTTTTTTCAACAATAGCTTTGCCAGTTCGATACGCATTCTCCAGCCACCACTAAATTCACTAGTGTTACGCGTGAAGTCGCTGCGCTTGAATCCCAAACCAAGCAAAGTTTTCTCTATATCTGCATCGTAATTGATCTCCTCTATAGAATAAAATTTCTCACTCAACGTAGAGACACGTTCTATTAACTCATAATAGCTTTCCGAATCATAATCCGTACGCTGCTCAAGTTCTTTATTTAATTCTGCTATTTCAGCCTCCATAGCATGAAGATGGGCAAAAGCCTGAGCTGTCTCTTCAAAAACAGTTCTTCCGTCTTCTGTCATAAGATGCTGAGGCAAATAGGCAATTACGGTATCTTTTGGTGCTGATACTTTCCCTCGAGAAGGCTCCCTTACTCCGGCAAGTATCTTTAGCAGTGTTGATTTTCCTGCTCCATTCTTGCCCATTAATGCAATCCTATCTTTTTCGTTTATCACAAATGAGACATCCGCAAAAAGGGTACTCCCACCAAATTCAACTGTCAAACCGTCTATTGAAATCATATCTATTTTAATAAAGAACGGCAAAAGTACGTCTTTTTTTCGAAACCTTCACATTATAATAATGTAAGTAAACTATCGGAGTAGTAACCGATTGCAAAATCTTTTTTTATCAAAATAGGAAACAATTGTTTCATCGCTATGGAAAAAAGCTATATATTTGCATTCCAAAAAATTAATAGGTTTAAATCAATTAATTATCTATAGACATGACTAAAGCAGATATTGTAAACGAAATTTCTAAAAACACAGGTGTGGACAAACATTCGGTGTTAGCAAGCGTTGAATCTTTTATGGAGATTGTAAAGGATTCTTTGTCGAAGGGAGATAATGTGTATTTAAGAGGTTTCGGTAGTTTCGTTGTTAAGAAAAGAGCACAAAAGACAGCTCGTAACATTTCGAAAAACACTACAATAATCATCCCGGAACATAACATTCCATCGTTCAAACCTGCCAAAACTTTCTTGAGTAAGGTAAAATAAATTAATTATCATAAAGTCTAATTTTTAAAAATAAAAAGCAATGCCAAGCGGAAAGAAGAGAAAAAGACATAAAATGTCTACGCACAAGCGCAAAAAGAGACTAAAAAAGAACAGACATAAGAAGAAATAAAGGTTTCTGTTAATAAAAGAACTCTAAAGAACAAACTTAAGCTATGACCTTTTAAGTTTGTTCTTTGCGTATTATGGAAGGTCATATTAAATACTTTTTATAGTGATTAGTGAATTAGTAGTCGATGTACAACCCAAAGAGGTTTCTATCGCCGTACTTGAAGACAAAAATCTTGTGGAGCTTCAAAAAGAAGCACGCAACGTTTCGTTTGCAGTAGGCGACATTTACCTTGG
This sequence comes from Bacteroidota bacterium, assembly GCA_023429375.1. Classification (GTDB taxonomy): domain Bacteria; phylum Bacteroidota; class Bacteroidia; order Bacteroidales; family Tannerellaceae; genus Massilibacteroides. The sequence goes on along the minus strand of JAEYVY010000007.1, from coordinate 503,287 downwards.
CAAGGTAAAAAAACTAATGCCGGGTTTAAACGCTGCGTTCATTGATGTAGGATATAAAAAGGATGCATTTCTTCATTATTTGGACTTAGGTCCCAACTTCAATACTCAACAAAAATACCTGAAGCAGGTTCTTAGCGATCCCAAGAAGATATCATCGCTTTCAAAAGTGCAGATACTTCCAGAGATTGAGAAAGAAGGCAGCATCAGTGATGTATTGAAAGTTGGACAGGAAGTCTTAGTACAGATTGCAAAAGAGCCTATCTCAACAAAAGGACCAAGATTAACCTCCGAGCTTTCCTTTGCCGGCAGGTATATCGTATTAATTCCCTTTGCTGATAAAGTTTCGGTCTCCACAAAAATCAAATCAAGCGAAGAGCGAGCCCGCTTACGTCAGTTGATTCAAAGTATTAAACCTAAAAACTTCAGCGTCATTGTACGCACTTCTGCCGAAGGTAAAAGGGTTGCTGAGCTTGATCATGAGTTAAAGACATTGGTAAAACGATGGGAAGACAACATCCCTAAAGTAGGAAAAGCAAAAGTTCCTGCACTAATTTATGAAGAGACAGCACGTTCTGTAGCTCTTTTAAGAGACATCTTCAATCCATCGTTTCAGAACATTTACGTAAATGACAAAGATGTTTATAATAATCTGAAAGATTACGTCACATTAATAGCACCCGGACGTGAGAATATCGTCCAGCTATACACAGGCGAACTCCCCATCTTTGACAATTTCGCAATCACCAAACAGATTAAGTCTCTTTTCGGACGGACTGTAACGTATAAAAGTGGAGCTTACCTTATTATCGAGCATACCGAAGCAATGCACGTAATCGATGTTAATAGTGGCAACAGATCCAAAGGCAGTGATGCTCAGGAAAAAACGGCTATCGACGTTAATATGGCAGCTGCAGATGAAATTGCACGCCAGCTCAGACTACGTGACCTTGGGGGTATCATCGTGATTGACTTTATCGACATGGGAGAACCTGCAAACAGACAAAAGCTATTCGAACATATGACGAAAGCAATGTCTACAGACAGGGCAAAACACAACATCCTTCCTTTGAGCAAGTTCGGCTTAATGCAAATTACTCGTCAGCGAGTGAGACCGGCGATGGACGTAAATACAACTGAACAATGTCCTACCTGTTTTGGGACAGGTACAGCCAAACCCTCCATCCTATTTACGGACAGTTTGGAAGGGAAAATAGATTGTTTGGTAAACAAACATCACATGAAGAAATTCTTCCTGCATGTACATCCTTACATAGCAGCGTACATAAACAAAGGATTTTATCCTTTAAAATGGAAGTGGAAATTCAAATATTCTTTCGGCATGAGAATCATTCCGGACCAAAGTCTTTCTTTTCTTGAATACCGTTTCTACGATTCAGACAAGAATGAGTTAGACATGAAAGAAGAATTGGATTTGAAATAACAAAAAGAGAGTTCCTGGTTAGGAACTCTCTTTTTGTATTTATCCTATTAAAAATCTAACACCTTAACACATTAATACACAAAAAGTAAAACCCCAATATCCTACTCTTCGAAAATTAAGCCCATACAAATCATTGGCTTTCCGGCAAACTTATTATTTTTGTGATCCCAAAGTTAACCGTGTATTCCTAATATTTTTAAAACGCATAAAAAAACACAACACACTTTATTTTAACTGATTATAAAACACACGTAATATTAACCATCTTCCTTTGAATATTAATCGGCTTCGGAACTAATCAATCTTAAACTATTCGCTATGGCTCAGAATAACTATAATATTGAAAATGTGATGAAACGAATAATTATAAGGACTATGTTAAACCTTTAGTAACTGATTTATGACTAAAATTAGCAAATCAAAACGAAAAAAAACGCAAAACTATTTGCGCTCGCATTTACCTGTTTATTCCTTGGGCAAACAGGTATATATGCTAACGGAGTTTCCGACACCATGTCGCCCTCTGTTTTAGAAATCTTACAAAGCAATAAGGTAACAATTCAAGGTACCATCATTGACAACACACTCAACGAAACAATGATTGGAGCATCAGTTTTAGAAAAAGGCACCACCAACGGAACCGTTTCTGATATTGATGGGAAGTTTAAACTTGAAGTAAATCCTAATAGCACAATTGTTGTGTCTATGATAGGTTACAAATCACAAGAAATAAAAGTTACAGGAGCACAAACCTTAAACATTATCTTGGAAGAAGACCTTCAGAATTTGGAAGAAGTAGTCGTAATCGGCTATGGTACATCTCGTAAACAAGACTTGTCAATGGCTGTATCTACAGTAAAAGTTGACGAGAACATGAAAGCACGAGCTGGTGGTATTAACTCTGTATTGCAAGGTAAAGTGGCAGGTATGACAATTCAAATGCCTGGTGGTGACCCTTTAGCAAGCCAAAGTAGTGCTGTCAATTTAAGAGGTAAAGGTTCTCGTAATGGTGATGGTGTACTGGTAGTTGTCGATGGTGTTCCAAACGCTCCTTACAACGTAGAAGATATTGAAACTATATCTGTATTGAAGGATGCTGCATCTGCTGCTATCTATGGAGCTCAAGTAGGTTCTGGTGGTGTAATCGTTATTACTACGAAAAAAGCAAAAGCAGGAAAAATCTCTGTGGAAGCAAATGCCTATTATGGTGTGAAAAATGCTTGGAGGAAGCCTGAAGTTGTTACTGCTGAACAGTTCGTACAAGTATGGCAAGACAAGAAAAATTCTTCTTTGAATAATGTTTCAATCCCAGGCGCTTACGATGTTACTTCATTCCCTTATGCAGGTGTGACTCGTACAGACTGGTTAGACGAAGTTCTTCGCACAGGAAATAACCAACATTATTCAATTACATTGAACGGAGGTTCTGAATCAATGAAAACATTGGCTTCAGTAACTTATGACCAAAACGATGGTATATTGATTAACACATTCCAAAAAAACATCAATGCTCGTCTAAATTCCGATTTTCAGATTACAAAATGGATGAAGTTTTCTGAAAAGGTTACATTCGAACATTCTAATGGTATCGGTGATGTTCATAATGGATCACATACAGGTATTTTGATGACTTCTATCTTCTACCCTCGTTCACAAACTGTATATGAACATGCATTAAACCCTAACAATCCTCTAGAATTAGGTGAATTGATGCGCAATGGCGATGGAACGCCAATGTATGGTGGTACTATTCCAAAATGGGCTGCCGACCAAGGTGTATCAAGCTCTGGCGACTATGCAAACCCAGTAGCCTCTCTGCTTCGTGTAAGAGACAATCGTCCTGTTGTGACCCTATATTCAACTTCTTCATTAGAAATTAAACCTATCAGCAAGCTTACTTTACAATCAAACTTTACATATGGTTTTAAATCTGCTCGTAGAGATAGATTTAAATTCGAAGTACCTGAAATTGGAAGAACAAGTAATGAAAATTACAAATATCATTACAATCAATGGTGGAGTAAATGGTTATGGGAAAACTACGCTACTTATGCAGAAGAAATCGGCAAACATAACTTCAGTGTTATGGGTGGATTCTCTATGCAACGCGTATCTGATCGCAACACAAATGTAACCGCTTATGGATATGATGACGAAGGAGCTTATGAAACACAACTTCAAAACTCATTGGAAGGTGTCAGACTGTCAAGCCCTCCTTATGAATATCGTGGTGTAACTACTTTGGCTTCACTATTTGGACGTATCGGCTACTCATTTGACGATCGCTACTTCTTAACTGCAAGCATCCGTCGTGATGCTACATCAAATTTGTTCAAAGACAGTAATTCTGGTGTGTTCCCGGCTTTCTCTGCTTCTTGGAAAGTTTCTTCTGAAAACTTCTGGAAAGAAAATGTTTCATATATCGACATGCTCAAGTTCCGTGCAGGATGGGGACAAGTAGGTAATGTTAACTTAGTACCACGTAACTCACATAAAGCAATTTATGTAATGACTCGTGATTATGGTGTATTCGGTAAAGATTTGATTAGCCAACCTGGATATTATATAAAATCTCTTATCAATAAGAATCTGACGTGGGAAACTACTGAACAAACCTCTTTTGGTCTTGACTTTAGTATCTTAAACAATGCATTAAACTTCACAGTAGATTATTTCAATAAAATGACTAAAGACTTGATCGAAGAAATGGGTGACTCTCCATTAGCCGGTATGAAAAATCCTCGTTATGGCAATGTGGGTAAAGTTCGTAATACAGGTTGGGAATTCTCTGCTGATTACAACAATAAAATAGGTGATGTAACCTTCAATGTATATGGAAACTTGGCAACCGTTGACAGTAAAGTTTTGGACTTGGAAAGCTACACAGAAATGGTTCATAACTACACGATTGATGGTGGAACAAACCCTCGTTTATATTCTACTATAGGTCAACCTTGGTACTCATATAAACTTTATAAAACAAATGGCTTATTCCAAACACAGGAGCAAATTGACAACTACGTATGGACCGATCCAGCAACTGGTCAAACGAAAAAGCTTCAGGCTAATGCTGTTCCTGGTGATTTGATTTTTGTTGACACCAATAATGACGGTGTGATCAATGAAAGCGACAAAATTTATATGGGTAGCTATTTGCCAAAATTGACCTATGCTATCGGTGGTGGATTTGAATGGAATGGATTTGACTTCAATATCATGTTCCAAGGAATCGCTGATATCAAAATATATAATGGTGTGAAAATGTTTGGTGAAACAGGACGCGACAATGGTTACTTCCTGACTTCAGTACTTGACTCATGGACTTACAATCACTCATCTTCTACACCACGTCTTTCTATGGGTAATGACCCAAATAAAAACTATTCAACACCATCTGACTATTTCTTGGAAGACGGAAGCTTCTTACGCTTGAAGAACGTAACATTGGGTTATTCATTACCTAAAGCAGCGATGACAAAGATTGGCTTGGACGGAATGAAACTCCGCTTTTATGTGGGCGGAGAAAACCTCGCAACATTCACAAACTATACAGGCTTTGACCCGGAAGTGGGTAATAACGGTGTAGACGCTGGTACATATCCAATTGCACGTATGTATACATTTGGTTTGAATTTGAGTTTTTAATTTCTAATCAGCAATAAAATGAAAACTAGTATATCGAAATATAGCTCTAAAATATTGATGCTTGCCCTATTTTCAAGCTTCATCAGTTGTAATGATTTTTTAGATAATCCGAACTATGGGGATATCGATTCTGATGCTTTTTGGGTTTCAGAAAAGAAAGTAATCTACGCTACTAATTCATTATATGTTTATGCCGGACGTGAAGAAGTAGGGGGTCGTGGACATATGTGGTTCGAAAACTGTAGTGATGATATGGTTACAGGTCGTACAAATTCAACCGCAGACCGTATAAAAGACTTCCAAATGGGTACTGATGTTGGTTACATCAGTGAAATGTATAATGAGATGTATCATGCAATAGCAAAAGCGAACGACATTCTTTATAATGTTCCAAACATGAAAGAAGGGATATTAACAAAGAAGTTTGCAGATTTTGCTATGGGACAAGCTTACTTCTTTAGAGGATATTCTTATTTGTGGCTTGCTCCTTGGTTTGGTGATAATGGCGTAAATGGAGGTATCCCTATCGTTGTTGAAGGGATGAGTTCTGATGAAATTAATGCACTTCCTCGTCCAGCTTCTGTACTTGACAATTACGATATGATCATTGATGACATGCGTAAAGCAGCTGATCTTTTACCTTCTTGGACAGATTTAGCTCCAACGGATTATGGGCGTCCTTATAAAACTGCTGCTTGGGCATTCGCTGCACGTGCAGCGCTTTATGCCGCTCAATATGATAATAAGTATTATGACGTTGTCATTGAAATGTGTGACAAAATCATCAATCTGACAGGTGCTGACAAACGTGCATTATATCCTGATTTCAACAAATTATTCACAATTGAGAATAACTTTAGCTCAGAATATATTTATTCAATTTTAGGTAATGCAACAGATGGTCCGAAGTTCCACGGTATGGGTTTCCAAAAAGATGGATACGGATTGTATAATACATGGGGCTATTTCCAACCAACTGCTGAATTGTATGAAGCATATAGTCCAAGCGATATTAGACGTGATGCAACTATTCTGGTTCCTGGACAGCACATCATGTTTATCGGAAAAGACATTCATTTCGGTATGAAAGACGGAAAAGCTGATGCTTCATCTATTTCAAGTACTTCTGGCCTTACTTTCCGTAAATTCATGTCTGTCTTCGCTCCTGAAGATTGCCTTGGAAAAACAGTTAACCCAAATGGCGACAACCAGACAAATGCGTTAGGACAATGCGTTATGCGTTATGCAGATATCCTGTTAATGAAAGCTGAAGCAATGATTCAAGGAGGAAAAGGATCTAACACTTCTGTGCCTAATTGTGATAGTCCAAAAGGCCTTCTTGGTCAAATTCGTGAACGTGCTGGACTTAGCTTTGAAAACGATGGATCGATGGCTGAATTGAAAAAACAACGTCGTTTGGAATTGGCATACGAATTCTTACCTAGCCGTCATTTAGACTTAGTTCGTTGGGGAGATGCTCAAGAAGTCTACAGCAAACCTCTTCATGGATATGAACCAAGAGTCATTGCTAAAGAAGTTGACAAACTTAATGATAAAGGTGAACCTGTATTAGATGCAAACGGGAATGTTGTTAAAGAAACAGTATATACCTTCGATCCTTCAGGAAAAATACAGATTTGGCCTGCACGTTCGTACAATCCAAACGTACATCATGTGTTCCCTATCCCTCAAGAAGTAATTGATAAATCTGAGAATGTAAAGCAAAACATAGGTTATTAATACTATTATACTAACGAATAAAGATTATGAAAATAAATAAGTTATTCATATACATTACTGCTTTATCGCTGACAGCTTTACAATTCGTAAGTTGTAATGACGATGATAACAACGTTGATAATTTCACTGTAGACAAAGAAAACATTCACATGCTTATCGGTAATAAAGAACTGATAACAGTTAATGGCCTTCCTTCAAATAATGTTGCTTCATCGGCTTTTGAATGGACATCGTCTGATGAGGGAATTGCAACTGTTACCCAGTTCGGTGTTGTAACGGGTGTTGAAGAAGGTGAAGCGGATATTACAATTACTTACAATGGTCAACTAACGAAGAAAGTTCACATTGTAGTTACAGACCCAATTGTTGTACCTGCAAAAGTGGGTTCATGGTTGTTTGATGACGCAAGCAATATCTTAAAAGCGAGTGTGGGTAATGACCTGCAAATTGGAGCGAATAATGAGAATCCTTCTTTAGCTGATTTTGTATCAGTGAGCGGACCGCAATATAAAGAAGGTAACATGGCTGTGCGTATTAAAAAAGGATATTATTTCCTTGTTGATCATGGAATTCAACCGAAAAACGGTGAGTTAACAGTAAATGAATATACCGTAGCAATTGATTTTAAAGTAGATGCTTTAAATACTTGGTATACATTCCTTCAAATGGACCCAACCAATAAGCGGGATGCAGACGTATTTATCAACAAATCAGGTAAAGTTGGAGTTGGAAGTCCGGGATATTCAGACGATGTTGTAATTAAACCGGGACAATGGCAACGCCTAATCGCCTCTTTTAAAATGGGCGAAAACGGATGGGTGAAATACTTTATCGATGGTACTGAAATATTCTCTAAGACAGAAATGATGAAAGAAGACTTGCCTAGAGATAATTCACGTTTTTGTATGACCCCGCTATTTATTCTGTTCGGTGACAACGACGGTGATGATGGCTTAATGGATGTAGCAGAAGTGGCATTATGGGATGTGGCTTTAGATGTTAATCAAGCAAAAAAAGCTGATCGATTAATGAGCAAATCTAATTGATAAATAAAGCAAGAGAGTGTCAGGAATTGACACTCTCTTATTTTATACTCCTATTTCTATCTAATCATTTCTTATCCTTAGCCAATTCCAACGCCTTAGTTGAAAGATAATATTTGGAGATCATATTAGGCACCTCCCAGTCAGGAAGTACCCCTTCGCTTAAATATCGTAAATAGTTTTCAGTTACCTGTCCAAAATGAGCCTCATGCCCTACTTGGACTTAGCAAAAATCTTTTTTCAAGATTAAATTAGACAATATCTTCTGGGGTTCATTTGATCCAAAGCTGAATATTCATCGCATCTTACAAAGTTTGTCTGCATCTATTAATTCTAATATAAAAGAAAACGACAAAAACTAGTTCCCTGTGTATAGTTATTCTCATTTATTATCCACACCTTTGTTGTGAACATATTGGTGTCCTGTTTCTGCATTCTCAGAAATTGGATGAAAAGGGAATCAGGTGAAAATCCTGAACAGACCCGCTGCTGTGAGCTCTATAAAAGGCTTTATGCAATACTCCATTGCCACTTTGTAATAAGGGAAGGCGTATAAAGCAGAGCAAGTCAGAAGACCTGCCAATAAGTAACGAAGCTATCCTTTCGAGGTTTAAGGGGTAGTTCATACGCTTTTGATTTGACAGAACATTCAAAACTAAATGTCATGAATTTTTCAGAGATTACTATCTCCAAGCGCGATGGCACGCAGGAGAAATTTTCCATTGAGAAAATTAAGAATGCCATTACCAAAGCTTTCCGTGCGAGTAGTACACCGGATGGCGAACGGGAAATGTATGATATTGCTTTAGCAGTAGCTTCTTCTATCGACAAACCAAACACGAGTGTTGAAGAGATTCAAGACCTGGTCGAAAAGGAATTGATGAAGCGAAATCCGATCGTTGCAAAGAAGTATATCATCTATAGGGAATGGAGAAATGTGGAAAGACACAAAAAGACCCACATGAAACACATCATGGATGGAATCGTTTCCATTGAAAAAAATGATACTAACCTAAGTAATGCAAATATGTCGGCCCATACGCCGGCCGGCCAAATGATGACTTTTGCTTCTGAGGTGACTAAAGACTATGCTGCGAAATACTTGATAAACCCGGAATATACATTGGCGCACAAAAACGGGGATATTCATATTCACGATTTGGATTATTATCCAACAAAAACAACTACTTGCATTCAGTATGACTTGGAAGAGCTCTTTGAAAAAGGATTTCGAACCAAGAATGGAAGCATCCGCACGCCTCAGTCTATTCAAAGCTATGCTACATTAGCTACTATCGTTTTCCAAACCAATCAGAATGAGCAGCATGGCGGACAGTCCATTCCGGCATTCGATTTCTTTATGGCTAAGGGAGTACGTAAAACTTTTCAAAAGCACTTAGCATCCAATATCGAACTGTTAGCTCAATTGATGGGTGTCGAAACAAATGAAAAAGAGATTCGTCGCCTTGTAATCGATTGCATTCAGAGCATAGAGATATCTGACAGGGAGCTCAATAAACTCATCGAATGCCTCACTTCTCATGGAATGGCAATCGATAAAAAACAATTACAACTTGCTGCGAAACGTGCAGAGACAAGTACTCGCAAAGAAACGTATCAAGCAATGGAAGGCTTCATACATAACTTGAACACCATGCACTCAAGAGGTGGCAATCAGGTAGTATTCAGTTCTATAAATTACGGGACAGACACTTCTGCCGAAGGGCGAATGGTGATTCGTGAGCTGCTTGCAGCTACTGTCGAAGGGTTAGGTCAAGGCGAAGTGCCGGTTTTCCCTATTCAAATATTCAAAGTAAAAGAAGGTGTTTCATTTACAGAGCATGATTATGAATTGGCTTTGTCGGATTTTGAGGAGGCATTAAATGGAAAATTTAAATTTACTGCTCCAAACTTCGATCTGCTACTCGAGGCCTGTCGTACAACCTCAGTTGCCTTGTTCCCAAACTTCATGTTCCTGGATACGCCTTACAATTTACATGAAAAATGGAAGGCAAACGATCCCTATCGCTATCATTACGAGCCGGCAACGATGGGATGTCGTACACGTGTATTTGAAAACCTACATGGTGAAAAGACTTCCATCGGTCGTGGAAACCTTTCGTTTACATCGATTAACATGCCTCGATTGGCCATCGAAGCCAAGTTGAAAGCTGAGACACTGTATCCCGATCTCAACAAACAGGAATTACAGGACAAAGCCCGCGACTTTTTCCTTAAGTCTGTTCGTTCAATGTGCGAGATGGTCGGTGAGCAGCTTTATGATCGCTATCAATATCAACGTTCTGCATTGGCATGCCAATTCCCTTTCATGATGGGGAATAATATATGGAAAGGTGGAGACCAACTTCATCCAAACGATGAAGTGGCCGATGTTATCAATACTGGTACACTCGGTATAGGGTTTATCGGTGGTCATAATGCGATGGTAGCCATTTACGGCGAGGGGCACGCTTCAAATTCAAGAGCCTATCAAACATTGTACGATGCAATCCTCGAGATGAACAAAGTTGTAGATGTTTTAAAGGAGAAATACAACCTGAACTATTCTGTATTAGCAACACCGGCGGAGGGGTTGTCCGGTCGGTTTACACGAATAGACAGAAAGAAATACGGTATAATCAACGGGGTAACAGACAAGGAATATTATGTAAATTCATTTCATATAGACGTTAAAGAGCATATCACTATTGCAGACAAGATTAAGTTGGAGGCACCGTTTCATGCCATCACTCGGGGCGGACATATCACCTACGTAGAGCTCGACGGTGAAGCAAAAAAGAATGTTTCAGTCATTCTCAAGATTGTACGCCAAATGAAAAATGATCAAATTGGTTATGGATCGATAAATCATCCGGTAGACACCTGTCAGCAATGTGGATTCAAAGGTATTATCTATGCCAAATGTCCGGTTTGTAAAAGTGAGGCTATCACTCGTATGCGTCGAATAACCGGCTATCTGACCGGCAGTCTTGAATCTTGGAATTCAGCTAAACAGGCTGAAGAGAAAGATCGTGTGAAACATGTTTAAGGATCCGTTACGCATACTCAAGATATATAAGGAAACCATCTCGGATGGAGAAGGGTTACGTTATTCCATTTACCTGTCCGGTTGTAGGCATTGCTGTAAAGGGTGTCACAACCCGGATAGCTGGAATGTCCATACAGGTACCTTATTGACTGAAACTTGGTTGGCCGAAATAATCAAAGAAATCAATTCAAATCCCTTACTCGATGGAGTAACCTTTTCGGGGGGAGACCCGTTTTATTTCCCGGCTTCGTTCTGTGTTCTGCTTCGTGAGATTAAAGAGAAGACTGGAAAAAATATCTGGTGTTATACCGGATATACGTTTGAAGAGATTGTGCAGGATGAAACATTGAACGCCTGCCTCGAACACATCGATGTATTGGTGGATGGACGTTTCGTAAAAGAACTTTACTCACCGTCCATCCCATTCCGAGGCAGTACGAATCAACGTATTATCCGATTAGATAAAAAATGCAATGATTACATTCGTTCTGGCACTTCAATTCCTAGCAACTTCATTCCGGCTTTTACAACTTTAGCCACATTGGCCGAAAGCACAAGGCGGAATACTTTCAACGCTTCGTTTTCTTCACGAAGGATTGAATAGTCATGATAGAATTGATTATACTCTTTCACCAGGTCATAGATATAGTTCGCGATATAAGCCGGACTATATTCTGTGCCTGCTTCTTTCACAGTAATAGCAAAATCCGCCACCAATTGAACAAGTCCCTCTTCTTTTTCAGATAGCGGGAGATCCAAAGGTAATTGTTCGGGCAGACGTATGCCTTGCTCTTCGGCCTTGCGCAATACAGAGCAAATACGAGCATAAGTATATTGGATGAAAGGTCCTGTATTTCCGTTAAAATCGATCGATTCTTTCGGGTTGAACGTCATATTCTTACGTGGATCGACTTTCAGGATGAAGTATTTTAATGAACCGAGACCTACGATTTCAGCAATATGTTCGGCTTCTTCAGTTGTAAGACCATCCAACTTGCCTAATTCCTGAGAAATTTCACGGGCGGTAGAAACCATTTCTTCCATCAAGTCATCAGCATCAACAACAGTTCCTTCACGGCTCTTCATCTTACCTTCTGGCAATTCCACCATACCATAAGAGAAATGCACCAAGCCTTTTCCAAATTCAAATCCCAGCTTATCAAGCAAGATAGAAAGAACCTGGAAATGATAATTCTGCTCGTTACCTACCACATAGATCATCTTATTGATAGGATAGTCATCGAAGCGAAGTTTGGCTGTACCAATATCTTGAGTCATATAGACTGATGTACCGTCGGCACGCAGTAACAATTTTTCGTCAAGTCCATCTGAAGTCAGATCGGCCCATACTGAACCGTCTTCACGGCGGTAGAAGACACCTTTTTCCAAGCCTTCAAGCACCTTGTCTTTACCTTCAAGATAGGTTTCTGATTCATAATATATCTTGTCGAAATCAACGCCCATGCGTTTATAGGTTTCGTCAAATCCGGCGTAAACCCAGCTATTCATTGTCTTCCACAGAGAGACAGTTTCTTCATCGCCAGCCTCCCATTTACGAAGCATCTCACGAGCCTCAGCCATAAGTGTTGATTTCGCTTCGGCTTCTTCCTTTGTCAAACCTGAAGCTTCCAACTCTTTAAGTTCAGCTTTATAGTGTTTATCAAACAACACGTAGAAATCACCAATCAAATGATCACCCTTCTTGCCTGTAGATTCAGGAGTAGCTCCTTCACCCCACTTTTGCCAAGCCAACATTGATTTACAGATATGAATACCACGGTCGTTCACGATATTGGTTTTCACCACACGATAACCGTTTGCCTTCATGATTTCTGCAAGGCTATACCCCAAAAGGTTGTTACGAACATGTCCCAAGTGAAGAGGCTTGTTTGTATTCGGTGAAGAATACTCGATCATCACCAATGGAGCATCAGCAGCTGATGGAACAATACCGTAAGCCGGTTGTTGGTGTATTTGATTCAACAGGTCAACCCAACAAGAAGCAGCAACCGTCAGATTAAGAAAACCTTTAATTACATTGAACTCAGCCACAGCTGATTCATTCTGCTGAAGATAGACACCAATTTCCTGCGCCGTTTGTTCGGGCGACTTTTTTGAGATCTTCAAAAAAGGAAATACAACCAAGGTAAGATGTCCCTTGAACTCCTTCTTCGTCTTTTGCAACTGAACTTGGCCGGCTGTCACATCAGCCCCATAAAGCGTTTTAATTCCGGCGATAACCGCCTCGGTAATTTGTTGTTCTATCACCATAGGTATATATACTGTTGATCAGATTTTTATTCGATTTGCAAATGTACGGCTTTTTTCAAAAAGATAAGGCTTTCCATCACCGGAAAGCCTTATCGATCTAAATACAATCTAAACAACTAATCACAAATCTACTATTATAACAATTTATATTGGATCAATTCTTTCAACTCATGCTTCGGCATCGTGCCCAGCATCATTTCCTTACTACCGTCCTTCTTGCAAAACAAAAGTGTCGGTATGGTCCGTATCTTAAAAAAGGCATCCAATTCCTCTTCTTTGTCAACATCCACGTTATATATATAAATATCACCTCTATAATAATCAGCGAATTCTACTAGAATCGGTTCTAATCTTTTACAATAGCTGCACCAAGGAGCAGTGAAATTTACAATACACGGTCTGTCTCCTTTATATTTCCAATCATTGGGTGATTCGTCAATATCGCCCACAAGAGTCAGAAATTCGGATTTTGTCAATTCTTTTACCGCCATAAAACTTCCTTTAAATTAAAATCCTAACTGTTGGTGTAACAAATTTCATGATTAAATCCGACATAAGTGACAAATTGAGAATAGATAAACTTTATGCGTGCATAACCGAGATTTATATATGGCGTAGAATAAATGAAAAACAATCGCACGACTGTTTTGCTAAGGGTAATTACAAGGCCTACTTTTTAGTCAGGTCGGTTATTAATAAAGGATTGCTTTTACGAAGCTCATCCACAAGTTTTTGTACTTCATTTATATCCTGGTTAGCCATAAGCCTGTCGAGTTCTTTTTGTGTAATTCCCACCATTTGCAGAAAGGTGAGTTCTCCATGAGGAGTATCTATCGTTCCTAATTCAGTATCCGGAACAAAAACAAGACCAACTATTCCAACTTTCGATTTTGTTTCAGTACGTATCGGGCCGCCTGCAGGAACAAATTGATAAGGCTCGAACCAGCTTCCACTATCATAAACATACCGAGCCAAATTATTCATAACCTCGATAACCCAAAGAGGATCCCCTTTATCTTCGGTAAATGGCTTCAACCGAAAAGTAAACTCAACCCCCCATTTGCTAAATGGCTGCCCCACAGCTTCTTCATTATAGTATAACTCAGACATGCCAAAGCTGATGATATGATGATGGAATACTTGTTTCTTCGAGTCGTAAATACTTGTTCCATCTATCGGATCTTTGCCTCCCTGTGCAGCATATACTGGAGGAACATAATGGCGGGGTTCGGTTTTACCATATATATCCTTTAATCTTTTTTCGATTGACAACCAACCTACTGCTTGATCTTCTTTGAACTCTTTTCTATAATCTTTTATATTCATAACCGTTAAGGTTTATATTATTTCTTTTTATGTAAGTTATTAGTATTCAAAAGTAAAGAATATATTTCAAATTTCGTTTTTTTATTAACTTTACATTATATATGAATTTAACCGAACATTATTTCTCTGCGGTTAGATCCAACGAAACTTTATAATATATAAAACCACAATCATGAGACTTTTGCCATCTCTTTTCCTGCTTGCACTCCTCTTTATTTGTCCATTAGTCCAAGCATTTAACTTCGAAGATAAAACGGATAAGAAATACGTTATTCTTAAATTAGATGATGTAGTAGACGGCCCCGACAATCAAATTATTTCGGAACGTTGGTTGCGTGTCACCCATTTTTTAGAAGAGAAAAAACTCAAGGCTGCATTTGGGATAATCGGTTATTCATTGGTGGAGGATAACCTACATTATTTCCAATGGATTAAAGACACCCACAACAAGGGATTGGTAGAGTTTTGGAATCATGGCTTCCTGCAGCGGAAGGCCAGCGATAAGGAAGGTGAGTTTGAAAAGGATTTCGCCACACAATACCGTTCATTATTCTTGACTGACAGTTTGGCGAAGGCTAAATTGGGGCTAACATTGAACACTTGGGGACCTCACTGGTCTAACACCAACGAATACACAGACAGCGCATTAGCCTCTATTCCTTCCCTTCAGCTCACTTTCGGATATCCTGCCTCAACAAAGCATTTTAAAGGAATTGTACTACCACGAATAATCGATTTGGAGTATCCCGTACATAACCCGGACTTTGCCTCATTTGTAAAGGAATACAACAAATTGAGCGAACGGCGTTTTCTGTCCTACCTGCAAGGTCATCCGAATAGTTGGAATAACACCAGATGGAGTGAATTTGTCAAGATTATTGAGTTTCTGATGCAAGAGGGATACGAGTTCATTACTCCATCAGAGTATCTTACGATGCTTAAGCATGAAAAAAGTGTTTCGTTCTACAATCGGCTTTTGAACATGGAAGGACTGGCAGCCTTTTGGAATTTTAAAGAAAAGTCCGGAGACAAATATTATGCTGTAACTGACCGCAACTTAGGCCTGATTGATGTAAACAATAGCATCCATACAGTAGAAGAAGGACCACTTTGGGATAGCTCCATCTCATTCGACGGCAAGTCCTATCTCATGATTCCCAATCAAGACATGGGAAAACTAAATATAACAGGCTCTGTCACAGTTCTTGCTTGGATTAAATGGGAAGGAAATACCAACAGTTTTATAGCAGGCCCATGGAATGAGTACCAAGACGGAGGAAAACGACAATATGGTCTTTTCGTGTCTCTCCCTCATTATAACGGTAGAGATCAGGTATGCGGTCATATCTCTAAAACAGGTAAGCCCACCCCTCCCTTTCCCTACTCTATCGACTATTCTGCAAGTAAGCAAATTGTTCCAACCAAAGAATGGTGCTGCGTTGGGTTTACTTACGATGGAGAATACATCAAATCCTATCTGAATGGTGCTTTCGAAGCAAGAGAGCCCGAGCTAATTGACCACACGAAAGGGTTTGAAGGCTACCCAGACGGACTTATCCAATCAAAGAATCCCTATTACTTTCCGGATGGCATAGGTGACAATGGATCAGATTTCACCGTTGGCGCCGTCTTACTCAAAAGCGGCATGGGTAACTTCTTTAAAGGCCAAATCGGAGGAATTGCCGTCTTCTCACGCGCACTTAGTGAAGAGGAAATGAAGGAGGTTTCCATTACCAATTGACAGGACAAATACTGTTTAGGACTAGGGTTCGTATCCCTCCAGCTCCACTTTTCAGAATTCAATAGAATCAAAATATATCAGAATGAATTCATATAGTATTTATTTAAACGCATTCGTTTTACACATATATCCCTTTTCAAGAGAACATGATCTTTCATTCAGACAGAGGAGTACAATATGCAGCCAAGGCTACAGTTAATACCCTGAAGTCATATAACCTAATCCAATCCATGAGTAAAAAAGGAAACTGCCGGGACAATGCAGTAGCTGAATCCTTCTTCAAATCATTGAAAACAGAGTTATTATATGGCTATAAATTGATGGATAAAAAACAGATGAGATTAGCTATCTTTGAATACATAGAAGTCTGGTGCAGAAAGCAAAGAAGACATTCATATCTGAACTGTCAAACCATCGATGAATTTAATGAGCAATACAGAATACAAAACAATAAAAATGTCGCTTAACTTTTTGTCCAATTTTAGTTAGGATATCCATGACTAATTTACTTACTTTTTTGATTCGAGATATCCTGTCAATTCATTGATAGCATATAAAGGTAAGTTTGTCAACCATGTTTCTTCTCTGAAATCTGACATAGAAGTCCGTATAGCCATTTTGGATTTGTTTTTTTCGGCAAAAGCCCGTAAGCTTTTTGCCTGAAGATTTTCAGCTGCTTTTACTTCTATCGGAACAATCTCATTTTGGTACTGTATCAGTAAATCTATTTCTCCATCTGATTTTTCCGACGACCAATAGAAAATTGAGATTTCCGCATCTGTAACCAATTGTTGCAAAACATACTGTTCGGTTAAAGCTCCTTTGAACTCGGTAAAAATCAGATTACCATCAAGCAAGGTTTTCACATCAAGGTTTGCCATCGCTCCCAGCAAACCTATATCAAGCAGATACAGTTTAAAAGCTCCCATATCTTCATAGGCTTTCAATGGTAAGGCTGGTTTAGATACTCTATTGATTTTATGTATTAAACCACAATCCATTAACCAAGCTAAAGCTAATTCAAATTCTTTAGCTCTTGCTCCTTGTTTTATCAAGCCATAGATAAATTTACGATTTTCTTTCGATAATTGTGCAGGTACAGAATTCCAGACCATGCGGATGCGTGGAACGACATCTGTGGGAGCATGTTTTGAGAAATCCTGTTCGTATGAATTGAGTATCTGTTGCTGAATTTGACGTACTTCGCTAAAATCCTGATTAATTGCATAGCTTGAAACAACCTCGGGCATACCTCCCACATAGTAATATTGCTTTAGTCGCTCTATATACTTTGTTTTAAAGGTGTTTATCATTACCCACTGTTCGGTTTTAATCAGATTATTCAAATCATGTTCACCTAATGCTTCTAAAAATTCAGTAAAACTTAGAGGATATAAATCGAGGAACTCAACTTTGCCCACTGGAAAAGCCGTATTTTCATGTAATGCAATTCCCAGTAAAGAACCTGCTGCTACAAGATGATATTCGGGAGCATTTTCTTTAAAATATTTCAATGAAGTTAAAGCTCTTTCAGCTTCTTGAATTTCATCAAATATAATCAGTGTTTTGTTTGGCTCTGGTTTTATTCCTGTTGCGATCTGGATAGCTAATAAAATACGAGGTATATCGAAATCGTTTAAAAATAGTGTTTTTAGCTGTTGATTGTCTTCAAAGTTTATATAGGCGAAATTCTCATATTCGGTTTTGGCAAATTCTTTCATTAACCAAGTTTTACCAACTTGGCGAGCACCTCTTATAATAAGAGGTTTTCGTGTCCTTTTTTGTTTCCATTTCTGCAAGAAACTTAATGCTGTTCTTCTCATATATTTGGTTATTTCTTTTTTGTTTACATTTTCACCCTACGACTTTATGGGCAAATATACACTTTTACCCTATGACTTTATGAACAAATATACACTTTTACCCTACAAATTTATGCAAAACAACACACTTTTATATTCTAAAGTTGTTTTTTATGAGTCTTACTTCTGCGTTTTACTACAAAAAAACAGTTGTCAAGAATCCCTTGACAACTGCAAATTGAAATCAGATAAGGCTATTGTATATTATTGTATGTTAGGCTTTTTTCTTTCTATTTTTGAAAGCAATCATTTCTTTAGCTATTTTCTCTTCAGTGACTTTAGCATATATCTGTGTCGTTCTGATTTGATTATGACCTAATATTTTGCTGACTGGTTCTATAGACATACCATAGCTTAGAGCGAGGGTGGCAAACGAATGGCGTGCAACGTGTCTTAGTGAAGCATCCGCATTCACAATGATGTATTCAGTCTCTTATTTTTCTCTTATACCATTACATATTAAATATCCTTCCCAAAACCAAAATAGCCATAATGAAAAATTGGACTATATTCATTATAAATCTAGATATTAAATCAGATAAATAGGAATAGATAATCAAACAAATATTACTTCCTAACCGTAATATGGAAACACCCTTGTTTGCGTTCGTGTTTGATGTAGCAACGTCCTGAGCGCTGCAGGTCACGAAGTACGGTGGCTAGGACGAGTTTTAACTGTTCTTTGTCTAAATTGAGCGGGTCTTTTTCTTTTATCTTCGTATAGCGGTTCCATGAAATATCGAAGGTCGTACCATATCTATGGGCCGAATTTTCTGATGAGTTGACATTCCTCTTGCGTAGTTTTGATATATCTTCAACGGTACGGGTTACACTCGTTACCTTAATCTTATAAAGCGGTGCATTCAAATTATAGAGCGAATCTTGGAAGTTGCGCCCGATATCTTCTAAAAGTTGCTCTGCCTCGGACACTAGAAAGGGAATGGAATGCGTGAGGTCTTCAAGCTCGTAGTATTTATTCGTCTTGATCTCCTTCATCTTACGGGTGGCGTGTTTGGCTTCTTCGCGCGAGGCAACAGGCTTGATACCTAACTCTTTGGCTGCAGCGAGATGTTTATCATTTAAATCATTGAAATCACGGTTATAGCTACCGGTAAACCGGATGGGCTTTAGATCACCTCGCTTCTCTCCACACGAAACTGAAAGAATCATCACAACACTAACAAAACAAATAATACCTACCAATCTATTCATCTCAACTTGTTTTTTGCTGGGACAAAAGTAGAGAAAAGTAGCATAAAGAGCAATCAGACTCTACAAATGGCACATCTCGATGTCAATTTTGGGATGATGTTTCGTTGATTTTCAATTATCAATACCATTCAAAAAAAACATCCCGAACGTTTTTAAAAAGCATAGGGATGTTTTTTTAAAACGTTCGGGGTGTTTTTTTATTTTCATCGAGACGCTTTTTCTCTTTGATATTCAAGGAGATACAACATCGAGATGTCGGCTATAAAAAGACGTCCCTTCTCGAAGTCGGTTTTAAAGCGAATTAATTGTCTTTCTTTTCGTCTTTGGGATATACAAATGAGGCGTAGAGCTGCAGAAAAGCAGAGATGCTCAAACAGAGAATCCATTCGTTGCGATTGTTAAACATGAGCATCGAGGCAGCAATCATCAAAAACCCGGCAATCAGGTTATATCGTTGCAATCTCCGTTTACGCAAGTCTTTCTCCTTATCCGATTGGGTGGCATAACAAAGTGTCAGCCCGGCTGCACCAACGGCAAACAGGTAAGGTGCGATAGTCTGATTTACGATATATAATGCAGCACCAGCCAATAATAAAATAGCGGAAACAACGAAAATTCCTGTTCTGAATTGATGGTTCATAGGGTTAGTCCTTAATTATAAAGATGTCTTCATCTGCCTTCTTCATGAAATATTCTTCACGGGCAAAGCGTTCCAATCCTTCTTTGTCGGTATGGAGATTGTTGAGTTTCTCTTGGTTGATGAGAATTTCTTCCTGATAATACTTGATTTCGTTTTCCAGTTCACGGATTTTCTCGTCGTACTGGTAACGCTTATACAGATTACTGTCTCCTGCCACAAAGGTAAGGGCCAAGAAGCCGATCGTAACTACTACATACGGGTTCAACTTAGACAAATAATTCGTGTATATACTCTTAATACCCATCGGGAAATTGTTTTTGACAAAGATATATGTTTTTGAATGAAACAAGAAAAGACAACCCTCCTATTTATTTGAATGAAAACACACCAATATATACATTAGTCATACACATCCCACAAAACGCTTTCATATTGAAAGATTTATTGCCTTTTTAGTATCTCCTATGGTTTTATCTATATCTTTGTATGATATCATGTTATTGAACACACATAAAAATGAACGAACAGATCAAACAAATTGCCAAGCGACTGACCGGCCTTAGAGAGGCTTTGGATATCAGTCCTGAAGAAATTGCAAAAGCATGCAATTTAAGTAAGGAACAGTATCTTCTGCTCGAAAGTGGAGAAGTTGATATTTCTGTAAGTGTGCTGCATCAGATTGCACAAACGTATAATATCGAACTAACAACGCTTATGTTTGGCAGTGAACCCAAGATGAATTCCTATTTCATTACTCGCAAGGGTAAAGGGGAAGTGGTAGAAAGGGTTAAGGCTTATAAATATCAATCGTTAGCCATGGGTTTCAGCGACAGAAAGGCGGACCCGTTTATCGTTACCGTTCATCCCAAACCAGAGGGAGAACCTATCCATATCAATACGCATGACGGACAAGAATTTAATCTCGTGATCAGTGGGCGTATGCTCATCCAGATCAACGGAAAAGACCTGATCCTTGAGGAAGGAGACTGTATCTATTTTAATTCTAAGCTGCCTCATGGTATGAAAGCCCTCGACAATAAAGAGGTCCGGTTTCTTGCTATTATTTTATAAGAATCAACAGATAACAAGCTCATGTTGGAAAAATATATCAATCAGACATCTTTCTCCTCTCAGGAAGATTTCATAAAGAATTTCAGAATAAACGTGCCCGAAAACTTTAATTTCGGATACGACATTGTGGATGCCTGGGCCGAAACTGAGCCCGACAAAAAGGCTTTGTGCTGGACCAACGACAAGGGTCTGCATATCGATTTTACGTTTGCCGATATCAAACGATTCTCTGATCAGACAGCCTCCTACTTCCAATCGCTCGGAATCGGCAAGGGAGACAAAGTCATGCTCATCTTGAAAAGAAGATATGAGTTTTGGTTTTCAATCATCGCCCTGCATAAGATTGGAGCCGTAGTGATTCCGGCTACACACCTACTCACAAAGAAAGATATCATCTACCGCAATAACGCAGCCGATATTAAGATGATTGTCTGTGCCGGTGAAGAGGAAATCTGCCGTCATATTACGGATGCTATGCCGGAATCGCCTTCGTTGGAAACAGTCGTTTCCGTTGGACCTTATATCCCGGAAGGGTTCTGCGATTTTCATCAAGGCATTTCTGAAGCAAAAGAATTTATCCGCCCGGAAAGGAACAGCAACGATGATATTTCGCTTATGTACTTTACGTCGGGCACAACGGGCAACCCCAAGATGGTGGCTCATGACTTCACCTATCCCCTGGGCCATATTGTGACGGCAAGCTACTGGCACAATTTGAAAGAAGACAGTTTGCACATGACCATTGCTGATACAGGCTGGGGCAAAGCTGTTTGGGGAAAGCTCTACGGCCAATGGATCGCAGGCGCAAACGTCTTTGTGTATGACCACGACAAGTTTACGCCATCGGCTATGTTGGAGATGATTCAAAAGTACAAGATCACCTCCTTGTGCGCTCCTCCTACCATCTTCCGCTTCCTTATCCGTGAAGACCTGACCAAGTATGATCTTTCGTCATTGATGTATTGCACGATAGCCGGAGAAGCGCTCAACCCTGTGGTTTACGAAACGTTCCTCAAGCTTACGGGCGTTCGTTTGATGGAGGGATTCGGACAGACGGAGACTACGCTTACGATAGCAACATTCCCTTGGATGAACCCCAAGCCCGGCTCAATGGGAGTACCTAATCCACAATACGATATCGACCTAATACGTCCGGACGGCACACCTGCTGAAGACGGTGAACAAGGTGAAATCGTGATTCGAACGTCTAAGAGCAAACCCGTAGGACTTTTTAAAGGATATTATCGTGATCCGGAATTGACCCATAAGGTATGGCATGACGATGTGTATCATACAGGCGATGTGGCTTGGAGAGATGAGGACGGCTACTATTGGTTTGTAGGGCGTGTAGACGACGTAATTAAAAGTTCGGGCTACAGAATCGGTCCATTTGAGGTTGAAAGCGCATTGATGCTTCATAAGGCGGTTGTTGAATGTGCCATTACAGGTGTACCGGACGAGATTCGCGGACAGGTTGTCAAAGCAACCATCGTGCTCTCTAAAGAATACAAAAACAAGGCGGGTGAAGAGTTGATCAAGGAATTGCAAGATCATGTGAAAAAGGTAACCGCCCCTTACAAATATCCACGTATCATTTCATTCGTCGACGAACTGCCTAAAACAATCAGTGGTAAGATACGCCGAGTGGAAATTCGTGATAAAGACAAATAAGTTAATTATGTACAGATATAAACGTATTGCCGTTAAAATCGGCAGCAACGTACTCACTAGAAAAGACGGCACCTTGGATGTGACCCGTATGTCGGCCCTTGTCGATCAGGTTGCCGAGTTGCACAAGCAAGGGATAGAGATTGTATTGATTTCTTCCGGAGCAGTGGCATCGGGCAGAAGCGAACTACGTGTCAATAAAAAACTGGATGCTGTATCGGCTCGCCAGCTGTATTCGGCTGTGGGCCAGGCCAAACTAATCAATCGTTATTATGAACTATTCCGTGAGCATGGGTTGGTATGCGGTCAGGTGTTGACCACGAAAGAGAATTTCGGTAGCCGCACGCACTACCTGAATCAGAAGCATTGTATGGAGGTTATGCTCGATAATAAAGTGATTCCAATCGTCAATGAAAACGATACTATTTCGGTAACGGAACTGATGTTTACCGACAACGACGAACTCTCTGGTCTTATCGCTACGATGATGGGCATGGATGCACTGATTATTTTGAGCAATATTGATGGTATATTTAATGGCAACCCGTCCGATCCGGACTCATCTGTGATTCGTGAGATTGATGGTTCGCAGGATGATTTGTCGGACTATATACAGACAGGAAAGTCTTCTTTCGGACGAGGAGGAATGCTTACCAAATGTACGATTGCCCGAAAAGTGGCCGAAGAAGGTATCAACGTAATCATCGCCAATGGCAAGAAAGACAATATCCTCTGCGATCTGCTTCAGAAAAACAGCTCCACGCTGTGCACGCATTTTATCCCGTCTTCCAAGCCGGTTAGCAGTGTAAAGAAATGGATTGCTCACTCTGAAGGGTTTGCAAAAGGGGAAGTCCATATTAACAAAGGTGCCGAAGAGGCACTGCTTAGCCCTAAAGCAACGAGTATTCTTCTGGTTGGCGTCACCAAGATTTTGGGAGACTTTGAGAAAGATGATATCGTCAAGATTTTTAATGAAGAGGGTATTCAGCTTGGGGTTGGTTGTGCTTCGTACGACAGCAAGGAGGCCGTAAAGTTAATAGGCGTGAAAGATATTAAGCCTTTGGTGCATTATGACTATCTTTATCTGGATTAATTGTGTTGAGTATGCAAACAGTTGAACTCTTACAAAAAGCATCGGAAGCAAAAGTTGCGATTAGCAAACTGATAGACAAGGAGATAAACAATATTTTACTCGCCATGGCCGATGCTTTGGAGGCGAATAGTGACTTTATTCTGACGGCCAATCAGCAAGATTTGCAACGTATGGATCCGGCCGACCCGAAATATGACCGCCTGAAGCTTACAACAAATAGGATTCAAGGAATTGCCGGTGATATGCGCAACGTCACGTCGCTCCCCTCTCCGCTAGACCAAGTTCTGAAAGAAGTTAATCGCCCGAACGGGATGAATATCCGTAAGATTTCCGTGCCCTTCGGTGTGATTGGGGTGATTTATGAAGCGCGACCGAATGTCACTTGCGATGTATTGTCACTCTGCATGAAGAGCGGTAACGTTTGCGTGCTTAAAGGGGGATCTGATGCTCTTTATTCAAACGAAGCACTCGTCGATATTATCCATAAAACCCTGAATGAGTTTGGAATAAGTAAAGAGATATGTACGCTACTCCCTGCAGATAGAGAGGCTACGGAGGTCTTATTAAAAGCTACGGATTATGTGGATCTGATTATTCCACGTGGTAGCTCTGCGTTGATCAATTATGTCCGCGAAAATGCCTTGGTACCTATCATTGAAACGGGTGCCGGTATTTGTCATACTTATTTTGATAGCGATGGTGACCGTGTGAAGGGACAGGCAATCATTACAAATGCCAAAACAAGACGGGTTAGTGTTTGCAATGCTTTAGATTGTTTGATCATTCATGCAAACCGGTTGTCAGACTTGCCTTATCTTTGTGAAAAATTAAAGGACAGTCAGGTTGTCATCTATGCAGACGAACGGGCTTATGGCTCCTTGAAAGGTAAATATCCGCAACAGCTGTTAGAAAAGGCAACTGAAGAAAGCTACGGAACGGAATATCTGGATTATAAAATGAGCATTCGCACGGTTGATTCGCTGGACGAAGCATTAAAACACATCGATCATTATAGTTCGAAACACAGCGAGTGTATTGTAAGCGAATCTCGTGATGCTATTCACCTTTTCGAGCGCCGAGTTGATGCAGCTTGCGTCTATGCAAACGTATCAACAGCGTTTACAGATGGTGCACAATTTGGATTCGGGGCGGAAATAGGTATTAGTACACAAAAAGCGCATGCCCGTGGCCCCATGGCTCTGGAGGAACTGACAACCTACAAATATATTATTGAAGGAGACGGTCAAATACGTAATCAATAAAAAAGCAAATAGTATGAGGAATTTCACTTGCGTCCATGATCTGGGCGATTTAAAACAAGCCGTTAAAGAAGCACTTGAAATCAAAAAGGACAGGTTCAAATACACAGAACTAGGAAGAAACAAGACCTTGTTAATGATATTTTTCAACTCCAGCCTTCGCACACGCCTAAGCACACAAAAGGCTGCGATGAACTTGGGCATGAACACCATGGTTTTGGATATCAACCAGGGTGCTTGGAAGTTGGAAACCGAACGTGGCGTTGTGATGGACGGTGATAAACCGGAACATCTTTTAGAAGCTATCCCTGTGATGGGCTGCTACTGCGATGTGATAGGCGTTCGTTCATTCGCTAAATTTGAAAATAAAGAGGAAGATTATACCGAAATGGTATTGAACCAATTCATTAAATATTCAGGCCGCCCTGTATTCAGTATGGAGGCTGCAACAAGACATCCACTGCAGAGCTTTGCCGACCTGATTACCATTGAGGAATTCAAAAAGACGGAACGTCCGAAAGTAGTCCTCTCTTGGGCCCCACACCCACGTGCACTGCCTCAAGCAGTTCCGAATAGCTTTGCTGAATGGATGAACGAGACGGACTATGAATTTGTTATTACTCATCCTCATGGGTATGAACTGGATCCTATGTTC
The DNA here is from genome assembly GCA_023429375.1 of Bacteroidota bacterium. GTDB lineage: Bacteria > Bacteroidota > Bacteroidia > Bacteroidales > Tannerellaceae > Massilibacteroides. The sequence continues at coordinate 477,571 of JAEYVY010000007.1, read as the reverse complement.
TCAGGAAAAGCGAAGATTGAATATGATCAGGCAAAAGCTTTCGAAGGTGCTGATTTTATCTATGCAAAGAATTGGGCTGCCTATACTGATCCGAACTACGGCCAGATTCTTAGCAAAGATCGTGCATGGACAGTTGATACTGAGAAGATGAAACTAACAAACAACGCCTATTTCATGCACTGTTTGCCTGTTCGCCGTAATATGATTGTGACCGACGATGTGATTGAAAGTCCACAAAGCATTGTAATACAAGAAGCAGCTAACCGTGAGATTTCTGCTCAGGTTGTTCTTAAACGTATTCTAGAAAATTTATAAGAGGTGTATTTCTAAAAAACGAAGGGTGTCTATACATGTACGGATTTAGTACATTTTAGACACCCTTGTTATTTTTCTTTAGTAGAATTAGGCTTCTCCCGGCTTACCTCCCATTGGAGGAACCACGTCTTCAAAACGGATAGTCTTTCCGGCGCTATTCTGGCTTTCAAACTTTTCAATATTGTCTTGCAACGCGTAAAGCAATCGTTTGGCATTATCAGGCGTGAGGATAATACGGCTTTGTACCTTTGCCTTCGGTGTTCCCGGCATCAATCGGATAAAATCGATGATAAACTCTGAGCTTGAATGTGCGATTATTGCCAGATTTGAATATATGCCTTGTGCTGTTTCGTCCGTCAGCTCAACCTGTATCTCATTTCCTTGAATCTTATTTTCCATAATTGTAATATCTAAACATTATTGCTTAAACAAAAATAGCGCTTCTATAAGTATAAAACAATAAAAAAGGGCTGATGAAACTTTTCATCAGCCCTTTTGTTTTATAGCTTGTTTTCTTATCTGTCCATTTCCGCATCTACTTCGTTGAAATCAACGACATTTCTACGGTTTGACATGATACGATCGAATTCATCTTTAGCTCCTACAACTAACTTATCAAAGTCACGCTGTCCGGTACCTGCAGGAATCAAGTGACCACAGATCACATTTTCCTTCAGACCTTCCAAACGGTCTACCTTTCCATTAATTGCAGCTTCGTTCAATACCTTGGTTGTTTCCTGGAAGGAAGCAGCAGACATAAAGCTGGTAGTTTGTAATGCTGCACGTGTGATACCTTGAAGGATCTGGTTAGCTGTTGCAGGGATTGCATCACGAACTTCAACCAATTTCAAGTCACGACGTTTCAACATACTGTTTTCATCTCTCAACTTACGTGCTGTTACAATCTGACCAGCTTGCAATGTTTGAGAGTCTCCCGGATCAAGGACAACTTTCTTGCCCCAAATACGGTCGTTTTCTTCCATCACTTCCAGTTTATCTACCACCTGTTGTTCAAGGAAGCGAGTATCTCCCGGATCAACAACTTCTACTTTACGCATCATCTGACGAACGATTACTTCAAAGTGTTTGTCGTTAATCTTCACACCCTGCAGACGGTAAACGTCCTGTACTTCATTCACGATATATTCCTGAACAGCCGTAGGACCTTTAATTGCAAGGATATCTGATGGTGTAATAGCTCCTTCTGACAAAGGCATACCGGCACGTATATAGTCATTTTCCTGAACAAGTAATTGTTTAGAAAGTGGCACCATATATTTCTTAACCTCACCTAGCTTAGAAGTAACTGTTACTTCACGATTACCACGTTTGATCTTACCAAAGCCAATTTCACCGTCGATTTCAGAAACTACTGCTGGATTGGATGGGTTACGGGCTTCGAACAACTCGGTAACACGAGGAAGACCCCCTGTGATGTCACCAGTCTTACCAACCGCACGTGGAATCTTAACTAACACTTCACCGGCTTTTATACTGTCTCCGTTTTCTTTAACAACGTGTGCTCCAAGTGGCAATGAATAGTTCTTCAGATAATTTCCATTTTCGTCAACAATATGGACTTCAGGAGCTTTCGTCTTATCTTTCGATTCGATGATGATTTTTTCCTTCAATCCTGTTGTTTCATCACTTTCTACTTTGTAAGTTACGTTTTCAATAACGTTTTCAAACTGTATCTTACCAGAAACTTCCGAAACGATAACGGCGTTGAATGGGTCCCATTCGATAATTACGTCGCCTTTCTTTACACTGTCTCCACTCTTGAAATAGAGTTTAGAACCATAAGGTATATTGTGTGTAAGAAGAACAATCCTTGTATTAGGATCGATAATTCTCATTTCAGCCAAACGGCTTACCACAACTTGACATGTTTTTCCAGTTACATCGGTCGATTCTACTGAACGTAGTTCGTCGATTTCAAGAATACCATCAAACTTAGAAGCAACGCTGTTTTCTGTTGCAATGTTTGAAGCGATACCCCCAACGTGGAATGTACGAAGTGTCAACTGTGTACCCGGCTCACCGATAGATTGTGCGGCGATAACACCAACCACTTCTCCTCTTTGAACCATGCGTCCTGTAGCAAGGTTACGTCCGTAACATTTTGCACAAACACCTTTCTTAGATTCACAAGTCAATACCGAACGGATTTCTACGCTTTCAATCGGAGATTCTTGAATCTTCTTCGCTGCATCTTCTCTGATTTCTTCACCAGCATAAACAAGGATTTCTCCTGTCAATGGGTGTTGGATATCATGAACAGATACACGTCCTAAGATTCGTTCGTATAATGACGCAATAACTTCTTCGTTATTCTTCAACTCAGTACACATCAAACCACGCAATGTACCACAGTCTTCTTCGTTGATGATCACATCATGCGATACATCCACAAGACGACGAGTAAGGTATCCCGCATCGGCAGTCTTCAAAGCGGTATCCGCCAAACCTTTACGAGCACCGTGGGTTGAGATAAAGTACTCAAGCACAGACAAACCTTCCTTAAAGTTAGAAAGAATAGGGTTTTCAATAATCTGCCCACCTTCTGCTCCACTCTTCTGAGGTTTAGCCATCAAACCACGCATACCAGAGAGCTGACGAATCTGCTCTTTAGAACCACGGGCTCCTGAATCCATCATCATAAAGACAGAGTTGAATCCGTCATTATCTTCAGTCAACTTCTTCATCAGGATATTTGACAGCTTACTGTTAACGTGTGTCCAAGTATCGATAATCTGGTTATAACGTTCGTTGAACGTAATGAAACCCATGCTATAGTTAGCCAAGATCTGTTCAACTTCTTCATAACCTTCTTTTACCAATGCGTCTTTTTCTTCAGGAATCAACACGTCGGCTAGGTTGAACGACAGACCACCCTTAAAGGCCATCTGATAACCTAGATTCTTGATATCGTCAAGGAATTGAGCTGTACGAGCAACACCACAAGTTTTAATAACTAAACCAATGATATCACGTAAAGCTTTCTTTCCTAAAATTTCATTTACATATCCAATTTCTTTTGGAACTACTTCGTTCACCAATACACGACCCACTGATGTTTCGCGCATTACACGAATTGGGTTTCCTTTTTCGTCTATGTCATCAACATAAACCTTAATCGGAGCATGGATAGCAACTTTCTTTTCGTTGTAAGCGATAATCGCTTCTTCAACGCCATAGAATACCAGTCCTTCACCTAAAGTATTCGGACGGAGTTTGGTGATATAGTACAAACCAAGCACCATATCCTGTGAAGGTACGGTAATAGGAGCACCATTCGCCGGGTTCAAGATATTGTGAGAAGCCAACATTAACATTTGAGCTTCCAAAATAGCTTCGTTTCCTAAAGGCAAGTGAACAGCCATCTGGTCACCATCAAAGTCGGCGTTGAAAGCCGTACAAGACAGTGGGTGCAACTGAATAGCCTTACCTTCAATCAACTTCGGTTGGAAAGCCTGAATACCTAAACGGTGCAACGTTGGAGCACGGTTCAGCAGTACAGGGTGACCTTTCATTACGTATTCAAGGATATCCCATACAACAGGTTCTTTTCTGTCAACGATCTTCTTCGCTGATTTTACGGTCTTTACGATTCCGCGTTCAATCAACTTACGAATAACGAATGGTTTATAAAGTTCGGCTGCCATATTCTTTGGCAAACCACATTCATGCATTTTTAATTCAGGACCTACAACAATTACCGAACGAGCAGAATAGTCTACACGTTTACCAAGCAGGTTCTGACGGAAACGTCCTTGCTTACCCTTCAAACTGTCTGAAAGTGATTTCAACGGACGGTTAGCATCTGTCTTAACTGCACTTGACTTACGAGAGTTGTCAAACAGAGAGTCAACCGCTTCTTGAAGCATACGTTTTTCGTTACGTAAGATTACTTCAGGAGCTTTGATATCGATTAGACGTTTCAGACGGTTGTTACGTATGATAACACGACGGTAAAGGTCATTTAAGTCGGAAGTTGCAAAACGACCACCATCAAGTGGAACCAAAGGACGCAGTTCAGGTGGAATAACCGGAACTACTTTCACAATCATCCATTCGGGTTTGTTACGTCCCTTTGAAGCACGGAATGATTCAACAACCTGAAGACGTTTCAACGCTTCATTCTTACGTTGTTGAGACGTATCTGTACTTGCACGGTGACGCAAGTCGTATGACAATGAATCTAAGTCAAGACGAGCCAAAAGATCATAAACTGCTTCAGCCCCGATCTTAGCAATAAACTTGTTTGGATCAGTATCTTCAAGCAATTGGTTTTCTTTTGGAAGAGTATCCAATATCTGTAGATATTCCTCTTCTGACAACAGATCTAAATCTTCGACTGTGTCAACACATCCCTTTTGAATGACAACATAACGCTCATAGTAGATAATAGAGTCCAGTTTCTTAGTAGGAAGCCCTAAAAGATAACCTATCTTATTAGGAAGAGAACGGAAGTACCAGATATGTGCTACAGGAACAACCAAGTGAATATGTCCCATACGTTCGCGACGTACCTTCTTTTCCGTAACTTCTACTCCACAACGATCACAAACTATTCCCTTATAACGTATACGTTTATATTTCCCGCAATGGCATTCGTAATCCTTAATCGGACCAAAAATTCGTTCACAGAACAAACCATCACGTTCAGGTTTATACGTTCGGTAGTTAATCGTTTCGGGCTTCAAAACTTCACCACTCGAGTTCTCCAAGATCTCTTCTGGAGAGGCCAGCCCGATAGTAATTTTTGAAAAGTTACTCTTTATCTTATTTTCTTTTCTAAAAGCCATATGTATTATTTATATAAAGAGTTATCGTTTGAAATTGCAGACATCATGTCTATTATATTCATAAAGAATTAATCCAAAGTAAAGCTTAAGCCAAGACCTCTCAATTCGTGTAACAACACATTCAAGGACTCAGGGATTCCAGGTTGTGGCATAGGCTCACCCTTCACAATCGCTTCATAAGCTTTAGAACGTCCTACCACATCATCAGACTTGATCGTCAGAATTTCTTGCAAAATATGGGCAGCACCAAATGCTTCAAGTGCCCATACTTCCATTTCTCCGAAACGCTGTCCACCGAATTGTGCTTTACCACCTAATGGTTGTTGCGTAATCAAAGAATATGGACCGATAGAACGAGCATGCATTTTATCATCAACCATGTGTCCCAATTTCAAGAAGTAGGTTACCCCTACAGTAGCTGGCTGGTCAAAGCGTTCACCGGTTCCACCATCATATAGATAAGTCTTACCATAACGAGGAACTCCGGCTTTGTCTGTCCAATCGTTCAAGTCATCCAAAGATGCACCATCAAAGATAGGCGTAGCGAACTTAACGTTCAATTCCTTACCTGCCCAACCAAGTACAGCTTCGAAAATCTGTCCAAGGTTCATACGTGAAGGCACACCAAGCGGATTCAAACAAATATCAACAGGTGTTCCGTCTTCAAGGAATGGCATATCTTCCTGACGTACGATCTTAGAAACAATACCCTTGTTACCGTGACGTCCGGCCATCTTATCACCCACTTGAATCTTACGTTTCTTAGCGATATAAACTTTAGCCATCTGAACGATACCTGTAGGTAGTTCGTCCCCGATAGTCAGGTCGAACTTCTTACGTCTTAGTTCAGCGTCTAATTCTTTATTTTTCTTCAGATAGTTCAGGATTACACGTTTGATCAGTTCATTCTTGTCAGCATCAGAAGTCCAGTTGCTTACTTGGATAGCATTATAATCTAATTCTTCCAAAGCTTTACGTGTAAACTTAGCTCCCTTAGCAATGATATCTGTATTCAGATAATCCTTAACGCCCAAAGATGTCTTGCCGTTTGTAAGGATAAGTAGTTTTTCTACCAATAATCCTTTCAATTCAGCCATCTTTGCATCATACTCTTCATCCAATTTTGGAAGAATCGCTTTATCAGTCAATCTTGACTTGCGTTTCTTAACAGCTTTAGAGAACAAGCTTGTTTCAATAACCACACCACGTAGAGATGGAGTAGCTTTTAACGAAGCATCTTTCACATCGCCTGCCTTATCACCAAAGATTGCACGAAGCAGTTTTTCTTCTGGAGAAGGATCAGACTCACCTTTCGGTGTAATCTTACCAATCAGGATATCACCTGGTTCGATACGAGCACCAACTCTTACGATACCACGTTCATCCAAATCTTTTGTTGCGTCTTCACTCACGTTAGGAATGTCAGAAGTCAATTCTTCCATACCACGTTTTGTTTCACGCACTTCAAGGATATATTCGTCAACATGAACAGAGGTAAAGAAGTCTTCTCTTACCATACGTTCATTCAACACAATAGCATCCTCATAGTTATATCCTTTCCAAGGCATGTAAGCCACCTTCACGTTACGCCCAAGTGCCAGTTCACCTTTTTCTGTAGAATAACCTTCAGTCAGGATATCACCCGGAGCAACACGTTGACCACGATGACAGGTTGGACGAAGGTCTACTGTCGTGCTCTGGTTGGTCTTACGCCATTTTGGAATATTATATGTAACAACCGCATCTTCAAAGCTTACAAACTCTTCATCTTCTGTGCGGTCATATTTAATCTTTATACAAGTTGCATCAACAAACACAACTTCACCATCACGTTCAGCAACGATTTGCGTACGCGAATCTTTTGCTACTTGTCCTTCAATACCGGTACCAACGATCGGAGAATCTGTTTTAATCAGAGGAACTGCCTGGCGCATCATGTTAGATCCCATCAATGCACGGTTAGCATCGTCATGTTCCAAGAAAGGAATCAAAGATGCAGCAATAGATGCAATCTGCGTTGGAGATACGTCCATCATGTCTACTTCTGAAGGAGAAACCACAGGGAAATCTGCTTCAAAGCGAGACTTGATACGATCACGAACGAAACGTCCGTTATCATCCAATAAGGCATTTCCTTGAGCGATTGTCAATTCTTCTTCCTCTTCGGCAGTCATATATTGCAATCCTTCAGGAGAGAAATCCACACGTCCGTCAACTACGCGACGATAAGGTGTAGCAATAAAGCCAAGGTCATTAATCTTCGCATAAACGCAAAGAGAAGAAATCAAACCGATGTTCGGACCTTCAGGAGTTTCAATAGGACACAAACGACCATAGTGGGTGTAGTGTACGTCACGAACCTCAAATCCGGCACGTTCACGAGAAAGACCACCAGGACCCAACGCTGACAAACGGCGTTTGTGCGTGATTTCAGCAAGCGGGTTGGTTTGGTCCATAAATTGAGACAAAGCATTCGTTCCAAAGAATGAGTTGACAACAGAAGAGATTGTCTTCGCGTTGATCAAATCGATTGGAGTGAACACTTCATTATCGCGAACGTTCATACGTTCTCTAACCGTACGGGCCATACGAGCCAAGCCAATACCGAATTGGTTATACAACTGTTCACCAACGGTACGTACACGACGGTTACTCAAGTGGTCGATATCATCAACATTTGCTTTTGAATTGATCAATTCAATCAAATACTTGATGATTTCGATAATATCTTCTTTGGTTAAGACTTTGATATCTTCACTGGTGGTCAGACCGAGTTTTTTATTAATACGATAACGGCCAACTTCACCAAGGTCATAACGTTTTTCAGAGAAGAAAAGGTTGGTAATTACTTCGCGAGCACTTGCTTCATCAGCAGGTTCCGCATTTCTCAACTGTCTGTAGATATACAAAACAGCTTCCTTTTCCGAGTTACTTGGATCTTTTTGTAGTGTATTATAGATGATCGCAAAGTCAGACAGGTTCTGATCCTCTCTATGTAACAATACATTTTGAGTTCCAGATTCGATAATAGCTTCAATATTATCACTATCTAAAACGGACTCACGATCAATAATAACATCATTACGTTCAATCGAAACAACTTCGCCTGTGTCTTCATCAACGAAATCTTCTACCCATGTTTTCAAAACACGAGCTGCCAATTTACGGCCAATTAGTTTTTTAAGGTTGGTTTTTGTAACCTTTACCTCTTCTGCCAGATTAAATATTTCGAGAATGTCTTTATCACTCTCGAAGCCGATAGCTCTTAAAAGAGTAGTTACCGGTAATTTCTTTTTACGATCGATATAGGCATACATCACGTTGTTGATGTCCGTTGCAAATTCGATCCAGGATCCTTTAAAAGGAATAATACGTGCTGAATACAATTTTGTACCGTTGGCATGAACGTTTTGTCCGAAGAATACTCCCGGCGAACGGTGCAACTGAGATACAACCACACGCTCGGCACCATTTATCACAAAGGTACCTCTGGAAGTCATATAAGGGATCGGCCCTAAATAAACATCCTGTATTACGGTATCAAAGTCTTCGTGGTCGGGATCAGTACAATACAGTTTTAATTTCGCTTTTAACGGAACACTATAGGTAAGCCCACGAGCAATACATTCATCTATGGAGTAGCGGGGCGGATCAATATAATAATCCAGGAATTCCAGCACAAAGTTATTTCGCGTATCTGCTATAGGGAAATTCTCAGCAAACACCTTATACAATCCCTCTTTCTTTCTCTTTTCGGGAGGGGTGTCAAGTTGAAGAAAGTCTTGGAACGACTTCAATTGTACTTCGAGGAAATCTGGATAAGGAAGGGAGTTCTTTATCGAAGCAAAATTAACTCTTTGGTTTTCAGCTGTTGAAGACATCTATTAAGGAATTTATTGAACTTAATGAAATTATAGACACAAAAAGGTTAAGAATCTCCTTTTGAGAAGATTCCTAACCAAATCACCTGGTAACCAGGTTATAAGATTTATTTAAGCTCAACTTCAGCGCCAGCTTCTTCTAAGCTCTTTTTCAATCCTTCTGCATCTGCCTTAGCAATACCTTCTTTAATATTGCTTGGTGCACCGTCAACTAAATCTTTAGCTTCTTTCAAACCAAGACCAGTTAATTCTTTAACTAATTTAACAATAGCTAATTTGTTAGCTCCTGGAGATTTCAATACAACATCGAAAGATGTTTTTTCTTCTACAGCAGCAGCACCACCAGCAGCAGGACCAGCTACAGCAACAGCTGCAGCAGCAGGTTCGATACCATATTCTTCTTTAAGGATAGTTGCTAGTTCGCTAACTTCTTTTACAGTTAAGTTTACTAATTGTTCAGCAAAAGCTTTTAAATCTGCCATTTTTGTATGATTTAATAAATTTATTTATCTAATGAATTATTATCTTTCAGCAAGAGTAGTTAATACTCCGTGAATTGTTTGTCCTGATGATTGAAGTGCAGAGATAACATTCTTTGCAGGAGATTGCAACAAAGCAATAACGTCAGCAACAAGTTCATCCTTGCTCTTGATATCAACAAGGGCATTAAGGTTTTCTGCGCCTACATAGAAGCTTTCTTGTACGTAAGCAGCTTTCAATTGAGGTTTACCCTCACCTTTTGTATCCTTTGTGAAATCTTTAATCAATCTTGCAGGTACGTTTGCCACATGTGAGAACATCACAGCGGTGTTACCTTTCAAAGAGGTATATAGTGGAGAATAATCAGCTTCTAGATTCTCCAGTGCTTTCTTTAGCAAGCTGTTTTTTACAACAACCAACTTCACTTCACGTTTGAAACACTCTCTTCTTAATGCACTTGTTTTTTCAGCATTAAGAGCTTCTATATCTGTTAGATAGAAGTTAGGGTATTCCTGTACGATTGATGTCAATTGCTCTATTACAGCGACTTTATCTTCCTTTCTCATCGTCCAATTAGTTTATTAATTTTCTTCAACTGATTTCGGGTCAATTTTAATTCCCGCACTCATTGTACTAGAAAGATAAATGCTCTTTATGTACACCCCTTTAGCTGCAGTTGGTTTCAACTTAATCAAAGTAGAAATAAATTCCTTTGCATTTTCACGAATCTTTTCAGCATCGAAAGATACTTTTCCGATTGAAGTGTGAACAATACCAGTCTTATCTACTTTAAAGTCGATTTTACCTTGTTTAACTTCTTTAATCGCATTACCTATTTCATTGGTAACAGTACCACTCTTAGGGTTAGGCATTAAACCACGAGGGCCTAATACACGACCTAAAGCACCGATTTTACCCATGATTGAAGGCATTGTGATAATTACGTCAATATCAGTCCAACCACCTTTAATCTTATCAATGTATTCATCCAATCCTACATAGTCAGCGCCAGCAGCCTTAGCTTCAGCTTCCTTATCTGGAGTACACAATGCTAAAACCCGAACCTCTTTACCTGTTCCATGAGGTAGAGAAACAACGCCTCTTACCATTTGGTTTGCTTTACGTGGATCAACGCCTAAACGGACATCTACATCAACAGAAGCATCAAACTTTGTAGTAGTAATTTCTTTTACTAATGCAGCAGCTTCCTTCAATGTATATGTTTTCCCAGCTTCAATCTTGCCTAAAGCCAACTTTTGATTTTTTGTAAGTTTACCCATCTCAATTGAAGTTTATTAATTAATTTCCGGGAAAGTCCCTTTTACCGTGATACCCATGCTTCTTGCAGTACCAGCAACCATTTTCATGGCTGAGCCTAACGTGAAACAGTTTAAATCGACTATTTTGTCTTCTGCAATAGCCTTTACTTGATCCCAAGTAATTTCCGCAATCTTCTTACGGTTAGGCTGAGCTGAACCACTCTTCTGTTTAGTTGCTTCCAACAATTGGATAGCTACAGGAGGAGTTTTTACGACAAAATCAAACGTCTTATCTGCATAGTAAGTAATTACCACAGGTAATATTTTACCAGCTTTCTCCTGGGTTCTGGCATTAAATTGCTTGCAGAACTCCATGATATTAATACCCTTAGAACCTAATGCAGGTCCAACGGGAGGAGAAGGATTTGCAGCCCCTCCTTTAATCTGCAATTTAATTTGTCCAGCAACTTCTTTAGCCATTTTTCTAAAATTTAGATATATATAACTATCAACAACGAAAGATAATTTTCCTCGTAACAAGAAAATTATTCTTTCTCAACTTGCATATAACCCAACTCAAGCGGAGTTTTTCTTCCGAAAATCTTAACCATCACTTTGAGTTTTTTCTTGTCAGTATTTACTTCTTCGATTACGCCACTAAATCCATTGAATGGTCCGAATGTTACTTTTACATTCTCGCCAACGTAATATTGAACATCCAGTACTTCTTGTTGCTCTTGCAACTCATCAACCGTACCTAAGATACGACTAACTTCAGAAGGACGTAGAGGCACCGGATTATCCGATCCTCCAAGAAATCCGATTACGTTTGGAATGTTTCTTAATCGATGAGCAACCTCACCCACCAAAGCGGCTTCCACAAGTACATAACCTGGTAAATAGGCTCTTTCTTTCATCACCTTTTTACCATTACGAACTGTGAATGTTTTTTCGGTAGGGATCAATACCTGAGATACATATTCTCCTAAGTCTGTATTTTTCAATTCAGCTTCCAGATATTCTCTTACCTTATTCTCCTTACCGCTTATCGCGCGAAGAACATAAAATTTTTTCTGAATGTCAGACATCTCAAATACAAATTAAAGGATAACCTCATAGAAGAAACGTAACAACCCCTCAAAACCAAGGTCGATCACAAAGATTAGTGCAGCTATTATTAGGGAAGCAAACAACACAATAACAGCACTATTAGACAATTCGATTCTAGTGGGCCAAGAAACTTTATAAACAAGTTCGTTATAAGATTCTTTAATATATGCAATTACTTTTTTCATCAATCTATAGATTTTTGCACGGAAGGAGAGGCTCGAACTCCCGACACCTGGTTTTGGAGACCAGTGCTCTACCAACTGAGCTACTTCCGTATATATAGCCAGCCTCGATGAAGAGACTGGCTATAGTATATAACTAGAATTAGTCGATTAATTCAGTAATCTGTCCAGCACCTACTGTACGTCCACCTTCGCGGATAGCGAAACGAAGACCTACGTTACATGCTACTGGGTAAATCAATTCTACTTCGATTGTTACGTTATCACCTGGCATAACCATTTCAGTTCCTTCTGGAAGAGAGATTTCACCAGTTACGTCCAATGTACGGATGTAGAACTGAGGACGATATTTTTGATGGAATGGAGTGTGACGACCACCTTCTTCTTTCTTCAAGATATAAACCTCAGCTTTGAAGCGAGAATGAGGTTTAACCTGTCCTGGATGGCAGATAACCATACCACGTTTAATTTCGTCTTTATCGATACCACGAAGCAACAAACCTACATTGTCACCAGCTTGTCCATCATCAAGAAGCTTACGGAACATTTCAACACCTGTAACAACAGATTTCTTTCCTTCTGCTCCAAGACCGATGATTTGTACTTCTTCACCAACTTTGATCTTACCAGTTTCGATACGACCTGTAGCAACTGTACCACGACCAGTGATAGAGAATACGTCTTCAACAGGCATAAGGAATGGTTTGTCAACTTCACGCGGAGGAAGTGGAATCCAAGTATCACAAGCATCCATAAGTTCCATGATCTTATCTTCCCATACTGGTTCACCATTCAAACCACCAAGAGCAGAACCACGGATAACTGGAGTGTTGTCACCGTCGAAGTTGTAGAATGAAAGAAGCTCTCTCATTTCCATTTCAACCAAGTCCAACATTTCAGCGTCATCAACGCTATCACATTTGTTCATGAAAACAACCAATCTTGGAACGTTTACCTGACGAGCCAAAAGGATGTGTTCGCGAGTTTGAGGCATAGGTCCATCAGTTGCAGCAACCACAATGATAGCACCGTCCATTTGAGCAGCACCCGTAACCATGTTCTTAACGTAGTCAGCGTGACCCGGACAGTCTACGTGAGCATAGTGACGATTAGCAGTCTGATACTCTACGTGAGAAGTGTTAATTGTAATACCTCTTTCTTTTTCTTCTGGAGCGTTGTCGATAGAGTCGAATGAACGCATTTCAGAAAGACCTCTCTTTGCTAATACAGTTGTAATAGCAGCAGTCAAAGTCGTTTTACCGTGGTCAACGTGGCCAATCGTACCAATGTTAACGTGGGGTTTCGATCTGTCAAAATGTTCTTTTGCCATAACTTAAAATTGTTCTTATTTGATTAATGATCATGTTCTTTAGTCAACATCACATTCTATAAATGTATCCAAAACACAAAAGAGCCGGTGCCGAGACTTGAACTCGGGACCTCTTCCTTACCAAGGAAGTGCTCTACCGCTGAGCTACACAGGCAAAAAAGAGCGGAAGACGGGGCTCAAACCCGCGACCCTCAGCTTGGAAGGCTAATGCTCTATCAACTGAGCTACTTCCGCAATTTTGTCTCGTTTGTGGGCAGTGATGGATTCGAACCACCGAAGGCGTAAGCCAGCTGAGTTACAGTCAGCCCCATTTGGCCACTCTGGTAACTGCCCCCTGAATTTTGAAACTTCCTTTGAGCCTCTTGTCGGATTCGAACCAACGACCCCGAGATTACAAATCACGTGCTCTGGCCAACTGAGCTAAAGAGGCATTTCGTATTAAAAAAGAGCCGTTTCGTGATCAGGGCGAAACGGCTGCAAATTTAGTCATTATTTCTAAGTTACCAAATATAAATTCTACTTTTTATTTGGTTTTTATTTTTTCTTTATGCTTTACTAATTGTTTTGACAACGCTTCGGCGCATATATCTATTGCCTCCTCAAAAGTATCAGCCGTCTTCTCTGCAAAAAGATCTCCATTTTTAACCTTTAAGCTAACAGATGCATGCTTATTCATCGACACCTCAGGCTTGACAACCTTCAACACTACCTCCGCCGTGAGAATTCCATCATAGAACTGCTCAAGTTTTGAAACTTTCTTCTGAATGAATGCCTCCAAAGATTCTGAAGCATCGAAACGAATAGATTGAATTCTAATATCCATATTAACCTCCTTTTTTAGGGCCCTTGGATGGGCATGATATACTTTCTTTAATTCCTCAAAACTGGTATGTGTATATATACTGGTTGAAGACAGACTACTGTGACCTAACAATTCCTTCACAGCATTCAATTTCGCTCCATTATTCAACATACCGGTTGCAAAAGAATGTCTTAACACATGAGGACTGCGCTTCGTCAATGACGGTACTACCGACAATGACTTCCTTACTATAGAATAAACAATTCCGACGCTGACAGGTTCACCGTTTTTGCGAACAATCAACGTCCCGTCACTACTTCCGACTTCTTTGTTTCTACATTCTATATAAGACAACAACAAATCCTTTAACCCTTCAGCAAAAGGAATTAATCGTTGTTTATTTCTCTTGCCGGTAACTCTTAATACAGATTTACCAAAATCAATATCCGAATCTTTAATACCTATCAATTCAGATCGTCTGATTCCAGTATCATACAGTAATTCAAGTACCAACCTGTCACGCATGCCTTCAAAATCCTCCCCAAATTGATCACCATCCAAGACAGCTTCCATCTCCCCTTCTCTAACGAAATAGGGCAATGGTTTTTTCTTCTTCGGACCGTTCAACAACCGGATCGGACTTGCTGAGACAACTCGTTGTCTGACAAGAAACTTAAAAAAAGACTTCAAAGAACTTAATTTACGATTAACTGTGGCGGAAGACATGTGTGAGTTCATTAAAAACACAACCCAGCCCCTCACAATATCAGAATCAATCCGACAAGGGTCGAACTCTTCATTCAATACTTTTTCGACATACTCTTTGAATTGTGACAAATCCTTTCGATACGCTTCTATCGTATACGCGGAAAAAGCACGTTCAAAATTGAGATAATCTAAAAATGAATCGATCCACATATTCGTGCCAAATCAACCTTTTGCTTTGCAACGAATATATGAATAAAATATCAAAAAAACAAAATTAGCAAGCGGAGAATATCAATCCTCTTGCTGTTGCAATTGCTGTACGTAAACAGCACGCATTTTCATTTTTCTCTTTTCAACAGAAGGTTTAGTAAAAGCCTGACGGCCTCTTAATTCTTTAACAACACCTGTTTTCTCAAATTTTCTTTTAAATTTTTTAAGAGCTCTTTCGATGTTCTCTCCTTCTTTCAATGGAACTACAATCATAATTTAATTTATTATTTTATTTTTAATATAGCCTAAAATGGGCAGCAAAATTACGGATTGTTTCCTTATTACCAAAACTTTCCGCCAATTATTCTCATTTTAATTTATTTATATACAGATACAACATTCCATTACGGACTTTTTCTATTTTCACCTCAATCCTTTTTATTTTCCATACCAATGCTTTTCTTTTTCCATATATGTAGTAAAACTTTTCTATATCTGTAGTAAAGTTTTTCTATATATATAGAAATAGAAAAACATCCCAGTGTTTCTAAAAAACGATCGTAGTGATTCTAAAAAAACATCTCAATCTTCCGGCAAAGCCAACTCTATCTTGTACTGTGACTTATCCTTGTATTGTAACAGTGAGTCGACAGGCATCGTCTCTACCTTTACATTTGCTTCAGGTATTCCTCCCGTACCTATTAAATAGGTCTTCACAAACTCATCTCGCTTTCTTAATACGTCTAGCAAGCCATTGCTAATGGAATCCTTAGGATACAGTTTATCAAGCTTTGCTCGCAAAGACTGATTTGCTGTCGCTCCCTGGCTACTAGCCAATCGTTCGTCCAGGTATTTACGGAAGTTTACATCCTCATCTTTCACCTCATTCTTTACATCTTCATAGGTGTAATGTGCTGTTGACGATGTAGTAGCCGACTTAGATGACAGATATTCCGCTTTGGCTTGATAAAGAGCGTATTCTTGCATGGACTGATTCCAATCGATATATTGCTGGAGACTCACAGTCATATCCGGTTTTTGGGCATACAACGAAGCTAGCTCATTCAATTGGCTGTATTGACGGGCACTCAATTCCGTTTGCAAGGCTTCTATGTCCATAGAAGCCATCTTATCGGGATTCAAGCCCAACGTATTGGCAAGAAAACGAACGGGTGATACGGCAACTTTCACCATCAGATTGACCAACGTCTGGAGAACTATCTTTTTATATGAAAATTCCGGATCATTTATATTTCCCGAAACCGGAATATCAAAACCTATCTTGTCGTCCTTATCCTTTAATATATATAAGGCCAGTTTGAGAGGTACGTTATATTCGGGTTTGATATCCTCCCGTTTCTTACCAACCCGCATATCAAATACATCTATCTTATTCTTGCTTTGGATATTGTTGTTTGTAATCACATTGCTGGTCGTAAAGTTCATATTCCCTTTAACAATTTCAAAGGCTGCATAATCCAGACAATAGGGCGTAAACAGAGACAAGTTGATATTCCTAAAGTTGCCATTGATTTCCTGATTCGACAAATCATTCATGTTTGCCTTCCAGCTAAAATCGATTCGGCCTCCGTTGGGTACAGTTGCTTTTATATCATACTTATTGGTTCCGTTCAGGTCAAAATCGTACGCTATAAACGACACCTGAGTTAATGGCAGTATTAATTCTGTTGAGCGCAAAGTCTTATCCACATAGACGAGATCAGACTGATTGACATACAACTTTTCTATGTTCAAAATCATTGAATCTACAACAGTTGTATCTGTTTGCAACGTGTCGGCCGCCACAGCAAAAAGAGCCGTAAAATTATCCGTAGAATCCGGATGGATAATATAATCTAAACGGGCTCCGGTCATAGCTATCGAATCTAATAAGTAAGTAGACGACGTCAAGTCTATATGTTTTAAACCGGCATAGGCGTCTTTTATGGTTACTATAGGTTCTCCATCTCCATTCGTCAGGTTAAAATCTTTTGCTTTAGCAGTACCGGTGATAATAAACTCAGTCAAATGATTTGTGTTGCCTTTTACTTGAAGATCGGTAGATAAGGTTCCCTCAAGTTTGTCAATAGAAAAGACATCTGCCAGATACGGTTTCATGATATCGACAGGCAGATCTTCTAAATTCAAATCCAACAGATATTCGTTTGTTTGCATATCCAGCACCAACTTGCTGCTCAGCTTGGCCGAATCGCCAATTTTTAGTTGGATACCGGCATTGGTATTTCCTCGTTCAAATGCCAATTCAGGGATGGCTACACCCAAATCGTTCATTTGGATGGTGTTATTAAGTTGTAAATCAGAATAGGTTAGCCGCCCTCCTCCAACGTAAATATCGCGAATACGAACAGACCGGGGAAACGAAGACGGATCATCGACCGATACTTCGGTAGAATCTGTTTCGGGTATCAAATCATCAAAATTAAATGATTCACGGTCTTGAAGAACGGCAGTAAACGGTCGGATAATATGTAGATGTGCTACTTCAACGCGCTTATCCAGTAAAGCTAGCAGCTCAAGGTCCATATAAAACGAGTCGACTGATGCAAAAACCGTGGCATCATCCTTTTCATACAGGCGTATGGAGTCCAAGCGAAGTGTACCTGTAAAAATATTCAGACTCAAATCATTCATTAACACCTTTCGTCCGATCAGCTCCTTACTATTCTTTTCAATATAGCTTTTCATGAAGGGAGATATCCCTAAAGCTATCCCGATTACCACTGACACAATAACAGCCATGATAATCAACAAAACTAAAACACCCTTTCTCATTACAAACCAGTCTCTGTTAAAAATAAAGTCATTTGAATCGTGAAATTACTCAATTATTTATTTTGAGAAACAAGGATTTATCAAAATTCACTGATTAAGCTAAAAACTTCGGTATAAAAGATTTCGTATCTTTGCAGATTCAAAAAAAGTGATGAACGGGTAAAAGCTATGGCAAAAGAGAATAATATCCTCATTAAAGGGGCCAGAATAAACAATCTGAAGAATATTGATGTAGAGATCCCTCGTAATAAACTAGTCGTAATCACAGGACTTTCGGGAAGTGGAAAATCTTCTTTAGCCTTTGACACGCTTTATGCCGAAGGACAACGTCGCTATGTAGAAAGCCTTTCTTCTTATGCCCGCCAATTCTTAGGCCGGATGAGCAAACCGGAATGCGATTACATCAAAGGGATACCTCCTGCTATTGCCATCGAACAAAAAGTGAATACCCGCAACCCCCGCTCTACAGTCGGTACTTCTACAGAAATCTATGAATACCTCCGTCTGCTTTATGCCCGTATTGGTAAGACCATATCTCCCATCTCCGGAATGGAGGTTAAGAAGCATCAGGTGAGCGACATTCGCAATGAGGTACTGGCATTTCCGAGCGGTACGCGTTTTGCTGTTTTTGCTCCGGTCATCCTACCCGAAGACCGTACCATCCACGAACAATTGGAAATCCTGCAAAAGGAAGGCTATAGCCGCTTGCTGGTAAAGGATACTATTTACAGGATTCAAGAAGTGCTGCAGGATAGCACCCTCCTCTCCGACAAAGAGATGGAACTAGTTATCGACCGCTTATCGGTTTCTGACGATAAGATATTGAAAAGCCGATTGGCCGATTCTGTGGAGACTGCCTTTTTTGAAGGACATGGCGCTTGCCGTATTCGTATTTATACGGACAGCGAAACTATCGTCAAAGATTATTCTAAAAAGTTCGAAGCCGACGGCATCACCTTTATGGAACCAACCGATATGATGTTCAGCTTCAACAATCCGTTGGGAGCCTGCCCGAAATGCGAAGGTTATGGAAAAGTATTGGGCATCGATGAAGATTTGGTAATCCCCAACAAGGAGCTTGCCGTTTTTGAAGGAGCCGTTGTCTGCTGGAAAGGGGATGTCATGGGCGAATGGTTAAAGGACTTCATCAAATCAGCGCCCGATTTTCCTATTCATCGTCCGTACTATGCCCTTTCGGATGAAGAAAAGGAATTATTATGGAACGGATCGGATAAAATTCATGGTATATACGATTTCTTTAAGTTTGTTGAAGAGAATCAATACAAGATACAATACCGCGTCATGCTGTCGCGCTACCGAGGGAAAACGGTATGCCCTATGTGCAAAGGTAGCCGCTTGAAAAAGGAAGCTCTTTATGTAAAGGTAGGCGGACAAAGTATCGCTCAGATAGTGTCAAAACCGGTTACTGAGGTAAAGGCATTTTTCGATCAATTGGAACTGAATGAGACTGATGCTGCCATTGCAAAACGACTTCTGATAGAAATAAACAGCCGTCTTCAGTTTTTATTGGACGTAGGATTAGGATATCTTACACTAGATCGCCTCTCTTCCACTCTTTCTGGAGGTGAAAGCCAGCGTATTAACTTGGCCACTTCACTGGGTAGTAGCTTAGTTGGTTCACTGTATATATTAGACGAACCGAGCATTGGGCTACACTCAAAAGATACCGATCTATTAATAAAGGTATTGCGGCAACTACAGGCATTGGGTAATACGGTAGTCATCGTCGAGCACGATGAAGAAATTATCCGTGCAGCCGATTACATTATTGACATTGGTCCGAAAGCCGGTCGTTTGGGTGGTGAAATCGTCTACGAGGGAGATGCGAACCATCTTAAAATGAATAGTAACAGCTATACCATCAAATACTTGACCGGTGAAGATCGCATTGAACTGCCTCTCTATCGCCGTCCATGGAATAATTATATCGAAGTTAAAGGCGCACGAAAGAACAACCTGCAAGGGGTGACTGTCAAATTTCCGTTGAACTGCATGACCGTAGTCACAGGTGTGAGCGGCTCAGGAAAAAGTACGCTGGTCAGAGATATATTCTATACCGGTGTAAAAAATGCCATCGAAGGTAATGAACGGGCAAATGTGGATTGTTCGGCCATCGATGGAGACTTGAATCTGATTAAGCATGTTGAATTTGTTGATCAGAATTCTATTGGCAAGAGTTCACGCTCAAATCCGGTTACGTACATCGGCGCTTACGACGAAATCCGAAAACTTTTTGCCGAACAGCCGCTGTCAAAACAGATGAACTTCACTCCTGCCTTTTTCTCATTTAATAAGGAGGGTGGACGTTGCGAAGAGTGTAAAGGTGAAGGCCGGATCACCGTCGAAATGCAGTTTATGGCTGACATCACATTGGTTTGTGAGACTTGCCACGGCAAACGTTTCCGTCAGGATATCTTGGAAGTAGAATATCAGGGCGCCAATATTTACGACATATTGGAAATGACTATCAATCAGGCTATCGAGTTTTTCAGCAAGAGACTCGAGAGTCAGGAGAAAAAGATAATCAAGAAATTAAAACCTCTACAAGATGTAGGGCTGGGTTATCTCAAATTAGGACAAACCTCATCCACACTTTCAGGAGGTGAGAATCAACGTGTGAAACTGGCCTATTACTTGGGACAGGAGAAACAGGAACCGTCGTTATTTATTTTCGACGAACCTACAACCGGTCTTCATTTTCACGATATAAAGACGCTGTTAAAGGCCTTTAGTGCATTGATTGACAATGGTCACTCCATAGTCATCATTGAACACAACATGGATGTCATAAAATGTGCAGACTATCTGATTGATTTAGGTCCCGAAGGAGGAAAAGCCGGAGGCAATCTGGTATGCGCAGGCACACCCGAAGAAGTAGCGCAATGCTCAACTTCTTACACCGGACGATTCTTACAAGAGAAACTAGGATAAGGTCTATTCGTTGTTAGAAGCCTTATCCTCTAACTCTTTCTTCCACTGTTCGCGCAATTTCAAACGGCGGATTTGGATTATACGAAGCACAACCGTAATGAAAGCAGTACCTCCCAACACGATAAAATAACTGGGATAGTCAATCGTAGGATTACTACCCGGCCAATAGAGTACCCCCATTACGATTACGTAAATGCTTAAAATAGCCGTAGTTATATTTATTCTCTTCATATCTATAAACTTTCTACGGCTCAAAGATACATGATTCCTTCTATTGTTCTATCGAATGAATTTGTATTCCTTTCGTCTGTTTTGCATCTCGAGCAACAAAATATAAAAACCTTTCTGCTCGGGCAGTGCTATTCTACGAGATTCGCCTCTCTTAAATGGTATTGCACTTATACTTTTTCCTCCAAAGTCAAACACATAGACCACGCCTTGGTCAGGTGCGTCGAAGATATAACAAGCCGTTCGTCCAATCCTGAAAAAGTCGTCAGCAAGCAATTCTGTATTACCCGTTGGCAGTTCATTGCCGGGCACAGACAGCACCTCGCCACGTAATGGCATCATATCCAGAAGAACCATATGAGGATTTACCTCAGTTGCTGCCCTAACGGTAAGACTAACGCTCTGTCTTGCTTTCACGAAAAAAGCGGAATAAGCGGGTAATGTATAATTACCGTCTAACGGAATCGGAGTATATTCTTCTCCATTATAAACATAAACAAATCCATCTAAATAAGGATGTGCTAATTCTCGGACATGTAATGGCGCCGGCAAAGGATTTCCGCAAAGATACCATCCTCCATCCTTACCGCTTTCGTCAAGATTAAAAGGAACGGAAATATCTATGGTTCCACTCTTACCAAACGTTGAAGGCACAGAACCTGGACGAGAAGAAAAGCAGAGGGTAGTTTCACTTGCCTTTTCATCGAGTGCAATTAAATAGCCTTGGTTCTTTTTAAATAAAGGAGCGTTTGATTGCATGGCTGATTCAGGCAAGACCTCCCAATTTCCATTGACTGACTGGTCTTGATTCGGCCCGCTTTCCTTATATGTCAATACATAAAAATAATTCCCTCCCGTATTGGGCTCATCATCTTTCAATGTAAATGTGGTATCTATTCCATCCGGATACACATCGAAGGGGAACGAAACAAAATACCAAACACCTTTTTCAGAGAATGTTCGGTTCACGCGGATTGTTCCATCCAGATTCAATTCTCCTTCATTAATTATAGTAGATGTGGATTCATGAACTTGCAGATTTTTCATTTGAAGCAATGCCTCCGGGCCTATTCTTATGCTACCGCTAAGGTCGATAAAATCACAATAGGTGTCTGATGTCACCACCACATCTCCTTTGATTAGCGCATGTCTGTGTCGCTCGGCGGGTAAATCCGACCATGCTACAGTATCATGCCAAGAGCCCTTTCCCTTAAACAAGCTGTATAAAGGGATTTCGCCAAACAAACAAACACTATCCATATAGATATAGCCACTAGCTGTAGCTGTCTGTGAAGTAGTCAGATAATCAAAGCTAATGGCATATATACTACGATTAACTTGAACACTTTTCTGATCAAAACGTTGGTTATCAGCAGTAATTTCTGCAATTTTTACACTGTCTGTTTTATCTACTTGATTGAGTGTTACCAGAAAATAATCTCCTTTCTTCAGGTTTCGCCCTGAAAAGGAAAACCTACCTTTGACTGTTTGGTGAAGCGGCGAAATTGCTGATTCAAAAGCCAGACGGCTATCTCGTTCCATCTTCAGCAGTTTTCCTCCACTAGTATTTGGCACACCGGATTCGGATGCTTCAATAAGGGAACAATCACCGTGTGTAGTATAAGTCCAATTATCTAAACCTGTCTTTTCAAATCGTTGTAAACGGAACGTATCGCTGACAAGTATTGCTTTATTGGCTTCGACAAACGAGTCCCATTTATCAGGTGAAATCAACTGTGAATAAGCCGTTTGAGACAAGAACAAAAGGATAATAGCAGACAATAGTTTAGCAAACATTCTTCTCATAATGGTTTCAGTTAAAATGAATACTTAGGACAAAAATATAAAATATCCTTATATCACAAAAAAGAGGCAGCTTCTTCAAATGTCTGATTGAATGATTGATTGATCAACTCGGGATCAATTTTGCCGGTAGTTGGGAATGGAACTTGGTGTGTATAAGTATAAGGGAAGTCTAATTCTTTCAATATCTTTCCGGAAACTCCTCCCAATGCAGATATTATTCCTGTTGTTGGCATCACCACGTCTTTCTTCAGAGAAATGGCTCTAATCCGGTTACATGCTTGTTGAAAGAACGATTCTCTGTAATCCGTCAGCACATCCGGCTTGATCATCGCCTTGAACGCTTCTTCCAAAAAATCATTTTTAAACGAGGAGGGTATATCCAACCGTTCAAGAAAGTCATTTCTGAAATAACGTTGCAGACGGTCAAAGGCTTCCTTATCCAGGATATCACGGGCATTCCCATTCATTTCACAGAATATTGAACCGCCACAAAACATAAACAAACGTGTATCAGTAAACATCTCGTCAGGATTAGCCAACAGCAAAACTTGTGAAAGCAGAGCTCCTATCGAATAGGCAAACAAATTAATAGATGTACCTTCTGCAAACAAAGGGTGTTGTCCGCTCTTGATCTCATGCACCAATTGACACATATTGTAGACCGACTCGCGTCCCGAAGCATAGAAGCGCAAGGGATGACACGACAAACGACTGCTCAAGGCCACGTTGGCAAATGTAGAGTTACACAAATCAGCTATCTCTTGTTTTCTGAGTGCAGCCCAGGACATAGCATCGCGTGGATTACTCCAAGTGCTCGGAGTGCGGTTCATATGAAATGCAATAGGAAACAGAATTACGGGTTTTCCTGTTGTAACGGCCAGCTTTTCGGCCCATGTCAGGTACTTATCCCATGTACGTTCGTTCAGTCCATGCAGCAGGATGATAGCCTTATCACGACGCTGGCGTCCGTTAGGTGCAAATATGGTATACGTAAAGGTTTTGTTCTCCATGATATCATTATCGCTAACAGGACAAAAGCCGGCAGCTGGTAGTTCCTTTTGAAAATTACGGATTTCTCCCTCTCCTACCGTCTGTGTAAATTGGTAAGGTATTATTTCGAGATTTCTGTCCTCGATAGCTATTCTTTTTTCGTAGGAAAACAAGCGGCTTAAAAATTTAGTCCTTGAAGCGATATCCATATGCATTCGTTTTTTAATTCTTGATACAAACAAACAACAGAGTTTGATGATCTCAAAAAAAATGGTTTTAACGCCCTCTGTTAGGGGCGAAAAGTCATATTTAGGGGTGAAATTCTGATATACGGGATGGACGTCAGGAGGATTATTCCTACATTTGCTAAAAAAAATAGCAACTCTATGAGCATACTTGCGAATAAGATTCCTTCTTATATTTATGAGAAATCGAACATTGTCCGTTTGATAGTTTTGACGGCTTTTTTCGCACTTGTATTTATCAATATTTACAAGCCGTTCAGTTCGTCGAGTTGGTATGACGTGTCCGAATTTAAATTCTTTGTCTTCTCTAGTCTAATCATTCTGACCGGTGTATTGGTAGTCGTAATAAGTCGTATTATCATGTATTATTGGGGCAAGAAGCATAGCATTAGCAATGGTAGCTATGCGACATGGATTATTCTGGAGATTTTCTTCATGTCCTTGTTTTACACGATCTATACCATTGCCCTAAATCCCGAACGCGAATATCTGTCTACATTCAAAGAATCGGCAATCAATACCAGCCTGGTCTTATTATTACCCTATTCTGCTATTCATCTTTATTTTTCATACAAGGAGAAGGAACGTCTGTTGAAGATTCTGGCAGAAGAAAGAGCAAATGTCGCTGCCCAACAAAACGTTTATTCGTTTTATGACGAAAAAAATGAATTGAGGCTTTCCGTAAAACGTACCAACCTGCTCTATATCGAATCGGCCGATAATTATGTATGCATCTGGTATCTGAACAAGGGGGCTTTAACGAAGTTCATGCTTCGCAACTCACTTAAAGCAATAGAGGAGAACCTGGCTGACACTAATGTGATGCGTTGCCACCGATCATACATGGTCAACTTCGATCAGGTAAAAGTGATTCGCCGCGAAAAGGATGGTATGTATATGGAGCTCGGCATCGACAAGGTTCCGGATATTCCAATTTCCAAAACCTACAGTGAAAAGGCTACGCACTGGTTTACGTCCTATTCGTCCTAGAAATCAGCTAAGCAAATCGACCTTTTCTGCGCGTACTTCTTTAATTAAATCGTCAGGGGCTATGTGTATCTGTAAGCCTCTTAAACCTGCACTTATATAAATACGTGGATAGTCTGTGCAGGTAGTATGAATATAGGTAGGGAAGTGTTTCTTCATACCAATCGGACTGCAAGCTCCACGGATGTAACCCGTAACAGGCAGCAGTTCCTTCATGGGAATCATATCACAACTCTTATTCCCGGATACTTTTGCTGCTTTCTTTAAATCTAACTCTTCTGCTCCGGGAATGACACAAACGAAGTAACCGGTCTTATCTCCTTTCAACACCAGCGTCTTGAACACCTGCTCTACCGGTTCATTCAACTGGTCTGCTACGTGGATAGCACTCAAATCAGACTCGTCTACTTCATAGGGAATGAGATCATAGGCAATTTTGGCCTTATCTAACAAACGGGCAGCATTTGTCTTTGTAATTTTCATCTTTCCTGACATTCTTAATCGGATGTAAAATTAGCCATTTTAAGCCCCAATGAAAAGTTTTTTCAAAAAAGTGTAACCAATCATTTATTATGTACGTCATATTTATAAATTCGTATAATCATCTTAATAAAAAGCAGAAACATGAAACCAACAGCACTCTTGATTGCCTCTTTCCTTCTAATAGGAATTGCAGCTCACGCTGCTAAAATAAAAGGGAATGGAAATGTTGTAACAAAAGAAATACAGGTTAGTGATTTTGATAAAATCAAAGTAGGAGGAAATTTTTCTTCTGCCAGCAACTTGTTCAACAGTAACAATTCTGACAAAGAAGGACATAAACTGTTTTATAGTCAGGCTAAAGGGAAAAGTAAACTAAGCGTTACTATTGACGAGAATCTTCTACCTCTTCTATTGATTGAATCGAAAGACGGGCAGCTTGTCATCCGGACAAAAAACAAAGACAATCTTATTCCCACAAAATTTATCCTTCGAGCTTCATCCGAAAAAATAACTAAAATGTCAGTCAGTGGCAGTATGGATCTTATAACCGAGACCACATTGCAGTCCGAACTACTTGATATTTCTGTAAGTGGAGCAGGCGATGTTATCCTTAAAAAGCGTGCAGACATCGATTCTTTCTTTGCTACAGTAAGTGGTGCTGGAGATGTAAAAATCACCGACCTACAAGCCAAAGTGTTTGAAGGCAAAGTATCTGGAGCTGGAGATATCAGCGTGAAGGGTAAAGCCGAAAAAGCAAACTTTAAAGTTTCTGGGAAAGGAGATGTTTCTGCTTACGAATTTATAGCAGACGATGTTATTGCTTCTGTTTCGGGCGCTGGAGATATTGAAGTTTATGCCCAAAAGACACTCAAGGCCTCGGCTTCAGGGGCTGGTGATATTACTTATAAAGGAAATCCCGAAGTAGAATCAAGTACATCCGGTGCCGGATCAATAAAAAAGAAATCATTATGAAAACACGTATCCTATTAGTTCTAACATTTATCCTCGCCCTATCTTTTACCGGTTGTTTGCGAATAGGCTTAATTAATGGAGATGGCAATGTTGTTACAAAGACTTTTGAAATAGGTGACTTTGATGTATTAGCTGTCAGTGGTAGTGACATCCTGATCGATTATCAACAGTCTGACGAAAGTGCAGGCTTAGTAGTTACTGTAGATCAGAACATCTTAGACATCTATACGTTTGAAGTAGTTGATGGAAAACTGAGAATCAAACCTGAAAAAAAGTATGAGAGATTTTTCAAGATTAACCCAACGAAATTCACCATCACGACCCATTCGAAATCAATTAAAAAATTCAGTTTGGCAGGTGATTCTAAATTGACGATTAATAGTCCGTTAATAGGTGACAAATTGGACATCAATATTGCCGGAAGCGGTGAGATAAGTATGCCAGTACGGGTAGAAATGAATGAGGTGGAAACAGATATTGCAGGTAGTGGCAAAGTAAATATTGCTGAAGTAGCTACATCCAGTTTTGACGGAGATATAGCCGGAAGCGGTGTGCTAATTCTTGGAGGTGTTTCTGACAAAGTAAAACTGTCTATTGCAGGTAGCGGTAAAGTGAATGCCTTCGAATTACAAGCTAAAGATCTGGCCTGCTCAATTGCAGGAAGCGGTGATGTAGAAATGAGTATTAGCAACGAAATCGATGTTGATATCGCTGGAAGCGGGAAGATAATCTATAAAGGCGACCCAACATCAATTAAGAAAAAAATAGCCGGATCAGGTACGATAAAGAAGGCTGAATAATTACAACCAACCTTCTTTCTTATACCAGGCGATTGCCTCCTCAAGGCCTTTTCGGAGTGGATACTCCGCTATAAAGTCTAAATCATTCTGAAGCGGTTCAACATCACAAATCCAATTGCGCTGCTTCAGAATGATATATTTATCAGTATTTAAAGTCATACTCTTACCCAATATCTTTCCGATCACCTCTGAGCAAACGCATGCGAATCTGACAAGAGGCAATGGAATTCTCCCTCTCAGGACACGCTTCTTTTCTAATATTTCCTGAATCAAACGGGCAAAAGATTCATCTGTATGCACATCTCCGTCGGCCACAAAGTAATGTTTATTGCGTACAGCCACATTCTCCAGAGCCAGAAATGCTACACGAGCCAAGTCTTTTACATAGATAAAGGTGATTCGTTGAGGTATACGTCCTGCAGCAAAGTCTATGCCCGATTGCACACTCTTTATTTCCATAAAATAATCCTTCTCTCCAGGACCATATACGCCCGTTGGTCGAAGTATTATGTAAGGGAAATAGCGTTGTTCTCGTACAAAATTCTCGGCAGCCAATTTGCTCTTTCCATAGGCTGTATCCGGAAGTTGCGGATCATTTAACCGAATGGGACGAAACGTCACCTCATCTCCTTTCCCATAACTACTGAGGCTGCTCATTAAAAGAAACTTCTTTAATAAATGACCAGAAGCATATAAGGCATCGATGAAGTTTTTAGTATATTGTGCGTTTACCGTATGGAAAGCATCTTTTTTGAGTGTCTTTGTCAATCCGGCATTGTGAATAACGAAATCAAACATGCCAAACTCATCTTTCAAGAGCTTTAGTTGAGATGTCAAAGCAGCAACATTGCTATAACGAAGATCAATAAATCGAATCCGCTCATCCTGCAGATTGGAACGGTCACTGTTTTGACGTACTCCGGCCCACACTTCATATCCTCTCTTCAGCGCTTCATTTACTAAGAAACCTCCGATAAATCCACTTGCACCCGTAATCAGGACTCTCATTCTTATTCTTTATTATCTTTTATATAAAACACATAATAATACCAAAGTAACCCAATCCAATTTAGCACAAGAATCGTTAAGCCCCACACGAATTTTTGCTTCTTAGTTAGAATCGGATTCTGTGAAACCGCTTTTAATCCAAACAGAATAACGGCTATCCCAACAATAACACCAAATTCGGGCAGACTAATCATGCAAAACACATCTGAGAGCATGCTGTATCCGGTTAATTAGATTAATTAATGTTCGTGCTTCTTTAATATTCTATGCGGCAGGTCACCATGACCTATAATATCTATTGGACAGTTATAAACATGAGTCAGCCAATCTTCTGTTACATCGCTTCCTGCATGATAATGCAGCGTTTCGTTGACACAAGCTATATTCTTAACCATGCTCACAATCGTACCGATATCGTGCGACACTAATACAACGGCACTTTCTTTATTTATTTCAGATAGTAAGTCGTAGAAATGCGACTCAAATCGCTTGTCGACGTACGAATTTGGCTCATCCAGCACCAGCACTTGCGGACGAGAAACAATGGCACGGCCTAATAATACACGCTGTAATTGACCACCGGATAGTTCCCCGATTGGACGGTCTGGAAAACTCTTCACTCCCATCTGATCCAGCACCTCATCAATTCGTTTCTCCTGAGCTTTCGTGTACGAACGGAACAAAGGTTTTTGTTCGGACAAACCTGATGCAACCACTTCCCAAACAGAGATAGGAAACTTTTTATCGATATTATTTATCTGGGGCAGGTAACCAATCTTCAGTGAGGAAACAGGCTTACAGTCTTTATAAAAGGTGATGTTTCCTGAAATAGGAGACAATAGCCCCAATATAACCTTCAGAAGCGTAGTTTTACCTCCTCCATTAGGACCAATGATTCCAAGAAAATCGTCTTTATAGACATCGAGTGTCACATTCTTCAAAACGGTTTTCGGACCATAAGCGGCCGATATATCCTTTATTTCAATTAGTTTCTCCATCTGCTAGTGCATGAGCAATTCGAATCAGTTCTTTCTTCCAATCGTAATCCAATGGATTAATCACTACTAAATTACAATTTGTTTCTTTAGCTATAAGTTCAGCATTCTTTTGATCAAACTCCTGCTGTATGAAAACAACCTTTGCGCCAGACTCTTTTGCTGTATCAATCAGCCTTTTCAACTGAGCCGGCGAAGGTTCCTTCCCTTCCATTTCAATGCTGAGCTGTGTCAAGTCGAACTCTTTAGCGAAATAAGTCAATGCCGGATGATAGATAATAAATGTACGGTTGGTTAAAGAAGCGAGCATGTTCTTTATTTCTTGTTCGGTCTGTTCAATTTCTTCCATCAGGCTATTGTAGTTATCCCAATAGTACTGTGTATTTTCTTTATCTAAAGCAATAAAGGCGTTCAACGTGTTCCACGCAATCTTCTTCGCTCCTTCAATAGAACTCCAAGTATGCGGATCCACTCCGTAATGACTATGTGCGCTTTCTTCAGCATGTCCGTGATCATGATCGTGTTCTTCTGCATGTTCATGATCGTGATCGTGATCATGCTCCTCGGTATTTGCAATGAATTCCATTCCCTCTGATAGGTCGAACACGTTCAATTCTTTATTGCTTTCTATGACTTTCGTAATCGTCACCTCTTCAAATCCGATGTGTCCGATACGAAAATAAGCTTCGCTCTTTCCTACCTGCACCATCTGTTGAGGGGTTGGATCATACACCTCGGGATTTTGTCCGGCCGGGACCACTGTGTTTATGGTGAACTTATCACCTGCTATTCTTTCCGCAAAATAACGTTGAGGTTCAATCGAGACAGACACCATGCGGCCTTCTGTTTGTTTATTTGCACATGAGCTTAGCAGTGAAAGCAAAAATGCTATCAATATTCCTATTTGTTTCATTTGTATCCTTGTTTCATTTGAGTATACAAAGATAACCTTATTCAGGATAAATGGTTTAATTCAAACTTCAAAATATCTATCACAATCAGTATTACATAGAGAATTACTGAACCAAAGAGAAGCGAACACTTAACCCATAATTTGAATTTGAGGTAGGGAAAGAAGCATTTGAAACTAACGGTTCGTTAATTTGCAAATCATAGAATGCCCGCAGCGTCAAGGAACGGCTCAATCCATAATCGGCTGAGAACTGAAGCGTCTTTGCTACATTTCCGGATGTAGGTTGTGTAAGGCCATCATCAATCTTACGTATCAACGATTGCATCTTGCGGTGTGAATAATCCACACGGATTGTCAGGTCATTACTGAAGTTTTGCGATTTCTTCATACCCAACACTTTATTGAATTCCGTCAGTTTATAACCGGCTCCAATTACGATCTCATTGGTCAATGCTTCCACCAGCTGATAAGAAGTAATATTCAGGTTCAAGTTTCTTCTTTTGCGGTACTCAATGCGTGAGGTTATGTTATTCATAAACGTAGCATCCACACCGAAAAGCGGGTTGAAACCTTCTGAAATATTAACTGATGTGATGGAATAAGGCGATGAAGGCATTCCGTTTACAAATCCCATGTCATTGCCAACTGCTTCCCATTGCAGGAATGAAGTGTACGAACCTACGTTATAAGATGATTGGTATTGATGGCTCAAGACCATATTCTTAAAGCGATCTTTAATGAATGGCAATTTAATCAATCCATCGTAAGTGATTCTCCAGTTCGGGCGAAGACTGCTGAGAGAAGGGAACGGACTTAGCCCTACTTTCGAAGCATCCTGCCCGGTATATGCTGCCAAAAATGCCGGTATAAGCACATCGGATGAATTGCGGCTAATATTCTGAGCAGATGAAGTTATGTTACTGTAATTATTATCGATACGTGAAGCAATAATCTCACGATTGGCGCGTAACTGTTCAAATGCTTTCGAATTATATCCGTTGCGCTGATCGCCGATGCTCTGGAATGAAGATCCTAAGGTTATCAATGTCATGGTGAAGTTTCCTCCAAATGTTTCGGGCATTCCCCTCAACATAAATTTGACATCCGTCGTCTGCGTTTCCACACGATTGACGTTTAAATCAATTTTAAAACCGCTAAAAGGTTCGAGGTTTGCACGCGCACTTAAAGCCGTTGCACGACTAATCATAGCCGGTGTGATAATCGATTCATCCATCACCAGCCAACCTTTTTCGGCTGCCTCATCGATATACGAACGGCGTACATCTCCAAAAGCAAAACCAACTCCCGGCGCCATGCCTGCCGTATAACTCTTTTGTCCGAACATTGCACCTATTTCCGGTTTGAATCCGGGCAACATCATACCATCAGTCTTTGTGAATTGGACATTTATTCTTCGCAACATCATTGCAAATCGGGCAAGATGTTGAGCTGATTTGAACATAAAATCTTCCGTAGGAGGTGGACCAGGTTTGATAATCAGTTTCAATTGCACTGTATCCTTATTGAGAATGCGTATGTTTGCAAAATCCACAACTTTGAATTTAATCGGATAAGTACGTCCATCCGCTCTTTTAGCCCGTACATGCAACTTCTTGGTCAATAGACCATGACGGAACACGATAGCGCTGTCCGGACTAAGGGTTATTTCGGTCTCCAACTCGACCGGTTTGCGCTTCGGCACATTCCGTTGCGTTGTCGAACGGGTATTAGAAGAACGAGTATTTGCACCAAACTTCTGGTTTACTTCCTTCAAGAACTTGTTCTTATTATACAAATTGAGGAAATTGAATGCTCCTTGTATTTCAAACTGACGTTGGTTTCGTATAGTATTTCCTATTTCCGAAGCATCAATGGTGGTCACCCTATCCCATTCATATCTTGCATTGTACGATAAGTTTCCGGATACCCAATCCAACACAGGAATATACTGCAATGGAATATTATACGTAGCCATAAACGTTTGGTCATAATTCATTGGCGTACCCATATCCAGGATACTCTGAATCACCGAGTCTTTCCACACTTGATACTGGTCCGGATTCAGCTGCTTATTCACTTGCATATAAGGCTCTTCGATACGGGCGTTTGTTCCTGACGTAAATGCCGCGGTCAAATTGTTTGTCAAAGCCCATGTCAGATTAAAAGCCCTGTCCCAACTGAAGTTTTGACTAAAGGAAACCGGGATATTCGAATTTTCCATATTATTCAAATCACGTAATTGTATTTCATAATAATTACGCGTCATTGCTGTTTGGAAATTGATATTCGATGGCAGATAGTTAAGAGTGAATTGTTTAAATATTCTCGTATACCCCTTATCCGACTTTATTTTATCAAAAGGTCGGAAAGGTTTTGCATAAGGAGTGTAACTATATAAGAAGTTTCCGTTATAGTCTTTTGTTGTCTCATACATTGTTTCCGGGTTCCTTGTTTTATTCTCGCGGAATGAATAGCCAAAAGAAAAGTTTGCCGGATCATAAGGCATCGGTGTCTTGCTTTGAATATTCACTCGGACGTTATTAAACGCGATCCCCTTTGAGATGGCCACATCTTGCGAGATAGCTTTTATCGAATCTTTCTCTGCTTGAGTATCCATATTATTTAGTGCATCTTTCAGTTCAATGTCTTTATCCAACGGATTGTACTTCGGCGACAAGATTTCTTTTGAATAAGAATAGTAGACAGGAATACTCACCTTAGCCTTTTCAGGGAAGAATTTACCTAATTCCACATTTGTCGACACGCTAAATTGCGAGAAATCATCGAGTCTTCGCTCATTAATAGATTGATCCAAGGCTCCAAAGCCGGCTGTTTCAATCCTTCCCGCCAGATTGACTGTTCCAAGATCCGACAGATTTACATTCAGGTTTGCATTAGCAGCCCATCCGCCTTCTTCATTGAAATCGGTGAGTCGCAATTCATTGACCCAGATCTCACCACTTTTACGCTCTTTCGAATTATTTCGGATACCGATCATTATCGTCTTCACCTCAGCCAGACTCGGATTACCAATCACACGTATCGTATTGCGTGTATTATCCGGGTCGTTGCTTGTAAAGACATTTTGATAGCTTACCCCTTCTTTTCCTTCACGTTTAGCTTTGTTTCGTTGAAGTTTCAGATCGGTCAGCACCTCCAATCGAAAGTTCAACATATTCGCATCCGGCCATACAATATCAGCTTGTGTCGCATAATGAGGCGTCAGTTTCAAGGGTACCTCATATTCGTAATAGTTGTTCTTGTAGTCTGAACCCAGTCTGAGAAAGATAGAGAAATCCCCGTCTTGAAGATTTGTCTGATTACCTACCAATGCTTCCGCATGGGTAAACATCTGCAAGCGCTTATACTGACGCAAATCATAGATGGTGTTTTTGTATACGGCACGTGCATCTTGCGAGGCAAGATCCGTCACCTTTAGAGACAGGGACTGTTCGTTTTGCAACTGGATTTGTGGTTGTCCCGGATCATGTGCACGTGTTACTCCCGGAGGCAACATATAGTTTACCGGCTCTTTTCTTGCATTTTCTTCAATGTTGACAGTAGAAACGTCAAGAGTTCCTTTGCTGGTAGGCAAGCTGCCCGGAGCAGATAAGTCCTGTTCGTATGTACGCCATTCGCCGCGAACCAATTCGAATTTACCAAAACGAAGAACGACTGATTCCTTAAAATCAGTGAGGAACATACGCATGAATCGAATCGATTTGAAATCCTGAATAGGACCAACTTTCGCTTGAGGTTGCTTGATAGGAATCTTAAACTGATACCAGCTAATAGTCTCTTCTTTTCCATTGGCAAGTTTAACCTTTACCTGTTGCTCGTTAACAATATAGTTAGTTCCCACCTGCATCTTTTCAGGACGGAGTTCCACTTTGTATTGGAAGTACTTTTCATTCTTGTTCAGGTTGTTATCCTGATTCAAATCTTCAATGTCGGGCAGGGTACGCGAAGCCGCATTAAAGTTTCCGGAGCTTTCGGCAGAGTTGCCCTCGGTTCCGTTATATCGTTTGTATCGCGTCAGGATATCGGCCTCAACAGAATCATAGTACGAGCTTCTAAAATAGCTGAACGTATCTCCGGCAGGATCGTTACGAGATGAAAAAGGATCGTTCAACATATTATTCCATACATCGCCGGATAGCCTTGCTTGCAGTTTATCCAAGAAATCCTTGTACGTAGGGAATTCCTTTTCTTCATCAGACGAAAGACCATTAAACCCTACATCTTGCAATTTTCTTGCTCCAGCTGTATTATCGAAAGCGTAGACCGTACTCTGCATACGAGGCACTTTACCCCAGGCCGTGAAATCCACTTTCGTTGTGTCTCCATCAATCGGCAAACCGTTTTCGAAAAATTTCTTTTCATCCTTGAGGATGTCTTCCGATATATCTCCCAAGTTGAAATAAAGGTCACCACCATCTACCATCTTATCGTAGATAAATGGATCCATCAGCCAGAATTCAATATACTCGATATTAGCCGTTTCAAAGTCGCTTTGTTCAATCTTACGCATGATACCACCCCAACGTTTCTCCGGATTTTGTAAGGTTCCGTCTGGGTTCACTCGGTCTGCATCCAAGTTGTACGGTCCTCTTTCCTTTGGATAATAAGCCAGATTTAATACATTCAATGTATTGTCAGAATAAACACCCTGGTCCATATTCGGGAAGAGTTCATTGGTACGTACGGCACGCATATAATGGTTTGATCGCATCTCGATATCGCGGCGTATATGTGCCGGCATGAGTGATGAGTTCTCACGTGTGAAAATTCCGTCTATATAGTACCAAGCCAACAAGGCTCTGTTTTTTCCATATTCCACATCGTTCGTAAGGTTCGATTCCGGGAACAGTTCGAAGCTCGAAGAGCCATTCGTTGCCCGTGTAGGGACACTTGCTAAAGTCCATGGATAAGGGTTAAGCAAATCAAATCCGCTTTGGGTAGATTCAAAATCATCCAGATACGAATAACCTCCTGTTGCCTTATTCTCGTAATGCCCTGCAATTAAATGAGCAAACTCTGCATTCAATGAAATTTGACTTGGCTGGGTCAACGTCAAGAGCGGCAGCTTGTCCAACAAATTGGTTAGCCACTGGCTTTCCTGTCTATACGACATATTTAACCCCCAAAGTGTATTCTTTATCGATTCATCTCCGTAGGTCGTCTTGGTAGTAAGTGGCATTTCCGAAAGATGCATGATGGTTCCTCCGAGTGTTAGATTCTTGCTCAATTCATAATTCAGATCGAGCCCCATCATCGTTTTTCGTTGCATGCTGAACATGCCTCGGTCTTCAAGTGATACATTGATGGATTGTCCGCTTGAAATAAGGGCTTCATTCAATATCGTAACCCTTCCGGAAGTATAGTCAACCGTATAGTCCACATTCTCGGTCAACGTAGCCCCACCGGCTGTTACCCGCACAGAACCCCTCGGCACATTACTTGCGCCAAGATCAATTTCGGCAGCCGACGATGCCTTATATTCCCCTCTGAGGATAAACTTATTTTTCTCAGCAATCTGGCTGGCTGCCGTCAGAGTCGTATCGTATAATTCCTGGAATACATATTTATCAGCTATCGCGTCGTTATTGATCTTCTTTCTAAGATGTGAACCGAACGGCTCAACAACCGGGAAGATAATCTTACCGTTTTCTGCCAGAATGGTATATCCTTCCAAAAAGTCATAGAACCCATCCGGATAAGGTTGATTTTGTGAATTCAGACGGTCCAAATTCATCACGCGCAGCAGAATCGTATCTCTAATAGCTCCTTCGGGCAAGTAATTCAGATAGGTTCCAGTAGTATCGCTTTGATAAAGGATATCCAAACGGAATTTCTCTTTCTGAATAGAGTAAGCGCCGAGTGAATAAATATTCTTCATCATCAAATCCCAGAACGGCATCACAGGAGACATATTCACGCCCTTCAACAGTTTAACGTAGAGCGTAGTCGTCGTATTTTCGGCATTATCGGTCGAGAATTCACCTACCTGATAAGGTTGTCCGTTATACGTATATTCATAGGCAACCGCCAAAGCCTCATCAGGCTGCAACTGTGACTTCAACGAGATATATCCGAGATAAGGATTGAACGTATATTCTGACTCTTCCAATCTGCGCGCACTCTCGATTCCCTCGTAATCCACGCCTCCTTCAATGAACCCGTTAAAGGTTTGTTGCACCTTATTTATATAGCGTGCATCGGGATAGTTGTTTACAATTGTTTGGTAGAGCGTGTTCGATCCATTTCGCGGGTTTTCTCCCCCTCCGCTCGTAACAAATTGCGGATTGGAAATATGTTTACTTTCCGCCAGATCGGAAAAGGCCACGATATTACGTGACTGATCGTAATTTCCGCGTTTATTCGTCACCCATACTTCAACTCGGCTGATAAGGATGCCCGACCGTACGTTTGGCGCTTGATTGGAGTAATTATCATACGTATCTCGGAAGTAATGCGAAAGGAAGAAGTGGCGGTTTTCATCGTAAGCATCCACCTTAATCTCGAAAGGCTGGGTTTGCACTCCACCACGTGAACTGACTGTTTTTGACTGCGATTCTTGTTGAGCCAACAACGCATTGACTCTCAATTTACCGAATTGTAAGTCCGCTTTCATACCGAATAAGGCTGCCCCACCATTAATGAGGGAGTTATTGGTGGTCATGCTTACATTACCCGCCTCCAACGATTTGATAATCTCGTCTTCTTCGCCCGTATAGGCCAGTTTTAGCCGTTTAGAATCGAAATCGAAAGATGTTTCCGTATTATAGTTCATGCCGAAATTCACCTTCGTACCCACTTTGGCATCTACATTCAGTTGAACAGCCTCGTCAAAGTTAAAGAACGTACGTGTCTGTGCACGAGCAGGCAAGGAAGGGTTCTTCACTGAATTCCGTTTCAATCCTAAGGTGATATCTGCGCTACCTTGAGTCTTGACTTGCACCCCACCCGGGCCAAAGATTCGTTCGCCAAGACCCAGATCAAACTGCATATCGGTCAGATTAAATTCTTTTTCAGCTTCTTTTCTGTATTCTTCTTCATTTCGCTCACGGAAATACGCTCGGAGAGATTCCTGCATGCTATAATTCTGGTATTCTTCGGGCGTCAAGGTCATAGGCGTACCCAACTCCATGTCACCCAGTCGTGTACGTATAATATACGAACCGGTTCTCAGATCGTATTCAATCGTCGTCTTTATATTTTCCGGATTTTTAAGATCGGCAGGAGAATGCTTGAGCAGGTCTTCGTATTCTTCAGGAGTCAGTTTCGACACCGGATAACGCGTACCAATTGAGTCAGTTTGTAAAGATTCTTCCAGCAGAAATTCGGGCGTCGAAGTATACGTAAGGAAGTCTGCATTCATCGAATACAGCCCCACTCCGAACAAAAACAGAGACAGCCAAAGAATATATTTTATTGCCTTTTGTTTCATTATGACCCTAAGGTTCCGATCTCTACACAATCTACTTATTATAACATTCTCAATGCGGCTTTAATCACTTGCTCTACCGATAAGGCAGGAGATTCTTTCAAGATAGCTACGACAGCTTTTTGTGATGGAGCCTTTGGGAAACCCAGCATGGTTAACGCAGCAACAGCTTCCTCTGCTACAGCTCCTCCGGCATACGTTCCCGGTTGTAAGGTTCCGTCTGCAGCAAATGAGGTTGTCTTAACTTTATTCTTCAAATCGACCAATATACGTTGAGCGGTTTTGAGTCCAATTCCTTTTACCGAGGTCAGGGCTGCTTCATTTTTATTGGCAATTACCTGTACCAACTCAGCCGGAGGGAATGATGAAAGGATCATTCGTGCCGTGTTCGGACCTACCCCTGAAACGGTGATTAACATAAGAAATAGTTCGCGTTCTTGTTTCTCCGAGAATCCGTACAAGCTATGCGCATCTTCACGGATCACTTCATAAACATAAATCAATCCACTCTTCTTTCCATTAAATGCACTATATGTATTCAACGAAATATTCAACTCATAACCAACACCACCACACTCCATAATCAGGCGTGTAGGTGATAATTCCATTATTTCTCCTCGTATATATTCAATCATTTTGCAAGAATTACTAAATCCGCAACTATTATAACGTAAAAAAGGGGAAAAGCGTATATAGAAAAGGAATTAGTTTTAAACAACAATCCCATCATTGCTTCCAAAAGCCCGGGACCAAAATGGTCAAGACCGTAAAAATCTCCAGACGACCCACCATCATAAGAAAGCCCAGATACCATTTGGCTATATCCGGTATCGTAGCATAATTAGCAACAGGGCCAAGATCGCCTAAGGCGGGACCAACATTACCCATACAGGACACAGCCGCACCCACAGCCTCTTCAAATCCCATCCCTAAAAATGCAAGAATAAGGCAGCTAACAATAATTAACGCCAAATAGGCAAATACAAATGCCAGGATACGATGAACCAAGTCTGTCGACACAGCTCGCCCATTTACACGAACGGGAATTACAGCATGAGGGTGAGTCTGCTTCTTGAAACTATTCGATAGGTTTTTGACTAAAACCACAAAACGAGACATCTTCAGACCACCACTTGTCGAACCGGCACAGCCTGATATAATCATCAAAATCAATGCGAAAACCCAAAAGAAGGGGCCCCAAGTAATATAATTATCTGTAGCAAAGCCCGATCCTGAAATAAGCGTTACCACCTGAAAAGCAGCCGAACGGATGGCTTCTTCACCTTGCATATAGTTTTTAAAGCTTATCCACACAGCAATAATGATTGTGCATATCACGACAGAACCAGCAAACCAACGGAATTCCTCATCGCAAAACAAACGTTTGAATTGGGCTTTAAAACAAAAATAGATAAGGCTCATATTCAATGCGCCAACAAACATTGAACCTATAGATACATATTCCACATAAGCAGAATCCCAATAGGCCAAACTCATATTCTTTGTTGAATAACCACCCGTAGAAATTAAGGTAAGCGCATGATTTAACGCATCGAAAAGATTCATCGGACCAAGCAGCAATAAAGAAAAGACACATGCTGTGAGCAGGAGATAAACTCCCCATATACGTTTGGCAACCTGTGTTACACGAGGAAGAAATCGCTCGTGCGTAATCCCAGTAGTCTCTGCTTCAAACATTTGCGAAGCACCCACTCCGAATATAGGGAGAATAGCCACAGTGAAAAGAATCACTCCGATACCACCCTGCCACTGCGTTAAGCTACGCCAAAACAATATCCCATGGGGAAGCGACTCGATGTCTTTCATTATCGAGGCTCCGGTCGTTGTAAAACCCGAAATCGTTTCAAAATAGGCATCAGCAACCGAATCTACATATCCACCTAAGTAATAGGGTAACATCCCCAAAAAAGAAAGCAACAACCAAGTTAGCGTAACGATAAGCATTCCTTCTCTTCTGCCATTAGCAGGATCTTGGGCGTTTCTTCCAATAAAAAAGAATACTACTCCTGTCAATAACATCAACAAACAAGAGAACAATAAGGGATATAAATCGTTTCCACCGTATAGAAAAGCAACAACTACGGCCGATGACATAAAAATCGACTCAAGAACAAACATGAGCCCTAATATCTTAATCACGAATCGAATATTCGGCATCGCTGTCTATTTAAAATTACCTGAAATATTTTTCCAAATCACTGATTACATGACCCAGACAGAATACCACCACATGATCGTTCGCCTGCAAACGTGTATCTCCGTCAATCATCATTGGAGCACCATTACGTATCAAACCACCAAGGGTCAAGTTCTTATTCAGTTTCAAATCTTTTATTGGTTTATGAGTTATCTTAGAATCCGGCTTCACAATCATTTCTGCCACATCGGCATTCGAAAAGGCTAAAAACTTCATATTGGACACATCCGCGTCTAAGAGGAACTGGTAAATAGTCCCTGCCGTAATCAATTTTTTATTGATTACCGTACCTATATCCATATCGTTAGCCAATGGAATATAATCAAGATTTTCAACCTGTGCTATCGTCTTGAAAACACCAAATTGTTTGGCCGCTAAACAGGCCAAAATATTCGTGCTCGGATTATCTGTCAACGCAATAAATGCCTGTGCATCATTAATGCCCTCTTGAATCAACAACTCTGTGTCTCGACCGTCGCCATTGATTACAAGAACATTACTTGGAGCTACCTCGGCAAATGTCTGACTCGTCTCCTTGTCTGTTTCCAACACTTTGATACGTATATTACTCGGAAGGTATTGGCAGGCTCTCAAAGCGATACGGCTAGCTCCCATAATAAAGATCTTCT
Organism: Bacteroidota bacterium; assembly: GCA_023429375.1. Lineage (GTDB taxonomy): Bacteria > Bacteroidota > Bacteroidia > Bacteroidales > Tannerellaceae > Massilibacteroides. The sequence goes on along the minus strand of JAEYVY010000007.1, from coordinate 437,020 downwards.
TGACTTCAGGATCTTTCTTGCCGGCATGGATCTGAACATCTTTGACATGTTCTTTGGTTGTCGTAAAAAAGAGGATATCTCCAGATTCTATTTGTTCCGACCCACTGGGAATAATCGTTTTCTTTCGTCTTTTGATAGCAACAATATGATATAACTTCTCTTCATCTTTGAATTCTTCCAAACGTCGGCCTGTCAATCGTGAATTACTTCGCACTTTCACTCCTACTAGGATAAGCATCCCCCCAAAGAGTTCCCAATATTGTCTTGCCCAGGGGTGCTTAACAGCCGTAACGATTTCTCTCGCTGCCAGCATTTCGGGATAGACCATCGCATCGATTCCTAATTTTTGAAAAATCTCCTTGTTTTTAGGAAGCAAGTATTCATAATTATTAATTCGGGCAAAAGTCTTTTCAGCACCAAGGTTGGCAGCCAAAATACAAGCAGAAATATTGGTTGATTCATGAGGAGTCACACTGACGAACAGGTCTGCCCGCTTCACTCCTGCATTCTCTAAATCCCGTAATGAAACCGGATTACCTACAACTGGCAATATTTCCGAACTGGAGCCAGGCATGACCAATCTTTCTTCATCAGGATCCATCAAGATAATGTCATGATTTTCCTGAGACAACATTTTAGCAAGGTGTTTCCCTACTTCCCCTGCTCCAGCAATAATTATCTTCATATACTCAACTGATAAAGAAAGTTAGATTACAAATCCACATATTCCTAAAAAGTGCGGATGGCTTCCGCAATTCCCTCTGCATCCATATGGCACAAACGAAACAGTTCAGGAATTGAACCATGCTCGATAAATTTATCGGGTACTCCAATTCGTTTAATGCGTGGCGTATAACCATTGTCAGCCATAAATTCGATGACTGCACTTCCAAATCCACCCTTAAGAACACCATTCTCGACAGTTATCACTCGTGAATAGTTCTTCCCCACCTCATGCAGGAGGTCTTCGTCCAGCGGTTTCAGATAAATCATATCATAATGCGCTATGGATCCGGCCTCACCGCTAAGGGAGTCTATCGCCTTTATAACCTCATTACCAATCGATCCGATAGATAAAACAGCAATATCATTTCCATCGCGCAATTTACGGCCTTTACCAACAGGACGCATTTCGGGAGTATTCCTCCAATCTACTTTCTCTCCTTTACCTCTTGGGTAACGAATCACAAAAGGTGCATCTACTTTATAAGCCGTATACATCAGATTACGCAATTCCCATTCATTAAAAGGAGATGCGATAATCAGGTTTGGAATCGGACGCATGTAGGCCAAGTCAAATACCCCATGGTGTGTAGCTCCATCTTCACCTACCAGTCCGCCTCTGTCCAGACAGAAGATAACATGCAGATTTTGCAATGCCACGTCATGAATCACTTGGTCATAAGCCCTTTGCATAAACGAGGAGTATATATTGCAGAAAGGTATCATGCCTTCTTTTGCCATACCTGCCGAGAATGTCACGGCATGCGCTTCGGCAATACCCACATCAAAGGCCCGCTCGGGCATGGCCTTCATCATATGACACATCGAACAGCCAGTCGGCATGGCCGGTGTAATCCCCACCACACGCTTATCTTGTTCGGCTATTTCCACTAGGGTATGACCGAACACGTCCTGATACAATTGTGGTTGATTCAAATTATCTGGAATAATACGTTCACCCGTCTCCTTATTAAATCTTCCGGGAGCATGCCATTCAATAGCTGATTTTTCAGCCGGTTCATAGCCTTTTCCTTTTTTAGTCTTAATATGTAATAGCTTCGGACCTTTCATTTCCTTAATATCATTAAGGACTTTAACAAGGTAGTTCACGTCATGCCCATCGACAGGACCGAAGTAACGGATGCTGAACCCTTCGAAAAAGTTGTGCTGCTGCGTCAACAACGCCTTCAAGCTATTATTGAAACGTAAAATGCTGCCTCTACGTTTTTCATTGATAATATTCATCCTCCTCAACCCTTTGTACACATCATAACGCATCTTGTTATAGGCATAACTCGTTGTGATATCTACTAGATATTGACTCAAGCCACCCACATTATTGTCGATGGCCATATTATTATCGTTTAGTATGATCAAAAGATTATTCGGATCCGAAGAGACATTATTCAATCCTTCAAAGGCAAGCCCTCCCGTCATGGAACCATCTCCGATTACAGCAACCACTTGTCGATCCAATTCGTTCTTCAAATTTGAAGCTACCGACATACCCAATGCCGCAGAAATAGACGTAGAGGCATGTCCTGCAACAAATGCATCATACTTACTTTCTTTCGGATTTGGGAAACCACTTATCCCGTTCAGCTTACGAAGCGTATCAAAAACTTCTTTTCTCTCGGTTAATATTTTGTGCCCATACGCCTGATGTCCAACGTCCCAGACAATACGGTCGTAAGGCGTATTAAAGACATAATGAAGAGCCACTGTTAATTCTACCGTTCCCAGACTAGCGCCCAGATGACCGGGATTGACTGAAAGCACATCGATTATATACTGACGAACGTCAGCACATACTTTAGTCAATTCCTCCTGCGGCAGCTTCCTCAGGTCTTCCGGCGAATTTATCTTATCCAAAAAAGGCCCGTATTTAGATTCCGCCATGTTCTTACAAATTTAATTCGACAAAGTTACAGAATAAACGTTACATAATTATCCTTATTGCATCTGATTTGGATTGGGAAGGTTTTTAAAAACCATTGAGGAGTTTTTTAATAACCTCCGAGGAGATTTTCTTTTTCTATATATATAGAAAAACTTTACTATATATGTAGAACAGTTTTACCATATATATAGAAAAAGAGAAATATCCCTATCCTATTAAAAAACCATTCCAATGTGAGGAAAGTTTTAACCCGAAACATTTTAAAAGAAATAGATAAGCCACGGAATAAAATCCGTATTTTTGCAGTCTAAAACAGAAGTTTACGTAAACATGACGAATTACCTGATTACCGTACCTTCAGGCCTGCATAAAGAAACGATTCAATTGCCTGCATCCAAAAGCATTAGCAACCGGGCACTTATACTTAATGCACTTAGCTATAGTCCTTTTGAGATACAAAATCTTTCGGATTGTGACGATACACAGGTTATGGTTGCGGCACTTAATTCTAACGATAATCATTTCGATATCAAGGCGGCAGGAACAGCTATGCGATTCCTTACGGCTTTTCTATCCAAGATTGTGGGCGAATGGACCATTACCGGTACCGAACGCATGAGAAACCGTCCGATCAAGTTGCTTGTCGATGCGTTGAATAATCTGGGAGCTCGAATTGAATATGTCGAGAGAGAAGGTTTTCCTCCCCTACGTATTTTCGGAAGTGCACTTCAAGGTGGTGAGATTTCGCTGAATGGAGGTGTCAGTTCTCAATATATCTCTGCCTTGTTGATGGTGGCTCCTTTAATGGAAAAAGGCCTTACCCTTCGTTTGGAAGGCGAAATCATCTCTCGTCCGTATATATCTATTACACTTGAACTTATGAAGCGTTTCGGCGTTTCTTCAACCTGGGAGGGCAATACGATACATGTTGCTCCTCAAGAATATACGCCTATCCCCTTTGCTGTGGAATCAGACTGGAGTGCCGCCTCTTATTGGTATACCATTGTAGCATTATCGGGTTGTGAACAAGAATTGTCGGGTCTATTCCGTGACAGTCTACAGGGAGATGCCGCAGGAGCCAAACTTTTCAGAGAGTTGGGGGTGGAAACCGAATTTACAGATACCGGTGTTCGTCTGATCCCAGGCAACGTGCGTTGTAAGGAATTAATCTATGATTTTGTTAATGAACCCGATCTGGCGCAAACATTTACGGTAGCATCGGTGTTATTAAACATTCCGTTTCGTTTTACGGGACTGCAATCGCTCAAGATTAAAGAGACGGATCGTATTGCGGCACTGATTAAGGAAACACGGAAATTAGGATATGTTATTCGTGAAACGGAGGGACATGGGCTGGAATGGACCGGCGAACGTTGCGAACCGGAAAGCGAACCGGTCATTGCAACTTACGAAGACCACCGTATGGCCATGGCATTTGCTCCTGCAGCATTGGTTTTGCCTGGTGGCATACGGATTGCTGAACCGGGCGTCGTTTCAAAAAGCTATCCTCGATTTTGGGACAATCTACAACAAGTAGGATTCAACATTATTTAAACTATATATAATATGTGGTATATCGTAATTCTGTCAGGCTTACTTCTGCTTGGAATAGTAGCAGCGATTGCCGGATATTTCCGACATAAGAAATTACAAGGTATGCTCGAACGTGGAGAAATCTCTGAGATACCTGAAGCTATGGAGGTGGACACTGAATGTTGCGGACAGCATGAAATGTGCGAACGCGATAGTCTAATTGCCGCCGTTAGCAAAAAAATCGAATATTACGACGACGAAGAACTGGATCGGTTTCAAGGAAAGGAAGAAAATCAATATAGCGAGGAGGAGATCAACGAATTCAGAGAAATTCTTTACACTCTTCGCGATGTGGATGTGGCCGGCTGGTTGCGCAGTTTACAATTGCGTCAGATAAATCTTCCGGAATTGCTAAAAGACGAAGCCTTTTTAATAGTCGGCGAACGCCGTATACATGCTTGATAAATGATTGAACTACTAGGATACGATTTCTTTCAGAACGCCTTGCTCGGCAGTTTGCTTACAGCTATAGCTTGTGGGATTGTCGGCACCTATATCGTGGCACGCCGTCTGGTATTTATCAGCGGTGGCATCACTCATGCTTCATTCGGCGGGCTTGGACTCGGTTTTTATGCTGGCACCAATCCGGTACTGATGGCGCTTTTATTTTCTGTTCTATCTGCTTTGGGCGTAGAGTGGATAAGCAAAACGCAAAATGTGCGTGAAGACTCGGCCATCGCAGTAGTTTGGTCGTTCGGTATGGCACTGGGTGTGCTGTTTATTTTTCTAACACCGGGTTACAGTCCGAACCTGTCGGCCTACCTGTTTGGGAATATTTTGACCATCTCGTCTACAGACATCCTGTGGATTGCCATGCTGGCTATCGTATTATTAGTACTTGTCTCTTTATTCTTACGTGAGATTATCTATGTGGCGTTTGACAGTAGTTTTGCGAAGACGCAAGGACTTCCGGTCAAACTCATCGAATACCTGATGATGTTTTTCATTGCCGTAACGATCGTACTCTCTATCCGTCTTGTCGGAATCATGCTGTTGATGAGCCTCTTAACACTTCCACAAATGGTAGTTAACCAGTTCACATCCGACTTCAAGAAAATCATGTACGGGAGTGTTATTGTGGGATTTGTTGCTTGTGTAACAGGACTGTTCCTCTCCTATTATATCAATATTCCTTCAGGAGCATTTATCATACTTGTTCTGACTATCCTCTTTTTCGTCGTAAAAGCTATACTAACGCTTACGCACAGACAATAAAACCGGTTGTTTTCAGTTTATATAATGATGAATTGTCAGCAATAGGGTGAAAAAAGGATTCTACTATATCGCTTCATTATGCTTGATTGGTTTGCTTGTGTCGTGCAGCACGAAAAAAAACACGAGAGCAAGCCGTTTTTATCATGCGCTAAACTCCCGTTATAATATTTATTACAACGGAAAAACCTCGTTCGACGAGGCTCTGGAAGCCATGCAAAATGGCTATAAGGAGAATTATTCGGACATGATTTACATGTTTCCCATCAGCTCTCAGCCTAAAGACAAAGCAGAGACAGGTGGACCTTTCGATAGAGCCATCGAAAAGAGCAACAAGGCGATCAAGCTTCACTCTATCAAAACCAAGCCACCCAAAAAGTCCGGATGGAGAAACGATCCAAAGCAAGTTGCCTTACAAGAACAAGAGGAATACAACCCCTTCCTTAAGCAATGCTGGCTATTATTAGGCCAGGCTCAGTTTCATAATGCAGATTTCCTGCAAGCCTCAGCTACATTCTCATATATAGCCAGACATTATGCCACAGATGAAGAAATGGTTTCCGAAGCCAAGCTTTGGCAAGCCCGCTGCTATGCGGAGATGAACTGGTTTTACGAATCGGAAGATATCCTGCGCAAGCTAAATACAAATGGCATCCACCCGAAGAAATTGAATCTGTATGCTACGGTAAACGCCGACTATCTGATTAAGAATAAACAGTTTGAAGATGCCATCCCTTACCTGCAAACAGCCATAAAGGCAGAAAAAAACGGTAAGCAAAAAGCAAGAATGCGCTATTTGTTGGGACAACTCTACGCTACGCTGGAGTTAAACTCACTGGCGTACAAAGCTTTTGGTGATGTGATTAAATCCAACCCTCCTTATGTACTGGAATTTGCCGCCCGCATCAGACAAACGGAAGTCTTCTCCGGCACCAACTACATGTCGATGGTCAAAAAACTGGAGAGGATGGCTCGTAGCGATAAGAACAAAGATTTCCTTGACCAGGTGTACTATGCCATCGGAAATATCTATATGAGTCGCGAAGACACGACCAACGCCATCGTCAACTACAGTAAGGGAATAGAGCTAAGCACGCAAAACGGGATAGATAAAGCCATGTGTCAGATACGGCTTGGAGATATTTACTTTACACAGGCCGAATACATAAAAGCTCAACCTTGCTTCAGTGGGGCGTTGTCTTCATTGCAAAAAGAGTACAAAGACTATAAACGTATAGCTAAACTGTCTGAAGTATTAGACGAACTGGTGATACACGTAGAAGCGGTTCATCTTCAAGATAGTTTGCAGACTCTTGCTAAAATGCCTGAACAGGAACGTCTTGCCGTAATCGATGCCATCATTGCTCAGGTAGAGAAAGAAGAAAAGGAAGCCAAGGAGTTGGCAGAAAAAGAAGCCTATCTGGCCGAAGCGGAAGCAAGAGGCACCGGGATAGACCGCCCGGGAACGGATTTGAATGTACCGGCTATGATTAGTGCTGACGGAAGTACGTTCTATTTCTACAGCTCACAGTTGGTTGCTCAAGGTAAAACGAAATTCCAACGCCAATGGGGCCGCCGTCCACTGGAAGATAACTGGCGAAGAAGAAAGAAGGAAATGTCTACCTTCTTGGAAACGACAGATGAACCGGCTGATACGGCTACTTCTCCAGGAGAGGGAGGGCAGCCTGGGGAAGCGAATTTGACAGAAAACCTCCCTGAGGATCTGACCGACAATCCTAAAACGCGTGAGTTCTACTTGCAACAGATTCCATTCTCGCCGGAAGATATCGAAGCATCAAACCTGATTATAAGTGACGGACTCTATCATATAGCTTTGATTTATAAAGACAAGCTGGAAGACTTGCGTCTTTCTATCGAGGCCTTTGAAACACTGGAGAGACGTTTCCCAAATCATGAAAACCTGCTTGAAAGCTATTATCAGATTTATCTGATGGCTTTACGTTTAGAGGATACGGAGTTGGCTAATCGCTACAAGAACAAGCTAATCAGCAGTTTCCCAGAAAGCAGTTATGCTATTGCAATTGCCGATCCGAACTACGAATACAATATCCGCATGATGGACCGGGTACAGGATTCCATCTATCAAGCGACCTATAACAGTTATCTGGCTGAGGAAGTATCTGTTGTGCGCAGCAACTACAAAGCGGTAGCCGAAAAGTACCCCTTAGCAACGCTTATGCCGAAGTTTATGTTCCTCGATGCGCTGACCTATGTACAAGAGGGCGATCCGGAAGGATTTAAGAGCGCACTGAAGGAGCTTATTGAAAAATATCCGAATGCTGACGTTACTGAGCTTGCCGGTGAAATGTTGAAAGGCGTTCTTCGAGGACGAGCCATGGTACAGGGTGGTGTAAAAGGTATGACGTGGAACCTGCGCTTCGGAGTGGGCGAAGATGGAAGCTTGACAGCGGCAGATTCGGCCCGTGTATTTAATGCGAATCCAAACGTACCTTATAAGATGTTGCTCATCTACCCAACTGAACGGGTGAACAAGAATCAATTGCTTTATGCCGTTGCGGCCTACAACTTCACCAACTTCCTAGTAAAAGAACTGGATATTACAGTGCAAGAAAATGGCCCGATGAGTATGATGCAGCTAAGTGATTTTGTCAACTTAGATGAGGCTACACAATATTATAAGATGATTTATAAACCGGAAGGTTATGCCAATACGTTGAATAAAGAGGTCGCTATTCTTCCTATCTCAAATGATAACTTGGAAACATTGCTCAGAGGTAAGACGTTGGATGAATATGTTACCTTCTTTGCCGATAGTCTGGGTACATATATTCCTGAATTGATTGATCGTTGGCAGATTCGTTTAAACGACAATGATGAATCCGAAATCACTCCTCCGGAAATCGTTGTAGAATCAATCGAAGACTCCGTGGAAGAAACTGTTGAGAAACCAAATGAGGAAGCTGTTAAAGAGTCAGCTACTGAAAAGGGTGAAGAAATCATCAAGCAAACCCCTGTAATACAGGAAGCCGAAAAAACTATTGAACCAGAAAAAGCCGAAGAAACAACAGAAATTGTAGAATCCAAACAACCTGTCAAAGAGGTAGTAGAAGAAGTAAATGTAACGCAGGAGAGCAAAGAGCTTACTTTGAAGGAAATCGAAGAGATTCGTAAGCGTGAAGCCGAAGAAGAGGCTGCTCGTAAAGAAGCCGCACGTATTGAATTTGAGAAACAACAACAAGCAGAACGCGAACTGCAAGAGCAGAAAGCACGCGAACGCGAAGATTTGATAAAGAAACAAAAGGAAGAAGAGGCTGCTATTCTAAAAGCAAAGACCGAAAAGGAAAAGCAACAAAAGTTGGATAGAAAAGCTCAACTCAAACAACGTGAGGCAGAACGTAAAGCTAAACTGAAAGCACAAGAACAACTCCGTAAAGAAAAAGAGCGTGCATACAAAGAACGCCAAAAACTGAAGGAGAAAGAGCGTAAAGAAAAAGAACGTGCTTATAAACAGAAGCTCAAAGAAAAGGAGAAAGCACAAAGGGAAGCCCGCAAAGCCAAAGAAGCGGCGGCCAGAAGAAGATAGTAACTGACTAGTCATAACATAAAAAAATCCCGAAGACTTTAGTGTGTGGTACACTTGCTAGAGCTTCGGGATTTATTATTTCTTAGTTTATTAGGTTACCATCCAAAATACTTCTTGGCATTATAATAACTGATATCTTCTACCATCTGCTTGATAAATGGGAGTTCGGACGAAGGCAATTCGCCATTTTCCACATCGCGACCAAGGATATTACATAAAAGCCTGCGGAAATATTCGTGTCTGGGATACGACAAGAAGCTTCTTGAATCGGTGAGCATACCTACAAAACGGCTTAACAAGCCTAAAGTAGACAAGGCATTAATTTGTTTCTCCATACCATCCAACTGATCTAAGAACCACCAACCCGAGCCATATTGCATCTTACCGGCAACAGAGCCATCGTTGAAGTTATAAGCGTTGGTAACCATCAACTCATTATCACGCGGATTAAGGTTATAAATGATAGTTTTGGCAAGGAATCCTGCTGTGTTCAGACGGTCGAACAGTTTGTTCATTGCCGAAGCAACTTCATAGTCTCCAATAGCATCAAACCCGGTATCCGGTCCTAACTGACGAAACATCTTGGTATTGTTATTGCGGATTGCTCCTACATGGAACTGCTGCACCCAACCGGTTTTGGCATCCATCACAGCCAGTTCGTACAACATGGCCGAACGGAATTTACGGTCTTCCTCAGCCGTAGGATTCTTTCCGGAACGTACCTTTTCAAAAATAGCACGAATCTCTGCTTCAGTATAGGGCTCTGCACAGAATGTGGTCAATCCATGATCGGAAAGCGTACATCCTTGCGCTTCGAAAAATTGGTGTCTCTTTTCCAGGGCGGCCAACAAATCGGCATACGTCGAAATGGTCATGTCGGCTGCTTTCTCCAAGAGTGAGAGGTAGGCATTATAGGTCTCTGCATTATCGATAGTCATCGCTTTGTCCGGCCTCCAAGTTGGCAGCACCTTAACCTTGAATCTGCTTTCACGAATGGCTATGTGATATTCCAATGAATCGGCCGGATCGTCGGTGGTACAAACCAATTCCACATTCATCCGTTCCATGATTGCACGTGAACGAAATTCCGGAGTCTGCAATTTGGCCGTGCATTCTTCATATATCTCACGGGCAGTAGATGGATTCAATATTTTATCGATTCCAAATATCCGACTCAACTCCAGATGAGTCCAATGGTAAAGCGGATTACGCATGGTATAGGGCATGGTCTCTGCCCATTTTTCAAACTTCTGGTAGGCCGGCTTATCTCCCGTAATATATTCTTCTGCAACGCCATTGGCACGCATGGCTCTCCATTTATAATGGTCACCGCCAAGCCAAATTTCTGTCAGATCGGCAAATTGATAGTTCTCCGCAATCATCTTGGGTACAAGGTGACAGTGGTAGTCTATAATCGGTAACTGGGCAGCATGTTCATGATATAACATAGATGCCGTATCAGAATAAAGCAGAAAATCCTTGTCTAAAAAACCTCTCATGATCCTGTCTTCTGTATCTCTTATTTCTTATATTTTTGTATAATCGACAATGCGTCGCTACAGAGTTTAGAAATTTCATTCCAATTCTTCGCTGCAATCGCTTCTTTTGGGAAAAGCTTTGAGCCCATACCTACACAAGTGACGCCTGCCTTAAACCAAGCCGAAAGATTTTCTTCAGTTGGTTCAACCGCGCCGGTCGCCATAATCATTGACCAAGGCATCGGAGCCTTTATATTGCTAACGAATGAAGGACCTCCAACATTTCCGGCTGGGAATATCTTGCACAAGTCACATCCGGCTTCCTGCGCAAAACCAATTTCAGAAACGGATCCACATCCTGGAGTATAAGGGATAAGGCGACGGTTACAAACCTTAGCTACATCCGGATTAAACAACGGACCTACAACAAAGTTCGCTCCCAACTGAATGTATAATGCAGCAGTAGGTGCATCGACAATTGAACCGATACCTAATATCATTTCCGGACATTCATTGACCGCAAATTTGGATAATTCGGCAAAAACCTCTTGGGCAAAATCACCTCTATTGGTGAATTCGAAGGCTCGCACTCCCCCTGCATAACAGGCTTTCAATACCTGTCTAGCTTCTTCAGCATCTCCGCTATAGTAAACAGGTACCATGCCTGTATTTGCCATAGCTGTCAATACTTGTATTTTATTAAATCTGGCCATAGTCTATTGTCTGTTTAACGGGATACACGTCCAGAAGCATCTCCGCTCATTAATTTTTCTACTTCTTCAACGGTAACTTGGTTATAGTCACCATAGATGGTATGTTTCAAGCAAGAAGCTGCCACAGCAAAGTCAAGCGCACGTTGTGCATCTTCCGGCCAGGTGATCAATCCATAAATCAATCCGCCCATGAAAGAGTCGCCTCCTCCTACGCGATCGACAATATGTGTAATATCGTAACGACGAGACTGAAACAATTTACCATCAGTATAGAGTACACCACCCCAAGTATTGTGATTGGCATTTATTGATCCACGTAATGTGATGATCACCTTCTTGGCACGTGGAAATTTCTCCATCAATTGTGTGCAAACTGATTCGAATTCAGCTGCATTTACTTCGCCCTCAGTTTGTGAAACGTCGAATCCTTCCGGTTTGATTCCGAATACCTTTTCAGCATCTTCTTCATTTCCTAAAATCACATCACAACCAGCAACTAATTCAGGCATTACTTCTGAAGCTTTCTTTCCGTATTTCCAAAGATTCTTGCGATAGTTGAGGTCACATGAAACAGGCACTCCTAAACGGTTGGCTGCTTGAATGGCTTCCAAACAAGCATCGGCAGCTCCTTGAGATATAGCTGGAGTAATGCCGGTCCAGTGGAACCAAGATGCATCTTTAAGCACTTCATCCCAGTTAATCATGCCAGGTTCAATTTCAGAGATCGACGAGTGTGCACGGTCATAAACAACCTTACTTGCACGTGCAACTGCCCCAGTTTCCAAGAAATAGATACCCAGACGTTCTCCTCCATAAATGATATCAGAAGTGTCAACGCCATATTTACGAAGATCCATTACACACGCTTGTGCAATATCATTTTTAGGTAAACGGGTAACGAATGATGCATTCAAACCATAGTTAGCTAATGAAACAGCTACATTGGCTTCACCTCCACCAAAAGTAGCGTGTAGTTTATCACTTTGACTAAAACGAAGGTAGTCTGGTGTAGCTAAACGTAGCATGATCTCACCGAAAGTTACAATTCTCTTTTTCATTATTTATAAAAGTAAGTATGTTAGTTTGACACAAATATAGGATATATCTTTAACAATACAGGTGTGCGCCCACAAAAAGAGGAAAAGAATTAAAAAGTTTGATTCTTAGCGTAGTTAATTACAAAAAAAATGCTTGCAGACCCAGATAATATCCGGCCTGCAAGCACCTTTCTTTATGATTGATTACTCAGGAATAACTTCTTTTACTTCTTCGCCATACTGATCTTTAACAGTTGTCTTAATACGGATTAATTGGAACCACTTCTTAAATGCTCCGATGAAAACAATAAGCATCAGAATCATGGCAATAATGGCCAATGTAGCCAACAAGTACTGTTCTTTGGGAAGATAAGCAGTTGTTATCTGTATGTATCCTGCCCAAAATGTGATAATAGCCATAAAAACACCGGGAATAGCTGTACATAAGCTATAAATTCCCCTGTTCATACGTAGCAACATCGATGTACAAACAATTAATGCACAGGCTGCAAGCAGCTGGTTACTCATACCAAACAACGGCCATATACTGTTGATATTTCCCGTATAAACCAGATAGCCCCAGGTTGCAGTAAACAATACACTGGTAATGATTACACCAGGCATCCAGTTTTTATCATTGAATTTGGGTGCTACACGTCCAAGCATTTCCTGAAGGAAGAAACGGCCTACTCTCGTTCCTGCGTCAATAGCTGTTAGGATAAATACAGCTTCAAACATGATGGCAAAATTATACCAATAGGCCATCAGATCGTCCATAAAAGGAATATTGTGAAAGATATGTGCCATACCAACAGCCAATGAAACAGCACCACCGGTTCGTCCATGCAGGTCGACTCCAATTTTATCGATAAAATATTGTAGGTCGACTTCTCCAAATGCCGGATTTGCGTCAATGAATGCCGGATACATATCTTTGGAGGTATTGATTGCAAAATAGTCTCCGGGCATCAGCGTACAAGCAGCTATCAAGGCCATCAAAGCAACAAAGCCTTCGGTCAACATTGCTCCGTATCCAACAAAAAGCATCTCACGTTCATTTCCAACCATCTTAGGAGTAGTTCCTGTGGCAATAATGGCGTGGAAACCAGATATCGCACCACAAGCAATCGTAATAAAGATAAAGGGCAGAACCGGACCACTAATAACTGGCCCACCGCCATTTATAAACGAGGTAATAGCCGGCATCTGCATCACAGGATGCACGAAGACTATACCTACAGCCAACATAAGTATGGTTCCTATTTTCAGATAGGTTGAAAGATAATCGCGGGGAACTAAAAGCAACCATACAGGTAGTACAGAAGCAAAGAATCCATAGATAGGAACAGCCAACGAGATTGTTGATCTGCTCCAATTGAACATATCGCTCAATATACTGGACTGCATCAGATTATGTCCGGAAATAATACCGACAACAAGCAAGACTACACCCAGCAAACTGGCTAAGGCGACACTATTATGACGATAACGCATAATCAATCCCATTATAATAGCAATCGGGATGGTGATGATTACGGTAAATAGGGACCAAGGAGCGTCATGCATCGCACTCACACAAGCAAGTGAAAGTCCGGCAAGCGTCAAGATAAGAATAAAAAGAATAGCAAAACCGGCTACAGTACCTGTCATCGGACCGATCTCTTTGGTTGCAATCGATGCAAGGCTCTGTCCTTTATGGCGCATTGAGGCAAAAAGCACAACTAAGTCATGAACTCCTCCACCAAGCACACAGCCCACTAAAATCCATAAAGCCCCCGGAAAAAAACCAAACTGAGCAGCCAGTACAGGACCGACAAGTGGTCCGGCTGCAGCGATAGCAGCAAAATGGTGACCAAATAATACATTTTTATTTGTCACCACATAATCTTGTCCATCAGCGTATTTAACTGCAGGAGTTACACGCAGAGGATCTAATTTCAATACTTTTTGTGCAAGAAAAATTCCATAGAACCGATAGCCTATGGCAAAAATACATAGTGCAGCGAACACTAAGGTTAGAGCATTCATTCCATCCAAAACTTCCACGGTAAGTTGTTTTTATTGGTTAATAAATTAGTTAAAAGGGTGTTATTTATCGTTCTAAAGTCAATAGTTTTTCTTTAATGTCCAACCCTCCGGCATAACCAGTCAACTCCCCATTGGAGCCTATAATCCGATGGCAAGGAATGATGATTGCAATTGGGTTTTTGTTGTTTGCCATGCCTACTGCGCGGCAAGACTTAGGGTTGCCTATGGCTTCAGCTATTTGTTTGTAGGTGCGTGTTTCGCCATAGTTGACATTAAGCAATGCATTCCAAACTGATTTTTGATAGGCTGTCCCTTTTGGATTGAGGGGCAGCCTGAATTCAGTTCTTTGGCCATCTAAATATTCTTCAATCTGACGAATTGTTTCCCTAATCAGGTTAGTTTCTTCTTCTTTATAGTCTTCTGCCGGTTTACGAAACGATACTTTGGTGATAAAGTTATCTTCTTCACATATCCATAACTGACAGATTCCGATCGGGTAACAAAAACAATATTTCATGGCTTCTTATGTAGACAATTCAAAAAGTATTAATTGTCGTAAAGATAGTATTATTTATAAATTATTCATGCACAGACAAAAAATAATCGAGAAGCTGTCCGCTAAGCTGCAGCAAGGATATCTCACAGATTTTAGTTGAGTATTCAGCAATAGAACGACGTTCTTCTGCATTCAACAAACTGTTTTGAGCCTCACGCAATTCGATACCGGACAGATCGCCCAACTTATAACGTTCGATTGCTATTTCATAATTTTCCTGTGCAGCTACAAGATTTTCTTTTTCCAGACTCCATAGATCTAAATTATTCTTATAGGCCATCCATAGGTTACTCATATCTGCTCTGAGCGATAAGTCCATCTCTTGCAAACGCAGGTTACGATTTTCGATTTGCAATCGGCTGTTACGTTGTTCTCGACGACGGTTAAAGCCATCAAACAAATTGAATCCGATGGTAATGCCATAATTCAGTCCTAAGCGCTGCTGCAGGTCTACCGTCCCCAGTCCATCCCAGTTAGCCGTATAGCCATAGCCTGCATTCAACTTTACGTAAGGGTAATTACGGCTGCGGGCCTTCTTATAATCCAATTCAGAAAGAAGCACATTTTTTTGAGCAATCTGGAGTGCCACATTAGACGACAAAGTATGATTCCACAGTTCTGCCTCATCCAGGAATGTATTAGGCAAGATAATCGAATCTTTCAACTCGATACGTTCTTCTACATTACCTAATGCCATTAAGGAGTTCAAGCGCACTCCGGATCTGTGGAGTATCTCCAATTGATTAATTACGTTAGAACTGTCCGCATTAAAGTCTACCTGAGCTTGCTGCAAATCAAGACGAGACATAGAACCAATATAGTAGCGCTCTTCTACAATACGTAGTCGCTCCTTGGATAAGGCAAGTGTCGCTTTCAGGTTTCTCAAGCGTATCTTCTGGCGTATCAAATTGTAGTACTCGGAGGCCAAATTAGCTACAAAATCCTCAATTGTCATCCGTGTATTTAGCTCGCCCATCCGTTGCAGTTCTTTTAGTGTCTGATAATTGGTCTGGATGCCGAAACCATCAAAAATGGTCCAATTCACATTCAGCCCTATATTGCCGGTCTCGCTGCTAATTCCAGTCGTTTTGTCTTTTGTCCCGTCTGACATCGATCTATGGGTATCCATATTAGATCCGCTAAATCCACCGTTCATATCTACCGTTGGCAAATAGCCGGCATTTCCCAGCGTAGCGTTATTGGAACTGATAGTTTGTTCATTACGAACAATGCGGATGGAGTAATTCTGCTCCAAGCCTGTTTCAATACAGCGTCTAAGGTCAAAAACATCTTGCGCAGAAGCTGTTGTGACACTTAACGCTGTTAACATAAATATCGATGATAGGATTCGTTTCATGGTCATTCTTAATTCGTTTGAGATGTAACCGCTTTTAGTTCTTTACGTTGCTTCTTTTGTTGCATATCTGTTGAGATATACGTATACATGGCTGGGATGATAAACAAGGTAAGGAAGGTAGAAATCAACATACCCCCTACTACGGCAACCCCCATGGCTATACGTCCTTGTGCTCCTTCGCCAGAAGCATAAACCAAAGGCAACAAACCAAGGATAGTAGACACACTCGTCATCAAAATCGGACGAAGACGCTGAATAGATGCTGTACGAATTGCATCATGCAGATTATGCCCTGCCAACTGTCTTTGGTTGGCAAATTCCACAATCAATATACCATTCTTCGTAACAAGCCCAATGAGCATGATTATACCGATCTGGCTGAAGATATTCATTGTTACACCAGCCATACTCATGAAGAATACGGCACCTGCAATAGCTAAAGGTACAGTGATCATCACAACCAATGGATCTTTGAAGCTTTCAAACTGAGCTGCCAAAACGAGGTACACCATAACCAACGCTAAGATTAAGGCAAACATCAAACTATCTGAACTTTCACGAAACTCTTTTGACTCGCCCGACAATGCTGTACGAAAGGATTCGTCTAAGGTTTCAGCAGCGATACGATCCATTTCTTCCAGTCCATCACCAATCGTATATCCTTTGGCAAGACCGCTAGAAACAGTAGCTGCTACGAAACGATTATATCGATAAAGTTGAGGTGGGGCAACGTTTTCTTGAAGCGCCACGAGGTTGTCCAACTGAATCATCGCTCCATTATCACTCCTTACATAAATGGATTTCAAATCAACTGGCGTATTACGTTGCTGACGGTTTATCTCTCCTAATATCTGATATTGCTTTCCATTCATGTAATAGTAACCGATACGTTGACCACTCAATGCATATTGTAAAGTCTGGGCAATGTTTCGGGTACTCACTCCAAGTAAGGAAGCCTTGTCGCGGTTGATTTCAATACGAGTCTCCGGTTTGGTAAACTTAAGATTGACGTCTGCCATCTGGAAAACCGGACTCTCATTTACCTTTTGCATAAACACAGGCAAAGTTTCCTGCAGTTTATCTATCGATGTAGCCTGTAAGACGTACTGTATCGGCATACCGGCACGTCTGCCACCAAACGTTGATTGCTGTTGCACAAAGGCACGAGCCTTTGTTTCTTTTTGTACCGCTGCCGACACCTTGTCCGCCACACTCATCTGCGACCAGTCACGTTCTTTCAGGTCGGGCAGAATGATATTGATAAAGCTCATTTGTGTAGATGATCGGGAGATCACCGATTCTCGCCCTGGCACTAATGAATCGACTATCTGTTCGATACCTTCGTTATAATCTCTCAGGAACTCAAATGTAGCTCCTTCAGGACCACGCGTATTAATTGAAATCGACGAACGATCTTCGAGTGGTGATAATTCCGATGGAATCTTTTTCCAAAAATAGGAGATAGCCACAAGTAGAAGTAAAATTATAGGAATAGACCAGATGCGGTGACGAAGGAATGTATCCAAGCCCTTTTCGTAAATGTGGTTTAACCAATCGAAGAAAGGTTCGGTCTTCTCGTAAAATTTATTTTTCTTCTCCTGTTTTTTCAAGATTTTCGTGGCCAACATCGGTGTAAAGGTCAACGCAACAAAAGCTGATATGGCAACCGAACCGGCAATTACAATACTAAACTCTTTGAAAAGACGCCCTGTCATCCCCTCCATAAATACAATCGGAAGGAATACAGCAACCAATGTAATTGTTGTAGAAATAATCGCAAAGAAAATTTCTTTACAACCCTCAATACCCGCCTCTTTTGGTGCAATTCCCCGTTCAATACGGACATATATATTTTCGGTCACAACAATAGCATCGTCCACAACCAATCCGACCGCCAACACAACGGCCAACATCGTAAGCACATTGATGGAGAAGCCGGCAATATACATGATAAAGAACGTACCCACCAGTGAAACCGGAATAGCAACGACCGGAATCATCGTCACACGCCAGTCACGCAAGAACAAGAAGATCACTATCGCTACAATAAGGAAAGCAATATAAATGGTTTCCTCCACTTCAGCAATAGAAGCACGAATAAAGCGGGTATTATCAAAGATCATCTCAACCGTTACATCTTCCGGTAAGTCTTTCTTCAATTGCTCGATACGCTTGTAGGCTTCGTTTGCTATTTCAATATGATTCGCTCCCGGCTGTGGGATGATAATATCCATGACTAACGGTTCGCCGTTCTTCTTCAGCATACTCCTCATATCTTCCGGAGCCAACTCCGCATGGCCTATATCACTGAAACGAACAATATTATTGTTGTTTTCCTTAATAATCAAATCATTAAATTCCTTTGCTGTATGCATCAACCCAAGAGTACGGATTGACAGGTCTATCGTGTTACCTTCAATACTACCGGAAGGCAGCTCTACGTTTTCACGATCAACCGCATTCTTCACATCGAGGGGTGTGACACCATAACCGGCCATTTTTACCGGATCAAGCCAGAGACGCATAGAATAGCGTTTCTGTCCCCAAATATCTACGGCACTTACGTTAGGAATAGTCTGTAGCCGTTCTTTCACTGTTAGTTCAGCAATCTCACTCAACTCCATCAAGGAGCGTTCGCGGCTCTGAATGCCAATTTGCATAATCGGAGAGGCATCGGCATCGGCCTTTGAAACAGTTGGAGGGTCACAGTCACGAGGAAGTAAACGTTGCGCACGTGAAACCTTGTCACGAACGTCGTTGGCTGCGGTTTCCAAATCCACCGACAGTTCAAACTCTACAGTGATACGCGAACTACCCTGGCTACTAACACTACTTAGCGAACGGATACCGGGAATACCATTGATATTTTGCTCCAATGGTTCGGTAATCTGATTCATAATTACATCTGCATTGGCACCAGGATAGGTTACATTTACAGAAATGATAGGCTGGTCTACACTCGGAAACTCACGGACACCCAAAAAGCTGAATCCAATGAACCCGAACAACAGGAGGACGATAGTCATCACTGTTGATAGAACAGGTCTGTTTATGCTTAATTCAGAAATATTACTCATAATGATTCATGCTTTAATAAAGATTATCGATGGAGACCTTCATTCCCATTCGTAATTGCATCACACCAGATGTGATAATTGTATCACCCAGTGCCAATCCTTCAAGTATCTGAACACGACTTTCGGTACGTATCCCTATTTGCACTTCTTTTGGTTGAGCTACACCATTTTCATATTTGAAAACAATGTTCTTCCCCATTTCCGGTATGATAGCCTCACTGGGAACAGTCAGTGCATTCGGTATTTCTTTTTTCGTAATTTCAACTGACGCCAATCGACCCGGCAGAATATCTTCTCGTGTGTTCGGGTAGGTCGCACGTACTTTTAAGGTACGTGTACTTAGGTCTACCTTACTTTCCACAGCATATACCGTCGCATGGTATTGTTCCATAATACCATCGTTGCGCTCTAAGCTAAAAGTGATACGTGTACCTGCTTTCACCTCGTTAGAATAACGTTCTGGGATAGAGAAGTCTATTTTAAGTGGAGTTATCTTCGTCAGTTTAACTATCACCGTAGAAGGTGAGGTAAAGGTTCCTTCACTCACATTTCGCAAACCTATAATGCCATCGAATGGAGCACGCAATTCTGTTTGTGCAATATTGGCTTTCACGAGCTCTATATCAGCCATTAACTTATCCAGTTCCGTCTGTACCTGTTCAAATGCTTCCTGACTTACAGCATCCTTAGCTAATAGTGCACGCTGTCTGTATACCTTGTCTTGTGCCAATGGAATTTGTGCTTCCAGTTTTTTCAATTGTGCCTGCAGAGGACTGTCATTAATTTTTGCAAGAAGTTCTCCTTTAGACACATGCGTTCCTTCTTTAAAATAAATAGCAACTACTTTGCCGGATGATTCAAAAGAAAGGTCTACCTCTTCGTCTGGGATCACGCTCCCTGTACTAACAGTCTTGTCTGAAAGAGATTGGTATTTCAAAACCTCAGCATTAATATTTAAGATTCTATTACGCATAGACTGACTTGGAGCATTAGCTGCTTCCAAACTATCTTTTTTTGCATTTAACAAATGCTTCACCTTTGGGTAAGCAATCATTCCAGCTATTAAGAGAATGATTATACCGGTCAACCCCCATTTTACTTTTTTTGTCATGATATTTTCAGGTACTAAATAAAAACACACATTTACACGATAGTTTTTGACATCATAAAAAATAAAAGGTTTAATACCCGATAGAAATTTTATTAAAAAAGATTATTGAAATTGTCACCCTCCGTGTAAAAAATACTGATTATCAATCCATAAAAAACATGTCGATGATTTAAAAGAACTCAGGTAATAATTTTACACTCATTATAGATGAGCAAAACACCTTTGCCTACCAAAGACTTAGCTGTGTATCTATATTTTTTAGAAGAGGAGGTGAACGACCTGCTTAAATCCCTTGAGACAAATCAGATGGAGGCATTTGCTATTGAAAGTGACTTTATGAAAGGGAAACCAGTAAGGAGACGTATCGCTTAGTGAAAGATGAACTATAAGAAGAAAAAAGCTGTCTTACAAAGTAGTAAGACAGCTTTTTTCTTCTATAAACAGGAACGTAATACTTTAAAATTTGATCGCCACACCAAGGGTTAAATAAGCAATATCGTAGCCTAACTCTGCCATACCGGCAATATTATCAGAGAAATAATAGCGTGTTCCCAAATACCAACCCAGGTGCATGGCACTGGCTTGAGCTTCGAAAGCGCCTAAATCTTTGTAGTCAGACTTTCCGGATACGATGTTATAACCCAATGAAACACCGGTGTATGTATCCAACTTCTCAATAAAAGAATAATGTAAACTACCTCTTACTCCGATAATGGCACTTGAATATTTATAACTATAATTTTGTGCCCAATTATACTTACTCCCTGTATAACCAAAATATCCACCGATACCGATTGAACTCTTTTCATCAAAAAGATTGTCGACTACGCCATATTCCAATGAGGCAGATAGAGGAGGTACCGTTGTTTTATAACCAGTGCCATGATAAAGGCTGTTACCAAATCCAATACCAAGGTTAAGAACTTTGTCTCCTTTGTTAAACGATTGTGCAGATGTGCCTAAAACGGTTAGAATACAGATAAGGCTTAAAACTAATTTCTTCATAAAACAATAGTTGTGTAAATTAAATAAAAATGTGATAAAAAAGAATTTGCAAATATATACATAACAATGTAAAAAAACCTTTGGATACACATTTTGTACCCAAAGGTTTACAATATAAATACGGTTTTATCTACTTAATGCTTATAACTCACGATACTCGAACCAATCATAGTAAGCTTTGGCTTGAGTCGGTTTCCCGTTGGACGATGCATAGAGACCAATCATTACACCAGTGAACCCTCCGGCCACTTCGGTGCTCAGATAACGGGTGTCTAATTTTCCCAGTTCTACATATTCCCCCTTTTCTTTGTCCGAGAAGCTGAAGCTATACTTGAGTGGACTGCCCTGAATCTTCAATTTTATCTTATTCCCGGTAACAGTTTTCTCTGCAGCAATATACGATAAAGACCCGACAACCACACGCAGTTGAACAACATACGCCTGTCCCTGCTTCTTGAACAGCAAGTCGTAATGGTGCGTATTGTTTTGTATCAGGGTTATGCCTGCTTCTTCATTCTCGGCAGAAGCGATTAGCTCCATCCACGTTTCTGCACTGAAATCGTGTTCCGTTTGCCGACGTGCAATGAATGAGACAGACTCCGCCTCGTTTAATGTATAGGGTGACGCTGCTATTCGAAGGCGCCCTTTTTTCTCTGTGAGTGAATAGTTTTCGCGGATGGGATTCCTTAGATATTGCCATTCAAACCCGAGTTTGTCTGCGTTGAAATCTGTTCTGGCCGATGCTTTTTCGAATGGCTGCAAGGGAAGTGTCGGGACATTCATCTCAAGGCTTACGGTGCCATTGCCATTTACTTGCGGCCAACCACCTTTAGGCCAGTCTACCGGAGCCAGAAACGTTTCTCTACCCAATATATGGTAATAGCTATACGGCTGCGTAACTCTGAACCCAAGAAAAACGGCCCACCACGATCCATCGGCTGTCTGTATCAGATCGGCATGGCCAACCCCTTGAATAGGGCTGCCCTGTCCAATTCGGTTGCAATGGGTTATAATCGGATTTAATGGGCATGATTCGTAAGGGCCAAACAGGTATTTGCTGCGACCAATAGTGGTGCTATGCGCATATTCCGTACCACCCTCGCCTAAGAGCAAGTAGTAGTAACCGTCTTTCTTATAGACGTGAGGAGCTTCCGGAAAGCGACCGCCAATACCACCCCAGACAAGCCGTTCGGGCGATAGTACCTCCCCCGTTTTAATATCTATTTTGGTAATTCTGATGCCTTCGTCGCCTTGTGTCACAAAGTAGGTCTTACCGTCGTCATCCCAGAATATGTCCGGATCGATACTCTTTATATCTACCCAGATTGGGTCACTCCATGGTCCGGCAGGGTCGGTAGCAGTACAGTAGAAATTTCCTCCGGCAGATACATTCGTGCAAATCACATAAAACACACCGTCTTTATAGCGCAGAGACGGGGCATAGAGTCCTCCGGAGGCATTTACCTTATGCAAGTTCAACTGCGAATCCCTTGTCAGGCAGTGGCCTATCTGCTTCCAGTTGACCAAGTCCTTGCTGTGGTAGATAGGCAATCCCGGAAAGTATTCGAAGGAAGACGTTGTCATGTAATAGTCGTCGTCCACCCTGCAAATACTAGGATCGGGATTGAAACCTTTTAATACGGGATTTCGATAGCCCTGCGCAGATAAGAGCACAGGGCTGAGGATAAATAAGGCTAACAAAAATAATAGTGGTCGTATTCTCATAATATGTAAAAATTAAAAATCTCTTTATTCGGTAATGCCCTCGAGCGACAAGAAGAAGGCATATTCCAAAGCGATATCTTTGAGATAATCGAATCGTCCGCTGGCACCACCATGTCCAAACTCCATATTGATCTTCAGCAGCAATACGTTATTATCTGTTTTCATATCGCGTAGTTTCGCAACCCATTTAGCCGGTTCGAAATATTGAACCTGACTATCATGCAATCCTGTAGTTACCAACATATTTGGATAGTCCTTTCTTTCCACATTCTCGTAAGGGCTATAGCTTTTCATATAGAAATAAGCCTCTTCTTCTTTTGGATTACCCCATTCGTCAAATTCGTTTGTTGTAAGAGGAATACTCTCATCGAGCATCGTATTGACAACGTCAACAAAAGGAACGGCAGCAATCACGCCACGCCACAATTGTGGAGCCATATTCACTACAGCACCCATCAGCAATCCGCCGGCGCTACCGCCTTCGGCATACAAATGTTCAGCACTGGTGTATTTCTCTTTGATGAGAAATTCGGCACAGTCTATATAATCGGTAAATGTATTCTTCTTTTTCATCAGTTTACCGTCTTCATACCACTGACGTCCCATTTCTTGTCCACCACGAATATGGGCGATGGCATAGGTGAATCCGCGGTTTAGAAGACTCAAGCGGTTCGTGCTGAACGAAGCATCCATACTGGCGCCATAACTACCATAAGCATAGAGCAATAGCGGAGCTTTGCCATCACGTTTGCTACCTTTCTTGTAGACCAGTGAAATAGGTATTTTCGTTCCGTCTTTTGCTGTAGCATAGATACGCTCTGCCTGATAATCGTCACTGTTGTAACCTCCAAGCACTTCGCGTTGCTTCATCAACTCTTTCTCCCGGCTATCCATGTGATAGTCGTATGTAGAGCTGGGTGTTGTCAATGAGGTGTAACTGTAACGAACAATAGGTGTATCGTATTCGGGGTTCGACATGGTGTAGGCCATGTAAGTCGGTTCACCGAAATCGAGGTAGTGCTCATCGCCAGATGCGCGGTTAATGATTCGAAACTGGATTAATCCCTCTTTGCGTTCTTCTACAACTAGGAAGTCCTTGAATTCTTCCACACTTTCAATTAATACGTCTTCACGGTGAGGAATGACATCCGTCCATTGATCTGCACTCGTATTTTCGATTGGACATCTCATCAACCGAAAGTTAACGGCATCTTTGTTGGTCAAGATCAGGAATTCGTTTTCAAGCGGAATCACATTATATAAAACATCTTTCAAACGAGGCTGAAAAGACTTGAAAGTAGCATCTGATTTTGAGGCATCGGCCAACAACATTTCGGATGAAAGTGTAGCCTCAGAAGAAATCATGATATAACGGTTGTTCTTGCTTTTGCTCACACCGATATAGTTGCTCTTATCTAATTCTTCGTAAACCACTACGTCTTTAGAAGGATCTGTGCCGAGCGTATGACGCTTGATCTTTTCAGAGAGCAACGTTTTTTCGTTGTTCGACGTGTAGTAAATTGTTTTGTTATCGTTAGCCCAGACTGCTCCACCCGAAGTATTGGTTATTGCTTCAGGAAACAGTTCGCCCGTTTCCAAGTTCTTGATATAAATGGTGTATTGACGACGGCTCACGTTGTCAACGCTAAAGGCCAACAATTTGTTGTCTTCACTGACTGAAAATCCGGCTACTGCATAATAAGCATGCCCTTCTGCCATCTTATCCACATCAAGCAGGATTTCTTCAGGAGCATCTAACGATCCTTTTTTGCGGCAGTATTTGAAATACTCTTGTCCTTCTTCGGTGCGCGTATAGTAGTAATAGCCATTTTTGAACACAGGAACACTTTCGTCTTTTTCTTTGATACGAGCCTTCATCTCCTGGAATAGAGCCTCCTGAAAAGCGACTGTCCCACTCATGACACTATCGACATAAGCGTTTTCCGCATTCAGATAATCAATAACTAAGGTACTATCCGGCCCTTTACCAAAATAGTCGTACATCCAATAATAAGGATCAACTACTTTGTCACCATGTATTTCTCTTACATGTTCTTTTTTTACTGCAACAGGTGCTGTTGCTTCTTTAAATATTGTTTTCTTCTCTTCCATACATCCCACTATAAACAACAAGCTTAACACGTAAAATCCTAATCTCTTCATAATACGCTATGTTTAGTGTTATTAAAACTATTCACAAAAGTAAATATAAAGAGAGAAGGAAGTTGGATGAAAAAAGAATTTTATTGTAATTTAGTGTGTTGCAATTCTAACCAATAAATACTAAAATGAAAAATCATCTTAATTCTATGTCCAGAAGGCATTTCCTTGCCTCTACAGGAGCTCTTGCAGGTGCTGCATTGATCAATCCGTCAGAAATAAAAGCGGAAAGTATGAGCGTTAGCGGTACGAATACTAAAAAAATGAGAGTAGCTCTGGTTGGAACCGGCTCGCGTGGTTGTGGCATGTGGGGGCGTGACTTGATGCAACGTTACCCAGACCGGCTTGAGTTTGTGGGATTATGCGATTTAAATCCAGGCAGGCTTGATTTCGGGAAAAAATATATTGGAGTAAACTGTCCAACCTATACGGATTTTGAGAAGATGATGTTGGAAACTAAACCGGAATTGCTGATTGTAACTACGATCGATGCTACACATCATGAGCAGATTATCCGAGGTATGGAACTGGGCGCTAATGTACTGACCGAGAAACCCATGACGATAGACGAACAAAAGATTCAAGCCATATTGGATGCCGAAAAAAGAACTGGAAAGAACTGCCGGGTTACGTTTAATTACCGCTATTCACCTCATCGGGCCAAAATATGGGAACTGCTGCGTGCCGGCGAAATTGGAGAGATAACCTCTGTTGATTTCCACTGGTATCTGGACACATCGCACGGAGCAGATTACTTCAGACGTTGGCATCGATTGGTTGAGAAAAGTGGTTCGCTGTGGGTGCATAAAGCAAGTCACCATTTTGACCTATTGAGCTGGTGGATTGATAGTGATCCGGAAGTGGTCTATGGATTGGGCGCTTTGGAGTTTTATGGAAAGAATGGGCCTTTCAGATCGGAAAACTGTCGTAATTGCAAGCATACCAAGGAATGTAACTTTTATTGGGATATTAATTCCAATGAGTACTACCGCAATCTCTATGTAGAAAATGAAAAGTATGACGGCTATCTTCGTGATGGATGTGTATTCAAGAATGACGTGAATATTTTTGACAAGATGGCTGCAACAATTAAATATAAAAATGGTGTACAGGTATCTTATTCACTAACAAGTTACTCTCCTTACGAAGGCTATCGTATTGCATTCAACGGGACCAAGGGACGTCTCGATGCATGGATTCAGGAATCAAAGCCGGTTAGTGATGTAAACTATGACGAATTAGTACTGTTTCGTAATTTCAAAAAACGCGAGTACATTCAAATACCTCATGGTACTTCCGGACATGGTGGTGGTGATGCCTTATTGCAAGATCAGATATTCTTGCCTGATACGCCAGACCCCATGCAACAATGTGCCTCGGCACGCGACGGAGCATTAGCTTGCCTCGTAGGTATTGCCGCACGCAAAAGTATTGCCAGCGGACAACCCGTAAACATTGCCGACCTTACGTCGTTGAAGCCCGAGAGTAAGAAGCAGTATGTACGGATTTTATAATGAGTAAGATATAAGAAAACACCTTCCCTGTTTGTTTGAAAGGAGGCTTATGCCATGAATGAGTTAGGAGTTTTATTCAGCTCTCAGTCGTTGATTTTAGAGTTTTTTACACGATTGGCGAATAGAATTCAGCATAAATTATGTTACTTTGATGAAAATAGCCAGACTTTTTTCAGAACAAAAGCAAGTTGATTATGGAGTATAAAATAGGGGAGGTTTCTCGTATAATTGGAGCGAAAGCAACAGAATATACAGATGCTTCCATCAGCATATTACTGATTGATAGCCGGAGATTGACATTTCCGGAACAGAGTCTATTTTTTGCACTTAAGACGAAGACGAATGATGGGCATAAATTCGTAAGTGAACTCTATCGGTTGAGGGTACGCAATTTTGTTGTGTCCGACAGATTGCCGGAGTTTGATGAAATGAAGGATGCCAATTTCTTGGTAGTCAAGGATACGCTCAAAGCTTTGCAAAAGCTGGCCGCCTATCATCGTAAACAGTTTAACTTCCCGGTGATTGGTATTACGGGCAGTAATGGGAAGACCATTGTAAAAGAGTTTTTCTATCAATTGTTGCACAAAGACTTTAATATAGTTCGTTCGCCAAGGAGTTATAATTCTCAGATTGGGGTTCCTCTCTCTATATGGCAAATGAACGAAAAACATACATTGGGGATTTTTGAAGCAGGCATATCTCAGCCGGATGAGATGGAGCGGCTGCAACCTATTATCGCCCCAACGATTGGTATCATAACTAATATTGGTGAGGCGCATCAAGAGAATTTCCTTTCTACCAGACAGAAATGTATGGAGAAACTAACCTTGTTTAATGATGCTGAGGCTATTATTTATGATGGAGACAATGGCTTTATCGCTAATTGCATTGAAGCAGCCTGCCTTTCTCACAAAGCAATCGGATGGAGCAGAACCGACTCTGACGCGCCGCTTTACATTGAATCTATCACGAAAAACGACTCCCAAACCGAGATTCGATGTACGATGTTGGGGCTTGACCGTCGGTTTGTAATCCCCTTTATCGATGATGCATCAATTGAAAATGTGATTCATTGTCTGGCTTTGATTCTATACCTAAAACCAAC
This sequence comes from Bacteroidota bacterium, assembly GCA_023429375.1. Taxonomy (GTDB): domain Bacteria; phylum Bacteroidota; class Bacteroidia; order Bacteroidales; family Tannerellaceae; genus Massilibacteroides. The sequence continues at coordinate 409,161 of JAEYVY010000007.1, read as the reverse complement.
CAGCATAAGCGATGAGTCCAAGACGGAAATCCTTGAACCGGTAGATATGCGATTGGATGTGAAGCAAGGAATAAATAATTGTCTGCTCATTAACGATACCTACAATTCGGATATCAATTCGTTAGATATAGCTCTGGACTTTCAGGCAAGTAGACGGGTGAATAAAAACCTGAAGACGACCTTGATTCTTTCAGATATTCTTCAGTCCGGCACATTACCTAAGTCGTTGTATAAGAAGGTAGCCGACATGGTAAGGCGAAAAAATGTAGACCGTATTATCGGTATAGGCCGGGATATAAAAGAATATGAATCTGTGTTCGATATCAAGAAGGAATTCTATTTGAGTACCGAAGAATTTATTAAATCGAATGCGTTCAAGTCGTTTAAAGATGAATTGATACTGATAAAAGGGTCAAGACGTTTTCATTTTGAACGTATTTCCGAACTGCTGGAGAAGAAAGTACACGAAACGATTCTGGAAGTAAATTTGGATGCCGTGGTACATAACTTTAATTATTACCGCTCACTTCTTAAGCCGGAAACAAAGATTGTTTGTATGGTGAAGGCGTTCGGCTATGGAGCCGGATCCTATGAATTGGCAAAGACTTTGCAGGAATATCGCTGTGACTATCTTGCCGTTGCCGTAGCAGACGAAGGTGCAGATCTGCGAAAAGAAGGCATTTCTATTCCTATCATCGTGATGAATCCGGAGTTCAGTAGTTTCAATGTATTGTTTGAAAACCTGCTGGAGCCAGAGGTCTATAGTTTCCGCTTACTGGATGCGATGATTAAGGAAACAGAGAAACGGGGTATTACCTCCTATCCTATTCATATTAAGATTGACACAGGCATGCACCGATTGGGATTCCAACCGGAGGATATACCCGAAATATGCCGTCGGATAAAAGAACAATCAGGCGTAGTTGTGCGGACGGTTTTTTCACATTTGGCTGGCAGTGACGACGAACAACTGGATGATTTTACCGAAAAACAATTCACCACGTTCGAAAAGGCAGCATCTCAGCTGGAAGAGTTGCTTCAACACAAGGTGATAAAGCATATTTTGAATTCGGCCGGCATCGAACGCTTCCCAAATCATCAGCTGGACATGGTGCGCTTAGGCATTGGCTTGTATGGAGTAAGTGCAACCGGAAAGAAAGGATTGAAAAATGTAAGTACGCTCCGTACCACGATATTGCAGATACAACATGTTCCGGCAGGAGACTCGATAGGTTACGGACGTATGAGTTTCGTAAAACGGGATTCGCGCATAGCCATTATTCCTATCGGGTATGCAGATGGATTGAATCGTCATTTCAGTAATGGAGGGGGAGAGGTGGTTATCAACGGCTCTCGTTGCCCTATTATTGGCAATATTTGCATGGATGCCTGCATGATTGACGTCACAGACATTGATGCAAAAGAAGGTGATAGTGTGATCATCTTTGGAGAAGAACTGCCTGTAAGTGAGCTATCTGAGAAACTGAATACGATTTCTTACGAGATACTCACATCAGTATCTCCAAGGGTTAAGCGAGTATATTTCAGGGAATAATTGCGAAAATTGCGCATTTTTCGTATTTTTGTGCCATATCAATATAAATAAATAGGTATGAGTCATAATTTATTAAAAGGCAAACGTGGAATTATCTTCGGTGCGCTGAATGATATGTCTATCGCTTGGAAGGTTGCAGAAAAAGCTGTAGAAGAAGGTGCGCAAATAACACTTAGTAATACGCCAATTGCTGTTCGCATGGGACAGGTTGAAGAATTAGGTACCAAGTTAAATGCTGCAGTTCTACCAGCTGATGCAACAAATGTGGATGACTTGAATATGGTCTTTTCCGAATCGGTAAAGATTCTAGGTGGAAAGATTGACTTCGTGCTCCATTCAATTGGAATGAGCCCGAATGTGCGTAAGAAACGTACGTATGATGATTTGGACTATGATATGTTAGAGAAGACGTTAGATATTTCGGCTATCTCATTTCATAAGATGCTTCAGGTGGCAAAGAAGCAGGATGCTATTGCTGAATATGGTTCAGTTGTAGCCCTCAGCTATGTAGCTGCTCAGCGTACGTTCTTTGGATACAATGACATGGCAGATGCAAAAAGTCTTTTGGAATCAATTGCACGTAGCTTCGGTTATATCTACGGACGTGAAAAGAATGTACGTGTAAATACAATCTCTCAATCACCAACGTTGACGACAGCCGGAAGCGGTGTGAAAGGGATGGATCACTTGATGGACTTCTCAGAAAAGATGAGTCCGCTAGGAAATGCAACTGCTGATGAATGTGCTGATTACTGTATTGTCATGTTCTCTGATTTGACAAAGAAAGTGACTATGCAGAACTTATACCATGACGGAGGTTTCTCAAGCATGGGTATGAGTTTACGTGCGATGACACAATACAGTAAAGGAATTGATGAATTCTCAGACGAAAATGGGAATCCCATTTACGGATAATAATTAAAACAAAGCTGTGTCCTGAAAGTAAAACCGAAGAGTCTTGCTTTCAGGCACTGACTTCAAAAAACAAGCTCTAATACCTCAACTCATGTTAGTAAAAATCTATCCAGAAAATCCTAATCCAAAGGAAATAGACAAGGTGGTCAATGTACTTCGTGACGGAGGGTTGGTAATTTATCCTACAGACACGATTTACGCAATCGGATGCGATGCGCTGAACGTTCGTGCGGTTGAGGCGATTTGCAGAATGAAGAATATAAATCCGTTAAAAAGCAACCTTTCAATTATATGCTATGATCTTTCCAATATCAGTGAATATGCTAAGGTGAGTAATGCGGCCTTTAAACTGATGCGAAAGAATCTCCCCGGAGCATTTACCTTTATCTTGCCTACCAGTAGCGAACTCCCCAAGATTTATAAAAACAGGAAAGAAGTCGGAATTCGTGTGCCCGACAATAATATCATCCGGCAAATTGTTAAAGAGTTGGGTAATCCTATCTTAACTACGACAATTCATGACGAAGAAGATGAAATCCTTGAATATGCGACTGATCCGGAACTGATTTACGAAAAATATCAGAAAAGGGTAGATATCGTTATCGATGGAGGTTTTGGAGGATTAACTCCTTCTACTGTTGTGGATTGTATGACAGACGATTTCGAAATTATTCGACAAGGGAAAGGTGAACTTGTTTATTAAATACCCTCACTTTTGATTTTATACCTATCTTTGTTCTCCAAAATGTAAACAAAGACAATAAATGGAGAATAGCCAGTCTAAAACCCCATCACCTCTATTATCTTTAGTCCCTCTCGTAGTACTTGTTTCGTTGCTTTTTGTGGCCATCTCCCTTTTGGGGGGTGATGCATTGAATGGAGCCAGTCAGGTCGTTTTACTGTTTGCTACAGCCGTTTGTTGTTTGATTGGCATGTTGTTTTGCAAGGTGCCATGGAAAACTTTCGAGGCAGCCATAGTCAATAATATTACCGGAGTTGGAACGGCACTCATTATGCTTCTTATCATTGGAGCATTGTCATCATCATGGATGATCAGTGGTGTGGTTCCCACATTGATTTACTACGGCGTACAACTCATCCATCCTAATTTATTCCTCGTTTCCACCTGTGTGATTTGTGCGATTGTTTCGGTCGTAACAGGCAGTTCGTGGACTACAGTCGCTACTATCGGTCTGGCTCTGTTGGGAATTGGACAAGTTCAAGGCTTTGATGAGGGATGGATTGCAGGAGCCATTATCTCGGGAGCCTATTTTGGTGATAAGGTATCACCTTTATCTGACACTACGGTGTTGGCTTCGTCTGTTACCGGTACACCCTTGTTCAAGCATATCCGCTTTTTGATGATAACTACTGTACCCTCACTTACGATTGCATTAATCATTTTTGCTGTTGCCGGATTTACACATCAAGCGAGTGATACGATACAGATCAATGAGTTCAGAGTAGCATTAAAAGATACATTCTCTATATCGTTGTGGTTGCTGATCGTACCTGTAGTTACCGGATTTATGATTGCTAAACGAATACCAGCCATTATAACACTTTTCGTTTCGTCCATTTTGGCTGTCATCTTTGCCCTAATTTTTCAGCCGGATATATTGCGTGAAATTGCCGGAGCGGCAGACGTAAATATGCAGAGCCTATTTACAGGGTCATTAACGGCTCTGTATGGAAGCACACAGATTGAGACGGGCAGTGCGACCTTAAACGAACTTGTCTCTACGCGTGGAATGGCAGGCATGATGAATACCGTGTGGTTGATACTTTGTGCTATGTGTTTCGGAGGAGCAATGGTGGCCAGCGGTATGTTGACGAGTATTATCTCCGTATTTTTACGATTCATGAAGAACACCGTAGGGTTGGTAAGCTCTACCGTTGCTTCGGGTTTGTTCTTTAATATATGTACGGCAGATCAATATATCTCGATTATTCTTACGGGAAAGATGTACACTCAAACGTATAAAGACAAAGGATACGACAGCTGTCTTTTAGGACGTACGATTGAAGATGCCGTGACGGTTACTTCGCCCTTGTTGCCGTGGAATAGTTGCGGACTCACCCAATCGACCGTTCTGGGAGTGGCTACCTTAACTTATCTTCCTTACTGTTTCTTTAATTTGATTAGTCCATTAATGAGTATATTTATTGCAACCATAGGGTTTAAGATACCCCATATAGCGCCGAAAAAGGACAATTCTTTTTTAGAAGAAGATAGATTTGACCAAAAATAAACGGTTATTTTTCAAAACATTTCCTAGTCAACTTTGTTTCTTATATAGATGAAAACAAATAAGACTATGGCGATGACATTTAAAGAGGCGATAAAAAACCGCAGGACGTATTATTCAATCAGTAATGAGGCCCCAATATCTGACAAACAGATAGAAGAAATATTGGAATTTGCACTTTTGCATGTTCCCTCAGCTTTTAATTCTCAAACTACGCGTGTAGTTCTATTATTAGGTGATCAACATAAAAAATTGTGGAACATAACGAAAGAAACACTTCGCAAGATTGTGCCGGCCGAGCAATTCGGGAATACAGAGGCTAAAATTGACGGAGCGTTTGCTGCCGGTTATGGTACCATTCTTTTTTATGAAGACACAGAAGTGGTGGAAGGACTTCAGAAAGCTTTTCCTTCGTATAGCGATAACTTCCCCATTTGGTCACAACACACGGCAGGAATGCATCAGTTAGCTGTTTGGACTATGCTTGAAGAGGTAGGCTTCGGCGCATCACTTCAGCACTATAACCCTTTGATTGACGGAGAAGTCGCATCAACATGGGGCATCAGTCCTAAGTGGCAGCTGATTGCGCAAATGCCATTTGGAAAGAACATAGGCGCTCCAGGTGAAAAGGAATTTTCTCCCCTGGAGAATAGGTTGTTTGTGTTTCGTTAATAAGATTTTTTAGGCTTGTAAGGGTATCCCATAAAAAAGGGATACCCTTTTTTATGACTACATCTCTGATGTGAAATCAGGTTTAAACACCCGCTCACAAAGAGCATAAAAGTTATTGCAAGCTACCAGAGTAAATATTTTATAGATCAATTTTATACAATACATGCTCGCGAAGTCGGTGTCCATCAGCGATGGCAGGATGTTGAAAATGGCCAACCTTCTTCATCCCGATTTTTTTCATCACCTTTTCTGAGCGCTCATTAATCAAAGACGTAAACGAATAGACCTTCTTAAAGTTCAAGTTCTTTCTCGCATAGTCAAGGCACGCTTTAGCCGCTTCTGTGGCATAACCATGGCCCCATACCTCGCGCATATACCTCCAACCAATTTCTATACAAGGACAAAAATCCATGTCCATCACTGTATAATGAAAACCCGTAAAGCCTACAAACTGCTTTGAATCCTTCAGTTCCACGGCATACAGACCATATCCTCTTTCCTCAATTTCGCTCTTTATCCTTTCATAAAACATCGTAGAACCCTCAGGTGTCAATAGGTTTGGAAAGAACTCCATGGTTACCGGATCGCTATTCATTTGCTGAAATACAGCCAGGTCGTCTTCCGTCCAGTCTCTAAGTATCAACCGTTCAGTCTCAATATATACCATATTACCGTATGTCTTTAAGTCGTAAAATCAGCGTCGATAAAACAGATAGCCATCTTGCCATGCTCGTAAGGAAGCGATTTGTCCACCAGCACGAGATAGCCAATCTCCAATGCGGCATCCTTCAACGAATCGCCCGTCACACGAGCAAAGAACGTAGCCGAAGGATGCTTTATCAACTCCTTATTCAGGTCTATTGAACTTTCAATATAGTCCTAAGCAGGAGAAGGAAATCCGGCCTTAACACTTCCTGCAAAGGTAAGAATGTATTCCGATAAAAATCAGAAACATTACGTAGCTTTTTAAAAACGATTGATATCATTTTCTATTTCCATATATATAGAAAAACTTTTCTATATATATAGTAAATCTTTTTCACAGATATAGAAATAGAAAAACACCCCAATCCTTTTAAATAATGATCACAATCTTTTTTAAAATTCATCGTAATCAAAAGACAAGAAGGTCGGATATGTACTGGTACAACCCGTATATTCGCGTGGAAGAAAAACGAATTCCCCTCTTTTAAAATTGAAAGAAATGAACTATCTTTAAAACCATTACAAACGTTCTTTATTTTAACATCCCCCCCAATTACACAGTTTTATGCCATTAGGATTTGTAAAAACTAAACAGTTCACATTATGAAAACCCATCTATTAGTATTCATTTTTGTATGCTTGATGACTTCATGCGCTACAGTTTTTACGCGTTCCAAACAGCCTATAACCTTTAGTGGAATAGAGGGAATTAAGATTTATGATACGGCGACAAACATCAAAATTGCTGAAATCGGTAGTGATCAAACAGTGACTGTCTCCTTCAGAAAGAAGCTATTCGACAAACATCTTGTTGCAAAAAAGGAAGGCTACAGGCCTTACCCATTTATACTTGAATCAACATTCAATCCCATCTCACTATGGAACGTTATCGTTTGGCCCGGCTTCATAATCGACATCGGAACCAGCAAAATCAACAAATGGGAACACACCTACATAAGTATAGATTTGGAAAAAGAATAAAATGCAAACAGAAAAGGAGACTTCCAATTTCTGCAATATTCTCTAATGAATAATGAATATCCTGTATTGTGAAATGGTAAGGGTATCGGGTCATCAGAAAGTAATCAATAAATCATAAATGAATCCACTTATAAAGAGTATTCAGTTTGAATACTCGGACAATCTTTCCTATTGAAAATTCGTATCTTTGTGCCACTTTTTATCATACACAGTATAATGTTCCATGCCATGACACATTCTTTTCCTAAATCGGCAGAAAGGTTTCCTTTACCGGAAAAATTCACCTTTCCGTTCCATTATGAGCCTCATCCGCTGTGCATATTGGCAGCCCATGAGGTACAAGCCTATCTGAAGGAACAGAAAGCGTGGGCCGATGAGCTGCAACAGGGAAAGATGTTCGGAGTGTTAGTTGTGCAGACTTCGGATAATACATTGGGATTTCTCGCGGCATTTTCGGGAAATCTGGAGGGAAAAAGCTGTCACCCGTGGTTTGTTCCTCCCATCTGCAATTTTTCTGATCCGGATGGGTTCTTCAGAGTGGAAGAGAGAAACATTTCAGCCCTTAACAGCCGAATCGATACCTTGGAGAATGATCCGACATTCTTACTACTCAAGGAACAGCTTCAGGAAGCCCGGAATGAGGCTTACCATAAATTGGCAGAGGCTAAAAAAGAGCTGAAAGCAGGAAAAGAGGCAAGGGATAAACGTAGAAAAGAGGGAGTAAATGAATGGGAAAGCCAACAATTAATTCGCGAAAGTCAGTTTGCCAAAGCAGAATTGAAAAGGTTGGAGCGTTTTTGGCTTGATAAGATTGCTCTACTGCAACAGGAAGTGGACAGGTTTGTGCAAGAAATTGAATCGCTTTGTACGGAACGTAAAACACGCTCTGCAGCGCTGCAACAGCAATTGTTTGATTGCTTTGTGTTGCTGAATGCCAAAGGAGAGAAACAGGCTTTACGAAAGGTCTTTGAAGATGCTACGGGCAAGATACCTCCAGCCGGTGCTGGCGAATGTGCCGCACCCAAATTGCTGCAGTTTGCCTATCTGCATTCGTTGAGACCGATTGCCATGGCAGAATTCTGGTGGGGGGATTCACCTAAAACGGAGATTCGCCGCCATGGGAATTACTATCCTGCCTGCAGTGGGAAATGCGGACCTATACTCAATTTCATGTTACAGGGACTCACGGTGGAAGATAATCCGCTGTTATGCGACACGCACCGCCATGCATCGCCCGAGGTTGTATATGAAGACGATTGGATAGTAGCGGTAAACAAACCGGCAGGCATGCTGTCGGTTCCCGGAAAGCAAAGCCTCTATTCAGTGTACGACTGGATGAAAGCCAGCTACCCCGAGGCCGATGGTCCGCTTATCGTTCACCGATTGGATATGGCCACATCGGGGCTCCTGCTGCTGGCTAAAACCAAAGAAATACATAAACAGTTACAGGTCCTGTTTAAAAATCGTAAGATGGAGAAGCGGTACATCGCCATCCTTGATGGAGATATTCTTTGTGCACAGGGAGCAATTGAGCTTCCGCTTTGCCTGGATCCGGACGATCGGCCTCGGCAAACGGTTAATTTCCAATACGGAAAACCAGCCATCACCCGATATGAAGTTTTAGGACGCGAAACACAAGGTACACGGGTAGCATTCTATCCTCAAACCGGACGAACACACCAACTTCGTGTTCATGCGGCACACCCTTCCGGACTAAATGCTCCCATCGTGGGTGATTCACTTTATGGCAAAAGGGGCGGGCGGCTCTATCTGCATGCCGAACGGCTTACTTTCATACATCCGGTAACCAAAGAAGAGGTTCGCCTGCAAGCAATAGCTCCCTTTTAGCAAATAGTTCTATTTCTCTTTTTTTACACACAAAAAAAACAGTTGTAATAAAGGGCAAATTACAACTGTAATTCGCCCTTTGCATTTCTCCTCAAAAATGAAATTTAATGATACCTCATTTTGAGAAATATGTATTTGCTTACATTTGAAATATAAACCAAAATCTATCCTTCTTGAAAGTCGTTAATTCTTTGATTTGATGACAATTTCGGCAAGAATCGGAAAATGATCCTGGTCGTTTACATTCGTAACGACAGAATGTGGATGTCTTATTTCAATGTTTGCCGATGTCACAATATTGTCGAGACAATAATTTGTGTTATTGACCGCTCCCTTAGGAAATGTGCAAATAAATCCGGAGTCTCCGCCATTAGCAATATTGAATCCGGCTTGTTTGAACATAAGCTGCTCTGCCTGCGAAGCGTTCATATCCCCACCCGCAATAAAGGTATCAAAACCGGACAAAAATTTGATGAATTGGTCCAAGTCATTCATGTGATGTTCCTTCTGCCAATTCAAATGAACTGAGATTAAGGCCACTTTTTGATCAGCAATTTCCACATCCGCCACAACGGCATAATAATCACCTGACAAATACTCGATCCTTTTATTTTCCAAAGGCAAATTCGTGCAAATACCATTATGTATCCAAGTATTATTATCTCCCCAAAGAATGTTTTTATAATAAGGATCGAGTATCTCTTGCTGAGCATTATAGGCACTATCCTTATCAAAATACATATTCCATTCCTGTAGGAATAAAATATCACATTCTTGTTTACCTACCCAATCCTTCCAGATAGATAAGGTGTCAAGTACATTTCCTCCCTGATAGCCACCAAGCTTGCCTTGATTGAAGTGTCCGGTATTAAAAGCACAAGCTTTCAATACAATTTCCTTTGGTGCATTTTGAGTACAAGAGCAGAAGCCCAACAGTACACCTAAAACGATACAAATATGAATATTCTTCATGGTAATTTATAGTTTATAATTTTGAATTTTACAGTTCTATTTAATTCCCCATACTCCATTCTCCCCAAATAGTTTGTCTAACCATTGGCCCATGCAATTGGTACGGACTGCAATATCCAATATAGTAAAACGTCGGCGTATATATTGGGCTTTTACATAAGACTGTCTCAGATAGTTCCGCGAAATGCCGATTTCTTCCGGTTCTGTTGGTGCACCGACAAGTTTAAGTCGTTTTTTGGCTTCCTCAAATGGGATCAGCTGAGCCGTTAATCTTCTTTTTATCTCCGGCCAGCGGTCTTTTAGTAACTGCAACTGTCCGGCAAGTTCAGTTTTAGAAATATATTTTGCTTTTGTTTCCTGCAGCCCAATTTCAGGGAAGTCCGTTCCTTTGAAGATTGCCAACGCTTCTTGGGCTAACTCATCTTCCGTTGGCCAGACTTCACAACAGGCCTGAATATCGAGCTCCATGATTGGGTGATTCAGAAATTCTTCATACAGAGCAAGTACCGACAGCGTACCTATGGCTACCTGAAAACCATGGAAAACCATCTCTCCATTATTCAGATGATGCTCCATATTCCATAAATGGCTGAATTGATGTTCGGCACCTGAAGCCGGGCGACTCGATTTGGAACATTGCATGGCAAAACCACTCATAATAAGTCCATTTGTCAAAGTAGATATTGTTTTTACATCCTCATTCCTTACGCCTTCTGGGTCGGCCAGAGATTCGTGCAAGCCATCTTGTACTATACTCCACGGTTGCTCATCGATAGCTTCAATGCCCAACATATCTGATAAAATCCAGTCTGCACCTGCGGTTATTTTGGCAAAAAGATCAGCATAGCCTGAAGAAGTCATTTTTTGTGGAGCTTTGCGAATGATATCAATATCTGCAAGACAAGCCTGAGGAGCCGGGCAGTTGAATGTTTGCTTCGCCCCGTCGGCCGTAATAGATGCTCCGAATGCTGTGTAACCATCCATTGAAGCAGCTGTTGCGACACAGAGGTATGGTCTCTGAGTAAGGTACGAAGCAAGTTTAGTAAGGTCATTGATCGTACCCGAACCAACCGCTACTGGTATAGCTTTGTGTTTTTTTAGCGCCTCAACCAATTCATCTACATAAGAATATTCGGCATACAGATCTTTCGTCTTATAAATAAACGGGGGATATTGCTCAATGCCTGCTTGCTTTAGGTTTTCCTCAACCGTCTTTCCAGCTACATCATATGTGGTTGAATCAGCAACGACGATTACTTTTTGCCGGGGAAATTGTTCTTTAAAAAATTCTCCAACCTTGTCAATCACTCCGATCCCCAGCATAAGACCTTTGGTATCGTTTGCCGATTTCAAAATATCTACAAGGCTCAACATATCGTCAGATTCAGAATGGTTTATTTATTGTTCAGCGCAAACCACACATCCAGAGGAAAGTCAGATTCTATAATATCCGGCTTTTTAGCAATCTCTTCCCTGTAAGCTTTTATTCTTTCTTCTCGGTCTTCCAGTCGATCATGGGTAGGAGCGACAGAAATCATACACTTGACATTCTTTTGATGAAGCTTTTCAACTATATCCTTATTCTTTTCGTTGATTGTAGCGCCTACATAAGCAATCATATTTTCCCAGGGTACACCCGAGATAGACATATCTTCGTATTCTTTGGCATTCCGGACAAAAGCCGATAACATGATATTGGGAAAGCGATCATAATAGTACCGAGCCTGTGCGCCTGTATGTACGGTTAGCATAATGTATTTCTCCGCATCACACTTACGGATTAACTCCACAATCATTTCCATCGGAACATCCTTTTTATCTAAATTTAGTACCGTTTTACCCTTGCTCCAAAGAAGGACATCTTCTAATTTGGGGATTTTATGTGTAGTAACTTCACCGTATAGGTCTTTCAGATAGAATTGCTGCACTTCTTCCCAGGTATAATCGGAAAGTTTACCGATGCCGTTCGTGGTTCTTTCTAAACTCTCGTCGTGCAAGAGCACGATAACACTATCTTTCGTAAGTCTGGGATCTATCTCGAAAAAGACAGGCATTTCATTTGTGATTACCTCAAAGGTATTCCAACAGTTTTCGGGTATTCCTACACCTCTACCCCCTCTGTGTCCGCTTATTAAAATAGACCGCTCACCACTGAAGTATTCTTTGAATACATGATTTTCTACTATTTCCGGATTGCTTGTTTCATTCTTATTACTGCATCCAGGGATGATGCCGCCCCAAATTAAAAGGGCTAAAAAGCATAGATTTGATTGAATGGCTCTTTTCATGACCAAGAAGATATATTAGATTTTCAGTTCAAAATAAGTCAGATTCCAACACAAGCTTCGTTTTCTTTCTAATTTAGGAATAGAAGCAAATGAAAGAATATTATTCCACAAATAAAAAAGGGATTTACTTTTTATCGTAAATCCCTGATCCTTAACAGTCGGGGTGAGACGATTCGAACGTCCGACCACACGCCCCCCAGACGCGTACTCTAACCGGGCTGAGCTACACCCCGCTCATTTTTCGTGTGCAAAATTAGGCTTTTTTTGTCAGATACCAAAGCTTTCCCTGTAAAAATCGAGAGCGCCAAGGATATCCTGCTTATCCACAGACTGATTAATCTGCACCTCTCCGATGTTGGATAACAACGTAAAATTGATGATGCCGCCTTCGTTCTTCTTGTCGTGCGTCATCAATTCATAGAGTGTCTCATAATCGTCACAGTCATGAATGAAAGGAGAATAATAGTCCTTCAAATAATAAACTACCTGCGACAGCACTTGCATGGGGAATCCGCATACTTTATGAGAAAGATACAGTTCGCCAACCAATCCTGCTGCTACGGCATGACCATGAAGCAACGGAGTGTTTTTCTTGAACGACAGACTTTCGTATGCATGACCAATGGTGTGCCCCAGATTTAATGCTTTTCTGATTCCTCTTTCTTTCGGATCTTCTTCAACAATTCGTTCTTTGATGGCAACAGACTGTGCAACCAATCTGTCTAATTGATCTGAATCACCGCAATCCGGATCGTAAGAAAAAACATCATCATAAACCTCTTTGGAAGAGATCAACGCATGTTTTATCATTTCAGCATATCCCGAAAGAATATTTGCACGATCTAATGTATGCAGGAATTTGTTGTAGATGAAAACACAAAGAGGGGGATAAAAAGACCCTATTTCGTTTTTTAGTCCATTGAAGTTAATCCCCGTTTTTCCACCAACTGCTGCATCGACCGAAGCCATCAGTGTTGTTGGAATATTAATTGTCTGTAAGCCCCGCTTAAAGGTTGCTCCGACAAAACCTCCCATATCTGTTATCATTCCTCCACCGAGGTTGATAAGAAGGGTGTTGCGGGATGCTCCGTGTTCACACAAGCGAGTCCATAATCCGGCAACTTCTTCAATATTTTTATGTATATCACCGGCCCCGACGGTAAACACCGGAGCCTGTGATAGCATCTCAACTTCTTGTAATACAGGATAGCAGTTTTTAAACGTGTTCTCATCTGTCAAAATGAATACCTTATCAAACTTGAGCTCATGAAGATAAGCCTCCAGTTCAACCTTCAAATCTTTACAAATGATGACGTTCCGTTTATCCATGTTATATCCTATTATTTATTCAATGATGCTATAATCTCGTTGACAGCGATTGCTAATCCGTCAATATTCTTACCTCCGGCTGTAGCGAAATGAGGTTGACCTCCGCCACCACCTTGGATATGTTTAGCTGAATCTTTAACCATCTTAGACGCATTCAGTCCTTCAGCTACTAAGTCATCACTCAGCATAACCATCAAAGTACATTTGGCGTTTTCAATAAATCCTCCAACAAAGATGAATGGATCCTTTATTTCGCCCTTCAATTGGAAAGCGATGTCTTTACCCATATCGGCATTACCTCCGCCTACATAGTGCACAACCAAGATTCCGTTTTTGTTTTCAGCTCTAGACAGCAATTCTTCTTTCATTTGTTTTGTTTTTTCTTTCATGAATTGCTCTAATCGATGCTTCATTTCGGTATTTTCTTCGAGCGACTTCTTAACAGCTTGTACTACATTAGGCATATTATTCATCATCGCACGCAGTTCTGACAGCACATCTTGCATCGCAAAAGTATATTCTTCTGCTTTTTCTGCTGTTACTGCTTCTATACGGCGTACACCTGCGGCAATCGAGCTTTCACCAATAATACGAAGTGAACCGATCATTCCGGTAGAAGGAATATGTGTTCCTCCGCATAATTCAACTGAGCTACCATACTTAATGACACGCACTTCATCACCGTATTTTTCACCGAACAAGGCCATTGCCCCCATTGCCTTTGCTTCGTTGATCGGCATCGAGCGGTGCTCTTCCATCGCATAGTTGGCACGGATTTTCTGTCCTACACGTCTTTCGATCTCACGAATTTCGGCATCAGTAACTTTCTGATAATGTGAGAAGTCAAAGCGCAGCGTTTCCGGAGAAACATACGATCCTTTTTGTTCCACGTGTGTTCCCAATACTTCGCGCAAAGCTTCATGAAGCAAGTGTGTACCGGTATGGTTGCATTCACATTGAATACGTTTTGCTTCGTCAATTTTTGCGACAAAGGTAGCCGTCACATCTTTAGGCAAATTGACTGTCAGATGAACAGGTAGGTTGTTCTCACGTTTGGTATCGATGATATCGATTTTCTCGTCTCCGGAGATAAGCCATCCGCTGTCTCCTACTTGTCCACCCATTTCTGCGTAGAACGGAGTCTTATCTAATACCAACTGATAAAGTTCTTTGTTCTTTTGTTTGATTTTACGGTAACGGAGGATTTCTACTTCAGTTTCGAAGAAATCATATCCAACAAATTGGCTATCTCCTTCTTTAACGATAACCCAGTCTCCCGTTTCTATTGCAGCAGCGTTTCTTGCACGTTCTTTCTGCTTTTGCATTTCTGCATTAAACTCGTCGATGTTTACCTCCATCTTATTTTCACGAAGGATAAGCTCTGTCAAGTCTAATGGGAATCCGTAAGTATCATATAGAGTAAACGCATCTACTCCATTTAATATATTGATGCCGGCAGCTTTTGCCTCAGCAATCTTCTTATCAAGCAAGCGAATACCTGTTTCCAACGTACGCAAGAATGATTCTTCCTCTTCCTTGATTACCTTTTCGATCAATGTCTTCTGAGCAATCAGTTCAGGGTAAGCATCACCCATAGTCTCAATCAACACAGGCAACAGATTGTACATAAAGGCTTCACGACGGTCAAGGAACGTATATCCGTAACGTACGGCACGACGGAGAATACGACGTATCACATAACCTGCCTTAGCATTCGAAGGCAACTGTCCGTCAGTTATTGAAAAGGCAATCGTACGAATATGGTCGGCAATAACACGCATAGCAACGTCTTTTTGCTTGTCTTCACCATATTTGAAACCGCTCTTTTCTGCTATTTCTTGAATGATTGGCTGGAATACATCCGTATCATAGTTCGATGTTTTGCCTTGTAGAGCCATACACAG
Source organism: Bacteroidota bacterium (assembly GCA_023429375.1). Classification (GTDB taxonomy): domain Bacteria; phylum Bacteroidota; class Bacteroidia; order Bacteroidales; family Tannerellaceae; genus Massilibacteroides. The sequence continues at coordinate 393,743 of JAEYVY010000007.1, read as the reverse complement.
ACGTTCAAATCCCATACCGGTATCGATAACCTTAGCAGGCAGCGGATCTAACGAACCATCAGCTTTGCGGTTGTATTGCATAAATACCAGGTTCCAGATTTCAATTACCTGAGGATGATCTTTATTCACCATTTCAGCACCGCTAATAGCAGCACGTTCTTCATCCGAACGAAGGTCTATATGTATTTCAGAACAAGGACCGCAAGGGCCTGTATCTCCCATTTCCCAGAAATTATCTTTTTTATTGCCGTTCAGGATATGATCTTTGGGTAAGTATTGTCCCCAATAGCTGGCGGCTTCATCGTCTCGGCTCAACCCTTCAGCTTCGCTTCCTTCAAACACGGTTGCATAAAGACGTTCCGGATTTAATTTCAATACTTCTACCAGATATTCCCACGCCCAGTTAATTGCTTCTTCCTTGAAATAGTCACCAAAAGACCAGTTACCAAGCATCTCAAACATGGTGTGGTGATAGGTATCGTGTCCTACTTCTTCCAAATCGTTATGTTTACCGCTTACGCGAAGACATTTCTGTGAGTCGGCTATGCGAGGGTATTTGATCGGAACATTACCCAGGATGATATCCTTGAATTGATTCATTCCTGCATTTGTAAACATCAATGTAGGATCGCCTTTAATCACCATTGGAGCTGAAGGCACAATCTGATGTCCTTTTGAAGCAAAAAACGCTTTAAAGGATTCTCGGGTTTCTTTTGCTGTCAACATACGTCTGTATAGTCTCGTTAATATTCTGAAAAACAATTTGCAAAAGTACTCCAAATTATTATTTTTGCGAGTGTTTAATAAACAAAATATTAAATGAAACTGTTCAAGACCCGAAAAACGTACTATCTCTATAACCCCACGACACTTAGCTACGAGCGGGTATACCCTTCTACGAAAGATCGCATTTTCAGCATCTTACGCCATTTAAGTACTGGTATAGCTTATGGCGTAGGCGCCTTCTTTGCCTTGTCATATCTGATTGACTCACCCAAGGAAGCCCTGCTCGTTAAAGAAAATAAATTACTGCAAACACAATTCGAAATTCTATCTCTTCGCCTGAATGATGCACTCGATGTACTATCCGATATTCAGCAACGTGACGAGAATCTTTACCGAGCGATTTTTCAGGCTGAATCGATTCCTGAATCGATTCGTAAATCCGGTTTCGGAGGAACGAACAGATATGAGCACCTTTCTAATCTTCCCAATTCGGATCTGATTATCGCAACAACTAAAAAAATGGATATCTTGCGCAAGCAGCTCTACGTACAATCTAATTCTTTGGAAGAGTTGATAAACATGGGTAAGACGCAAGAGGAAAGATTAATGTGTATCCCTTCTATACAACCAATTTCTAATAAGGACCTCACCCGAACCGCTTCCGGTTATGGTATGCGTATCGACCCGATTTACCGTACGCCGAGATTCCACGCCGGAATGGACTTTTCGGCTAAAGTAGGCACTGAAATCTATGCTACGGGAAATGGAGTCGTTACCTTTGCAGGATGGAAACAAGGTTATGGCAACTGTTTGACTATCGACCATGGATTCGGCTATAAGACTCTATACGGACATATGCAGAAATTTAAAGCCTGCGTAGGTCAAAAAGTAAAGCGTGGAGAGGTAATCGGTTTTGTCGGTAATACTGGTAAATCCACTGGAGCACACCTGCATTACGAGGTAATTGTACGCGGGAAGAACGACAACCCTGCTAAGTATTACTTTATGGATTTAACTCCTGAAGAATACGATCGCATGATTCAGATTGCAGAAAATCATGGCCAGGTAATGGATTGATACTATGGAAGAGAAAGATTCTAGCAATAAAAAACTTTATTACTCCATCAGCGAAGTGGCTGCTATGTTTAATCTAAACGAGTCTACTCTTCGCTTTTGGGAGAAAGAGTTTAATACCATACGCCCACGAAAGTCAGGAAAAGGTACGCGCTTCTATAAGACTGTAGATATCGAAGCCATCCGCCTCATTTATTATCTGGTAAAAGAAAGAGGGATGACGCTGGCCGGAGCGCGACAGAAATTGAAAGACAATAAAGAGACAACAATTAAACAGGCTGAAATAGTAAATAGACTCAAACAAATCAAAGCTGAACTGCTATCTATCCGCGAAGCATTCGATACGTTGGAATCACAACAAGACGAGCAATAAGGAATCAAAACCTCACACAAACAATTAGCAACTTACGGCGGAAAACCGTAAATTCGCAGTCAATATAAAAAGACAAACATGGAAATTACAGGAAAGATTATTGCTATACTACCTGAGCAAGGCGGTACAAGCAAAAATGGTAACGAGTGGAAAAAACAAGAATACGTATTGGAAACCTATGACCAATACCCAAAGAAAGTATGCTTTCAAATATTTGGAGCCGATCGAATTGCTCAAGCAAATATAAAGTTAGGAGAAGACGTGAATGTCTTTTTTGATATTGATAGCAGAGAATACCAAGGACGTTGGTTTACGAATATTAATGCCTGGAAAGTTGATCGCGTAGCTATGCAATCAGCACCGGAAGTAGCCCCATCTCCAGTAGTAAACATTCCTGCTGCCCCTGATTTTGGCCCGGCCAATCCGGTAGACGATCTACCTTTTTAAATCATATACTGCCGTCATTGCGGGCTTGCCCCGCTATGGCGTACCGTATCAGCAAGCAAAACCATCACTCTGAAACACGACCTACCGACTTAATGCTCTTCAATTTGGACAGTTTGATACAGATTTTCTGAATATCTTCCACATCGTGTACCTTCATCTTTATTTTGCCCTCGAACACACCGTCTTTGGCTTCTATTGTCATTCGTTGGATGTTGACATTGAAGTCTTCAGAAATTATTTTTGAGATATTGCTTAACACACCCAATGAATCGATTCCCTTAACTTCGAGTGTAGCATCAAATGAAACAGTTTTATGACTACTCCATTCTGTTGACAAGATACGTTCACCAAAACTGCTCTTCAAGCGCATCGCAATAGGGCAAGAACGTTTATGCACTACCACATTCCCATCATCATTAATAAACCCTAAGGCATCGTCACCAGGAATCGGCTTACAACAATCAGCCAACATATAACTATGATTCAACGCCTCTTCTCTAAGCACGTAAGGCCGTTTCTTATCGAAACTGGGCTTTTCTTTTACTTTCTCGGTTGATTCTACTTCAGCCGGCAATGCTTCTGGTTCTTGTGTTCTGCCTACACGCAAGGCTTGCTTCAGGTATTTAAAAAACTTGTTATCCGTTTTCTCTTTCAGTATCTTTTTCAGATTTTCAAGTAGTACGGTCTCTCCCTTCTGAACAGAGTAGAACAAGTCTTCACGTTTCGGGAAACCATAATAAAGTGCCAGTTTATCAAGTTCAGTCGTAGTAGGCTCAATCTCTACGTTCCTAAACATTTCTATCACTTTATGCTCTCCTTCACGGACAGCTTCGCGACGTGAACGCTTCAGAGCATAGTCTACCTTTGCTTTTGCTTTTGCAGTTGTTACAAAGTTCAGCCATTCAGCTTGCGGCTCTTGTGAGCGAGAAGTAAGGATTTCTACCTGATCACCACTAGCCAGTGGGTGACTTAATGGTACAAGACGATGGTTAACCTTTGCTCCAATACACTTATTTCCAATATTCGTATGAAGGGCATACGCAAAATCTAACGCCGTAGCCCCTAATGGAAGAGTTTTAATATCTCCTTTCGGTGTAAACACAAATATTTCGGAACTAAACAGGTTGAGCTTAATTGTATCCAGAAAATCCAGCGCATTGGGATTCGGGTTTTCCAAAATCTCTGTAATAGTATGCAGCCACTTGTCGAGTTCGGTATCTTCTTCGACATTGTGTTCTTTATATTTCCAATGTGCAGCAAAACCTTTTTCGGCAATGTCATCCATGCGTCGGCTGCGAATCTGGATTTCCACCCATTGTCCATCAGGACCCATAACAGTCAAGTGTAACGCTTGATAGCCATTTGCCTTCGGACGGCTCACCCAGTCTCTAATCCGGTCAGGCCGTATGCGGTAAATATCCGTAATGGCTGAATATATTTCCCAGCATTGTGTCTTTTCGTCTACATTAGGCTGAGCCTCGAATATAATTCGTACGGCATAGATATCATATATTTCATCGAATGAAACGCCCTTTGTCTCCATTTTACTCCAGATAGAGTAGGCAGATTTCACACGGGCACGCATTTCATATTTAAGCCCCATGCTTTGCAACTTCTTATCGACAGGAACGGCAAAATGCTCAAACAAGGCATTACGGTCTGCTTCCGTAGCGTCCAAACGGTCCTTTATATAAGCATATTCTTGCGGATGTTCGTATTTGAAGCTCAGGTCTTCCAATTCTGTTTTAATTGAAAAAAGGCCGAGTCTATGTGCCATGGGAGCGTATAGGTAAAGCGTCTCGCCGGCAATCTTATATTGTTTAGCCGGAAGAAGCGAACCCAATGTACGCATATTATGCAATCGGTCTGCAATCTTGATCAGAATGACGCGTATATCATCACTCATAGTAAGCAACAGTTTACGGAAGTTTTCCGCTTGCGCCGAAGCTTTCTCACCAAAGATACCACCGGAAATTTTAGTAAGCCCGTCAACTATTTGTGCAATCTTAGGGCCAAACATATTACTGATATCTTCAACAGTATATTCCGTATCTTCAACCACATCGTGCAACAAAGCCGAACAAATCGACGTAGAGCCCAAGCCCATCTCTTTGCAAACGATACGGGCCACAGCCAGTGGATGTAAGATATAAGGCTCCCCTGAACGACGTTTAACACCCGAGTGAGCCTGATTGGCAAACTCAAATGCCTTGGTAATCAATTCAACCTTTCTTCGGTGATTAGAGTTCAAATAATCTTGAAGAAGCGCATCAAACTCAGCCCGAATCTGCTTCTCATCGGCAGACATCTCTTCAACTTCGGATTTATTCGCATCACTCATAGTAAACCTCTTTATATGTTTCGACATCAATATACAAATATATTAATTTCAATCAATTTTTGCATCGGAAAAGGACAGTCAGTCTATAGATTATTTTTATTAAAAAAGACCCGCTACTCTGATTGCGTAGTCTGCAACCAAGTAACGGGTTTATTTCTGCTTGAACAAGTTGTTCAATTCAATATTTACAACCGAATAAGGCTCAAATTACAGGAATTTTCAACACTTGCCCCGGGCGTAGATTTGTACTTGATAAATCATTTGTTTTCTGTATCAGCGCAACGCTCACCCCTGGATATTTCTTCGAAATTGAATACAGAGAGTCACCTGATTGAACTTTATAGGATAAAAAGTCTCCGTTTTCACTCTTTTCAATGTTTGTTTCAGCTGATTTTGCTGATGATTTCTCTGCCGTTGTAGTCTTTGAGGCTGTTTTCGTTTCAAAAGGTATCCCACCATTATCAACATAAACGACCAGTCGTTTTCCCGGAGCAATCCGGTTGCTGCCCAATCCATTCCACTTACGGATATCCTTGGCTGTAACACCATATTTATTTCCTACAACATGAAGGTTTTCTCCTGCCTTCGCAATATGCACAATTCGTTCGCGGGTAGATTTAAACTCTGTCGTATTACTTAATACATTTGCCAATAACGAATCAGCTCCATGCACATAAATCGTGTCTTCATTTTCCACGAATGCATAGGTCTGAGCTGCAGGTAATTTCAAAATGGAAGGACCAATATTACCCGGAACAATATCTCTTTTATATTGTGGATTGAGTACACGAATCTGCTCTACATCAAGCGATAATACATCGGCTATTTGTTTAAAATGAAGCGGTTTGTTCACCATGATCGTATCTGTAGCCATCGGCATATTCGTTTCTACCGGACAGAGATTATGCTCGCAGTAATAGTTCATGATGTAATTGGCCGCTATAAATAAAGGAACGTAAGAGCGGGTTTCTTTTGGCAGATAAGGGAATATGGACCAAAAGTCGGTTTTTCCCGAACGTCTCATTGCCTTATTCACATTCCCCGGACCACAGTTATAAGCTGCCAGCACCAGGTTCCAATCATTATAGATGGCATACATATCCTTAAAGTAGCGGCAGGCTGCATAAGTGGACTTGACAGGATCAAGCCTCTCGTCGACCAAACTATTTATCGTAAGTCCATATATCTTCCCTGTAGGCAACATAAATTGCCAAAGCCCTGAAGCCCCGACACGCGACAAAGCAGTTGGATTTAAAGCACTTTCTACTACTGCCAGATATTTCAATTCCAAAGGGAGGTCATGTTCATCCAAAATTTGTTCGATTATTGGGAAATAATAATCTGCCATACCTAGCATATAGCGCACCAATCCTCGACGACGCTCTGCATACAAGTCTATACACTTACGCACAACATCATTGTATTGCATTGGAATGATACGAGGAAGCCTTTCCAAACGTTCTCTGTAAGTAGACTCAGGGAAAGAAACATTCTTTTCATCATCCTGACAGTACTCTACTGCAGAGGTAAAATACCTTACATGCCAAGAATGCAACAGGCTATCCACATTTGCATCCAAGCTCTCCGGGATATAACCAACCTCATCTATTAGTTCATCTTGCGAAAGAACAGAGAATTGTTCTTCATCAACTTCTTCTACTTCTTGCGCAAAAGCGAGACCCAGACTTAGCATTAAACCCGTTACTATCAAGAATTGCTTTATCATCCTACTAAAAATTTATACTGCAATTTATTCCATATACTTGTGGTGTATAACTAGTAGCCGGTGTAATTGCCGGTTCCAGTCTCATAGATAAGTCCGGAGAGATATCAAAATCAAACAGATGCGCATCAACATACGCGTCGAGCATCCCCAGAACATAAACGCCAACTCCAATAAATATACTCATGTCGCGGAAACGTCTGAAATAGTCTTTCCTCCCTTTTAATTGGTTTTGAAAGGCTTTATCTTTGGCCTTAGCCAACATGGCATCGTTGTCATTCCAATCGATCGAGCCGGTAACGAAGTTCTGCCACATATCTTTGTACTCCAGCGGATTTTCTTGAACAGTTGCCCAATAAGCATTCGAATAATCCGTATAGTTTCCATGATTCCACGTCATGGCATATACACATCCCATCAATCCCCCGTAAATAATGGGTAGTTTCCAATACTTCCGATTGTAAATTTGCCCCAAGCCGGGTACTATAGCAGATAAAATCAATGCCTTTGTCGGATTCGGCTTAAACGGCTGAATCTCCGGCAGCCCTTCCGGTGATGTCAGAGAAAGAGAATCTGCAGCCAGTAACACAGCACGGGTCACAGAATCTACAGATTCAACAACTAACGAATCAGCAAACGCATCAACATTAACCGTGATTGTATCCTCTATTATTTTATTTCCCTCAACAGGAACGACTTCCTGCGAACTCACAGCCTGAGCTACACATAACGAGACGCACAGGCATAGAATCAGTTTATTTATCCTAAAAGAGTTATTCACACTAAACTACTTATCGTTTTAGTTTGTCAAGCAAACCAATCAATTCCTCCAATTGTTCTTCAGACGCAAAAGGAATAGTTATTTTCCCTTTTCCTTTATCGTTGTAAGTCAATTGTACTTTCGTTTTAAAGAAAGATGACAAATGATCCTTTAACAGGTTATATTCTTCCGGCAATAACGTACTCGACTTTTTCTTTTCTTTTTTCGGCTCAGCCCCGCTTGCACTTCGAACAGTTTCTTCTACGCTACGTACCGACAGTCCTTCAGTAAGGATACGTTCGTACAGTTTAAGTTGTTCCTTTGGATCTTCAACAGGCAGCAATGCACGTGCATGCCCCATATCAATCTTCTTATCCTTCAGACCCATCTGTATTTCTGCCGGCAATTTAAGCAAACGGAGATAGTTGGCGATAGTAGCACGCTTCTTGCCCACACGTTCACTCAGGCGTTCTTGTGTCAGTCCGTAGATGTCTATCAGTTTTTGATAGGCCAAAGCAATTTCTATGGAGTTAAGGTCTTCACGTTGAATGTTTTCGATTAACGCCATCTCAACGACATTTTCATCGTCGGCGGTCTTTATATAAGCAGGGATTTGTTTCAATCCGGCTTTTAAGGAAGCACGATAACGTCGCTCTCCGGAAATAATCATATACTTTTCTGGAGAAATTTCACGCAGCGTGATGGGCTGAATTACACCCAACGAACGAATCGATGTAGCAAGTTCCTCTAACGCTTCCTCTTCAAAGACCGTACGGGGTTGTTCAGGATTAGGTTGAATCTTACTCAATTCTATCTCACTGATAGAAGATGATCCTCCTGTTTTCAGGTCATCCATCGTAATCAGCGCATCTAATCCGCGACCGAGCGGCGATCTTTTAAGTCCTGCCATAATACAAATATCTTAGTTTTATTTCTTATTCTTTTCTATTAATTCCTGAGCCAATTGGATGTGGTTTAATGAACCTTTTGACTCTGCATCATACAGTAATGCCGGTTTTCCATAGCTTGAAGCTTCACTTAGCTTGATATTTCTTTGAATAACCGTATCAAATACCAAGTCTCTAAATGGCTTCTTTACCTCTTCATAAATCTGATTTGCCAAGCGAAGGCGAGAATCATACATCGTCATCAAGAAGCCTTCAATTTCCAATGAAGTATTTAGTTTTGACTTGATAATCTTAATCGTATTCAACAATTTACTAATTCCTTCCAGTGCAAAATACTCACATTGTACAGGTATAATAACTGAATCGGCAGCAGTAAGTGAATTAACTGTAATTAATCCGAGAGAAGGTGAACAGTCAATCAAGATAAAATCATACTTGTCTTTCAGCGGTTCTAACACTTGACGAAGTAATTGTTCTCGGTTTTCAATATTCAACATCTCAATTTCTGCACCCACCAAATCTATATGGGACGGTATGATATATAGGTTTTCCACTTCAGTAGGCAGGATAGCCTCTTCTGCAGGATCCCCATTAATCAGACATTCATAGATAGACAATTTCACATTCCGTATATCAACAGAAAGTCCGGATGACGCATTTGCCTGTGGGTCGGCATCTACGATCAGCACCTTCTTGTCAAGCACAGCCAATGAAGCACCAAGATTTATGGTCGTTGTCGTTTTTCCTACTCCGCCCTTTTGATTTGCCAAAGCTATTATTTTACCCATACTTTTAAGCTTAATTATTTCACTCGCAAAGCTATACCAAAAAACAATATTTCATTTGACTAGTCGTCAACAAATGACTGAACTGTTGATAAGTCAACAATTTTGTTGAAAACATGCAAATATAAACAGAAATAACTTAACCTGTCAACTCTTTATTTTTTATTCACAAACCGGCGAAGCAGAACTGCAACCTGCTCAGTTTCACCTAAAAGAATAGCCACAAAGACACATTTACCTGTATCTTCATGGCCATTACCTTTATTCGGAATTCTTCTTACTTAGCTATCCAATTCAACCGTGTCTGAGTCTTGCGAATTTTTCTTTACCGACTCGATTCCCTTATCACGGCTCGCTTCTGATGCATACATCTGACTCGTACCAATCACCTGACCATTCGATGCTTTCAGATTAAAAAAGAACTTTCCGTTTGTTGCTTCCTTTTTCTCATATCTCCCATCCAATGGCCCATTCTTCTTGACCGATTCAACACCATTCAAACAAGCAGCCTTAGTGGTATATCCTTCACTTGTAAGGATGATTTCTCCATTACCCGCTTTCAAATTAAATTGAAATTCGCCATTTTTCCTTTTTGACAGTTCAAATTTTCCCATTATTCAAAACGCAATTACTGGTTAATAAATTATGAAATAGAATAAACCGGACCGGTTACTCTTTACGATGTTTCTAAATTAGCGAAAACGTTCTGAATTCCAAAAATTCAAGCAAGAAAATAATCACCACAGGGGAGAATATACAAAACTCAATCAAAATCCTTAACACTATTTAACCACACAAAGGCATGTTGATTACGAAATTTACGTAGATTTGCTACGAACGATTCGTAAATCTATTTTTATTAAATTAATAGCATATGGAAAAGTTAACATTACAGGAAGAAGAAGCAATGCGGTTAGTTTGGCAAACGGCACCTTGTTTTGTAAAAGATGTATTGGCTAAGTACAGGGATCCCAAACCTCCTTATACTACGCTGGCTTCAATTATTAAAAACCTGGAGCGTAAGAAATATGTAAAAGCCAAACAGATTGGAAACATGTACCAATATACGCCGATTATTGAGGAGAGCGAATATAAACGTACGTTCATGAACGGGGTAGTCCAAAATTATTTTGAAAACTCCTACAAGGAGATGGTCTCTTTCTTTGCGAAAGATCAAAAGCTAACAGCTAAAGATTTGGAAGATATTATCAAGCTGATTGAGAAAGGTAAAGAATGATTTAATACTGAACTATTATGCTAATCACCCCTGAAATAGCTTACTTTATTAAGATAAACCTGGCGTTTGTCTTGTTATACGGCTTATACCGCGTATTCTTTTATAAGGATACTTATTTCACCTTACGCCGTATAACCTTGCTATTATTTTATCTACTGGCCTTTTCTTACCCTCTATTCAACATTCAGGATTGGATTAAAACGCAACAACAGCCTATTGCTGAAGTAATTTACTACATGTTGGCAGATGTTATAGTCGAAGAGAATACTGATTTCCGACCGGTTTCCTGGCAAGAAATCATAACCTATATTGTCTATGCAAGTTATCTGCTAACAGCAGGCGTATTATTCTTGCGTTTCCTGATTCAGCTAGTCAGTATCTATCGGATCAAAAAAGCAAGCCGGAAATCTATAATCAACGGAATATCCGTTTATCCGCTCCCTAAATCGGCTACTCCGTTCTCATTCTTCGGCTCCATATTTGTCTATCCGGCCAATCACTCTGAAAAGGAACTGGAAGAGATTCTATTGCATGAACAGACCCACGCTACCCAATGGCACTCGATCGACGTAATTTTAAGTGAATTGACCACCATCGTTTGCTGGGTAAACCCTTTCGCCTGGTTATTGAAGCGGGAAGTGAGATATAATCTGGAGTATCTGGCAGATAATTCAGTTATTCATTCCGGCTATGACAGCAAAACTTATCAATTTCATTTGTTAGGCTTGGCATACAATCAATCGACCGCTACGTTATACAACAGCTTTAATTTATTAGATATTAAAAACAGAATTATCATGATGAATAAAAAACGTTCCACAAAAATAGGTAGAGCAAAATATTTCGTGCTTCTGCCATTAGCTGTCTTTACTTTACAATTCTGCAATTTGGAGAAAGAGAAACAAAGCACTGAAACAGTAGCCGAAACAGCTCCTGAAGTAACAGTAGAGCCAGCACAACAAGAAACAACTCCTGAAACTGTTCAACACACCGGACAAGTATTTACCGTAGTTGAAGAAATGCCGAAATTCCCGGGTGGCGAAGCTGCCTTACTCAAGTTTATCAATGAAAATGTAAAATACCCGGTCGAAGCACAAGAAAAGGGTATTCAAGGTAGAGTAATTGCATCTTTTGTTGTAAACACAGATGGTTCAATTTCCGACGCAGAAGTAGTGCGCGGTATTGATGAATCATTAGATAAAGAATCCTTGAGAGTAATTAATTCATTCCCAAATTGGACTCCAGGAAAGCAAAGAGGAGAAAGTGTCAGAGTGAAATACACTGTTCCGATCACGTTTAGACTGCAATGAAATACTGTTTGACACATACATTCCTTTTATTACTATTTTGCGTACTGCCCTTTAAAGGGCAGTCGCAAAATGAACCTACACTAAATCAACTGATCGACCGCAGACAATACACCGCCGTTATCGATAAGGTAGAAACACTTACAGCCTCCGATTCTGCAGATCTGAATACCATGCATTCGATAGGGCAAGCATTTGAAGGGTTATTGCGGTACCGAAAAGCCTATGATTATTATTCCTACTGCTTAAAGCAAGATACAACTAATATCGATTACATTAATGCTTTAGCGCGTACTGCCATCTACATTGGAAAAGTAAAAGAAGCCGAAAACCTGTTCCACAAAGTACTGAAGGCAGACAGCCTGAATTTCTACGCAAACAATCAATTAGCCCGACTTTACTATCAGATTAGAGAGTATGATAAAGCCATTGAAAGATATAATATCCTCATAGATCATAATGAACAAAATCCTTCTCTATTAACAAGTTTAGGGGATTGTTACTCAAAGAAAGAACAATACTTTCCTGCGGTCACCTCCTATTTTCTGGCCTACAATATCAACCGCGAAAATGCTTCTCTGGCAAGTAATCTGATCAACAGCATGCTTCATCTTGGTGGAGAATACATTAATGAAGCTATAACTATCTGCGACACAGCCTTATATTATAATCCCGATAATAAATTCCTTTTGCAGAATAAAGGAATGGCCTTATATATGAATAAGAACTATGCAGAGGCTGATACGCTATACACGTCTCTTATGGAAACCGGCGACTCTACTTATATTACACTCAAATATGGAGGGATATGCAGGTATCATGCAGGTCAGTATCTGAGAGCAATCGAACCTTTGGAAGCGGCCTTGACACTCGACACCACGTCGGTAGACATCTGTATTTATTTAGGATCGGCTTTGGGTAAAACATACGATAGGAAAAGAGCATTGGCATTATTCCAAAAAGCGGAAGAAAACATGCAGCCCCCCAAGTCTTATCTCACTCAAATCAAAATGTTCCGCGCTGAAACATACATGAAAAACGCAGATTATAGAGTGGCTGAAAAAATGTATTATGAACTATGGAATGAGCTTCCGGATAGAATCGATTTTCTAGGACAAATAGATAAACTATATCCCACTGACATTTTTACGATCAAAGATGAAAAGCAGTTACAAAGAGCCCTCTTCATCAAAATTCTTTACACAAAACAAGCATTGGAAAAGGACGTAGACAAAGATTTTTTGTTTTTCAGACATGGCATGTTGGAGAAAATATATAACGAGATGTTTTTCAGACAAATAGAATCCATGTCTATGCTTGCTCCTGATGGTAAAACAAGTAAGATTTCCATTCTCGATATACGTGAGATTATGAATCAATTGCCGAACGAAAAGACGAATTAAATGGGTCTTGCCCGCTTACTTTTCGACTAAAATAAACACCTCTCATCCCGATGTCATTTTTACTTGATATTCAAAAGATAAAAACATCCCGATCATTTTAAAAAAAACCTCGAACGTTTTAAAAAAACATCCCGAACGTTTTTAAAAACGATCGAGATGTTTTTTCTCAACCTTCATATTAATTGATTTTCAACTGTTTAATATTCCCAAAAACACATCGGGAAGTGAGGTTGTTTTATGGCCGATTTCGGGATGATCTATTATTATTATCACTATTTTTGTCGAAAATAATTATTTAGGTATTCATGATTACGAGATATTTACAGTTGATAACCGCTTTATTCGTTCTTTTTTTAACCTCTTGTTCTACATCCAGACAACTTTCTGCTCCGATTGCTGACAATCCTAAAAGGGAATTCAGGGGCGCATGGATACAAACGGCCTTTCAAGGTGAATATAAAGATATGACACCGGCCGAGATGAAAAGGAACTTTATTAAAAAACTAGATTTTCTGCAGGCTTGTGGTATCAATGCAATAGTTTTTCAAGTACGCCCGGAAGCTGATGCTTTTTACAAATCGAACCTCGAACCATGGAGCCGCTTCTTGACCGGTACGCAAGGTGTTGCTCCTGCCGGCAACTTCGATCCGATGGCTTTTCTTATTCAGGAATGCCACAAACGCAACATGGAGTTTCACGCTTGGCTAAATCCGTATCGGGCCAGCACAAGCGGTAACACCCGACTGGCCGACTCTCATATCTATCATCGCCGACCGGATTTGTTCGTTACCTACAATAAACAATTGTTGTTCGATCCGGGCATTCCCGAAAACAGAGAATATATCTGTCGCGTTGTTCGCGACATCGTAACCCGCTATGACGTCGACGCCATCCACATGGATGATTATTTTTATCCGTACCCAGCTCCGGGAGAAGCCTTTCCTGACGATTATAGCTTCAATAAATATGGTAAACCGCAAGGATACACGGAAGCTCAACGAGCAAGTTGGAGACGTCAAAACGTGAACCTCCTGATAAGCGAACTTAAACGCACCATCCTCCTGAGCAAACCTTGGGTGCGTTTTGGCATAAGCCCGTTTGGTATTTATCGGAACAAAAAGAACACGCCCGACGGATCGGGCAGCAACACTAACGGCCTACAGAACTATGATGATCTCTATGCCGATATTCTCCGTTGGGTAAAAGAAGGATGGATTGATTATAACATTCCTCAGATATATTGGGAAATGGAACACCCGGCAGCCGATTATACAACGCTGATCAAATGGTGGGACAAGAATGCCAACGGAGGCCATCTCTACATTGGTCAGGATGTGGCACGTACGATGAAGGCTAATCAGCTGACAGCCAAGATGCACTATGAACGCACACTGCCCAACATCATGGGTAACTGCTTCTGGCCGGCCAATGAATTGCTATGGAACAATGCAGGCGTAGCTGATAGTTTGAGAAAGAACTACCACCGCTATCCGGCACTGATTCCGGCTTATACGCATTTACATGACCAAGCTCCTAAAGAGGTTAAAAAACTGAAAGCCGAATGGACCGAACAGGGATATATCCTTCATTGGCAAGCGGAACAAAGCAACACCAATCCGGAACTGGCTTCTTACTTCGTCATCTACCGATTTGGTAAGCACGAGCGTAAAGACTTAAACAATCCGGCTCATATCGTTGGAACAACAAGAAACACCTTTTATTTGTTACCTTACAATAACGGTAACGAAAAATACACGTATGTGGTAACAGCTGTTGACCGTTTCCATAACGAAAGCAAAAAAGGAAAAGCAAAAAAAGTTAAGCTATGAGGCGTATACTCTCGTTTTCATTAACCCTCTTATGTCTGTTTTCAGGATGCTCGAAGGAAGATACACCTAGCCCGATTTTCCCTGACAGAACAATTCTGGTCTTTATGGCAGGAGAAAACTCATTGAGTGGCTTTACAGAATCCAATCTGAAATCGATTATTAGTGGTGCAAACGTATCGAATATCGAGAAATGTAACCTGCTAATCTATATAGACAACTACAAACAGACGAGTCTGTACAAAATAGAGAAGAATGAAACAGGAGTTGTTGATGCTGTTTTGAAAAAAACCTATAATAATGAGGATAATTCGGCAGATATCAGTACAATGAGAAATATCATTACTGATGTATTTTCCACTTATCCGGCCGATGAAAAAGGATTATTCCTTTGGAGCCATGGCACTGCCTGGCTACCGGCAGACCTCGATAGCTATCTACGGTCGTTTGGTCAAGATGGGGATAAAAAGATGGAAATAACCGAACTGAGAGAGGCTTTGCCTGAGGGGTTCGACTTTATTATTTTTGATGCTTGCTATATGTCGAGCGTTGAGGTTGTCTATGAACTGAGAAATAAAGCAAAATATATCTTGGGCTCGTCGACTGAGATTATGGGAGAAGGCTTTCCTTATTCGTTAGTCATACCCGAGCTGCTTTCAGACAAACCGATGGAAGACAGGCTTGTCAACACTGCAAACACGTTCTACAATCACTACAATGCTCAAACGGGATATAATCGGACAGGCAATATCTCACTGATAAAGACCTCTGAACTCAGCAAATTAGCTGCGTCATGTCGCTCTATCCTTGCAGGCAGATACGTGCAAAGCGAGATGATTGACCCTTCGCCTTTCGGACTTAAGTTACAAGCGCTGGAATACCTCACTACATCGATAAACTACAGCTTCCTTTATGATCTGGAAGACTATCTTTCTGTCTTTGATGCCCATATTGAATTGGATGCGGTGGTCTTCAAAGCCACGACACCTTATTCATATTTCGACAAGCCCCGACGAAGCATCGCTATTAATAAATACTGCGGTTTATCCATCTACGTTCCTCAGGTTAGGAATCCAAAGATGAATGATTGGTATACAAGACTTGAATGGTATAAAGATGTCTACAATTAAGGCATCATCTGACTAGGAAAACCTTTTTATACGCCTTCCGTCCTCCTTGTGGATGATAGATTTCGGCATGGAATATATAGACGCCTGTAGCCGGTTTCCTTACACCATTTACAAATCCGTTCCACGACAGCTTTCCTTCAATTCCTAATAGTTCATTATTGGCTATATCTGCTACTTTTCTTCCGGAAGTATCAAAGATACTTGCCCTGCATAGATAGCCTGCTCGATCTAATTGGTAAGCGATTTCATACATTCCCGTCTGTGTTACGAATTCTGGAGCATGTATTCCGGTAGGGATATCCTCTTCGCCTTCATGCTGCTGAGAATTTGCTGATCCGGGCGTTCCTCCCCCCGAATAGGTGGCAGCAGAAGTCCAGTTTGCTGGATCCTGCGAGTCACCATCTAAATCAATTTTCTCAAGCGCTATACCCTTTTTGTTTTTAATAGCCGGGGAATGCCATTTTTCACTATAGTGCACCTCATCAATCACCTCATTATCTGCCAATCTGAACAACACCAGTTTTGACGAGGTATTGGCAAGAATGGGTAATTTTAGTTCATATATGGTTTGTGGTGAAGTAACATTAAAATAATCGAGTACTCCATTCTTGCTTTTGGTCAATACGCGATATTCACCCGGTTGGAGGGGTTCTGTCAAGGAGCTCAACGGATATATTGTGTTTAAAGTACCATCAGCCTTTCGAATGGCAAGCCCTAAACCGGAGACAGGCAATATCCTTTCCGACCTGTTATACAACTCGATATATTCACTACCTCCCTGCTGTGGTTCAGGAAGCAGCTCTGTAAATACAATTTCACGAGGAAGCACAACTGTATCATTGTTCTCCTCTTCTTCAGAACCACTGTTTGTGGAAGAATTTTCTGAACCGGGTGTACCCCCTCTCTCATCGGATGAATAAACCCAGCCGTCCTTGGTTCTTTCAAAGGATATGCCAGCCTTTGAAGATGGATAAAAAATATCATCAATGAGTGTTCCCTCTGCTGATTGCAGTTGCAGTTGTTTCCCGGTGTTAGCTAAAGCTGATGGGAAGGAAGCTAAAGAAATGGCTAATCCTCCTGAATCCACTGTAATATCCCGCCCTTCACGGAACAATACAGCATATCCTTTTGCCGGTAAGTCAAAGTTTAGCGGCGTTGCTTTATCGGCATAATAAAAACTCCACCCCTTCAAACTAATCTGACGGTCTGTTATATTATACAATTCGACATATTCCGTTTCCGGGAGACCGGCTGCTCCTTTCGGATTAGCCATGACTTCATTTATGAGCACATCTCCCGGACTAACCGGAGCCACCTCTGTTTCATTCTCCTCTTTTGGTTCTGCCGTAGCGACAAATGGAGGGAGCGTCGATTGATAAGCTGTCAACCTTGCGTCATACAAGTCTTTATAGGATAACTGATAAGACTCGCCCTTCGTCATCTGACCTTTCCAAATTAGTCGAAGTTGTGTTTCGTCATATGACCATTCTATCCTATCAACTTCACCCAATGAGCTGAGTGTAAATACGGCATAAGCAGGATAAACAGGCTCGGAAAAGGAAAGTAAGAGCGTGGAAGCATCTTCTTGAATAAGAGATATGAGAGAAGGACCGGTTGTATTTTCGGAAGTTCCACCCTCCTCCGGAGTTTTTCCCAACAAGAAATTATTTATGGTTATAGGTCCAAAATACTTATTCTTGGCATGCTCTGACGAGTATTTACAATAGAGTACGAAATAGCCAGGAGTGGTTATCTTTTCATAAGCGACAGATCCGATTTCGCTATATTCTGGTTTGGCATCAGACCGAGCGTACAATGTAATCTCCTCTTCGTTTGCTAATACTCGCACATGTATATCAAAGGCATCACTCAAATTAGTTATCTCTTTCGAAAGCAGCGTACTCACAGCTCCATTCTGTTCCTTACATAGCATGATTCGTTGCTTTGTTCCTCCTCCAAGCTGGACATAATAAGAAGTATTCCAATTCGTTAGAGTAGAATCTCTACTCCAGAGATAAACTTTCATATAATTATTAGAAGTGGTTTTATATTCGGACTTTACCCTAAACATCCATTCATTCTCTTCCAAAACGGCTCCATACAAATAAATCCGAGCATCACGCTGCTGAGCCCTATCGTTTAATCGGAGGAATCCATCTTCTGTCTTGAATCTTTCTAAATGACCATTCCAGGGATAATTACTAGCAATTTCAACATGACTAAATGTTTCTTGAAGTTGTGCTTTTACGCAAAATGGCAGCAAAAGCATAAAGAATATGAACATTTGTTTCATAACGTATAAGGTTTTGTATAAAATACGTATATTTGTGGCTAATACGTTATAACAGTTAAGCCTTTAAATTTGACAGGCCTAAGTTATAACTATTTTTTTATTTATTAAATAATTAATGCTCAAAATGAAAGTAGCAATTGTTGGAGTAAGCGGAGCCGTAGGACAAGAATTCCTGCGCGTGCTTGATGAGAGAAACTTCCCGTTGGACGAGCTAGTGCTTTTTGGCTCTTCCCGTAGTGCCGGACGTTCTTATACCTTCCGTGGTAAGCAGTATTCAGTTAAGGAGCTCAAGCACAACGACGACTTTAAGGGTGTAGATGTTGCTTTTGTTTCAGCAGGAGGGGGAACATCAATCGAATTTGCAGAAACCATTACCAAACATGGTGCTGTAATGATTGACAATTCCAGCGCATTCCGTATGGAAAATGACGTTCCGTTGGTTGTTCCTGAAGTAAATCCAGAGGATGCCCTAAACCGTCCGCGTGGAATCATTGCAAACCCGAATTGTACAACAATTCAGATGGTAGTTGCCTTGAAGCCTATCGAAAAGATTTCTCACATCAAACGTGTACATGTTTCGACTTATCAGGCTGCAAGCGGTGCCGGTGCATCTGCCATGGCAGAATTGGCAAAACAATACGAACAACTTTTGAAAGAAGAAAAGCCTACTGTAGAAAAATTCGCTTATCAATTGGCATACAACTTGATTCCTCAAGTAGATGTATTCACTGATAACGGATACACGAAAGAAGAATTGAAGATGTATAACGAAACGCGCAAGATTATGCACTCTGATATCGAAGTAAGCGCTA
The DNA here is from genome assembly GCA_023429375.1 of Bacteroidota bacterium. Taxonomy (GTDB): domain Bacteria; phylum Bacteroidota; class Bacteroidia; order Bacteroidales; family Tannerellaceae; genus Massilibacteroides. Next base: position 374,598 of record JAEYVY010000007.1, on the reverse strand, counting down.
CTTGCGTACGCGTTCCTGTACTTCGCGCTCACAGTGAGGCTACTTGGGTTGAGACAGAACGTCCTGTAAGTGTCGAAGAAGCACGTAAAGCGTTTGCCGAAGCTGAAGGAATCATTCTTCAGGACGACCCTGCCAATAAAGATTATCCTATGCCATTGTTCGTTGCTGACAAAGAACCTGTTTATGTAGGCCGTATTCGCAAAGACATTAGCAATCCAAATGGACTTACCTTCTGGACCGTTAGCGACCAAATTAAAAAGGGTGCAGCTCTCAACGCCGTTCAGATTGCCGAATATCTGATCAAGGTAAAGAACATTTAAACTACAATACAATAAGTAAGTATGCGAAAGAGGCGAATCCGGATGGATTCGCCTCTTTTAATTTACAATATATACAGTTAAGCAAAACGCCTTACGGCCTAACATTTAGTACGTATGATGTCCATCTTCCATCTCACTCTTGTCAATCTTTCTCAAGTCTAATGCTCTCCATGCATAGTAGATATAAGCCAATACGAATGGAACGAGTATCGAAACATAACTCATCACTTTTAATGTAAAAAAGCTTGAGCTACTGTTTTCTATCGTCAACGAGCTTTGAAGATTAGTTACAGAAGGATAATAAGCCGTATTGTTCCAGCCTACGCAAAGGAATAAAACAAGGACTGTCAATACTGTTCCGATACCTGTAAACCAAATTCCTTTTTTCCATGTGCTTTGTATAATCGTCCTGAGTATACCGTAAAGAACAGCTACTACACCAACAAGCAATACAACCAATAGAATAGGCATCTCGATCAGGTTGATAAAGTATTTATAAGGCTCCATAAATACTTCTTTCGTGACTGGATTCACTGCAAAACCATCTTGTAATAAGGTATGAATCAAAAATGCAAGGAAGAACACCAGAAACAGAACTGTATCCGGGATTAATTGCTTTCTTGAACGCTTATCCAAATCTGCATCATTAATATTGTTAACGAAGTAAAGCAATGCCTGTATACGAGCCAAGAAGAATACAGCTAAGCCTAAGAATACATTCCAAATAACTGAAACCGCTTCCAATCCATGCCATGGATTATCCCACGAAGAGATAACAGGCATACCTATCTCCATTAAGTTTTCTTTATTCACCGTAAATTCAGCACCGTTAAAGAAGGTCCCAACTGCTGTTCCTAAAAGGATCGGACCTAGAATACCGTTCAATACCAAAAAGACTTGATAGGTCTTCTTTCCTAATAAGTTTCCTTTTTTAGATTGGTATTCATACGATACCGCCTGAATCACGAAGCAAATCAGAATGGCCATCCATACCCAGTATGCCCCACCAAAACTTGTGGAGTAAAATAAAGGGAAAGAAGCAAAGAATGCACCACCGAATGTTACTAGCGTTGTAAAAGTAAATTCCCACTTTCGTCCGGTAGAATTGAGCATCATCTTTTGCTGAATTTCTGTCTTACCTACCGTAAACAATAGAGACTGGCCACCTTGTACGAAGAGCAGAAAAACAAGAATCGCTCCCAACAAAGAGATTATAAACCACCAGTATTGTTGTAATAATATATATGTACTATCCATGATGTCTTTTGTTTTTAGTTAGAATGATTTTCAAATTCAGGACCTTTCTTAATTGCTTTGATGATAATACGCACCTCTGCAATCAACAACACAGTAAATATGGCAAGGAACAAGAAGAACGTAGCCTGAACCGAACCCACGCTCAATTTAGATACAGAGGCCGAAACCGGCAAAATATCTTGTATTGCCCAAGGTTGACGACCAACTTCAGCAACAATCCAACCTGCTTGACTTGCGATATAGGCCAACGGAATTGACCATAGGCAAACCCATTGCAACCAAGTCATATTTTCCAACTTCTTCTTTCTTTCCATAAATACAACGAAAGCAAATAAAAGAATGAAAAACCCTCCAAGCAATACCATCACACGGAAAGAGTAGAAAGTCAATCCAATAGGAGGTATAAGCTCTGCTTTATCACGGATATATCCATAACCAAAGTATTCGAAGTTATCCTCCAGTGTAGCTCTGTATTCCTTCGCGGCAACTTCGTCTTTATCTTTCATCGCTTTTTTGTAATCAGCTAAGGCCTTGATTGCGATTTGACCTCTCTTTATCTTTTCTTCGGCAGATAGAGCAACCGTACCATCATTCATCTGATACCCTCCATCAATCAAATTTACGATACCCGGCACATAACCGTCTAAATCTCTTTCAGCAAAGAGGGATAGCATCTTGGGGATCTGAATATTAAATAAGAACGGATTAACATCATCATTATAGGCTTTCTTATCAGGATTCAACATGCCGATGGCAACTAATCCTACTCCTTTATCGCCATGATAGTGACCTTCCATTGCAGCGAGTTTCATTGGTTGCTTTTGAGCCACCTGATAAGCCGATCCGTCACCGGTCCATGCCGTCAGTAATGTAGCTACCAAACCAAAAATAGCAGCAACCTTAAGACTTCCTAAAGCAAATCTTGTTTCACGTTTTTTAAGAAGATACCATGCACTTATACCTACTACAAATGCAGATCCGACAATCCAACTTGAAACAACCGTATGGAAAAATTTGTTAATCGCTACAGGTGAGAAAACAACTGCCCAGAAATCAACCATTTCATTACGAACAGAGTCCGGATTGAAATGCATACCTGCAGGGAATTGCATCCACGCATTAGCAATTAGAATCCATAATGCAGATAATGTCGCTCCAACAATAGTAAGCCAAGTAGCTGTCAGGTGAAAACGCTTGCTCACCTTATTCCAACCGAAAAACATGACTGCAATAAATGTAGCTTCCAAGAAGAATGCAACGATACCTTCGATAGCAAGAGGAGCACCAAAGATATCTCCTACAAACCAACTGTAGTTAGACCAGTTTGTTCCAAATTCAAATTCCATGATTAGCCCGGTAGCGACACCAATTGCAAAATTTATTCCGAATATCTTCATCCAGAATTTTGCAGTATCTTTCCAGAATGGATCACCTGTTTTGTAGTAGATAGTTTCCATAATAGCCTGTATAACTCCAAGCCCGAGCGTTAGAGGAACAAACAACCAATGATACATGGCCGTGAGTGCAAATTGTGCCCTCGACCAGTCAATTAAAGAGGTGTCAATGTTTTCAACCATAATCGTACAAATGTGTTAAGTGAATTTAGTATGTATTTAGCTTCTTAATTCCCGTATAGAAAAAAACACCGTTTACAAACAAAATATTGCCTTATTGTCCTCTGACAAAAGAGCATTAGGAAAAGATACCATATAGAACAAATATAGCAAATATTAAATTTTATTAGTATTTTAAAAACAAATATATCTATATTAGGCCTGTATTTTCCACTAAAATCATAAATAATATTTATATAAAAATAAAGATTGTCTATTCTTTTTGTTAAAAAAGACTATTTCCGAAGAGAATAGAAGCAGCATCCCTTGACCGTAATTATGCATTGGCTATATTTGCGTTACTATCTAAGGTATGTGGAAAATTGAAGTGTGAACATTATTAAGTGCTAATCTATAAAAGAATTATTATGTCAAACATTACAAGAAGATCTTTTCTTCAAAGAGGTACTGCTGCAGCAGCAGCGTTAACCATTGTGCCTAATGCTGTTCTTGGTAAGAGCCATGGCCACACAGCTCCAACAGACAAAATGAACATCGCCGGTATTGGTATCGGAGGTATGGGTGCGGCTAACCTACGTAACATGGAAACTGAAAACATCGTTGCGCTTTGTGATGTGGATTGGAAGTATGCGAAAAACGTATTCGAAAAGTATCCTCAAGCAAAGAAATATTGGGATTATCGCAAGATGTACGATGAGATGGGTAAATCAATTGATGGTGTAATGGTTGCTACAGCTGACCATACTCACGCTATCATCACTGCTGATGCCATCACCATGGGAAAACACGTTTATACCCAAAAACCGCTTACTCACTCTGTTTACGAATCTCGCTTGTTAACTAAATTAGCTGCTAAGTATCAAGTTGCTACTCAAATGGGTAACCAAGGTTCTTCTGCTGAAGGTGTTGACTTGATTTGCGAATGGATTTGGAATGGTGAAATCGGTGAAGTAACAAAAGTAGAATGTGCTACTGACCGTCCAATTTGGCCACAAGGATTAAACACTCCTGAAAAAGCTTCAAAAATTCCTTCAACATTGAATTGGGACTTATTTACAGGTCCAGCAGCAATGCGTCCATTCAATGAAGTATATCACCCATGGAACTGGCGTGGATGGTGGGCTTATGGTACAGGAGCTCTTGGCGATATGGCTTGCCACATTATGCACCCAGTATTTAAAGCTTTAAAACTTGGATACCCAACTAAAGCTGAAGGTTCATCTACATTATTATTGAACGATTGCGCTCCTCAAGCACAACACGTAAAATTAACATTCCCTGCTCGTGACAACATGCCTAAGGTTGCTCTTCCTGAAGTTATTGTACACTGGTATGATGGAGGTATGATGCCTGACCGTCCAGAAGGATTCCCACAAAATAAAGAATTAATGGGTCCTGGCGGTGGTTTAACAATCTTCCACGGAACAAAAGACACATTGATCTGTGGTTGCTACGGACGTGAACCATGGTTATTGTCAGGTCGTGTTCCTAATGCTCCAAAAGTATGCCGTCGTGTTCCTAAAGCTATGGAAGGTGGTCACGAACAAGACTGGATCCGTGCTTCAAAAGAAAGCGCTGCTAACCGCGTGTTAACAAAATCTGACTTCTCTGAAGCTGGACCATTCAATGAAATGGTAGTTATGGGTGTATTGGCAGTTCGTCTGCAAGCTCTTAACAAGGTGTTATTCTGGGACGGACCAAACATGCAGTTCACGAATATCGGTGATAACGAAATGATTAGAACTGTTGTTAAAGACGGCTTCACTATCAAAGACGGTCACCCATCATTCAACAAAGACTATACTGAGCCAATCAATGCTAAGCAATTTGCTGCAGAATTGATTAAGCATAACTATCGTGATGGTTGGAAGTTGGCTGATATGCCTAGATAAGAACCTATTAAAGTTTAAAATAAGATGAAAAAGACAATTTTATTAGCTAGCGCTGCTACACTAATGTGCTATTTCACAGCATGTGGAGGTGGTAAGAAAGCTGAAGAACCTACTGCAGAAGAACCTGCAGCTACTGAAGCTGTAGCTACTGAAGCAACTGAAATCGTAGTTCCTGAAAAGGAAGTTAACGGTGTAAAAGTTCCTTCATATACAATCGTAGAAAGACCTCAAGTAGACCTATCTAAATTCAAAACTGACGCAGACGGTTATATCGTACTATTCGATGGAACCAGCTTGGAGGGATGGAGAGGATACAACAAGGAAACTGTTCCTGGAAAATGGAGCATTGTTGACGGTTGCTTGAAATTCTCTGGTACAGGTACAGGTGAAGCTCAAAGTAATGACGGAGGTGACATCATCTTCGCTCACAAATTCAAAAACTTTGAACTTTCAATCGATTGGAAAGTTGAGAAAGGTTCTAACTCTGGTATCTTCTATTTAGCTCAAGAAGTAAAAGATCAACCGATCTATATTTCTGCTCCAGAAAGCCAGGTATTAGACAACGTGAACCATGTTGATGCAAAGATGGGTAAAGACGGTAACCGTATGTCATCTTCTTTGTATGATATGATTCCTGCTAAGCCACAAAACTCAAAACCATTCGGTGAATGGAATAATACAACAATCACAGTATTCAAAGGTACAGTTCTTCACAACCAAAATGGTGAAAACGTAGTTGAATATCACCTTTGGACTCCACAATGGACAGAAATGCTTCAAGCATCTAAGTTCAGCCTAGAAAAATGGCCAATTGCATTCGACTTGTTGAACAATTGCGGTGGTGAAAAACATGAAGGTTATATTGGTATCCAAGATCATGGTGATGATGTATGGTTCCGCAACATTAAGGTTAAAATTCTTGACTAATATTTAGTTACGGTATTATAAGATACTAAATCAAATCTACCCGAGGCAGAAAGTATTTTCGTGCCTCGGGTATTTTTTTTGTAAATCAGGAACATCTTCTTCTCAAGAAGGACAAGCCATAAACTTGGATAAAGACAAAGATGAAATTGTATAAGAATAATTGTCCTAAAAATCTTCAATACACGAAAAACAGATAAAAAAATAGTTGCTTTTTTTGTAACCTCATGATTCGTTAGGGCGTCCTATAGACAAATAACTGATACAACAATTAAATTAAAATTATTATGGGAGAAGTGTTTATACCTATCGTCGCTATTATTTGTGCAGTCGGACTACCAGTAATTATGATTATTCTACTTGGCTTAGATTCACAAAAAAGTAAACATGCCGAACGCATGGCCATGATTGAGAGAGGTGCTTTTTTAGAAGAACCAGAGAAAAAAGCAAATCGTTATCCGGCTTTACGCAACGGAATTGTGATGATTGGATTATCTTTGGGATTAATTATCGGATTGTTTGTCGACCCCTATCTACCGGATTACGGTGGTTTCTTCTCATTAGGCATCCCGGCATTCACGATTTTGTTTGGAGGGATCGGTTTTGTAATCTATTTCTTTTTCTCTCGCAAAATGCAGTCAGAGGAGACTAAAGAGAATTAATCACTAGACATTTAAATGGAAGAACGAAAGTGGATTGAACAAATTCTGGCAGGGGATACGCATAGTTTCTCCTGCTTGATTGCGAAGTATGAGAAGATGACTTATACGCTCGCCTTTCGTTTGATGGGAAACAAGGAAGAAGCAGAAGAGGTAACTCAAGATGCTTTTATTAAGGTATATACAGCATTGGATACATTTAAATTCGAGAGTAAATTTTCGACCTGGCTCTATCGCATAGTCTATCGGACAGCACTTTCAGCCTTACGTCAGCAAAAGATATTTTCCGATTACGATGAAGCCAGAGCAGAAGACCTGACAGAAGACGAGATGGAATCAGCATCTTCGTTATTAGAGAGAAACGACCGGCGCGAAATCATTTCATCTGTACTTAAGATGATGACACGCGATGAAGCGTTACTCCTCACCTTGTTCTATCTCGAAGAATGCTCGGTAGAAGAGATTCGGGATATTACCGATTTGACAACCTCAAATATTAAAGTTAAGTTATTCCGGGCAAGGAAGCACTTCTACGAAAGATTACAACAAGTAATGAAAACCGAAACAATGAGTTTGATATGAAACGAAATGAAAACGAAATAGATCAGTTGACTCGTTCGTTGATGCAGGAGACGGTTTTAAAACCATCATCGACGTTGAATAGTCGTATCATGACGCAATTACAAATGAGAGTTGCGCAGAAAAATGCGGTCAGCATCAGAAAGCCACTTTCGCCCGGCTTGCTTTTTGCCTTATTTTTAGTGTATATCCTTGCCATCATTGCCGGAGTAGTATTGTTCAGATTTTATGGAGAGACCTTATCAGGATTACTCACTGTGTTGCAGGTAACATTCCCTATTCTTCTGACAATTGTAGGTGGTGCATCCTTCTTTATCTTGTTCAGCATCCTCGATGTTTGGCTTCAGCAACACGGATATAAACTACCGGAAGAATAACGTGTTATCCACTCGGTTTGAGTAGAAAAATGACATCGGGAAGAATTTATAAAAAAAATTACGCTAAATAAACACCTCATCCATAAGCCATATACATCTGACCATCAATGTATTAAAACATCCCGATGAAAATAAAAAAACATCCCGATCGTTTTAAAAAACGATCGGGATGTTTTTTTAAAACGACCGAGGTGATTTTTGAAAAGCATTTAGACGTTGATTTTCAGCGCCTAATTTTACAAATTCCACATCGGGATGATTATTTTTTTATACAGACTAAAAAATCACCCTTCATCTCGATCATAATCCGATTCTTTATATTCCAAAATATCTCCGGGTTGACAATCCAATTCCTTGCAAATGGCTTCCAACGTAGAAAAACGTATTGCCTTCGCCTTTCCTGTTTTCAGTACAGAAAGATTGGCAGGAGTGATATCTACGCGTTCAGCCAATTCTCCTAGCGAAATCTTACGTTTTGCCATCATGACATCCAAATTTACTATAATTGCCATTTGCTTTCGTTTAAGTTCAAATTAGATACCTTCGATTCCAACCGGAAGCAATGCTTGAATTCCAGTCTGAGGTGTAGCCGAATAAATGGTTTTGAATGTTTCAAACTTATCCCCTAGCGCACTCTTTATCATTCTCATCTGCACATCTTCCATTTTGCTTTCCAAAAATTCGGTAAAGAAATCTTTCTTAGAATTATAGGTAATAACACTATACTCACCAAGTTCAGCCAATAAAGCAGCCTCTTCAATAGCTGTATCTATACCTCCTAATTTATCAACCAAACCTCTTTCCAAAGCTTGCTCACCAGTCCATACGCGACCCTGACCAATGAAATCAATTTGTTCTTTCGTCATGCCGCGTCCTTCGGCACAGCGGCTGATAAACAAATCATATGTGCGTTCTACAGACGCCTGGATAAGAGCCTTTTCTCTTTCTGTCATTGGACGAGTTGTATTGCCTATATCTGCCAATGGATTAGTTTTAACAACATCCGCAGACAATCCGACTTTATCATACAGGCCTGTAGTGTTTGCCATCAAACCAAATACTCCGATCGAACCGGTCAATGTCATTGGCTCAGCAATAATCTTATTTGCTCCACAAGAGATATAGTAACCTCCCGATGCAGCATACGTACCCATAGATACAACAACCGGTTTCTTTTCTTTCAGTTCAATCACCTTTTTCCAGATCTGTTCTGAGATATAGGCACTACCACCCGGTGAGTTTACGCGAAACACAACGGCTTTAACATCTTCATCGGCTGCCAGTTTTTGCAATTCATCACACATCTTTTCAGAGATAACCTGAGTGCTATAGCTTAATCCGGTACTTTCTTCCATAATTTGGCCTTCAGCATAGAGGATCGCAATCTTGTCGTCTTTTACTTTCGTTTTATCTTTGATGCGAACCATTTTTGCAACGCTTGCAGCACGAAGTTTATCGTCTACGTCTTGTCCGGCCAATACTTTCACTGTGTTTTCTACTTCCGAACGATAACGAATACCGTCGGTCAGCTTACGGTCTACCGTAGCTTGTCCTTCTTCAAAGAACTGTCCTTCGTTTACATACAACTCCAATTCTTCTTTCGTGATTGGTCTGCTGGCAAGTATTTCAGCCGTTAGATTATTCCAGATAGATGCTTGGTAAGAAGAAATCTGTTCACGGTTTTCATCACTAAATTTCTTCAAGAAATACGGCTCAACTGCACCTTTAAATGTACCAACCTTAAAGACGTGGAAGTCAACACCTATTTTTTCGGCCAATCCGGTATAGAACAAACCAACAGATGCAAGCCCTCTCAGTTCTACTCCACCGAGTGGATTCACAAACACAGAGTCGGCCACGCTGGCAACGTAATAACCGCCTTGTGAATAACTGTCGGAATAAGAAATAATGAATTTACCACTTTCTTTGAAGTCGACTAAGGCTTTACGAATAGCAGAAAGCGTGGCAGGAGAAGAACTCGTATTTCCACATTCAATGTATATACCTTTAATATTGTCATTTTCTTTTGCTAAACGAATAGAGCGAAGGATGTTAGAAAGTGCCAACGGTTCTTTCTCGCCCATCAATTCCAAAAATGGATTAGAAGTACTATTGTCAACAATTTCACCATCCAATACTAATTTGAAAACAGTATTACTCTTTGGCTTGTATTCTGATTCTTCTGCACTTGCAGCAACCAAGCCTATTAAAACATAGGTTCCTATACCAAAAATTATGGCTAGCCCAATCACTACACCGAATGCTGAGGCAAAAACATTTTTAAAAAACTCTTTCATAAAATCAATCGTATTAAATTATTATCATATTGTCAATTCTTGCTCTTCTTTTAAACGCAATCCAATAGCGAATATCTCTGCGATTAAAAATGAAATCAGGGCATAAATCCAAAGCGATGAAGCAAACCACTCACCCGATAGGATTGAATATCCGTCGATAGTGATAAGTTTTTTTGTTTCTATCACTACAATAAATTCCAAAATTCCACTTAATAAAGCTATGAGTGCAAAACAAAATCCTATGATACGCAGTCGGCGTATATTGCATCGTTCGAAAATAACAGCCCGTTTAACTGACGAGATTACTTTCCAAAATGCTATTATCAGGATAAAGAATATAATCATCATAGCAAAGGATGAAATCATACTGGCTATATTGTAAAGAGAAGAAGCTTCTTGATGTGGATAAAATTTCATAGAAGTGTATTCCACCTTATAATACTTCCCTGTGGTTTTACTATAAATAGAATCCACGGGCATGTAGCCCTCCGTATCTAGACCCAGTTTAATATAATAAGGCACTCCCGGAGTCTTCACCTCTAGCCCATCATTTACTTCTACACTTGAATAACCTTCCCTGAATCCTTGTTTAAAATCGGTGTTTGCTAAATAAACTTCATAGCCTGCTGCATAAACAAAAACAAGCACAATGAGTAAACTCAAAATATTCAAACGAGACTTCATATTCTTATCTGCATGTTTAACGGATATTATTTATCGAATATCGATATGCAAATATAAGAGCATATTTTTTAATAAAACAAATAAAACGAAAAAAATTTATCGATTATCGATAAATGAAATGTATGGACAGAAAAAAAGGCAACCTCACGGTTACCTTTTCCCTTTACTTTCTTGTGTGTTTATTGTTTATTGAAAAATACTTTCGTAATTAGCGATAGGGAGGTCCATCTCTTGAACATTCAGACTGAAATCATTCTTCTCTCTGTTCCACATCGCATAAACAGAATGAATTTCATTCTTTTCTGCATTGTAAGTGAATGTTGTCAAGTAGAAAGGTTCCCAATTACCTGTTTTGTTGCTCCAACGATAAGCTTTCTTTTCTGTTACCTTTCCAGCTTCATTGTATGCAAATTCATATTTTACTTCCTTATTCAGAAGCCCTTCTTCTTGAAGGAATATCACTTTAGAGATCACTTTACCATTTTCCTCTTTTGTATCATAAATATAATTACGAGGAGATGAAGCGCTTATAGCAAGACTACATACAAATAATGTAATAAGAGCAAAAATACCTTTTGTAAAAATCGACTTCTTCATAACGATTTGTTTTATCATTTTGTAATGCAAAGATAGAGCGATGTTGCGATATCCACAATAGGTCGGTTACTATTTGTAACATGATTAGCTTTATTTAACTATTCAAAGGGCCAAAACAAGCATTTCAGATTGGTGCAAATTATCATTAAGGTAAAATATGTAATAATAAGTGACTGTTTATCAATATTTATGTATAGGAAATCCTAACACACAGGCCTAAGCCCATGTATTTCAATAGATAATATTTTTAACAATTTGGTATCAATTCGTAAGCAACCCCCAGAAACACCCCCATATATCCTTTAAATCCGGTCATTGAACTCATCTACAATGAAATTCAGGAATTTATTAAAAGGATGTAATACTTCGTAAGCAGACACGGTTTCGTCTAGCCAATTATCTTGTGTAAAAAATTTGTTTGGCTTATACGCAACAACAGTAAAATCTTTGTGACGTATGATATCATTATAAGGTGAGTCCGGATATCCTACAGGATTACGTTTCAACGATTCGCCCTCAAGAGAAGGATATAGCGATTTAAAAGCAGGATTATTGATAATCTCCAAGAATTCATCCATCTGGTGATAAATCTCCTTTCGGAGTTTTTTCAATAGTGGTGCTGGAGGCATCCAAATGCCACCGGAAAGGATACATGAGCCCGGTTCCAAATGAAGATAGTATCCTCCACGGTCACTTCCCCTCCCTCCTTGTGCTATGTAGGCCGAAAAGAATGTTTTATAGGGTGTTTTGTCTGGCGAAAAACGGATATCTCTATAAATCCGATACAAACAATCTTTTGCATCTAAACCGGCAATGTCCGGATCAAAAACCGCAATCCGATTAATCAATTGTTGTACATCAGCTATAAATTCAGCCCTCAAGGCGTTATAACGTTCCTTATTATCGTTAAACCACTCCCGATAATTGTTTTCTTTTAACTCTGAAAGGAATTGAAATAAATCAGCATTCATCTTTTTGTCTTTTTAATGGAAAACCTTCGTAAAACTATTAGAAATAATACCCCAGATTCATATAAAACTGCACTCTTTCGGTTTGATCAGACATCCCTAAGCTTACATTTAATGGACCTGCCACACTGTTAAATCCATAACCTATGCTGCCTCCCCAAATATGTTTGCCATCTAATATTTTTGAAGGCGTGTCATGATAAATCCCCAGATTACCTATTAGAGAAATGAAATGATTCTTCCCTATGCGCTGTCTGAAATGGAGTTTACCTACCAAGATTGCGTTTGAGGTTATTTCAAAGCGGTTGATTCCGGCAAATGGGATTTGCTGAGGTACATATTTACCGAATGCCTCCCCTCCCAAGGCGTTCAAAAAAGGATAGGCAGGATTTTCACCGAATAAAGCACGCCCATAAACCGAAGGCAACAGGCTGAGATGTGAATATAACGGAATGACGGTTGTTGCACTTGCTGTAAATGCACGGAAAGGGATATGCCCTTTATATTTAAGAAAATTATCTGTGTAAATATCATACTGCGCACGTAGAGATACACCCTTGTTAGGGAAATAACCACGGTCGTACGTTTCAAAATGCGCTAACGCAAAATAGCTGATAAAATCTTCTGGCGACAGCAAATATTCCTCGCTATCACCGGAAAAAAGGAACCGATCAAAATCATAGTATTCATATCTTATACCCGTCTGAAACTTGAAATTCAGCCAATTCATATCGGTATAACTGAATTGGGCCAGGTGATGCAGGTAAGTGGTATTATATTGTTTCTTTCCTTTTTTATAGATATCCAGATCCTTATAATCCAGCAAATAGGAAATATTAAAGTTTCTCAGTGGATTATTTTCTATCGTATAGTCTAAAAGGGCATACGAGCTTTCACTGATTCGTCCGGTCACGGCAAATCGGGAACGAAAACGGGAGCGATAGTCTAATGTGGCATTGAGTAGAACGGCCATAATCTCTTCCGTATCAAACCTCAAACCCAGATTAAGCGAACTCATGGCTTTGGGCTCTGCTATCAAATGTAATTCATCTTGATTAGGACCTGATATTTTATAGCTTACGTTGGCATATAAATCCGTTCCGATCATAATATCCATAGCCTTTTTTAGCTGATCAATCGTTATGGAGCTGTTTTCTTTCAACTTGCAGAGCGAAAGTAACCATCGCTCGTCGCGGGATTCTATCCCTTCGAAATGTATGGAACGGATATGAAGTACATGGTTAGTCCTAAAACCTTCATCCACACTTTCTGTCTCGTAAACAGGGAGATAATCATGGTCTATTTCGATCTTTTGTTTCAGGGCTATCAGTTCATTCCATTTGGCTCGTGCTTCTTGCTCACCTCGGTTAGTCATCGTATCCAATGCTGCAGCCGTAAAACTAGCTGAATTGTAGGGTGACATATTCGGGCGGAGTAACAAATCGGTTATCCTCTTATTATTTTCGTACTTCTCTACCCCATGCAGTGCAATTATTTGTCCGATTACATCTGCCGGGCTATTCAATCCATCCAACGTTTTGAGGTCGCTCGTACCCAAATCGACGCCGATTATCACCTCTGCACCCATCTGCCGTGCCACATCTGCCGGATAGTTATTGTTCAATCCGCCATCCACCAACACCATACTATCTAGACGAACGGGCGCAAAGACCGCAGGAATAGCCATACTCGCACGCATAGCCTCCGGCAAACTTCCTTTATTAAATACATATTCTTTACCGCTAACCACATCTACAGCTACACAAGCAAATGCATTTCTGAAAGAATTAAAATCAACGGCATCATGATAGCCTACGGTTAGATTAGAAAAAAGGTTCTGCAAGTTTTGACCTCTAATCATACCTTTTATCACCCTGTCTTTTTTGTCTTTGCCAAAAGGAAGAGATAAGACATAGCGCTCGGAGAGTTCCTTCTCTGGAAAAGATTGGCTGCTGCGTTCAATACGATCACTAAGGAGCATAGTCCAATCCTGCGATTTCACAAAACTGTCAATTTCGGAAGGTGAATAACCGATTGAATAAAGTCCTCCAACAATAGCTCCCATACTTGTACCGACCACATAGTCGATTGGAATACCTGCTTCTTCCACCACCTTTAGCACACCAATATGGGCAACTCCTTTTGCTCCACCGCCCCCAAGAACGACGGCAACCTTTTTCCGTTCAGCACCAATAGTCTGTAACGCGATGATAGAGAAAAGAAGAATACACAAGATTTTTTTCATCCCTTATTCTTTAAACATAAAACAAATGTAATGGCTTTATCCGAGCCTCACACTCTTTTAGTTATAAAAAAAGCCTAAACAAAAGGCCCCATAGATCATCTGATTTATTTTGAGTTCTACAATTGCAGGGCTAACGCAACTATCACAGAATAACTCTGTTTATACTTTTAACACTTGTCATATACCGATATTAACATATTTCACTTATACTTGTATATTGTATTTCTGGAATTCAAAGAATCTATTGTTTTACCGCTAATAAAATTTGTATGATAACGTATACTTATTTCGCTATTTTATCAGGAAGAGACAAACATCTCCAAACTGACCCCTAAATATTTTGAAGAAATTATAGATGCTAAAGGAAAAGAGATAACCAGCCAAACTGTAAGATTGGAGATTCAACTCGAATTTGCAACGGAAGGTCAGCGTTTCTTCGACTTAAGACGTTGGGGTATCGATGTTGAAGTTCTGAACGATTATATCAATCGGGACTTAAAATTCAGAAACTTCATGAATGGTGCTGTGTTTACAACGAAAAACAGGTATTGGCCTATACCTCAAGCACAGTTGGATATTCAACCGGCATTGACACAAGACCCTGATTATCTATAATACTTACAACTTAGTCTTGCCTGCTGTCCGATCAACACAGCAGTCCTAAAAAGCAGGGGGGACCCTTTCAAATACGAGTACCCCCTATTTTATAAATACATGATTTCCCTTTTATTTAAACAACATATCAGTATTAACAAAAAGAAAAAAAATGAAAAAGTATTTAGCTGAATTATTAGGTACAATGGTACTTGTTCTTATGGGATGTGGGAGTGCCGTATTTGCCGGCACCGGTCAACCTTTCGCTGAAGTTGGGACGCTAGGAGTTGCTTTTGCCTTCGGTTTGTCTGTAATTGCTATGGCTTACACCATCGGAAAAATTTCGGGTTGCCACATCAACCCGGCCATTACGGTGGGCATGCTCGTTGCCAATAAGATTTCCACAAAAGATGCCGTAGGTTATATTAGTTTCCAAATTATAGGGGCTATCATTGGCTCTGCTATCTTGTTTTTATTGGCACAAAACTCCGCATCGACAACTACATTGACAGGAGCGAACGGTTATACCGATATTACACAGGCTTTTATCGCTGAAACGGTATTTACATTTATCTTCCTGCTTGTCGTATTCGGTTCTACCTCAAAAGGAGCACCAAATAACTTCGCAGGATTAGCAATCGGACTGACCTTAGTATTGATACATATCGTTTGTATCCCCATTACAGGTACATCGGTCAATCCTGCCCGCAGTATAGGACCAGCTTTGTTTGAAGGAGGGACTGCTCTGGCACAACTTTGGTTGTTTATCGTAGCACCCTGCATAGGTGCCATCTGTGCGGCAGTGGTCTGGAAAATTATCGATACGGAGCCTGAGAACGGCAGATAACTGAAATCAGTGAACTAAAGGGCTGTACAAGCTACAGCTAATAGGTATAACATAGGGTTTGTAGCAAGCCACATTTTTCCGCAATCATCCCGATGTTATTTTACACTGATTATCAAGAAATAAAAAACATCCAGATGATTAAAAAAAAACATCCCGAACGTTTTTAAAAAGCATCGGGGTGTTTTTTTTTAAATGTTCGGGATGTTTTTTTAAGAACCTTACATATATTGATTTTCAACAACTAAATTTTGAAAATAAACATCGGGATAAGATTCTGTTTTTTATCTCAAAATGGAAGAGATTATAAGCACGATCTTAAAATTTTTGCAGCCATGGCTCCATCCACATTTTCATTCTCGCCAAATGCTACTTTACGCTCGTTGAAACGACGTTCTATTTCTACAATCGTATCTTCTCCTACATTTACCTCACCAAGACGAGTAGCTAAACCAAGACTGCGGAAGAATTCTTCGGTCTTACGAATGGCCATATCCGCATTCTGTTCCATATTACCGATAGAGAAGCCCCATACTCGTTCTCCGTATTGAACCAGCTTTTCTATCTTCTGTTCCTTTAGCACACGTAAGGTGCCCGGAAGAACTATAGCCAGGGTTTGTCCGTGAGTAATTCCATGCAATGCAGTCAGCTCATGACCAATCATATGGGTTGCCCAGTCGTTTGTTACTCCCATAGAGATAAATTCATTGAGGGCCATTGTTGCTGTCAGCATAAAATCGGCCATCAGGTCATAATTCGTTTTGTCTGCTTTAATTTTTGGAGCAATCTCTACCAAGGTAGACAGAAGTCCTTCTGCCCAACGATCCATCACGCGGGATTGACCCGACGTTGTCATATATTGTTCCATCACATGGACAAACGTATCGGCAATACCGCAAGCAATTTGGAAGTCTGGTAACGAATAGGTCGTTTCCGGATCCAAGATAGAAAACTGAGGGAAATTACTATAAAAAGGATATTTTTCCTGCGTTTCATATCGTGAGATAACGGCTCCGCTGTTCATTTCCGATCCGGTAGCAGGCAAGGTAAGCACAGTTCCCAATGGCACTGTATCCGGATAGTAACCTTTCTTTACCAAGTCCCATGCATCTCCGTCATAGCGTAGCCCTGCAGAAATCAACTTTGTGCCGTCAATTACGGATCCTCCGCCAACAGCTAACAAAAAATCTATCCCTTTTTCTTTACCCAAAGCGATTGCCTTACGTAGTGTTTCAATAGAAGGATTGGGTTCAATTCCCCAAAACTCCGTTACATCATATCCATTTAACGCATTGATAACCTGATCATATACGCCATTTTTTTTCACACTGCCACCACCAAAAGTTATGAGAATACGCTTCTCTTTAGGAATCTGTTTAGACAATTTAGCAATAGTTCCTTTTCCAAATATTAAATGTGTGGTGTTCTGAAAGCTAAAATTATGCATCGTTCTACATTATTATTTACTTTCCAAATGTATATCTTTTTATTGAAATAAAGTAACTAAATAACATACGATTAGCCTTTTAAGTATAAATTATGTCAACTCCAAAACGGCAAACAGCTTTCTTACGGCATCTTTGGGTGTTGATTCTGTTGTCAGTAACTGTACGAAACGGCTGCCCACAATTACCCCGGAAGCATGTACTGATGCCGCATCATACGTGGCTTTGTTGCTAATTCCGAAACCTACCAGACGAGGAGTCGAAAGCTTCATTTCGTCGATGCGACGAAAATAATCCTGCTTCTTCTCATCGAAACTTGATTGAGCCCCTGTTGTTGCAGCACTTGACACCATATAAATGAATCCACTCGTATTTTTATCGATCAAACGAATACGCTCTTCCGATGTTTCAGGTGTGATAAGCATAATAACACGGATGTTGTATGCATCTGCCACGGCTTTATAGTCAGCCATATATTCTGCGTAGGGCAGGTCCGGAATAATCACGCCATCGACACCCACTTCTTTGCACGAGCGACAAAAGTTTTCAAATCCATACTGCATCACAGGATTCAAATAGCCCATTAATATAATAGGGATATGTATTTCTTTTCGGGCCTCACTCAACTGACCGAAAAGGTATTTCAGGTTCATACCGTTGCGTAAAGCTTGCGTAGCAGCAGCTTGTATTACAACACCGTCTGCCATCGGATCGGAAAATGGAATGCCGACCTCGACCATATCGACACCAGCCGCTTGTAGTTCACGTAAAATAGGCAATGTATCGTCCAATGCCGGATAACCTGCCGTAAAATAGACAGAAAATATTCCTTTCTGTTTTGTTTCAAATAAATAATCTATTCTATTCATGGTATTTTCTTTTGTAATTTGTAATAAATTGATGCAGTAAATCAGCATCTTTCCGTGCCGGTGCTACTTCAAAGCCACTGTTCAGGTCAATCCCTGCCAAACAAGGGTGATGGAAGGCCAGCAACTGTGGCAAGCAGACCGGACTAAGTCCCCCACTCAACAGGAAAGGGGTCTCGCCCTGGTAAGCCGACAGCAGATCCCAGTCGAACAGTTGCCCGGAACCACCATAATTTTCTGTTTTGGTATCAAACAAAAAATAATCCACGCGTCCTTCGTAAGCCTGCGTATTCGTCAAATCATCGGCTGTTGCAACAGGCAAAGCTTTTATCAAAGCGATCCCTCGTTTTTGTAAGGAATAGCACATATCCGGCGATTCATGTCCGTGGAGTTGAACGAAGTCCAATCCACACACATCGACAAGTTCTAAAATTTGCTCTTCCGTGGCATCAACAAAAACACCTACCTTCTTTATTCGTTTTCCGGCATGCTGCAAATTGTCTTTCAACACTTCCCTTTCCTGCCCTACATAGCGGGAAGAGCGTGGATAGAAGATGAATCCCACCCAATCGACACCTGTGGTTATGACCGAACGTATATTATCTAGGTCACGCATACCACATACTTTCACTATTTTTCCATCAATCATGGCTCACCTCCTCTATCAGATTTCTCAACAATTCGCCAGGCTTTTCGCCTCGCATAAAGGTCTCACCAATCAAGAATCCGCGGAATCCGGCAACACGCAATTCTTGCAGTGTACGGGCATCTTTCAATCCACTTTCCGAAATCAGCAACGGATTAAATCCTTTTTTCTCACTGATTTCTTGCATCTTACCAGCCAAGCGGAACGAATTGGCCACATCCGTATGAAAAGAACCTAAATTACGGTTGTTCACGCCTAGCATATCTACATTCTTATTCAAATGATTCAATTCGTCTTCACTATGTACTTCTAACAATACTTCTAGCCCAATTTCATGAGCCAGCGAGGCAAACTCCTCACATTCGGTAGGCGAAAGTACGGCTGCAATTAACAAAACGGCATCTGCCCCCATGGCCTTGGCTTGATACAGTTGATAAGTATCAACAATAAAGTCTTTACGAAGAAGGGGGAGCTGAACCAATTCCCGTGCCTTACGCAAATCGCTCAGGGCACCACCAAAGAAATCGCCATCTGTCAGAATCGAACAGGCGGCAGCACCGGCTGCATCATAGGCAGGAACGATATCACTAACGACAGCATGAGGATAAAGCCAACCTTTTGAGGGCGATTTACGCTTGAATTCGGCAATAATCCCGGACGAAGAGGCCTCCAAAGAGGCACGCATCGAACGGATGGGTCTGTCTATTTGTTCGCGAGCCAAGGCAAGCATTGTGCTCAAGCTTACTGCTTGTTGCTGCCTTTTCACTTCTATCCGCTTGTTGGCAATAATCGTTTGTAGTATATCCTTCATCGGTCAGTGGTTTACGTCTATAAATTTACGAAAAGATGCCAATGCCTGTCCACTTTCCAACGATTCTCGCGCCTCAGCAATGCATTCTTCAATCTTTTTTTCGGGACAGATAACCTGAATAGCAAATCCGGCATTAACGATTACACAGTTTTTCTGTGCCTCTGTGGCTGTATTTTTTAGTACCGCATCGAAGATGGCTGCAGCCTCTTGCGGAGTTTCTCCTCCATACAAATCAGCTTCCTGACACCTCTTAAATCCAAGAGATTCGGGCGAGTAGACTTTCTCCTTCTCCGGCATAGCTACCTTGAAATCGGAAGTCAACGAAATTTCATCGTATCCATCCAAACTATGCACCACAGCATAGCGGGTTTCATTCACTTGGTAAGTATAACTATATAGTCGAAGCAACGGCAGACTATATACACCTAATAATTGATACGCCGGAATAACAGGATTAACCAAGGGCCCGAGCATATTGAAGAAACTGCGCACACCAAGGCTTTTACGTACAGGAGCAACAGCCTTAAGCGCAGGATTGAACAAAGGAGCATGTAGATAGGCAATACCAGATTCGTCCAACGAACGGCGCAATTGTCCGACATCAGCAGTAAACTTAACCCCGTGATTTTCCATCACATTGCTGGCTCCGCTCACCGACGTAGCCCCATAGTTTCCGTGTTTCACTACATGATAACCTGCTCCGGCCACAACAAAACAGGCAGCCGTACTTACGTTAAACGTATTCTTCCCGTCTCCGCCTGTTCCTACAATATCGATAGGTTTGTATTCAGACAGATCGACCGGCACACGCATATCCAATAAGGCTTCCCTGAAGCCAGTCAATTCATCTACCGAAATGCTGCGCATCAGAAAAACAGTAATCAGGCTGGCAATCTGGGCATCGTTATACGCTCCTGAGGCAATGTGCTGTAAAATCGTCCGGGCCTCATCTTTACCCAAATATTGGTGGTCGAACAATTTATATAATGTATTCTTCATAACTCTATCTTACTTATCGTTTCCTATTTTCAACCAGTTTTCAATGATGCGCTTTCCTTGGGGAGTAAGAACGGACTCAGGATGGAATTGAATTCCCCTCACATCATAGGTTTTATGTCTCAAGGCCATGATTTGTCCTTCTTCGAAGTCGTCTGCCGTAATTTCCAAACATTCCGGAAAATCTTCTTTCGATACCGCCCAAGAATGATATCGTCCCGCACGGAAAGAGCTTCCAAGCCCTTCAAACAGGGGCTCTTCCTTTAGCACACGTATATCCGAGCAAATACCATGATGAACGTCGGTCAGATTAATCAACTTAGCCCCGAACACTTCGCCAATAGCCTGCTCTCCAAGGCAGACACCCAAGATACTCTTTGTAGGTGCGTATCTCTGAATAAGTGGCAGTAATATACCCGCTTCTGAAGGAATGCCCGGTCCGGGCGAAAGCAGTATCTTATCAAAACAGTCTACCTCATCAAGAGTTATCTTATCATTCCTGTGCACCTCAACATCTGCATTTAATTCCTTCAAAATATGCAGCAGATTATAGGTGAACGAATCGTAATTATCAAACAGTAATATCTTCATTTTCTTTCAGTTCTTTAATTTGGCTGCCATATCGATTGCTCGCTTCAACGCCCCTAGTTTATTATTGACTTCTTGTAACTCACGCTCATCATTGCTTTTGGCAACAACTCCGGCTCCGGCCTGATAATACAGCACATTTCCACGGCTCACAAACGAACGGATGGTGATGGCCTGATTCAAGTCGCCGTTTAAGCCTAGAAAGCCGATACATCCCCCATAAGCTCCGCGGTTATGCTTCTCAATCTCGGTAATCAGCTGCATGGCACGCACCTTAGGAGCTCCGCTCAACGTACCGGCCGGGAAGGTGTCGATATAGGTCTTCACCGAGTTACTCTCCGGATTTATCTCACCACTCACGCGGGATACGAGATGTATCACATGGCTATAGTATTGCACCTCTTTGTAGAAGTCTACCTGTACATCGTGTGCATTGCGGCTCAAATCATTGCGAGCTAAATCGACCAACATAACATGTTCTGCATTCTCTTTCGGATCAGTCAGCAAGGCTTCAGTTCGTTCCCTGTCCAAGGCCACATTGCCGGTACGAAAGGCTGTTCCCGCTATTGGGTCGATGCTCGCATGTCGTCCGGTCACCTTGCAATGTGTTTCGGGTGATGACCCGAATATCCTAAAACCTCCAAAATCAAAATAAAACAGATAAGGAGAAGGATTGATGCTACGCAAAGCACGGTAAACTTTAAAATCGTCGCCTTTGAAAGCCTGTTCGAATCGCCTGCTGAGCACGATTTGGAACACATCTCCCCTCAAGCAATGCGCTATACCTTTACGCACCATAGCTTTGTAGTCTTCGTCCGAGATTGGAGAAGTTTCTTCTCCTACGGAAATAAAATTATACGATGCATAATTGCGGTTTTCAATCAAGGCCTCGATGTCGTTCAGGTTACTCTCCTCTCCCTCACGAAGCAGTTCAATCAATGTCAATTCATTTCGGAAATGGTCAAACACCAAGATATACTTATATAAAATATAGAGCATGTCCGGAGCATCGTTCTCCTCGTGATGTACTTCCATCACCGGGATATTCTCAAAATAACGTACGGCATCAAAGGCAGTATACCCAAAGAGTCCGCAAACAGCTTTGTCATCTCCCTCCACCGTAAACCTCTCCAAAAACGAGATAATACACTGATCTACGGGCTTGTTACTTACCACTTCGACCAAGTTGTCTGGGAAAGTCATCGTACATTCGTTATTATTCACCCCGATACTAGCTATCGGACGCAGGGCGATATACGAAAGGCTGTTTTCATTGCCATGGAAGTCTGAACTTTCCAGCAAGGCGGACTCGGGAAAAATATCACGGACACGCAGATAAATACTTACGGGCGTATGCAAATCACCCAGTAATTTCTTGCTAACAGTATGATAGATATAGTTCATTTGCTCTCTTTGTTAAAATAAGAAATATAGGTATCAATATCTTTATCACCCCGGCCTGAGACGGTTAGTACCACCAGCTCACCGGGTTTGAAATCAATTTTAGGAAGTGCTCCCAACGCATGTGCACTCTCAAGTGCAGGAATGATGCCTTCCATACGCGTAAGTTCAAAGGCTGCTTCCAGCGCTTCTTCGTCGTCGACGGCAAGCACCGTAGCCCGCTTCTTAACAGCCAAGTTCGCATGAACGGGTCCAATACCCGGATAGTCCAGTCCGGCAGAAATAGAGTAAGGCTCCTCGATCTGTCCGTCTTCATTCTGCATCACCAAAGTAAGTGCTCCATGAATTATCCCTTTACGACCCAACTGAATGGTCGCAGCCGACTCGCCCGAATCAACCCCTTTACCTCCTGCCTCAGCCAAGATAAGGCGTACTCGTTCGTCATCGATATAATGATAAATGGTACCGGCGGCATTGCTACCCCCTCCCACACAGGCAATCAGTGTGTCGGGATAATCACGTCCTTCTTTTTCTACTAACTGCTCGCGAATCTCTTCGCTGATGACCGACTGCAGACGAGCCACCATATCAGGATAAGGGTGTGGTCCGACGGTCGACCCGATAATATAAAACGTATCAGCCGGATGTGAGCACCAATCCCGTATGGCTTCGTTTGTTGCGTCTTTCAGGGTCATGTTGCCCGATGTAACCGGAATTACTGTCGCACCCAACATCCTCATTTTCTGCACATTGACATGTTGGCGTTCCACATCGGTCTTGCCCATGTACACAATGCATTTCATGTTCATCAGGGCACATACAGTTGCTGTAGCCACGCCGTGTTGTCCGGCTCCGGTTTCGGCAATAATCCGTGTTTTTCCCATACGTTGCGCCAAAAGGATCTGACCAATCGTATTGTTAATCTTATGCGCTCCTGTATGATTCAGGTCTTCCCTTTTCAGATACATTTTACAGCCATACTTCTCACTCAGCCTTTTGGCATAATAGAGTGGTGACGGCCGTCCTACATAATCACGTAATAGCTGATAGTATTCTTTTTTAAAATCATCGCTGTTGATTACTGTCAGATAGGTTTCTTTCAGATCTTCTACACAACGATGAAGAATTTCGGGCACAAACGCGCCCCCAAACTCTCCGTAATACCCTTTCTCGTCTACTTGATACGTTCTCATCATTTATCTTATTTATTAGTTTATTCTTTGGGCAAAAGATGTTAAATCAAAAAAGGCCCATCGCAAGTGCGACAGGCCTTTTTATGGTTTAATATCCTATATCAGTATATACATGCGGCTTCGTCCCTTACGACTTTTGGAGTAGTAAGAAGCGCCACCAATATGTATTTACTAAATTCTTATTCATCGTTTTTTCTATGTTTCGGTAGCAAATATATAGATTATCTGATAACAGACAAACACAAATAGAATTATTTTCTAGCAATTCCTCCTTAGAAACCATTCAACTGGCAATACACAGTTGGGATTAACAGCATGAATCCTATAGAAATGAAAATAAGCAAAATCTTAACAAACCATTTCACCCAAATAGCATAAGGAATACGGGCAATGCCAAGAGCTCCGATAAGAACGCCTGAAGTTGGAGTAATCATATTTGTAAAACCATCACCAAACTGGTAGGCCAGAACTGTTGCCTGACGCGATAACCCGATTACATCCGAGAAGGGAGCCATGATCGGCATCGTAAGCGCAGCTTTAGCCGAAGCCGAAGGAATAACTATATTGATTAATGTCTGAATGACATACATCGACGTAAGCGAAACTAAACGTCCAGCACCATCCATGACCGAAGCCATTCCATGCAAAATCGGGTC
Source organism: Bacteroidota bacterium (assembly GCA_023429375.1). GTDB lineage: Bacteria > Bacteroidota > Bacteroidia > Bacteroidales > Tannerellaceae > Massilibacteroides. Next base: position 350,185 of record JAEYVY010000007.1, on the reverse strand, counting down.
TATCATCTTTCCTTCTTGTAAAATCCAAATAATGCCTCCCGACAATCCGACGATAATTGCAGGAGTAAGCATATCCTTTGCTCCTGTTAAGAATTCCGAGATAATGGAATCGGGGTTGCTTCCACTTGCAAAGCCTGACAATATACCCATTGCTAGGAATATGGCGGAAATCTCAGCTAGATACCAACCGTGACCCATAACTCCGATTATTAGGAATACAACAGTAAACCCTAATAGTGAAAGCACGAAGAAATGAGATGATTTACGAGCTCCTACAAAGCCGAATAAGGCAAACAGAGCAGCGCATACGGGTATTGCTGGCAACTCTACCTCAGCCGTACCAATAGAAAAGGTGCTTATAGGATGGGTTACAGAAAAACCCAATAAAGCAAGCAAAACGAGTACATATACATACCAGGAGGCACGAGGAGTCTCGTAGACAACAGGAGATTCCGCTGCATCTGACTCTCTTTTGCGCCAATATTCATCAAATTCGTACATAGGTGATATACGTGGATTCTTCTTTACCTTCGCTGCGTAGGTTAATACACAAATGATTAGTACTGTTGTTAAAATGAACCAACAAATCAACCGATACTCAAAGCCGGAAAACAAAGGCAAATTGGATAAGCCTTGGGCTATCCCAATTGTAAATGGGTTTAATACGGAGCCGGCAAATCCAATATGAGAGGCTACGTAAACCAGACAAATCCCTGTGAGAGAATCGTAGCCCATGGATATAGCCAATGGGACGATGATGATAATGAATGCCAAGGTTTCTTCACTCATTCCGAATACAGAACCAAATAGACTGAACATAACCATAATCATCGCCATAACGACATTGTTGATGCCCACTTTCCGCAGTAACGTATATCGTTCCAGACCTTTTGTCTGATTTAAAAAGGCTAGTATACCAACATCGATCGATTTACTACTGTTCAGCACTTGAAACGCCCCTCCAATTATCAGCAAGAAGCCAATAATCCCGGCTTGCATTTCAAAGCCAGTCAATAAGGAACTGAATACTTGCCAGGATTGAGGAGAGGATTCGACGGGATGAAATGAATTGTCTTTAATGACAGTTCTCTCCATCCCATTGACTTCAACAACTTCTCTTACATATTCTCCAGCAGGGACAAACCAGGAGATAACGGCTGATATAAGGATTAAAACAGAAATGATTGTAAATGTATGAGGAATCTTTTTTAGCATTACTATTCTTTTGAACGTGATTGATTAAAAAACATGTTTAGAGTTTGAAGGACTCACCTGAAGTATATAGTGAAAGGGAGATATTCTTAGCAGACAAATAGCCTTCTGCATTATCCGGTTGTCTGCTCATTCGATCATTTTCAAGTACCATAACAGCACTTTGACCGGTCACAGTACAAGTTCCGTCCGGCGATACAATAATCGCAGTTGCTTCATCTATGCCGATGCCTTTCAATCCCGGATTTTCTACAACTAGTGATATCAAGCGGTTTTCGCGCTTTCTATAAATAAAGTGCTGGTCGATTATTGCCGATGTTATAAATCCGAATCCTTCTGCTGTCTGTACGTTAGCAGATTTAATCACTTTGAAATCTCCACTCCCTGTGCCATCAAGTCCTTCTTGTCCGGTCAGCATGATTTTACTCATGACAGCAGCACCTGCGCTTGTACCTCCGATTACAGCTCCTTCCGCATAGATTGTTCGGATTTTCTCTAGGAATTTTGTTCCTGCCAAGTATGCCGTCAACTTATTTTGGTCGCCACCTGAGAAGAATACGGCAGTCACCTGATCTAGGCGAGCCAGATTCACCTCATCGTCAATCTCTTCCTTCACACAATTGATGTAACTTACCTCCTGACAACCCATTGCCTTAAATTGACCTTCCTGGTAGGATCCTGTATCGTTAATATCCTCGCTGGCAAAAGGGATAATCAAGATTTTGGCAGCTGTACCGCCTCCAAGAGCCAGATATTTAGTCATTAACGAATCCGGTCGTTCACCACCTCCGATAATAAACAGATGTCCCTTCGGATTCGTAGGATAAAGTGCTGATGCTGTTTCTAAAGTTTCGGGTGATTGTTTCTGCTGGCCTGTCGTACAACCAGCAAACCAAGTCAAAACAGCAAATGAAACAAGTATAGTACAATATCTAATCATCATTTAATATTAATTCGTTAATAACGTATAGGCTATATCACAACTGGTTTGCAAGTCTTTATATAGAATAAACTCATTAGTGCCGTGTGGATTTTGAGCACCAACACCCAGATTTATTGTCTGTACTCCTTTGGCATTCATCGAATTGGCATCACTCCCCCCCATCGATTTGAATCCTTGGATGTCCAAACCTAATTTTTTCCCCACCTCTAGAATACGCAGGTAAGGCGTTGCATCGGAACTAATTTGGTAAGGGGTAAAGTCCCAAATATAAGAAGCTTCTATTTTCCCTCCGAAATAAGCTGCAGCCAATTCAAAATCACGAATTACTCCCGCCATAATTTCTTCTCCTTGAGCTTGCAGCTCCGTACGGATTTCTCCTTCAACAACAATCTTGTCCGGTATCACATTTGTTGCCGTACCCCCATTAATGATGCTGATACTGGCCGTAGTCTTTTCATCAATGCGTCCGAATGGGAATGTTGACATAGCCTTTGTTGCTATTTGGATTGCATTCACACCTTTTTCCGGTGCTATTCCGGCATGAGATGCTTTACCGAGAACATTAATTTTGAAAGCTATCGCACCGCAAGTTTCATTTACGAACTTTCCAGGAGACATATGCGAATCAAAAGCAAATCCATATTTCATTTCCGGAGTTGGCTGATAATAGAGTGATCCAGCCAATGTTGTCTCTTCGCAAACTGTAAACAACAATGTGCATGGACGAATCGTTTGCTTATTATCTACTGCACGTTTAAGTGCATAAAGGATAGCAGACACACCACCTCTATCATCAACACCTAGGATGGTCGTCCCATCCGAAGTAATCCGGTCATCTAGCAACTGAGGTTTGACACCATTCGTTGAACTAGGCGTATCCATATGTGCCATCAGCAAAAAATCGCCTCCTCCGTTAATCGGAACGATAACATTTCCGGTGTTTCCTCCTGAACGTGTAGCTGCCCCATCTATATGTACGTCAAAGCCTAACGCTTTCACATAATTCGTTATAAACTGCGCCACAGGAAATTCCTTGCCCGAGGTCGCATCTATCTTTATCAACTCCAGAAAGAGATTGACTAATTCTTTATCAACTAACATAAACATTCATATTAAAATCCGTAGACAACTACATTTTTAAGCAGGAACCTATCCATATCCGTACAGTTTCCGTGAAGGAACGCAATATAGAATGTTTTTCCCGCATATCCTTCCAAACGGGTTGTTGTCGTCACTACATTCCAATATTTATGTGCATCGGTCAGCTCCGTCCAGTCTTTCAATACAGTCGCATTCCTGCAATTGGCTTCTGTAATCGGCTCTTCTGAAATTAGAATCTGATACTGCTCTTGATACGCATTTCTGGCCGAAGCACTGATGTCATAGCTCAAGGTAACCGACAGTGCATTAGCAGGCACTGTTATCGCTGGAGAAATCAGGTAATTTTCAGGAGTTAGCGCACCATCAGAACTGATATATGAACGTGACATAGCAAAGCCTCCATCGGTCGTAGTATACTCCCATTTATATCCATCACCATCTTTATCGATATTTCCCCATGTTGCAGGGATACCTGTTTTGAATGTTTCTGAAAAATGAACAGTCTTGACCGACAGAATCTGCAGTGCCAACAAGCCAGTCGGCTTATTTACCTGAGCATTATTCGTATCGTCCAACACAATATAGGCTGTCGTATTATTTCTTACAAGGATATTAATAGGAATATGCGCAAACATTTCTCCGGCTTCTATCGTTACGGCTCCACTCTTCGTTTGAGGATCGTATACGACACCAGCTTGCTGGTTAAAAACAAAGTCTACCCCATATTCTGCAGTTGATTTATGTATTTCATAAGCCGATTCATTTAAACCATCCGGTTTGTCGGTAACAAAACGAGAATCACTTTTGATAAAATATAGCTGATCAGCAATATGGAAACGAACGGTTGTAGGTTTCGTATTTTTACGTATCATCTGCACACAAACGGTATCTTCTCCCAGCGTAGACGTTTCTTTTACTATCAGATTATTGCTCCCGCTTACCGTTTGGCCGTTCTTATCCGGACTAAATTCGTAATAGACAGGACCTTGATAAGTGCGGTCTTCTTTCTCACAAGAAGTAAAACCAACGAAACAGATCAGACACAAAAACAACGATTGAAAAGTATGATATATAGTTTTCATTTTAGCTTTCTTTACAAGATTAATAACCCGGGTTGTTGACAAGATTTGGATTCGCATCCATTTGTACATCCGAAATTTTTGAGACCACGCGGAAGTCGGTATACGGAATAGACGGTTTGCCATCCGGTTTTGTTATCGCCTGCCCACGTCTTTTCAAGTCGAAGAAGCGGAATCCCTCAAAGGCCAATTCAAGCCGGCGCTGCAAAAGTACCTCCGATAACAAGGTGTTATCAGACGCATTGGTTTCACCAATTCCTCTTTTCACACGCAACATGTCGACATCAGCGCGAGCTGCATTGAATTGTTTTAGCTGTGCATACGCTTCAGCGCGGTTCAAAACGATTTCTGAGATTCGGATCACAGGGATATTGTCCTGACCGAATTCACCTTGCCAACTATTATACTTGCGGCTCCACCAAACCTTTGTTCCGTTAATTTTTGCCTTTTTAAACGCAGCAAAACGGGTATCATTCTCTTGATCATACAAAGCCATCAAATCTTCTGCTATTGTAAACGTTCCGTCACCGGATCCCTTTGCAATATCAAAGCCTTCATCATCGAGGCTTGAATCACTCATTCCGAATGTCGAGTGCAAAGAAGACGAGCCCAAAGCTTCTGCAGCCGTATAAAACAGATAGAATATCGACTCCCTGTTTTCCGAAAATACCCGGCTATAGTTCCCATCAGAAACCACGATATTCCCCTTCTCAATAACATAAGTAGCAGCCTCTACACATTCGCTCCATTTTTCCTGAAACAGATACGCACGTGATTGTAACGCTTTATTCGCTAGTGCACCTACACGTTTTGGCGCCAAGCCTCCATCGCTACCATCTAAAAAGGCAAATCCGGAGGTCAAATCCTCTTCAATAAAATTCCAGATTTCACCTACTGTAGCACGTTTCGGATAGGTTTCTTCACCTAAGGCTCCACCCTGATAGAAAAATGCATCTTTAATCAAAGGCACACTCAAGTTGAAGTCATTCACAAGATAGTGTGGCTCACGTCCATACGTTATCGCCAAATTCATATAACACAAAGCACGCAACGTCAAAGCCTCACCTTTCAATGCTTTGCTCTTCGATGATTCGGGCAGTTGGTCCAGATACATCATCACCTCATTCAGCAGGGTTATCATCTCGTATGATTCGACCCATATATCCAAATGAGCACCCACCTTATTATCAGCGATATCCTTATAGCGAGTTGCGACAGGAGAAAGTTTCACATTATCTGCAAGTACTTCGGGAATTGCCACTAGGTCACGTCCGTAATAGCTCACCTTTTGCATCAGGTCGTATACCCCAAGCAACATAGATTCACATCCGGCTTCTGTCTTTACCAGTTCAACGGGAAGCAGGTCTTTTGATTTCGTATCCAACAAAGAATCACATCCGGTTGTCAATGCACAACCTAAAATCAAAGCCGATATATATGTATGTAATTTGTTCATGAGTTTCGTTTATTAAAAATCTAGTTTAACGCCCACATTATAGGTTCGCGATTGCGGATATACTCCGGTATCATAACCTGTGAATTCAGGATCGTTGCCCGGATAAGTCGTCCATGTACACAGATTATACGTAGAAGCATAAATCTGCAGATTGGCAATATGTAGCGGTTGAATCAATTTCTTATTGAAATTATAGCTCAGCATGATGTTCTTCAACTTGATATAATCCGTCTTTTCATAATGCAAGGTAGACTCCTGGTCATTACCACGCGGATTACCCGGATAGGCTCCTTCGTATGACGGTTTCGGTACCCACGTCACATCACCCGGTTTTTTCCAATAGGATGTATATTTTTCCAACATGGTATTACTATCTCCCGCAGAAGCAAGAAGTGTAATCTTATCGCTCCACAAGCTTACCCCACCCTTCTGGAATTGAAAGAAGAACGACAATTCAAAACCTTTCCATGAAATAGCGTTCGTCAAACCTCCAAAAAATTTCGGCTCGCGTGGCTTGCTCCACACACGGTCTTCTGTTTTCGGATTGTAGACAATGAAGCCGTCCTTATCATAATACATCGGGCGTCCGTCAGCTTCGTTAACTCCCGCCCATTGATAAACAGGCTCTGATGTAATTGATTCACCTACTTTGTAGGTTCCCAGCTCAGTCAGTCCATCCTGGAGCGAAGTTATTTCATTCTTATTATACGAAATATTGAATGAGGTATTCCACTCCCAATCGTTGTTCTTGATATTTACCGTATTCAATAAAAATTCAAATCCGGTATTCCTCACTCCACCCATATTGGAAGGAATTTGTGTAAAACCAGTGGTAGCAGGTATCGTGCGTGCATATAACAACTCTTTCGTATCTTTGATATAAAAGTCCATTTCAGATGAGATACGACTATTCAATATTGATAATGAAAGACCGATATTTTTTGAGTGACTCTTCTCCCAAGTCAGATACGGGTTTCCAATCGATGCTGGTATAATGGCAGATGTATTATTATAAGCACCACCGCTCGAATACCAGCGACGGGCTATATAATCTCCGATATCCGAATTACCTGTTACCCCATAACTTGCTCTCAGTTTTAGATCGTCAAATACGGTCAGTCCCTTCATGAATGCCTCATCATTGATTCTCCATGCTGCCGAAACAGAAGGGAACCAGCCCCACTTATTCTCATCACCAAAACGAGATGAACCATCACGACGAATCGTAGCATTTACAATATAACGATCCCGGTAGGAATAATTAATACGGGCAAAAACGCCGGCCATCTTCCATTCCGAGAAATCTTCGGTTACTTCAGTGGGGATAGCCGTACTTCCCAATAAATGAAGAGTTGGGTGAGAAACACCGGTTCCAGTTCCACCATGGCTCTGGAAGTATTGATGACGATAAGAGAAACCTCCCATAGCCGATATACGATGAATATCGTCCAGCAATGTACTGTAGTTAAGCACCTGTTCTGTCTGGAAGTTCGTCAGGTCTTTTGTAAATGCAGTAACCGAACCTTGTACTTTCTCTCCCTCACGTGTGCGCGGATCGACAAACAAGTGTTCGTTGATAGAGACAATATCTATATTGTAGCTTGATTTAAAAGTCAGATCTTTTGTTATCTTAAAATCCAAAGCATTAGCCGACAACAGTTTATTCGTTCTCCCTTTGTATTCATTCAGGTCTTGCATCTGTACGGTATTATGCATAAAATAGCCATAAGGAAGACTAGTGTAGTAATCACCATTTTCGTCATAGGGACTATTTGCCGGATGCATCAAAAACGCGATACGATTCGGATTAGAAGCACGTACACTCGATTGTTGATCTTGATTCATCACCGAATAACTGTTGTTTGTAGTCAACGTCAACCAATTAGCCAATTCATAACTGAGATTGACACGAAAAGTGCCTCTCTTAAATCCTGTTCCAATCAAAATTCCATCTGTACTGTTGAATGCAGCAGAAAGATAGTGTTTCTCTTTAGCAGAACCACCCGACAAGCTTACCTGTACATCACCTACATAAGCTGTCCGGTATAGCAAATCGTACCAATCATAGGTAGGTGTATTTGAAAAACCATCTTCTCCCCAACCGTTATTCCTGTATTCTTGCAGCTTGTTCTGGTATTCAGTACTGTTCTCTCCGTAGCGGTTTTTATGTGCAATCAAATCCAATTCAACCACTTGCGGTCCGGTGAGGATATCAATTTTATTCGCAATCTGCTGGACACCTCCCGACAAACTTACTGAAATTTTATTCTTTCCTTCCTGTCCTTTCTTAGTCGTGATGATCACAACTCCATTTGCCGCTTGTGCTCCGTAAATTGAAGCGGAGGCACCGTCTTTCAAAATATCGATAGATTGTATTTCTGAGGGGTTGAGGGTAGATAATACATCTGTCGATTTAATGATACCGCTTGACTGATCGCCTGTAATCATCTGTACCCCATCAATTATATATAGCGGTTCGTTGTTTGCACTGATCGATCCCGATCCACGAACGATGACAGAAACAGCACCACCCGGAGTACCCGTTGCCGATGTAATCTGTACACCAGCCACCTTTCCTTGCAAGGCACGTTGCATATTCTCCGTAGGGACACGAACTAGTTCTTCACTCGTTATGTTAGAAACGGCACCGGAAACATTTTTCTTCTTTTCCGTACCATAACCTATTACGACCACATCAGACAATACCTGAGTATCTTCTTGAAGTACGATTGTAAGAGGAGATGAAGAAGTTACACGAACTTCCTGTGTAATATACCCTATGAAAGAAACACTAATGCTGAGATTCTCACGAGAAGGAATATTATTTATCGTAAATCGTCCATCCACATCGGTAGAAGCCCCGATAGTTGTGCCTTTCACGATGACAGAAGCACCTATAACAGGCAAACCCGTTGCATCTATCACTTGTCCTGCAACAGAGCTAACACCTATTTGCATAGGATCGGGTCCAATCGGGAGTTGTGAATCATTGGATGCAAAAGCTTGGATCGTACTCCCGCCAAAGAAAAGCATGCCAATGCATATTACACTCAATGGTGCAAAAAATGACCTTTTTTTTGTTTTCATCGGTTTATATCAAATTGTTTATTTTAAATAATTTCACCAAAACAACATTACAAATATAGCGCTATATTGCAATAAATTAATATTTTGCGCATATATTATAAGAAATACCTATACTTTTGTCAAAACTTACATTTAACAAAATTATGCTAAAACAATGGCTTATCGGAGGACTATGTATCTTGTGCAGTTTAAATATCCATGCACAAAGTCGTGAATACGTGTTACTCATTCATGGTGGTGCAGGGGCTATGAATACCTTGAAAGAAAGTCCCACCTTAGAAAATCAATATTATGCTTCGCTCGATTCGGCCTTGGAAATTGGGAACCAGATACTATCTTCGGGAGGTAAAGGAGTAGAAGCTGTCGTTGCTGTTGTCACTTATCTGGAAAACAATCCCCTATTCAATTCTGGTGTGGGTTCTACTGTGAGCGCCACGGGAACTTTCGAACTTGATGCAGCTATTATGGACGGAAGTGATTTGAGTGCTGGTGCCGTTGCCGGCGTGAAGCACGTCAAGAATCCCATAAAAGCAGCTCTGAAGGTTAAAGATAATTCGGACCACGTTTTTTTATCCGGCGACGGTGCAGACCAATTTGCCGCATCGCAGAATCTGGAGATGGTAGAAGATAATATGTATTTTGCAACCCCCAGAACAGCCAAATTGGTTGAAGAATTTAAGAAGGCTTCTAAAAAAAACGGCACTGTAGGCTGTGTGGTATTGGATAGTGAGGGAAATTTGTTTGCCGGAACCAGTACCGGAGGCATGTTGAAAAAACGCTGGGGCCGGATTGGCGATGCGCCGGTAATTGGTGCAGGAACCTATGCAGACAATGCCAGTTGTGCAGTCTCCTGCACAGGCCATGGAGAATATTTCATCCGCCATGTGGTGGCGTTCAACCTTTGTGCTCGTGTGAAATTTCTAAAGGAAACCATCGAGGATGCAGGTCATTACATCATTCACGAAGAACTAAGTCCGGATGCAGGTGTGGGTGGATTGATAGCCATAGATAAAGAAGGCAATTTCACTATGCCATTTAATAGCGATGGCATGTTTAGAGGCTATATATATAAAGAAAAAGAAGCTGATCAGGTCGTAAAACAAGTGGGAATCTACAAAGAAATGCGTCACCCCTAACTACCTCAAAAAAACATCCTACATCTTGATGTGAATTACATTTTACACACCACTGATAATCAACGCATTGACAACCTTCAAAAAACACCTCGAACGTTTCTAAAAACATCGAGACGCTTTTTTTCTTTGACATTCATAATGTTTCCGCATCGAGAGGAGGATTCATTAATAATCATGTTTCGTTAATCCTGTTTTTTCGACACTACTTTATACAAAAAGATAAATATTATCAATAAAATAATGAATTTTATTTCATAAAATATTGATTTTGTTAAAATAATATTTAAGTTTGTGCCAAACCTCTTTATATTAATTCCATGAAAGAAGTTAAGAAAAAACTACCTCTTCAGTGCCCTTCTTGCGAATCTCCGCTAAGGGTAAGCCGTTTGTATTGCGAAGCATGCGCCACAGAGGTATCCGGTTCATTTGAACTACCTCTATTCTCCCGTCTGACTGAAAAGGAACAATCTTTTATCATTGATTTCATCAAATCAAGCGGAAGCCTGAAAGATATGGCTAAAGACATGGGTATAAGTTATCCTACCGTACGCAACTTATTAGACGATCTGATTGATAAAATAAAATTATTAGAAAAAGGAGGCACAAATGAATAATCCTATCCTTCGATTTATCGAAAATCCATTCGAACGTATTGCCGGCTTTCAAACCTTAGCTTGGGGGTTATTAGGACTGGCAGTTAGTACTGGTTTAGCCTATGCTACCGACTATCACTATCATGGACTTCTTCATTATGGCCCCGCTCCGAATCCGGCTTGGTGGTGCTATGTTGGCGAACATCTGGCAGTCTGGTTAGCTCCCGCCTTGATTTTCTATCTAGGTGGGCTGATACTCTCACGCTCCAAAATCAGAGTTCTCGATGTATTCGGAACAACGTTATTTGCACAGTTGCCGTTATTATTTACCAATTTTATTGCCTTTCTTCCTTTTTACAAACAGTTAGCGCAGATTGATATAGACGGCTCCCTTCAGGAACAGATTGCTCAGGCTAACGACTTGATTCTCCAACCCGGGTTCTGGATAAGTGTCTGGTTAAGTGTTGTTTCCATCTTATTTGTCATCTGGATGGGGTATTGGATGTTTAAAGCATTAGCCGTATCCTGCAATTTGAAGGGTAATAAATTAGGCATACTGTTCTGTGTCGGATTATTCGGAGGAGATGTCCTCTCCCGCTTACTTATCGGCCTACTATATTAAATACTATGGGAGAACTGATATTCAATACGCTTACAGGCCTTTTCCTGATTGGAATTGGTTTCTTAGCCCAGAAGTATCCAACGTTAATTAGTGGATATAATACACTGAATGAAGCCGAACGAAGGAAAATCAATATTGTACCTTTTGCCCTATTTATGCGAAAAACGATGTCTATCATGGGACTTTCTATCATCGCGATTGGGCTTATTCTTTATCTGACAATCGGCAGTGAAGGCTTTTCCGTTATGGGGATAGTACCTGTAATATTTATCGGATGCGGAATTCTGCTGAAAAAGTCGAAAGAGTTTCTTCTCGATCCGATACATATTAAAACACAGAAATGGGTTATCCGCATATCGGCCGTCGTAACCGCTATCGTTGTCATTTGCCTTATCGACACGGGCAGACCAGCCGGTATAGAAGTGAAAGACAATATTTTACATATTCGTGGTGCGTACAGCCGGCAAATTCCGTTGAATGAAATAACGGAGGTAGAAATTACAAATGAATTACCGAACATCACGCTAAGAGTAAACGGGCTTAGTTTTTGGAAATACCACAAGGGGTATTTTCGTACCAAAGATAGTGGGAGGATATTACTTTTTCTGCACTCGGCTCAAAAGCCCTTATTGATGATAAAATCATCAACTAATCCGACTATTTACATCAACCGGAGTACGGAGGAAGAGATCAACCAGCTCTATACAGCGTTGACAAAAGACTAAAAAAAGGGAGTGTAATTACACTCCCTTATATGCGTCTATTGCTTTTTTCACGGAACCATGAAGCAGCAACATGGATTTAGCCTGTTCGTAAGGAAGACCAAGCTCATCCACTATCATACGAGTTCCGCGGTCTACCAGTTTTTGATTACTCAATTGCATGTTGACCATCTTATTGCCTTTCACTCTTCCAAGTTGGATCATCACACTTGTAGAAATCATATTTAATATCATCTTCTGACCTGTTCCTGATTTCATTCTCGAGCTACCTGTAACGTATTCCGGACCAACTATCATTTCCAGTGCCACATCAGACTCGGCAGCCATGGGCGAATCCGGATTGCTGGTAATACAACCAGTCAGAATTCCTCTCTTTCTTGCTTCTCTTAAAGCTCCTATTACATAAGGAGTTGTACCCGAAGCAGCAATACCTATCACGGTATCTTTATCATTTATCTGATGCTCTTCTAGTTCTTGCCAACCACGCTCCATATCATCTTCGGCATTTTCTACAGGATTACGCAAGGCCCTATCCCCTCCGGCTATCAATCCGATAATCAGCGTAGGAGGCATACCAAATGTTGGAGGGATTTCTGAAGCATCCAATACACCTAACCGTCCACTTGTTCCGGCTCCAAGGTAGAATATTCGTCCTCCTTGTTTCATCCGGGGTACAATCTGTGAAACAAGTTTTTCGATGTCCGGAATAATTTTATTTATTGCTAAGGCTACTTTTTGATCTTCTGTATTTATGTCTTCCAGTAGCTCGCGTACTGATTTTTTCTCTAAATCATTGTACAGCGATGGTTGTTCCGATATTTTTACAAATGCCATAATCCTATTAATTTATTTTTCTGCATGAAAGGAGATAAGCCCTTCCATCGGTTGTTTCATGATCCGTCCGATCTGGATGCCACACGCTGTAGCCACAGTTTTCAGTATCTCTTGATAATGAAAAGCCACAGATCCTACAAAATGAACAGGGTATTTCTGATACTCGTATTGCATCACATTGCGTGTAAAGAAGGAACGGAAGCTACCTTCCACAATGGCTTTTATCTGGGGTTCATCGATATTCTCAGCTAAGAAGGGAGAAAATCCGGCCAGGAATCGATTGGGGAACGGCTTGCGGTACACCCGTTCAATAATCTGAGGCAAGGTCAGATTGTATTGATTAAAGAATTTCTCTTTTAATTGTTCGGACAATTGATTCTTTAGTATATCGCCCACAAGCAATTTACCCAAAACAGCACCACTTCCCTCATCGCCAAGAATGAATCCCAGCGGTGACACGTTGGCGACAATCTCACGTCCGTTATAAAAACAAGAGTTCGATCCTGTTCCCAGGATACAAACAATACCTGCCTCCTTACCACATACCCCATGCGCAGCAGCTAAAAGATCTGTGTTTACTTCAATCTTACTATCTGGTAGTATTCGGTTGATGGCGTTCTTCACAATTGGCTGCTTTTCGGGGATACACCCTGCACCATAAAATACTATAGATTTTATAGGGGTACCATTTATTTCAGGCAGTAATGATTTCGTTAATTCATCAGCTATTTCCTGTTCTGATTGAAAAAACGGATTTATGCCTTTCGTGAAAACAGACTTCACAAAATTTCCATTGTCGACTATGCTCCAATCTGTTTTCGTTGATCCACTATCTGCTATCAATATCATTTTTCGAGTTTCTTTATTATTATTTGTTTGTTTTCTGTTCAGTACATTCATCCACTAAATACACAATCGATACGTAGGGGATTCCTGTATTTGTGCTCAATCCGATTTCACAGGTGCGACTGTTTGAGTATCCTACTTTTACTCCAGCCGCTTGAATCTGCGGACGAAGTTTACGCAAGGCATAGGAATTTACTTCCGGATGGGTAAACCCTTTATCTCCGGCAAATCCACAACAGCCTACTTCCTGTGGTACTAACACCTTGGTTGAGCAACGTTTGGCTAATGCCATTATCTGTTCTCCTAACCCCATTTTTGTCATCGAACAGGTTATATGTACAGTGACAGGGGTATCTGTTGGCTTAAAAGTCAATTTATCTAATAAGAATGTATTAATAAACTCTACCGGCTCATAGAGTTTAAGTTGCTTGATGGTATGACGCATGCGGTAAAGACATGGACTCTGATCACATAAAACCGGATATTTGCCATTCTCACTTGCCTTCAACAAGGCCTGTTCCAGTTCTTCCGATTTACGGTCGGCAATCTCTTCCATTCCCTTACTTTCCCAGATTGTTCCACAACAAAGATTGTCCATATTTTCAGGGAAGATCACTTCATAACCTGCTTTATTCAGCAAAGAGATCATCTTGTTTACCTGTGGTATATTGTCGGGCGTATTACGAGCCGTCCCCATTGCCTGATTAATACAGCTGGGAAAATAGACTACTTTGAGCGTAGACGAATAGGGAGACAATTTATTTTTCTTCAACCGATAAGGCTTTGGCATGGATGGAGTCCACAATGGCATGCCTATCGTTTTATGCAAACTACTGGTCAATCCTCCTAAAACAGATGTGCCTAACACAACATGAGCCATATCAGCCAATCCCAAAACCGGTCGCAAACCTTGTTTAATTACTGACAGATTGTTTGCGGTGAATGCGCCAACCTTCTTAGCGAAAGGAGATAATTCCTCTGCACGCAGATAATGTGTCAAATCACCGGTGTTGATATGCATCGGACAGGAAGTAGCACAAAGTCCGTCGCCGGCACAGGTCTGATTTCCAAGATAACGATAATCGTTTATTAAAGCCTGCATACGCTTGTCGTCTTCTCCACTGGCTTTTAGGCGGGATATTTCCCTTTGTATGATGATACGCTGCCGCGACGAAAGTGTGAATCCAGAAGTTAGACAGTTGATCTCGCAAAAGCCGCACTCGATACATTTGTCTACAATCGGATTAGTAAGTGGCAGAGGTTTCAGGTTACGTAAGTGACATTGCGGATCATCATTAAAGATGACACCCGGATTTAATAGGTTCTTAGGGTCGAACAACTGTTTTACTTCCTGCATAATATCCCAAGCCTCATCACCCCACTCATACCGAACAAATGGAGCCATGTTACGACCTGTTCCATGTTCTGCCTTCAACGAGCCATCGTACTTGTCGACCACCAGTTTAATCACCTCATTCATCAAGGCATCATAGCGTTCGATTTCGGCCGGATCTGAGAATGATTGATTGATGATAAAATGGAAATTACCTTCCAAGGCATGTCCGTAGATACATCCATCGGAATAACCGTGTTTAGCAATCAATGCTTGCAGTTCGGCCGTTGCTTCAGGAAGATGGTGTATAGGGAATGCAACATCTTCTATCAAACAGGTTGTACCTAGTTGGCGTGTGCCACCCACGGATGGGAATATACCGGAACGAATCTGCCAATAGGGAGCATATTCTTCTTCTTTTGACGTAAAATAAGGTGGTTTGAATAAGCGAAATGCTGACAGACATTTTTCTATCGCCTGTATTTTCTCATTTAGTTCTTCTTCTGTGTCACCTTTTGTTTCGGTTAGTACGGCGGTCAGTCCCTTTCCCGTTGGGTCCTTAACGGAATCCAACGATTTGCTATCGAGCAATTCTGCTCCTTTCACAATCCATTCTCCGCTGGCATTCTGGAGTTCCTTCATAGCCACAACGGCACGGCAAGCTTCTTTGATATCTTCAAAATAAAGCATGGCGCTTGCCTTAAATGGATAATCGTGTTCGGTTTTCATTGTCACCTCAGAAAGGAAGGCCAATGTACCTTCCGATCCAACCATCAAGTGGGTAATGATGTCAAACGGATCATCATATATGATAAAAGGTAACAGGTTCAAACCCGTCACATTCTTGATAGAATATTTCTTACGGATACGCTCTGCTAATGATTTATTCGCACACACTTTTTCCCTAAGTTCTTCTATTTTACGAATAAATTCAGAGTTATTGGCTTTAAATTCGGCACGACTGGCTTCATCACCGGTATTCAACGTCCTACCATCAGCAAATACAAGTCGGGCAGAAAGTAATACCTTGTCGCTGTTCGCATGCGTACCACAGTTCATACCCGAAGCATTGTTAATGACAATACCGCCGACCATGGCATGCTTAACCGAAGCAGGGTCCGGAGAAAAACGACGGCCATAGGGTTTCAATATTTCATTGACACGCTGACCAATGATACCCGGCTGCATACGAATAATTGTCGCATCCTGTTCAAGTGAATAGTTCTCCCAATATTTTCCGGCAACAATCAAAATCGAGTCACTCAATGTCTGACCCGACAGACTCGTGCCTGCTGCACGAAAAGTAACCGGCAATCCAAAACGATCAGCCGTAGCTAACAGATGGCTTACCTCCTGTTCGTTGACCGACCGGATTACGATCCGGGGGATTAAGCGATAGAAGCTTGCATCAGTTCCCCAAGCCAAGCGACGAAGTTCGTCCGTATAAATGCGTTCATCTGGAATGAATGCCTTTATTTCCTTCAGGAAATCTGTATATTTTCCGGCTGTTTCCATCTTACTTATATAAATAATATTTCTTTGATAACACCTTAAATGCTTGCGCATCTTTATTCCAATAGCTTAGCATATCGGCGGCTTTGTTATTCTTAGAGAAAAGCTCACGAATCTGATTCGAGCCACAGACTTTATCAAACATATTGAAGCGATCTTTATTTGCGTTGTCAAACACCGCTTTATCCGGATACAAAGTAGCCATTTCCTGCATGATATAGAATTGTATTTCACTCAACGCCACTTTATTATAGTCCGTAATATGTACTTGAACACCTTGAAGAAGTTCGCCCTGTCCTACTGAATAAAATGGCTTCAGATACATTGGACGGAAAGTGGCACCAGGCAATCTTAAGGCATTCATATTCTTGGCCAGCTTGTCTGCTTCTACCCAAGGAGCAGCAAACATTTGGAAAGGAATCGTATAACCTACACCGATTGACATATAACCAAGTTCACCTAAAATACCGCTAACCGGATAGAAATAGGACGAATGTGGATGTGGAATATGCGGTGAAGAAGGGATCCATTGAAGTCCCGTCTCCGGATAAGTCATCTTACGTTTCCAGCCCTTCATCTTAATCACCTGCAGGCGGCATTGGGCCTTAAGCATTTTCTCACCGTTCAGCATCTGTGCCAACTCCCCACAAGTCAGACCATATAAATAAGGTATAGGAAATTGGCTTACAAAAGAGAAATAACCCTCTTCAGCCAAATTGCCTTCCACCTTTAGCCCCCCTAATGGATTGGGACGGTCAAGAACGATGAATTCAATATTATTTTCTGCCGCTGCTTCCATAGCCAGTCCCATCGTACTGATATAAGTAAAGGAACGGCAACCGATATCTTGAATATCGTAGACCAACACATCTATACCTTCCAGCATTTCAGGAGTAGCTTTGCGTGTTTTTCCATACAAAGAAAACACAGGTAGTCCGGTGGTCGGATCGGATGAATTCTCTACTTTGTCACCGGCATGGATATCTCCACGAACACCATGTTCGGGACCGAAAAGTGCAACCAGATTCACATTAGGTGCTTCATGAAGTATGTCGATCGTTGATTTCAACGAATTATCCACTCCCGTAGGGTTTGTAATCAGTCCTACGCGTTTACCTTCCAGACATTTAAAGTTTTGCTCTTTCAACACCTCGATTCCGGTTTTTATTTGTTTTGCCGAAACTTGTCCGACAAGTAAGCAGCATACAAGTCCTAACAGTTTAATCTTTGTAATCATCATTATTTATTTATTCCAAATTCAGGATCAATCTTCTTTCTTACAATTATAGCAGCCAAAATTCCCGGCAAGGTACAGAAACATACCCACCAGAAGAATGTAGTATAACCCATCATTTCCTGCAACCAACCGGCAATCATTCCCGGCAACATCATACCTAAAGCCATAAATCCGGTTCCGATAGCATAGTGTGCTGTCTTGAATTCTCCATCAGCTACCCGAATTAAGAAGAGGGTGTAAGCGGTAAATCCAAACCCATATCCCAACTGTTCCAACACGATACAAGAGGTAATAAATACGATGTTCTCAGGCTGGAACATAGCCAAAAAAACATAGAATAAATCTGTAATATTTAACAGGATTGCCATAGGTATGATCCACTTACGTAAGCCACCGCGTGAAATAGCGATACCCCCTAAAATACCTCCAGCCAACAAAGCAGCTACACCCAATGTGCCGTAGGCCAATCCTACGGTTGCGGTATCCAAACCTAAACCTCCGGCACTTACCGGATCAAGCATGAAGGGAGAACTCAGTTTCAAAAGCTGTGCTTCACCTAAGCGATAAGTCAGCAAAAAGAAAAGAATTAATCCTATATCTCCTTTTGTAAAAAACGAAAGGAATGTTTTCCAAAAGTCACTAATCAATTGTTTGGGAGACAACTTAGCCCGAAGTACATCTTCTGCAGGTTTAGGAAGCACAGCTTTGTGATAAAGACACATAGCTACGAAGAGACCGGCAAGTAAGAAGAAAGTGATAGACCAGGCAAGAGGAATGTTTCCGTTACGTTGTTCAAGCAAACCGGCAAAAGCGACTAATACACCTTGACCGAAAATCATCGCCAAACGATAGAACGTATTACGTATGCCCACAAAGAAAGACTGTTGCCCGGTCTTAAGTCCTAACATATAGAACCCATCTGCTGCAATATCGTGCGTTGCAGATGAAAAGGCAAGTAGCCAGAAAAAGGCAAGTGTCAATTGCAGATAGTAATCCGTCGGGATAAAGAAGGCTATACCTGCAAACCCCACAGCAATAAGGGATTGCATGGTTACTATCCACCAACGTTTGGTCTTTGCTAAATCAACAAACGGACTCCATAGGGGCTTAATAACCCAAGGAAGATAGAGCCAGCTGGTGTACAAAGCGATTTCAGTATTACCCAACCCCATGCGTTTATACATGATCACGGCTATTGTCATTACGGCTACATAGGGCAGGCCCTGCGCAAAATAGAGCGATGGCACCCAAAACCAAGGAGACCTCTGTTGTTTTTCGTTCATATTAGTTCTTTTAATCGGTTACTAATTGCTTTTTCACTTGCTTTATCCAAACAAACCTCATGTAATATTGCTTGGATATGTTCGAATGTGATTTTTTTGAAATCCACTTCTAAAGGAGTGATAAACACACCACCTAAATCTACGGAAGCCGGACTGATTGTCAAATGGTCTTCTCCTTCAGCAAAGAAACAGTCAGGACGATGTTTCTTTCTAGGCAACAAAGCCACGATCCATTTATCGGTATCAAACCAAGCCAGCAAATTCATCATCGGCTCTTCAGCTTCTTGAATCTCATCCAACAACTTAAAAAGAGTTTCGAACAATGCAACTATCTCGTCCTTTTCCTTTCCTTCAATGACCCATCCCGTACGCAAGCCGTCATTGATTGTCCAAACTGTACTATGCTTTCCTTCTAACAACAAGGTACGATGAGTACTCCATTCCGTTTCAAAAGGAAGGAAACCTTTATTACCCGCTTGAAAATGGATATGATCCGGCGCAGATGCCCCACAACGCGGTCCGTTATAAAACAGAATATACTCATCCAAGGTTTGAGCCAAATCCAACATATCCATCATACGCCCTGAGATTCGTTGTGGGGTATGCAAAACAGCCGGAATCGTCAGATGCCGCGGGAAGATAGGGAAAGGGTTAACCAGTATGGCATATTTAGCCTGAAAATGTAGTTCAGTCTGCTCTGCAGGACGATTTACCCCACAAAGAAAACAAGGTCGCGCCTGGATAGACTTGGCATCTACCTTAGCTGCTGAAGATACAATCCTTTCCGGATTGAACTGCACGCGAATAGTATTTCCGGACTGAGTAAATACCTTTTCACGAACCGACTCCAAGGCTGTATAATTCTTAGCGGCCAGACTCCAGTCACGCAATTGAGAATCGAAGAGATAGGTTATCGTCTTTTTCATTTACTTTTCTGATTCAATGCAATTCGTGCTTGTAATTCCCAAGTACGGATTCTGTCTTTATACGTGTTATGGTTATTTAGTTTGACAATGTCTAATGATGCATCTGAATTGTCATCCCAGCGACGACAGAGGTAAACAACATCATATACACGTCCTATTTGATATTCACGAGAAATGGCTAAGCCAAGAGCATAATCCTCACCATAGCTGGTATTTGGAACTTTAATTGCGCGAAGCACTGGTGTATAGAAAGCTCTTGGCGCACCTAACCCATTAATACGCAACGCATTATTACGTCCGTTCTCTGGAGTCCATTCTTTGTGATCAATGATTCCGGGAGGTATTCTGTTCAGGTTGAAATCGGTCATTTCATAGGTACCAACTACCATCGCACAGTTCTGTTCATAAAAGGCATTGACCATGGTCTGCAGCGTGTTTTCATCTTTATATAGGTCGTCACTGTCCAATTGAACGGCAAATTTACCGCATAAAGGATGATGAACACCCATATTCCAGCAGCCACCTATTCCTAAATCTTGGCGTTCTGGAATGATATGGATCAAACGATTGTCTGCTGCAAATTTCTGTATAGCCTCTGTAGTTCCATCGGTAGAATGATTATCTATCACAATGAGATTGAATGGGAAGGTCGTCTTTTGCTTTAGTACAGAAGAGATGGCATCTTCAATTGTACGTATTCTGTTTCTTACAGGAATAATGACTGAAGCTTCATATTCAAAATGACCGGCATCAAACGCAACTGATTTGAATTGGGGAGCTAGGTAACCCCCTACGGCTTTCAAATGTTCTGTACATGCTTGTTCCATTTCAATCTGTACCTCACGGTTCTTAGGGTCGACATAATCAAACATCTTCTCACCGCTCTTGCGCAGGTCTTCCTCAATTTCTGTATAGAGATATTCGTTGATATGAACTAAAGAATCTGTTTGTGCTACCTTAAGACGTAAATCATATAATCCGGCATGTTTATATACCACATCCATTCGTTGAGTAGCATTTTTCAGCGCTTCGGTCCTATAAATCATGACCGATCCAAAATCAAAGTCGTCTCTCAAGCTACCTTGCTGGTAGTCTGCTACTGGTGCATTCTTGCGTTCGGTTCCACAAACTTTATAATGATCGGCATAAACCATACCTGCTCCTGAATCCTCAGCAATACGAATCATACGTTCCAATGCAAAATAGCCCAGTTCTAATATGGTTTGCTTTGTATAAATCAGGGTATAAGCCGATTTAGCCTGGTCAGCAATTGCCTTTATAGCTTCTGTTGAACGTAAAGACGGAACTTGAATTACCGGCAAGCCTGCATAAGTACTACCTACATTTGCTTCAGAAGTTAAGATATAAATCGAGCCTACTGATTCGGAGGCTTTTAGTCCTTCTAATGTTTGTTTAAGTTGTGCTTCACCTGCAAAGGGGATAAAGCAATCGATGCTGTTTTTCATTTCTATTTAGTATTTTATTCTTTACTTTCCAATAATCCGATATACCCCTCAGTCGTCGTATACAATACTGTATTGCGATTTAAGGGAACAACCGTATTTACGAGTGAATTTCCTACTTTATGTTTCCAAAGTACTCTGCCGTCTAAGGCATTCAAGGCAAAGATCAATCCTCCCTTTGTACTTCCAAAAACGATTCCATCTTTTTCAACCGGCATAGATGGTGCATGCTCATAGCCAAAGCCTACGTTTGACGCCCATAGTTGAATAGGTTCCTTCCCCTCAGTAGAATAACAGACGATACTGTCATTCATTGTTTTACTGTAAACCCTCTTCTTATCTTCCGACAGACCGATTGTTTCTCGTACCATCGACTGGAAAGTACGCCAAACAGTTTCACCTGTATTCCGATCTATTGCTGTCATCGCACGTTGCGGGTCAGTGATGAAAATCTTGTCAAACGCAGCTACAGGCCATACGGCTGCCGGAGAGTAGTGCATCCTAGTTAATCCACCCGTCCACTTCCAAACCTCCTGTCCATCATTTTTATTAAGGGCATACAATGTATTATTCCAGGCACCAAAGATAACCAAATTATTATCTATCAACGGCTTGGTTTCAATATAACCTTTTACTCCTTCATAAGCCCATTGGATTTTTCCGGATTTAATATCAATTGCACGAAACGTTTCGTCGCTTGCCCCAATATAGGCAATTCCGTTTTCTATGGTTACAGCACCCAAGACTGGCGCTCCCGTTTCTACCTGCCAATGTTTTTTGCCTGTTCGACTGTCTAAACCATAGATATTTTTGTCTGCCGAACCAAAGACAACAACTCCATCAGCCACTGCTGGTGTACCGACAATCCGGCGTCCGGAAGCAAATGACCATACCTTTTTACCTGATTTTAGGTCGTAAGCGGTCAGTTGTCCTGTATCGTCTCCAACGTAAATTCGGTTGCCATCTACTGCTGGCGAACTATAAATTCCTACTCCACTTTCGACCGTCCATTTCTTTTGAACTGCTGGATATTGAGCATTTATACTATAATCGGGATATTTATCGGCACTGCCTGTTTTATCATAAAGAGCTCCACGTAAAGGCAGTGAAGTCCACTTAATAGGCTCTTCACCAATACGATGTTCGTAAACCAAGATGGAATCGTTTGTTAACTCATACAGGTTATACCCTCCCTTAGGGTCATTCGCTCGAAGGGTAGAACGGTTTAATATGCCCGGAATACCATCATAAGAGAATGTCAGGTTCTTATGGTAATGGCCACCTAAAACTACACGAATATTAAAAGGACGTATCGCATCTGTCACATCAAACCAATTGTCTACATCGCCATCTTTTAGGGGATAGTGTGTAACAATAATCACTGGCCGGTCGGCTTTTTCCTTGGTTAATTCACTCTTCAACCAATCAATATCTTGGGGTGCTACATGACCATCGGCCATACGCATCAGAGGTCCAGAATTAAATCCTAGGAAGAGATAGTCTTCATACTCAAAACGGAAACGCTCATCTCCAAATACATCTGCAAAAGCCGTCACACCAGATTCGCTCCATTTGGTTTCATGATTGCCTGGAATGGCATAATAGGGAACTTTCAAACGATCCAACCGTTGTTTAGCCACCATAAATGAAGCACGGTCTCCTTCCTCAGACACATCACCAGCAATAATGACAAACGATATATCATCAGTCTTATTTATTTGATCTACCGCCCATTCCAAATCCTCTATCGAGGAAGCATTTCCGGATATATGTATATCTGTCAAGAATGCAAAACGAATCGTCTTCGCATCGACAGATCCGATACAAGCAAAATAAAAAACGGATAATAATAAAACTATATTCCTCATTGTCTCATCAATTATTCTTCATTAAAAAAGTTCAGTACGGAACACATAAGCTGATCTCGTGATTCTTGTGACTTAACCGATTCAAAAGGGACACCTAATACGAAAGTCTTATACTTCCCTTTATAAGCGACTCCGGCACTCAGGTTGTTTTCTGAATAGCGGAAAACAGTAAACGCATCATCGGATGCAGGCTCTATCCCATCCGGAGATTCAACTACATAAGATTCTTCATTCAGTTCATTATACCAGTTATACACCCCTGATAGCATCGTGAATGGAGACGCTACACTTTTAAATGTTCCGGTAATCGCAGCTAAATTGGTCCGCCATTTATACTTTAAAACGTCTGTTGCAAAAGATATCTCCTCGTTATCGATCGATCCGTTGTCCCATAAATCCGTTCCCACATAGGCACCGGAAACAAACAGGCTACCACCGTTTTGACAATATTCAGTTATTGCCTTACGAGCATCGGGGGTAAAGATGGCAAACTCACGAGGAAGCACACTGCCTCGTCCCATTTTCGTCTTACATTCTTTTCCAAGAATCCAATCTACAACAGGGTAATCAGTCAGTTTTACTTTTCCATTGTCGACCGACTCGTCACTGCAAGAAACAAATGAGTAACCGGCTTTCATCAACGAAGCTCCGTGTAAGGCAGGATAATCAAACGTATTACCTGCTATTACCATTTTTTCATAATTAGCTCGAGAGGCACCAAATCCGGCAGCATCGTCATCCATCCAGGGTATAACCTTTCTGAATTCTGTCATACTACCAATATAACTGATATCCTTCAGATAAGGTACACCATGATCGACCTGGTCAAGGAAACCAGACAAGCTATCGGTCACAAAATCGGCCGGAGCACTTACTCTGTCAAAACCATTAACGACAAGCACCTTGCCTTTTGCATTTAAGACTGTCCCTGCAGATAGTATTTCAGATGGGAAGCTTTCTCCACCACGATTGACAGCCGTCACCTTGTAACTGTATAGGATACCAGGAGCCTGTTTCTTCCGGAACATAGGATATTCAACAAGTGTTCCATTGTCGAAATCACCCTCTCCTATTCGAGTGTATACAATATACTTTTCTGCTTTGGCCGTTGGTTCAAGTTTATCTTCAACAGGCTGCCAGTTTAATTCAATCTCATCGTCGGCTACAAAACGCAAATTCAAGTGATCGACCGGCAAGGGTTGTACTACATAATCTTGCTTATATTGTGAAGCGATAAACTTCAGTATTCCTTTATAAATAGAACGGCTCACAGTGAAACGGAAACGTGAATCAAGTCCGTAACGCATATCCGCAAAGTTTTGATGCGAAAGCAATTCCAACAACATTGTAGGAACATTCGGTTCGCGAGCCTCAAAGTACGAGCGATTCCACATTCCCCTCCTGCTCCATTCCGGTTCGTAAAGGGCACGTATATCATCTACTATAGATGATTGAATTAGGTCGGTCAGATCACGTGATACATAACGAGATGATTTATTGGCAAAGGTTCCGTTTCCTGAGGCGGTGCAGAAAATGCCTAAAGTACCAATAATCGAATCATTCCAGGTTGTTCCTGCATCTGTATGGAAGGCAAAAGCCATATCAACAGGTATATTCAACCCTTGACGATCCGGATTCACAGCAGAACCACCTGAAAGAAAGTTCACCCATTTACCCCGTGATTTATAATCGTCGGTATAATCATTCAACCCCTGACTCTCTGAATAGATACTATCAGGCACACCAGCCCATTGCATCCAATAACGAGCCGCTTCCGTAAAACGCGGATAACCGCTTGTCTCATATGGATAATCTATGACCGGCAACTGCTTCACCGCTTGTACGGTTTCATTATCGGAACTCTTAACATTATCTAATGCTACTCCTCCGGGAGCAACACGACGAGCAATATTGCCTTGACCACCACCAAACTTAACCGCATCGGCAGTCAATACCCTGCCTGCTTTAGCGGAACTATTCGACAGAACGATCTTACCTGATTGGTTTTGACCTTTATCAAAGCTGAAATGGCCTAAATAAATCCAGGTTCCTCCTCCCATCCGTTGGTTTACACGAAATTGAGTTGTCCCACCTTTGTGGAAAACCGTATATAAAGCATCATCTGTGCTGTTTGTGACCGTTTTGTAGGAAACATAAACGGCATAAGTCCCTTTTTCAGGAATATCCGGAATCCATTCTGCCACACTTTCTTTTCCTTTACGGATAGTATTAATCTGTCTGAACGATCCTTCCTTAAAGGGATTTTCAAAGTCTTTATAGCTTTCACGAAGATGAGCGAATCCATAGCCGTTTCCGGTTATCCAGGATTTCTCACCATTGTGTTCGGTATAGACAGATATCCCTTTCAATTGGCCATCATTATCAACAATCACTTCATGTTTTTGCATGTCGCGCTCACGAGGAATGAGCACATTTGCTCCTGCATTCTCAAGCATGGGAACTAAAAAAGGCAAAACATAAGCTTGAGTATATAAGTCTTCTACCGTCTGAAAGATACGTGCTCGCTGCCATTCCCAGCGCGCCAGTTTGGATTCGTAATAATAGCCGTGGCTTTGCCATAAAGCAATATGCTTATTTTGCAATCCGGCCTCCGGTCTGTTTGGTGTAGACAAACGGGAAATAAGGGGTGTCTCCTTTTTATTAGTAAATGTCCGAATCTTACGTTGTGCCTTTTCATTTTGATAATAGAGCGGAATTAACTCTTCAATCAAGCGCCCATCTGTAATTAGCTCTACCTTATAGCGAGAATAGGCGTCAGGCAAACAAGCCTTTACAAGACGATAGGCATCATCTACATTATTCTGACGGAAAGGAACATACGAACAATTTGCGTTGGCATAGAATCGCACTTGCTTCTTTCGCTCAGATACGACTACAGAGTCGACCATAATCTTACCTATAGCCAAATCTTTACGTAATAGCGTATCCAAACGGTAAGAAATAAGCTCCTTCACGTCGGCAGATAGTTTCTGTGCCTTTACAGTAGTATGTTGCACAGATACAAATAAAGCTAAAAGACAACTAACAAAATACTTCATACTATGCCCCTTCATTATAATCGGTCAAAAACGTATCCTTTCTTGATTAAGTTGCGGATTACCTCATCCAAACGGTTATAGAGTTTATCCGTTCTTCCGGCTTCTGTACCCGGATGAATCAAAATCAACGCACCATTCAGACCGTGTTTCGCTTCGTAACTATATAGTCCTTTTATCAAATCTTCGCTGCTGCGATAGTTTTTCATCTCAGGAAGTGTGTAATCAGCTGCTGTGCCTGTGCCTGGCGTATAATTTACAACCTTCAAACCCATGGATTCGATGAGATTGACACTTTCTGCATTATACCATTCGTAAGGAGGCATGAAATAAATCTGTTCTGACATATTAACACCAGCATCCTTTAATGCTGACAAGTTGAGTTTTAGGTCGGCAAGTAAACTATCCCTACTAACTAGAGAATGATTTCTGTCTTCCCAAGAAGCATAAAGCAGATGCTTATCAGAATGACCTCCAATATAATGTCCGCCTTTGATAATTTCAGCGATTAGTTTTTGATTGGATTTATCGCGTAGACAATTTCCGGTTAAGAAGAATGAGCCTTTAGCCTTATTTTGTTTTAGTGTTTTCAAAATAACAGGAGTTCCCTCGAAATTCTGATCGGCAGTGAACACTAAATAAATCTTTTTCTCCTCTTTATTCATACGAATGATACAGCCATAAGCATCACGTTCAACTTGCTGGCTCATCTGTCTCTTCCCCTCACTTTCCATACGAGAGAAATAAAAGCTTAAGCTAGCCGTGCCATCCATGGTTGGTTCATTGGAAGAATAATCTCCCGGATCATCGTGATAGACAGCGGCTCCAAATTGAAATGGAGCATAAGGATCATCATGTTTTAAATAGATCCCTCTTAGTGATTCATAAAGTGTCTTATAAATCGGTCCATCAACTAATCCGCCATAAGGTATATCATTAAGTAAATCGACATAGGCAGAATGAGGAATCGTTGGAGAATCTCCTCCGGCAGGGAATCCGCAAATCATGGACGTACCCCAAGGATTACAGCCCAATAACCAATCTCTCAGAGAGGCTTCCATCTCTGCATACGTATCATCGCCTGAAACTTGACGATAAAGATTGGCCTGTGTTATGGCTGCTGCAACTAAATTATTTGAACACCAGATAAAAGGTACTCCATTGATGAATGGATCATCAT
Organism: Bacteroidota bacterium; assembly: GCA_023429375.1. Classification (GTDB taxonomy): domain Bacteria; phylum Bacteroidota; class Bacteroidia; order Bacteroidales; family Tannerellaceae; genus Massilibacteroides. The sequence goes on along the minus strand of JAEYVY010000007.1, from coordinate 322,696 downwards.
ATTCTTTGGCTCGCTTTAGTAAACATTCCAAGCCGGAACGCATAGAGCGAATATATTTTTCTGAAATAGACTTATCTTCTGATTTAGCTAGATAAAAATGGCCTAGATTCACAAATGGATAGAACTGATAATGGCGTGCTCGTCCTAGCTCCATCCAAGGAGTAATTTCCTCCAATGTGCCCCAATAGTCTGCTTTTGTCAGCCAATAATTATCATTTGTCATATCATAATGCACTGCGGCTGCCAGTTCCAAATCGTCCACATAATTGTCTTCTTCATAGAAGTAAGGAGATCGCAAACAAGCTGTTTGTGTATTACCCGGACGAGCTTCTCCAAAATGAAAAGCTGGAGCAGATTTCGTCTTTAAACGAGCAGCAAAAGCCGGATCAATGTCTTTAAATAACTCAGCTCCTAGAGCAAAAGCTGATGAAAATTTGCCTGCTGATGAAGCAACTCCAGTCGTACGATTTTTATAATTTCCTAATCCTTGAGGTTTACCGGTAATGAAATAGACAGGTCTTCCTGTGCCTTCTCCCCATCCATAGTCCACACTATCGAGACTTGGCAAACGCATTTTAGCATGATCTCTATCGTCTGCTATTTGATTAAACATAATTGCTGAATCCGGGTTCATCCGCTCAAGCCATTCCAAGCCCCAGCGTATCTCATCTAATATGTCAGGGATTCCATTACTACCATTTTTACCATCACTCCCATATTTATCTTTGAAAATGGCTGTGTCTGGATTTTGTTGCCAAGCAAACATCATTTGGAAAGTAGCATTGGCTGAAGTCGGCAGATATTGCAAATAATCAGAGGCATCATGCCAACCGCCACGTACATCAATTTCTTGTCCGGTTAATTCCGGATGATCTACAATAAAACCATCATGTTGATGACAAACAGTATCTAAATAAGGATTATATCCACAACGCTGTTGTCTCATATATTTTAAAAGAAAGTCAGCCGACCCATCATAAACATCCGGTCCAATTTTGAATGAGGGCGACTGACTCCCATTGCATACAATATAATAGCCGCCTTCTTTATTTAATGTTGAAAAGTTCAAGCGCAAAGCTTGCTTCATCCCCCAACGTTCGGCATTCGTTGGTTGACCAATGCCTTTGTATATTATCTCATCTGTTTTGGTTTCCCGAACTACGAATTCACTTGAACCGTTTTCTTCGGTTGATAAAAATACGGCAACCTTTATTTGATCAGGTAGATAACCTAGTTGATTAATACGTATCCAAGCATTCTCTGAGGCAAAAATACCACCTATATTTACAATAACTCCTATGATAATAAATAGATATTTCATGGTTGCCGATGATTAGTTGATTAATTTTCTAAATATAAGTCAATAATTTGCAGAGACGCAGTTACGTCTCTGCAAATTAACTAAATAGCTTATTATTCCCAACCTGGAGTTTGAGATAGTTTGTATCCTCTATTTGAATACAAATTAATCTGATTCAAACCTATTGGTGCATTGTATACTCTTTCTGTAAAGCTATCTCTATCTTTCACTGCTTCCGGAAGGAAATAACCTACCATATCTGCAGCATTTGATCCATTGTAAACAACTACTTGTCCATTTTCTTTTTGAACTTGTAGCTTTCCAATACGTGTACTTGAAATCAAACTTGGAATTTCTTTTGGAATATCTACCCAAATACCTTTCAATATATCTGGATTTTTAGTTCCACTCATTTTGTCCAATTTCTTCCATCTTTTAAGATCTATCAAACGAGAAAACTCTTGATAAAGTTCCATTCTACGTTCTCTGCGAACTTCCCAAACTAGAGCAGATACATCAGAATCTCTATTCGGATCGTTAGGCAATGCAGCTAAATTCATTGGCGCAGTTTTCGTAACACCTTTAGCAATTGCTTCTGGAGCTAATGGTCTGTTACGAATTGCATTGATAGAGACATCAATATCTGATTGTGTAACAGATCCGGCCCCCAAAGTTCCCAGTTCAGCTTTAGCTTCTATCCAGTTCAATAATACTTCAGCATAACGCATTACAGGGAAATCATTTGTATTGGTACTACTACTATACTTAGGAGGATAATTTCCTTTGTCAGCATACGTAGGACCCACACGATCAATGAATTTAACTGTATACAATAAAGATGCTGATTGTGAACGAGGTTGATCCCAGAATGTAGCTTCAAAACGTGGGTCACGTGTTTTAACTAAGTTGGCAAGGTCGAAATTATCAGCATTTTCAAGAGCTGACGATTGCCACACATTTCCATCATTACAGATAAATGATTTTACCAAATCAAGATTTGCTGCTGCTGATTGATTTTCTGTCAAATTACAATAAGATGCGATACAATGTGTAATAGTTTGTCCTGCATCATAATGGCGGAAAAGAAGGCATTCTTTATTTCCACTTAAATCATCCGATCCGAACAAACTGCGGAAGTCGCCAGAAATAGCATATTTACCACTATTAATCACCACATCTGCTGCTTCTTTAGCAAAGGTCAAAAACTTCTTTGCACGTTCTGTATCGTTTTTATGATATTTTTGCCATGTTCCTTCAAACAACATCCAACGTGAGATAAACCCAGCTGCAATATATTTATTCAAGTTTTGAGTGCCATCATCTGCTCTCATTTTTGCTAAAACATACTTGAAATCTTCATATACGGCATCCATCACTTGATTACGTGGTGTACGGTCTTTGTACAACTCTTCATAATCATTAGTTCCGACCAGTTTATCATAATAAGGAACATCACCAAATACACTTACAAGACGACAATAGTCCAAAGCTCTGAAGAAACGAGCCACTGAAGACCAATGGTTATAGCTTTCTTCATTAAGGATTTTTGTCATTTTATTATCCATACGATCCAGCATTACGTTGGATTTTTTAATCCATCCAAAATACCAGGTTGGACCATTATATTGATCTAACCAAGCCGGAGCAGAAGGGCTTCCTGAAGTATTTGCTGTGTTAGCATTGCTTCCTCTACTTGACGGTACGCTTGTTTCAAACAAAGGCTGTACCCCACTTGTAACAACATCATCATTAAACGTTAATCCACGGATTGGAACATAGTCTACTCCAAATCCTGTATTATATCCAGAGAAAAACTGAACATAATATTCATTTGCATATAACCTGAGGTTATCTTCTGTTGTCCAATAGTTATCATCGTCAGGGCTATTTAATTGAGGACGATCCAAAACATCATCACTACATCCCGACATGGTTAACGCGATTAGTGTCGCTGATAAATACAGACCTTTTTTTATTATTGCTTTTGTTATCATAATTCTGCAGTATTAGAAATTTAATTGAACACCTAATGAAACACTCTTGAACGCTGGAGCACCAACCCCTGTACGTCCTGAGTTGTAATTAGATTCATTAAACATTGAATAACCCGAGATTACTTCAGGATCTATAGGCAACCCATTCAAATTATCAAATGTGAAGAAGTTTTCCAATGAAACATAAAGACGTGCCTTTGACATATATACTTTTTTAAGCAATTGTGGATCAAACGAATAACCCAATGTTATGTTTTTTACCCTTAAGTATGACATGTCAAGCAAGTAACGAGATTGAACTTGCATATTATTTGCCGTACTGCTTCCTGCATTATTGTATGGACGTGGATAGAACGCATCTGTATTTTGTTCAGACCAGAAATCACCTGCAAAAGCTTGAGGCATTGCACCGTCTGATGAGTTAAATCCAGGAATTGCCAAGAATCCTTCACCCCAAATTTCTCGCTTGCCTACGCCTTGTAAGAAGATTGACAGGTCAACTCCTTTATAATCTGCTCCGATACGGAAACCATATTGATAACGTGGAGTTGAGTTTCCTATCTTAACTAAGTCACCTGGATTTTCGAGCGTTCCATTACCGTTATCAATTCTACCATCACCGTTAACATCCACAAATTTCACATCACCCGGACCAAATTTGAAGTCAGATGAGTTTTGTAAGAATTCTTGGTAAACGGTCTTTCCATCAGCGCCCGGTTTAAGTTTGTAAACTGTTTTTCCGTTTACTATGGTTTCTTGCAGTTTTCCATTTGCATCTAATTCAAAATCATCCCATTGATACAAACGATCTGTTTTATATCCATAAATAGCTCCCCACTCTTTGCCTTTGTAGTTTGCACTTTGGCTAAGAATATTGTGTGCAGCATCTTCCGGATACTCTGTAATAACAGTTTCATCGTCAGCCAAAGTAGCCATTAAGTTGATTCCTAAACCAGATTCAAAACGATGATTAAAGTCTACCGTCAATTCCCATCCACGGGTTCTTAATTCACCATAGTTACCTGCAGGTATCGGACCACCAAATGTGTATGGAAGTTCAGTACCCGGCACAATCATATCTTTTGTCTTTCTTTCAAACCAATCGAATGTAACACCTAACTTATCACTGATAAAGCGCATATCAAAACCTAGGTTCAGGTTTTCAATATTCTGCCAAGAAATATTAGCATCAGCAGCCAATGGTGTTGCATAAGCTTGATAACGTGTTCCTCCATTCAACCAAGTCGTATTCATATTCGTCATCACAGGAACATATAAGCTATTAGGTACAGTTTGGTCACCAATTGATCCCCATGATGCTCTCAGTTTCATAAAGCTCATGATTGGATTTAAAGGCTGCATAAACGATTCCTGTGATACGATCCAACCTCCTGAGAAAGAAGGGAACCAACGCCATTTCAATCCTGTTGGGAATTTAGATGAACCGTCATATCTTAGGTTCGCTTCAAAAAGATATCTATCTTTTAATGCATAGTTTATACGTCCGAAATAACCAAGTTGTGATTCCCAACTTGTTCCTCCACCAGCAGTCTGAGTACCTACAGCCAAATCAAATTGAGGATTTGTGATATCAAACAAATCATTTTTTTGTGACCAGTTGTATTTTTCTTTATAAGTCACCAAGTTCATACCAGCCATAAATTTAAAACTGTGAATATCTGCCAGTTTCAAATTATAAGTTGTATAAATATTTGAAGTACCACGCTTACTATTTTCTGTTCTTCTATATACATGATCAGGATTTGATCCTTTACCTGTATAGGTTACATAAGGTATTTCATATGCTGGCATAGCACCAGGAGTTGTTGGGCTCACTTCATTTCCTGCATTATCAACATAGATACGTTCACCGTTTGCATTGAATCTTTCAATTGCGCCACCCCATGCGTTACGAGCACTAAATCTTGTTCCTGGTCTGTCCCAAACATATTCACCTGCTGCATAAGTATAATCAGCGTCTAATGTCCAGTCCTTTGTAAGATTGATTGTAGTACCGATATTTATATTTGAATAAATACGGTCTTGTCTTGCAGTGTTTGAGCTTGCAATTTCAGAAGCAGGGCTACGTAACATGTCTCCATCTTCAGTTCCAAAAGGAGATGTTGGTCCCCATCTGTATACATAAAGCCATGGGTCGGCAGTTGTAGAGTTTGTTACATAAGGATATCGTTTGGTACGTTTTGACCACAAAATACCTCCACGAACAGTAATGTATTTATTAACCTCTGTGCTTAATTTAATATTCACATTATCTCTTCTGAAATCATCATGCTTTGCTTGTTTCAACAAACCACTTTGATCCAAATGACCCAAACTGATATTATAAGATACTCTACCTGATTTTCCAGTTACCGACAGGTTATGATTCTGTGTTGGAGTCCACTCTTCAATCATATAATCATAGGCATCATACAAACGAACTCCCATTTTATTTGAACCGTCTACATACCAGTCACGGCCATATTTTACAGGTTCGTTTGAATTCATATTACCATATTGTGAAAGCCATTGTTTAGAGCGTTCGAAACTTTCACGGTTAACCAGCCAGAATGCGCCTACTAAAGATTTACCTACTCTTTCTGCCGCCAGCAAAGAATATTCCAATGCGTCAATTCCACCTAGGTTAATATCTTTAGCAACAGATTGCCATGAAAAGTTACCTGAGTACTGAACACTCACACTTTCAGTTGTAGCTCCTTTCTTTGAAGTAATCAAAACAACACCAAATGCTCCTTTTGCACCGTAAATAGATGTAGAAGCCGCATCTTTCAGTACGGAGATTGATTCAATATCATCCGGATTAACCAATTGTATACTTTCAATCTCAACGTTATCCAATAAGATTAGAGGTTTTGAAGAGCCATTAATTGATCCTACTGCACCACGTATTTTCATCACCGGGTCAGAGCCAACTTCACCATTGGGAATGACTACTGACAATCCGGGAATAGCGCCCTGAAGACCACGTCCCACGTCGGCAATTGGACGACTACCCAACGTTTTCTCCAAATCCACATTGGCAACAGAACCCGTTAAGTTGACTTTCTTCATCGCACCAAAACCAACAACAACGACTTCGTCCAACAATTCACTATCCTCTAAAAGCACAATACGCATATTTGGCGCAGCCTTTAACTCCTGTGCTTTGAAACCAATATAAGAGACAACAATAGATGCATTAGCTTTAACATCTAAAGTAAAGTCTCCATTTAAATCTGTAACAGTTCCATTGGTCGTACCTTTCTCCAAAACGGTAGCGCCTAAAACTGCCTCACCCTGAGCATCGACAACAATTCCCTTAATCCTAGTCGTTTGTTGCGTAAATGCATTTGTTTCTTTTACTTCCGAAGCTTGTACAAGACCAACTCCTTTAAGTAAAAAAGCAAACATTAAAACAAAAATGCAAGATCGGAAATTCATCGATCTGATGTTTCTGCGTGCTTGATTCATGATCTTTTAAGGTTATTAAATAATTAATTAGTCCGAATATTAGACAGGTAACTTCTAGGTAATATTACGAACATTTGATATTCTCTGCCAGCAAATATACCTTTATTTATATATCATCACCATATTTTTATATATTTTAACTTCAAATATCTACCTAAAGCTTTTGATTTCAATACCTACAAACAATCTAAAGAATACAATCATTCTAAACATTAACTATTTTTAGTTTTTTATTACATTTAATTGTTGTTTTTAACTCTTTACCCAGACACAATCTTTCTGCAATAAACAAAGCAACACCTTAAACAATACATTACCAATGCAATAATAAATATCAAACAATACATAATCGAATAAATAAAACAAGCAAAAAAACGATATATCTATACGGAATTATCAAAATTAACAAACATTCAACCATCTATCATTAAGATAAGACATTAAAACAAGCTCTTTTAAATCTAATTTTCGTTTCTATTCATTAATTATTATTAATTTTTTTGTTTTCGATTTATTAATATTTCATTCGAATTAAGATTGTAATAGCTTTGTATGGAAAACTACAGGATGAGACAGTGTACAAGATGTTAATACTAATTTCTCCAACATTATTTAGCACATAATACTGGACAACTGCTAAGGATTTCTTTTCTTAAATTGGATGAAAGCAGTCAATTTATGAAAAACGTGACATTCTTTTTTTAATAACCTTATTATTTAAAACAATTCTGTATGAATTTTACATGGAAAACAGCCGAAAAATCAGTGAACAGCTCTTTGTGGCGCATACTGACTTTAGCCATGGCGACTACAATGGTCGGCTACGGAAATTTGAAGGCTAATTTAAACGATGAGACAGCCTTGACAATCGTGCAGCAAAGCACAAAAAGAATTGAAGGGTCTGTAACAGATCAAAACAAGGAACCTCTTATTGGAGTGAGTGTTGCTGTAAAAGGAACTAATACGGGAACAATCACGGATATAGACGGAAAATTCATTCTTGATTTACCAGTAGAGAACACAACGCTCGTTTTCTCGTACATAGGATACAAAACACAGACAATAACTGTAACCAGCCAAAATATTAATGTTGTCATGGAAGAAGACACTAAAATGGTTGAAGAAATTGTCGTTGTAGGATACGGTGTACAGAAAAAAGAAAACCTTACCGGAGCTGTTGCTTCAGTAAAACTAGACCAGACGTTGGATAGTCGTCCAATTGCCGATGTAGGCCGTGCTCTACAAGGGGCAGTACCAGGCTTGACAATCACCACAAAATCTGGAGAAATCGGTTCAGCTCCAAACATCAAGATTCGTGGAGGTGTAGGATCGCCGAACGGCAACTCTAATCCGCTAATCTTGGTAGATAACGTAGAAATCACGGATATCAGCTTAGTCAATCCGGATGATATTGAATCAATCTCCGTACTAAAAGATGCAGCATCTTCATCTATCTATGGAGCGAGAGCAGCATTCGGTGTTATCCTGATTACCACCAAAGCAAAGAAAGTAAACGACCGTTTGCGCGTCAACTATTCAGCTAATTTGGCATGGAGAACGCCTACAAAAACTCCCGAACAGTTATCAGGATGGGAACAAGGGGAAATAAATCTTGCAGGAGTGATGCGTAATGGATCAACCAACTATTATAATGTAGTAGGCAATATGGTGGTAGACCAAAAGACTATAGATGGAATGAAAGCCTGGGAACAACAATATGGAAACGGCAAAGGACTAGGACGTGAAATGGTTTACGGCCGTGACTTCGAAATTGATGAAACAGGTATGCACTTCTATCGTACATGGGACTGGTATGATATGTATATCAAGAAATGGATGCCTCAACAAACTCACAACCTGTCTGTAAGCGGCGGTAATGGAAAAACAAGCTATGGTTTGAATTTGGGCTATTTGACACAAGAAGGATTAACTAAAGTAAATTCAGACCAATACGACCGTTACAATGCCAGCTTAACAGTTAACTCTGAAATCAATAGTTGGGTAAAACTAAGAGCTAATGCTCTTTACACAAGAACAGATACAGATAAACCATTTATGTATAATTCTGACCTGTACGACCACTTGTATTATTTATATCGTTGGCAGCCCATGTATCCCTATGGAACATACGAAGGCAAGAGTTTCAGAAGCGCATTGACCGAACTGGAACAAGCTCAGATGACAAACAATCAAAAAGACTATTTAAGACTAGGAGGAGGTTTGACATTCACTCCGGTTCCAATTGAAGGACTTAGCTTTGACGTTGACTTTGTTTATACAACAACAGATAACCGCTTCAAAAAATTCGGAGGACAAGTGTTTGGTTATGATATCTTCTCTGCCCACAAGACTTTAGAATCAATGGTAAACTCTTATAACAACTATATCTCTCCAAGCTATGACTATGTAGAAGAACAGCGCGGACGTACAGAAATGTTTACCACAAATGCTGTTGCCACTTATTCTAAGACTATAGGAGATCATGCATTCAAAGGAATGCTGGGTTCTAACTTAGAAAGCAGCGAATACCGTTATATTTCTGCACAACGTAAGGGATTATATAGCGTAGGCGCACCTGAATTAAACTTGGCATATGGAGATCAGACTGTAAGCAGTGCACACACACATTGGGCTGTTGCCGGTTTCTTCGGACGAATCAACTATGGATACAAGGATAAATACCTAGTAGAATTAAACGGACGTTATGATGGTTCATCTAAGTTTCCAAGAGGAGATCAATTCCGCTTCTTCCCTTCTGCATCACTTGGATATCGTATCAGTGAAGAATCATTCATGAAGGGATTATATCCAATTCTATCTTCATTAAAACTAAGAGGATCGTATGGCGCTATTGGCAACCAAGATGTTGATGCAAACGCATTCCGCTCATTGCTAACGGCATATCCAAAAGATTCATGGGTCATCAACGGTAAAAACACGACATCAGTAGGAGCACCGACTGTAGCTTACAATTCATTGACTTGGGAAACTGTTAAAACAATAGACTTTGGTTTGGATGCTCGTTTCTTTGATGACAAAGTAGGTATCACATTTGACTGGTACAAGCGTACAACTTCTGATGTATTAGCGGCATCTACTCTGCCTTTAACCTTAGGGGCTACAGCGCCTAAACAGAACTTCGGTGAATTGGAAACTCCAGGATGGGAGTTAGCTCTAGATTTTCACCATCGCTTTGAAAATGGATTGAGCATAACATTAGGAGGGCAAATGACCGACTATTATACTAAAGTAACAAAGTGGGCCGACAACACAAATATTCCTGCTTATGGAGGTGATGGTACAGGATGGTATTCTACTACCTATTATAAAAAAGGCATGCGCCTAGGAGATATCTGGGGATTAAAAGTTGACAGACTTCTTCAAGAAAGCGATTTCAATGCTGATGGTACCTTAAAAGAAGGTTTACCCAACCAGTCCGAAATCTTTGCAGGAGGTATCACGTTACAACCGGGAGACGTATTATACAAGGACTTGGACGGCGACGGTAAGATTAGCAATGCTAAAAGCACTGAAGACCCTAGAGACCAGACTGTAATTGGCAACATGTTCCCACGTTATCAATATGGATTCTCATTAGGTGCTGAATACAAAGGATTTGATTTCTCAGCTTTCTTTCAAGGTGTAGGCGAACGTAAATTATGGGCTATGGGTAACCAAGTATTACCGGGTTATACATCAGGTGAGCCTTATTATAAAGGAGCGGATGACTACTGGACACCACAAAACACTGATGCATACTATCCACGCCCAACGATTTATGGACAAGCAGCGAAATGGAACTACGCAGTTAATGACCGCTATTTGCTAAATATGGCTTATATGAGATTAAAAACGTTGACCGTAGGATACTCATTACCAAAATCATTACTCAACAAGATTTTTGTAAACAGCGTGAGAGTTTATTTCACAGGAGAAAACTTATTTGAATTTGACAATCTTAAACCGGATATCGACCCTGAAATCGATATACGCTATGTCAACACAAGTGCTGACTCGCGTAATTTCGGACGTAGTTATCCGTATCAGAGAACACTTTCTTTTGGTTTACAAGTCACATTATAATTTCAACGCAATATGAAAAAGAATTTAATATATATAGGTCTGCTCTCGATCTTTTCATTTTTTGGATGTGAAGATTATCTAGACAAGGAACCTTTAGACAAATTGACTAATGATAATTTCTGGGTGAATGAGACAAGCTTACGCTCTTATTCTCAAGATTTTTATTCATCCTATTTTAGTGGATACGCACAGGATTACCGTTTGTTCGGTGGTTATTTCTCAGGAGATTCATACAATGATGACTTCTTGCTTACTACTGCAACCGGAACAGACAGAGCACAACGCTTTTATTTTCCGGCAAGTAATACCGCTGCCCCAAATAACAATACCATTTGGAAGAAACAATATGAAATGATTCGCAAAGCCAATGTCATGCTGGAGAATATTCCAAACATGAAAATTGACGAAGCAGCAAAACTGCATTGGACTGGTATTGCCAGATTCTTCAGAGCAATAGCGCACAGCACGCTGGTGAAAGAATATGGAGAAGTACCCTATTACGATGTTGCCCTATCTCCTGATCAATTAGACCTTCTATTTAAAGACAGAGATTCAAGAACCGAAATTGTTGATAAAATCCTTGAAGACTTTGACTTTGCAGTCGACAATGTAAGGGCAGATGATGGAACATTACAAGTAAATAAATATGTAGTAGGTGCTTTCATGTCTCGTTGGATGTTATTCCATGGAACTTGGTTGAAATACCACGGAACCTCTGTAGGCTCAGCAAGCAAGCCGGTAGATAATGCACTTATCAAACGTTATTTAGATGGAGCTATAAAAGGAGCTAATGCTGTAATTAAATCAGGTAAGTTCAAAATTGGAAACACGTATAACGCTCTTTTCAGTAGTGAATCACTTGCAGGAAATCAAGAAATCATTTTCTATCGCGAATATGTAACCGGACTATATTGCAATGCCTTGATGGCTTACAATGCGAAAGAAGACCAAGAGTTAGGCGGCGTAGCTAAAGACTTAATTGATAGCTACCTATGCCTTGACGGTCTGCCTGTTTCTCAATCTCCTTTATACAAAGGCAAAGCGGACCCCAGTATTCAGAACTCATTCCAAGATCGCGACCCTCGTTTGTATGATTCTTTTGTAGATACTTTGCGTATCATGAACTCGGGTTTACATTCTGCGACATCTCCTACTGGTTATGTTTCAAAGAAGTTCCTCAATGAAAAATGGTTGGCAGACAACGAACCTTATATCACAGGACTTTTAAGCCCGGCAGATGCTCCTATCATTCGTTATGCAGAAGTTCTTTTAAACTATGTTGAAGCTCGTTATGAAGTTTCCTTGATTGGTGGCGAAGCATTTACTCAAACAGATTTGGATGTCTCAATCAATCAAATCAGAAAAAGAAATCTGACAAAATGGGGTGAATCGCCGGCAGTTGTCAGAACAATGCCTGAAATCCAATTGGCTGGTAATAAAATTAGCGTTAACGGCGTAATCATTGAAGATCCAAAGCGTGACACAGACGTAGCCCCTATATTGTGGGAGATACGCCGTGAACGCCGTATCGAACTTGTTATGGAAGGACGCAGAAGCGATGACCTTAACAGATGGGCCAAATTTGAGTATTTGAACACACAAAAAGGAGGCAAACCTGCTGACATCGTACTAGGCGCTTGGATCAATAAAGAAGATTATCCGGGCATCAAATCAGCTGTTCGACTATACAACCCGAACGGTGACGAAACGAAAGAAGGCTATATCATGTTCTATTATTACACAGGAGACAAGACTGCACATCGTACATTCGTTAAAGGAGATATTAACTCTGAACGTAATTACTTACGTGCCGTACCTCTTACTGAGATCAACACCTATTCTGATAAAGGATACTCACTAAGTCAAAATCCTGGTTGGGAATAATCTCATAATCAGTCAATCAATCATTAAAAGTTGCTTCAAATAGAATATATTTGGAGCAACTTTGTAAAAACACAATACCTTCATACCATGAGACATTTTTTCATAACTGTTTTCATTTTCCTATCGGCTGTTTCTTTTGCATCAGCTCAACAAAATCGTGTAATCGTTGGTGCCGAATCGACAAAAGAATATTTCTCCATATTAAAGAACAAAAGGATAGCCATCATGTCCAATCATACAGGTATGGTGGGAAACGAGCATCTGCTAGACCTTTTGTTGAGAAATAAATTCAACGTTGTAGCCATCTTTTCTCCGGAACACGGATTCCGTGGAGATGCTGATGCCGGCGAACATGTGGCTAGTTCTGTAGATAAAAAGACAGGTGTACCTATTCGTTCTCTATACGGAGGCGAAGGCCAGAAACCAAGTCCTGAGTCCATGGACATGTTTGATATTATGATTATAGATATTCAAGACGTAGGACTTCGTTTTTATACGTATTATGCCACTATGGTCCGCTTGATGGATGCTTGTGCCGAGTATAATAAAAAGATGTTGATCCTAGACCGCCCTAACCCTAATGGTCACTATGTAGATGGCCCAATCTTGGATATGAAACACAAATCGGGAGTGGGCTGGCTTCCAATTCCTGTAGTTCATGGCATGACTCTCGGAGAATTAGCCTTGATGACAAACGGCGAACGTTGGCTTCCACAATCCCGTGTGTGCGACGTTACAGTAATCAAATGTAAGAATTATACACACCAGACTTTGTATCAAGTTCCTCTTCCTCCTTCTCCCAACCTGCCTAACATGAAATCTATCTACCTCTATCCGTCCACCTGTCTGTTTGAAGCGACTCCAGTCAGCTTAGGACGTGGTACAGAATTCCCTTTCCAAGTATATGGTCATCCCAATATGTTAGGATATGATTTTTCATTTACCCCACGCAGTGTGCCAGGAGCTAAAAATCCTCCACAGTTAAACAAGTTATGCTGGGGTGTAGATCTTCGTAATATTCCGGACGAAGAAATCTTTGCTAAAGGATTCGACCTCACCTATCTTATCGATGCCTATAACAACTTAAACCTAGACGACCATTTCTTCCGACCATTTTTCGAGAAATTAGTGGGAGTTGACTATATTCGGAAAATGATTAAAGAAGGTAAATCAGCAGATGAGATAAAACAAATGTGGAAAGAAGACGTTGAGCGGTTCAAGAAACAACGTAAACCCTACTTGCTTTACGCTGAATAATTAAATACAAAAAGAAAAAATGATGATGACACCAGTTCTAGTTCTAGTCACCATGGCGGCCTATTTTGCCGTACTATTCGGCATCTCGTATATTACCGGTCGCAAGGCAGACAATCAAGGCTTTTTTACCGGCAATAGAAAATCGTCCTGGTATGTAGTTGCATTTGCGATGATCGCCTCTGCCATATCCGGCGTTACCTTCGTTTCCGTACCGGGAATGGTTGCCACCCAATCTTTCTCTTATCTTCAAATGGTTCTTGGATTCGCTGTAGGACAGTTCCTCATTGCTTTTGTCCTGATTCCTTTGTTCTACAAAATGAATTTAACGTCCATTTACGAATATCTCGAAAATCGCTTCGGCCTTTCGTCCTATCGTACGGGTGCCTGGTTTTTCTTTATTTCAAAGATGCTAGGTGCAGCCGTGCGTCTGTATCTGGTCTGCCTTGTCTTGCAGCTACTGGTATTCGATCCGTTAAATGCGCCTTTCATCCTAAACGTGATATTCACAGTATTTCTAGTTTGGCTCTACACACACCAAGGAGGAGTCAAGTCACTTATTTGGACCGATTCATTAAAGACTTTCTGTTTGATTGTTTCTGTAGGGTTATGCATCTACTATATATCCAGCGATCTGGGCTATACATTTACGGAAATGACATCGGTTATACGCGATAGCGATATGTCGAAAACATTCTTTTTTGACGACATCAAAGACAGCAAGTTCTTTTTAAAGCAATTCTTAGCCGGTGTATTTCTTGTGATTGCCACAACAGGACTGGATCAAGATTTCATGCAGAAAAACCTAAGCTGCAAAAATCCTAAAGATGCGCAAAAGAATATGGTAACCAGCGGTATCCTACAAATATTTATCATCCTACTTTTTCTTGTCTTAGGCGTGCTGCTCTATACCTATGCACAAAAAAGCAATTTACAAATACCCTCAAAAGCCGACGATCTATTCCCGTTTATTGCTACCGGAGGCTATTTCCCGCTTATCATTGGCATTCTGTTTATCATTGGCCTTATTTCGGCCGCCTACGCTGCTGCCGGCTCTGCCCTGACAGCATTGACCACTTCGTTTACCGTCGATATTTTGCAGAGCACCAAGAAAGACAGCGAAACGAAAATAGCCAATACACGCCGTATCGTACATCTCGGTATGGCAGTCGTGATGGGTTTGGTGATTATCATTATTAATCTATTAAACAATACTTCGGTTATCAATGCCGTATATATTCTGGCAAGCTATACGTATGGCCCCATTCTTGGGATGTTTGTCTTTGGCATATTCACTAAGAAGCAAGTGCGCGACCGCTTCGTTCCCTGGGTGGCACTTCTATCACCTATTCTCTGTTTCATCATCGACACGAATTCAAAAGCCTGGTTCAATGGTTATGAATTCAGCCATGATCGTTTAATACTGAATGCCTTTCTAACGATTATAGGCTTATTCTTATTAACTAAAAGAAAACAATAAAACAATCAATAATATGGAAGCAATTGTAAGTGTAGGTATCCTATGGGATAAGTCGATCTCTTTCTCTTTAGGCAATGACTATAAATTGAACGGTCAACCGGCCGCAGGCGAATGGACTGCCCGTCTTAAAGACGGCAAAATTGAATGGAATGGTGAGTTATACGATGAGCTGTTCTTCAAGCCTGAACAAGAAGATTCATCATTCATAATAAAGGATGTTGTCATCGGTATTAACTTTCATTGGGAGCGTAAAGAAGACCAACGTTTTCAAGGCGCATTAAAACTGATTGTAGATAATGATCAGGTGATTGCCATCAATCATTTGCCTGTCGAAGACTATCTGACTAGTGTCATTTCATCAGAGATGAGTGCTACTGCCTCATTAGAATTATTAAAAGCACATGCCGTGATCTCACGCAGCTGGCTACTGGCACAAATCGAGAAAAATAAAGAGCTCGTTTCAACTAATGAGACCTACTCTACCTTTACAGAAACAGAAGAAGAGCGTATCCGGTGGTATGACAGAGAAGATCACACCCTATTCGATGTGTGTGCAGACGACCATTGCCAACGATATCAAGGAATAACACGTAGTTTTGCTAATCTGGATACCGTTAAGCAGGCCATCCATGAGACTCGCGGACAAGTACTATTGTCCGATGGTAAGATTTGCGACGCTCGATTCTCAAAATGTTGCGGTGGTGTAGTCGAAGAATTTCAGAATTGCTGGGAGGACAAACGTTTCCCTTATCTCGTGAAACTTCGTGATATGGCCAATAGCCACGAAGTGCCCGATCTGACTAAAGAAACAGAATTTGTTAAATGGGTAGAAGCACGACCTGAAGCATTCTGCAATACTACAGATAAAGTTATCCTCGGACAAGTTTTAAATAATTACGATCAGGAAACAACCGACTTTTACCGTTGGGAGGTACGTTACAATCAAAAAGAACTGTCTGAGCTTGCCTTCCAACGTTCCGGTATTGACTTTGGTACCATACAGGAATTAATTCCAATCGAACGAGGCACATCCGGACGATTAACTAAGCTAAAGATTGTTGGTTCTAAAAAGACAATGATTATTGGCAAAGAACTAGAGATAAGGCGTACATTATCTACGTCACATCTTTACAGTTCTGCCTTTACGGTTCATAAAGAAGGAGATACGTTCATCCTGAAAGGTGCAGGCTGGGGACATGGCGTAGGCCTCTGTCAAATCGGCGCTGCAGTAATGGGAGAACAAGGTTATTCTTATGATAAAATTCTTCTTCATTACTATGTTGGTGCCAGCATAGAACGAGTTTATTAGAACCTTCGTTAAGACATCCAACAACCCTCTTAAAGACTTTTATAGAGATATAAAACCTAATATGAACTATATAAGAATCACCTAAATAGCTTTTGATCTTACCCCAAAACGTTGGACGGATTAATAAAAGATAATGTTAAAAGAGTTCGGTATTTTACCGGACTCTTTTCTATTTCATTTCTCCCCACTAACCATCCATTCTCTATTTTTATCCTTACAATTATAGAGTCAAAAATAACAAATAAAGAAATATTTCTCTATTTAGGATTATTTAACTCTTTTATTTTTAAAGTTAATGGCGTTATTTTACTCATTTTTTTAATCATTTGTGCGACATATATAACTATCAATCAGCAAAAATAGCCAAATAATAAATTGCCAAAAAATGAGCCCTAAAAACTGTTTACATTCCATAAATTATCATTATAAATATTGAATTCTTTACCATACCTTTACTCTATAAATCCTTAAAAATCTAAAGTTATGGCACGTAAACTACTTATTCGGGATTTGACATTAAGAGATGGTCAGCAATCAGCATTTGCGACCAGAATGTCTCAGGAACAGATCGATAGGGTTCTACCTTTCTATAAAGAAGCGAACTTTTATGCGATGGAAGTATGGGGAGGTGCAGTACCCGACTCTGTTATGCGTTATCTCAATGAGAACCCATGGGATCGGCTAGAAAAAATCAAAGCTGTAGTTGGAGATGTCTCCAAGCTTACTGCTCTTTCACGTGGACGTAACCTCTTTGGCTATGCTCCTTACCCAGATGAAATCATCGATGGTTTTTGCAAAAACTCAATCGATTCAGGATTAGGTATTATGCGAATCTTCGACGCTCTTAACGATGTCAACAATGTAAAATCCACAATTCGTTACGTGAAGCAATATGGAGGTATAGCTGATTGTGCCGTTTGTTATACAATTGATCCACACTTCACTTTTGTTGAACGGCTAAAAGCTAGTTTAAAAGGTGCTCCACTGCCAAAAGCTGTATTCACAAACGATTATTTCCTTCAAAAAGCCAAGGAAATGGAAAGTCTGGGTGCAGATATGATTACCATCAAGGATATGAGTGGATTGATACAACCTAATCGTAGCGCAGTCCTAATCAAACTATTCAAACAACACTTGAATGTGCCGATAGACTTCCATACGCATTGTACACCGGGTTACGGTTTAGGTGCAGTATTGGCAGCCATTATGAATGGTGTGGATATTGTAGATAGCGTTATTTGGAATTTTGCGGGTGGACCTGCTGCTCCTGCCATCGAACTCATCTACTTATTCTGTAAGAAATTGAATATTGAACTAGATGTCAACATGGAAGCTGTTGCCAAAATCAATAGCGAACTCATCAATATCCGCAAGGAATTAGACGCATACGATGCGGTCAAACAATTCCCAAATCCATTCAATCCGTTGACAGACCAACTGCCTGATGAAATAGATAAGGAATTCTACAACGCAATTGATGCCGTTAGAAAGAACGACGAAGAAGCTTTATTACGTGCTTGCCATGCAATTGAACAATACTTCAACTTCCCAAAACCAAATGAATTGGTCAAGGAGGCCGAAATTCCTGGAGGCATGTACACAAATATGGTAGCTCAACTTAAGCAATTAAATGCGATGGACATTTTGGAAGACGCGATGAAGCTAATTCCTACCGTTCGTTTAGCTGCTGGTCTTCCTCCTTTGGTGACGCCTACAAGCCAGATTATTGGTGTACAAGCAGTAAATTGCGCACTCGACCTAAAGAATGGAAAAGAAATGTATACCAATACATCCAATCAGTTTGTCTCATTAGTGAAAGGCGAATACGGTAAGACTCCGGTCCCGGTTTCCCCCGAGTTCAGACTGAAAATTGCTAAGGTAAAAGAAGAAACACCATACGACACATCTAAGCATAAAACACCGGACAATCCTGTATTGGAAGAATATGGTGGCGTAAAACTTGCTGAGACAGAAAAAGAAGTATTGTTACTTGAATTATTCCCCTCTGTTGCTACTACCTATCTGAGTAACCAAAAGAAGTTGCGCTACGAAAGCAGCCGTAAAGAAGAAAAACAGAAGGTAGAAGTAAAACAAGTAGAGCAACACCCTGTTACCGGACAAGTTATTGAGTCTCCAATGCCTGGAAACATCTTTAAATTACTGGTTAAGCCTGGTGAACATGTTACAAAAGGTCAAGATATTCTTATTCTCGAAGCGATGAAAATGGAGAACAATATCATGTCTGAATATAGTGGGACAGTCAAACAATGGTTCGTCAAAGAAGGAACGATTGTTGCTGTTGGCGAAAAGTTAGTTGAAATAGAAGAATAAAAAAATAACATTAACCGTCATAACAAAAAAAAAGGAGCTTCCGGACTAATTCTGGGAGCTCCTTTTTTTATGTAAAGCATTCAATTATTCGTCTTCAGTATCATATTGTTGAAACAAGAAATCGTTATAAGGGAAACGAGTAATGTGTATTTCTTTTACACGTTCATACAACAATGTCTTTAAGGCTTCAATATTCGTCTTCTCTTTTGCAGAAATAAATAAGCAATTATCTTGATACTTACTCATCCACGTGCGTTTCAGTTCATCCAAATTGATGTTTTCACGCGTAATAGGAGACAAATCATCTTCATCTTTCTGAACATAGGTAAACGCATCGATTTTATTGAAAACCATGATCATGGGTTTCTCCGTCTTATCAATCTCGGTCAGCGTTTTGTTGACCACTTCTATTTGGTCTTCGAAAGTAGGATGTGATACATCTACTATATGAACAAGCAAATCTGCTTCGCGAACCTCATCGAGCGTCGACTTAAATGATTCGACAAGTTCGGTCGGCAACTTACGAATAAACCCTACGGTATCAGAAAGCAAGAAAGGAAGATTTTCAACTATTACCTTACGTACGGTCGTATCCAACGTAGCGAAAAGCTTATTTTCTGCAAAAACATCACTTTTACTCAACAAGTTCATCAGCGTTGATTTTCCCACATTGGTATATCCCACCAAAGCAACACGAACCATTTTACCGCGATTCTTACGTTGAACGCTTTTTTGCTTATCAATTTCAATCAGATCATTCTTCAATTTAGAGATTTTGTCCAGAATGATACGCTTGTCTGTCTCCAACTGTGTTTCACCCGGACCACGCATTCCCACACCTCCTCGTTGACGTTCAAGGTGAGTCCACAAACGGGTCAGCCGAGGCAACATATACTTATACTGCGCCAATTCCACCTGAGTCTTGGCATGTGCGGTCTGTGCCCGACGAGCGAAGATATCCAAAATAAGGTTTGTCCTGTCTAGAATCTTGACTTGAAGTTCCTTTTCAATATTTCTAAGTTGCTTAGCCGACAATTCATCATCAAAGATGACTATTCCGATCTCATGTTCGACCACATATTCTTTGATCTCCTGCAATTTTCCTGTACCCACAAAAGTAACCGGATTAGGATAATCCAGCTTCTGCTGGAAACGTTTTACCGCTTCCACACCTGCTGTATCGGCTAGAAAAGCCAGCTCATCCAGGTATTCTTTTACCCTTTGTTCATTCTGTTGTGGAGTAACAAGCCCCACGAGTACAGCCTTCTCTGATTGCGCTTCTGATATGATAAATTCTTTCATACCCACAAAGATAATCATTTCATGAATTCTCAAATCATCCGACACAAATGAACCCTAACGATTTAACTTAAAAAAAATAGCGGTACTACTTTCAAATCAATAATAATTATAATGACAGTAGAATCAGCGTTAATTTATATACTTGCTTTTTCTTTATTCACAAAGTGATTGTTTTAGATAGTCTTGTTGGTATGCATTTTTGACATTCGAAGATTTTTCAACATTTCTCTTTTACATAAAAGTTTTAATACAAATTTTACTTATTTGCACAATTACTCATCAATAAAAAAATGACATTTTGTCAGCTGAAAAAAACCATCCGTTCTGAGCAACGATTATCAAATTTCCAAGCCATGCATCCATTTAAAACAAAACGCGCTCAAAAGAGGCAAAAAGACTCAAATTTCAAGCTTTAGTTTTTTATTTCTTCAAAAAATGGACTTTTGAGGGATGAAAAATCAGATGGGCTAAAAAACACCTCGATGGTTTTAAAAAAACATCCTTATCCTTTTAAAAAAACATCGGGATGTTTCTAAAAAATGACCGAGGTGTTTTTTGAGGGGTGTACCCCCTTTTTTAAAATCCATCCCGATGTTTTTTGTTTTTTGTGATTAGAACATAAAAAAACAGCTCGTTTCCGAGCTGCCAAAATGGCATATTCGCCTTTTCCCCTTACTAATCTACTATGAATAATTATAGTGTAACACCCGTCTTAAATATCGCTATCTCACGGTAGTTGCTTTTCTCATTATTTGTAAGTGTTCCTTCAGCTATATCAATCACAAAATCTGTAAAGCTGCGGCAGATCTCGTCCATCGTCTTCCCTTCGAGCAATACGCCTGCATTGAAATCTATCCAGTTGGGCTTATGCTGGTAGAGACTCGTATTTGTGGAAATCTTGGCCGTGGGGACAAACGTACCGAATGGGGTGCCTCGTCCGGTAGTAAAAAGTACGATATGACAGCCTGCAGCAGCAAGAGCTGTACTGGCTACCAAGTCATTACCGGGAGCACTGAGCAGGTTTAGTCCTTTTTCTTTAAGTCGTTCGCCATACATCAGCACATCGCGCACAATGGAAGTGCCTGACTTCTGGGTGCAACCCAATGATTTTTCTTCCAGCGTAGAGATTCCTCCGGCTTTATTTCCCGGTGAAGGATTTTCATAAACCGGTTGTTTATTTTCTATAAAGTAGGATTTGAAATCGTTGATTAGATGTACCGTCTTATCGAACACAGCCTCATCTTGGCAACGGTTCATCAGGATGGTTTCGGCCCCGAACATCTCAGGTACTTCGGTAAGAACCGTTGTTCCTCCCTGTGCTACCAGATAATCTGAGAATGCCCCCAGCAAAGGATTGGCCGTGATGCCTGAAAAACCGTCCGAACCACCACATTTAAGCCCTATTTTTAATTCGTCAATAGGTATATCCACTCGCTTATCTTTTGATGCAATGGCATATAACTCGCGAAGGATTTCCATGCCTGTTTCCAACTCATCGCCCACTTTTTGTGTTTCCATAAAGCGGATGCGCTCCGTATCGTAGTCGCCAAGCATTTCTTTGAAGGTGCTCACCTGATTGTTCTCACAACCCAACCCCACGATCAATACGGCTCCGGCATTCGGATGCAAAGCCATGTCTCGAAGAATGCGACGGGTGTTTTCATGGTCTTCACCCAACTGCGAGCAGCCATAATTATGGGTATAGGCCAGTATGGCATCGACACCGGCTTCTTGGGTTTCTTTACGAAGTTGTTCGGCCAGACGATTGATGATTCCATTCACACAGCCAACAGTTGGAAGTATCCAAATCTCGTTGCGTATGCCTGCATCCCCGTTCTTACGACGGTAGCCCTTAAAAGTCCTGTTTTCTTTCGGAGGCAATGCAGATGCCGGTTGGGGCGTATAGGTATATTCCAACAGCCCCTCTAGGTTTGTTTTTATATTTTTCTCGTTGACCAATGAGCCGGTCTTGATTTCTTCACGTGCATGTCCTATCGGATAGCCATACTTTACAATGAAATCTCCTTGTTTGAAGTCTTTCAGGGCAATTTTATGTCCTGTTGGCACATCGTCGCTCAAGGTTATTTCCTTTCCTTCAACCAGAATTGTTTCACCCGCATGGAGGTCTGTTATAGCGACCACCACATTGTCTGTGGCATGTATCTGAATATATTTGTTTGTCATACTAATTCTTTAACTACATGAATCATTCCTTTTTCCTCTATCGCTTGCAGATAGTATTCAACCAGCGCAGTCAGTCCCGGTATAGCATTCAGGTCTTCTCCCCAAATAGCAGCTGCTCCTAACACGCCTTCAGCAACTTTGCGAACATCGCCTGTAGCCCATAGGTTTTGAAGCAGCTCTATTATCTCAGGGGCATCGTTCAGTTCGATTTTGGCACCGTCATTTCTGACTCCTCCTCGATAGTAGGTGATGATGGCTGCGAGTCCTAAAACCAATCCCTTGGGCAATTCTCCGGTACGTTCCAGATATTTCTTCAATCCCGGCAAGTCTCTTGTCTGGTATTTAGGGAAGGAGTTCAGCATAATCGACACAACAGCATGGTCGACAAACGGGTTATTGAAACGTTCCCATACGTCGTTGGCAAACTGAGTCAGCTCATCCTTTGGCAGATCGAGTGTTTGCAACAACTCCTCATACATGACTTTACGAATAAATCGGCCTAGTACTTCGTGTTGACAAGCATCCCTTACAATATCGACTCCCGACAGGAAGGATACGGGCGAGAGAACGGTATGCGGTCCGTTCAGTAGCGTCACTTTACGTTCGTGATAAGGTTCTTCACTGGGCACAAACAAGACGTTCAAGCCGGCTTTATCGGCCGGAAATTCCTTTGCTACCTCCGTTGGAGCCTCAATCACCCATAGATGGAACACCTCAGCCTGAACTACCAGATTGTCGTCGTAGTTCAGTTTCGTTTTAATTTCATCGATCTCCTTTTGGGGGAAGCCGGGCACAATCCGGTCTACCAGCGTGGCATAAACACCACATGAGTCGGTAAACCAAGCCTTAAACGCTTCGCCCAAGTTCCATAGGTCAATATATTGATAGATCGTTTCTTTTAGTTTATGTCCGTTCAGGAAAATCAACTCACAAGGGAAAATAAGCAGCCCTTTAGCAGGGTCTCCCTTAAAAGTAAGGTAACGATGATAGAGCAATTGAGTCAGTTTTCCGGGATAGCTTGCTGCCGGTTTATCCTCGAGCTTACAAGCCGGATCGAAAACAATACCTGCCTCAGTTGTATTGGATATTACAAAACGTATTTCGGGCTGCTCGGCCAGCTTCATAAAGCTTTCGTAGTCCTCATAAGGGTTCAACGCCCGGCTAATAGAAGAGACTAAAGTCAACGAGTTCACCTTCTCTCCCTTATCGAGTCCTTGCAGGTTGACGTGATACAAGCAGTCTTGTTCGTTCAGCTTGTCCACCATACCGTGCCGGATAGGCTGTATAACAACGACGCTTCCATTAAATGCGGCTTTTTCATTCATCTGGTGGATTATCCAATCGGCAAACGCGCGTAGGAAATTACCTTCTCCGAATTGAATGACTCTCTCGGGAAATACAGGTTTAGCGGCTGTCTGTTTGTTTAGCTTTCTCATAATCATATAGGGTTATCTTTTTTATCGTCTATCTTTCAATTTTCAGCAAAATAAACCGGACTCTTCAACAACTTACCTGCAAAATCAGTTAAGTAAAATAGGGAGTTTACTTCCGGGTTGATTTTGAGACCTTGTAAAGATATAGAATATGTATAATGCTTTTTACGACAAGGCAATTATTAATAACGAGAACGTTACCGGTCAGAATAGTTTATACAAATACTTATCTTTGTTTACGAGGTGGTGCAATAATAATACAGTTGATCAATGAGTTTAAATCAAGAAAGTGCTTCCCGATGGTTGAACAGGCGAATACCTGAAACGAAAGGTGCTTATATTTCAGCATCAGTTTGTACGGTAATAAGTGTAATATGTTTTGTTGTTTTTTGTTGGTTCTTGTCGGGGTTTGCGGCATCGTGGCTCAGTGAAGGATTGATACATTCGAAGGATTTAATCTATGCTTCGGCCTTTCTCACAGGCAGGTATATCTTTGCTCATTGGGCATCGCAGTTCAATTATAAGGCTGGTGTACTCATCGTTTCGAAAGTCAAGAAAGAGCTCTATCCGCTACTTTTGCGTGACAGTAAGTATGACTCGATTGCGAGTTCTTTGTTTGTCACCCGAGTTAGCGACGACCTCAAGCCTTATTTCTCTTTCTTCATCCCTTATGCCATCGCTTCCCTCTTATCGAGTCTGCTTTTAATAACTGTTTGCTTCTGGACAGAAAAATGGGTAGGCTTTGTCCTCTTGGTGTCACTGGTGGTTATCCCCATGCAGATGATTATCATCGGAATAGGAGCCGAAGCGCTTCATAAAAAACATATCGATTTGTTTTTGAAGTATTCGGCCGTATTCTACAACCGACTACAGACAATTGCCGAAATCGTTAATCTGGATAATTTCAAACCGCAATATCGTTTTCTGAAAGAGAAAGGGAAAGCGCTAAACGACGCTACAACCAATGTCATGCGGGTAGCCATCTTGTCGTCGGCCGTGCTGGAGCTATTCGTCACGCTCTCTATCGCCGTTGTAGCCATCTATCTTGGGATGAGCCTGCTTGGAATCATGACAGGTCCGAATTATGGATTGGGTTATGATTTTCGTATAGCCTTGTTCTTACTTACACTCGCTCCATACTTTTTCTTTTACCTGCGCAAATTTGTGAGTGCCTATCACGACCGCAACCGGGCGATAGCCTCAGCAAATTCATTGATACCTATCATGCGGCCGGAGCTGATTCCTGCTTTCGATGGCATCAACCAAACAGGCATTACATTTAATATAAAGGGTCTAAACTTCTCATATCCGGACTCACCCGTCAAGGTGCTAAACGACATCCATATTGAGCTCCCTCAGAAAGGGCTTGTTCTGATGAAAGGGATTTCAGGATCCGGCAAATCCACTTTGTTGAAGATCTGCGCAGGAAGCCTTACGGTCAATGAAGGAACAGTATCTATTAACGGAAAGGACAATACCTGGTCACAGCAATGGCTTAAGGTCAATACCTCTTTTATGAATCAGTTTCCGTTTATTTTCGACGGAACACTAAAGTATAATGTCTTTCTTGATAAAGAAGATGCGAATGAATACCCCGACTTCCTAAACAAAATAATAGACAAGAAAGAAGAAGGCTGGCAGACGATATTGAGCCATAACGGCAAACAGCTCTCGGGCGGTGAAAGACAGCTAGTCACGCTGGCCAGGATGATGATGCATCCGAGACCAATTGCTATACTAGACGAGCCTACGGCCAATCTGGACAGTGACACTATCGGCATTATTCTTCCGCAATTAGTGAAAATGGCCGAAAACCAATTGGTCATCGTAGCATCGCATGAGAAAATGTTTGATGAGACCGCCGATCTAATCTTAAACTTAAATTGGGGAGAACAGATGAAGTATGAATAAATTTATTGCTCAATATATCGTTAAACCTCTTGCAGTCAATTGGCTGCGTGGTTTTTTCCTTTTATTGCTTTGGACCGTTTCTTTTGTAGCGCTCCCTGCTATATCCGGATGGTTTCTGGCTATGTGTAGCATCGTATTTGTTACAGCCAGTACTACATTCTCGTATCTGGTCCCATCTGCCATCATCCGCCTGATGGCGCTGGTACGTACGGCCATGCGCTATTTCGAACGGTTGGAAAATCATAAAACAACGCTCAAAGCTCAACAAAGTCTCCAATTGAAGTTATTCCAGTCGGTCGCCAGATTGCCCTACTTCAAAAAACAGGTTAATAACAATTCTTCTCTGTTGGAAAACGGCACGCATGGAGTTGATCAGATATTAAACCATATTCTTTTGTGGCTTTTGCCTTTGTCTGCCCTAATCTGCACGCTATGTATCTATGCCTTCTTCTTGGCTTTCTATTCCGATGGTCTGATGATGGAATTCCTGATTTCATCTGCTGTCCTGCTTTTTATCGTCCCCCAATTTTTCTTTGCCAAAAACAGAAAGCTTTATGAAGCATTGAAAATAAGTCGCGAAGAAAACAATCAGGCCCTTATCCAAAGTTTCAGAGGGAGGATAGAGATTTCGAAATACGAACTAGAAGATAAAGCCATAGAGCAATACGAACAAAAGCGAAATGAACTTGAACAGCTGGAGCAAAAACTACAAACCAACTCTTTCTGGTTGCAATCTCTTGCCGGTCTTGGTTTTAGCTACATCGCCGCACTACTGTTATGGCGTTCCGGTCATTACAATATCGATGCACCGACAGCCATCGGCATCTTCTTTGGTATCATGGCGCAGGCAGAATTAGCCGAAATGCTCTTTTCCGGGAAATCAGAGAAGAGTGCAGTAGCCCATCAGATAAAAGATATCGATTCGGTAATCAAACAAGGGGATGCATCTATAGAAACAGTTCACGTGGCAACTGATTTTAGCACGTTAAACTTGACTAATTTCAGTGCCAAAGTGCCGGAGACAAACGTAGAGACCGAAGCCCTCTCATTTTATATATGTAAAGGAGATTGGATTGCGCTCTATGGCGAAACGGGGAAAGGGAAGAGTACGCTTTTGAACAGCCTTTTCTATCCAGAATACCGTCGTACCGGTACAATGACGTGGAACAAAGACACTGATATTGAATGTTTACCGGTGCCAACCTGTATTTATGTAACCCAGAAGGCCTACCTCCTTACCGGAACCCTCCGCGAAAACTTTGAGGGATATCCTGACGAAGCCATTGAAAGCGCATTGAGATTGGTCGATCTGGAGAGTTGGCGTTCGGCTCTTCCCGAGGGATTAGACACCTGGATAGGAGAAAATGGGGAAACCTTAAGTGGAGGCCAGCGCAAGAAGCTGCTTCTCGCACAAGCATTGCTGAAACGTCCTCAACTTCTTGTAGTAGACGAACCCACAGCTGGTATCAGCTCAGAAAATGCCATTGCTATTTTCAAAAACATCAAACAAAACTATCCGGAAATCACCCTCCTCATGGCCACCCACCTAAAGGATTTTGAAAAAGCAGTGGATAAAGTGATTAGGATTTGAGATCTAGTTATTAAATAATAGCCATAACAATTTCAAAAGAGATGTCTTTTATTAGTTTTTTTGCTAAAATTATTATAAATCATTGAATACTATTATATTTGAAATCAATACACTTAAGGATTATGGTTACGTCCATCCATGTAAACACCACCACGACCGGAGAATAGAGGAGATGTGGCATCTGCCATAAAACCAGGTACCATGTTGATTGTCCCGTCTGGGTTATATGGAACAAGGTTTGGACCTACGTTCTGCGTGAGGTTGAATAAAATACCACTAGATGTATTTCCTGATGACCCGTCTAACTCCCAGAAACCACCATATTGATAGTTTGTACGTTCGTAACTGATATTATTTGAGTAAGAAAGCCAGTCTGTAAGCTTGGCATCAGTCTTTGAACGGAAAGAATAACCATCGTATTTGTCCTGTGCATTTCCTGCAAAAAGACCTTCACGATAGAGATAACGACCAGATGCATAGTAGGTAACCTTTTCGTTACCACCACGAACTGTAATGTTATGCTCTGTTTCAGGGCGTGTTCTGTTAAACAAGAAATCATACCAGTCGTAGTTGCCAAGATATACATAGGTATTCATACCTGTTACATCAGGCAATACCCATGGACGAGAAGGATTCTCGGTTTTGTCATTACGTCTGTCATACATCATTTGAATTTGAGCATCGGTATAAGTCCATGCTCCATGGCCCATCAGATAGTTGTAAAACTCATTTGTAAGGGTTACATAATCGTATGATGAAGTCTGAAATCTGTGCTCGTAGTGTTCTGAGAAAGGCTAATACGGCCATTGTAGGTAATCTTGGCTGCTCCTTCCGATCCTCCTTTTGTATTCACAAGGATAACACCCGCAGAAGCTTTTGCACCATAAACAGCACAAGCTGAAGCATCCTTTAGCACTGATATGCTCTCAATGTCATTAGGGTTAACCTGTGAAAGTGAACCTTCGATTCCATCAATCAGGATAAGAGGATCACCAGAGTTAAGTGATACCGAACCACGGATAGCAACAGAATACTGGTCACCAGCAATTGAACCGTTACCTGTAGTAAGAAGAAGTGAAGGGTTAGCTCCTTGTAAAGCCATAGCTGTGTTGGTAACCGGACGGGCATTAAGTTCTTTACCATCGATTACAGATACCGCACCGGTAAGGTTAACCTTTTTCTGAGTACCATACCCTACAACGACAACTTCATTAAGGGCAATCATTGAATCATCAAGAACAACTTCAAGCGATGATTCGTTTCCACGTACGGTAATTTCCACATCGGAATATCCGATATAGGAAACAACCAAAGTTGCAGGGAAAGAAATACCAGACAAGACGAAGTTGCCATCTAAATCAGTGATGAAACCTGTCGTTGTGCCTTTCACAACAAGAGTTGCACCGATTAGACCTTCTCCTGAAGTATCCTTAACGGTACCTTTGATCTCTTTCTGAGGAGTTTGCTTCTGTTGTGTATAAGACACCACAGGAGCTGGAACTGAAGTTGAACCACTCGTTAATCCGGCCTTGGGTATAGCCGAAATAGCAGAGCAGGTCATTGTGGACAGAGCAACTGCCCAAATAAACTTAACACTCATAGTAGTAAATTATTAGTTAGTATGAAAATTGATAGTTTGCCTTGATTATAACACAAAAAAATGCACGGCAGTCATTAACCTGTCGTGCATCCTCCCACTCTTAAGAGTCTGTTTTTCAATAGATTACTTCCCTTAAAAAGTAACAAAGATGCGGTAATATAGAATACAAATTTAAAGTTTTTATCAATACCCATTTTGGCATTAAATTTTTAGTGTTAACCTTCTTTTAAGAACCCTTTTTGCTGTTTATCTTCGGCAATAATCATACCTATTAAATTGCCTCTGAAGCTGATATAGAGAAACAGTCTCTCTTCCCACTTTATTAAAACAAAATCCCTCTCCAGAAAGCTTTCTAGAGAGGGAAGATGTGGTCCCACTTGGGCTTGAACCAAGGACCCCCTGATTATGAGTCAGATGCTCTAACCAACTGAGCTATAGGACCGGTTCAGATCTATCCTCTGAAATCGGGTGCAATATTACAACATTTAATCGGGCTGTGCAAGAGTTGCTGAAAAAAAAGACTACTTTTCTGAGCTATCTTCTCCTGCGAATTCCATCAGATAAGCCTTGATAAATCCATCGATTTCGCCATCCATCACCCCATTGACATCCGATGTCTGGTAGTTCGTACGGTGGTCTTTTACACGACGGTCATCGAAGACATAACTGCGAATCTGTGACCCCCACTCAATCTTCTTTTTGTTGCTCTCAACCTTCTGTTGTTCAGCCATCCTTTTTTGTAAAGCAATATCGTAAAGCATGGAGCGTAACAAACGCATCGCATTCTCACGGTTTGCCAATTGTGAACGGCTTTCGGTATTTTCGATCAGGATTTCGCGAACTTCGCCGGTATCCGGATCTTTATAGTTGTAACGCAAACGTACACCGGTTTCTACCTTGTTTACGTTCTGACCTCCGGCACCACCTGAACGGAATGTATCCCAAGTATAGTCGGCCGGGTTAATTTCGATCTCGATGGTGTCATCAATCAAAGGTGTAACGAAAACAGAGGCAAACGATGTCATACGCTTACCCTGTGCATTGTAAGGTGAAACGCGTACCAAACGATGAACTCCATTCTCTCCCTTCAAATAACCGTATGCATAATCTCCTTCAATCTGCATGGTTACGGTCTTAATACCAGCTTCATCACCATCCTGAAGGTTGCTAATGGTCAATTTATAATTATTAGCTTCGGCCCAACGCATATACATACGCATAAGCATGGATGCCCAGTCTTGACTTTCCGTACCACCTGCTCCAGAATTAATCTTCAGAATACAGCTCATCTGATCTGCCTCCTGACGCAACATATTGCGGAATTCCAGAGATTCAACCAGGGATAAGCATCTTGCATAGGCGGCATCCAGTTCTTCTTCAGTTATTATTTCTTCCTTGATATAGTCATAGGATAATTGAAGCTCTTCTACTGCGGCCTCTACTTCTTCATAAAGCTCGATCCACTTTTTTAATTCCTTTACGACTTTCATTTGTGCTTCTGCACGCTTGGAGTCTTCCCAAAAGCCGGGGTCATGTGTACGTAGTTCTTCTTCTTCTAATTGAATCTTCTTATTATCGATGTCAAAGATACCCCCTCAGCGCATCCTTGCGCTCCAACACAGAATGTAGTTGGTCTGCTGTAATCATATTCTATTTCTTTTAATTTGTGGGCACAAAGATAGATATTTCCTCTCACTCCTCATACATCGCATCTATCTCGGTTGCATACTTTTCTTTGATAACATTACGGCGAAGCTTTAAGGTATCCGTCAATTCCCTACCCTCCATAGTAAATGGTTCGGACAATATTGTGAAGCGTTTGATTCGTTCATAAGATGCCAGATTGCGTTGATATTCTTCTATACGAGATTCTATCATGCGATGAATTTCACTATTGGACACCAGATCTGCACGACTCGTATAGGTTATTCCCTTTTGTTCTGCATATTCTTCCAGCAATCCATAGGCGGGCACAATTAGGGCGCTAACAAACTTACGCTCATCACCTAACACAGCAATCTGTTCAATATATTTATCACTACTGATTAATCCTTCTATTGCCTGTGGTGCAACGTACTTCCCATTCGAAGTCTTGTAAAGGTCTTTGATACGTTCTGTAAAGTATAACACATTACCTTCAATATATCCGGCGTCACCCGTGCGGAAAAATCCATCTTCAGTAAATGCTTTTTCATTTTCTTCGGGCCGCTTATAATAACCAGGTGTAACCGTCTTCCCCTTAATCAAGATTTCATTGTTTGATGGATCAATCTTAACCTCTACCTCTGGCATAATTTCACCAATCGAACCAATGACAAAACCTACGGGGTTATAACAACATACCGTTGCCGTCGTTTCACTCAAGCCATAACCATATATAATAGGTATATTTACAGACTGAAGGAATTCATTTACTTTATCGGCCAAAGGCGCCCCTGCAACAGGGAATATATGTCCACGATCAATTCCCAACTTTTTCTGCAACAACATGAATGCTGTTTTATTATAGAAAGCAAATTTGATACGCAAACTCAATGGAGGTGTCAATCTCTTATTCTTATATTCCAGATTGTGTATGCGGCCTACCTCTATCGCTCGCAAAAAGAATGAACGCAATAGAGGCGGGAAGCTGTTGATCTTTTCATGCACACCGACATAGACTTTCTCCCAGAAACGAGGAACATTGCACATCATGGTTGGATGAATCTCGGGCAATGTCTTTTGAATCATTTTCGGGTCTCTGTTAATCGCGATTTTAGCTCCTCGTGTAATACAGAAATAAACCCATGCTTTTTCGAATATGTGTGTTAAAGGCAAGAAACACATGGATAAATCTTTGTCGGTTACGTAAGGCAGTCGTATCGTATGAATATGCATTGCCTGAAGGTATTGCGTATGATATAATAGCACACCTTTCGAATTACCCGTCGTCCCCGACGTATAGATTATGGTAGCTAGATCTTCAGCACAAGCTGCATTCATTCGGACCCTAACTGTTGATTCGGCATGTGTATTATCACCTAATTTCAGAAAATCTTCGAAATAAATAGATGTATTATCTTCCGGATTGAGCTTTACTTCCGGATCAAAAATGATGAGACGCTTCAGATTAGTGGATTCTTTCTGCACTTTAAATGCATTATTATACTGCAATTGTTCACCCACAAAAAGAGTCTGTATTTGCGCATCATCAACTATAAATGCGATTTGTGCCGGTGAACTTGTTGCATACAACGGTACAGAGACGGCTCGATTGGCATAAGCTGCGAAATCGACATAAAGACATTCAGGCATATTTTGAGAACATATACCTATATTCTCCTGAACTTCTATTCCAAATTCAGCCATAGCTTTTGCTGTCTTAAATACAAGATCAGCAAATTCAGACCAGGATATCTTTATCCATTTTTCATTTTTATCGTCGCGATATTTTAACGCTGTACGAGATCCGTATTTCTCTGCTTGCTTATGGACCAGTTCCGCCAGATGATAAATCATAATTCTAAAATTTAATTTCTTCTACAAAAGTATAGTTTATAATGTATCATGATTCATTTCTAAGGTACTATTTTACACATATCACCCTATTATGTGCAATACAATTGTCAAAATAAGTTAAATTCATAAAATATACAGTAGTATGCATTGCATAGTACATAAGCAATACCTATATTTGCATTATAAAATTAGAACGATGAATGCGGAGAATGTAAAATCACAGATGAGAAAGGGTACTTTAGAATATTGTATTCTTTTATTATTGAAGAAAGAACCGGCCTACACTTCCGATATTATTCTGAAGTTGCAAGAGGCTAAGCTAATCGTCGTTGAAGGAACACTGTATCCACTACTTACTCGATTAAAGAATAGCGAATTGTTGAGTTACCAGTGGATTGAGTCAACTCAAGGACCACCTAGAAAATACTATCAGTTAACAGAAAAGGGAGAAGCATTCCTTGGAGAACTGGAAGCCTCATGGCAAGAATTAAACAATACGATCAATCACATCAGAAATAATTAATCAGATGAAAAAAACACTTACAGTTAATTTAAGTGGTGTAGTCTTCCACATTGACGAAGATGCATATCAGCTTTTAGACAAATATTTATCGAACCTACGAATTCATTTCAAACAAGAAGAAGGCTCTGACGAAATCATGAATGATTTTGAAATGCGTATTTCAGAACTCTTTAGCGAGCGAGTTAAGCTAGGATATGAAGTTATTACGATAGAAGAAGTTGAAAAAGTAATCAATCGGATGGGTAAGCCTGAAGAGCTATTTGACTCTGAGGCTTCTGAAGAAAAAACAAATCACACTGAAACAAATAAAGGAAAAGAAGCCGGACACAGAAAACTATTTAGAAATCCGGATGATCGTGTAATCGGCGGTATAGCCGGTGGGCTTGCTCCTTTCTTAGGTTGGGATCCAAGTGTTGTTCGTATCCTATTCTTCCTCTCTGTCTTCCTAACACAAGGTGTATCTATACCAGTATATATCATTCTTTGGCTGGTAATTCCAGAAGCAAAAACTGCAGCTGAAAAACTGCAGATGCAAGGAAAAAGTGTCACAATTGAAAATATAGGTAGAACAGTAACTAGTGGCTTTGAAAAGGTTTCTGAAAGTGTAAATGACTATATGAGTTCGGATAAACCGAGAAGTCTATTTCAAAAGTTCCTTGACACATTCGTATCAATCGTAGGAGTTCTATTAAAAATTGCTTTAATACTTATCGCAATTATTCTATTCCCGCCTCTACTTCTGGCGTTATTCGTGTTGGTGATTGTAGCTATAGCTTTAGTTTTCGGCGGAGGATTTGGGTTGCTCTATTCAATACTACCAAATGTACATTGGGATTCGCTGAATATCTATCCAGAAAGCTTGTTATTAGTTGCAAGTGTATGTATCATAATCATGATTGCCATACCGGTTGTTGTCATTATCTATGGAGTTTTGAGCCAAATATTCAAGTTCAAACCTGTATCAAGCAGCGTTAAATGGACATTCTTCATTCTATGGTTAATCGCGTTAGTTACAAACATTGTATTGGCTACAAAATTTGGAATGCCATTTTGGGGAGATTGGCCTAATCTGGCAAACAACATTAGCTTGACGCTTCTATAAAAAATCTCGTGTGTTTTCCTATAAATAAAAAAGGCCGCTCTGTCTCAGAGGGGCCTTTTTCCAAGGTTAACAAATTTTATGAGTAAAAACCACTAATGAATCAATTTGTAAATTTCTTATTCATCAAAACACTGAATGCATTTCGAATAATGTTGCAAATATAGTCAAAAACCTATCTTCCAAAAATAGTTGTTTCATTATTTATATTCAGAAGCAATCAATTTTGCAATATTTGAAAGTTCTTCTTGAGATACTTTTAATTTCTCTTTACCAAAATACATATCTGATTCTTTCTGTATAGGCACAAGATGTATATGCGCATGTGGCACTTCTAAACCAACAACAGTCAACCCAATCCGTTTACATGGGATTGCCTTCTGTTGCGCATTTGCTACTTTTTTTGCAAAAGCCATCATCCTCCCTAACAAATCGTTGTCAAGATCAAATATATAATCAGTTTCTTGTTTTGGAACAACTAACGTATGTCCAACCGCTATCGGATTGATATCCAAAAAAGCAAAAAATTCATCATTCTCTGCTATTTTATGGCAAGGAATCTCACCACTAATAATTCTGCTGAATATCGTAGCCATATTATTAATGATTAAAGAGAAATATCCATTATTTCAAAGCTCATCATACCAGAAGGAACTGTTATTTCAACCACATCACCTTTCTTCTTTCCTAATAAACCTTGGGCAATCGGAGTGCTTATAGCAATCTTACCTTCTTTCAAATTCGCTTCAGAATCTGAAACTAGGGTATAAGTCATCACCGCGTTATTCTTGGTATTCTTGATCTTTACCTTATTTAAAATCTGAACTTCAGTTGTTCCAACACGAGATTCATCAATCAAACGTGCATTTGCTATTAGAGTTTTAAGCTGCGCTATCTTTGCTTCTAACAGTCCTTGAGCTTCTTTCGCCGCATCATACTCTGCATTTTCAGACAAATCGCCTTTATCGCGTGCCTCAGCAATCTGAGCGGATATTTCAGGGCGCTTTACCGTTTCCAGATAAGCGACTTCGGCTAACAACTTGTTGTAGCCATCTTCTGTCATATAAGTAACTGCCATATTAAAATCTCCTATTTTGTTTTTTAATTGTTCGCAATAAAAAAAGAATCCCGACCAAATCAAATGATCGGAACTCTCCATATTTTTAACACAACGCAAATATACAAATTACAAACTAAGTTTCCAAAAGAAAGTCAATGCTTTACAACACAAAAACACCACAACTTCCTTCTTGAGACTTATTTTACAACCGCTTTCAAATCGTTTTCTAATGTCTTAATATCTTCTACTCGTTTTACTAAGTTTCCGTCTTTATCCAAGATAAATAAGGCGGGTAATTGTCTTACGTTATATAAAGCGGCAATTTGCGAGTAAACACTTTGTGGGTCACGAACGCAAGTCCATGGAAGCTTTGAAACGATATTCATCCAATAATGAACATCTGAATCTAACGATATCTGATAAATTTTCAATCCTTTATTCGCATATGTTTCATAAATCTCACCCAGTCTCATATTTAAAGAAGGAGACCATTCCATCTGATAAGCCGTGAAGTTTATCAATACAGGCGATCCTTTTGCGACTGTAGACAATTTAACATTCTCGCCTTTCAAGTTAGGCAATTCGATATCGATATAGTTTACTTCAGTCGTCTTGACATCGTCCATATCAATAGGTCTTTGACCACGAATCACCTTAATAGATTGCAACGCCAGATTGTATAAATGTTTTGTTCTGGGACTTTCCGGATAAAGTAGGTTATAGCTTGTAGCCACAGCACTATAGGATTTTGAATCTTCCTTATCGTACAAATCGAAAAGGAGCAATCCGTCGATCTGTTGAAATAAAGCAAAATAAGCTGCTGGTGAGCCTGGGGTTGTATAGATGTATTTGCGGGCAACATCTTTATATGCTGATGCCGCTTCTAATACTTTTGATCTAAACAATGTATCTGCTATTTCATTTGCCTCGTACGATTTTCTAAGTTTGCTTATTTCCAAATTTGCGTCCAACTGCGCCAGCGTAATATTTTTAATTGCCTTAGCATTTTCAGATCCTTCAACAGAATAAGATGTAGCAAACGTACCGGCATCTGCAACAAAGTCAAGCACTTCTGTTGAATCTATTGAAAAATTAATCAACTGATTGTTAAGTCTCAATCTGTAGAATTCCGGAAATTCCGGTTTAGGAGATTTGAATTTAAACTTCCCTGTCTGACTCAATTTTACAGAATCCAAAATTGTAACAGTAGATATTCCGACATTCTCCAGATAGAGCATTTGCTTATCACCGTCAGAAACCACTCCTTTCACCGTAAAATTGGAAGAGTCGCTACAACCTGTGATAATCAAGCACACTGCGCTTAACGCAACAAACAACAACGAGGACAAGTGTTTCATTTAGTTTCTTTTTATTATATTGATGCAAATATACATTTTTTACCATATACAAACATGATTCAAATATCATATTTGATATCAAAAATCAATCAAACATAAAAGTACTGGTGTTAAAACAGCGAAAGAAGCATTTGTTCGATAGCTTTTGTAACTAAACGGCCTT
Organism: Bacteroidota bacterium; assembly: GCA_023429375.1. Taxonomy (GTDB): domain Bacteria; phylum Bacteroidota; class Bacteroidia; order Bacteroidales; family Tannerellaceae; genus Massilibacteroides. The sequence continues at coordinate 285,868 of JAEYVY010000007.1, read as the reverse complement.
CACCAGGATAGCTATTTACAATCAGAGCAATGGCATATGTATGTCCGTTTTTCTCTATATATCCTGCGTAGGCCTTGACGCCAGACATACTGCCGCTTTTTAGTCTGGCTTTCCCTTGCAGTTTACTTCCTTTCAAAAAGTTGCGGACCGAGCCTTCTATTCCTACACGAGGGATTCCATTCATAAATGACTCACCAGTCTTCGACTCATTCATCATATAGATCAATAAATCGCAAATAAATGTGGCAGTTACTTTATCGGCCATAGCCAAACCACTACCGTCATATAATTGTATATTAGATGTCTCAATCCCTTCCTCTTTCCAAAAATCAAGTATGCGCTTAACTCCACGATCAAATGAAGAAACCGGGTCCTTACTCCAAACCGGAGTAGCAACACCTAACATCTTCAGCAATGCATCTGCATACAAATTATGGCTTACCCTGTTCGTCACACTCGCTATTTCGGCTAAAGCAGGCGAATGTATAACACAGAGCTTTATCCTTTCTCCCGACGGTATATTTCCTTGTTCTGCTAGTAAACGGAAACACGTAGGGTTACCTGTTACATCAATACCTGCTTGAAGCAAACCTTTAGTTACATATTGAGCAAGAAATAATGGCGGATCAGGGATATCTCCACGCAGCGTATAACTCTCTTTTCCTGAAGGCACAACCCCATATAAATATCGCTCGTTTACAAAAGGCATACCCAAAATATACGTACTGTCTGTACTTACATTGGCCGACTTAAGAGAATTCTTAAACTGCAAGCCGTCTATTTCCGGCACTGTATGTTTAATCATCGGATTTCCTCCCACCGGTCCTGTGCGAAGTATTAGTTTGTACTGATTGTCGAATACAGACAAGCCATAACAACCTGCTCCATAATAGCTGCCCAAATCCTCATAAACCCATTTTCTTGACAATCCCTCATTGTCAAATATGCGTTCATCTGCAACAACCTGTCCCTTGATAGTATGAATACCAGCTTTAGTTAAAACCTCAATCCAGAATGGCAGAAAAGTGTTTCCATCCGGAAGAAACACCTCTTGGTCATCAGCTACGAAAGAAGAACCAAGCGTTGGATCACCCCCTCCTTGAATATACAAATTCCCATGCAAGACACCATTAACTATCTCCCCATCATATGCCAAACCTGTCTCAAAACGAAAATCCTTTCCCAAAACTTCTAAGGCTGTAGCTGTTGTCACCAACTTCAAAACTGATGCCGGCGTCATCAAACGATCCGGATCATAACTAAAAACCTCTTTTCCGCTCTTTACATCTTTAACCAGTAATGAGAATGAAGCTCCTTTCAACTCCGGCAAATCTAAAAAACGCTTTATAGGCTGGACAGGCTTATTCTGAACAGAGGTGACAGAACTAATGCAGAAAATAAGAGAGAATAATATAAGGTATAACTTATTCATTGATGGATTCTTTCTTCTATCTTTGTAAAGAACAAAGATAAAAAAGTTCCACAAATGAACCCGTTGTTTGACAAACCTTTCACTTTCGACCGGGTATCCCGGATTGTTTTCGGAGTTTTAACAATTGCCGGATTGTTGTACCTACTTACTATCTTGCGTAACGCACTGTTGCCTTTTCTCATTGCCTGGCTAATGGCCTATTTGCTGCAGCCAGTCGTTCGTTTTTTTCAAGACACATTAAAATTAAAAAGCAGAATTTTGGCCATCGTAGCAGTTTTGGTCACCAATTTACTTTTCCTGCTTGGATTCATCCTTATTTTGGTACCATCCATGTCTGGCGAGATTGAACGAATCATAAATGTTCTCCATTCGCATAATACGGGCCCCGGCCATATCCCTTTTATTCCCGAAGAATGGATATTATATATTCAAAACAATATCAACTTGTCGGAATTGACCGATCTGCTAAGTAAAGAGAATATACTAAATAGCATCAAACAATTGGCTCCTCGTCTGTGGACGCTTCTATCAAATACATTCTCCGTTTTATTCAGCGTCACGATTGTATTCATCATATTCCTTTATTTCATCTTTATCCTTTTGGATTATGAGAAAATTGCAAACGGGTGGAAAGAGCTTATCCCATCAAACTATCGTCCATTCATCATGGGACTTGCCGATGATGTAGAGCAAAGTATGAATCGTTATTTTCGTGGGCAAGCATTAATCGCTTTTTGTGTAGGAATTCTTTTTGCCATTGGTTTCAATATTATTGGATTTCCATTAGGCACTACCCTAGGACTATTCATGGGAGTTTTAAACCTCGTCCCCTATTTACAGACAATCGGTATCATACCCATGATCATTCTGGCACTTCTCAAATCGGCCGAGTCGGGCGAAAACTTCTGGCTGATACTTGGAGGGGCAATGTTAGTTTTGATAATTGTTCAAATTATCCAAGATCTCTTTCTTACTCCGCGCATCATGGGTAAAGCGATGGGACTTAACCCTGCCATCATCTTACTTTCACTATCTATATGGGGAACCCTGCTTGGATTTATAGGACTAATCGTTGCGTTGCCACTAACAACGCTTTGCCTGTCCTATTACAGACGATTTATTTTAATGGAAGAAAAAAGCGAACAGAAGGCCTCAAATGAGGGTTCGCAGAAAGAATTGAAAAAAAATGAGGCTCAATGAGCAAAAAAAGGAGCAGATGTATTGTTTATTCAAAAATTCCCTCTATCTTTGCACCCGCATTACAGAAGTAACGCACAGGATGATTCGCTAGCTCAGCAGGTAGAGCACATCCCTTTTAAGGATGGGGTCCTGGGTTCGAGCCCCAGGCGGATCACTCAAAAAAAGGCAGTCAATTTGGCTGCCTTTTTTTGTTTCTCCTAGTGGATTCAGGATCATAGTAAAAAATTGAGGGATTCATAAATTAAGCATATAATTTAGACAGTCTAAATAAGAAGAATGCTTTATCCGTAACACCTCTAAACACTCTCCTGAAAGCTTTGATTCTTGCATTGAACGATTCTGAGGCTGCATTGGTTGATCGATTATGAAAGAAGTTCACAATTTCCAAATAATGTGATTGTATGGTTCGTGCAACAGTAGCAAAAGCAGTAAAGCCTGATTTATCTACCTCGTCATACCAATGAGTAAGTTTTGTTAGTGCAACATCTGCTTTGTGAGACTGATGATAAATCTGACCCAGCCTCATGGCTAAATAATACGCTTTCTTTATCAAAGGATACTCCTTGAAGAGTATGGATGCTCTTTCTCTTTGTATCCGCTAAGATGATTGCGGTATTGTCTCTCAAAGCTATTGCCGTCAATACCAAATAACTCACCCAGGGTATTACAGCTGATCGCATGATTATCTACGTACTCCTTTTAAAAAAGACGCAAATTCTTGCGTTATATGAGTCCCTTCTGCTACAACATGCAGATCCCTGGAGAAATATGCTCCTGTAGATCTATCTATCCATCTTCGTCGTCGAATGTTCAGAAGCCGTTTCTTACCACGGACAGGAAAATCATTAATCAGAACTGAAGGATAAAAGCCCTTGCTTTCATATATAGGCTTTTCTGTATCTTCATTTAGATTATTCTTTTCCTCAAGATGTAGTATCAACTCTTTCTCATTCTCTTCAACTAAGATTATTAAAAAATAATCCAACAATCCCGGAGGTAACAGGAAACTATAACCGTCTTTTAGCATCTTTCTTTTTTAGACCAAAGAGAAATCCTATTTCTTTTACCCCCCCCTCAACTTTTACAGTAATCCGGCAATTCCAAGTTCTTTTGATAGTTTGACACATCTTTTATTTGTTTGACACATATCCTCATTGCATACTCATTCAAATTCAACAAACACTATTTATTTTTGCTAGAAGTCTGTGCTATGATGAAGCTAATACTTCATTGCTGCTTTTCTACTCAGATTCTATTTCTAAAGAATCCTTTATGAGGCATTTTATTTTATACGATATGGAAGGAGTGCAGTCATCTTGTTCCGAAATGACTAACGACATATTTGGTACAATTATAGATTTATACCTTCACGTTTTCTTTCTAGTACTATATGTTATACCTTTACATCCCATACAGATATACAACCGGGAATAAACAATACATTAAACAACCTCTTTTTAATTAAAACAATGAGTCAACTAAAACATCTATTTATGGTAACTACCTCTGCTTTGCTCCTCATCTCGTGCGGCAACAGCGTTGTAGACAAGCCATACAATCAAGAAATTAACATCACCCCTACTCCATTGGAGTTAACACAAAATGCAGGGACTTTTACTTTGAACAAAAACGTTAAATTCGTTTCTCAAAGTGAAGACGTCGACAAGGTGGCTGTTTACTTCGCATCAAAGATCAAAAGCTCAACCGGATTCGATCTTACCCTGACAAAAGAAAAACCTTCTTCTAATTATATCAATCTTGAGATTGCAGGAGATATCGATGTAAATGATGAAGGTTACCTTTTAGAAGTTACACCAAACGGTATTGAGCTAAGAGCTAAAACACCGCAGGGCATTTTCTATGGTCTGCAGACGGTTATGCAATTGCTTCCGGCAGAAATAGAAAGCCCTACATTGGTTAAACAAATAGCATGGACTATGCCTGCCGTCACGATTAAAGACGAGCCTCGTTTCAAATATCGTGGGCATATGCTCGATGTTTGCCGTCATTTTTCGACTGTCGAAGACATCAAAAAACGCTTAGACGTTATGGCCATGTTCAAGATTAACACATTCCATTGGCATTTGACAGATGATCAAGGATGGCGAATAGAAATCAAAAAGTATCCGAAACTGGCCGAGATCAGTGCTAAACGCTATGAAGGCGATGGTACACAATACGGACCATTTTTCTTTACGCAAGAAGAAGTGAAAGAGGTAGTTGCTTACGCTGAAGAGCGATTCATCGAAGTAATTCCTGAAATTGAATTACCCGGTCATGGTGTTGCTGCACTAACTGCTTATCCTGAGTTCTCCTGTACAGGAGGACCGTTTGAGGTACGCAATATCTGGGGTGTATCAAACGATATTTACTGTGCTGGTAATGAGGAGACTTTCAAATTTCTGGAAGACGTAATCACCGAAGTAGTTCCTTTGTTTAAAAGTCAGTACTTCCATATCGGTGGAGACGAAGCTCCGAAAGGCAGATGGGAAAAATGCCCAAAATGCCAAGCAAGAATAAAGGCTTTGGGCATAAAAGGCGATAAAGAGCATTCTGCTGAAGAAAAGCTGCAAAGCTATTTTGTTCAACGAATTGAAAAGGTACTACTTGCCCATGGAAAGAAAATGATTGGTTGGGACGAAATCCTTGAAGGCGGATTAGCACCTACGGCAACCGTAATGAGTTGGCGTGGAGAAAGTGGCGGTATTGCTGCCGCTAATATGGGACACGATGTGATTATGACACCTAGTCCTTGGCTTTATATCGATGCCTTCCAAGGTGATGAAGTTCTTTCTCCTGTTGGAATAGGCAGTAAAATTCCATTGTCAAAAATATACGGATACGATCCGCTACCCGAAAAACTTGATACCGATAAGCAACATCATATCTTAGGGGTTCAGGCGAACTTGTGGTGCGAATATTTGCAGAACGAAGACATGAAGGAATATTTTACGTTCCCTCGCCTGTTGGCGCTTTCTGAAATTGCCTGGTCTGATCTGAACCGTAAAAACTATGACGACTTTGTTCGTCGTTTGGACAATCAAAGAGTCCGTCTTGACATGCACGATATAAACTATTATATCCCGCTACCTGAACAGAAAGATGTCCCTTCATGTAATTTTGTCGCCTTTACGGATAGTGTAAAATTAGAGTTTACAACAACTGAACCGGTTACCATAGTGTATACAACTGATGGAAGTGAACCTAACGCACAATCTGCAGTTTATAGTGAAGCATTAACTTTCACCGAAAGCACAACATTAAAGCTTCGTTCTATCCTGATTTCAGGCAAACAAAGTGCTGTTCGTACGATTACGATCGAGAAGCAATCATTTGCTCCGGCCGTAGAAAAAAGCGAAGAGGCTAAAAAAGGACTGAAAGCGGAATATTATAAAGGGAAAGCCTTTAAAGTGTCCGACCTAGAAGGGCAAACACCTGAAGAGGTTGAATTCATAGGAAGTCTCAGAGACGCAAAACATAGAGTGCCTGACTATCGTGAAGTTTATCCGGAAGATTTCTATAGCACCGTAATAACCGGCTACATCAATATTCCGGAAGATGATGTATACTACTTCAAAACGGTGGCTCACGAACTGTGGATTGATGATCAGCTATTCATCTCGAATGAAGGTAAAGTCGTAAAGCAATCACACAACGACAAGTCTATTGCTTTAGCAAAAGGCCCGCACAAGATTAAAATCGTTAGACTTTCCGGCATCGTAGGCGGATGGCCTCCACAATGGGATAGTATCTACCTGATGCTCCGTAGAAGTGGGGAAGCTAAATTCAGCTTTACAGGACCCGATTACTATAAATATTAATCGATTCCCCACCAAATAGAAAGAGCCGTTCAAGCAGGATTGCTTGGGCGGCTTTTTCTATTTGAAATCATGCTATCAAAATTCGAATGTAACCCCAATGGTCGGCACAATGGTAGAACTTTCTCTCTTCAACGATTTCATTTCATAACGCTGGTCGCCAAGAGGTGCTTCCGGATTTAATATCTTACCTGTGCTTATGATTACATCTTGATTCTTAAAGACACTCTTCGTTACATTTTGCATATCCATATAAACACCTAACATATAACTCTTTATATAAAAGGTCTTGTCTACACGAAGATCCAACTGAGTATACGCCGCACTTCTCAACACATTATATTGCCCAAAGTCAAGATAGGGTTTTCCCGATGCATTCCAAGCAACAACTAAGGACGATTTATCCTGATCATATGGCGTATAAGGAGCACCACCGATTGACTTTATCTTCCCTCCTATACTCCAATTATTAGGCAAGTAATAAGTACCTGTTAGGTTAAAGATATACCCATTATCCCATGCCGAAGCGACAGATTCGCCATCAAGCTTATCAAACCGGCTCTTGAACAAGGTAAACGATGAAGATACATTAACCTTTTGCATCACCAGCCATCGAGCCAATAATTCAATGCCGTAGCTCGTCCCTTCCGAACTCGAGAGCAGCGGCTCATTTCCGATTACTCCGTAATCGTTCCCCTTACTCATCAACGGAATTCCATCTGCAATAGACAAGGGCATCTTCTTATACCGTTTGTAGAATCCTTCCAAAGAAACCTCCAGATTCTTACGAAGCTTAAAATTCAATCCTCCCGACAATTGATCGGACTGCATATAGTTCAGATTCTTATTCACATAGACTCCTTCATTGTTTTTGTAGCCTAAAGCTGTAAGCGGAGGTAATTGGAAATATCGGCCAACGTTTATGCTAGCTCTTAGATTCGACATCAAAGCATAAGATAAAGACAATCTCGGAGAGAGCTGTCGAAACATGTTGTTTGTCTTTGAGGAGTAGGACGCAGCATCTGTACGAAGACCCAAAGAGGCATTAAACCGTTCGTCCGGTGAAAAATAATCTACTGTCGCAAAAATGCCCCACTTAGCAAAGTTCAGCTTCGTGTCATAATTCCATTTCACATCTTCTCCATTCAGAAAAAGAAGCTGATAGCTATCATTATCATACTGGACATAATCCAGATTAACCCCCGTATTGATTTTCCAACTTCTTAAGCGTGTGAGATTTTCAAATCTGAACTTTGATTCCTGCTCAAGTGATTTGTATTTCAATCTTAGGTTATCCGGATTCGTTTCGTCATTATCTTTAAACTTTGTGTTCCGGTTGTTCAGATAGCTATGACTCAGAGCCAACGTCTGCGTATTCACCTTGCTATAATGCTTGTAAACACCTCCCAAGGTAAAAGTCTCTTGCTTAATCGTGGGCAAATAACTCAGGATATATTCGGCATCTTCCGTCGAAGCCTTATCATTGAGTCTCATATCATCCAAGCCACCCAAACCAATAAATGTCAACTCATGTACAGGAGAAAGCCTTGTTTTAATCTTAAATAGCGCATCATTATAAGTGGGCAAAAATGGAAGTCCAATCATATCAAAAAGGAATTCAAGATAGGAACGTCTCACCGACACGAGGTAGGTCGTTTTCTTACTCATCGGCCCGTTCAAGGCTAATGATGCTTCCGAAGCACCCAGTGTTGCTTTGAGCGAATGCTTTTCGGGATTACCATCTTTCAATTTAAAATCGAGCACCGAGCTCAACGCATCACTACTATACGATGGGAAGGCTGCCGTATGGAAGTTTACCTCTCTGATAAAATCCGCATTTATGATACTCATCGGCCCACCCGAAGCACCTTGTGTACTAAAGTGGTTGATATTCGGAATCTCAATCCCTTCCAAATAAAAACTATTTTCAGCCGGACCTCCGCCTCTTACTACCAAGTCATTGCGGTATCCCGACGGCGAAAACGAAACACCGGGATAGGACTGTACGATACGAGAAATATCGCGATTTGCTCCGGGACTCTTCTCAATCTCCTGTGTACTGATAACATGCAGGCTAACCGGGCTTTCTATTGTACGTCTAAAAGGTGAAGGATAAACATTAACCCCCGCCACTTCGTTGACATTTTCTTCAAGCTCGACCGAAACATATAAATCATTAACGGTAAGAAGATATTCAGAGGTAATCTCGGTTTTGTAACCGACAAATGAGACCTGAAGGGTGTACGAGCCCGGGCTTAAATTGCTTATGGCAAAATAGCCTATCGAATCGGTTTGTGTACCGATTGTCGTCCCCTTGATAACAACACTTGCGTAACTAATTGGCGAACGGTCTCCCTTGTCAATTACGTTTCCTTTAATTGAAAGTTTTTGCTGCGCGAATAAAGTCGTCGAACAAAAGAGTACAAAAAGTACTAACAGATTTAACCTCATCATTCTTTTATTAGCAGCAACCTGTCCCATCAATAGAGCATCCTTGTCCCGTAAAAGCATCGTCAAGTCCTGAAGAGACACCGTTTATCTTCCAATCCTTATACGCTTTTTCTAAGGTTTCGCTATACACCTCACTTGGGATAGAACCTTGGATAATCGTCTTCTGATTGAACAGGTAGAAAGGGATATACTCCAGATTAAGCTCATCTTCACTATACCGGATATCGTTGGTTATCACATCTACATACGCATCACTGTCAAGCATTTGCATAACCTCATCAACAGGCAGTCCGACTTGCTGTGCGATATCTCTGATAACTTCTCTGTCACTGATGCACTTCCCTTGCGTAAAATAAGCCATAAAGAAGGCCTCGGTTGTTTCTGCAGCCAAATTATAACGGCCGGCATGCTGTATGGTACGTAAGGCATCAGACGTATTGGTTATGATCAGCTTCTCAAAATTGAATTGAATGCCGGCTGCCTCTCCCAATTCGAGCAGTTCTTTCAGCTGAACTTCCTTACCCTCATAATATTTCATATACGGGATATTGAGCACTCCTTTGCCCAAGTCCGGATTCAATTCATAACTATGCCATACGAGCTCAACCTCATCGGCATGTGGAAATTTCTGTAAGGCTGCCTCTAATTTCCTCTTACCTATAAAGCAATAAGGACAAGCAATGTCTGACCAAATTTCTATTTTCATTTTTTCCATCATCTTCCGTTTTTTTAATTAATCGACACACTAGCTTATTAAAGCTAAATGATACCAAACTGTAAATAAATACGACCCTATAAAACCGGCCTCTCAATCATTTAAAAAAATCATTCCGAAGCAATTTCAAAAAGGTCTTGATGTTTTTGTTTTTCTATATATATAGAAAAACTTTACCACAGATATAGAAAAGTTTTACCATATATATAGAAAAAGAAAAACACCGTAATGTTTCTAAAAAATCATCCCTATATAAATAAAAATTGATAGGGATATTACTTTTCATTCATCTTAATATTTAAAACTACCTCCGCCTAAGAACTCACGAAGCAACGAAGTGCCCGGCAATTCCGAATCCGGAATATAGTTGAAATAACGTAAGAATCTCAGCAAACGATAAGCTTCTGCATTTTCGGGGTCTGACTCCCTAACCTCCATCAAGATAGGTTCGGCATATTTCCTTAATGCTCCAAGCTCATAGATCATCGCACTATTGAACATGGCATCGGCATTTTCCTGATAGGGAAAAATCCATTTTTCTTCTCCTCGACGCACACTGGCCCAACGAGAGATGGTATCTTTTGCCGAATACCCCCTGAATCGATAGTCGCGAATGATGCGACGCAAAAGCCTGTTGTCCGTTGTTGGAATCCAGTTGTGATTGTCCAACGAAATAGTCGTCAAGGCCGAAGCATAAATTTTATATTTACGTTTATCGTCTACCATGGCGGTCAATTCAGGATTCAGTGCATGAATTCCCTCAATAACAAGTATCGAATTTTCTTTCAGTTTTAATGTCTTCCCTTTAAAAACACGAGATCCTGTATTAAAGTCAAAACTAGGGAGGTTAATCTTCTCTCCGGCCAGCAGTTTTTCGAGGTCGTGATTGAAATAAGGCAAGTCCAACGCATATAAGGACTCGAAATCATAATCACCTGATTCATCGCGCGGGGTATCTTCTCTGTTTAAGAAGTAATCATCCAGTGAGATGGATACCGGTTGAATCAGGTTGGTCAATAATTGTATTTCCAAACGCTTGCAGAAAGTTGTCTTCCCTGATGACGATGGCCCAGATATTAAAACAATTCTGACACCTTCTTTAAAGCGGCGAGCTATCTCTTCTGCAATTTTGGCCACTTGCTTTTCCTGAACTGCTTCCGAGACCTTAATAATATCAGAAGCATTGCCTTTTTGGATAGCCAAATTCAAATCGCCCACATTATTTAATCCAACCATTCGCTGTAGGGCCAAGTGTTCCTTATATACTTCAAACATCTTATCTTGCCTAATTACGGGTTCCAGTTCATACGGGTTTGTACGCTTAGGTACCCTTAGCAAAATTCCGTCATTGTATGGCTCGATGTCGAAAACTTTGATATACCCCGTTGATGGGGTCAAACAGCCATAGAAGAAATCAACATAACCATCCAGCTCGTAGTAGGAGGTATACGCCATTCCCGAAGTTTCAATCAATCGGGCCTTATCCTTCATGTTCAGACTATGAAACAGTTCGGATGCTTCGGATGTTCGCACATTATGGTGTTTGAATTTTATATCCGCGTCAATTATTTCCCGCATACGCTTTTTGATGGCCTGTATTTTATCTTCCGTGAGACGCTCTCCATTTGTTACCGAACAATAATAACCTTTCGACACCGGATGCTCTAGATTTAACCCGGCCTTAGGAATGATTTCGTAAACGGCTTTTGCGAAAATATGGCAGAGCGAACGTATATAGGCTCTAGAACCGGAAGAATGTGTATAATCCATATATTCTACATCCTTCGGTTTCCAACAGCGATAGGTCAAACCTTCTACCTTATTATTGACCTGTGCATTGAGCGGAGTATACTTCAATGGGGCGCCTACTAATTCATAAATCTCAAGCAAAGATGCTCCTACCGGAACATTTGTATATGTATTATTATTCTTACAATAGATTCTAATCGTATTATCCATATAAAATTGATTTGATTTTGTAATTTTATTCCTTAAAGTTAGAAAAATTAATCAGATTAACAACTAGCAAAATGAACGCCTTTAACGGAACTAACCCTTATAGAATAAGGAATGCATCAGTTATACTGCCAACTGGAATATTTGAACATAAAACACTTCGGATTGAGTCCGGAAAAATTGTGGCTATAGAAGACGATGCTGTCCAATCCGATTCACTCCCTGCAATAGATGCACAAGGATTATTTGTTGCTCCGGGATGTATCGATACTCATATACATGGAGGGGGAGGTCATGATTTTCTTGAGGCTACTCCTGAAGTATTCCGCTTAATCGCAGCGACGCATGCCAAGTACGGAACCACAGCCCTTTACCCTACTCTGGGTGCAGGACCGCTGAGTGTATTCAAACAGGCCATCAAAACCTGTGAACAAGTCATGCAAGAAGAGCCGCAAGGCGCACGTATCATGGGGCTTCACCTTGAAGGACCTTACTTGAATATGACGATGTGTGGCGGACAGGACTCCCGATACATTATCATGCCCAATCCTGAAGAATACAAGGCGTTATTAAGAGAAACGACTTGTATCAAACGGTGGAGCGCTGCACCCGAGTTGCCTGGTGGACTTGACTTTGGTCGCTATGCATCCAAACATGGCGTATTAGTCTCTCTGGCGCATACAGTGGCTGACTACGATATGGTAAAACAGGCCTACGATGCCGGGTATACGCATGTGACCCATTTCTACAATGCCATGACCGGTGTACATAAAAATCGGGAATACAAAAAAGAAGGGACGATAGAATCCGTCTACCTCATGAACGATATGACTGTAGAGGTAATTGCAGATGGCATCCATGTTCCACCCGCTATCATACAGCTGATTCATAAGATAAAGGGGACAGAAAGGGTGATGCTGATAACCGATGCCATGGCAGCAGCTACCTGTCCGGAAGGCTGCGTAACCCATAATGGAAGGATTATACTTGAAGATGGCGTTTGCAAATTGGCCGACCGCTCTGCTCTGGCAGGTAGTGCCGCTACGACAAATCGTTTGATCCGTACATTGATTCAACAAACGGGAATCTCTTTGGTTGATGCCGTACGAATGGCTTCGGAAACACCGGCTCGGATCATGGGTATCTCTGATACGAAAGGTACGCTTGCTTGCGGTAAAGACGCAGATATTATTATCTTTGATTCAAATATTGAAATTCAAACTACTATAGTAGAAGGACGAGTCGTATATAATAGACTGTAATAAACCACAAACGAGTATGAATCTTAAAATTCTAATGCTAGCATGTGCAGGTATGCTGTTACTTCCTTCAGCAGCTGCAAAAGAAAAGAAAGCGTATTTTCCTAAAAAGGATCTGACCTTAGTGGGAGCATACTATTATCCTGAACATTGGGATGAAAGTCAATGGGAGCGGGACTTAAAGAAAATGGCAGACATGGGTTTCGAATTTACCCATTTTGCTGAATTTGCCTGGGCACAATTGGAACCCGAAGAAGGGCGTTATGAATTCGGATGGTTGGACAATGCAATCGCGTTGGCTGCCAAATACAACCTAAAGGTCGTCCTCTGTACTTCGACGGCAACTCCTCCCGTTTGGCTCACACGGGCTCATCCGGAAATATTGATTAAAAATGAAAACGGAACTACGGTCGATCACGGTGCACGCCAGCATGCATCTTTTTCGAGCACCTTCTACCGAGAATATTCAAAGAAGATGATTGCCGAACTGGGCAAACGCTATGGGAATGATAAGCGGGTGATCGGTTGGCAGCTCGATAATGAACCGGGGGTACGTCAAGATTACAATGCAGATGCATTAAACCGTTTCCGTTCGTTTCTTAAAAATAAATACGATAATGACATTTCTGCATTGAATAAAGCGTGGGGAACCGTATTTTGGAGCCAGCTATATTCAAACTTCGATCAGATAACATTTCCATTACCATCCAACTGGGGACAAAATCCGCATCAATTATTGGATTGGAAACGATTCATGGCGCATGAGGCTGCCTCATTCATTGATGAGCAGGCTGATGTTCTAAGGAAATATATCCACCCTGATCAATGGATTACGTCCAACTATATACCGAATTACGCCGACGGCCATTTTGGAAGATCCGAGAAATTAGATTTCAACACCTATACGCGCTATATGGTATACGGCGACCCTGGAGTTGGTGAACAAGGATTTAGAATTGGTGATCCGATGCGCATTCCGTTTGCCAATGATTTTACCCGCCCGATTGATGGTGTTTACGGTGTGATGGAGCTTCAACCCGGACAAGTCAACTGGGGAAATAGAAACAGTATGCCCTATCCGGGAGCTGTTAGGCTATGGCTCTGGTCTGTATTTGCCGGAGGTAGCGATTTTACCTGTACTTATCGCTTCCGTCAACCCCTTTTCGGTGATGAACAGTTTCATCAGGCGATTATCCGTACGGATGGTATCACCCCTTCTCGTGGAGGGCTGGAGTTTGAACAATTCATGAAGGAAATTGCTCTTCTTCGCAAACACTATAATCCTAAAGCAACGTTACCGGTTGACTATACAAAGCGAAAGGTAGGCATCCTCTATACCCATGAAAATGTTTGGAGCCTCGAAAAAAGGAAGTTGAATAATAGTTGGAATACAGAAAATCATATTCAGAAATATTATAAAGCCCTCAAACGGTTCGGTGCTCCTGTTGACATCATCTACGAAGGCAAAAACTTTACGGACTATCCGGTATTAATTGCGCCTGCTTATGAAATGGTTGACGATTCACTAATTACGGCATGGACGGAATACGTTAAGCAAGGAGGCCATCTAATCCTTACCGTACGCACAGGATGGAAAGACAGAATGAGCCAGTTGTTTGAAGCACCTTTAGCTGCCAAAATAGCGCCACTTATTGGTGCAAAATATGACTTCTATGACTTCATCCCGGAAAATAAACCGTCGACTGTTGAGATGAATGGAAAAGAATATGCTTGGCATGTATGGGGTGAAGTGCTTATTCCCGAACAGGAAACCGAAGTATGGGCCAAACACAACGGCCAGTTCTATAAAGGCACACCAGCCGTTACACACCGGACACTTGGAAAAGGCACGGTAACCTATGTTGGCGTAGAAACAATCGGTGGAGAACTTGAAGCCGACGTTCTAAAGCAAGTTTATGCTAAAAGCAATACAACGCTCATGGACTTTCCCGAAGGTGTATGGATGGAGTATCGTGATGGTTTTGGAATAGCTGTAAACTACTCATCGGACGTTTACGAGTTCCCTCTACCGGCAAATGCAGAGATATTAATTGGAGAAAAAGAAATTAAAGCTTCTGGCGTTTTAATATGGAAATTTAATTAACTTCGCAGAAAGCGAATTTAGCTATTTAAAACAAAATTTTTTATTCTTTACGGAATATTCCGCAAAAATTGCTGTTTAACAACCACTTTCTTAATTCTTTATGACATATCTTTGCTTTAGCTTACTTGCATTTATTAATGAAGGTTGAGGCACATTTTAGAATAGTGACCGCCCAATTATTAATGCAGATTATATAGAACTAAGATTTAACACTTGATTAAACATTACAATATGGATTCAAAGTCGATTCAAGAAAACGATAAATCTACTAAAGGATTAAAAATCCCCTCATTGCTATGCAAGGATTTTGTTCTTCAGGGAGATATCAAAATTCTGGATGCAATTCGGGTTGAAGGGAAAATTATTGGAAATGTTTTGGAAGCTGAACATATTGTGATAGGTGAAACAGGCTCTGTTCAAGGCAATGTAAATGCCAAAAAATTGATTATATTTGGTCACATTGAGGGAGATATTACAGCAAGTCATTCTGTTTCTATCAAGAGTACAGGAACCGTACAGGGAAATCTTTCCACTGCCTACTTGAGTATAGAAAAGGGAGGAATGTACGAAGGAAAAGTCATTATGAATGCTTCACTTGACAAGACACATAAAAAGCACTAATAAAATTGAAGAAATAACCACTTAATATTATTTATTATGTATGAAATTCAGTCGTTCTCCAGTTTAGTTGAAAACAACAACACTGTTCTATCGAACACTTCTAAAGATCTAATTCACGGTCTGAAGATTCAACACAATGACAAATGGTACATCTGTGGAGATTTGGCTTTGAATGAAGGACTATCTCCACATAAGTTGATTAACTCATCTCCGGAAGATATCGACTATCAAGTGTTGGGTAATGCAGCCATGTTGTTGATTCAAGATCGTGTGGAACAACCTATAACAATTACAACAGGATTTCCTTATTCAACTTTCCATATCTATAAAGACAAGGCAGTAGAGTTTTTTAAAGGAACTCATATCTTGGATTATGACGCATCGACTCATAACCAAGGAGGAAAAAAGAAGATGGTACTTGAAGTACAAAATGTAGCAGTTGTTCCTGAAATTGTAGGCTGTACTATCGCTATCCGTAAAGGAGAACCTCAAGTCAATGGTAATTTCTTTGTCCTCAGCTGTGGCTTTGGTACATTCGAGTCTATATTGAGCACTGACTCAGGAATCATTGAACAAAGTATGGTCAGTACACATGGTATCAGATATGCTGTTAACTTGATGGTGAACGAATTAAAAAGCAAGTATTATCTTGAATTAAGAAATACACATCAATTTGACGATGCATTCCAACGTGGATACGTATTCTTGAATCGTCAGAACATCGATTTACGCGAACTACGTAGAAACGCCATTCAGACCTATTATAATGAGGTGGTTTCTCCGAACCTGCGTTCTATCATCAATGACAGAACACTTATGAAAACAAACCGCATCTTCTTATGTGGAGGTGCAATGTATTATCAGGATTTGATTGATTGTTTCAACAATGAATTCGGCAGTTTTGCGCAACTTACTGTTATGGATACACCTGACAAAGTTGCTAGTAAAGGATATGCATTGAATTCATTGCGTATGACGCAAGGAAGTTACAAATCAGCAGTTGGAATAGATATAGGTAACGCAACCACAGTTGTAACAAATCTTACAGATCCAGGAAATGTAGGTTTCTAAGATTATGGGGTTATTCAATCGAAAAAGTAATAAACCGATAGAAGCTCCCGCAGTACAAATTGTTGAGATTGACAAAGACATAATTGCTTTAGGAGATTTATGCTTGGAAAGTGAAAATTACGGCAACTTTTACGTACAAGATACGGTTGTCGTTAGCTCGAACGCAATTGTCTCTGGCGATATTATTGCAAGAAAAGCAGTAATAAAAGGTAAAGTAATTGGCAATGTCATCTGCAACGATGAGTTATGCGTTGAAGAAACAGCTGTCATCGAGGGTAAAGTCATGGCTCATGCCGGCATACTTGAAGAGGGATGCCGAATCAATGGGGTCGTGCTTTTATCGACCCATGTTCATACAACTACTTTGGGGCACAAGATTGCAGCAGCCGAAAAACATCTGAAAGATGAAAAAAATAGGCAGATAGCAGAAGCAGCCAAGACAAATGTGAACAAACCGGAAGAGCCTAAGCCAATTTTTGTACAGACGGAATCGAAGCCTTCAGTGGCTCAAGCGCCAAAACCTACTCAGGTGCAGGCTCCTAAGCCACCGCAGCCGCCGACACCGACATCAAATACAGACAATAGTTCGGAAGAATCGTGGTGGTAATATAAAACGAAACTTAAACATATTCGGGATAACCATTTCTTGTTAAACGACAAGATGGTTATCCCGAATTTTATTCATCTTGAGCGAAATTCTTCTGAATCTCACCCCCGTATAAACGACAGATTTTTATTATTTGCCCCCGAATGAAAAACTAACAGGTATAGCAATTGGCGAAGTCACTAGCTGACCGGCAATATTAAATGTAGGTCTGAGACTTACTGAGACGGTAGACTTTTCACCACTTATACCGGCAATATTCTTTACAATATTCAACAAGGCTGTTTGACTGTTATTTTGCATCAATGTAGCTACATCTACACCAATAGTCAACGGTAATGTTTGGGTTCCCCCTGGTGCGATATTAACAGCCTGATCAAGCGTTCCGTTCGTAAAATGAATCTCATCAATACTTATTTCATATTGTAAACGACTCAACATAGCCGCTGATTGATTTGGATTAGTCACATCCATGTGCACAGTGAAGTTGACTGGAATTGACGTAGCATTTCCGGTCAATACATTGGTTAGCTTTACCAGATTTAACGGAGTTAGACTGGCTTTTGATGTCAGATTCACACCAGATACAGACAAGTCAGAAATTGAGTTATAGGCATATTTGCATTGAGTCATATTGTAAGCTCCGGCAAGATCATTACCTACAGTTGTTCCACATCCTGAAAGAAATAGGATAAGCGTGATAAAAGGAATGAATAAAAAGAATCTTTGTTTCATTTACGATCGTTTTAATTAACTAATTAATGCTTTACTTTTAGTTTAAAGCAGAATGATAAGCGTCTTTTTCAGACAACAATTGTAATGCTTTTTGGAATCCAGGATTATCGTCGTTAATGATCTGGAAATACTCGCTCATTTCGTATAAATCACGGGCAATAAGCGCCTTTATCTGAAGGCAAATCAACGCTTTAGACCGGTTATATTCATCTTCATTAAACTCAATCTTATCTTCTTTTGCCATCGATAATAATTCTTGCAGGATACCCTCTCCTACTTCAAAGCTTTTTTTATAGGCGGCAAAACCATTGTATTTTTTGGTCAATGTATTACGATTTTTATCAAGATAGTTCATAGCAATACGATTGACTAATCCGGTTGCGACTATCTTCCGATGATAATCTGTATAACGTGTCGTATCAACAGGAATAAAGATATCCGGCATAATACCGCCTCCACCATATACCGTACGTCCGGAAACAAGGGTATTAAATTTCAGAGAGTCAGGAAAATGAATACTATCAGCATTCATCAGTTCGCCTCGATTATAGCGCTCAACCAAATCTAGTTTATATTCATCCTGTTTTCCATTCTCATAAGGCTTCTGAATGCATCGGCCCGTAGGGGTATAATAGCGAGATACGGTCAAACGTATCATCGAACCATCCGGCAGTGGAATAGGTTTTTGAACCAGCCCTTTACCAAAGGTTCTCCGCCCGATTACAACACCACGGTCCCAGTCCTGTATTGCACCTGCAACAATTTCACTCGCCGATGCTGATCCTTCATCTACCAATAAGACGAGTTTACCTTTTTCAAATCCTCCTTTAGCCGTAGATTTAGCGTCTTCACGCTGCATCTTACGTCCTTTCGTATAAACTATCAGACGATCTTTTTCCAAGAATTCGTCGGCTAAGTCAATTGCCACATTCAGATAGCCTCCCCCGTTTCCTTGTAAATCGAGGATTAGATTTTTCATCCCTTTCTTTTGGAGTTTAGCAAGTGCTTCTCTGAATTCATCGGCAGATGAGGCTGCAAAACGATTCAATTTGATGTATCCGGTTTCCTTGTCTGCCATATAGGCTGCATCGAGACTAAACACCGGGATTTTTCCACGTGTTATACGGAATTCTATCAGCGATTCTTCACCGCTGCGTTTTACTTTCACACGGACTTCAGTCCCTTTAGGACCTCTCAAACGCTTCATCACATCCGTATTCTTCATTTTAACGCCGGCTATCAGGGTATCATTTACTTCAATAATACGATCACCGGCCATCAATCCTACCTTTTCGGAAGGTCCTCCGGGAATTACTTGAATCACGTAAAGCGTGTCGGTAAGCATATTGAATTGTATACCGATGCCGTCAAAATTTCCTTCCAGCGGTTCGATCATTTCCCGAGTTTCTTCCGGATCAAGATATGTGGAATGGGGATCGAGCTTTTCTAACATTCCAATAATCGCATTTTCGGTCAATTCCTTTTCATCGGCGGGATCGACATACAAGTTAGATATGGCGTATAAAGCGGTAGAAAGTTTACGGGCTTCTTTACTGATACTTTGGCCTTGGCCATGGGCGTGGACAAATCCAATAGTGACTAACAAGAAAATATATACAAATTGTTTCATTACTTAGTTTAATTCAAAATAGATAATTCAAAGTCAATATAAACCTGTCTCCTTGGAAACAAAAAGTGAAATATCTTTACCGTATTTCAGTAGGTCTCGTACGATACTGGAACTGATATGTGTATGCTCCGGTTCGGTAAAGAGAATAAATGTTTCAATTCCGGAAAGTTTACGGTTTACGTCTGCAATACTCTTTTCATATTCAAAATCATTTACTGTACGAATGCCACGCATGATAAAACCTGCACCAACAGATTGTGCAAAATCAACAGTCAGAGAATCGTATGCCATAACGCATACTTTGTCATTTGACTTATATAGATTCTCTATTGCTTCCAGTCTTTTTTCTAAGGGGAAATAAGTCTGCTTCTGCTCATTGACGCCGATTGCGATGATAATCTCATCGACAATCTCCAATCCGCGCTTTACCAACGACTCATGTCCGATGGTAAAAGGATCAAACGTACCGGGGAAAATTGCCCTTCTTATCATTTTCTATATTTGATAAAGGTTACTTTTAAAGTCTTAAAGATATCAACTTTTTCTTCGGTCGTTATCTTCTTTGTATATGAACCATCGACATTTTTCTCCGTCTTTTCAGTTGTCTCTAATTTAGGATTTCCATAGCTCGTGTCGATCCCATCAAAAACAATGGCATCGGCACCTTTCGCAAGTGCCATCTTTTCAACTTTCTTTTGGGCATCGGCTATCGATGATAGTCCTTCAGGTGTGGCATCGGCATATCCCATCACCTCATACTGATAAGGTACATCGTTCCATGCCATAAAAATATCTACCTGAGAGGTAGGAGCATAGGATTTTCCCACATATTGAGAGGACACAATACACGATGTCAAGAAAAATAAAGTAAAACAAACGGTTAAATATTTCATTTCTAATCTATCAATATCATTATTCAATATCTTCTTCAACAACCAGATTTTCTATAATGAAATTCTGTCTTTCCATTGTATTCTTACCCATGTAGAATTCTAGCATCTCTTTAACCAGGTCTTCCTTTTTCATGGTTACCGGATCAAGCCGCATATCTTTTCCGATGAAGTTCTTGAACTCGTCGGGCGAAATTTCTCCCAACCCTTTAAAGCGGGTAATTTCAGGATTCTTTCCAACTGCTTCAATCGCTGCAAGTCGTTCTTCTTCAGTGTAACAATAGTATGTTTTCTGCTTGTTACGCACACGGAATAGCGGCGTTTGCAATATATATACGTGATTGCGTTTGATCAAATCAGGGAAAAACTGCAGAAAGAAAGTAATCAACAACAAGCGGATATGCATACCGTCTACGTCGGCATCTGTTGCTATGATTACTTTATTATAACGAAGCCCTTCCAAACCATCCTCAATATTTAAAGCGGCTTGCAGAAGATTAAACTCTTCATTCTCATAAACAATTTTCTTTGTCAATCCGTAGCTGTTCAAAGGCTTTCCTCGCAAACTAAATACCGCTTGCAGATTCGGGTCGCGACTCTTCGTAATAGAACCGCTCGCTGAATCTCCCTCAGTAATAAAGATGCATGTATCTTCCTTCTGATCTCCTTTCGGATCGTTTAAATGGATACGGCAATCACGAAGTTTCTTATTATGTAAATTAGCCTTTTTCGCTCTTTCGCGAGCCAATTTCGTAACACCAGCAATTGCCTTTCGTTCTTTTTCAGATTCGAGAATCTTTTTCAAAAGCGCTTCTGACGTATCCGGATGCTTATGAAGGTAATTGTCTAATTCCTTCTTTATAAAGTCTCCGATAAACTTAGCCACACTAACTCCGTCCGGACCCATATCTTTTGAGCCCAGCTTTGTTTTTGTCTGACTCTCGAATACAGGTTCTTCGACCTTTATACTGACAGCTGCCACTATACCGGCACGAATATCCGAATATTCGAAGTTCTTATTATAATACTCCTTGATAACCCTTCCTGTTGCTTCTCTAAATGCAGACAGGTGAGTACCGCCCTGTGTAGTATGCTGTCCGTTAACAAACGAATAATACTCTTCCCCATATTGGTTACTATGGGTGATTACCACCTCAATATCCTCTCCTTTCAGATGAATGATCGGATAGAGCGGCTCGGTCGTCATATTCTCGTTCAAAAGATCTACCAACCCATTTTTCGAATGGAAACGCTTACCGTTATAGATGATTGTCAAACCGGAATTTAAGAACACATAATTCTTGAGTAAGTTCTCAACATACTCGTCCTTATATTGATAATCTTTGAATATTTCTTTATCCGGAATAAAAAACACCTGCGTACCATTCGGCTCGTTTGTTGGCTGAATATCTGATTCCTGCGTAATAATAGCTTTGCTGTATTCTACTCGCTTACACTCACCATCACGATGACTTGTAATTAGGAAGTAACTGCTTAAGGCATTTACTGCTTTGATACCGACCCCATTCAGCCCGACAGATTTCTTAAATGCCTTGCTGTCGTACTTAGCACCGGTATTCATCTTGCTGGATACATCGACCACTTTCCCTAAGGGCACACCACGGCCATAATCTCGAACAGAAACTGTACCCTCTTCAACTGTAATTTCAATCGTCTTTCCATATCCCATCATATATTCATCGATGGAATTGTCCAACACCTCTTTCAACAAAACATAGATTCCGTCATCTGCATAACTGCCGTCTCCTAATTTACCGATATACATCCCCGGTCGACGACGGATATGCTCCATCCAATCTAAGGTTTTGATATCATCATCATTATATGCAGTCTGTTGTTGTATCGTTGAATTCAGTTCGTTCATAGAAAAAACTCCTTTATTTCAGTTCTTTAATAAATGCTCTTCTTGTTTTGTGATGTTCTCTTTTAAAATAATCCCATTGGGCTTGCACCGCATTATTAGTTTCCATTTCCGGATTACTTTCTGCATATACAACCCCTAGTTGCTGATAAATAGGTATAAGATCATTAAATATAAGTGCATTGACTCCCTTGTTCTGGTATTCAGGAAGCACACCCATCAGATAAAGATCTATCACCTTCGGCTTGCTCTTCAAGGCTTTCAGCAAGTGGATAAAGCCAAATGGCAACATTTTTCCTTTTGCCTTTTTCAAAGCTCCAGATAAATTAGGTAAAGATATACCGAATCCGACTACTTCGTCTGTTTCCTCCTTGACTATGACAGTCACCATGTCTAAGCGGATCATGGGTATATATTGATTTACATAATAATCTATCTGCTTTTCCGTCAGAGGAGCAAATCCATATAATGGACCGAATGCCGAATTCAACGCTTTGAATATCTTGTGCGCATAAGGCCAAATATCTTTGCGTCGTTTAAATTTCAGCGTCTTCAATCCATATTTCGTTTTTACGATTTCACCTACACGTAGGTGTTTATCGGGCACTGAATCCGGAATATATATCTTGAACTCATGCCAGTCATTGTCCTTAACAAATCCCATCCGCTCCATATGAACCGGATAGTAGGGATAGTTATAAATGGTGGCCATGGTTCCTAATTGATCGAATCCTTCGATCAGCATGCCTTCATGATCAAGATCGGTGAAACCTAATGGGCCGTGAAGATGTTCCATCCCCTTCCTCTTCGCCCATTGCTCAACAGCATCGAACAATGCATCTACAACTTCCGGATCATCGATAAAATCGACAAAACCAAAACGTGCATGCTTCTGATTCCACACTTCATTGCTCTTATGGTTTATGATACCGGCAATGCGTCCTACTATCCGGTTATCTTTAAATGCTAAAAAGTATACCACATCACACGTTTCAAACGCTGGATTTTGATTTTTATCCAAGGTCATCATTTCCTCATCAATGAGACCCGGTACGTGGTAAGGACAATCTTTATAAAGTTCTATGTTGAACCTAACAAAATTCTTGAGATCTTTTTTCTCAATTACTTCCTTAATTATAACGCTCATCAGCCAATAAATTAGAAAAGCAAATGTAAGGATTTTATTTGACAGTGTCGGATTTTGAAATTTAAATATCTTTCAGCCAAGAAGCCAATAAGCTGGTCATTTCGTTGTAGTACTTGAAATTCTCACGGAATCCCCAGCCATGTCCGCCTTCAGGAAAGATATACATAGTAGCCTTGATATCATTCTTTTTTAAGGCTTCATAATAAGCTATACTGTTTTGTGGAAGAACAACTTTATCATCATCACTCAACAAAAGGATTGTTGGGGGTGTAGCGTTATTAACTTGTTTTTCATTCGAGAATAGGTACAAGTCTGAAAGAGATGGGTTATCGCCCAACAGATTCGATTTTGATCCCGCATGAGTGGTCTCATTCATGGATATTACCGGATAGAACAGAATTGAGAAATCAGGGCGGGTACTTGTTCCTGTAGGTGCAAAATGCGTAGAAGCAGTAGAAGCCAAATGACCTCCGGCCGAGAAGCCAGCAATACCAATTTTATCCGGACGAATATTAAACTCTGTAGCATGTTCGCGAACGTAACGAATAGCCTGCCATGCATCATCAAGGGGTACAGTTTTATGCTTATTCGGCATCCGATACTTAAGGACAAAAGCCGCTATTCCTTGTTTATTCAGCCATTGAGCCACAAGAGTCCCTTCGTGCATGGAAGCCAGCCCGGCATAGCCTCCACCGGGACATACAACAACCGCTTTCTGCGTGTTTAATTCTTTGGATGGCAAATAAATTGTCAGCTCAGCCTCCGACACATTTGTGATCCAATGGTCTACGTTGTTTTCAGGTTCGGTAATATTGTTCTTAACCGGTGGGTTAGATTCCCATAACTTTATGACTCTCTGAGCGTCTGCGCAAACAGTATTTGCGATTAAAAGCGATAATATTGCTAGTATTGTTCTCATAATAAGATAGTTTTTGTTTAGGCCATAAATATAGTGAATAAACAAATAGAGGTTGCTGTTATAGCAACCTCTATTCTATGGAAATTAATGATTCATCTTATTTATTTCCCTGAAGCAAAAGCAGGATAACCAGGGTTTTGTACCAGATTTGGATTCGTTTGCCATGCATCTTGTGAGATTGGATAAAGCTTCAAATGTTCACCTTTAGCTCTTTCACAATTTGATGATTTCCACATTGGAATTTCAAACACACCAAAGCGAATATCATCTTGACGGGAATGTCCTTCCCAAGCCAGTTCAAAACGTCTTTCCAATAGAATTTTATCCAAATCCACTGTCGCATAATTATGATTGTTATCGCCATAGGCTCTGCTACGAATTTGATTAACCAAATTGGTCGCTTCAGCTACACTTCCTCCTGAACGTAGCAATGCTTCAGCTTTCATTAAATAAACATCAGCCAAACGGAAGATATGAAAGTCATTTTCCATTGCATCAACCAAGGATTGCTCATAAGGCCATTTCTGACAACGAGCTCCATCGTGTTGATTAACATCTCCCCAATTTGTTCCGTCACGTTCAGTTCCTGGTAAAATTGTTACATCTACTGTATGATCCAATAAGAATCCGTGATCTGTCTTAATTGGCTCACCTGTTTGCTTATTATACTGCTGTCCAACAATGAATGTCCCTTCATAGCGTGGGTCTTCAACATCAAATAGCTTCACATAATCCGGTTGAGCACAAACTCCATTCCAAGTAGACATTGATGCTCCAATTACTTCTTTGTATTTATAATGCAAAGTGCGGTTCATCATTGTATTCTGATTTTTTGTATCCTGACTTGAGAATGTGCAGGCAAAGATGGCTTCTTTAGATACGTTATTGTTCGGATTGAAATTTGTTTTCCAGTCTGGCTCAAGGATATAGTAAGACATTGACATAACCTTGTTACAAGCTTCAATAGCTTTTGCATAAGCATTTCCTCCTGCTACACTTACTCCCCAAGCCTCAGCATTCAGATATAATTTAGCCAACAATGTATATGCAGCACCTTTCGTAAACTTACCATATGTACTTGCCGATGGTTCCGGACAAGAATCAGCAATTTCTGTAACTTCTTTTATCAACCATTCAAATATTTCTTGTCGAGGAGTAACAGTTGGTATATCATCTTTAGTCCTTTCCTCTTTGTATTCTGTTACCAATGGAACATTACCCCAGTTGTCCATCATTGCATACATCCAAAAAGCTCGTACCCCACGGATTTCGGATAATAACATTGTTCTCTCTGCTTCAGTAAGCACTGGGCTGTTAGCAATCACATTATAATAGGCATTACAACTTCCAATCGCACTTGATGCTGCGCTCCAGGATCCCTTAATCTGAGAAGTTTCAGCAGTCCATGTATGCATGTATAGCTCACGATACTGTCCCCCATCATACCAGTCACCACCTTTACGGGTAGGTGTCACAGCCATTGAACCTCCACATTCGGAAAGGTACATAAAGTTGTTCGGCCAGTACGTTTTCAATGTATTATAAACCGAACCTACAAGCGCATTAATCTCGGTTTTAGTCTTCCCGAATTCGTTAGCCGCCAATTTATCGTAAACCGTCTCATCCAAATTTGTACATGCAGGCATTAATGTCAACAACGCGGCACCTGCAATCATGGATAATATTTTATTATTTTTCATAACAATTTCAATTTTTGTGATTAGAAAGTCAAATTAACCCCGAGTGTGAATGTTCTTGCCTTTGGCATATAGTTACGAGGCTCGATACCAGGAGAAAGACCGGCATCTTCGTCAGTAGCATTTCCGCGGAAGAGTTCTACTTCCGGGTCAAGTCCTTTATAGCCTGTGATTACGAACAAGTTTTGAGCAGCCACATAAACGCGTGCTTTGTCCAACCAGCTTACTTTCTTCGTGTCAAATGTATAACCAATCGACATATTATCTAAACGTGCAAAAGAAGCATCTTCCAGATAATATGAGCACACACGTGATGATTCACTCATTTTGTAAACTAACTCATCGTTCATTACGTTGGCTCCGCTTATGTACGTATTGTTTGCATAAGCAGCACGCGGGTTATTCAACACCTTATTGCCGATTGTTCCACGAATAAAGAAACTCATATCCCATTTCTTATAAGAGAAGGTATTGTTCCATCCAAATGTCATATCAGGTTGCGCACTTCCTACGTATGTACGGTCGTCATCCGTAATCTGTCCATCCTTGTTGATATCTTCAATGATATATTTTCCTTCATCTGTCATACCAATACATTTCAGCATATAGAACTGTCCAACCGGACGTCCTTCTTCAATGACGTGTGATCTAACACCTGATGCTCCACGAATCCATGGGTCACCGGTATAAATACGGTCTGTTGTATAATAGTCATTTGATAGACGAGTAATTTCATTCTTATTGTGAGAAAGGTTAATTGACGTATTCCAGCTAAACTGTTTTCCACGTATAACATCCACGTTCAACATCAATTCAATCCCCTTATTCGTCATATCACCAACGTTTGCCTGAATCTTGTCGTATACATAAATAGGAGTAGGTACTCTATATGTATATAACATATCTGATGTTTTCTTGTTATACCATTCAATTGTACCACCTACACGACCGTTAAACAAAGAGAAGTCAAGACCGACATTCAACATCGCCGTAGATTCCCATTTTAAGTTCGGGTTTGCATTCTGGCTAACCTCAAAAGCAGTAAGTAATGAACCGGCACTATAATAAGTTCCTGAAGCAGAATACAACTCCAATGATTTATAGGGTTGCAATCCGTCTTGATTACCAGTTACACCATAACCAGCACGAAGTTTCAAGTCATTCAACCATTTGATATCTTGCATGAAAGATTCCTGCGAAAGACCCCACGCTACAGAAGCTGAAGGGAAAGTACCCCATTTATTGTTTGTTCCGAACTTTGATGAACCATCACGACGTACAGTGGCTGTAATCATATAACGTTCTTTATAGCTGTAGTGCGCACGTCCGAAGAAAGAAATCAACTTATAATCATTCTTTTGAGAGGTCACATCACCGAGTTTAAGTGTATTACCGGTTTGAATACTGTTTGCACCCATCGTACCAACAGCAAAATTGGATGCTTTAGACTCCTGACCGGCGGAAAGATTATCTTCCCAAGAATAACCAACAACTGCATCAAGTTTATGCTCGTTGTCCAAACCGAAAGTTTTTTCATAGTTCACAGTCCATTCCAATAATTCACGATCCCAGAAACGAGCGCGCTTAATAGCTTCACCGTTCTTGCCTTGACCTCCTTGGTTACGAGGGTCTGTCCATTGACTGAAATCATTTGAGAAACGGCTCTTATACAGATTCAGTTTCGTATTAAGGCCTTCAAATATATCGAACTGTATGTCACCTACACCGTAGAAATAGTTGTTACTTGCATTTCTATAGTTTTGATCTTGATTCTGAACAGGGTTACCTTGGTCGTAGTTACCATTTGCTCCTGTAAAATAAGAACCATCTTCGTTAAATACAGGATATACCGGAGGCATATTATAAGCCAGGATATAGTTATCCACAAATGGCATTCTCATATCTGTCAACGTAGCAGATCCGGTAAGTCCTATACGTAGGCGATCTTCAATAGCACGTTGTTGAAATTGGAAACGGAACGAATGACGTTGCATATCATTGTCGCGGGCAATACCTTTACGGTCCAGATAAGTATAGGAAGCACGATAATTGCTGTTTGATCCACCACCCGACATAGAGATTGAATGATTTTGAGATACTCCGGTACGCATCATTTCACCAAACCAATCAGTGTCAGCCGTATATTTATCATAGTCAGAAATATTATTACCTAATTGCTTATTGATTGCTCTCCATTCACTGGCGTTAAGCATATCCGGCTTATTGGCAACCTGATCTATGGCTAGATATCCGTTATAATTAATCTGCGTTTTTAGACCTGAACCTCTTTTGGTCGTAATCAAAACAACACCACCCGCAGCACGTGATCCATAAATAGCAGCAGAAGAGGCGTCTTTCAAAACGGAGATTGACTCAATATCAGAAGGAGCAACAGTAGACATATCTCCACCCGGTACACCATCGATAACGATCAGCGGACCTTGGTCATTCTGAAGTGTAGATGTACCACGCAGACGCATCGTCGAACCACGAGTTACGTCACCCGAACCTGAGGTAATCGTCAAACCGGCAACTTTACCTTGCAACAAGTCTGTTGCATCACGAGTAACCCCTTTATTAAAGCTCTCTTCGGAAACATTAGCGATTGAACCAGTAATCTCTTTTCGTGTCTGGCTACCATATCCAATGGCCACCACTTCACCTAAGTTTACTACACTAGGCTCTAGTGTAATTTCAACCGAAACTCGCCCTTTCAAGGCTTCTTCTTTCGTGGTATAACCTATATAAGAAATCTGTAGAACAGCTCTATCGGTATTATTTATCGACAAAGAATAGTTCCCATCCATGTCAGTAATAGTTCCGTTCGTCGTTCCTTTCTCCACTACATTGGCTCCGATTATCGGTTCCCCAAATTCATCTAGGACTTTTCCTGTCACTTGTTTTGCTTGTTGTGTGATTGCAACCTCGGCCGATACAGATTGAATAGGCATGGGAGCCATTAAACCTACGGCAAATAAGCAAAGGGAAAATTTTAACCCTTTCCTAAAAAAGGCTAATTGTTTTTTCATAAAGAATCAATATTAATTTATCAAACAATAATAATAATCAAGAAATATAACTTAGAGTAAGCTTATGTTAACAAAATGTGATTTTTTATAATTTAACGATAAGCAAAATTTGACGGCATACAAAGTAAAGCAAGTTTAGCTTCATTCCGAACTAGAATTAGTTAATATTTGTAAACATATATTTGGAAGGATTAAAAAACCCAGTTCAGACCCGTTCAATTCATTTGCAGATAACACCACATAGGATGATGGTCAGAATAGTATATTTTGTCGACCGTACAATTAAAGGATTTCATATTCGGAGAGTGGAGAATATTATCTATTCTAAAGCGGAAGACATTCCGGTTATACGTAACCCCCAGCCCAAAACCTGAACTGACAAAAGCGTCATGTAGATTGCCTTGAATGGTTCGTTTTGCATAAGAGATTGGTGTATCATTAAAATCACCACAAACCAATACATAATCAGTTTCTGCTTTGTCTATTTCTTCCCGGATTTTTCTGGCTTGAATGGCACGTAAAGTAAATGCCGGTCCCAACTTTTGTGAAAAAGAGCCGCGTATGCTATCCAAAAGCCCTGTTCCGGGGTTCATAATAAACTCGGAATACTTGCTCTTGTCTTCACTGGTTAGCTTAAATGATTCGAGATGATTATTTATCAGCAAAAGCTTCTTGCTGTTAACCGTTATTTCGTGAATAGAAGAGCCATTATTCTTACTATCATACCTGATTCTGCGGGATTTTGAAATCGGGTACTTAGAGAAGACTGCTAACCCACTCATATAGTAAGGAGTCGTATTCGTGAAAGTGGTGCTATAATAAGGATACATCTTCAACACTTTTCTGATTTTAGCCAATGACAGCTGCTTGCTTGACTTATTCTCCATGTATTCTTGCAAGCAAACAATATCGGCGTTCGATGTTGCGATATATTCCAAGATTTCATTCGGGTTTTCCTTGGAATGTCCTTTAAATGCAAATGACATCACATTGTATGTAAGGACTTTAATTGTATTCTCAGTAGGGATATCTTTCGTTTCCGAATGCAATGGGAAATAACGCTGAATGCTTCCCAAGCAAATCAAAAAAGCGGCAAGATTGACCAGCAAAAATTTCCATTTCCTTATGAACAGCCAATAAATTAAAAAGCAAAAGACTATGACACAAAAAATGGGGAATAACAGTCCAAGATAGGCAAAAAGAAGATTTTTATCGGGAGCCACTCTATCAGAGAAAGCCGATAAGATCATTACAATTATTGCACCCAAATTAGCGATAAACAATAATAGATGAAATGCTATTTTAAGCGTTTTCAATCCCATTTATTTGCTGGCATCAAACAGTTTTTTCTTTTCCTCGCTGCTCAAACTTTCATAGCCTGAACGCTTTAGTTTTTCCAGAATTTTGTCAATATCTTCATTCTGCTTGTTCTTTCTGTCGTTATACTCGTAATCCGTTTCACTTCGTTTGTATGAAACATGCATCTTAGGCCTTGGCTTACCCAGATTAACAAAGAAATCGACTAGCCTATTAATCGGTTTTGTTATGTCTTTTCCTTTATTAACTCTCGCAGCAAAAAGGATACCCAACAAGGCACCTCCAATATGTGCAATATGACCTCCTGCATTTTCGGAAGTTATGGCCAGTAAATCGATGATTAGCGTTGCAAGTGCCAAATAAATCAACTTTATCCGTCCTATAAATAAAAGGTTAATCTCAAAGTTTTTGCGATAAAATGAAATCGCAAAAACAATGGCCATTACTGATGCAGAAGCACCGATTAATGCACTATAAGCCACAGCCATCTCGAAATAAGGAAGCGTATTGTACAACAACACGAAAAACAATGCACCGGCTAACCCACCTAAGAAATAGAGCCCACCAAGCTGACGGGCATTAAAATACTGCAAAAATATTGTGCCGAACCAATATAGCCACAACATATTGAACAAGACATGTAATATGTCGTAATGCGTAAACATATAGGCTACCAAGGTCCACGGCTTATGCAGAAGATCCGGAATAGACGAAGGCAGTTCTAAATAGTCAAGCAAAGAGATATGAGGGACATTGAACAAAAGACAAATTACTCCGAACAGCCGGATGCCCAGGAATATCCCTACATTAATATAAATCAGTTTTGTTAGAATACTCCCTTGTTTGTACGATTGTTTTAGTTTAGTAAAAATATCGTCCATTTTTTGCATCTTTTTTCTTCCAATAACGAATCAGGAAATAACCAAAAAACATACCCCCTAGATGGGCAAAATGAGCAACGCTGTCGCCACTGAAATGAGAGACACCGAGGAACAACTCCATAAGTCCGTAGAAAAACACAAAGTATTTTGCTTTAACAGGAACCGGAATGAACATGATGAACAAGGGAGCATTTGGAAATAACATCCCAAAAGCAAGCAAGATACCAAAAACGGCACCAGAAGCACCCACAGTCACAAACAAATTCATGTATTCGGCTGTAGAGAGAACTGTCCCCCCCATATTTACCACTTCATAGTTTGAAGCTATCAATTCTCGAAGATCAAAATACCAAGCGACTTCTTGAATCAATCCCGCACCGATGCCTGTTACAAAATAGAAAATAAGAAATCGTTTAGGCCCCCATACACTTTCAAGCACACGGCCAAACATATAGACGGCAAACATATTGAAAAACACATGGGAAAAAGATCCTGTGTCATGCATGAACATATAAGAAATGAACTGAAAAAAATGGAAATCTTCAGCCCAAAGTAAATGAAGACCCAGTAAATCAACCAAGTCTATTCCAACTCTTGGAAGTACAATAGAAGCTACCCAAAAGAGGAGATTTATTATAATAATGTTTTTAGTTACAGGTGGTATCGAACTTAGAAATCCGGTGTTATTTTGAATCATAATATATATACTTATTTTAAAGCAAAGGTAAATATATTTTACTATTCACATAAAACGTACCTTCAAAAAGCAAGTATAAAGAAGGAAAAGTACAGTGTATCAGCAAAAAAAGTCTTCAATTATTGGTTTAGATTTAAAATAAAGTTACTTTTGAAATCATGAAATACTATTAACCTATTATACTTAATGCTTTAATAATCAAACTATCATGAACAAAACAGAATTTATCAATGTCGTATCTGCTAAATCAGGACTAAGCAAGGTTGATACTAAGAAAGCAGTAGACGCTTTTATTGAAACCGTTTCAGAAGAATTAAAAAATGGAGGAAAAGTTGCTCTTTTAGGATTCGGAGCATTTTCAGTTTCTGAAAAATCCGCTAGAAAAGGTGTTAATCCAAAGACAAAACAACCGATCAACATCCCTGCTCGTAAATCTGTGAAATTTAAAGCTGGTTCTGAGCTTTCTGAAAGTGTAAAATAATGTATCATCATTCCTTCTGACCGTGCTTATATATCTGATAAGGCACGGCAGGAGGAGCGTTAAAGTTTCTCCCCCTCTTCCAATCGCCCTTCATCCCGATGTTGTTTTTTCTTGATTATCATCAATAAAAAATACATCTCGATGGTTTTTAAAAAACACCTCGAACGTTTTTAAAAAAGATCGGGATGTTTTTTCAAAACGTTCGGGATGATTTTTTCACACCATATAGGCTTTGTATTTCAAAGCATTTAATCTCTACTATTGACATCGCGATGACATCAAAAAAAAGAGCCATTCTCACAATGACTCTCTTTCTGACTAAATGATATAATAAAAGTTATGTGGGAAGGTGTTAATTTAATCCTTCTAGAAATACATCGTTTGAATACTTCGCATAGGAAGCATTTACCTTATTCGCAAATTTTACTTTATAAACCTTGTCGCCGTCAAAGGTCTTCACCTTTACAGCTATAATTGAACTATCTTGCACAGCAGTCTGCGTAGTATCAGATGGAATATCCAACTTAAATGCTACTAATTCACCTCTTAGGTATCCTGGCGATGGATCATCATAAGCATTGTGTCTTAATTCAAAGTCTACGTTTTCTTCATCCGTAGGGATCAAATTGATAAAGTGCTTTTTAACTCCTCCGAAATATGCCTTTAGATAAATATTCAGATAATTATCGCCTACCCATATATCCGCTACTTGTATAGGATCTTTACCATAGATGGAGTCATTTTCTGCTCCTTTATTTTCAGCGATATTTTTAGTCAGATAATTGTCGATACGATTTATTTTTACATAATGATCGTATCCATCTAACGAATCACTAAGAATAGTGAAATTGACCAATGCTCTTTGATTTTCTTTTGGTTCGTAATACGGCATATCTGTAGCAGCAGGCCATAGCGTTGTACCATCGTCCATTCGTAAATAATAGGTTCTATCATTTAGAGGAACAACTGTAGCTGTGCTAATCCAAAATTTACCCAATGAGTAACTATCATCATCAAAAGTAATTTAATTGTTTTCATCTTTTTCACCTCTTTTTATTCGTTTTACATAAAAGAAGATGATGCAGCGAAAGGGATTGCTGCATTCGCTACTGTTAAAAGATGTGAATATAAAATATTGTTTTTCAATGCTTCAGCGCACTGTAGATAAGAGAAGCT
Source organism: Bacteroidota bacterium (assembly GCA_023429375.1). Taxonomy (GTDB): domain Bacteria; phylum Bacteroidota; class Bacteroidia; order Bacteroidales; family Tannerellaceae; genus Massilibacteroides. The sequence continues at coordinate 252,156 of JAEYVY010000007.1, read as the reverse complement.
GTGCGTGAAGAGGCCCCTGGGCCACCTAACCGGTTGGTTACCTCATCGTATCCGTCAAGCATACGCCTGCGATATTCCGTATTATTGGTAAGGAGGGCTAACTCTTGATGAATCGTTTCTTCCGAGAATCGTTCGCCAAATAGCTCTTGAACGATTTCCTTCTCGCCAACAAGATTGACCAAAGAGATATATTTGGTATGGAAGAAATGACGGAATACAAAACTCACCAGCTTTCCAACAGGGGTATAATAGCAAACTACTTGCGGAACACGGAAAAGTGCAGTTTCTAAAGTTGCTGTGCCCGAAGTAACTAACGCTACGCTGCTTTGCGCCAATAAAGGATACGTTGAATCGAAAATTACGCGTGCCTGTGTGCCTTCAATAAAGGTATCGTAATAGACTGAATCTATACCCGGTGCTCCTGCTATTACCGGTTGATACTCCGGGAAACGAGCTGCAACCTTCAGCATCGTGGGCAGATTGTCTTTGATTTCTTGCCTGCGGCTTCCGGCCAATAGGGCCAGAACAGGCTTACCTTCCAATGCATGTTTGGCTGTAAATTCCGGGAAAGTTTCGGTGTAATCCTTTTTAAAGTTACTCACCGAGTCGACCGTTGGATTCCCCACATAGTCTACGGAATAATTAAGGCTTGCAAAAAATGACGGCTCAAACGGAAATATGCAAAACATCCGGTCTACATACTTGCGGAAAGACTTAATCCGGTATTGTTTCCATGCCCATATTTTGGGAGATATATAATAATGTACGGGAATGTGAAGTTCAGAGTGTACAAATTCGGCTATTTTCAGATTGAACCCCGGATAGTCTATAAGGATAACTACATCCGGTTGAAATGCGCGGATATCCTTTTTGCAAATATCCATATTATTAAAGATAGTACGCAAATTTAACAGCACCGGAATGAAGCCCATAAAAGCCATCTCACGATAATGTTTGACCAACGTTCCTCCTTTGGCCAGCATCAAATCGCCACCAAAGAAACGGAATTCGGCTTCTGCATCTTCTGATTTTAAGGCATGCATCAGGTTGGATGCATGCAAATCTCCGGAGGCTTCTCCGGCTATTAAATAATATTTCACGACTTAATCTTTAATTATATCCGTCAATTTGTCTAGAAACGAGTAATCGGTCACATCTATCTTGCATGGAACTACCGAAGCGTAACCATTTTCGAGCGCCAAGGTGTCGTTGTCTTGTTCAATAGGGCGTGCATTTTCAAAATTGCCTGAAAGCCAATATACGGTTTCGTTCTTTGCATTGTGCGAATGAACAAACTCATTAACCCAACGTCCTCTAGCCTGACGGCATACTTTCATGCCTTTCACATGGAGCATATCGGGTACATTCAGGTTTAAGTAGACCCCTTCGGGAAGTCCGGAACGGAGAATACGTCTGGACAGCTTGCGTGCAAAACGACAGCTTTCCGTAAAATCAGCTTCAGGATTGCAATCCGTCAACGACACACCAATAGAAGGAACTCCAAAGATACAGCCCTCGGCAGCAGCACCTAATGTGCCTGAATAATGCACACAAACGGCTACGTTCGTTCCATGATTGATACCCGAGACCAACAAATCAGGTTTGCGATCGAGCACTTCATTGATGGCCAGCTTCACACAGTCGACCGGTGTTCCTGTACAACTATATACCGTCAGGTCATCTTCTTTTCTTACGGTCGTATATTTTATTGGATGTTGCGATGTAATGGCACTTGCCATTCCTGAACGTGGACCGTCAGGAGCCATAACTACTAATTCACCTAAGTCTTTCAGACATGTAATCAACTCATTAATCCCTTTTGCACCAACACCGTCATCATTGGTAATCAAGATAAGGGGTTTCTCTTTTGCCATGTTGTATCCTCTTTTTTTCAATTTCCTGACGTAAAGATACATAATTTCATCTGAAGGACTGATACATAGGCTATGAATATGTATCTTTGTCCGAATTGCAAAAAAAATTGTATGCCAATTATATTTTTTCTGATTATCGGTTTATATCTAATCGCTAATGTTTACATCTATTGGAGAGGCGGACAAGCCCTCTCTACTTATCCTACCGGAGTAAAGGTTTTATTGAGTTTATTATATTGGGGAGGCGCACTATCGCTGATCTTCACGTTTCTTGTTCGCCGATCTGGAATTTCGATGAAACTCCTTTCGTTTACACATGAAGTGGGCAGTAGTTGGCTCATATTTACGCTTTATATGACCCTTCTCCTTATCGTATTTGATATCATTAAATTACTATACAAACCTTTTACGTATGGGTTTCTGTTGGCATTTGCACTTACTTTATGCGTGCTGAGCTATGGTTATTATAATTATAAAAATCCTAAAACAAAGGAATATACCCTCAATGTAAGCAAACAAGCAGAGGTTTCTTCACTGCGCATCGTTGCGATAAGCGATATACATCTGGGTGTGGGTACCGGAAAGGCGGCTCTCAGTAAATATGTCGATACTATAAATAAATTGAACCCCGACTTGATTCTGATTAGTGGCGACCTGATTGACAATGACGTTCAGCCCCTAATTGAGGAGCACATGAACGAAGATATAAACAGACTCACAGCAAGCTACGGTGTATTTATGGTTCCCGGAAATCATGAGTATATAGCGGGTATAAATGAAAGTGTGAAATTTATAAATTCGACTTCTATACACTTGCTGCGCGACTCTACGATAACGCTCCCAAACGGGATTCAATTGATTGGACGAGACGATCGTCACAACCACAAACGTCTGCCCTTAAGCGAATTATCCAAACAAGCAGATGCCTCCAAACCTATTATCCTTCTGGATCATCAGCCTTATGAACTGGATCAAGCAGTGAATGCCGGTGTGGACCTTCAAGTAAGCGGACACACTCATCGTGGGCAAGTCTGGCCGTTGAGCTTACTAACCGATTATTTGTTCGAGCTTAGCTATGGATACGAGAAACGACAAAACACGCATCTCTACGTATCTTCAGGTCTTTCTTTATGGGGGCCTCCTTTCCGAATCGGGACTGATAGCGAAATTGTAGTGTTTAACCTCAACTTCAACGAATAAAATGAAAGTATTCCTTCAATCGATTGTTGCCCAACTCCTGCTTAACCCCTATATTTTTACCAGAGGGTATCAAGCATTGCCGGCAAAAAAAAGCTGGAGGATTCCATTTTGCATCGTTTTTATCATCGAGCTGCTCCTCTTTTTTACGGGATTCTTCTTTCATAAAGAATTGCCCGACGATGTATTTATCTCTATCATGTATATTTGTAACACCTGGTATATCGCGTCTATCTACGTGACTCTTTCGCTGTTATGTATCGAGGTAATCAGACTTTCCAACCGTTTCTTTTCCTGGTTTCCAAATTGGCTGATAGAGAAAAAAGACAGTGTTAAATTGGGACTCTTCTTCATCATTCCCTTATTTGTTACCGTATTGATGATAGAAGGATACAAGAGAGTGGCTAATCCGGTGGTTCATCACCTACATCTGACCATTCCAAAGGAGGCACCGGGCAGGGATAGCCTAAAGATTGTTATGATGAGTGATTTACATTTTGGAGAGGTGATAGACAAAAAGATGGCGGCTCGCTATGTTGCCTTAAGCAATGAACAAAAGCCGGATATGGTAGTGCTTGTTGGTGATATCATGGACTATGAGTCGCGGTTTGCCGAAAAAGCTCGCATTGAAGAAGACCTCCGCAAATTAGAGGCTCCATTGGGCACCTATATCGTTTATGGTAATCACGAGTATAGAGCCAACCGTCACGCCAAGCAGAAATGGTTGAAACAGACCGGAGCTACCTTGTTAGTTGATTCTGTTGCTATGCCGGATTCTTCTTTCTACCTTATCGGAAGGGATGATTATATCAACAAAAACAGGAATGCATTACGAACCTTGATGAAAGATATAGACCCGGACAAGCCAAGCATTGTACTTGACCATCAGCCGTGGTCGTTAGTTGAATTAGCGATGAACAAGGTTGATCTGGGTTTGCACGGACATACGCACAATGGACAAATATGGCCTTACCCCTTAGTTCTTAAATTGGTTTACGAGAAAGCTTACGGTTATCATAAGAAAGGAAACACACAATATTATGTATCCTCAGGCATTGGAATAGCGGGGCCGCCTTACCGTATAGGAACCGTTTCGGAATTAGTGGTTCTTCATATCCGTTTTGAAAAGCCCGGGCAGGATTAACCTGCCTTGGCTATTACTTCTTCTTCCTTATTTGTGTTAGAAAGCGTACGTTTATATAATTCGGGATCTGACAAGACTTCGATAGCCTTGTTTAATACCTCATCGTCTTTCAAACTTTCAATTAGTTCACCCTTTTGGTAATAATACCGTTTGACGATTTCTGTAGACAAAAGTTTCTTTATCTGATCTTTGAAGCGATCAAAGTCTCGGTCCAAATCGGGTGTTATCTTTTTCTGCATGTCTGCAATCAACGTAGTGTCACCGTCCAGATAGCCTTCGAATTCAGCTATTTCTTTGAATGACTTCAGCACTTTTTCACTCTGACGATCATATGTAAAATTCTTTTCCTTTGCATAAGCCTTGAATGCGTTAAAGTCTTCATCGGTTACGGCGAATTCTTCAATAGGAGCAATCTTAGGATGTTTCTGCGCCCAATCTGTCACAAAGTCGAAAAGGGCATAGTCTGTCATCAAATAATACATCAAAGTAGGTACTTTAGGCTCTTCTACTTCAAACTCAGGACGTACACCTCCACCGTCACGTACCGGACGTCCATTCGCAGTATAGAACACAGAGGTCAGACTATCAGGAATAGCCGTTACACTCCCATCTGCTTTTCTGTGTGAATAATCAATCTGCTGTATGCAGCGTCCACTCGGAATATAGTACTTACTTATCGTAACTTTCACACTTCCATTATAGGGCAGTTCGCGTGTTGTTTGCACCAGACCCTTACCAAAAGAACGCTGTCCGACCAACACGGCTCTGTCCATATCCTGCAATGCTCCCGAAACAATTTCGGCTGCCGAAGCTGATCCTCCGTTTATCAACACAGCAATAGGCATGACTGTATCAATTGGCTCATTTGAAGTACGATACGTACGATCCCATTGTTTTACTTTTCCCCGGGTTGAAACAACTTCTTTTCCTTTAGGGACAAACATATTGACAATCTGAACCGCACTCTCGAGCAAGCCTCCACCATTATTTCTCAAATCAAGGATAAGCGATTTTATGCCGTGATTCTTCGTTAAGTCTTCGAAAGCATTTCTGACTTCCTGAGCACTTTTATCGGTAAAACCATTCAGATTTATATAGCCTACACCATCTCCTCTTACCCCATAATAGGTTACTTGATCAACCAATATTTGCTTGCGTACAAGTTCTACCTTACGGGGCTTCTTTTCTCCCGGACGTTGTATAGTCAGTTGCAACTTTGTATTTGGTACTCCCTTAAGCAGTTCACTTACTTTATCACTCGAAAGGGCTGAAACATTCGTCGTGTCTATCGACAATATTTTGTCTCCGGCTTTCAATCCGGCCAATTGAGCCGGCATCCCCTCAAAAGGTTCTGCAATAATAACACCATCTTCCCGCTGACGAATATAGGCTCCTATCCCACCGTATTCACCGGTTGTCATATACTTCAGTTCGTCCATATTCTGTTCGGGAATGTATTCTGTATAAGGATCCAAACCGCTTAACATCGCATCGATACCTTTACGAACAATCTTTTCAACTTCAACCGAATCGACATAGAACATCTCCACCTCTTTTACCAAGGCGTTGAATATATCTAAGTTCTTACTTACTTCGAAACGATTGTCGTTCTGCGCAGATAAAGCGGCAGGCAAAATGATTGAAAACGAGAAACAAATGATTGCACTATATATCTTTTTTCGCATTGTCAAAAATGTATATAAATGAGATTATAAGCGTAAATGTATATAATATTCCTACTATTAATCTAATATGGCTTTTACTTTTAACTTTATTTGTCCCCATTTGTCGTCGGGTATCTGCGGGCCGATCGTATCAATTACATAGCCGGCCAACAATGAACCAATACGGGCAGATTGCTCAAGGGAAGCACCTATAGACTGGCCATATAAGAATCCAGCTGCAAAATTATCTCCTGCTCCAGTAGTATCTTTGGGTTTACCGCCTTCTGCTTCAACATGCACCAAGTTTCCTTTATTAGCCACATAAGCACCGTTCCGACCTACGGTAACGAGTGCAATATCAACCATAGATGAAAGCTTTAGTACAGCTTCTTCAGCCTTCAATCCGGTAAAGGCTTCGGCTTCACTTTCATTACTAAAGAGGATATCTACATAAGCCGGGATTATCTCCTCCAACAAGCCTTTAAATCCATTGACTATATTGAAGTTTGATAAATCCAATGCCACCTTCAAACCCAACTTCTTAGCCTTCTGCATAGTTGTTTTCACCAGTTCAGGATTGACCAACAGATAACCCTCGATGTAGACACAATGGTAGGCCGACAATATATCTTCGCTTATCTCTGAAGGGAGAATAGTTGGAGCAGGTCCAAGGAAGGTACACATCGTGCGCTCCCCATCAGGAGATATCAACACGGTACAGCAACCGGTCACTCCCTCTGTACGGATAAAATTCGGTTTAACACCGGCTTCAATAAGCGCTTTCTCGTAAAAAGCAGCATTGTTATCCTGGCCAATCTTTCCGATATACCCGGAATTAGCCCCTAGCGATGCCATCGCTCTCATTGTATTACACACCGAACCACCGGGAGTCAGTGTTCTCTCTAAATCTTGATTGGAAGACTGAATAGCGATCATTTGTTCTTCACTAATCATATCCATTGCTCCCTTCTTTACTCCTATCTGAGTAAGAATATCCTCATCTTTCAATTGAAGTAACACATCAACTAATGCGTTTCCCAATCCTATTGTGTTCATATCGAAACTTTTTGTGCAAAGATATTGCATATTTGGAAAACATCCTGTACTTTTGCAAAGCATTTTCAGAAGGGGTGTTATCTAACTTATTAAGTAACACATGTTTTTGAAATACAAGCATTCTTCCTTAGCTCAGTCGGTTAGAGCATCTGACTGTTAATCAGAGGGTCCTTGGTTCAAGTCCAAGAGGAAGAGCAAACAGACATCAGGGAAAGACTTGAAATATATTGAAAATTCTTCCTTAGCTCAGTCGGTTAGAGCATCTGACTGTTAATCAGAGGGTCCTTGGTTCAAGTCCAAGAGGAAGAGCAAAAAAAGATTGTTTCAAACTAATTGAAGCAATCTTTTTTTGTGTTTTGAGCGATAAATTACATTTCCTCCGCGCTTTTTATTTTCATTTACATCTATTTAGAGTAAACTTTCACTACATTTGCATCAATTTTACAGATAAAAAACAAGTTTAAGAAGATTATGCTTAATCCAATCAACAAGACGATCAAGTTAGGTGATGGAAGGACCATTACCATCGAGACCGGAAAATTGGCCAAACAAGCAGACGGTGCGGTTACAGTAACCATGGGTAATACTGTGTTATTAGCAACTGTTTGTGCAGCTAAAGACGCAAACCCCGGTGTCGATTTTATGCCGCTACAAGTAGAGTACAAAGAAAAATTTTCAGCATTAGGCCGTTTCCCTGGAGGTTTCACAAAAAGAGAAGGTCGTGCTTCAGATTATGAAATTCTTACATCAAGATTGGTTGACCGCGCATTGCGTCCACTTTTCCCAGATGATTATCACGCAGAAGTATACGTTAATATAATCCTGTTTTCAGCAGATGGCGAAGATATGCCGGATGCATTAGCCGGTTTGGCTGCTTCAGCTGCTCTTGCCGTATCAGATATCCCTTTCAATGGTCCTATCTCAGAAGTTCGCGTAGCACGTGTAGATGGTAATTTTATCATCAACCCAACTTTCTCTCAATTGGAAAAAGCAGACATCGATATAATGGTTGGCGCGACACTGGACAACATCATGATGGTTGAAGGTGAGATGAGTGAAGTTCAGGAAGAAGAAATGCTTGAGGCTATTAAGGTAGCCCATGAAGCGATTAAAGAACAATGCAAAGTTCAGCTTGAACTTTCTGAAGCTTGTGGCAAATTGACCAAGCGCGAATATTGTCACGAAGAAAATGACGAAGAGCTACGTAAAGATGTACGCGAAAAATGCTATGCAAAAGCTTATGCTGTTGCAACATCAGGTACAGGAAAGCACGAACGTACGGAAGCATTCGAAAATATTATAGCAGAATACAAAGCTGCACTTAGCGAAGAAGAATTGGAAGCTAAAGGCGCAATGATCGATCGCTACTATCACGATGTGGAAAAAGAAGCGATGCGTCGTGCAATCTTAGACGAAGGAAAGCGTCTTGATGGTCGTAAGACAACTGAAATTCGTCCTATCTGGACAGAAATCGACTGCTTGCCTGGCCCTCATGGAGCTGCAATCTTCACCCGCGGTGAAACGCAATCACTTACAACCGTTACATTAGGAACCAAAGCGGATGAGAAATTGGTTGACGATGTATTGAATCACGGAAAAGAACGCTTCCTGCTTCACTACAACTTCCCTCCATTCTCAACCGGAGAAGCAAAAGCTTCACGTGGAATTGGCCGTCGTGAAATTGGTCACGGAAACTTGGCTCACCGTGCATTAAAACGCATGATTCCTTCAGATTATCCTTATGTAGTACGTGTTATCTCTGATATCCTTGAATCAAACGGTTCTTCTTCTATGGCAACTGTTTGTGCAGGAACATTAGCATTGATGGATGCCGGAGTGAAACTGAAAAAGCCGGTATCAGGTATCGCTATGGGATTGATTTCTGAAAATAAGGGGACTAACTACGCCATCCTTTCAGATATCCTTGGAGACGAAGATCATTTAGGAGATATGGACTTCAAGGTAACCGGAACAAAAGACGGTATCACAGCTACTCAGATGGACATCAAGGTTGACGGTCTTTCTTATGAGATTCTAGAAAACGCATTGGCACAAGCTAAAGCCGGTCGTCTTCATATCTTAAACAAGATAACCGAATGTATAGCAGAGCCTCGTGCAGACTTGAAGCCTCACGCTCCTCGTATCGAAACATTAACAATCGGCAAAGAATTTATTGGTGCAGTAATCGGCCCGGGTGGTAAGATTATTCAAGGAATTCAAGAAAAGACCGGTGCAACCATCACAATCGAAGAAGTGAACGGATTTGGCCAGATTGAAATTTCAGGAACAAGCAAAAGTACGATCGACGCAGCTATCAAAGCAATTAAGGGCATCGTTGCGGTACCGGAAATTGGCGAAGAATATGAAGGAAAGATTTCTTCTATCATGCCTTATGGTGCATTCGTAGAATTTATGCCGGGTAAAGACGGACTACTTCACATTTCTGAAATTGACTGGAAGAGACTGGAAACAGTTGAACAAGCCGGACTTAAAGAAGGTGATATAGTTAAGGTTAAACTTGTCGATATCGACAGCAAAACCGGAAAGTTCAAACTTTCAAGAAAGGTATTATTACCTAAACCTGAAGGTTACGAAGAACGTCCGCCAAGAGCTGAACGTCCGCCAAGACAAGACAGAGGACCACGTCCTGAACGTCGTCCAGAATAATACACAGAAAAGAAGGTGTGACCCAAAAGGTCCACCTTTTTTTATATGCTACTCTCTCTACCCATGGTAAACGTGAATAACTTAGTTTTCCCTTAGCATTTCTATTTTGATACTACCATCAAGGGATCTAATGAATATAATACTTGCAAGCCTTGTCTCAAGGAATCGTCAGAGAATTATTAGCCATTAAGTAACAAAAAATAGGTGTCCGATCGATTTTCAATCTATATCGGGCACCTATTTTAGTTATTAATTTAAAAAACGACTTTAGTTCTGGTTAAAATGACTCGTTCTAGCTTATCACGATTTTTTATTAAGCAGGAAGAGTTTATCTTTGGCCCTGCTATTTTATTAACTTTATTAAGAACTTATGAATAGATACAAACATGTGGGGTTATGCTTATTTCTTTTGGCATACGTTCAAACAGTATGTGGGCAGAAACTACCCGTGGACTATGTGAATCCTTTTATTGGGACAACCAATTATGGCACAACTAATCCTGGAGCCCAAGTTCCACAGGGGCTAATGAATGTCTCTCCATTCAATGTAATGGGTTCACCTATTAATAATGTAGATAAAGATGCCAGGTGGTGGTCTACTTCTTATGAGTACAATAATAAATTCTTAACCGGATTTTCGCATGTTAATCTGAGCGGCGTTGGTTGTCCAGACATGGGAAGCCTCTTATTGATGGCCACTGCAGGAGAACTGCAAGTCGATTACCGGCAATACGGTAGTACATACAGTCAAGAGCAAGCTTCACCCGGCTATTATAGTAACGTCTTGGATAAGTACGGCATAAAAGCTGAACTTACGGCAACGGCGAGAGTCGGCCTTTCAAGATTCACTTTTCCAAAAGGGAAAGGACATATCCTGCTTAACCTTGGAGAAGGCCTTACCAACGAAACCGGAGCCACCGTACGCTATGTGAGTGACACAGAGATTGAAGGTTCGAAACTACTGGGAACGTTTTGTTACGATAATAATCAATCTGTTTATCCAATTTATTTCGTACTTCGCGTAAACAAGAAGCCAACAGAGCGAGGCTATTGGAAATGGCAAAGACCGGTGGCTAAATGGGAACAAGATTGGAATAAGGATGCCGGGAGATACAAGATCTATACCGAATATAAAGATGTCCTTTCGGGAGATGATTTAGGCGTATTCTTCAGCTTTGATACCCAAGAGCAAGAGCCTATCGAAGTACAGCTTGCCGTATCTTTCGTGAGTATGGAAAATGCCCGGTTGAATCTGGAGACAGAACAGCCCCGTGGCGACTTCGACCTCATCCGAAAAGAAGCACGCAACAAATGGAACGACGACTTATCCAAGATTGAGGTTGAAGGAGGCACGGAAGATCAAAAGAGTGTATTCTATACAGCTTTATATCATACCCTTATCCACCCGAACATCTTGCAAGATATAAATGGAGAATATCCGGCAATGGAGACACGTGAAATCCTGAAAACGACAGAAAATCGCTATACCGTCTTTTCTTTATGGGATACCTATAGAAACGTTCAACCCCTCATGACGCTATTATTCCCTGAACGTCAGGTTCAGATGCTCCGTTCGATGATCGATATCTACAAAGAATCAGGATGGATGCCTAAGTGGGAGCTGTATGGACGTGAAACCTATACGATGGATGGCGACCCCGCCATTCCTGTTATTGTAGATGCCTGGATGAAAGGAATCAAAGATTTTGATTACCAAACTGCTTATGAAGCATTTTATAAATCAGCGACTGTGACCGACAGTACCAATCGTATCCGCCCGGACAATGCCGATTACATCAAATACGGTTATGTGCCTTTGCGCGACTCGTTTGATAACTCTGTCTCTCATGCCATTGAATATTTCGTGGCTGATTGGAATCTATCTCAATTCGCTGCGTCGTTAGGCAAGAAAGAAGATGCAGAGATGTTTGCCAAAAGGGCCAAAGGATACACACATTACTATTCTAAAGAGTCAGGCACATTCAGACCTAAACTTCCCAATGGTCAATTCCTTACCCCATTCAATCCCCTTATGGGTGCTAACTTCGAGCCTAACCATGGATTTCATGAAGGGAATGCCTGGAATTACACCTTTGCTATACCTTATGACGTACAGGGGCTGGCCAAACTAATGGGAGGAAAAAAGAATTTCGTCAATAAGCTGCAGTCCGTTTTCGACAAGGGCTATTTCGATGTAACCAACGAGCCCGACATGCTCTATCCTCATATCTTTTCTGAATTCGCAGGTGAAGAATGGCGCACCCAACTTTTAGTATCGAAAATCCTCAACGAACATTTCACAAATACACCTGATGGCATTCCGGGCAACGATGACACGGGAACAATGTCGGCCTGGGCACTCATGAATATGATGGGTATGTATCCGCTATGCCCTGGACGCCCCGATTACACGCTTGTGACGCCAGTCTTTGATAAGGTAACGATTCATCTGAACCCTCAGTACTACCCCAACAACAACCAGATTGTAATTCGCAAGGAGGCTAATGGCGAAGGCAATTTTATCCAGTCTGTCCGCTTTGACGGCAAGAAGCTGGAGGGCGTAAAAATCAAGCATCAAGACCTTATAAACAGCAAGGAAATTCTTATTGTAACGGGTAAAAGGAAGTAAAACATCACCTTTTATTAACATTCGCAAACATTAAAGGAGCTAACCCCCCTAGCAGGGTCCGCTCTTTTAATGTTTTTTTTATTTATTGTGTTAAAATATAACATAGATTATTAATAACTTCGATTCGTTTTTGATCTTAAATAAACCATACTATAAACACATTAATCCATGAGAAAAGCACAACACATCATTGCGCTCATCATTGCATTTATCTTAAGCAACACAAGCACAAAACTCTACGCCAGCGAACTTGACCTGGCTATCCCCGATCTGCATGAGGGATCATTTCATATCTGGGGAAGTAACATTTCAGCCTGGGATTTCCTATTCTATGGAGCACTTATTATCATAGGTACATTAGGATTCAGTCTCTTGCTATTTGCTCAAATCAAAAAACTACCTGCACATATTTCCATGTTGAAAGTGGCAAGTACGATTTATGAAACATGCCGCACTTACCTGCTTCAACAAGGTAAATTCCTGCTTATGTTATTCGGCCTTATCGCCGTTGTATTAAGCATTTATTTCTTTGGACTTGCAGGACAAAGTTTCTCTGTCGTCTTACAAGTTCTCCTCTTTTCGGTGGTAGGGATGGCCGGTTCTTATGCCGTAGCCTGGTACGGTATTCGTGTGAATACGTATGCTAACGCCAGAACAGCTTTTGCAGCACTTCGGGGCAGACCGCTCGATGTGGTAAACATCCCATTACGTGCAGGTATGAGTGTAGGTCTATTCTTGATCTCGCTCGAATTGGTCATGATGGTATTCATCCTGTTGTTCGTTCCTCGTGAAATTGTCGGAATCTGTTTCCTTGGTTTTGCCATTGGTGAATCTCTTGGAGCAAGTGCACTTCGTATTGCCGGAGGTATCTTTACAAAGATTGCTGATATCGGTTCGGATTTGATGAAAGTTGTTTTCAAAGTAAAAGAAGACGACCCAAGAAACCCGGGTGTTATTGCCGACTGTACAGGTGATAATGCAGGTGACAGCGTAGGCCCAACAGCCGACGGTTTTGAAACTTACGGTGTAACCGGTGTTGCATTGATTACCTTCATCACATTGGCTGTTCCCGATCCTACCATGCAAGCCAAACTTATTGTTTGGATTTTCGGTATGCGCTTCTTGATGGACTTCCTTTCTGGTTGTGCCTTCTTTATCAACCAAGGTATTTCTGAACAACTATACGGCAAGAAGAAATTCTTTGATTTCGAATCTCCGCTTATGCGACTAATCTGGATCGCAGCCGTATTATGTATCACTGCATCATTCTTCATGAGTTATCTGTTGCTTTCTGATATACCGGTTGCCGGACTTTGGTGGAAGCTCTCTGTTATTATCAGTTGCGGAACATTGGCTGCTGTATTGATTCCTGAGTTTACAAAGATATTTACCAGCTCGAAGTCAGGTCACGTTCAAGAAATTGTAACGGCTTCACGCGAAGGAGGTTCATCTTTGAATATCTTATCAGGTATCGTAGCCGGTAACTTCAGTGCTTTCTGGACCGGTTTGCTTGTTGTAGGTTTGATGACATTGGCTTATTTCACAGCCGGACTCGGACTGACTGAAGTATTAGGCCCACACGCATCTATCTTTGCCTTTGGTTTGGTTGCCTTCGGTTTCCTTTGCATGGGTCCTGTTACAATTGCTGTAGATAGCTACGGACCGGTAACCGACAATGCACAATCAGTTTTCGAACTTTCTCGTATTGAACAACTGCCTGGCATTCGCGAAGAAATTGAAAAAGATTTCGGCTTTACACCAAACTTTGAAGACGGCAAACATTACTTGGAATCAAACGATTCAGCGGGAAACACCTTTAAAGCAACAGCCAAACCGGTATTAATCGGAACCGCAGTTGTAGGTGCCACAACCATGATATTCTCTATTATCCTGCTATTGGAAAAGGCAGGATTCTTGAAACTTTCTTTGACAGATGCACCTGTATTGCTTGGTCTAATCTGCGGTGGAGCTGTTATCTTCTGGTTTAGCGGTGCATCAATGCAAGCAGTAACCACCGGAGCTTACCGTGCAGTAGAGTATATCAAGAAAACATTCAATATGGAAAAGAAAGAGGCAGACATCGACGATTCCAAATCTGTCGTTAAAATCTGTACACTCTATGCTCAAAAAGGAATGTGGAATATCTTTATTACCCTAATCTCACTGACATTGGCCTTTGCGTTTATGGATCCGAACTTCTTTGTGGCTTATCTCGTATCGATTGCCGTATTCGGTCTGTTCCAAGCTATCTACATGGCTAATGCCGGAGGAAGCTGGGACAATGCAAAGAAAGTTGTAGAAGTAGACTTGCGCGAAAAGAATACACCACTGCATGAGGCTGCTGTAATTGGTGATACCGTTGGAGACCCGTTCAAAGACACATCATCTGTTTCGCTCAATCCGATTATCAAATTCTCAACCTTGTTTGGATTGTTGGCAACCGAGATCTGTATTGAGATGAAACTCAATCCGGCTCACGACTTCTCAATGTATATTGCGATACCATTCCTATTCATCGGACTCTATTTTGTATGGCGCTCATTCTATAAGATGAGAATACCTGTAAAATAATACCACTCAAGCAAAAGAGGCCATCCCTGACTTCATGTGGTGGCCTCTTTTTCATTTATCTTCTTTTCGGATCAAAAGAAGATTTTCATCTGAAAAACCACAAAAACTTACGATTATGAGTTTCCTGATTATTGCCTTTTGCTTACTATTATTAATAGTACTCATTTCTTATTTCAAAATAGATGCATTCTTAGGATTTGTTGCCATTTCTGTGTTGGCAGCTATCTGTTTAGACATCCCTATGGCCGAAATTCCCAAAGTAATCGATAAAGGTATCGGCAATATCTTAGGCGACCTGACTCTGATTATTGTTTTAGGTGCAATGCTGGGCAAATTGGTTGCCGTAAGTGGAGCTGCTCGTAAAATAGCCGATGTCATGGTCGGCATGTTTGGCACCAATAAAATCCAATGGGGACTGACAATCACCGGATTCATAGTCGGTATCCCCCTGTTTTATGGTATTGGCTTCGTATTGCTTGTCCCCATCATTTTTTCTGTTGCCTACCAATATAAACTGCCCGCAGTCTATATTGGTCTGCCCATGTTGGCCGCCTTATCGGTAGCTCATGGATTCCTCCCTCCTCATCCATCGCCGGTAGCCTTGGTTTCTATCTTTGGGGCCGATATGGGAGTGACGCTTATTTTAGGTATCATCATATCTATACCGACTATCATCATTGCAGGACCTTTATTCAGCAAGACGCTGAAAAATATGCAGACAGGCCCGGTGAAGCTGTTCGAAATGAAGGAAGTCGACGAGAAATACAGCATACCAGGTAAAGTAAACAGCTTTTTAACAGCTACTCTTCCGGTGTTTCTGCTCATCATAGCAACTGTAATCACCTATATTTCTCCGCTGATGAATAGTAAATTTGGAAAGATGCATGGACTCTTTGGAGCACCTTCCATTGTTATGTTTCTGACCATTATCATTGCGACATATACCTTAGGCTTACGTCAAAAAAGACCGATGGCTGAAATCATGCAGATTTACGGTGAAGCCGTGAAAGATATTGCCTCTATTCTGTTGATTATTGCCGGTTCCGGTATATTCAAGAATGTAATGGAAGTCAGCGGTGTGAGTCTAGAGCTTGCAGCTATGATGGAAGGAATCGCCATACATCCTTTGATTTTGGGATGGCTTATTGCCGGTATACTGCGTGCCTGTGTAGGTTCGGCTACGGTAGCTGCGCTTACAGCGGCCAGTGTGATTCTGCCTGTGGCAACTCAGTCGGGCGTAAATCCTAATTTGATGGTTTTATCACTTGGTGCAGGTAGTCTGATGTTTTCTCACGTTAACGATTCTGGATTCTGGCTGTTTAAAGAGTATTTCAACCTAAGTATAAAAGATACTTTAAAATCGTGGTCTGTCATGGAAATCATCGTTTCCATTGTTGGATTAATAGGTGTGTTGATTATTAGTCTGTTTATATAAACCAAAGGGCAAATAAGATATGGAAAAGACATCAAACAAGTCCGAACAGCATTACAGCTTTGTATTCATGGGTGTTTCAGGAAGTGGTAAGTCTGCCGTTGCCGAAGCTGTAGCACAACGACTAAAAGCTCCTTTTTTAGATGGCGATTTCCTGCATACCAGACACAACATCAACAAGATGGCATCGGGTCAACCGCTAAACGACGATGACCGCACTCCATGGCTTGAATCATTAAACTCGGCCATCTATGCCATGCAGCGTACCCACCCAATTTCAATTCTTGTTTGTTCGGCTTTGAAACAGAAATACAGGGATATCCTCCGCAAGGAGAATACCAACCTCTATTTTATCTACTTGATGGGCGATTTCGATCTAATTAGCGAACGGTTGAAAAACCGCAAAGGGCATTTCTTCAAACCGGAAATGCTCAAATCCCAATTTGATACGCTGGAAGAGCCAACCAATCAGCATAACGATATTGGCTATGTAGATATAAACAAACCATTGGAAGAGGTAATCGAAGATGCATTGAATTTTATAAACAAAACCATACAATAAAGCGGAATTATTCCTCATTTTATTAGCAATAAATTTGACATATTGAAGTGATTCGTTTTTTTGACTCACATATATATGTCGTATCTTGCTGATTTACTGTCGTTTAAAAACATCCCGAACGTTTTAAAAAAACACCTCGATGCTTTTTAAAAACGTTCGGGATGTTTTTTCAAAACGTTCGAGGTGTTTTTTTAATATCTTCGGTATATTGATTTTCATAGCCTCTAGAAATAAAATTCACATCGGGATGTAAACCTGCAACAAAACCTCATCAAAAAAGGAGGAATAACTACGAGTATACTATATTTGTGGCGGATTAGAATCAAAACAATGAAAATCATTCCTAAAGGTAAGTTTTATAAAAGAGGTCTTCTCTTGTACAGGAAAGTACGATACAGAAAAGGGCACGGTGTACATTCGCCATTTGTTTTCAATCTGATTACCAAAGTAATCGACGAACGTGCTACTTTCTACAGCGAGGAAGATATTGAACTGACCCGAAAAAAAATTAGCCATATAGACGAGTCCGTTCTTTTACCTTCTATTCATGGAAATGGAAATGAAACACTTACTCTGTACGAAGCTCTCAAAAAAAAGGCGATAAAACCGAAGAATGGAGCTCTACTTATCCGTATGGCAAACTACTTCAAGCCTCGAAACATACTTCAGGTGGGAGAAAGTTGTGGGTTTTCCACCCTCTACCTTGCCGCCTTCTCGTCAGACGTCCGGGTCATCGTACTGGAAGAACATCCCGGTCGTGCTTCACTTTGTCGGACAGTCTTTGAAAAGCATAAGGCAAAAAATATCGAATTACATGAAGGAACGTATTCGCAAACTCTGCCTGCCACCTTACAAGAGATGGGCAAGTTGGACTTTATCTACCTCGATTTTCTGAATAGCCTCGAATTGAATATCTATGTCATCGAGCAATGCCTGCCGTATCTGCATGATGAATCCGTTTTGATTGTAGCCGGAATCAAATCATCGAAAGAAAAAAAGGAGTTTTGGAAGAACCTTTGTTTCCGCCCCGAAGTAAGCGTCACTGTTGACGTATTTGAGTTTGGCTTCGCTTTCTTTAATAAAAAGCTACACAAACGAAACTATATCGTATCCTTTTAGGTTAATAGTCTATAATGATTCAATAAACACGTAATCAGCATGAAAAAAAGTATAATCTATACACGAACAGGAGATAAAGGAACCACTGCGTTGGTTGGAGGTAAACGCGTATCCAAGGCCGATCCTCGAATCGAGAGCTACGGAACTATTGATGAATTAAATTCGTTCACCGGATTACTCATGGCAGAGCTCACAGACAAAGAAGATCTGGAGTTTCTGAAATTTGTACAACACAAACTGTTTAACATCGGGTCCTATCTGGCAACCGATCAGGAAAACACCGAACTTAAAATTGAAAGTCAGGTGACCGACGAAAGCATCACACGTATTGAAAAGGAAATTGATCGTATAGACTTTGAATTACCGCGCATGACAAATTTTGTCCTCCCCGGAGGAAGTCGTCCGTCGGCTCTTGCACATGTCTGTCGCACAGTTTGCCGTCGTGCCGAACGTTGCATTTATGTGCTGAATACCAGCTATGAAACGGACAAGAATGTACTGATTTTTATTAACAGGTTATCCGATTATTACTTCGTATTAGCACGCAAATTATGCATAGAGGCTACTGGTAGTGAAATAATATGGGATTATACTTGCATCTAAAGAATATTGTTCTATTTTTGCGAAAAATTCGAAAATCAGACCATCCGAAGATGGTTATTAAATAATTGAATAACTATGTATTGGACATTAGAGTTAGCCTCAAAGCTGGAAGACGCACCATGGCCAGCAACGAAAGATGAGCTTATTGATTATGCACAGCGTTCTGGTGCACCTTTAGAAGTGATCGAGAATTTACAGGAAATGGAGGACGAAGGTGAAATATACGAGTGTATGGAAGACATTTGGCCTGATTATCCTAGTAAAGAAGACTTTTTCTTCAACGAAGAAGAATATTAATGCATAACAAACGAGTAAAAAACGTACGATTAACGACGAGGTAGTGAGGCTCTATGCCTTTCTACCTCGTTTGCTTTAAACATCCCCTATACAATTTATTTACTTTGTAATCGTTTTGTATAGTATGCAGGCTGAAAAGAACTCCTGTTTGTAGTATAACAATGAAAAACGTTATCCGAATCATTATCATACTCCTTGGCATCACCTCTGCTGTACGGGCGCAATATGACGCTCAGTTCAGCCAATACTTCATGACCATGGGTTACTACAATCCGGCTTACGCAGGATCAAAAGAAGATCTGAATCTTCTGGGCATTCACCGCCAGCAATGGGTGGGTATTGATGGTGCTCCAAAATCATTTTTCGTTAGCGCCGATATGCCACTTAAACTAGGTGCCAGCAATCACGGTGTCGGTATGATCTTATTCACAGAAAGCATCGGTCTTTTTCAGAATACGCACATTGCGGGACAATATGCTTTTAAAAGCAAACTTTTTGGAGGGACTCTTTCTATTGGATTGCAATTGGGAATTGTAAACCAATCTTTCGACGGAACCGAAGCTCGCCCATCAGGAAATAAAGATGAGGCGCAAATTTCAGACCCCGCCATACCAAATGCGTTAGTCGAAGCCATGGGTGTCGATATCAATGCCGGGCTTTATTATACAAACAAGGATTTCTATTTTGGTGTAGGTGCCATGCACATTACTCAGCCCGAATTGATGTTGCAAGAGAATATCTTTACCTATATAGCTGGGTCATATAATTTAACAAGTGGATACAATATTCAATTAAAGAACCCGTTGTATGAAGTGCAGCCTTCGCTTTTCATGAAGACCGATACACGGTCGTTTCAAACAGAGGTAACCGGACGGCTGGTATATAATAAAATGTTTAACGGAGGTTTATCATGGCGGGTAAACGAGTCCATCATTTTCTTGCTCGGTGCTTCATTTGGAAATATTCAGGTAGGCTACGCCTACGATTTCCCTACAACGCCGATATTGAAAGGAAGCCACGGAAGCCACGAATTGATGGTTCGTTACAAGTTGAAACTGAAGAATACAAAGACAGGAAATTACAAGCATAAAAGTGTACGTATATTATAATAGTATATGAAGAAAATATTAACAGCACTAATAGTAACAGTCTTATTGTCCTCTTGTGGACGCTCAATGATGGGTAGCGGAGAGGTTACTGGAGTCAGGATGGTAGCAATGAACGAACCGGCTCCTTACGGTATGGTTCTGGTAAAAAGAGGGGCCTTCGAAATGGGACCGTCTGACAAGGACTCATTGTGGGGAATAATGCCTGAGACAAAAGGTGTATCGTTTGATGCTTTTTGGATGGACGAGACGGAGGTGACCAACGCCAAATATCGTCAGTTCGTCTATTGGGTGCGCGATTCAATCATTCGTGAACGTCTGGCAGACCCGGCTTATGGCGGTAACGATCTGTTCAAAATCACAGAAGACCGTTATGGCGAACCTGTCACTCCTCACTTGGATTGGAGCCGTCCTATTCCATGGAAACGAGCAAATGAAGACGAACTTCGTGCGATAGAAAGTGTATACTACACCCATCCCATCACGGGTGAAAAACGTCTGGACGAGAAACAGATGAACTATAAATACGAATGGTACGATTATACAGCTGCTGCCTTGCGTAAGAATCGCCTCGATCCTTACGACAGAGTACGTAATACAGATATTACCGTCAACCCTAACGAAGTAGTGATGATCTCTAAAGACACTGCTTATTTCAACGACGAAGGTCTCCCCGTAAACGAAACGATTACACGTCCGTTAAGTAGCTATGCTGACTTCCTGCACACACGTATCGTGAACATCTACCCAGACGAAACCTGTTGGGTGAATGACTTCAACAACGCATACAACGAGCCTTATATGCGTATGTATTTCAACCATCCGGGCTATGATGATTATCCCGTGGTTGGTGTATCGTGGGAACAAGCAACTGCCTATTGCATCTGGCGTACAAATCTATTCAAAGAATCGATCAACCTGCCTCCGGGACAATCAATAGAGCCGTTCCGCTTACCTACTGAAGGAGAATGGGAATATGCCGCCCGTGCCGGTAAAAATGAAAATAAATATCCTTGGGCAACAGACGAACTGAAGAGCGGTAAAGGTTGTTTCCTTGGCAACTTCAAACCAGGTAAAGGAAATTATACTGAAGACGGACACCTTATCACTTCTCGTGTTGGCTCGTATGCTCCGAATGAATTTGGATTATATGATATGGCGGGCAACGTTTCCGAATGGACTTCAACTGTTTATTCTGAATCCGGGCCAAGCCAAATGAGTGATATGAACCCTGATCTTCGCTACAATGCAGCGAAAGAAGACCCTTACGATATGAAGAAGAAAGTGGTACGCGGCGGATCATGGAAAGATGTAGCCCAATTCATACGTTCGGATATGCGCACATTTGAGTACCAGAACGAAACTCGTTCATACATCGGATTCCGATGCGCACGTACGCAGATCGGCTTCTCACGTTCAAAAGGAAAATAAACCGGATTAAAAGACAATAAAATACTTCAATAGATATGGGAAAGTATAAAAGATATAAAAACAGAATAGAAATGTTCTTGGCCAGCGATAAAGGAAAGCGGGTACTGAACTTTTTCTATAGCTGGGGAGCTGCCGTAGTTATCCTCGGAGCCATGTTCAAACTGCTGCATATGCCTTATGGAGATTTAATGTTGGCAGTAGGTATGATTACCGAATTTTTTGTATTCTTCGTGTTTGGTTTCGAAAAACCAACTATGGACTACCGTTGGGAAGAGGTATTCCCCGTACTGAAATCAAAAAATCCGATGGACCGTCCGGCTGGATTTGTAAAGGGAATGACTGATGAGGATTCAAACGATGAAACTCCAAAGGCAAATATTAACCATGCCACACGTAGCGCAGGCCTTGGCCCATTGGACGTTTCTGAAGAAGATACCAAGAACTTGTCTGACAGTATCAAGAAACTAAGTGGTGCTGCTGAGCAGATTTCAAAGATGGCTGAACTGACTGAAGCTACACAGAAATACTTGGAACAGCTGTCTTCCATGTCTGCACAAATGGAACAGTTCACCAATGTTACCTCTTCATTGACAAATGTTTCTGATACGCTATTGAACTCATACAAAAGCATCACAGATAACTCTGATGGTATCCACCAGCATTCACGCGGGTATGTACAACAAATGGAAATGTTGAACCGTAATATCTCCGGTCTGAATACGATTTACGAAATTCAGTTAAAGAGCATCAGTTCTCAAATAGAAACAATCGAACATATAAACGGCGGTTTGAACCGTATCAAAGACTTGTATGACGGTTCTATCGTGGATAGTTCAGTATTCCGTAACGAAACAGAAAAGATGGCTCAACAGCTGTCTCAATTGAATCAGGTATATGGCCGCTTATTGCAAGCTATGACCGTGAATATGTATGGAGCACCGGCACCCGGAGCCTATCAACATCCGTATTCAAGTAATACCGATCCCAATAGCGGAAGATAACCCGATTAGAAAGCCTAAAAAATTAAAATAAAACATGGCAGGAGTAGCTAACAAACCCAATTCTCCACGTCAGAAGATGATAAACCTGATGTATCTGGTCTTCATTGCGATGATGGCTCTAAGCATATCGACTGAAGTACTGGATGGATTCGTGTTGGTGGAGGATAGTATGCGAACCTCTATAAATAATACGAGCAGGCGGAACGATATCGTAGCCGGCGACCTCGAATCTTATTACCATAACAATCCTGAAAAGGTAAAGGAATGGTACGAAAAGAGTATTCAGGTACGTAAAGAATCGAACGAGCTGTTTGACTATATCCAGTCGCTCAAAGAACGTATTGTGAAACATGCCGATGGAGAAAACGGTGATGTGAATAATATCAGACGCCAAGACAATATTGAATCATCCTCTTATATCATGCTTTCGCCAATTACAGGCGAAGGGAAAAAACTACGTGAGGCAATCGACAGATACCGGACTATGATGGCCAATCTGATTGCTGATTCGGAAAAAACGAAAGTACTTGAAGCCAATCTAAGTACGGTTGCTCCAAAAAGGAAAGGAACAGCGACTCCATCATGGGAAGTAGCCATGTTTGAGAATATGCCTGTTGTAGCTGCAGTTACGATACTGACAAAGCTTCAAAACGATATTCGTGCAGCAGAAGGGGAAGTATTGACTAACTTATTGAGTAGTGTAGACATAGGAGACTACCGCGTGAATCAAATCAGAGCGCAGGTAATACCTGAAAGTCAGGTAGTGATGCGAGGTAGCCAATATAAGGCAAACATCGTCTTGTCTGCCGTCGACTCTACCAAACGCCCTGCAGTCTATGTGAATGGGCAAGAGCTCCCTTACGAGAATAAAGGATTATATACCGTTACAGCAGGTAGTGCAGGCACATTCCCAATAAAAGGATATATCGAAATGCCAAACAACGATGGAACGGTCTCCCGACATAATTTTGAAAGCCAGTATTTCGTGACTGAACCGACTGCAACCGTAGCTCCTACCCTCATGAATGTGCTTTACGCCGGATACACCAACCCCGTTAGGATTGCTGTGCCGGGTATAGCAAGCAGCAATATCTCTGCAACTATGAGCAACGGAACCCTGACGCGTGATGGCGATATCTGGTATGCCCGTCCTGCACAAGTGGGAACGGAAGCCATAATCTCTGTCAACGCTCGTATGGCCGACGGCAGAACTGTTGAAATGGCTAAATCATCATTCCGCGTACGCGCTTTACCTGATCCACTGCCTTATATCGAATATAAAGATCCGAATGGGAATACCCGCAGATTTAAAGGTGGAGCCATTGCCAAGCGTGATCTGATAGCTGCAGATGGAATTCTGGCAGCTATCGATGATGACCTGTTGAACGTTGAATTTAATGTGTTACGATTTGAATTGACGTTCTTTGATTCGATGGGAAATGCTATCCCGGAAGTATCACAAGGGACTATGTTTACCGCAGGACAAAAAAACAAGATACGGGCTCTTGCGAGAGGTAAACGCTTTTATATCTCACGTGTGGTCGCCAAAGGACCTGATGGCATCGAAAGAACATTGCCAACGATTGAAGTTATTGTAAATTAAGAGTAAGAAAAGAATATGAAACGCTTGTTTTGCATAATCACCCTAATTAACGCGCTAGTGGCAGTAAACACGGTCAACGCGCAGGAAAACCAACAGGAGCGTAGAACACCTCGCCTCGAACGTGGTGAAAGGGCTGCAGAAAATACCTCAACCTTGCCCAAGCTGACTGTTCGTGCACAGGACTTGAACGACCGTCTGACCCAAGAGGTTGGTAATGCTCGCTGGATGCGTGTCATCTACCGCGAGGTGGACCTGACCAAAGAACAGAATGCACCGCTATATTATCCGATTCGTCCGATAAATGGTACCTCCAACCTGTTCTCTACCATCTTTCAGGCGGTAAGCGAAAACCGGGTGGATGCCTATGAGTATCTGGGTGATTATGAAGATTTCTCGGATGATCACAAGATTATATTCAACAAGGAATTCCTAGATCGTTATTATATCTTTTACGAAGAAGTGGCAGGTCAAGGAGGTAATACTTCATTAATCATCAATGAAAGCGATATCCCTTCGGCTGATGTTCGCTCTTACTACGTAAAAGAAGCTTGGTATTTCGACCAGAACAATTCTGTATTCGATATCAAGATATTAGCCATTTGCCCGATACTTTATGCTTCGGCTGATTTTGGTGAAGAACGTCGTCCGATGTTTTGGCTGCCCTATGAAAACATTCGTCCGTACATTCGTAACAATTATATTATGACTTCGAATGTAAACAATGCGAAGACATTCACAATAGACGATTATTTCAGACGTCGTATGTATGATGGCGAAATTGTTAAAACAGAAAATCTGATGAACCGTTCGTTAGTAGAATACTGCCCGACTCCCGACTCCATGAAGAGGGAGCAGGAACGTATCGAAAACGAGTTGACCACATTCCAACAATCGCTCTATCTGCAGCCTGATACAGCAGTAACAGCAGCTGCAAACGACACAAAGAAGAAAACATCCGCTCGTGCAACCAGAGTATCTTCTACAAAAGAACCTAAAGCCCAAAAAGCAAAGGCTCCTAAGGCTGAAAAGAGTGCTCCGGCACGTAGCATAAGAGGAAGACGATAATGCATATTTAGTCATATGTCTTAGACCTGCCTTTGAGAAATACATACTCAAGGCAGGTTTTTTTAGTTATCTTTGTATTCTTCAAAGTATTATTCGTAAAGCCAAACAAGATGTATTGGAAATTATTCCTGACGTTTTTTAAGATTGGAGCTTTCACAATCGGTGGAGGATATGCCATGCTTCCACTCATCCAACGCGAGGTAGTAGGGAAAGGATGGATGAAAGACGAAGAGTTTCTGGATATGTTTGCTGTAGCCCAATCGCTTCCCGGAGCATTTGCCATCAACATATCCATCTTCATTGGGCACAAGCTTAAGAAAACTCTAGGAGCTATAGCATGTCTACTAGGATCTATCTTGCCTTCTTTTTGCATTATCCTGTTGATTGCCATCTTTTTTACTCAGGTAGCCCATAATGAATGGGTAGAAAAAGCATTTAAAGCCTTGCGACCAGCAACTGTAGCCCTGATTGCTGTTCCCTGCCTTACTACAGCGTTAAAGCTTAAACTCAAGAAAAGCGTGCTCTTCATCCCGCTCATCGCGGCCCTTTTAATTTGGCAGTTAGACGTTTCTCCGGTTTATATCATAATTGTCGCAGCAATTGGAGGAATAATTTATGACTCATGGTTAAACAATAGGTAATATGATATTCTGGAAACTATTTCTCGTCTTTTTTAAAATCGGCATGTTCGGATTCGGAGGTGGTTATGCCATGCTTTCGCTAATCCAACAAGACGTTGTAGAGGAACACCATTGGATATCTTCACAAGAGTTTACGGATATTGTTGCGCTATCGCAAATGACTCCCGGTCCTCTTGCGGTGAATACAGCCACCTACGTAGGCTTTACAGCCGTACAGAACGAGGGTTATTCACAAAATATCAGCATACTGGGCTCTGCCATCGCAACCTTTGCAGTCAGTCTCCCTTCACTTATTCTTGTCCTTATGATTTCAGTTTCGTATGCGAAGTTCAAATCTAACAGATACGTTTCGGCCGCCTTCTTGGGACTACGACCGGCAACTGTCGGACTTATCGCTGCTGCTGCCCTTATGCTGATGAACGAACAAAACTTTATCGATTACAAGAGTATTTTAATCTTTGCAGCCACATTTTTTCTGACCTGGAAGATGAATGTTCATCCCATACTCATGATCATTATTGCTGCAATTGCCGGTTTAATTATCTACTAACCCGTAAGCACTTTCTATATATACTCACTAATCATTCTTCAGGAGTGAGAATCACTTCCACATGATTCCCCGAAGAAACAAGTGCTTTCGTAAAATTGCGGATATGCTCCGGAGTGATTCCGGCCAGTGTAGCAAGGTAATCCGTATAAGCATTCAACCCGGTAAAGTAATAGTTATCAATCAGACTCAACCAATATAAATTAGACGTTTGATTCTCTTGGAAATTCTTCACGATATTTTCCTTTATCTTGGCCAAGTGTTCACTCTTGGGATTGTTCTCTGCAAGATTCTGTAATTCCACCAATATTAACTTATTGATCTGCTCTACCTTTTGCGGGTCTGTATCGTAATATATCTGTAAAGAAGTTTGTCCGTTAGGAAAAGCCGTAAGCTGAGCCAATGAAGAAACGCCATAAGAACCTCCTTCGTCCTTTCGTATCTTTTCCATGTAGATCAGGTCGAGCAACTGAGTGAGGATATTGGCCGTCAGGATATTCTTCAAGGTATAGTCTGTATGCCCATGATAAAAATGCACTGCTGTAGCCTTCGGAGTTTCCATTACCTTCTTAAAATGAATAGATTTCACTCCCTTTTTTAAAGGCACAAGTGCTTGTTCATTCCCTTTTTCAACTCGGTGTTGTACAGGTAACGATGCGAGATATTCTTTCGCAAACAACTGCAGTGAGTCCATATTGAAATTACCGACCACCGTAAATACAAAGTCAGAAGCATCCTCAAATCGCTCCTTGTACATCTCCAGAATACGAGCATAATCCAAAGCCGCAATCTCTTCTTTCGTAATGCGTTTAACTTTCGGGTTATTACCATATAAAGCCGTAGTCAACGTATCGGAAAAGGCAACCATCGGGTTCAGTTCGAGATTTTTCAACTGCGCATTCAGTCGGCTGACATACGACGAAAAAGCTTCCGCATCCATTCTGGGTGCCATAAAATGGAGGTAGATCAATTCAAAAAGAGTCCGCAGATCGGAAGATGAAGAATATCCCCCAACCGTTTCACTGTTATCATCAATTGTTGCCGTACAAGTAACTTGTTTACCTGCCAAAATGCGATTCAGTTCTACAGCTGTATGCTCACCCAATCCACCAATTGAAACAACATCCATCAGCACTTTCTGGTTATGTAAATCTTTCTCGTCAAACAAAGTTTTCCCTCCGGGACTCGTTCCCGAAACCACAACCTCATCTTCTCTAAATGCTGTCTTTTTGGCTACAACTCGAACTCCGTTGCTTAATTTCAGTATCGTTGCATCAAAAACAGTATCTTGTTCTATTTGGATAATCTCCCCCGGAATTGGTTGTACACTTAGCAAAGGTCGTGAGTTTTCCTCTTCTTCATAAGAGTCAATTTCTACTTCTGTTGATTGGTTGAAGATGTCAACTAACGCTTCCTCAGTAGGATAAAGATCGGGGCCATCCTTGTCTGGTCCTGTGATAGATATAATCACATTACGGGTATCCAGTACTTCCCGTGCATAACGGTTTATTTCGTCGAGCGTTGTCGCTTCTGCAATTTGATTCACCCATGCGAATTCAGTTCCCATATCGGGCAAATAGCCTCCCATTGTAAAATGGTTGACATATGCATTGGCATAGGTTGAACTCTCTTCATTGTTGCGTTCCAGATACAAAGTCTCATAATATTTCAGTACGTTGACCTTTACCCGTTCGTATTCCGGATTCGAGAATCCATACCTCTTTACCCGTTCCGCTTCACGAGCAAGCACTCCTAAGGTCGACTCAACCTTTCCTTCCTCGGCTATAGCAGCTACACTCCAGGCCGCTTTCGTTCTCGTCCCCATATAATTACCTATCGAAGACTCGCCAAAGATAAAGGGAGGATCTGCCTCATAAAGCAACAAGTCCAGTCGCTCGTTAAGCAAAGTAGAAGCAACGGTTTGGAGATAATCTTGCCGAAGTCCTAGCACCGATGCATATAGTTCATCAGGCATTTTATCATGTTTATAAAATAGATTCACGATATATCCCGGCGATTCTTTATCTTTAGCAATACATACCCTTGGCTGTTCATTATCCGGGACTGGAGCATAAATCCTTTCAACTTCACCCACAGGTTTAGGAATTGCTCCAAATAATTCCGTCAGTTTGGATTTGACATAGGCCGTATCTAAATCACCCACCACGATAACTGCCTGCATATCCGGACGATACCATTTCTTATAATATGCCTTTAGATCGTCGGGCTTAAACGATTCGATTACTTCAATTCGTCCGATTGGAAGGCGCTCAGCATAGCGGCTTCCAGCCAATAATACCGGATATTGTTGTTCGCTCAGTCGGTAGTTCGCATCCCTCAGCGTACGCCACTCCTCACGAATAACAGCCCTTTCCTTCTCTATAGCCTCGTCATTCAATAGCAAGTTGGACGAAATATCTCGCAAGATTAAAAGACAGGAATCAATAATCCCCGAGCGAAAGGTGGGTGCATTCATTATTGCATAGACTGTTTCGTCGAAAGCTGTATAGGCATTCAGGTTCTCACCATTCTTCAATCCAATCCTTTCCAAATAGCTGTCTATTTCTTGTTCCGGAAAACACTCAGACCCATTAAAGGCCATGTGTTCAAGCACATGAGCCAGACCGCGCTGGTTATCATCTTCTTGTAACGACCCTGTTGCTTGAACAAGATAAAATTCAGCTCGTTGTTCGGGTTGTGTGTTTTGGCGGATATAGTAAGTCAGTCCATTTTCTAATTTTCCATAGCAAATGGCCGAATCGAGTGGCAAAGGTTTTACTTCTTGGCTGGCAAATAGAGGAAGAGCAAAAAATAAGCAGAGTATGCCAACTGCCGAAGTGTGGATTTTTTCAATCATAATTTGGTCGTATTTAAATAACAAAACTAACAATTTTTTTTTGGAATTAATAACCGTACCTTTGGAGTCACAAAACGGTTACTCATAAATATGGCAGTATTCGATCTGAACATTCTCGGCTGTGGTTCAGCCTTACCTACAACAAGGCATCTGCCTACAAGTCAAGTCATCGACCTCAGAGACAAACTATATATGATTGATTGCGGCGAAGGCACACAATTACAGCTACGCAGAATGCGCATACGCTTCAACCGGCTAAATCATATCTTTATCTCGCATCTCCACGGTGATCATTGCTTCGGCTTGCCCGGACTGCTATCCACCTTAGGCCTGTTGGGGCGAACTGCATCAATCACGATACATGCAGCTAAAGAAATCAGAGATTATATGGATCCGGTCATGGCCGTATTCTGTAAAGGCCTGCCTTTCGAAGTAAAATTTAATCCTATCGATCCGTATCAGCATGCGCTGATTATGGAAGACCGTTCTGTGAGTGTCTATACGATCCCTTTGAAACATCGTATACCTACCTGTGGCTTCCTTTTTGTAGAGAAACCCAGCGAGTCACATATTATTCGTGAGATGGTAGACTTTTATAAAGTCCCCGTCAAGAAGCTTAAAGACATCAAACAAGGTCAGGATTTTGTTACGGAAGAAGGAGAGATAATACCCAATTCCAGGCTGACGATTCCGGCAAAACCGCCGAAAAAGTATGCCTATTGTTCAGACACAGCCTTTAATCCGGATATTATCCCGATTATTGAAAATGTAGACCTCCTTTACCACGAAGCCACTTTCGGTGAAGATGAATTACTTCGTGCAAAAGAGACATTTCACTCGACTGCCGCTCAAGCTGCTGAAATTGCCAAGAGGGCAAATGCCAAACGCCTCATCATCGGCCACTATTCGGCCCGCTATGAAGAGCTAACTGCCCTAAAGGAGGAAGCAGATAAGATATTTCCGGGTACGATCCTCGGGCAAGAAGGTATGATTATCCCCGTATGATGATGTTTTTGCGGCACTTACACGCGATTCAAGGAAAAATAATTATTTTTGTCCCTATATAAGGATATTTGCGTATGCGAGGACTATTTCTCATACTTATAAGCTGCTCTTTCTTTCTGGGCGTTCCGGTCAAAATGCATTCTACCGACCGGATCACAATATCCTTGCAACAACCTCAAACCAAAACTGAGATCGAGATTACATACATAGACAACCGAATCAAGGTAAAAAATGCTACGGTTAATAGTAAGCTTGAAATCTATAGCGTTGTAGGCCTTAAAGTTCTGGAATTCCAAATCAAAAATCCAGTCGGAGAATACCCGGTCAACCTTCCAAAAGGCTACTATATCGTACGAGTTGACGATACGGTTCGAAAGATTGTGGTGCGCTAATCCTCCCTCCCGTTTCCTATAAGCCTACACCTACCAAGTTTATGCTCCCCAATGGGGTATATAATTCACTCTTTTTGATTAAGTTTGCGTGACTAAAATTTAAACACCATTTATATGCAATTATCCATTGACCAGAAGGACATAGATAAATTTATTATGATCGGTGATAAGGTATTAATCCGACCTAAAAATCCGAATAGCAAAACAAAATCCGGCCTATATCTTCCTCCTTCCATACAGCAAGGAGAAAAGATACAATCCGGCTATATCATTAAAGCAGGCCCGGGTTATCCACTCCCCTCACAGACTGATGCCGATGAAGCATGGAAAAAGAAAGACGAAGAAGTCCAATACCTGCCTCTTCAGGCCCGTGAAGGAGACCTGGCGATTTATCTGCAAAATGCAGCTTATGAAATCAGCTTTAACGACGAGACATACCTGATTGTTCCCCATTCAGCCATCTTAATGCTGGTGAGAGACGAAGGCTTGTTCGAATAAGATGCAAATCAATAACCCATACGAAAGATAGGAGCGATTAAAATGAACAAAATTGTAAGTAAGGAATACTTTTCTGCGAATGTGGTGAAGCTTGTGGTTGAAGCACCACTTATTGCCCGTTCAAGAAAAGCCGGCCACTTTGTTATTGTAAAAGTTGGTGAGAAAGGTGAACGCATACCGCTAACCATAGCAGGAGCTGACATTCAGAAAGGAACAATCGACTTAGTGATACAAGGTGTTGGCTCTTCCTCAAAAAAGATTTGTGCCTTAAATGAAGGCGATTACATCACAGACCTTGTAGGTCCGCTGGGACAAGCCACTCATATAGAAAAGGTAGGTACAGTTGTCTGTGCAGGAGGTGGCGTAGGTGTAGCTCCGCTTTTACCCATTGTTGAAGCTTTTCACAAAGCAGGCAATCGCGTTATTGTTGTATTGGCAGCGCGAACAAAAGAACTGGTCATTCTCGAAGAGCAGATGAAAGCTAACTCAGACGAAGTGATCGTTATGACAGACGACGGATCATATGGCAATAAGGGACTAGTGACCAATGGCATAGAAAGTGTGATCAATCGAGAAAAGGTAGACCTTTGTGTCACTATCGGACCGGCCATCATGATGAAGTTCGTATCCGAACTGACAAAGAAATACAATGTGCCGACCTTGGCATCACTGAATACCATTATGGTAGACGGTACCGGCATGTGTGGTGCTTGCCGTGTAACGGTAAACGGTCAGACGAAATTCGTATGCGTAGACGGTCCTGAGTTTGACGCCCATCAGGTAGACTTCGACGAGATGTTGATGCGCTTGGGTGCCTATAAAGAGTTAGAGAAATAATAAGCCTTATGACACAAGAAGAGATCATAGCCGCACGTCGTGCGGAACCTTGGAGAGAAGAACTCCGAAAAAGCAAAAAAGCTAAAGAACGCATGGATATTGTCCGTGTGAAGATGAATGAATTAGCCCCAGATTACCGCAACAAGAACAATGAGGAAGTAAACCTGGGCTTGACAAAAGAACAAGCCATGCAGGAGGCTCAACGTTGTTTAGACTGCGCCAACCCTACTTGTATGACAGGCTGTCCGGTAAGCATCAATATCCCTACCTTCATCAAATACATTGAAACGGGTGACATCTTATCAGCTGCCAAAACATTGAAAGAGACGAGTGCCTTACCTGCTGTATGCGGACGCGTTTGCCCTCAGGAAAAGCAATGTGAAAGCAAATGCATCTATACCGTAAAATTAAAACAAGAAGCCGTTGCCATCGGCTATCTGGAACGTTTCGCGGCCGACTATGAACGCGAAAGCGGCAATATCTCCGTTCCCGAAATTAAAGAGAAAAACGGTATCAAAATTGCTGTTGTCGGATCAGGACCTGCCGGCTTGTCTTTTGCCGGAGACATGGCAAAAAAAGGATTTGACGTTACAGTGTTCGAAGCACTTCACGAGATTGGTGGTGTATTAAAATACGGTATCCCCGAATTTCGTTTACCAAACAGCATCGTAGATGTAGAGATAGACAGTCTACGCAAAATGGGCGTTACGTTTATCACCAACTGTATCGTCGGAAAGACAATTAGCTATGAGGATCTACATGCAGATGGCTTTAAAGGAATATTTGTAGCCAGCGGTGCCGGTCTGCCCAACTTCATGAATATCCCCGGCGAAAACCTTGTGGGTGTGATGTCATCCAACGAATACCTTACTCGTGTGAACCTGATGGATGCAGCAAACCCCGAAAGCGATACCCCCGTATTGACCGGAAAGCGAGTCGCAGTAATTGGAGGTGGCAACACAGCCATGGATTCTGTTCGTACAGCCAAGAGATTGGGTGCTGAGCGAGCCATGATTGTTTACCGCAGGAGTGAAGAAGAAATGCCGGCCAGATTGGAAGAAGTAAAACATGCAAAGGAAGAAGGCGTTGAATTCCTCACGCTCCACAACCCAATTGAATATCTGGGCGACGAGCGAGGTCGCGTTAAACTGATGAAACTTCAGAAGATGGAACTCGGAGAGCCTGATGCTTCCGGAAGAAGAAGCCCAATAGCTATTCCCGGAGCCATAGAAACGGTTGAAGTAGATGAAGTTATCGTGAGTGTAGGTGTTTCTCCCAATCCACTCATCCCACGTGCTTTCACAGGATTGGAAGTTTCACGTAGAGGAACTATCGTTGTGAGTGAAGACAGCATGCGTTCAACCTTATCCGACGTATATGCCGGAGGCGACATCGTACGAGGCGGGGCTACTGTAATCCTTGCAATGGGCGACGGCCGTAAGGCTGCTGCGACCATGGCAGAAAGCCTGCTTTCCAAATAAGAATATCCTCTTTTCAAAAGCCACATCGGGATGTCTTCAGCGATTGATATTCAATAGCTAAAAAACATCCCGATGATTTTAAAAAAACATCCCGAACGTTTTTAAAAAAGATCGGGATGTTTTTTTAAAACGTTCGGGGTGTTTTTTTTACACCATACATGCAATGATTTTCAACGTTTTATTTTTCAAATTTCACATCGGGATGATCTCTTTCGAAATCATTCCTTTTCCAGAATGTATTTCTCAGCCAAATCTCCGGTTATCCTATTCCCTTCCATATCCAATTGGAAAATCCGGTTTTCGCCTACGAAATACCGGTTGGGAGCATCCGTAATACCGCCTAAGATAATCGTACTGCCATCTTCATCCCAGGTAAATTTTCCACTCGTCTCGAATACACTCGCATCTTTTCCCATATACGTATTTTTTAACGTATAGTTTCCGTCATAATCCAAAGTCAACACCGTCTCAATTCCCTCACAGTCAGCACAAGGCAGTACACCCTTGTATGTTCCGTCATAATCCAATGAGATTTCAGCCGTATGCATATCGCTCGCTGCCATCTCCTCTGTTAACGTGTTTTCATCAACAGGTTCTTCTTTTTGATTTCCTTTTGGCCCACAACTTATCAATAGCAAAGCAAAAGCAAAAACACTAAGTTTTCTCAACATAACTCAACTTGTTTTAAAATGATTATTAATAGATCCCTATTTATATACAATATAAAACCCTAAATTGTTTCTAATTGAACGTTAAATTGTATGTCAATGCACTTAAACAGTTAGAATCATGTATATTTGCATGAAGTATAAGTTAAAACAACATTGAATAAATGAAAATAGCATTAATAGGATACGGAAAGATGGGAAAAGCCATCGAACAGATAGCTATCTCACGCGGACATGAAATCGTATCTATAATCGACATAAACACACCGGA
The DNA here is from genome assembly GCA_023429375.1 of Bacteroidota bacterium. GTDB lineage: Bacteria > Bacteroidota > Bacteroidia > Bacteroidales > Tannerellaceae > Massilibacteroides. Next base: position 217,938 of record JAEYVY010000007.1, on the reverse strand, counting down.
CGGATTTAACACTGACGAATTTAAAAGCGCAGACGTCGCCATTGAATTTACAACTCCTCATACAGCCTTCGACAATTATCTGAAAGCTTTCGAAGCCGGGGTCCCTGTTGTTTCGGGAACGACTGGCTGGCTAGATAAAATTGATCGGATCAAAGAAATGTGTGAAAAGGAAGGTAAAACATTTTTCTATGCTTCTAACTTCAGCCTTGGTGTTAATGCATTTTTTGCACTTAACAAATACTTGGCTAAGATCATGAATAATTTCCCTGAATACGATGTTAAACTTACGGAGACGCATCATATTCATAAGCTGGACGCTCCGAGTGGGACAGCCATTACCTTAGCTGAAGGGATTTTGGAGAATGTTAATCGTAAGAATCGCTGGACACTTGACAAGATGGAGAATGCCACAGACTTGCCTATTTATGCCATTCGCGAAGGAGAAGTTCCCGGTATTCATGAGATTGTATATGATTCTGAAGTAGATTACATCAGTATCAAGCACGATGCGAAGAGTCGTAAGGGTTTTGCCCTTGGAGCCGTTGTCGCCGCTGAATTCACCGCAGGCAAGAAGGGATTTCTCGGGATGAAAGATATGTTGAATTTCTAATGTCGAACTCAGATAATACCGCAAATGAAAAATATCAGTAAAAAACAATGGATAAAGTTTAGTATAGCAACCATTCTTTATCTCCTATTTGTGCTATGGATGCAAAACGCCTGGTTACTTTTGGGGGTAATCGTGCTCATCGATATTTTTCTAACTAAATGCATTCCCTGGGGAGCTTGGAAAAAATCCAAGAATCCGAAAGTACGAAATGTTTTGGAATGGGTAGACGACATCGTATTTGCTTTGGTGGCCGTTTATTTTATTAACATTTTCGTATTCCAGAATTATCAGATACCTAGCTCATCATTAGAGAAATCTCTCTTGGTGGGAGATTACTTGTTTGTAAGCAAACTGAGTTATGGACCGCGTGTTCCTAACACTCCCCTATCATTTCCGCTTGTACAAAACACACTCCCGATACTTAATACCAAATCGTACTTAGAATGGCCTCTTTGGGATTATAAACGTGTAAAAGGGTTCGGTGATGTAAAAAGAAATGATATCGTAGTGTTTAACTTCCCTGCGGGTGATACGGTAGCCCTATACCAACAGAATCCGGATTACTACACTTTAATAGAACAGTACGGACGCGAACGGATCCATTCGGACAAGAACTATTTCGGAGAAGTTCTTTACAGACCTGTCGATAAGCGTGAAAACTTCGTGAAACGTTGTATCGGTATGCCGGGCGATATGCTTGAAATCCGCAACAATAAGGTGTTCATTGACGGAAAAGAAACAGAAGATCCGGAACACATGCAGCTGAACTACTACGTTGAAACTACAGGTTCTCTACTATTGGAAGAGCAGTTCCGCTTGTTAGATATCAGCAAAGATGATCGTGCACTTATTACGGCCTATTCCGGAGCAGAAAGGCAACTGGCTTTCCTTGGGTTTACACCTAACGAAAACGGACAGTTCAATCCCGTATACCGTTTCCCTATGACTAAGGCGGCTCTAGAAAAAGCTAAAAACTTATCTGTCATTAAAAATATCATAGTAGAGCCGGATATTATGGGTGGAGACCTATATTACCCGGTAGATTATAAAACCGGATGGACACGTGACAATTACGGTCCGATATGGATTCCACGTAAAGGTGAATCTATCGAACTGAACGAGCATAATCTAGCGGTATACAAGCGTTGTATCAAGAACTATGAGAACAATACGCTAGAAGAAAAAGACGGTAAAATTTACATAAACGGCAAAGAGGCTACCTCATACACATTCAAGTACGATTATTATTTCATGATGGGAGATAATCGCCATTGCAGTGCCGACAGCAGATCGTGGGGGTTTGTTCCGGAAGATCATATCGTAGGTAAACCCATTCTTATTTGGTTATCTTTAGATAAAGACCGTTCATTCTTTGATGGAGGTGTTCGTTGGAATCGTTTGTTCCGGATGGTACACGCCGATTAATGTAAATGAAGTACAAACAAAAAATAATAAAGACAGTAAAGCTACTACTTACCCTCCTTATTCTGGCTACGGTAGTAGTAGCTATTCGCTATTATCTTATTGAATCCTTCCGCGTCTCCACCACAGCGATGGAAAATACCATCATGAAGGGAGATTTGATTATCGTCGACAAGCTTCAAAATCGGCCTACCCGCAATGAAGTTATGCTTTTCACCAGCCCCTTGCGTAAAGACACGGTCTATTCTCCCGTATTTCTTAGTCGATGTATCGGATTGCCCGGTGATACGATTCAAGTAAATAGTGACGGCTATACAATCAATGGCCGATTCTATCCATTATCTCCGAACACCATTTGCCATTATAAATTGGATCATTCGGCATCAGGAGTTTTCTTTCAGAAACTTAAACAGCTAAAGATTCCTATTCGCAATCTGCAAAACAAGACTAGTCACCTCTTGTTATCGCTGACGCCTTTTGAAGAACACACACTTCGTGAAGAGCTTCCGGAAACGGTCAATCAAGTCTTTACAAAGCAGACGACGAATGGTTATTCACTTGTTGTTCCTAAAAAGAATGTCCCTTACAAGCTAAACCGAGATAACCTCATTGCTTGTAAGGAAGCTATTCTTCGTGAAGCCGGAGAACCAGTTACATTCTGGAATGATAAGATTTACTTACACGGCAAAGAGGAATCTTATTTTACGTTCAAACAAGATTATTATTGGGTATTGGCAGACAATATGAACGAAGGTATCGACTCACGCCATCTTGGCTTTATACCCTCTGCTAATATCATTGGAACAGCATGGTACTGCTGGTTCAGCCCGCAAACTAATCGCTTTTTTAAACGAGTCAAATAATGAATACAGCCTATTTATCTACAGCCTATCTGGCTCCTGTTCAATATTATTGCAAGTTACTCCAATTTCCTAAAATTAAAATAGAGAAGGAAGAAAACTATGTTAAGCAGACCTATCGTAACAGATGTGTGATAGCCGGAGCAAACGGTCCTCTCCCCTTGTCCGTTCCTGTTGAAAAAACAGAATCACTCAAATGCCAGACCAAAGACATACGTATCTCAGACCATGGCAATTGGAGACATCTTCATTGGAATGCCTTGGTATCTGCTTATGGAACGAGTCCGTTTTTCGAATATTATCAAGACGATTTCGCCCCATACTATGAAAAGAAGTATGATTTTCTTTTTGACTTCAACGAAGAGCTTCGTCAGTTAATCTGTACGCTATTGGATATCACGCCCAATGTTTCTTATACGGATGTGTATGAGACAGAAGTATCTCATGACTTCAGGGGAATAATTAGCCCGAAGTCTAAAACGAAAGATGCCGGCTTCCTTCCAACACCCTATTACCAGGTATTTAAAGACAAGCACGGCTTCCTTTCTAATTTAAGTATCATAGACCTCTTATTCAATATGGGTCCGGAGGGCTTGTTGGTTCTTCAACAGTCAATCATTACTCCTTAAGCTTGTAAGATACGTTCAATCTGGTCAATTTCTTCAGCAGTGAAGGTTGAACATTCTCTCGCTTTAAGATTATCCTTCAATTGGTCTAATGAACTTGTACCTACAATAACGGAGGTAACATCCTTATTTTGAAGCATCCAGGCTAAAGCCAATTGTGCCAAGGTCTGTCCCCGCTTTTGAGCAAGATCGTTAAGCGCAGTCACTTTTTGAATAACTTCAGCCGTCACTTCTTCTTTTTGCAAGAAACCATGGCTCTTATAAGCTCTGGAATTTTCGGGTACACCATGCAAATACTTGTTTGTCAATAACCCTTGGGCCAAAGGAGAGAAGGCAATAAATCCTACACCATATTTAGCATTGAGAGCAAAGTGATCTTTCTCAGGATCACGTACCAGCATACTGTACTTGTCTTGGTAAATAAGGCAAGGTATATGGTGGCTATTTAAATAATCGTAAGCTTGGATCAATTTTTCAGGCGGGTATTTAGAAATACCGATATACAAAGCCTTTCCTTGTCTGACAATGTCGACTAACGCCTGCATTGTTTCTTCAATCGGGGTTTGAGGATCATACCGGTGAGAATAAAAGATATCAAAATACGATAATCCGGTACGTTTCAGACTCTGGTCAATACTTGCCATTATGTATTTACGAGAACCTCCATCGCCATATGGACCGTTCCACATCAAATGGCCGGCTTTTGAAGAGATGATCAACTCATCACGGTGCCCCTTCAGCTCTTTAGCTAGAATTTTCCCGAAATTTGTTTCGGCACTTCCGGGAGGGGGACCGTAATTGTTTGCCAGGTCAAAGTGAGTAATCCCACTATCAAATGCATGTACAATCATTGAAGTGGCCATTTCGAAGCTGTCTACATCTCCGAAGTTATGCCATAATCCCAATGATATTTCAGGTAATTGAAGGCCGCTGTGACCGCAGAAATTATATTTCATGGTTTTATCTGTTATTAGACAAATATAATAAATTCGTCTAATCAACAGAGAAAACCATGAATGATTATCGCAAGTGATTAATTATCTCTTTCAATTTGGAATTTACGGCTCACTTTCAATAAGTTTGTCGAGAAGAGAATAACATTCTTTGTCTCTTGAATCATATTCAGATAGACCATACTAACCTTGGTGCTTCCTGTTTGTCCTTGCAAACGACGCAGCTCTTCTTTGTTCAGGATAACCAAGTCTTTCATCAAGGCTGACGATTCCAATACGAATTCCTTGAATGTAGAGTAGTCATTGGCTTTGAGACGATCTGCACAACGTTGCAAATAATCGCAAATACGGTCTACCGCAGCTCCGTAATCTTTCTTCTGAATATCGCTTAGAGGATTGAAGTGGTTGTCAATATGGTCGCGACAGGGCTCTGCCATACGTCTGATACTATAAATTAATTCGCTGGAGAAGTCATTTCCCTGATAGTAGTAAATACCTTTTTCAATTGCGACTTCGCGGTCCAAATGGCTGACACCTAAAGTACCCATACGTTTGACTTGCTTCAGATGAATCTTTTTCTCTTCTATCTCATGTAATGACTGTCTGAGATCTTTAAGATTTTCATTCATAAAGCCGTAGGCCACTTTGCGCAAAGTAGCTTTGGCAAAGAGCAAGGTTGAACTGAGTTCATCACGACTTATCTCACGGAAAAGCGCCAAAGCTTCGTTGTTGTCTGTCGAGCTGAGCAACTTAGCTACAGTTTCATTCACCTCTTCTTTTAATGCAGCCTTACGTTGTCTTTTCTTATACATCAGGTGGCTATGTATCAACATATATATAGCCACACCAACCATTCCAATCATTGCAGCAAAACCGCCGAAATAAATAATTAAAGCCACAATAAAGCTGAACAAGAACGCTGCTGCCGCTGTGATAAACCATCCGGCAACGACTGAAATAACTCCGGTGATACGGTAAACTGCACTCTCACGTCCCCAAGCTCTATCGGCCAATGAAGTACCCATTACAACCATAAACGAAACATAGGTTGTAGAAAGTGGCAACTTGAAAGAGGTACCCAATGCAATAAGCAAACTTGCTAAAACCACATTGATGGATGCACGCACCATATCAAAACTTACATTTTGTTCTTCTTCAGGTAGATCGACGCGAACAAAACGAGTATCGATCCAAGCTCTGACTGAAGGAGGAATCGTGCTAATTATAGACGAAAATATATTGGAAGTGGTACGTACCAAAGCACGTGCAATAGGAGAGGTCCCGAAATTTTCAGTTCCTTCTTTCTGGCGAGACAAGTCTAACGATGTTTTCACCACATTATGTGCTTTTTTGGAAGTAGAAAGTGAAACCACCATGATAACACCTGCTCCAACAAGAAAATACCAAGGGGTTTTGGCAGACTCAGTCAACGATTCCATTAAGAAGGCATCCGGAGATACGGCACCTCCCTGACTGATTAAATCTACATAAGAAGAATAAGCAACCATCGGAACTCCGATGAAATTAACCAGGTCGTTGCCAGCAAAAGCAAGTGCCAGAGCAAACGTACCTAGTAGAACGATAACCTTAAACACATTTACCTTAAACCAATGCAAAATCTGCATTAGGATACTAAAACCGATAAAACAATAGAGAGTAATTTTATTTGTATTCTCAAATATCATTGCTTTTACATCTGCAGTCATGAAAGACACATCTTTCAATCCCTTAATAAGCATGAAGTAAACAATCGCTGTAGCAGCTGCACCACCAAAGAGAGCTATAAAATATTTACCTTGCTTTTTATAGTTAAATGTAAAGATGACACGGGTAATAAACTGAACAACCATCCCAAAAAAGAACGCGACTGCGACTGAAAGGAAGATGGCAAGAATCATGGTTAAAGCTTTTTCCGTATTCAGTAATTCACCTAGACTCAACAATCCACTTGAGTTAGAAATCTTCATCAAGGCAACAGCAACAGAAGCACCAAGCAATTCAAAAACTAGAGATACAGTAGTAGAGGTAGGTAAACCTAGCGAGTTGAAAATGTCTAACAAAACCATGTCAGTAAGCATCACGGCCAACAGAATACACATGATTTCGGTAAAGTAGAAATGCTGAGGCTGATAAATACCATGCCTCGCTACATCCATCATTCCATTTGACAGCGTAGCACCAATAAGAACACCGATTGCTGCAATAATCATGACTGTCTTAAAGGAAGCTGCTTTTGCACCAAGTGCAGAGTTTAAAAAATTCGAGGCATCATTAGTTACACCAACTGACAAATCGAATATTGCTAAAATAAAGAGGCATATTAAAAATACCAGATAAATCGTCTCCATCAACTATGTTTCATTCTATTTCAGAGCAAATGTCTGAAACGTTTATTTCGGATTCGTTTCAACAATGTTACAAACATGTTACATGAGAGTTTCACCATTGTATATCAGCGTTTTACAAATATAAATAAGCACAATGGACTTGACAGCCGTTCAGAGAATAACTAAAACACGATTTGACAAAGATTAGTAAAAATACGTAATATATCGATTCAATAATGTATTATTGCACGGAAATACAAACACTTAAGCAAATACCAATATGAACTTTAGAAATAAAGTAGCAATAACTTGTTTTATACTAGGTACGATTGCAACTTATGCGCAATCTCAGAATCGTGCTTTAACAGTTGATGATCTAACTAACTGGCAACGTATTACACGAAGTGAAGTAGCTGATGACGGTAGCCTTATAGCCGTTAAACATGAACCCTGGAAAGGAGATGCTACCGTTTTATTGTATGATAAATCGGGTAAGGAAATTATGAAATTTCCATTTGCAGGAGATTTTGCGTTCACATCATCATCGAAATATATCGTAGTTGAAGAAAAAACGCCTTTAGCTGAAATTGAAAAGCTTAAACTTCAGAAGACCAAGCGAGACCAGATGCCTATGGATAAACTGATAATATTCGCAACTTCCGGGCAAAGCGAATCTATAGACTCAATCCATACATTTAAACTTTCGAAAACGACTGATTGGTTGGCTTATAAAAGAGGTAACAGAAAAGATTCGACACTCTACGTCCGTTCCTTGACAGCAAACGTAATTGACAGCATTCCTGCCGTTTCCGACTTTGGTTTTGCTGAAGAAGGAGACTATATGTACTTCGTTTCTAAAGGAGATACGACCGGACAAAAAGCGGGCATTCATATCTATCAAACAGCCAACAGAAAACAAACGCTGATACTCGAAGGGAAAGGGAATTTTGAGAAAGTTCAATTTAATAAAACAGGGGATAGAATTGCTTTTCTTTATGCTGAAAAAGCAGAGAAGGATTCAGCAGATGAGAAAAATGGATTTACACTATTTCAATCTTCTAAATTAGAACCGGCAGTTGCGTTGGCTACAAAGGGAAACCCGAATCTTCCGAAGGATTGGATTGTCAGCAAAAATGGGGATATACGGTTCTCAAAAGATGATAACTACCTTTTCTTTCCTACTTCTCCTCAGCCACGTGAAAGAGACACAACCAGCTTAGCCGAAAATAGACCCGACGTGCAAATTTGGAGCTGGGATGAATCTGTTCAGCACACGCAGCAAGTCATAAATCGCAAGAGAGAAGCGAACAAGACGTATACGGCTGCTTATCATTTGCCAACACAGACAATACGGCAATTAAATACAATTGAACTTCCGGATTTACAACTTCCGGAAACAGGGGATATTGCACTCATTGCTACAAGCAAACCATATGGCACGGAACGTATGTGGAGCGGAAAAAACAAACAAGATGTATTCACAATACATATGCAAAGCGGAGAAACCAAGCTATTGGCCAAAGCAAACGAAAGTCGCATGAGGCTCTCTCCGGCAGGGAAATATGCCAGTTGGTATTCAACATCTGATAGTTCGTGGTATACTTGCTTCTTAAAAGAAAACAAGATTTATAAGCTGACATCTCCAGACTCATTTGCCGCATGGGATAGTGAGAATGATGTCCCTGACTTCCCAGACGCTTATGGCGCTGCAGGCTGGAGTAAGGAAGATAAATACCTCTTGCTATACGACAGATATGACATCTGGAAATTTAATCCTACAGGTGCAGAACAGCCTATTAACCTCACGGTCAATGGCAAAGAAAAACGCCTCATGTACAGAATACAGCCCACAAAGAAAGAGGAAAGATTTATAGATTTAGACGAAATACAGCTTCTGACCGGCTTTAATGAGGAATCAAAAGCTACCGGGTTCTATACTGCAAATTTCAAGAAAGCGGCTCAACCCAAGACTGTTCTCTCAGGAAGTTTCAAAGCAACATTCATTGCGAAAGCTAAAAACACGAACGCGGTAATCTACAAGACAGAGACTTTTATGGATTATCCTGAAATCCGTTATTCTGATCTACAGTTTGGCAAGTCAGTTCAGTTAACTAATTTAGGAAACCAACAAGCTGGAATCCTATGGGGTACAGCCGAGTTGACTTCATGGACATCATTGGATGGAAAGAAGCTGGAAGGAATAATTTATAAACCCGCAAATTTTGATCCGAACAAAAAGTATCCGCTAATCGTCAATTTCTATGAACGCAATTCTGAAACGCTTTACTCATACCGGATGCCCGAACCTCATCGTTCGACAGTTGACTACCACTTATACAACAGCAACGGGTATATTATCTTTAATCCGGATGTACGTTATAAGGATGGATATCCTGGGGAAAGCTGCTTCAATAGTGTAATGCCGGGAATTGCATCGCTAATTGAAAAAGGATATATCAACGAGAAAGCAATCGGCGCACAAGGTCACAGCTGGGGCGGATATCAGGTAGCTCATCTGGCCACAAGAACTGACCTGTTTGCAGCAATAGAAAGTGGAGCTCCTGTAGTGAATATGTTTAGCGCCTATGGTGGTATCCGCTGGGAAACCGGCCTTAATCGTTCGTTCCAATACGAGCACGGTCAAAGCCGCATCGGAGCAACGCCTTGGGAAAAGCCTTTGCTTTATCAGGAAAACTCACCGCTGTTTATGATGGACAAGGTAAATACTCCTATTTTAATTATGCACAACGATGCGGATGGACATGTGCCTTGGTATCAGGGTATAGAGTATTTTGTGGCGCTTAAACGTCTTCAAAAACCAGTCTGGATGCTCAATTATACGGGCGAACCGCATTGGCCGATGAAAATGCCAAACAGAATAGATTTTCAGAAACGCATGTTCCAGTTCTTCGAACATTATCTTAAAGGAGCCCCTATGCCAAAATGGATGAGCGAAGGTGTTAAAGCCATCGACCAACCTTTTGAGTTAGGATATTAATCTATACGAGAACTATTCCATCGTATCAATATAAATGAAGTGCCCCTCAAAGTTTTTGTTCAAACTTTGAGGGGCACTTCATTTTTTTGATTCAAGAATTGCTATCTTGAAAACACTGAATCAGGACAAATGTTCTTATTCCGTTTTCGTCTTTTTATAATAACTCCAGGCAGAATAGCCCATTGCTCCGATCAATAGCAAAAGAATGAGGAAAGAACTATATGCACTAACATTCGCTGCCACGACAAATGCTTCGGGATAGAATTCAAAAACGATTTCATGTTTTCCCTGTGGAACAATCATTGCTCTTAATGTCCAATCTGCACGGAAATGTGATGCAGGCTGTCCATCAATCGTTACTTTCCATCCTGGTTGATAGTAGATTTCTGAGAATACAGCCAATTGGTCTGATGAAACCTCCGCCTCATAAGTCAATCGATTAGGACGGTAAGCAGTCAAAGTAATCGACGCTGTTGAATCGGTAGATGGAGTAAACCCATCCAAATCTGCAACAAAGCGCTTATCAACAACTGCTGTCTTTAGTGGATTGATATCGTTTAATGCCGCAATTTCTGCATCTGCATTTTCGACCATCATAACTTCAGAAACAAACCAAGCATTACCAAATGCAAATGGATTGCGAATTGGTGGCTGCTCCGGATTATAGATAATGTAGCGTGTATTCAGCATGTTCAATGAAGGACAAGCAACAAGTGCTTCATAGAGCTCTTCGACTGTCTTCGCTTTTTGTAAGGCCCCAATGAAAGTATTTAACTCTCCTATCAAACGATGATCAATCAATTCTTGGTAACGTCTTAATTTTGCAGCGTGATAACCGCCAATTGATTTATGGAAATAAGATGTTGTTGTTTCTTGAAATGGATCGTTCAGATTTAATACCCGATAGGACAGATCCGTATCCTTCAGAATCTCATTATCTGCCAGAGAGGCCTTATATTCTTCTTGTGGTGTTTGCTTTACAAAATCTTCATCGTTCAAAAAGCGCTTATCCACAGTCCAAAGATCGGCCAAAATCAGGATAGCAACACCGAGTGAAAGTACGGTTCCCATCATTTTCTTATTGGTTGACTTCCAATAAGCATACATTAGGCCAGCTCCAAGCAGAATAAAAATCAACGAACGAAGTGCATCAGAAGAAGCGAGCGAAGCTCTATCTATTAACAAGGCATTATAATACCAATCAGGAAACTGATATCTGGCATCCAATTCGGATCTGAAGTCGAGCAACAAATTAGGCATCAACCAAACCATTAGGCACAAACCTCCCGTGATAGCCAATGCGCCAAGCATACCTTTTTTAAACTTTTCTTTATCAACGTCTCCGGCCAATAGTTCTTTTAATCCCCAGATAGCAATTACAGGGAAAACAAGTCCGGGAATGACCAATGCCATTTCTACGGTTCTGAATTTATTATATAAAGGCAGATAGTGGAACATTATATCATTAAACCAATCCATATAACGTCCCAATGCCAGGAAGGTCAAGAACACAGCTCCGCCAAACAGCCACCATTTATATTGGCTTCGAACAACGAACATACCAAAAACAAAAAGGAAGCAAACCAGTGCACCGAAATAAACCGGACCGGAAGTAAATTTATCCCCCCAATAAGTATACGTTTGCACATCCTTGCCTATTTGAGCACCCTGCTTTTTTAGCTCCTGATACAACTCTGAATCAGGTCCAAGTGTACCAACAGAAGCCCCTCCATAAGCATTAGGAATAAGCAATGTCAACAATTCACGCTTCTGATAGCTCCATTGAAAAGCATAATCCTTATCGAGACCAGAAGAAATCTTCTCTCCCTCAGCAGAAGTCGTAGTCAATTCAGTAGCACCACGTATAGAGTGTCTTCCTAAATCCCAGTTGGAATACATATGTTTAGCGTTAGGAAGTACAGCTAGTATTACAGAGGCAGCCATGATTAGGCTAACTTTCAAAAGTTCTTTGTACTCTTTCTGCTTTACCTTAAAGACCAAATAGCCTAAATAAATAAAAAGGCATAACAATACGAGATAGTAAGTGATCTGAACGTGTCCGTTACTCAACGATAGTGCAACACCAAAGAGGAATGTCAAAGCTCCCCACAAATATTTCCGCCTGAATAATAGAGCCATACCTCCTAAGGTCAGAGGCATACAGGCAATCACGTAGGCTTTGACAATATGTCCGGCTTCAATGATGATAATATTATAGGAGGCAAAGGCAAAGGCTATAGCCCCTGCAATAGCGAGTAACCAATTTACTCCCAATATACACATTAGAATATAAAAGAAGACCAACCCGCATAGGACCATACTTGCATCAAAGTAGCCAATACTTTTTAAAGGGGTCTCCAAATAATCAAATCGGGGTAGTTGAGGTTCCGGATTGCCATAACCGGCAACATAGGGCATCCCACTAAACATAGCATTTGACCAAGCACTGAATTCACCTGGTTGAGCGGTTTCTTCATATTGCTTCATTTGACTATGTCCCATTCCGGTTGCTTTAATCGTATCGCCCTGTCTGATTACTTTTCCATCTATTACCGCTGGCGCGAAATAAACAACAGACAAGAGTATAAATACGGCAACGGCCACTACGTGTTTACCCCATTTTTGTATTAGTTCCTGCATATGATCTTATTTATAATTTACAAATTAAAGTAATTAATCTCAAACTCGCCCTTTAATCCATTTCGCTGTATAGAAACGTATGGCAAACCAACCATGCAATAGGGTCGTTGTTACCTTTCCATAATATTCACACATTATGGTATACCTCTCTTTAAGCGATGCTTTACGGTTTGCCTCTGTCATTCCACCATCTAAAAAATGGGATAGTATCATCCTCGAATTACGAATGTCAGAAGCTTGTTTTAAGCAGCGTATACACCAATCGAAATCTGCACTAAAACGATAATTCAAATTGTATTGAGGCGCAACTGTGCGTTTTGCTATAAATGATTGATGGCAAACTAACATCCCCATTCTAAAGCTTTTCCAAGTCAACTTCTTCGGGGTTTTAAGCCTCCGCTTACCTAATACTTTGCCTTCTGTGTTTACAATTTCAGTTTCACCATATATAATATCAGGCAACGTATTTCTTTTAGCCATTCTTCCAGCCAACTCTTGTATGGTATTTGCAGAATACAAAGTGTCACCTGCATTGATAAACCAGACATAATCTCCTGTTGCTTGCTTTAAGCCTTTATTCATGGCATCATATAATCCCGCATCCGGTTCACTTATCGAGTAAGCTATGCCTGCCTTATATTGGTCTATGATTTTTGTTGTTCCATCAGTTGAACCTCCATCAATAATGATGTATTCGATAGCAGAATAAGATTGGCTAAGAACGCTTAATATAGTTCGTTCCAACCATTGCTCTGCATTATAGGTTATAGTAATAATTGAAAATTTAGGCTGCATATTATTTCTTTAGCAAGTTATTGTAAAGTTCTATATACTGACGAGCAACAACCGACTCTGAATAACAAGATTCTACTTTTTTCACACATGCATCAGACAATTCTTTCCTATTCGGATGATTCAGCACCCATTCAATGCCATTTGCCAGATCTTCGGCCGATTTATATTCAGCTAAATAGCCGTTCACTTGGTGATCTATCATTTCTGGAATACCTCCTGTCCTAAAACCGACACAAGGTGTTCCACAAGCCATAGACTCCATAATGGTATTGGGTAGATTGTCTTCAAGAGAAGGTATCACAAACAAATCGGCAGCCGCATAAGCTGCTGCTATTTGTTTTTCATTAGACAAGAAACCAATAGCATGCGCTTGAAAGGAGAAAAGATCACATATTTCTTGGCTAGCTTTACCCAATAATTCTATTTGCAGATAATCTTTAATAGACGGATTTCTATCTAATAAAATTTTACATGCTTCTAAAAAAAAGATCAGTCCCTTCCTCGTATCAGTAAGCTTGGCCGCACCAAAAAGGATGATAAAGCGATCACTATTTATTCCGAGTTGAGACCTTGCGTCAAACTTTGGAATTGGAGTATACAAATCGCGATTTATTGGATTAGGAATCGAGATGTGTTTTGCATTTTCGAGCAAGACACTCTTCTCTGCCAAAGACGTAATCCATTTGCTACACCCCACATAAGTAATCTCCGACAAAGCCATTCTTCTTTTTTGTCTGAAAACCAAATTATTTAACCATGATGATACTTCCTTATCCGGATAATGATAAATGCCATTTGTAATCCACAAATCATGCATTGTCCAGATAATTGGTTTCTTTAGTTTTATCAGTTTGCTTATATCATTTAAAGAAAGAAAACCTTGATTAATCCAGTGAATGTGAATAACATCTGCTTGCTGTATCCAAGGATGAAGACTCACATCTGTACCTGTATTCGCAATAGATACCTGAAACAAAATTTCTCGGTTGAACCCGGTTGCTACATAAATACACAATCTCTCCCAAATAAATCTTATTTTGTTTATCAACCGATTCAAAAACGACGCATTGACACTGACTACATCTGGACTATCAGTTTGTTTATCTCGTACTATTAACTTAACATCATGCCCTTCACCCTTCAAGGCATGCATTAGTCTGTTAGCAGCAACAGCAGCTCCACCAGAACGTTCGGATGTATTCAGCAATACTATCTTCATTTACTTACAGGTCTTCATTTGATTTATCAACCAATGCATCTATTGTCTCTATCTTGCCCACAAATTTATCATATAACAATCTAGAATTTATCTCACATTGCTCTGCAAGAAAAGTATTATTCCAAATACGCATTCCTCCAGCACTTAATGAAGTAAATCCAGCGTCAAACCATCCAACTTTCAGGCCATTTAACCAAGCTCTCAGGCACATTTCACAATCATCAAATTGAAAAGGAGCAAATTCATAATTTATATGTTTTATTTTGTCTAGAAACAAATCTTTATTGATAAACATTGGAGCTCTGTCTACATGATGAACAAAACGAAATTCGCCTCCTTTTTTTTCAGAATAAGGAACACCAACGCCTTGCTTTGTCTCTTCTTTTAAAACAAAATCATGGCCTCCATTTCCGCCCAATATCACCATGTCTGGAAATCTATTCATATAGTGAATTCCTTTATCAACCCAATCCAAATTAGGGAAATTATCATCATCTTGTAATAGCACAATAAATTTCCCATTTGCCATACGGATCGCTCTATCATACATTATAATCTCAAATAAATCATTCGCATGTATTACAAATTCATTTGCTCCGTTAAGCTCAGACATAATCCTTTTTGAATGTTCCATGGTAGATCCATCATCCAAAACAATAATCTCAGAGTTTTGATTATTCCTAAGTTTAGAAACTATATGACAGACTTCTAAACTTTTATTATGAGACTGTATTATAAAAGATACTTCAGGTGTATTATTATAACCTTTAGTCATCCAAACAGCACGGGATTTTTGATTGCTTTTAGCTTTAGTCCTTTTCAACCAAGCCAAATACAATTTATGAAAAAATAATTTGTAATTCATCTTATGAAAAATTATTATACATTTTAGTTGATTTCTAGAACGCTATTTTTCGAATTAAATTAGAATAATATAAAAAGAAAGTTGTACTCATCAAGTATTGTTTCACCTTAATTTGAGATTTCCAACATAACCTTAGTTCATTTATTATAATAATAACTAATGGAATATATTCTTTTTGGGAAAAACTCCGTTCTCATTATCAACTAATGTTATTGCTCCTATTACATCCGGACACTTTAAGGCTTCATTGGCTACTACACCAAGAGTTCATATGAGCTAGACAAATAAAAATATCTCCTAGATTATAACAATAGACTTTCACTGTACTATTAATCTTTAGATCATGCATTATTTTGAAAGTTGTTCTAGTAGCCTAATTTTAAATAAATATTTTTTTAGAACACGAGGAAGAAACAAAAAAACTACAGCTTTAGTTGCTCTTCTCATAATTCCGAAATTATCCAAATTAATTATAGTTAATATAAATAGTTGACAATATGCTTTGAATGTACGATTAGCAAGATAACTATATTTTGCTTTTAGATACTTAATAAATCGAATATCCCTTTTTAGAAGAACCGATTTATATTGTTCAATCACTATTTCTGCTGCTTTAATCCATGATTTAGATGCCAGAATCTCTTTTTCTCTATTCTGGATTGCAGAAACGCCTATACCTTCTCTGTAAACAGGATAATACCCATCAATAAAATAAAAATGACTAGTATTTAATACCCGATCAACACCCCAAACATAATCAGCATGTATGCCTATATTCTCAATGAAATCTGAAGTTCTATTTAAGGAGGCTCTACTTACAACCCCATATCGATCATCAAGTATTCCTCTTATTGTTAATCCTATTACAGACTTATCTTTAAACTGATAATTAGAATGATTTATTTCTTCTCCAGATTCCAAAAGTTTTATCACATTCGGAATCAAAATAAAACTATCCGTATCTGGATTTAGTCCATTATCATTTATACAATTATAAACTGCTTCAAAATAACCAGGTTTTATGAAATCGTCACCAGCAACGCATGTAACAAGATTCCCTGTAGTCAATGAGGTCGCTTTGTTGAAATTCTGGAAGATTCCCAAATTAGGCTCATTACGGTTTGCTTTTATCAATTGAGGATACCTATTAGCATACGATTGTATAATCTCCCATGTTCCATCAGTAGAACAATCATCAGAAATAACTAATTCAAAAGGAAGATAGCTTTGTGATAAAACCGATTGTATTGCTTGATCAATATAGTCCTTCTGATTATATGACACAATAAATACAGAAATATTAATCTCCATCAGCTATTTAGAATTTATTGATTGTTTCTATGATATACTTTACTTCTTCTTGACTTAACATTGGACTCATCGGTAAACTAACTTCTTCCTTATGTATTCTTTCAGTGACAGGTAAAAATAAATGATTGAATTCCTTATAGCACTTTTGTTTATGTGGAGGAATTGGATAGTGAATTAGCGTTTGAATCCCATTCAATTTTAAATAATCCCTCAAGTTCTCTCTTTGTGGTGTTAAAACTGGGAATAAATGATAGACATGACTTGTTTTTTCTGAAACTTTAGGAATCATTATTTCTGGATGATGAATTTCATCAATATACTGCTTTGCAATTTGCTGTCTTTTTCTAGTGTCTTCATCCAAATATTTAAGTTTCACATTTAAGATTGCAGCTTGTATCTCATCTAATCGGCTATTTATCCCCTTATACTCAGATACATACTTTTCATAAGATCCATAATTCGCTAATGCCTCAATGATACGTATCAGTTCAGAATCATTAGTTGTTACAGCCCCTGCATCGCCTAAAGCACCCAAGTTTTTCCCTGGATAAAAACTATGTCCGGCAGCATCGCCCAATGATCCGGTTTTTCTTCCTTCAAACATGCATCCATGCGCTTGGGCATTATCTTCAATTAATTTGAGATTATATTTTTTGCATATATCTCCTATTTTATGTGTATATGCACATCTTCCGTAAAGATGCACAAGCATAATTGCTTTCGTCTTGTTTGATATAAACCCTTCAATTTTAGAATCATCTATCTGAAGCGTAGATAAGTCTGGCTCAACAAAAACAGGAGTTAATTTATTGTCAGTAATAGCTAAAACTGTAGCAATAAATGTATTAGCAGGGACTATAATTTCATCCCCTTCTTCAAAAGCACCCATTTCTATATAAGCCTTCAATATTAAACGCAGAGCATCAAGGCCATTCGCTACTCCAAGACAATATTTAGAACCAATATAAGTTGCATAGTTTCGAGAAAATTGTTTGTTTTCCTCTCCATTCAAATACCAACCAGAATCAATGACACGTTTTACTGCATCATGAATCTCAGCAGAGTAGTTATCTGTTATTTTTTTTAATTCTAAAAATTCAATCATATTCAGCCTATTTGATGGATTACTCCTGATTCATCTTTAATTTTGATGTCTAATGCTTTGCCTTTTGTGTTATAAACCATGATATGATTACATTATCAAAGGTTTATGTAGGGATGTCATTGGATACAACAGCGCCAACTCCCCTTTTTCACTTTGATCCTCTGCTAAAAGATGATCTTCAATCAGGCTAGCTCTTTTTTATAATTTAAAAACTCAGAATAGTCTCGTATATAGTCTTTTTCATCATAGATTTGTGATGCTAGAACTAGACAAACAGAGCCAGACGAAAAATCTTCAAGTTCTCTCCATATTCCAGGAACTACTAACAAGGCTTGATAGGGACGATTTAGAAAAAAAGTACGCTTCACTTTCCCATCATCCAAGATTACATTAAAACTACCACTTACAGCAACTATTAATTGTTGCAATTCTTTATGAGCATGTCCTCCTCGAGATTCTCCTCCGGGAACATCATATAAATAATAAGCTCTTTTAACATCAAAAGGCACAGTCTGTCCACTTTCAACAACAGTTATATTACCTTTCTCATGATGATGTTTATCCAGCTCAATAATGGAACAATCGTATACAGAGGACTTTGTCATTGCTTTATTGATTTAAAGAAATCGTAATCATAGATATAATCATCTTTACAAAATGGAGAAGATGCTAATACTAATGCCAAAGAATTTGTTGAAAAATTCTCCATTTGCCTCCAAATTCCGTTTGGCACATATAGCCCATAATAAGAGCGGTTCAAATGAAATACTTTTCTGTCAACTCCATCATCCAAAACGACATCAAAGCTACCAGAAAGAGCTATTATGAATTCCTGATTTTCCTTATATGCATGACCTCCTCTTAGCTCTCCTCCTGGAACATCATAAATCCAATAACTCCTAATTATTTTAAAGGGTATATGAGTTTCCTCTTCAACAAACGACAGATTACCTCTCCGATCATTTATTTTAGGCAGTTCTATAATCTTTACATCTGATAGATTCATCATTCGATAATTTCTTTTAATGCATTCTTTATTGCTTTCAGATAACCATGACCAAATTTTAGATCAGGCTCTACGTAATTACCTTCAGCCCATTCATTCCATGATTTTAAAAAAACGATTCGTTTGTCTAACTCTTTTTCTCGAATTTCATTAAAGACAGCTTTTACGTGTTTTTCAAATAGCTCTGGAGTCGAATTATTTAGGACATTTCCTACAGGACCAGTTCTTGGGGTATGATCCCATCCAGGAATAATCGTTGGGAAATAATATTTTTTATCGACTTTTTTACTAAAAAAGTATTTCATCGCTTTTTTATAGTCATAAACATTTCCAACTTTAAATATCTCTCTTAGTATTTTATTCTTTACTTTGGTCCAAAAGGAAAAATCATATTTTTTAAAATCAAATAATGTATCGACATTAACATAAGAACAAAACTTAAGTACCTCATTAATATCCTGTTCATTATTTGGCACATTCCCTACAAATGTAATTCCTTTTAGCCCATTTTCAAGGGCCAATCTACTCCAAACCTTTACAAAAACCTTAATCTCAGGTGATGCTAATGGAGAATGTATGTAGAAAAGAGGTTTACCCTCAACTGTTATATACCGATTATCTTTAAAGGCTGGCAAAACATCATAAAAATGCTTTTCATAGTCTTCTTCTCCTCCATAAAGTTGTTCGATTAGAGGTTCTTTCGATTTAACACCACAATAAATTCCTTGCCAACTATGGTTTGCCCAACCCAAACAGAATGGTAATTCTGGTTTTCCTGAGTATAATACTTCATTAAATGGTCTTTCTAGTAAACGTCTACCATTTCCAAACCAATAGTGCCAATAAAGAAAACCCTCAATGCCATATTCTTTGGCTAAATCAGCTTGAGCTTGTCTTGTTTCAGGGACACGGAGGTCATAATATCCTAAATCCGCAGGAACACGAGGCTGATAATGCCCTTTGAATAGCGGTTTTGCTTTTCCTACGTTAGTCCATTCTGTAAATCCTTTGCCCCACCATTTATCGTTCTCAGGTATTGGGTGGAACTGTGGCAGATAAAATGCTATCACTCTTACTCTATGATTCATATTCATGTCCTCAGCATTCATTTTCGTAAAGGTTAATTCCAATGAAGAAACCCTTTTGTTATTTCAGTTTTAAATTAAAAACATGTAAGAAAGTTCCAAATTCTTACATTTCATTTTATTTATGATAGATACTAATAAATCAAATTAAGAATAACCCCAGGGGAAAATAGCATGTAAATCTTAATTTAAAATTCTTCTGGGAGTACTTTATATGCCTATTATTCTCTTCTAATCTCAAAATTTACATATAAGTGAATTTAAAATCTCATCTTCTTTTCCTTATATACTGCACTGATTCTTTAAATATGATAGAATTTCCAAACCACAAAATAGCACAATAAATAAATCCACTAAGTAGAATTTTACTAATGAATAGTGTATATATATTATCTATTGGATTTATTGAAAACCATACAATTGCAAAAGACACAAAAGTTGCTAGTAGATAAGGAGAAATATCTTTTATGAGATTGAAGACAGAGAGAGAAATAAGCTTTCTAACAAAATAATACTGTACAAATAAGCCAACAAAGTAAGCAATAATATATGCCCCAAGCATAGAAAGAATACCATATGGGAGCATTATGAGTAGAGCCAACATTTGTAATGAACATGTAGATATAGTAACCCACATACAGATATTCGACTTTCCATAGGTCATTAGCAAATTATTAAACAAAATCCACAAATATGCAAACGCTCCCCAAATACAAAATGCTCTCAAGAAAGGTACTGCAGGTTCCCATTTTATTCCTATTGCTATTATGATAAATTCTTTACTTACAAAAGCCAACCCGAACATCAAAGGGAAAGATAAAAATGCTCCAAAGCGAACCATTTTTCGAAAAACTTCTTTCTGTCGTTCTTTTTCATTAGATACCTGAACTAAGATTGGCTGAGCAACATTGTTAATTACTGATCCAATAAACAACTGCCCCATTCCCATCCATTTTTGTCCTTGTGAATAGAAACCTACCTGATTAGCATTATAAAGTTTACCGAGTAGAACCGAAAAAATATTATTGCTTATCTGTAAGAAAATATTTGAGAAGAATATTTTAGAGCTAAACCCAATCATTCTCTTTAACGGAAAAAAATTAAAGTTCAAGGTAGGCCGCCATGGTGAATAATACCAGCGCAACAGTGTACTCAAAGCTACGTAAATAAGACTTTGAGTTATAAGCCCCCAATAAGCGAACCCCATAAGAGTAGAGACTATTCCTGCTATTCCCGAAAAGAATAGTGCCAAAACATTAACTTTTGCTTGCTGTTTAACCATTAGCGTTTTAAACATGTAAGCATATTGAGCTGTTCCGATTCCGCCAAAAACAAAACTTAAAAATAACACACGGGATATATTTTTGAGTTCAGGTGTTTTATAAAAGTCAGCAATTAATGGCGCTGAAAAGAAAAGTATGAAATACATTATAACTCCACTTATTACACTAAACCAAAAAACAGCATTATAATCTTCGTGTTTTATCTCTTTTTCATTAGTTAAGGCCGTAGTAAAACCACATTCTTGTATAGATGACGCTATTGCCGAGAAAATGGCTAGCATCCCAACCATACCATAATCTGAGACATCAAGTATACGAGCTAAAACTATACCAAAAATTAGGTTTAATACCTGCTGAAGGCCATTGCTTATGCCGCCCCAGAATATACCTTTTGCTGTTTTGTCTTTTAGTGATTGCTCTGCCACCTAAATAATCTTTTTAAACATACGAAGTGCTCGTCACTCCCATCTGAGAGTGACTAAATGATTACAAATATAACGAATTGAGTAGGACTTTATTTCTTTTTCAGATGAATACTTCTTACAGACGACCGTGTGTATGCTTTTTATCAATTACCGACTTAACGTCGAACAAGACTGTTGGCTGGCTTTGTGTAAATGAGAAATCGAGGTCTTTAAATTCATTGTGCGCAACAGTCAAGATGATTCCATCGTATTTCTTCAAGTCAGGCAGTTCTTCCAGCAGCTCCAGACCGTATTCTGCTCGCACTTCTTCTTTAATGGCATAGGGGTCATAGACATCCACTTCGACTCCAAAATCTTTAAGTTCGTCGATTACGTCAACTACTTTGGTGTTACGTGTATCCGGACAGTTTTCTTTGAAGGTAAATCCCAAGATCAGGACTCTGCTGCCATCAATCTTAATTCCGTTCTTTATCATTAGTTTCACGGTTTTAGACGCTACAAACCGCCCCATCTCGTCATTTACAGTTCTACCCGATAAGATCACTTGGGGATTATAGCCCAGACATTGAGATTTGTAAAGCAGGTAATAGGGGTCGACACCTATACAATGTCCACCAACAAGGCCAGGAGTGAATTTTAGAAAGTTCCATTTTGTTGCTGCCGCTTCCAGCACCTCAGTTGTATCTATCCCCATTCGATCGAATATCAGGGCCAATTCGTTCACAAATGATATATTCACATCTCGTTGGGCATTTTCAATAGCTTTACAGGCTTCTGCCACTTTTATTGACGATGTCTTGTGGGTTCCTGCCGTTATTATAGAGGCATACAACTGTTCGATTTTATCAGCTGTTTGAGGGGTAGAACCGGACACTACCTTTCGGATAGTTGTCAGTTTATTTTTCTTATCTCCGGGATTGATGCGCTCGGGAGAGTAGCCGCAAAAGAAATCCACATTATACTTTAAGCCTGATTCACGTTCCAATACAGGTACGCAGTCTTCTTCCGTACAGCCGGGATATACCGTCGATTCATAGACTATGATATCTCCTTTTTTCAACACTTTGCCAATTGTTGCGGTAGCACTAAGCAGGGGAGTAAGATCTGGTGTTTTAAAATGCGTTACAGGGGTGGGAACCGTTACTATGTAGACGTTTGAATCAGCAATAGCTTGCGAATCATCACTAATTTTCAGCCCCAATGAAAGTGCTTCGGAAAGGTCTCCACTCTCCACCTCTTTCGTACGATCCAAACATTGATTTAACTGGGATATGCGTTCTTTATTTATGTCAAAGCCAATGACATCATATTTACGCGAGAAGGCCACTGCTAATGGCAATCCTACATAGCCAAGACCTACGATAGTGATTTTCGTTTTGTTCATCTGATTCCATGTTTATTTCTGTAACTCTAAACACAAAGGTAAGTATAAAACTAATTAGAGGCTGTCTCCCGACAACCTCTAAACAACTTTGTTAACCTTAAATCTAATACTATTATGAAAAAACCACTGTACAAAAGTACATATCTTTCGAATAATGACAATATACGAAATGCTAATAAGTGTTTTTGTACATTTAATAAATTATAATCACTATTATTGAAACGACAAAAGGCGTTTCCAAGAAGGAAACGCCTTTTATACTATTCTGATAGCTGAATTAGTCTTTTAATTTAGCCCAGATATACTCACGATTCAGACGAGCAATGTTGCTTACTGAAATATCTTTTGGACACTCCATTTCACATGCACGTGTATTTGTACAGTTTCCGAATCCAAGTTCATCCATCTTAGCTACCATTGCTTTCGCACGACGGGCAGCTTCAACTTTACCTTGAGGAAGTAGAGCCAACTGGCTTACTTTAGCTGAAACGAACAACATAGCTGAACCGTTCTTACATGCTGCAGCACAAGCTCCACAACCGATACATGCAGCAGCATCCATAGCCAAGTCAGCATCCTTCTTTGGAATTGGAATAGCGTTTGCATCAGGTACACCACCTGTATTTACTGATACGAAACCTCCTGCCTGAATAATTTTGTCGTAAGCAGAACGGTCTACCATCAAGTCACGAATTACAGGGAAACCTGCAGAACGCCAAGGTTCGATCGTGATTGTATCGCCATCGTTGAAACGACGCATATGAAGCTGACAAGTTGTTACGCTTGTGTCTGGTCCGTGTGGGTGTCCGTTAATGTAAAGTGAACACATACCACAGATACCTTCACGGCAGTCGTGGTCAAACACAACAGGTTCTTTGCCTTCGTTAATCAACTGTTCGTTAAGGATATCAAGCATTTCCAGGAAAGAGCTTCCCTGAGAAATATCTGTCAATTTATAAGTCTCGAAAGCACCTTTTTCTCTCGGACCTTTCTGACGCCAGACTTTCAGTGTGATATTTATATTTTTATCCATTGTCGTTAATTTTTTAGAGTTGGTACTTTATTAGTTCTTATAGTTACGTTGTTGACGAACTACAAACTCATACTCAAGAGGCTCTTTCAGCATGACAGGATCTTTATCCTCGCCTTGATATTGCCAGCAAGATACGTAAGCGAACTTATCGTCGTGACGAAGGGCTTCACCTTCTTCAGTCTGGTGCTCGAGACGGAAGTGTCCACCACAAGACTCTTCACGATCAAGAGCATCATGAGCAATCAGTTCACCCAATTCGATAAAGTCTGCCAAACGTAATGCTTTTTCAAGCTCAACGTTTAAGTCTTCAGCTGCACCAGGTATACGAACATTGCTCCAGAACTCTTTCTTCAGTGCTTTCAGCTTATCAATAGCCAGTTTCAATCCGGCTTCGTCGCGTCCCATACCTACGAAATCCCACATAATGTGGCCTAACTCTTTATGGATACTATCAACAGAACGTTTACCCTTAACATTCATCAAGCGGTTAATACGATCTTTGATTTGTTTTTCTGCTTCAGTA
The DNA here is from genome assembly GCA_023429375.1 of Bacteroidota bacterium. Lineage (GTDB taxonomy): Bacteria > Bacteroidota > Bacteroidia > Bacteroidales > Tannerellaceae > Massilibacteroides. The sequence goes on along the minus strand of JAEYVY010000007.1, from coordinate 193,468 downwards.
AATTCAGGAAGGTCTGTACTGAAACGTGGTACCTGAATTTGATCTGCCAAATAATTCTGAATTGTATAAGGCAATACGAAATAACCGTCTGCCAATCCCTGCATCAATGCAGATGCACCAAGACGGTTTGCACCGTGATCAGAGAAGTTTGCTTCACCGATAGCGAACAAACCAGGGATAGATGTCATCAATTCATAGTCAACCCACAAACCACCCATTGTATAGTGCAATGCAGGGTAGATCATCATCGGTGTTTCATATGGATTGTCGTTAACAATCTTTTCATACATCTGGAACAAGTTACCGTAGCGTTGTTCGACTACATTCTTTCCAAGACGTTTGATAGCGTCAGCAAAGTCAAGATATACAGCAAGACCAGTGTTTCCAACACCAAAACCAGCGTCGCAACGTTCTTTAGCTGCACGAGAAGCTACGTCACGAGGTACTAGGTTTCCGAATGCAGGATAACGACGTTCCAAATAGTAGTCGCGGTCTTCTTCCTTAATTTGTGTAGGTTTCAATTTACCTGCACGGATAGCTTCTGCATCTTCTTTTTTCTTTGGTACCCAGATACGTCCGTCATTACGAAGAGATTCCGACATCAAAGTCAATTTAGATTGAAATTCTCCGTGAACAGGGATACAAGTTGGGTGGATTTGACACATACAAGGGTTAGCGAAATAAGCTCCCTTCTTGTAGCATTGCCAAGCAGCTGATCCGTTAGATCCCATTGCGTTAGTTGAAAGGAAGAATGTATTTGCATAACCTCCTGTTCCAACAACTACTGCGTGAGCAGAGAAGCGTTCTACCTTACCTGTAACCAAGTTGCGAGCGATGATACCGCGTGCACGTCCGTCAACAATAACTACATCGAGCATTTCATGACGAGTGTACATTTTCACCTTACCCAAACCAATCTGACGGCTCAATGCTGAATAAGCACCTAACAACAGCTGTTGTCCCGTCTGGCCGCGAGCATAGAACGTACGCGATACTTGAGCACCACCGAATGAACGGTTGTCAAGTAAACCACCGTATTCACGAGCAAATGGTACACCTTGAGCAACACATTGGTCGATAATTGAATTTGAAACTTCAGCAAGGCGATATACGTTTGCTTCACGAGCACGATAGTCACCTCCTTTAATTGTATCATAGAACAGACGGTAAACAGAGTCACCATCGTTTTGATAGTTCTTAGCAGCGTTGATACCTCCTTGTGCAGCGATTGAGTGTGCACGACGAGGTGAATCCTGAATACAGAAGTTCAGAACATTGAATCCCATTTCCGCAAGAGATGCAGCTGCAGACGCACCGGCAAGACCAGTTCCTACAACAATAATATCCAAGCGACGCTTATTAGCAGGGTTCACTAATTTTTGATGAGCTTTATAATTTTTCCACTTATCGGCTAATGGCCCCTGAGGAATTTTTGAATCTATCTTAGTCATAATAATAAATTTTCAATGATTGATTACACCTGAAATTAACAGCAAGCACCTCCACAAAGGCTCTTCAGATAGAATGCGATTGTCACAAATGCAAAACCTAAGCATATCAATGTAGCAAATACATCTGAGATAGCTTTCCAACGGTTAAACCATACAGTGTTGTTCCAACCAATTGTCTGAAGTGCACTCCAGAATCCATGAGTCAAGTGGAACCACAAACCAACATACCATGCAAGATAAGCAATTACAATCCAAAGTTGGCTGAAATAGTACTTAATAAATGCAGCGCCTTCAGTCGTACCAACCATTGCTCCACCAAGTTCTACTTCGTGATGTCCCATAATTTCGGCAAACATCATTTTGTACCAGAACTGAGCGAAGTGTAAAAGTAAGAAGCCTACGACAATTACTCCTAAAACGAACATGTTCTTTGAAGACCATTCAACGTTCTTCGGACGAGCATTAACCGCATAACGGTCATTTCCGCGCGCCTTACGATTTTGCAACGTAAGGATAATCGCATAAATAATATGGATAACAAAGCCGGCAGCTAACACCAAAGTACCTGCTAATGCATACCAATTAGATCCCAAAAATGCACACACCATATTGTAACCTTCTTCAGAGAATACAGCTACAATATTCATGCATAAGTGGAACACTAGAAACAAAATAAGGAAGAGACCTGATATACTCATTATCAGTTTCTTCCCGATAGAAGAATTAAGTAACCACATAAGATAAGAATTTAAGTTATTTAATTGTTTTTAGAATTTCAGCTTCTCAAGTCGTGTTTTCGCAGCAAAGGTAGAGTAAATACACGGATGAAACAAATGATTAAAGAAATATTTCGGCAATAGAAACAAGGCTCCCAATCTACGCTATAGCTCCCCTAACTAACTAATTGAGGCTACATAAAGAAGACAATCTGACTTGTTCACAGAAAATCAAACAAAAGTGTACGTTAGTGGACAAAAAGAGTTCATTTTCGAACAGTTTACAAAAATACAAAATCACATATTACACTATTTATCAGATATTTAAATATTTGGCACAAAAATCGTATTTATTATCCTATATGAATCAATCGAACAACTTTTATGATTAAAATTAACGGACTTACAAAAACTTACAGAACGGAAGAGGTGGTAACACTTGCTTTAGATGGCATCTCTCTTCACATAAAAAACCATGAATTTGTTTCTATAATGGGACCTTCGGGTTGTGGAAAATCCACATTACTGAATATATTGGGCATGCTCGACAAGCCCGACAGTGGCAATTATATGTTCAATGGTACAGAGGTTACATCACTAAATGAAAACAAACAATGCGATCTTAGAAAAGAAAATATCGGATTCATCTTCCAACAATTCAACCTCATACAAGAACTTACGGCATTCGAAAATGTCGAACTCCCCCTTGAATATAGTGGTGTTCGTTCATCCGAAAGAAAACAAATGGTTGAAAAAGCGCTGAAAGACGTGAACATGTGGCACAGGAGGAATCATTTCCCCAACCAGCTTTCAGGTGGTCAGCAGCAGCGAGTTGCCATTGCACGCGCAATCGTAAATAACCCCAAATTAATCTTGGCCGATGAACCTACGGGAAATCTGGATAGTAAAAATGGTATAGAGGTTATGGAAATGCTTACCTCACTAAATGATAGAGGAACAACAATCGTTATGGTAACCCACAGTGAGCATGATGCCCGTTTTAGTCATCGCATCATAAATATGTTAGACGGGAAATTAGTGGTAGAGAATTTTTTGAAAGATATTGTTTACACCGATTAAGCATTAAAGCATTAAAACATGAATATTAAGAAAACCTTTCGTATTATTTTCCGTAATAAAACATACGGTATACTCAATTTACTTGGACTTGCCGTAGGGATTACCTCTGCAGCCCTTATTTTCCTTTGGGTGGAACACATGGTCAGTTTCAACAAAGCGATTCCTAATGCCCAAAATATATATAGCGTTTGGCAGCATCAATTTTATGGTGACGAAACCTATACGTTTCGCGTAGCACCGGGTCCACTGGCGGAGACCATAGAACGTGAGTTTCCCTCTATCAATCGCATTGCCCGTATAGACGATTGGACCTATACGTTTATACCGGAAAACACCAGGAACACGTTTCGTGAAAATGGATGGTATGCCGATTCTACCCTATTCAGCATAGCGAGTGTAGAGTTTGTACGTGGAGATGCCGCCACCGTATTCAAAGGCGGATATCCCATCGTGATTAGTGAAGAAATGGCACATAAAATGTTTGGAGATACCGACCCTATTGGAAAGCGCGTAGGAGTAGAGAAACGTTTTTATGAAATAACCGGTGTTTTCAAAAATATGCCCGAAAATACCAATTTCCAATTTGAATGGTTAATACCCTTTAGCATCCTTGTACAAGATTATATCGATAAAGGATGGACTGTTGACGGATGGGGACAAAATTGGCACAGTTGTTTTGTAGAAGTGGCTCCTGAAGTTAATGTAGATGAGATCAATGCCAAACTCAAGGTCCTAATTTCAGAAAAGAGTCCCGGGAAAAACACCGAACTATTTATTTATCCTATCTTAAAGCACAGACTGTATGCTCAATTTAAAGATGGCAAGGACACAGGTACGGGGTATATAAAAACAGTTAGGCTTTTCTCTGCCATAGGTATAATAATACTCTTGATTGCTTGTATCAACTTCATGAACCTATCCACTGCACGTTCACAAAGCAGGGCACTGGAGGTTGGCGTACGTAAAACGTTTGGAACTAAGCGAAAATCTCTTATCGCCCAATTTCTTTACGAATCCGGATTGATAACCCTCTTGGCTATCCTCATTTCCATAGGACTGGTTTATTTATGCTTGCTTATGTTCAACCAATTAGTTTCAGTAAACTTATCTATCGATTGGACAAATCCATTAATTATTGGAGGCATTCTCTTTATTTGGCTATTTTGCACCTTGTTGGCAGGAAGTTATCCGGCATTTTTCCTTTCGTCTTTTTCTCCTGTTTCAACACTTAAAAAACAACATACGGGAGGCAAATCAGGAAGTGTAGTCTGGATACGTAAAGCGCTAGTTGTCTTTCAGTTTGCTGTAGCATTTGTACTTATTTGTGCAACACTAGCCGTATTCAAACAAATACAATACGGACAGGGACGTGATATCGGCCTAAATAAAGAAAATCTGGCCATCTATCAGATCCCACCTGAAATGCGCAAGAATTATCAAGCCATACAGAATGAGCTTAAAAACACAGGAATAGTAGAAAGTGCAGGACTAAGCCAACAGCTGGTCATACGGATTGGCAGTAACGGTGGAGGGTACAAATGGAAAGGGAAAGACATGGAAACAGACCCGCTTATCTATGTAGTGGATGCTTCTTCCGGACTTATTGACGCCGCAGGCATGACACTATTAGAAGGTCAGGATTTTCAACCTCATCAGAAAGGTGGAAACTATGTGATTATTAACGAGGCCTTAGCTGAAATCATGAAAGAGGAAGGGCGTGTAGGAGGTCGGATAGGCCAAGGCGAGGTTAATCAATATGCAGAAGTGATCGGGATTGTAAAGAATGTTATATTTAACGACATCTACACTGATAAGGTCGAGCCTATGATTCTCTTTTTCTCACCCGAAAGCTCAGGTAATCTGTTTGTCCGTTTAAAACCAGGATATAATACGAGTGAAAGCCTGAAGACCATACAAACCGTCTTACACAACTTCTTGCCCGACGAATCATTCTCGCCCGTATACATGAATGAATATTTCGACAACTTGTTTAAGAGTGAAAAACTCGAGGGCAAATTGGCAGGTCTTTTCGCAGCTTTGGCCATCTTTATTTCCTGCCTGGGTCTGTTCGGACTTAGTGCTTTCTCGGCCGAACAACGTACTCGTGAAATCGGAATACGCAAGGTATTGGGGGCTTCTACATTCAGCATCATCTGTCTGCTTGTTAAGAGCTACCTCAAACTTATTCTAATTGCTTTTACGCTGGGTATTCCTACTGCTGTTTATATTACGAATAAATACCTGAGTGACTATTCTTACCGAATTTCCTTGGATTGGACATTCTTTGGAATGGTAGCCTTGTTAGTTGTAGGCATTGCCTTATGTACAGTAAGTTTCCAGTCGCTTAAGGCTGCAATTGTAAATCCTGTTAAATCGATTAAAACAGAATAAATTCGGACATACATCCCGATGTTATTTTCCGTTGATATTCATCATCAAAAAAACATCCCGATGAAAAATAAAAAATATCCCGATCGTTTTCAAAAACGTTCGGGATGTTTTTTTAGAACCATCTATAGATTGATTTTCAATGCGTCCACTTCCGCATATTAACATCGGGATGAGAGTTAAAAGTAGGAACAAAAAAAACCGGCATTTCTTTACAAAATGCCGGTTTTCTTATTTATGGAAATAATCTTATTTTACTAAGCTTGTGAAATCTGCGTTTGTTGCATATTTAGCAAATTCCAAGTCATTAGCAGCTTCTTTAGCTAAAGAGCTATCTTTTGCGATAGCTGCCTTAAGGCTGCTGATAACACCATTTGAATTGTTTGTGCGAGCTGCAACGATTGCTTTCAAATATTCAGTAGTTGCATCAGCATTAGCAACAGCATTCAATGTTTGTTGAGCTTTGCTATAGTCTTTAACCAAAATCTGAGCTAAAGCAGCGTTGTTACTCTTGATAGCACCGAATGAGTTAACAGCTTTTGCATATTCGCCTTGTTGCAAATAAAGAACGCCTAAAGCTTCGCTAAGTTCGTTAACACCTGAAGCGCTTCCTAACAATTGTTGAGCTTTTGCTTTGTCACCCTTTGTTAAAGCGATCAAACCTAAGTTCATGTTAGATTCTGCATTAGCTTTTACTGAATTAGCTTTATTGAACATTTCTTCAGCCTTAGCTAAGTCGCCAGCCACGAAACGTTGCATACCGATGTTGTTCCAAGTACGATAGTCGTTACCATACAATTCGCTAGCTTTTTTGTAGATAGCTTCTTTTTCAGCTGCATTGTTAGTCAAAGTAGCTGCATAAAGGATTTCTTCTACATTAAGTTCTCTTGGATTGCTCTTAACCAAAGCACTGATTTCGTCGTCAGACTTACCAATGATTTCGATATTAGCAGTTAAACGAGAACGACGTAATTGAGGAAGGATTTCATCTGCCAATGTGCTGAACACAGTTGAGATGTTTTTAATTTCCTTTTCACGTTGTTCTGGATCTTTGTACATTGAAAGAACACGAAGAACTAGGTCTTTGTCTTGAATATTTGATTTAGAAACTAATTCTTGGAAACCTTCCCAGTCTTGAGCAGTGTAACGTGCATCAACCGGAACATCAACTTTTTGTTTCTTCAATTCTCTAGTCAAATACTTTGAAGTATTACCTTCACGTTTTTCAGCAAGACCTGTATTCAATTTCACACCACCATCAGGAGAAGCGTAAGCTGAAATTTCGATAGCTACATTTTGATTTGGAGCTTCGTCAGCGTTTTTAACAAGGTCTTTCCAATCCTTAAGCTCTTGTTTTGAAAGTTCTTTAGAACGAAGTTCTGCTTGTTGGATAAGGAACATGATGTTTGCACTGTGTGCTTCTTTGATGATACGTTGGAATTTGTCTGCTCCAATAGCAGGAGTTGCTGTTGCAGCATTTGCCAATTCAGAAGTAGCAACTACACCTTCACCAATCTTTACATCAGGAAGTTTGATCGTCTTGTTCTTAATTTTTGCATCAAAAGTAAGGAACAATTCTGATTTCTTCATTTCAGGTTTGTAAGTGAAAGAAGATTTCATTGTTACGTTAGCTCCTTCTTTTTGAGGAATAACTTGATTGTTTCCTGCTACTTTTTCACCTTGGAAAGTGTAAGCAGTACCCCAAGCTTCACCACCAGCATAACGAAGTACCGGAGTAACAGTTACAACGGCTTTCTTGTTAAACCACTTGGCAGGGAATGTTGCATTAATAGTCACGGGTACCTGTCCACCGATAGCCTCAAGCGGCTGCGGTTCGGCTTTGATGTACTCTTGCGCTAACGGTTTCAACTTGTTAGAACAAGAAGAAAAAGTTACGATCGCAGCCAATACTAAGAAAGGCAGTAAATACTTTTTGTTCATAATCTGATGTTAGTTTTAAAAAATTATTATTATTTATTTCACTTCTATACAATCCCATTGCCAATACGTGCAAAACTATATATTTTTTCGTTATGAATAAAGAAGATACAATAAAAACTTTGACGTTAAGACGTGTTAAGAAGGATAAATAAAATTAGGGATTTTCAATCCTTATAGGGCAATTTTCACTACTTGTTTTTTCCCCTCAAGGTATAACGTCAAGATATACACTCCGGTCTGAAGTAATTGAATCTGATTTTGTCCGTCAAAAACCCATCCGTTTCGTACCAGTTTTCCGTCAATTGCAAATAGTTCATATCTTACCTGCAAAGACCTCTCGGGCAGTATGACCGTTAATCGTTTTAATTCACGATCTACAGATACTCCCAACTCGGAAACCGGGATAGAAATGTTAGCAATAGGTATATCCTCCTTACGGAGCACCGGATCAATGAAAAGAGATGATTTATAAGGATTCACAGGATGAGATGTGTTTTCTAACCATGTGTTTTGATAGTTAACCCAAGTTGTGTTCTGCGCTACCGCTCTATCGGGAAGGCTGTAAACTGTAAATGAATCTCTTTCTGTTGCTGTTATAGAATATCCAATGAAAAAGCGATTGGAAACATAAACCGCTGAATCAAACTTAATGAAGCTCTCTTGCCCTCTGTTCAAAGGCTTAACTGATTCTTGAAAATCATCACTAAGATTTTGTTTGTTCGTATAGGTCGGATTAAAACTTGTGGTATAAATAATTGATCCGGGTGTATTTGTTCCGGACTCATTATACACATTGACCTGTACGGTCAGATTGGTATAATTCTGAATAGGAGGAGTTACAAAATAGGCCCCATATACTTTTGCTTGCCCATTTATCGTATATGATTCGGCATACTCGGTCGTTTGCAATGAATTTATTCCAAACTGCTGTCCGGAAGCCGGTGAAGGCAGCAAAGCCACTTCAGCTTCTGCTTGTCTCCCACTGCTTCTTACATTACTCAGCTCAATAGCTCCGTCAAGACCATACGGATCTATTCCGTCGCATACCAACACACCTGTTCCTGCAGGATCAAGCCAAGGCATGAGATTCGTCTCGTCAGTCGTTCCCGCCATCCAGCTCATATGAAGTGCATAGAACATATCGTCTTTCGGATTTTCACAATTTGATTTTCCTCCGGTAAGCATACCGACAACCCGCATGTTGCTATCAAACAAGGGAGAGCCTGAAGATCCTTCAGCCGTACTTCCTACCTCCCATTCTTTTAAATGCCAGAATGAATTGGGATTGAATCGGGGCATGTTTTCATACGTTTTCAATTCTACATTTTGCGAACTGATATTGACCCGTTTCACACTTCCTTTGGGGTGATGAATATTTGTATAAGGCGGAGTATGTGATTCAGCAATATTCCAGCCGGCATAATAGGGACGGTAATAGACCGGGGGTATATCCATCAATCCCAATAAAGCCATGTCTGTTTGCTCATTGACGGCATAAAATCGGGCTGATGCCATGGAAAGTTCTTCTGTACCCCTTAAGACAGGATCGCAAAAGGGACTTTCGTAATTGAAAAAGCTTACAATCGTACTGGCTACTTTTACATAATCGGTATTTGTATTCAGAAATCGATTGTTCAGACAATGCGAGGCTGTAAGAAGATATGGTGTTTTATCGTTATTGGTATTGTTTACCAAAGCTCCACTACAAAGGGTGGTTCCGTTTATTATCAAAAGAACCGTACTTCTTACCACGTCATCGTAGTTCGTTGTTCCATCAGTATGGCATACAACAGGTGGTATACAAGCAAAATCGGGAATAGCATCACCTGGTTCCATTCCACGCAGGCTACGGTATCCGTGATTGACTTCTCCGACTCTTAATCGGCCAGAAAAGTCGACTCCCGGAGGTTCTTGATACTCGATGATAAGCTCATCTCCATCAATAGGGGAAACAGGCAATAAGTCGTACTCAGAATTATTCAGATGATTGAATGACCCTAAAATCTGGCTCTGATCGGGATTGTAAAGAAAGAGTCGGGCTCCTTCAGGTAATTCATATTCTGTAAATAAAACATTGATTGAGTATGCATTGGCTGAACGGATTCCAAGTCGCCAGACTCTTGTACCATCAGATAATATGTATGAACTCCCCGAATTCGCTGGTGTAAAGTCAGTTATAAACTTGTATGCGAAAGGATATCCTCCCCGAAGGTCGCTTTGTTCTAATGAATCTATTCTTTTTTGTTCGTCGAGGTCAAAGGCAGGCATTTCTTTGAAAAGATTATCTGAGGTCGATCTGACTGTGATAAATGGCAGAGGCCGGCCACCATGACTGATCTGCGCTTGTACAACAGCAGATATTAGCAATGTGGTAAATAATAGAAAACGAATAGTAATTCTAGGCATACTCATACTTACAAAAATAGAATTTTCTTTTTATGTTTTACCATATCACATAATCTATTTTTGCTCTTTATGCGAAATAATGAGTAAATTTGTTGGTATTTTACATTTGCGAGCATTATTAACTTATAAGAAATATAGCGATATGGCAACACCTCCTTTTCATTATCAGGAGCCTTTTCCTATGGGGCCGGACAATACTGAGTATTATTTGCTGACAAAAGAGCATGTATCTACAGTTGAGTTCGAAGGTAAGACAATCCTAAAAGTTGAGCCCGAAGCATTAACTAAATTGGCTAAAGCAGCATTTCACGACGTATCTTTTTTCTTGCGCCCTGAACATCAACAACAAGTAGCGAAGATTCTTGCGGATCCTGAAGCAAGCGACAACGATAAGTTTGTTGCCTTGACTTTCCTTCGTAACGCAGAAGTATCAGCGAAAGGTAAACTTCCTTTCTGCCAGGATACAGGAACAGCTATCATTGTGGGTAAAAAAGGACAACAAGTTTGGACAACAGGATGTGACGAAGAAGCTTTGTCAAAGGGTGTATATGAAACTTATACAGAAGAAAATCTGCGTTATTCACAGAATGTCCCTCTAGATATGTATAAGGAAATCAATACCGGATGCAACCTTCCAGCACAAATCGACCTGTATGCTACTAAAGGTGATGAATACAAGTTCCTTTGCATCGCCAAAGGTGGTGGTTCTGCAAACAAGACTTATTTGTATCAAGAAACCAAGGCATTGCTTAATCCGGCAACCTTAGTTCCTTTCTTAGTTGAAAAGATGAAATCATTGGGTACAGCTGCATGTCCTCCTTATCACATTGCATTTGTAATCGGAGGAACATCTGCTGAAACGAACCTGAAGACTGTTAAATTGGCTTCTACGCATTATTACGACACCTTGCCGACTAAAGGTAATGAAGGTGGACAGGCTTTCCGCGATATCGAACTGGAAAAGCAAGTGCTTGAAGAAGCTCACAAAATTGGTCTTGGAGCACAATTCGGCGGTAAGTATTTCGCACATGATGTACGCATCATCCGTCTTCCACGTCACGGTGCTTCTTGTCCGGTGGGTATGGGAGTATCTTGCTCGGCTGACCGTAACATCAAGGCAAAAATCAATAAAGACGGTATCTGGATTGAGAAATTGGAAACAAACCCAGGTCGCCTAATCCCTGAAGAACTCCGTCAGGCTGGTGAAGGTGATGCCGTAAAGATTGATTTGAATCAACCTATGTCGGAAATCCTGAAAGTATTAGATAAATACCCTGTATCAACCCGATTGTCATTGTCGGGAACAATCGTTGTAGGCCGTGACATTGCACACGCTAAGCTGAAAGAACGCTTAGACGCTGGAGAAGGTCTGCCTCAATATATCAAAGATCATCCTATCTACTATGCTGGTCCGGCTAAGACTCCTGCTGGTATGCCATCAGGTTCATTTGGGCCTACTACAGCTGGTCGTATGGACTCGTATGTAGATCTGTTCCAAGAAAATGGAGGCAGCTTGATTATGATTGCAAAGGGTAACCGTAGCCAACAAGTAACCGATGCTTGTAAAAAGCATGGAGGTTTCTACCTTGGTAGTATCGGTGGACCGGCTGCTATCCTTGCTCAGGAAAGCATTAAGAAAGTAGAATGTTTAGAATATCCTGAATTAGGAATGGAAGCTATCTGGAAAATCGAAGTTGAAAACTTCCCTGCATTCATCTTGGTAGATAACAAGGGTAATGATTTCTTCAAACAGCTAAAACCACGCTGTTGCTAAGAATTGATTTAAGATAAGCAAAATCCCGGTTGAGAGACTAGTCTTTCAACCGGGATTTTTTATTGTTTACCTACGTTCATAACATTAAGCAGTCTGCATATTTCCTACTCCCTCGGAGGCTTATTCCTCTTTTTGAAGGATGGTAAAGCTATTCTATCGAGTGTCAGTGATAAAAAAAGCCTCTGCAATCAATTGCAGAGGCTTTCATTGAGATATGTCTTTTTATTACATGTCACCTTTTTCCAAAACAACACCTTTTTTCTTCAGTTTCTTCTTTTGGATTTCGTAAGCGATAGGTGCTGCAACGAACAAAGTAGAGTAGCTACCTAAGATAACACCTACTAAGATTGCAAACGTAAAGCTTCGTATCGTGCTACCACCAAGCATGAAGATACATAATACTACAAGGAATGTAGAGAATGAAGTACTGAACGTACGACATAATGTAGAGTTCAATGCATAGTTAAATACCTGGAAGCGATCGCGCTTCGGATAGATAGCTGTCGTTTCACGAATACGGTCGAATACAACCACGGTATCGTTAATAGAATAACCGATAATTGTAAGGATAGCAGCGATAAATGTCTGGTCTACCTCCATTGAGAAAGGTAACACCTTCCAAAGTAGCGTATAGAACGAGATGATACATAAGGTAACCATCAATACAGACACGAATACACCAACTGAGAATGCAAACTCACGGAATCGTATAAGAATATAGAACGCCATACACAGCATTGCAAAGATAACAGCGAGAATTGCACTATTCTTGATATCATCAGCCATACTTGGTCCTACTTTCTGAGAACTTTGAATAAAGTCACTCTTGAATTGGTCGAGAGTTGTTCCTTCAGGCAGTAACGAACTCAATCCTGTATAAAGTTTGTTTTCAATTTCTTGATCTACAGCAGGATCACTGTTTTCGATCATATAGTTTGTAGAAATTCTTACCTGATTAGAAGAACCGATAGTAATAACGCTTACAGCTCCTTCCAGACTGTCGTTCAACAAGTTACGCACTTCATCTGTTTGAACGTCTTGATGGAAGCGTACGATATAATTACGTCCTCCAGTAAAGTCAATACCATTATTCAAACCGATTGTCATCATTGAGATTGCACCCAAGACGATAATCACAACCGGAATTAGATAACCGACTTTTCTTTTACCAATGAAATTGAACGTTGGATTCAACAATAAATTCTTGGTCAAAGAAGTGGTAAATGTTAAGTTCTTAATCTTATCTTTCGCTAATAGTCCTTCATAAACTATACGTGTCAAGAACACTGCAGTTAAGAATGATGAAAGCAAACCGATAATCATTGTGGTAGCAAATCCACGGATAGGTCCTGTTCCGAAATAGAACAATACGATACCAGTGATCACAGAGGTCAAGTTCGCATCAAAGATAGCAGAGAATGCATTCTTGTAACCGTCTTCGATAGCTTTGCCTAAAGTTTTACCTGCACGTAATTCTTCTTTAGTACGTTCGTAGATCAACACGTTAGCATCCACCGCCATAGCAAGCGTCAACACCATACCTGCAATACCTGGCAATGTTAACACAGCTTGGAAAGAAGCAAGCACACCCATCGTAAAGAATACGTTGATGAACAATGCTGAGTTTGCAATCATACCCGGAAGCACTCCGTAGAATACGCACATATATATGAAAAGAACGACCAAAGCAAGTACGAACGAAATAACACCGGCCTGAATCGCTTCTTCACCTAATGAAGGACCAACGACGTCTTCTTGTACGATATGGATAGATGCTGCCATCTTACCAGACTTTAAGACGTTTGCAAGGTCTTTTGCTTCTTCCGGAGTAAAGTTACCGCTGATTTGTGAACGACCACCTGTAATTTCTTGGTTAACAACAGGAGCTGAATAAACCATATCATCAAGGATAATCGCTACAGACTTACCAATATTTTCTTTTGTCAATCGAGCCCATGCTTTTGCCCCTTCAGCATTCATTGACATGCTGACTTGCTGCTCTGAACGTCCGGCTTGTTGTACGAAGTCGGCATTAGCGTCAGTCACAACATCTCCTCCTAAAGCAGGAGAACCATCACGGTTAGTCACCTTAATAGCATATAATTCATATAATGTTTCTCTCTCGTCAATTGCTTTAACACCCCATTTCAAAGACAGGTTACGAGGCAATACATCCTTAACCTGCTTCATAGCGAGATATTCGTTAATCTTTTCCATGTCATTTACATGAGCATAACCAACTACAGTTCCCGGAGAAAGTTGTCCATTATATTGATTGATCTGAAGAAGAGCGAACAGAGGATGTTCTTTTGCAAACTCTTCAAAAGACTGAGCTGCTTCTGCATCTTGTGAAGAAGTAATTTCTGCAAGAAGTGAGTCTGCTTCATTTGTTTCAGCCGCTTCTGCAACAGGTTCTGAAGTCGTTTCAGCTGGAGTTTCTTCTGTTACAGTTTGATTTGCTTTTAACACAGTAGCCAAAGCATTATCTGCAGCAATCAAGTGTTGATAGATTTCAGGCAATGTATAAGTTTCCCAGAATTCCAAGTTAGCACTACCTTGAAGAAGTTTACGAACACGTTCAGGTTCTTTAACCCCAGGAAGCTCTACCAAGATACGTCCCGTTGTTTCCAAACGTTGGATATTTGGAGATACCACACCAAAACGGTCTATACGAGTACGTAATACGTTAAATGAGTTATCGATTGCACTTTTCAACTCATCACGGATTACAGAGATTACTTGTGCATCTGTACTTTGGGGAGTTATTTTTTCTTTTAATTCAAATGTACTGAAAACGGTTGCAAGACGTGCATTAGGGTCAAGCTTTTTGTACTCTTCTACAAACAGGTCGATGAAGTCTTTTTGACTTGTTGCCTGACGCTGATATGCTGTAGTTAGAGCCTGATTGAAATGTTCATCCTGATTGTTATTAGACAAAGAACGGATAACGTCCGCTACATTAAGCTCGAGAACTACGTTCATCCCTCCTTTAAGGTCTAGACCAAGGCTAATTTCTTTTTCACGGCACTCTTTAAGGGTATAACCCAGCCAAACTTTTTGAGTAGATAGCGAGTCAAGATAATGACTCTCCTTTACCGAGTCTCCGTTCGCATACTCAGCAGCCTTGTTGTTGTAGTGTCTGGTTACAAAAGAAAAAGACAGGTAAAACAAGCAAACAAGCGTAAGAAGCGTAGCAAAGACCTTAACAAATCCTTTGTTTTGCATTTGAATCTTTATTGTTTATGTTATTATTTTATTGTTCGTTTTTTCACAGGGTGCAAATATAGTTTTTTTTTCTTTCTATGTGATATAATTGTTTAATTATTTGCCTTACACTGTTTTATTAAGCACATTCTTTCCTGTTGATTCGTATTTATTGTCATACTTAGATATTTAAGTTTTTACTTATTTCTTTCTCAATCGGTTAAATACGCTTATTTATAATTGGCCTCATTTAGGAATTAAATTCTATTATGTGCATAGACATGTATTCTTTCAGATAATTCGCTTATTAATCCCATTTTTTTCATAAGTTTGCTATAAATATAGCTCATAAGATTCTAATAACATGAAAAAGATACTACTGTTATTTCTTTTGATCTCATTCAATAGTTTTGCACAGGATGAAACTAAGTATCTGGAGGGAAAAGTTCCGGAAGTCGATGGAAAAGTCGTGTTTGACAAATCATACAGCCTGCCCGGAACCTCACAAGATCAAATCTATGATCTGGCACTTGAGTGGGCAAAAAAAAGGTTCAGTAAAGACAATAACCGGGTTGTTTTCACAGACAAGGAGAAAGGAGATATAGCTGCTTTAGGTGAAGATTATGTTGTATTTTCAAGCACCGCAATCTCATTGGATAGGGCAAAAATGACTTTCCGCGTTATCATCCATTGCTCTGACAAGCAACTTAATATCAAAGCTACTGGAATCAGATACGAATATCATGTTTCCTATAAACGGGAACCGGAGCTATATATTGCCGAAGAGTGGATTACGGATAAAGCAGCCATAAGCAAGGGCAAACTCATTAAAGGAAATGGCAAATTCAGGATAGGAACAATCGACTATATGAATGCACTTTTTGCAGACTTAGCCCAAGCCCTTTCGCATCAAGAACCTCTCCAAACAAATACAAACAACGAGGTAGTAATAACTAAAACAGCAGTTCCTGTCATAGTCGCTCAGAACCAGCCTTCACAAGGTGCGCTTGCAGGGTTTAAGTCAATCACAGCTGAAAGTATTCCCGGGAATATTATAAAAATGCTTTCTGAAGACTGGATGTTGATAACTGCTGGCAATGAAACTGAATTCAATATGATGACTGCCAGCTGGGGAGGTCTGGGGCACATGTTCTCTAAACCAGTTGCCTTTTGTTTTATCAATCCGACAAGACATACTTATTCTTTAATGGAGAAATATGAGACATATACCCTTTCTTTCTATACGCAGGCGTATCGCTCTGCTTTAGAATATTGTGGAAATAACTCCGGTCGCGATAAAAACAAAGTAAAGGAGTCCGGATTAACTCCTATCACTACCCCTTCAGGCAGTAAAGCTTTCAATGAAGCTTGGATGATTATTGAATGCAGGAAGCTAATATCACAACCTTTGAATCAGGAGTCTATATCAAACGAAGAGATAAGAAACGTCTGGGATGGTAAGCAACTCCACAAAATGTTTGTTGGTGAAATTATTAACGTTTGGGTAAAATAAGTACTATGAAAAAAGGTATTACACTAGTATTATTAGTTCTACTTCCAATTGTATGCTTTGCGCAAGGACATAAAGGTAAAGCCGAACAATGTGCTCCTATGATTGAGGGCAAGGTCTGCTATACAGATGATATCAAAATGAAAGGAGCCTCTCAAACTGGCTTATACGAAGCGATAAGCAAATGGGCAAACGAAGAGTATGGAAAAGATTATCTTATTTCTAACGTCTCATGCAATCGGGCAAAAAAGACGATCTTAGTAAGTTCGAGAGTTGAACTTCTGCTTAACGAAACAGAAAAAACAATTCTAAGATTTAAGATGTATATCTCTTGCTTTGATGAAAATTACAAAGTAGAAGTTAAAAATCTGACATTCCAATACGATCCGGATAATGGAAAACGAATGAGAAGTTATGCTGCCGAATCCATCCTTGCAGATAATGGAAAAGGAAACACTGTTCCTTCAATCAAAGACCCGGAGTTGTTCTGCAACGCAACATTCTTCTTTGTAGAAAACCTATTGGATGATGTTTATTTGGCAGCGAAAGAGCATGAATAAGTAAAAACTGCTATTTCAAGGCATCTCTTAATTTACGAATAGCTGTTGCCATATGGGCCTCAACGGTCTTGACCGAAATTCCAAGTATATCAGAGACTTCCTTATACTTCAGATTATCTTCCCGAATGAGTTTAAATGTCATTTTTGCTTTTTCGGGAAGATTATTAATGGCTGAATTAATCTTTTCTATCTCTTCTTTTGTGATCAGATCGTCTTCTGCAGTGGTTTCCGTTGCAAAAAACAAATCAACAGGATAATTATCTAAATCAACATATTCCAACTGCCTTTTACGAATAAAGCTTATTGCCTTGTGACGTGCAATCCCATAGATGAAGCTATTGAAATTATCTATGTCCATTAATTTTTTTCTCCCATCCCATAGAGCTAAAAATATATCAGACAGAATCTCTTCCGTATCTTCAGCAGAAGGACTATACAAGTTGACAAATCGAAATAGCCTCTGATAATAAATCAGGTATAACGACTTCAATGCTGACTCTGACTCGCTATTGGCAAGATCGTAAACCAGCTGTGTTATTTTTTCAGAATCAGTTTTCAAGAACTACAAACAAAACCTTTGCAATGTTAATTTTTAAAACAAAAAATCACACACACTTCCAACTAATCAGACAACCGTCTTTAATGATATAGATTGGTTAAAGATTCATCTTTTATAAAAAATTTAAGGGCACACTAAGGGTTTCCTGTTTTTTCAGCGACTAAAGATATAGAAAGTAATTAAAATGGAAAACTATATTAACCTTCTAATCGCAAAAGTACTGAATTCTGAAGCCACACCCGAGGATATTCTTCAGTTTAGCACTTGGATTAATGCTGATAGTAAAAATGAAGTCGAATTCCGACGGATTATGAGTTATTGGCACGCAGAAGTTATAGCCAAAGGCTCTCCTGAAGCATTAAAATCATTCTCAAAATTCTCCAAAAAATTAGAGAAGAAGAAGAACAAACGAAGAAATCTACTTCTAGCCTGTTCAGCAGCAGCGGCAATGTCAATTTCGTTAATCATTCTCTCGATTACACTTCTTAAAGATGATCCCCTGGTTGAGCATGTACATTACTACACCCATCTTGCAGGAAACGATAAATCCGAAATTATACTGAAAGACGGGACAAAGATAGTCCTCAGTAGAAACAGTCAGTTAACCTACGATAATCTTTATGGTCAAGGCAGTAGGAATATTACACTCAATGGAGAAGCCTATTTCGATGTAACTCGCGACTCTCTTAATCCTTTTGTCTTGAATTTAGGCCAAGCAAGTATTCGTGTATTAGGCACAAAATTCAATGCCAAGTCTGTACCTAGTGAATCTGAAGTAGTAGCCACTTTAGTTGAAGGTTCCATCGAATTTCAGGACGACAATCAAAAGATAATCCTCTCTCCCAGCGAGCAGTTGACTTACGATACGATGTCGAAGAAAATAAAGATAGAGACTGTAGATAGTAGAAAGTTTAGTAGATGGACAGGCAAAATACGGAGATACAAAAATATTCCTTTTGTTGACCTTATAAATGAGCTTAGTGATAAATACGAAACAGAGATTATTATCTGCAACACGAATTTAAAGAACGAGGAATTTACCGTTTCAGCATCATTTGAAGAGAATCAAACAATAGAGGAAGTCTTAGAGGTAATATCCCGAAGCCTTTCTATTAAATGGAACAAGAAAGATAATACACTTTATATTAACTAATTAACCCAACAACAATCATGAAAAAGCATCCCGAATAAAAAACCGGCCATAAGCAACTTACGGCCGATTCCTTCAATAAAGTTAACACTTCTACATCTTCGCGTCCAAACTTTGGTGTAGAAGAATTTATAAACCCTATATCAATACAAAAATATGGAAAATGTTTCATATTTGAGGCTTTCATCCTTTGAAGGTCTAAAAAAAACTTTTAGAATTATGCGGATTACAATTGTAATGCTTTTTGTGGCAGTATTACAGACATTTGCGGTAGAATCCTACTCACAAACTGCAAATGTAAATGTTAAGGCTGGTCAGATGAAGTTAACTGATCTATTTTCGCAAATAGAAGAGCAAACTGAATTTTTGTTTTTCTATGTAGACGCAGAGGTAAAAGATTTGGATGTTAAGATGAGTTCTCGTAGCAGTAAAATTGACGAAGTCCTTTCTATTGCTCTAAAGGGAACCAATCTTACATACATAATCAATGACAGAAATGTCAACATTGTGAAAAGATCAAGCCCTCAACAAGAAAATAAGGTTATTACGGGTGTCATAACAGATCAAAACGGAGAACCAATCATTGGTGCTAACGTAGTTGTGAAAGGTACGACAAATGGTACGATAACCGATATCGACGGAAGGTATAGTATCAACGCCGGACCAGCTGACGTTTTGACAATTACCTACATCGGATACAATCGTCAAGAGATTAGTGTGGGCGGACAAACCAATATCAATATCCAACTTCAAGAAGATACACAAACACTTGATGAAGTAGTAGTCGTAGGTTATGGTACTCAGAAAAAAACAAACTTAACTGGTTCAGTCGTATCGATCGATATGGGTCAGATGACTAAACGTCAGGTGGCTCAAACTTCTATGGCTTTGCAAGGAGCTGTACCCGGATTGACCGTTAACCAAACAAGTGGACAGCCGGGTGATGATGGTGGAACAATGCGTATCCGTGGGGTTACGACGCTTAACAATCAAGATCCATACATTCTTGTTGACGGAGTTGAAATGCCGCTGAACAACATCGACCCAAGTATGATCGAATCAATTTCTGTATTGAAAGATGCGGCAGCAGCAGCAATCTATGGTAGCCGTGCAGCAAACGGTGTGATCTTGGTTAAAACAAAAAGAGCTGATCAAGACAGTTTCTCTGCTGCCTATAGTGGATATGCAGGTTGGCAATCAGCTACTAGCGTTCCTAAAAAAGTAAACGCTATGGACCATATGCGATTGCTCAACGTAGCAAATACAAACGCAGGCATCTCTAGCAATTTTACGGAAGAATATATCAGAGAATATGAACAGAAATCGTTGACTGATCCGGACAACTACCCTAACACAGACTGGTTGAATGAGTTGATGACAGGAAGCGGATTCATGCAAAATCACCAAGTAACCTTATCAGGTGGTACAAAGAAAGTTAAGGCGATTGCCAGCTTAGGTTATTTCAACCAAAAAGGTATCATTGAAAATATCGACTACAAACGTTACACTTTACGTTTGAACACCGACTTTACTATCACCGATAAGTTAAGTGCCCAAATCGATGCTCTTTTGAACATGAACGAGCGTGAGCAACCTGCAAGAATCGGAACTAGTGCTTTCTTTTGGGCATTGCGTATTCCTGCTACTCAACAATCTGTTTTGTCAAATGGACAATGGGGACAAGGTTGGAATGGTGACAACCCAGTCGCATTTACAAGAGACGGTGGACTTGAAAAGAAAGAAGATCCTTCTGCCATCCTAAATGTAGGTTTGACATACAAGCCTGCAAGCTGGTTGACCTTACAAGGAAACTACAACGCAAACTACGGTCAAAATTTCCGTTCAACATTTACAAAAGCGATCACATCTTATCATCCGGATGGAAACATCGCCTACGTAAGTCCTACTCAATCTTCTTTAGTTGAGTATGTACAAAAAGGATTGACCAACTTATTGACGATGACGGCTACAGCATCAAAGACTTTTGGAAATCATGGTTTGGCTATGTTGGTTGGTTTTGAACAGAAAGACACGGACTATACTCGCATTACTGCAACACGTACTGATTATGTTTATCCGGATTACCCTGTATTAAATGCAGGTAGCACAGAAGGTCAATTAAATACAGGAACTGCAGGTGAACTTGCCCTTCGTTCCTATTTCGGACGTTTAAACTATGACTTTGCCGGCAAATACTTGTTTGAAGCAAACTTACGATACGACGGAACTTCACGCTTCTCTCCTGCAAAACGATGGGGTGTATTCCCTTCTTTCTCTGCAGGATGGCGTTTGTCTGAAGAAGCTTTCATGGAAGACTTTAAAGGAGTATTAAGCAACTTGAAAATACGTGGCTCATGGGGTCAATTAGGAAACCAGGCTGTTGAGAGCTACTATCCTTATTTCCAATCCGTAAACCTGACAATTCCTTATATCTTTGACAATGTTTCTACTTCCGGAGCCGGTATTACGACCATGGCGAATAAGGAATTGGTATGGGAAACAACGACTATGGCCGGTGTAGGAGTAGATGTGACGTTATGGAATAAATTCAACATTACCGCAGACTATTACAAGAGAGATACAAAAGACATCCTCTACTCAATCGATATTCCACTTTCTACAGGTGTGAATAAACCTATTCAAAACTTTGCTGAAGTAGAAAACATGGGTTGGGATCTTGACCTGTCTTACACAGATAAAGTCGGAGATGTAGGCTTTAGAGTCGCATTCAACTTGTCTGACGTAAAGAACAAAGTAACAAAAGGTAATGGACCTCTAAGTCTAGAAATAATCAAAGAAGGATATCCTATCAACTCAATCTACGGACTTGAAGCGATTGGCTATATCCAACCGGAAGATTATGACGAAAACGGCAACTACCTATATGCAAGCCAATATAAAGGATTTGGTCCTGGTGACATCAAATACAAAGATCAATTAACCGTTGATACCGATGGTGATGGTATAGCAGATGCTGGCGACGGTGTTATCAACGATGAAGACAAAGTTGTTATTGGTAACCAAATCCCACGTTTCACATATGGTTTCTCTCTTGCTGCAGACTATAAAGAATTTGATTTCAATATGTTGATCCAAGGAGTTGGTAAAAGAGACGGTTATTTGTACGGACAAGGTATCATGCCATTCTATGTTGGAGGTACAGCGATGGAAATTCACAAAGATTACTGGACTGAAGATAATAGAAATGCTGCATTCCCAAGAATGTACTTCTCAAGTACAAACAACACACAACACTCTTCTTTCTGGCTTAAAAATGCTGCTTATATGCGTTTGAAGAATATTCAGCTAGGTTATACATTACCAAAGTCTGTACTCAAGGCTATTTCCATTGATAATGTAAGATTCTATATGAGTGGTGAAAACCTATTGACCTTAGACAATTTCTGGGAAGGATATGACCCTGAAGCTCCTATCGGAACAGGAAACTTCTATCCTATGTGTAAAGTTGTATCATTTGGTGTACAAGTGAAATTTTAAGTTTGACTATTAAATTTTAAGGTTATGAAAAAAATAAAATCTTACATATACAGTTTAGTTCTGGTCCTTGCATTAGGTAGTACTTCTTGTTCTAACTATTTGGACCGTGTGCCCTTAGATGCTCCTTCAGATGAAACATTCCTTCGCAATGAAGCAGAAATGAATATGGCACTAACTGGTTGCTACAACATCTTGTGGACGCAATGGAAAGCTTCTCTTCCTTTCCTATTCGCATACGATTATGCTTCAGATATAGGATATGAAAGAGATGCAAACGACTTGTTGAAAATGGGTCAAGGTGCAGCAACATCCACCAATGAAATTGCAACCCTTTACTGGACAGAGTTCTATAAAGGAATCTCAAGATGCAATTACCTGTTGAACAATATGCAAAAGGGACAAGCTAACGTTGAACCTTCAGTTTACAACAAAATTAAGGCTGAAGCACAATTCCTTAGAGCATATTACTATCACAACCTGGTAGAATTATACGGCAATGTTCCTTTGATTACAGATGTTGCAAGTCTTTCAGGTTCTCAAAAAACCAACACTCCAAAAACTGAAACGGTAGCTTTCATCTTACAAGAACTTACAGAAGCAGCGGCTGTTTTACCTGCAGAACACAAACCTCTTTCAGGTAGAATCTCAAAGGGTGCAGCATTGGCCCTTAAGGCACGTGTAGCATTATATAACGAGAAATGGAATGAAGCTATCGAGGCTTCTTCTGCAGTGATGAAGATGGAAGGTTCATTATATCAATTGGAAGATGAATTCTCTAATTTATTCACGAAAGCCGGACAAAGCTCAAAAGAGATCATTTTCTCTATCCAATATAAGAACCCGGATAAGGTACATACAATGTACAGATTAGTCGGATCAAGAGGTGCAGGAGCTTATACAAACAAAAAGCCAGCTTATCAGATGGCCGATGCTTATGAATGTATTGATGGTAAACCAATCGACAAATCTGAGCTGTACGATCCTCAAAATCCGTGGGAAAACAGAGACCCTCGTTTGCACTATACGCTTGCAGTGCCGGGTTCTATCTTTTTGGGATATCAGTTTGAAACACATGCTGACAGTACACAAGTATGGAGTTATTTGAATGAAAAACCAGTCAGAGTAGCTAATAAAGATGCGAACAACAGTTCTAACCCTTACTCTACATACACAGGTATTTGCTATAGAAAGTATGCAAATTTAGAAGATAGATTGACGCCTAACTTGTGCGAAACTAACCCTATCGTCATTCGATATGCCGAAGTATTACTTATTTATGCTGAAGCAAAAATCAAGGCAGGAAGCATTGACCAATCTGTTCTTGACGCGATCAATAAGGTGCGTGGGCGTAAGTCTGTAAACATGCCTCCAATCACCACAACAAACCCAACAGAACTGTTCTATGCGGTATGTCGTGAGCGTAAATACGAATTGGCAGGTGAAGGCTTCCGTCTGTTCGACATCAGAAGATGGAAGATTGCCGAACAGGTAATGAATCAACCACTACTGGGAAGAATGAGCAAGGCTTATCCGAGCACTCCTCCTCGTATCGATGAGTATGCAAATGCGTATTATGACGCAAGCATCATTGCTCGGCCGGGAATTGAATCTTCTGAATATAAGATGCGTTTGGTAGACAACCGTTCGTTCGATCCTCAAAGAGACTATTTGTGGCCAATACCATACGTAGAAACTGAAACGAATAAGGCTATCCAACAAAATCCAGGATATTAGTATTCTTTTTGCAGGAAGGCGCAATCAGCCTCTCCTGCAAAAATTTACAGAACACTGAAAACTTTTTTTAACTTTAATAATAAAAACTATGACAAACAAACTAACAAAAATCTTATTGTCTTGTCTATCTGCATTGTTACTCTTCTCGTGTGGAGATTCTACGAGCAGTAAGACCGGCGCTAATGTCAAAGAATATGACGTATGCGTTTATGGTGGAACTGCATCAGGTGTAATCGCAGCTTACTCGGCTAAAAAAATGGGGAAATCAGTCGTACTAATAGAGCCAGGTAAATACTTAGGAGGTATGACTACCGGTGGTTTAGGAGCTACTGACATAGGTAACAAGTTTGCCATCACAGGCCTTGCACGTAAATTCTACAGAGATTTAGGTACTTATTATGGTAATAAATTCGAACAATGGACATTTGCTCCAAGTGCTGCTTTCATGTTGATGGACAAATATATTGCCGAAGCAGACATCGAAGTATTTTATAACAGACGTATTGTAAATGCTGATGTTAAAAACACCGTTATTCAATCAATCGACCTTGAAGACTCAAAAGATCCTAAAGGCACAGAATTGCTGACTATCAAGGCTAAACAATACATTGACTGTACTTATGAAGGTGACTTGATGGCTAAGGCTGGTGTTTCTTACTTCACAGGCCGTGAATCATCTGAAACTTTTGGCGAAACATTGAATGGCGTACAGATGTCTATCTGGCATCAATTCCCTGATGGTGTAGATCCTTATAAGATTGAAGGAGATCCAACAAGCGGCTATTGCTGGGGCATCAGCGACAACACATTAAAAGCTGAAGGTTCTGGTGACAAGTTGATTCAAGCTTATAACTTCCGTTTGTGCTGGACGAAGAATAAGGACAATATGGTTCCATTTACAAAACCAGACTCTTATGACCCTGCAAAATATGAATTATTAGCACGTGCAATTAAGAAATCTGGTAGCTCTAATATCAAAGATTATCTGCTTATCAAACCAGTTACTGTAGAAGATAACAAATATGACGTAAACAATTGCGGCCCTCTTTCTACAGATATGATTGGAATGAACTATGAGTATCCGGACGGCGATTACGAAACACGCGAACGTATCTGGAACGAACACGTAGAATATACCAAAGGTCTATTGTATTTCTTGACACACGACGAACGTGTTCCTGCTGAATTAAGAGCAGCAGTCGCTGAATACGGTTGGGCAAAAGACGAATTCGTTGAAAACGGCAACTTCCCAACACAACTTTATGTACGCGAAGCACGCAGATTGAATGGTGAATATGTCATGACACAAAAGAACTGTTTGGCTGAAGAATATGTAGGCGACGGTGTGGGTATGGCTGCTTATGGAATGGACTCGCACAACTGCCAACGTATCGTTGTAAATGGCATGGTTAAGAATGAAGGAGACGTACAACAACATGGCTTCCTTCCTTATCAAATTGCTTACAGAAGTATCACTCCAAAACGTGAAGAATGTACTAACTTACTTGTTCCTGTTTGTGTTTCTTCTTCTCACATTGCATTCGGCTCTATCCGTATGGAGCCTGTATTCATGGTATTAGGACAATCTGCAGGTGTGGCTGCCAGCATGGCAATCGATGCTAAATCTTCAGTACAGACAATCGATGTTGTCCAACTTCGTAAGAAACTGAAAGAAGATCCTTATTTGGATGGAACTCCTGCTGAAATTTTAGTTGATGAAGGTGAAATCGACAAAATCAGACGTTCTGATGGTTGGGGAAAAAGATATCATGGCTATAAGTTCAGCCACATGGTACACTTCAACACAAAGAAAGAAGCTTCTTTCACTTTCCGACCTGTTGTGAAAAATGAAGGTGAATACGATGTTATGTTCTTCTGTACTGCATTAAATGATGCTTCTAAGAATTTTGGTTTAAGAATCAATCATGCAAATGGAGAAGATGTAGTGTTTATCAACCCACTTCAAACATCAAATTCATGGGCATACTTAGGCACATATACATTTAAAGCAGGTAGAGAAGGCACAATTACAGTAGACGGTTCTATTACAAACGGAGTTGTATTTGCTGATGCGGTCATCTTGGTTCCTAAGAATTTAAAGAAATAAAACAAACCCTATAACTTTGCTTTAACCAATGGGTCTCCACCTTTCACGATTATTCGTGAGGGTGGGGATTTCATTTTTCAGATAAATTGGTTAGTTTTCATCAGAGCTTCTTACATTTGTAAGAGATAGATACACAAACTGCTTAATCACATAAATCAAAAACATATCATGAAAAGAATTTCTTTATTATTCCTCTTCCTTCTAATTGCCAGCATCGGCGTTACGCATGCAGGCGACAAAATCATTAAAGTATTGGCTATCGGCAACAGTTTTTCGGATGATGCTGCAGAAGTTTATCTGGACGATCTGGCACGTGGTGGAGACGTTAAAATGATTATTGGGAACATGTATATCGGTGGTTGTTCGTTAGAAAGACACTGGAACAATGCCACAGACAACCTGCCTGCTTATTCTTATCGTAAAATAGACTTGCAAGGCAACCGTGTTGTCAAAGACAAAACTTCTTTAGAAGAAGCCATTGCTGATGAAGATTGGGATTATATTACTTTTCAACAGGCAAGTCAGTTTTCTGGTAAATATGCTACATACTTCCCTTATCTGCCCAATCTGTTGAGCTACGTAAAAGCCCGCGCGAAGAACCCAAACGTGAAATTTGCTTTTCATATGACCTGGGCATATGAACAAACATCGAAAAATGCCAATTTCGCAAAATACAACAACGATCAGAATTTCATGTTCAATTCGATCGTAGATGCGGCACAAAGAGCAACGCTGAAGACTGGAATCGACTTGATTATCCCTTCCGGACCAGCGGTTCAATACGTGCGTGGCACTGAAATTGGTGATCGTCTATGTCGCGATGGCTACCATTTGAATGATATGGGTAAATTTACTGCTGCCAGCGTATGGTATGAAACATTGACAGGAAAACCTGCTATGGAAAACCCGTTTAAACTGCCAGAGGTAATACCGACAGAAGATGCCATCTTTAAAGCTGCTGCCCATCGCGCCATACTTCACACAAAACGCTTACAGGAGTGCCTGAGATAATATTTTTATCTTTCCTTGTGTTCCTATTGATAAATATCCCGGAGCTATGATGGAGATCAAATGCATGCTCCGGGATTTTCTATTTGAATAAAATCACAGTTTTACTATTATCAAATCTTGCCTACTATGAAACGTACATGCTTTATTGCTTTGTTATCCCTAATTGTCGGCTTTGGTGCCGGTTTCCTTTTCAATAGTTCACTAAACAAACAAGAGCAAACGGTCGAATTCGCCCGGCTTTCACCGGTCAGAATAAACCCTACTATTCCGGAGCCGGAAATAATCCAAAACGAGAGTCCTGTACTTCCCGCAGAAGCAACCATTCCGAATGCAGAGCGACAAAAATTATTGGAACAGATAAACCAACTTGAAAACAGCAAGAAAAGAGACAGCCATCTGATTGATAGCCTAAGGCATGCCTTAGCCAAAGTCCCTGAGCGTGTAGCTGATTCTACGGCTTTATACAGAGACTATACTGCCATTCGTAAATATACAGATTGGCCCATTTTCGATATCGACACCATTGGGCAGTTCAAAGCAAGTATCGACGTTCAGTTTAACCGGATTAAGCAAGTGTATGACGCCGAATTTCATCCTGTCCAGAGGGTAGTTAGAAATAAACGGAAAGAAGCCCTCACCCCTTATCTTTCTGCTTCCTACTCTACGCTTGGATATACAGGTTTTGGAGGTGGCGTATTCTTTCAAACTTTCGGGATAGAATATCAGTATCAAACAAATTTCAGCACAAACAAACAGGGCCATTCGTTCGCGCTGAAATATAGATTTTGAGAGTTAGGCATCGGTAATTGAAGCAGGTTATTTATTAGCCGTTTTTCCGGCCCCTTCTTTCCGTTGGAGTTCAAATAACGGGCGATAGCTTATCACAATGATTCCTTCTTCTTTCAACAGTTGTTTGAGTTGATCGCTCGAAAAGAAGGCTAATTCTTTAATACGGGTAGGTGCAGATCCGGTTATAGCCCGGATCTCATCTCCTTCAACGGCTCCATGAATGTAAATTTCTGTCACCCCCGGTTTTAATGCCTTTAAGTAGTTTGTCCAAAATTGTTCTAAATTTTCCTCCTTATAATCAGCAAACTCTTCATGAATGAAATAGTCAGGGCAAATAATGCCTTTTTGGCGACATATTTCCCTGAAATCGGGAGCACCCATTCGCTGTAATGTGGCAGCCGAAGGCATGCGTACTGGGAGGTTATACTCTTCTGCCAATTGAAGATAGATATGCATGTATTCCGGGGCATACTGATACGTACCCATATGCGAGTCTATATGTGTAACAGGAACGCCCGCATCTAACGCTTTTTGTATCTGAGCTCTTCCTTCTATTAAGGCTTCTTGTGTATTTGATGCAGCATAGACTTCTTCCACATCTTTCCACATATACCCTTGCGGATCGTATAATCCGGGTACCTGTTCGCGCGAAGTTAAAGTACTCCATCGATAATTCTTCCATTCGGCAGTCAGCGTAAGATGAACACCGAAACCCTTATCCGGATTCTCTTTGGCGTAGACAATCATTTCATTTGACCATGGGCAGGGCATCATAATAGTGGCCGAGCTAATCATCCCTTCTTCCATTCCTTTCATAGTAGCGGAATTAGCAGCATGACACATGCCTGCGTCATCATTATTTATGATTAACAAACGGTCTGTCTTCTTATACCCTAGTCGTTCAACCAAAGTCTGGGCATAAACGATTTGCATCGTAGAGAGACATAACATGAAAGTAAGTAGTGGTTTCATATGTGGCTTCTTTAAAGTACAGAGTAAAAATAAGCAGAAAATCACAACGATAGGCAAAATCTGTCCGTCTCAGCATAAAAAAATTGCGATTGATTTATGCAAATCAATCGCAACTCAAATTATCAAAATTCTATTTTCTTTATTCTTCGACCAATTCTATTACTTCGACTTCAAATTTCAGTGTCGAGTACGCCCATGGACGTATTGACTGACCGGTATACGCATCTGAGTTCCCTGTTGCGCCATAACCTAGTTGCCAAGGGATCCAGATTTCCCAACGCTCACCGGGGTGCATGTTTTGCAAGGCTGTTCCAAATCCATCCACAACGCCATTAACCGAAAAGGTTACCGGACTTTGATTCGGATAATCGGCCGAGTCAAATATGTATTCCATCTTACGGGTTGTTTCATCCATAGATACCCCAAAGTAATAGACTTTTACCTTGCTCGTATAGTAAATCCTTTCGTTAGTAGGAACGACAGGAGATTTAGGTGTTAGCTTCTTATAATAGATAGAGCCCATATTTGAAAGCGACTTTAGCTCGGTATATTCCGGATTAGCTGCTATTTCTTGTATGACTCTCTCATTGTCTGGCTTCCACGCATCATCAACAATATAAATGTCGTTATCATCATCCGTACAAGACGAGAAAAATGCGCCTGTACAAAGTGCGATAAGCAATAGATAGAAAAACTTCTTCATCATGATTATTCAATTATTTTCTTTAATAATGACTTCATGCTTACTTTTTCTGTAATGATTTCATGAAGTTTATCTATGCTTACACGTTCCTGTTCCATCGTATCACGGAAACGGATGGTAACGCAATTATCGTTCAATGTATCGTGATCAACGGTAATACAATATGGGGTTCCGATAGCGTCTTGACGACGGTAGCGTTTACCGATAGAATCCTTTTCATCGTATTGACAACGGAAGTCGAAACGAAGCATTTTGATAATCTCTTCTGCTTTTTCGGGTAGTCCGTCTTTCTTAACCAATGGAAGAACAGCCAATTTGATTGGAGCCAATGGTGCAGGCAATTTCAACACAACACGTGTTTCGCCGTTTTCAAGTGTCTCTTCACAATAAGAACCAGCCATAATACTCAAGAACATACGGTCAACGCCGATTGATGTTTCAATCACATACGGTGTATAACTTTTGTTTAATTCCGGATCGAAATATTGCAATTTCTTGCCTGAATATTTTTCGTGCTGGCTCAAATCGAAGTCTGTACGGCTATGAATACCTTCCACTTCTTTAAAGCCAAACGGCATTTCAAATTCGATATCTGTGGCTGCATTTGCATAGTGAGCCAACTTTTCATGATCGTGGTAACGATATTTTTCATCACCTAAGCCAAGTGCTTTATGCCATTTCAAACGGGTACTTTTCCACGTTTTGAACCATTCCATTTCTTCTCCCGGACGAACGAAGAACTGCATTTCCATCTGTTCGAATTCACGCATACGGAAAATGAATTGACGGGCAACGATTTCATTACGGAATGCCTTACCAATTTGAGCAATACCAAAAGGAATCTTCATACGGCCTGTTTTCTGTACATTCAGGTAGTTTACGAATATACCCTGTGCAGTTTCAGGACGTAGGTAAACTTTTGATGCTCCATCGGCAGTAGAACCCATTTCTGTGGCAAACATCAAATTGAATTGACGCACATCAGTCCAGTTGCGTGTTCCCGAGATAGGACAAACGATTTCGCAATCCAGAATTAACTGACGAAGATCTTCGAAGTTTGCATCATTCAAATCTTTTGCAAAACGAGCGTGTATTTCATCGCGCTTTGCTTGATATTCCAATACGCGAGCATTCGTTGCACGAAACTGAGCTTCATCAAATGCATCACCAAATTTCTTTGCAGCCTTTGCTACTTCCTTGGCAATTTTCTCATCAATCTTTGCCAAATGGTCTTCAATCAAGACATCGGCACGGTAACGTTTCTTTGAGTCCTTGTTATCGATCAATGGATCATTGAAGGCATCCACGTGGCCCGAAGCTTTCCAGATTGTTGGATGCATAAAGATGGCAGAGTCAATCCCGACTACGTTTTCATGAAGCAGCGTCATGCTATCCCACCAATATTTCTTTATATTGTTTTTCAACTCCACGCCGTATTGCCCATAATCGTAAACAGCCCCAAGGCCATCATAGATTTCTGAAGAGGGGAATACAAAACCATATTCTTTACAATGCGAGACTAACTTCTTAAAAACATCTTCTTGTGCCATATCAATGCAATAGTTTATAATATCAAATCAATAAGGGTGCAAAGTAAATAATTTTTTAGTAAAGTGCAGAACTTTAAGCCATTTATAATCCGTTGGGGTCGTGTGAGTAATTGGGAATGAATGCAAATAGCAATTCTAAATACATTTGCCTAATGAATAAGGAAAGGATATGTTGCTTATCTTTGCCGACACGTAAGAATGACCATTTTACCCCAGAATGTAGCCGTTATGATCAAGTTAGTAGCCGACAATACCATCCCTTTTCTGAAAGGAATTCCCGAAGATTTTGCAGAAGTAACCTATCTTCATGCAAGTGACTTCACTCCGGAATCAATTAAACAGGCAGATGCCCTAATCGTTAGAAGTATAAATAAATGTACGCGTAATTTACTCGCGGGCAGCAACGTAAAGCTCATCACTACGGCTACCATTGGATTCGATCATATCGATATCCGTTATTGTGAAGAAGCCGGTATCAAGTGGAACAACGCTCCGGGATGTAACGCGGTATCTGTCTCACAATATGTCCTCTCCTCCTTGCTCACTCTTGCTGCCCGAAAAGGCGAGACACTAAAAGGAAAGACAATTGGGATTATTGGTGTAGGTCATGTGGGCCGCGAAGTGGAAAAGTTGAGCAGAGCAATGGGGCTGCGCATCTTGTTGAACGACCCCCCTCGGGCAGAAAAAGAAGGAGGTGATGCTTTTGTCTCTTTAGACAGAATTGCTAAAGAAGCCGATATCATCACCGTTCATACCCCACTCGAAAAGGAGGGAAAATATCCCACTTATCACTTAATCGACAAGCCGTTCCTAAGCCAGTTACAAAAAAAGCCTTGGTTTATAAATGCTGCACGTGGTGGTATACACCAGACCGAAGCGCTCATTCAGGCAAAACAAAACGGGCTGGTCAGTGAGATGATTCTGGACTGCTGGGAAAACGAACCGCATATCGACCTGCACCTATTGGATATGGCAAGTATCGCTACACCTCATATAGCCGGTTTTTCGGCTGATGGCAAAGCCAATGCAACACGGGCTTGTTTGAAAAATATAGGTGATTTCTTCCATATTGACCGGGTCAGAACTGAGGATGTGCTCCCTCCACCTCCTGCAGATCCTATAATCAATCTTTCTGGATGCCAATCGGACGTTATGTCTCAGGCCGTATTTACCAGTTTCAGCCCATTGCATATCGACCAATGCTTACGCAATGAACCGCAACGTTTTGAATCGTTCCGCGCCGGGTATGATCACCCCCGGGAATTTTCAGCCTACACCGTTACAAACGCGCCTGAAGAGGAAAAACCGGTATTGCGTCAACTCGGATTTCAGGTGATTTAGTCTAGAAAAGACATACATATGTTTTTGTAAACCTATCGCTTTGTTTTTTCATTACCCTACCTATCCTTTTCTATTTCTATATATATAGAAAAACTTTACCACAGTTATAGAAATAGAAAAAGATAGGGAACGTTTTAGATTTTCATCCCGATCATTATTAAAAAACATATTGATGCAAGATAAATCTCACAGCAGTCTATTTTCTTGCGAGTTATGTATATGAAAACAACTATATAAATAAGGAGCCTGAAAAACATATTTTCAGGCTCCTTATTTATTATATATGTACAAGCAAATTACAATTGACTGTAGTCGTTGAGTCAACTGCGTTGATAATTCTTATCAAAGCGAATCGAGCACTTCTTCTATTACATGGGGGAAATGTGCATATTCCAGTGCATGCACTTTTTCTGCTACTTGTTCGGGTGTATCTGTTGCAAGTACAGGGCATGTAGCCTGAAAGATAGGTGCACCTTCGTCGTAGTTTTCATTTACATAATGTATAGTAATGCCCGTTTCTTTTTCTCCCGCAACCACAACAGCTTCGTGAACATGCATCCCATACATGCCCTTTCCTCCAAACTTAGGGAGCAGCGCCGGATGAATATTGATGATTCTTCCCGGATAAGCCTGAAGTAGAGGAGTGGTTATCTTATTCATATAACCGGCCAACACAATCAGGCTGACATCATAGTCTTTCAAACAGGAAAGGATAACACTCCCATCAACAAACTCATCGCGTGAAAAGGTGAAAGAAGGTATACCCAAACGCTCCATCCGAGCATGAACTCCAGCCTTTTTATTGTTCGAAAGGACTACTGCCACTCTATTCTTTTCACTGTTAGCGAAATATCGAGCGATGTTTTCGGCATTACTGCCCGAACCAGAAGCAAAAACAGCTATATTTTTCATTCAAGAAGTTGATTTAATGCACACGAATGCGATAAATGTGCAATTTTCTGCATTTTTAGCTATTTAAATTTGTTTAGTTAGATAAAAATTGCTTTTCTTTGCACTGCAAATTTAAAAAGTATATTCGTATTTATTAATCTAAATTGAAAAGTTATGTCTGAAGTTGCATCAAGAGTAAAAGCTATCATTGTCGATAAATTAAGTGTTGAAGAAACAGAAGTTACCAATGAAGCTAGCTTTACTAACGATTTAGGAGCAGACTCTCTTGATACTGTGGAATTAATTATGGAATTCGAAAAAGAATTCGGTATTTCTATTCCAGATGATCAAGCAGAAAAAATCACAACAGTTGGCGATGCTATCGCTTATGTTGAAGCTAATGCGAAATAATCCCCTTTAATTAAAGGTATGGAATTAAAAAGAGTAGTAGTAACAGGTCTTGGAGCTATAACACCTCTTGGTAATACCCTCTCAGAAACTTGGGAGGGTCTTATCAATGGGAAGAGTGGCGCGGGGCCTATTACTCAATTCGATGCATCCAAGTTCAAGACACAGTTTGCTTGCGAAGTAAAAGGCTTTGATCCATTACAAATAATGGACCGTAAAGAGGCACGTAAATGCGATAGATACACTTTACTGGCACTTACTTCTGCTCAGGAAGCAATCACTGACTCGGCTCTTGACATTGAAAATGAAAACTTAGATCGTATCGGCGTAATCTTCTCTGCAGGTATTGGCGGTATTAAGACATTCGAAGAGGAAGTCTTGGGATATGACCCTGAACGCGGTCCTAGATTTAACCCTTTCTTTATCCCAAAGATGATTTCTGATATAGCTGCTGGCCAAATTTCCATGAAATATGGTTTCCGTGGTCCTAACTTTGCTACTGTATCAGCATGTGCTTCTTCTACAAATGCGATCTCAGACGCATACAACTATATTCGTCTTGGAAAAGCGAATGCTATCGTCGCCGGAGGTGCTGAAGCAGCAATAACAATTGCAGGTGTTGGTGGCTTCAATGCTATGAATGCCCTATCTACACGCAATGCTGCTCCAGAAAAGGCTTCTCGCCCATTTAGTGCAAGCCGTGATGGCTTCGTTATGGGTGAAGGTGCTGCTTGTCTTGTTCTTGAAGAACTGGAACATGCACTAGCACGCGGTGCGAAAATATACGGAGAAATCGTCGGTACAGGCTTGTCGGCAGATGCGTATCACCTGACAGCTTCACATCCGGATGGATTAGGAGCAAAATTAGTGATGCTTAATGCATTGGAAGATGCAGGTATGAAGCCGGAAGACATCGATTATATCAACGTACACGGAACATCAACTCCTGTTGGTGACATTTCCGAAGTAAAAGCGATTAAAGAAGTATTCGGAGAGCATGCCTATAAGCTGAACATCAGCTCAACAAAGTCTATGACAGGTCACTTACTGGGTGCCGCCGGAGCAATCGAAGCTATTGCTAGTATACTGGCTGTATACAACAATATTGTTCCTCCTACTATCAATCATGAAGAGGGCGACGAAGATCCAGAAATAGATTATAAGCTGAACTTTACGTTTAATAAAGCACAAGAAAGAGAAATCAATGCTGCATTGTCGAATACGTTCGGATTCGGCGGACATAATGCCAGTATGATTGTAAAGAAATTTATTAAATAAAGTGTTTATAAAATTACACAAAAGAATAAGGCACTTCATAAACAGAACGAAGGAGCCTTATTCTTCTTTATATAAAATGCTAGGGTTCTACCCTGAGAATATCCAACTTTACGAACAAGCATTCCTGCACAAATCTTCGTCGATTGAAGATGATAATGGAAAATGGTTGAACAACGAGCGAATGGAATTCTTGGGTGATGCGATATTGGACGCTGTCGTTGCCGATATTGTATACAAACATTTTCAATATGGACGGGAAGGCTTCTTAACCAATACCCGTTCTAAAATAGTACAACGCGAAACGTTAAATCGGGTTGCTATTGAAATCGGATTGAACAATAAGGTTGTCTATTCTGCCAAAATCAATTCCCACAACAACTACATGTATGGCAATGCGCTTGAAGCATTAATTGGAGCCATATATCTGGACAAAGGCTATGAGGTTTGCTATAAGTTCATAGAAGATGTCATCATCAAAAAGCATGTAAACCTGGAAAAAATAGCCAGAAAAGAGGTGAACTTCAAATCGAGTCTAATCGAATGGAGCCAGAAGAACAAGATGGAGGTGACCTTTAACTTAATTGAATCTTTTATAGATAATGAGGGTAATCCAGTATTCCAAACCGAAGTTATGCTTTCGAATATATCGATAGGTATCGGCATTGGCTATACCAAAAAGGAATCTCAGCAGAACGCTTCTAAAATGGCCATTCGTAAATTGAGAAAGGATAAAGAATTTCAGGCTTATATTTCCGGATTGAAAGACAAATCATCGGAAGAAAAAACCTCTGAAGATAACTTCAATGACCTACCTGATGAAAACGAAGATCAGGAAACACTGGTCTCTGAAGTTCATGAAAAAGAGTAACCGTATTTCCTGATCGTATTTACTAAACTTTGCCGGCTTACACCTTCAAGAATATCTTTTGCTTATATAAGAAATATAGGAATAACCAACATGCGGTGAAATAGCCTATTTGCCCTATCAGAGGTTGAATGGGCTCGGGTGAATGATTGATTACCCCTCCTAAGAAGAAGTTTGATATCTTGTTAAAATCAATAAATCTTTGCGCTAAATAAATGGTGATTGAGTTTAGCCCTACCACACGGAAGAATAATGAATAGCGGTTGTATCCTTTCACATCTATAATATAGTAGAACAAGGCAAACATGATTAACGAGTAGCTAGCTACTACGCAAACAAATGAGCTAGACCATAACTTCTTGTTGATTGGGAACGCAAAACTCCATAACCATCCGATAATGAGGAGGGCTACAGCAGCAACAAGCATATAGACTACCTTCTTGTTTTGCGAACATTTTTCGTCTGAGAGCTTCACCAGTTGTCCGGTAAACATCCCGAATAATGCCGTTGCAATGGCTGGAATTGTACTGAAAATACCTTCTGGGTCAAATGTACCTTCATTGAGGCGTCCCGGCAATAATACACGGTCAATCGCTCCAACCAAGTTATCTTCAAAAGAGAAAGGATTGGCTGAATTAGGGATTAACCACATA
The DNA here is from genome assembly GCA_023429375.1 of Bacteroidota bacterium. GTDB lineage: Bacteria > Bacteroidota > Bacteroidia > Bacteroidales > Tannerellaceae > Massilibacteroides. Next base: position 156,929 of record JAEYVY010000007.1, on the reverse strand, counting down.
CACAACCAATAACCGACCAAGATAACGGCAGAAATGATAACATTCGTTTTTGTATTGAATTTTATAAATAATAATGCGGCAAACATCCAGGCAAGACCAATACGTGCCAACACGCTGGCATAACGCATATTTTCAAAATCTAATTTGAAAATACCGCCATAAACCAAACCGAGTAATACAAGTAAAATACCGCGCTTTACTACTTTAGTATAAATCTGCTGCTCTGTCTTACCTCCCGCACGTTGGTTGTCTAAAGAATAAGGGAAAGAAATACCGGCAACGAAAAGGAATAGTGGGAAAATAGTATCATGATGTCTTAGTCCGTCCCATTTCACATGGCTCATCTGTTCTCCTAACCACGTCATTACCCCTGAATCCGGAAAGAGATTACATAAGGCGACTATAATTCCCGAAAATCCCATAATAAAAAACATGTCAAATCCCCGCAGGGCGTCTAATGACATGAGTCGAGTGTTTTTCTTTTCTTGTGCTTTCATAAATATTAAGAGTTAATTCATCATTTCCCAAAGGAGATACCCATTCTTTCGCCTTGTTTAATCAAATCGTGGTCCGGGCTAACTAATTTCAATTTACCGGCAACTTCGGATAGCGGAATTGAATCCACTTTGCCTTCTTTTATACAAACCATTTGTCCGAATTGTCCATTGGCAATCAGCTCGGTAGCATGACCGCCTAAACGTGTTGCCAGATTCCGGTCAAACGGAGATGGGTTTCCTCCTCGCTGGATGTAACCTAATACGGTCTCACGGGTTTCAATTCCGGTAACTGCTTCTATTTGTTTGGTAATATAATCTACGGGACGCTTACGATTAGGAGAATCAACCCCTTCTGCCACTACAACAATAGAATAAGGTTTGCCTTTCTTGGCTCGTTCCCAAATGGTATTCGTCACAATTTCAAGGTCATAACCTAATTCCGGCAGTAAGATTACATCAGCCCCACCGGCCATACCGGCATAGAGTGCGATCCATCCGGCATCATGGCCCATAACTTCAACAACCATTACCCGCTTATGTGAGCTTGCTGTTGAGTGAAGACGGTCAATCGCCTCGGTAGCAATATTAACGGCCGTATCAAAACCAAAGGTTATATCTGTTCCCCAAATGTCATTATCAATCGTCTTAGGAACTCCTACTACGTTCAATCCTAGATTAACCAATAGATTAGCTGTCTTTTGCGTACCATTACCTCCGATACAGACAACACAATCCAATCCTAATTCCTTGTAATTTCTTTTGAGTATTTCTGCTTTTTCAGAATCCCGAACTTCCAACTGCCTACGCAACGGTTTTTCTCTTGAAGTACCCAAAATGGTTCCCCCCAGATTAAGAATACCCGAAAGTGTCTTTTCGTCAAAATCCTGAATGTCTTTATCAATAATTCCAGAAAAACCGCTGTGAATACCTATTACCTCCATGCCATAATGCATAATCGCGGTCTTCCCAACACCACGAATTGTAGCGTTTATTCCGGGGCAGTCGCCGCCAGAAGAAAGGATGCCAATTTTCATTGTAACTGTATTATTAGTATAACAAAGATATAAATAAAAAGAGAATGCCTACATTTGCAGCTGCACAATTAAACTGAGCATGGACATTTTAACAAATACTATTTCTTTGTTTTTCCAAGGCAGGTTGAAAGAAATTGATCTTTTTACAAGAGAAGCTGATAGGATACAAACAAAGCAACTGAAAAGCCTGATATCAACCGCCCGATATACGGAATGGGGTAGGTCACACAACTATAAGAATATCAAATCATACCGTGATTTTAAAGAGCAAGTGCCTTTACAATCCTATGAGGAGATAAAGTCCTACGTAAACCGTATGATCAACGGGGAGAAAAATATTCTTTGGCCTTCTGTTGTAAAATGGTATGCTAAAAGTAGCGGAACCACCAATGACCGAAGCAAATACTTGCCGGTCACCAATGAAATATTAAACAACTGTCACTATAGAGGAGGCTTTGATAGTGTAGCTCTTTACCTACGCAACAACCCTGAAAGCCGTTTTTTCAAGGGAAGAGGTCTTATCCTCGGAGGAAGCCACAGTCCTTCTCCTTTAAACAAGAATGCCCATTGCGGTGATTTATCAGCCGTGCTTTTGCAAAACCTCAACCCTTTGATTAATATGATCCGCGTCCCATCTAAAGAGATTATCTTAATGGATGAATGGGAAAGCAAAATCAAGGCAATTGTAGAAAACACATACAATAAGAGAGTTAATAACCTTTCAGGTGTACCATCCTGGATGCTCGTCCTGATTAAAGCGATTCTTGCTAAAACCGGGAAAGAATATCTAACAGAAGTATGGCCCGACTTGGAAGTTTTCTTCCATGGGGGTATTAGCTTCGAACCTTATCGCGAGCAATATAACTCTCTTATTCCGAGCGACAAGATGCATTATGTTGAGACCTATAATGCATCTGAGGGATTTTTTGGCATTCAAAGCGATCTGTCTGACAGCAGCATGTTGCTAATGCTCGATTATGGCATTTTCTATGAGTTTATTCCGGTTAATGAGCTGCGTAAGGAAAATCCGACGACATTGCCCCTTGAAGAGGTAGAAGTCGGAAAGAACTATGCCATGGTTATTAGTACATCCGGTGGATTATGGAGGTATCTAATCGGTGACACCATCCGCTTCACCTCCACTCATCCGTTTAAGTTCCGTATTACCGGCCGGACAAAGCATTATATCAATGCATTCGGCGAAGAACTGATGATTGATAATGCTGATAAAGCGTTAAGCATGGTGTGTAAAGAAACGAAAGCGATTGTAAAAGAATATACTGTTGCACCTTTATTCATTCTGGACAATGCAAAAGGTAAGCATCAGTGGTTCATTGAATTTGAAAAAGAACCGGTTGTCTCCATCAAGGAATTTACGCAAAAGCTAGATCAGCATTTGAAGGAACTAAATTCCGATTATGATGCCAAACGCTATAAAGAGATCTCGCTAATGGAGCCTGAAATTATATTGGCCAAACCCGGCGTTTTCTACAACTGGTTAAAAACAAAAGGCAAACTAGGCGGCCAACATAAGATTCCAAGACTGAATAACGACAGAACCCACATGGAGGAATTATTAGCTATCAATCAAAAATTAAGCGAAAAATAAATTCCTCCTCCTTGGGGTGCTATCGATGGTGCCAACACCATATTCTTTGCAGCTTTGGCATTGACCTGTTTGGCTATTGCATTGCGTATGGGGAAATAGGCTAAATAAGAGAGTTCGACCGACAGTATGCCGATACCTGCTCCAGCCAATACATCGGATACCCAATGCCGATTGTTATAAATGCGGGACGCTCCGACAAGTGCGGCCATAGCATATCCTGAATAGGCAAGTATAGGAGAGCTATCTTTAATCTCCTTATACGCTAAATGAGCACCCAAGAAAGCATTGGCCGTATGCCCCGAAGGGAAAGAATAAGGAGCTTTGTCGGGACGCATCTGATCAACCGTATTCTTTAAGCCATGCACCATTCCTGCATTGAATCCTTCGGCAAGAACAAGAAGGAATAGCTGATCTACAAAATTATGCTTCTCTTTGGCAAACACATCACAGACAAATACCCAACCAAACATTCCCCACTCCATGTAGTCATCTACACGTATTTTCTTTACCGAACTTTTACGAGAGATAAGATGAAAGTCCTCCCAGCCATCTACCGCTGTACCCAAAGCTCCTAATGCAATTAATGAACCGGGTAGGATAAGTTGTTTGGGCTTAAAAGTATAGGGTGTAACCGACATTTTCTCAAAATGTATAGCTGAAGAATCATTCAGAGATAAGGCTGCATTATCGGGATGGAGAGATGAATATCCTCTTGGAATACAGAGGAAAGACAAGAGAACTATAAAGAGTATCCTCATACGTATGTTCGATATTATTTTCATGCGCGCAAAGATATAACGCTTACGCAGATTATTTCTATCTTTGTGTCTGTTATTAAAGAATATAGGAATAATTATGGAACATCCGTTGCACATTTACAATACATTGACTCGTAAAAAAGAACAGTTTGTACCGCTGCATGCACCTCATGTAGGTATGTATGTTTGTGGTCCTACGGTTTACGGAGACGGCCATTTGGGTCATGCTCGCCCGGCAATTACATTCGACATACTTTTTCGCTATTTAAGACATTTAGGCTATAAGGTTCGTTATGTACGAAACATCACGGATGTGGGCCATTTGGAGCATGATGCCGATAGCGGCGAAGACAAGATTGCCAAGAAAGCACGTTTAGAGCAATTAGAGCCTATGGAAGTGGTTCAACATTATCTAAATCGTTACCACAAGGCAATGGATGCACTTAATGTACTTCCTCCTAGCATCGAACCGCATGCTTCGGGCCATATCATTGAACAAATTGAGCTGGTTAAGTCAATCTTGAATAATGGTTTTGCTTATGAAAGCGAAGGCTCAGTGTATTTCGATGTGGAAAAATACAATAAGCAACATAGATACGGCGTTCTTTCGGGCCGTAATATTGATGATATGCTGAACACCACCAGAGAATTGGACGGCCAAGAAGAAAAACGTAATCCGGTGGATTTCGCGCTCTGGAAGAAAGCTCAACCGGAGCACATCATGCGCTGGCCCTCTCCTTGGGGAGCAGGTTTCCCGGGTTGGCACTGTGAATGTACGGCTATGGGTAAGAAATATCTTGGCGAACACTTCGATATTCACGGCGGAGGAATGGACCTTGTATTCCCTCATCACGAATGTGAAATTGCTCAGGCTGTTGCCTCTCAAGGCGATGATATGGTTCATTACTGGATGCATAACAACATGATTACGGTAAACGGACAGAAGATGGGTAAGTCCTTAGGCAACTTCATCACGCTGGATGAGTTTTTTACTGGTAATCATAAGATGCTTCATCAGGCTTATTCACCGATGACCATCCGTTTCTTTATCCTGCAAGCGCATTATCGCAGTACGGTTGACTTTAGCAACGAAGCTCTTCAGGCATCAGAAAAAGGATTATCTCGCTTATTAGATGCTTATGCCAATCTGCAAAGGATTACACCTTCTGAAACGACTACGGTAGACGTAAAAGGCTTGCGTGCAAAATGCTACGAAGCACTGAATGATGATTTGAATACCCCAATTGTCATCTCTCACCTTTTTGATGCTGCACGGGCAATCAATACCGTTAAAGACGGAAAAGGCACGATCAATGCAGATGACATGGCCGAGCTACGTCAAGTAATGGAACTGTTCTTATTTGATTTGTTAGGTATACAAAACGAAGCTTCTGCAGGTGGAAACTCATATGAAGCTTTCGGAAAAGCCATGGATTTATTACTGAACATCCGCCAACAAGCGAAACAAAATAAGGACTGGGCTACATCAGATAAGATAAGAAATGAATTAACCGAGATCGGTTTTGAGATAAAAGACACAAAGGACGGTGCCGAGTGGAAGTTAGGGAAGTAAATCTCCCTACCTTCTGCCTTTAGGCATTTCTATTCTGCACGTAAAGGGGTACTTCAATCCCGAAGACGACAAATAATAGGCCTCTGCTGCTCCTAATTTGAGCTTTGCTCTCAGTCTGACAGGGACGCGGTTTTCATCATCACCAATCCATATCTCAGCAGCAGACTCACTCTGTTCGAATACCTCATCATAGATATCCATCGAGAAATGGAGTGTTTTATACTTGGCTCTATCACGCTCAAGTATTTCCTGCCCTTTGTAATTAAATTCTACATTTACTACATCGCGACCAATCATTACCTTGAACGAAAAGCGGTCGCCAGTCTTTAGCTTTTTATAATCCAACGAGCGGAGATAGATAAGCGAACTCATCAAATCGAATGTACATCCTTTTGAGGTTAAAACAGTATCAATCCTAACTCGTGTAGGTGTATATCGGAGAGAGTGGGCAGAAACAGAATCCTTGTGGTAAGAGAACTTGATATCGTCAATTGAATAATAACCGCCCTCATTCGATCTCTTGCTGGAGCGGATCAAGACCATATTCTTGTCGTGATAACTAGCCAAGGTATCTCTCATTTTATAGATAGACTCAAACATCCCCGTTGTATTAAACAAGAGACGATAGCTATATCCCGGCGTATTATCCGTGTTTGATTTTTGAAAGTCGATGCTTGCCTGACCAGCCTTAGGCATCAAAATCCCCCACTTGAAGTAAAGCGAATACTCCACTCGCTCACCAACAGCAAAGGGTTGGTTAACAAATGTACATTGACCAAAAGAGTGTTGCTGCATGAAAATTGTCATGCAAAAAACCAGCAAGAATAGCGAACAAAACCTAGAACGGAATGCCCGGCATTCCACTTCCTCTACTTGATGATTGCGAATTTTGTCTTCCCTCATTTCTGTAGTCTCTCTTTGGTTTAGTTACTTCTTTTGGCTTATTCTTTGTAATATCCATTGGCTTTTGACGAACAACCGGTGTAGACAGTACAGACCATGTCTCCTCTACATCCCAATTCTGCATAATCTCAAATGGTTTAGGCGAATAATAGACTTTTTCCGGTTGACGTTTCTCGGCATAGTTGCCGGTATCCCATACGCCATTTTCATTTGAATCGACAATCAATCGTGCATAATACTTATCCGGCTTCAAATCCATAAACAAGACTCCACCGTCTTTCACGACTGCTTTTCGTACGGGTGCGTCATTATTGTTCAACAGCTCTACGAAGGCCGGCTCATTTATATCAGGAATATTGATATATAAATTTCCATATTCTTCTTCCTTCTTAATCTTAAAATTGCCTTTAAACGGATCGTTTGTCTTACCATAAATACTGGAAATAATAGCTGAATCGACTGTAAGCCTGTATTCCTCAGCATAGTTCCATTTGCGCTGAATAAAATAAGCTAGTGAATTTGTCGTATCCGGGAAAAAGATAAACTCTGCCGGTGTCCATACAGAATCCACCATCTGTTCTAAAATAAAACTCTCCGGAGAGAGACTAAGAACAGGTTCATTGAATTCCACATGTATTGTATCAAATACATCCATTGAATTTGGTAAATAGACAGTCATACCCAAGCTGACCGGTTTTTCTTCTTCGTCTTTATCCCTCTTCCGTTCATTTGGACGACGACGATAAATGAACTGGAGCGTATCAGTTTGAGCCTGCAGGATATTCAGCGAATCACTCTTCGGGTAAGTTAGCTGAAACTGGAGCGTGTCGTTCATCATCAATGATGGATCTGTAATCCAGTAGTTAACCACAGACTTATTTTCAATAGTTTGTACAAAATACCAACTACTGTCAGTTGGCATGAAATTAAGCGGATAAAGAGTTGGCACTGTATCCAATGGAGCGTTAAAGGTAAGCACGCCTAAATGCTCTAACCGTCTTTCTGTCTTTTGCAGATATTGACGTTTAAAATCTTCCTTAAATAGAAAGAGCTCGATATCATCCGGTGTAAAGCGGGTATAATGAACAGTCGTAATCGTATCAATAGTCAATGAGTCTTTCCATGCGGTGTCTTGGCGTGAAGTGAATTCAAAGCTAGGGGTAAATATCGAATCGAGAAATGCAATATCTTCACCGGGCTGGTCAAATTTAAAATCTCTATTTACATCGTTCAATGCAAAAATACGATAAGATCCTTCAGCTATATTACGGATGGTAAATTCTCCTTTATCGTTTGTCTTGCTGGTACGAAAGAAAGGCTGCTTTACAAATGCTGAATCAGCCAGATTCTCATGAATACCCACAACAATACCCGGCATGGGCTCAAGGTTTTCGGCATTCAGTAAGATTCCTGACACTGCCAGTGTATCAATCATATCCCCCGTAGAAAAGGCAAAAGAGAAGTTTTCCAATACATTCTTCTCATTATTGTCTGATAGAGAATTTGTAAAATCGATGGTATAAGTTGTATTGGGCCTTAAGGAATCCTTAAGCTCAATATACACCTTACGACCAGCAGGGCGCACTACAGGCATTGCCAATTGGGGCGGAGTAATAATTACATTCTCTGTAGGCTTCTCTATCTGAATCAGCTCGTCAAACAAAATTTCTATCTTATTGCCGTTATAGTTCGTCTGATTAGGAGCAGGGGTACTACTGATAAACTTAGGGGGGAGTTCATCGTAAGGCCCACCGTTTGGAGAAGCTACATTGGCACAAGAGTAAATAAGAAAAAGTAAGAAGCATCCTAATAACGCCTGGAAATAGTATCTAATATCTTTGTATCTCATTAATATTCAAATTTCAATGGCAAAAATAGGGAAAATAGTATCAAAGAGCTTGTTCTGATCCATGAAATAATATTTCTTAAGACTTTCTTTTCAGATAATTGTAACCAATACGGCAATAGATGCATTTCTTTGTTTCGCAATAGGCCCGTTTAAGCTGAATAACCGCTTGCGAATCGGCTGCATTACTCAGTTGAATTCCGGCATTCGTAAAAAGGCGGCAGATAGAGTTCTGTTCGGCAGGCAATCGCTCGAGAATCTGAATGGCCCGTTCACAATATTCCAATTTGTTTTTTCGCTTACCCCAGGCAAACATGACTGAGGCGACCGTATTGATGATGATGATATTGATTGCATTCTCGCCTATCGTCTTGGATCTTTCTGGAGACTGGTGCCGAAAGCTATAATGGGTCAGCCAGTAGTCTGATGGTTGAAATCGGAAGAAAGCTCTGATTTCGTTCAGCGTATTTGCTTCCAATAGTTGTGAAAATAGTGTATCATGTGTAAACCACAACATAGACAGCTGGGCTATTTTCAGATGAGGGAATCCTATCGGCCTTACTCTCATACTCTTAAACTGCGAAGCATCAACAGCTTTTAAATCAAATTTTCGCGAGAGGAACTCATACTCCCGTCTGAGCAAACGATAATATTCATCTCCACCCTCATCTTTAAGCATGCCGGCCTGACCAAAAAATAAAGCCTCCACCTGCGAGATACTATGTCTATGCTTTCTGATATATCGAAGAGGCAAAGACACGGCCAACTGCTGAAAGGCCTCACTATTCAATCCGAATCCAAAATTACGCGTAAGCAGAATATAGAACACCTCATTCCAGTCCTCATCCTGCTGTTTGAGAAGCGTAAATATATCTTGCATTTTGCGCTCCAGCCGTTCACTAGCCAGCACGTTCAACCAGGAAGAAAGTAGAAAAGGATCCAATTCTTTAATGATGGAAGCACAGGGGAGAATGCTCTCCGATGAAAGTAATTGATTAATATTCTGTCGTATATAAGAAGGTACGGGGAGTACCAATTGTGAGATTTTCTCTCCGGTAGAACGAAACACAGGCACATCATCTTCTTCTACTATATGTAAGATAACCGCATCATAAGCCTTATCCTTATCGTGTCCATGCTTGAACCAATCCGATGCCCGCTTATGGATTTCTATACTCCCGGCCCAAACCGTATCCCCTTCCTTAATTTTGGCATTAAAAAAATCAGGACCAGCATCAGAATTAGTTATCCCCGGGTCAATAACATACACTTCTTTTCCTTCGTTAGTAGTCAGTACGGATGTATAAAGTCTGTATTTCCATACATAATGAAGTAAACATTCCATAGAAGTTCATAGTTAAGATTGATACACTAAATAAAATCATTCTCTCGATCTTCCACTAAGATAAGAAAAAATATACTGAATTGACTTATAGATGTCATAAACAATGAAACCTATTGTTGATATTCATATAATACAAACGTTCCGGAGAAAAGAACTTCCTCCGGAACGTACACTTTACATAAAATTAGTAATTATCGTTTTGCGTCAAAGCACCACCTACATAGTCAATCTCATTTTGAGGTATAGGATAGGGCCATGTCTTATCTGAGACATTTTGACCTGCTCCTGAATATCTTCCTTCGGGTGTTTGCGAGATTGCTTTCATTTTCTCAACAAAAATACCCCAACGAAGAAGGTCATACAACCTTAACCCTTCTCCGCCCAATTCAACCCGTCTTTCATGGCGAATAGCTGCACGCAAATCATCCGACACCTTTACTTTATACTTCGAGTTAAATACATCTTCACTTACGCGTTTATCCTCGGCAATATTAAACTTTCTATACTTAGCATAGCTATCAACAGGAGATGTTGTAACAAACGCCCTGTATCTGATTTTGTTGATAATATCTACAGCTTCTTGTTTATCTCCTCCTGTTTCAATCAAACACTCAGCATACATTAACAGTACATCAGCGTAACGGATATGATAAAATGTCCAATCCGTATCCAATAAACTACCTATAGGTCTTCTTGACCAATCCGGATATTGCTTACGGCTATGTTGTTGAGGGAAGTTATCATAACCTGAATAATCATGTAATTCTTCTGTACCATCAGGTTTGATAAAGATATCACCGCTTGATAAAACCGTATGAACTAATCTAGGGTCTCCTTCTTCATATTCTCCAACGAGGTCATGTGTAGGACATACTCCTCCCCATCCACCGGTTTCGGCACGACCAACATTCATTTGCGGACATACACTACCTCCAGTAAAATTCGGGATATAAGAGCGAAGTGTGATAAACACAGATTCTTTTGATATATATCCTTTTTCGACACTATTAAATAGGTCTTCGTAGTTGTCAACAAGATCGTAGCTACCAGATTCAATTACTGCTTTCAAGTCGGTCTTAGCCGCTTCGTAGTCTCCATAAAACATGTTGACACGAGCGCGGAAGGCCATAGCTGCCTCTTTGGTGATACGTCCAAATTCTGTAGCAGGTAGTGATTTTGCATTAGGCAATTCTGCAGCCCCAATAGCTATATCGAGATCGGCCAAAATGAACTTCCTCACTTCTTCCTTGTCTGATTTTGTTATTGTACTCTTATCTATCGCATTCAATGGTTTATCGATAAGCGGTATATTACCGAAAATAGTAGCTAAATCATAATAGTAGAAGGCTCTTAAAAAGTAAACTTCAGCAATCCATCGCTTCTTTGTAATCTCTGACACTAAAGAACCACCGGCCTGAATCAATTGAGTTTCCGGTGTAATAAGTTGCAGAAACACATTACAATGAGCAATAGCTTGTTGATAACGATGATTCCATAATGATGTTAGGATTGCATTTGTGGCCAAAGGATTTCCACGAGTTATTTCCGTAATTCCCACACGGTCTCCGGCATCTGATCCGCCTTTTGTTGCATCATCAGTTATTTGATCACCTAAATCAAACTTCATAATCTGGTAATCCCAATCATTCACAATAGGTTGGTAACATTTTACCAAAAGTTTATATCCAGCATCTTCAGTATTTATATATGTTTGTTCATCCAATGAACCTAATGAAGGTCTGTCTAAGAAGTCAGAACTACAACTCATTGAAAACATTCCTACACAGAATAAAAGAAATACTATTTTGACATATTTATTAATTGACATCATATTCTCTTCAAATATTAAGTTATAATTTCATACTGATACCGAACATAAAAGTCCTTGCCTGTGGATAAAAGCCCATATCAATACCCATGTATTGAGGATTGTTGTTCCCAATTTCCGGATCTAATCCGGAATAGCCTGTTATAGTAAACAGATTTTGTGCTGCTACAAAGAGACGCAAATTCTGAATTGTGATTTTCTTCGTCAATGCAGATGGCAACGTATAACCTAATTGGATATTCTTTAAGCGAACATAGGAACCATCTTCAACATACCATTCTGACATTTCAAGGTTCATGCGACTATTCGCATCAATTGAGAAATTCTTGTTTGTACTACCCGGACCATTCCAGAAAGTCGTCATAATATCTTTAGGAGCATTATACCAACCTGTACCTGAATAGATGTCATACTTTAGTATATTAAGAATATCATTGCCTACTGATCCTTGGAAAAAGGCCGTAAAGTCGAAATTTTTATATTCTGCTCCTAAAGTAAGTCCAAAGGTAAAATCCGGGTGAGGATTACCAATCATCGTACGATCCTCTTCATCTAGTTTACCATCTTCGTTTATATCCACAAATTTCAAATCGCCCGCCTGTGCCGTTGGCATTACTTTTATGCCGTTGCTCTGATAATTATCGACTTCTTCTTGCGTTTGGAATACACCATCAGTTTTAAAGCCATAAAAGTATCCGATTGGTTTTCCTGGTTCAGTCATTGTATAAGTTTGGTTTCCCAAATGCACTCCTTTACCCGGGATATTCTTACTACCTCCCAGACTCTTTACATTATTACGATAGGTCGAGAAATTTCCATTAATATGATAAGCAAAGTCTTTACCTGCATTACCGTCATATCCTAATGTGAGTTCAATTCCTTTATTAGAAACACTACCCGCATTCATCCATGGAATATTCGGCAATCCCAAAGAAGATGGTAAAGGAATTTGCACCAACATATCTGAAGTTTCACGATCAAAATAGTCGAAACTTGCTTTTAGCGAACCATTGAAAAAGGCCAAATCAAGACCAAAATCTACTTGACGCGTTGTTTCCCATTTCAAATCAGGATTACCTACAAAGTTTCGTCCTCCTGCTAGCGTTGTATTATATGGATATCCGAATAGATAATACCCACTGTTACCAAATGTGTTTAGATAGGCTCCTGCATAAGATAAATTCTGATTTCCAATCTCTCCCCATGCTAAACGCAGTTTACCTTGAGAAAGCCAATCAAAATCATTCATAAACGATTCTTCTGAAAAATTCCAACCTGCCGAAACAGAGGGGAAAGTTCCCCAACGATTACCTTCAGCAAATGCGGAAGAACCATCCCAACGAACATTAGCAGTGAGCATATACTTGTTGTCATAGGAGTAGAAGATACGACCGAAATAAGAATTCAACGAATGTGTGCTGATTCCACCCGATGCTCCCGGATTTAAGGTACCGGCATCAATTATTTGTTGACTTGGATCGTTGTTTACCATTCCTTGCTTAGATGCTGCAAATGATTCATATCTGTTTTTCTCAGCCGAGGTTCCTATCATGGCATTGATCGAATGTTTATCAAACTTCTCATTATATGTCAGATAATTGTCAAATACCCAATAATCTGTATTATAAGAAATACGGCTAACCGTAGCATAAGTTGAATATTCATCACCGTCCAGATAATATTTTGGCGTAAAACCATCCGACCTGCCTCTATGCAAATCTATAGCAATACTAGATTTAAATGTAAGGAATGGGAAAAACTTAACTTCACCGGTTATATTGCTTTTTGTTGAAATCCCTGACCATTTACTTTGTGACATAATATCGGTCTGGGATACAGCATTCCGTTTATTCGAATAAATTACACCTGTGTATTGTGACCATGGATTTGTTGGTTCATAGCCTCCCATAATACGGGAGTAGAGAAAATCAGGAATATCAACTAAGTTGTTACGATAGACAGGAGTTATCGGGTCGGCTGTAACAGTATTGAAGACGGTTGCTGTGTAAGCATCATTTTCTTGAATATTTCTCCTTGACTCATAGACGACATTCACATTTGCCGCAAAATTCAACCAATTTGTCACTTCTGTATCCAGATTAAGGCGTCCATTCAAACGATCGTAATCCGAACCTCTCAATATACCGTCTTGTGTCATATATCCGAAACTAGAACGATAGTGTAATTTGCTTGTTCCTCCTGAAAGTGCAAGGTTGTAATTTTGAATTGGCGCATCAAATGTGCTGCGTGTTGTTTCTGCCCACCAGTCTGTTCCTTCTCGTCCTCCATTTTTATCTAGAAATGCCAGAATGGATTCTCGTTTCTCTGCTGTCGCGAAATCACCTATTAACTCTTTCCCTGCAGCAGCATAAGCTCTATTCTTATATTCCATAAATCCCGCTGCATCAAGCATATCATAGCGTTTCGCAATATTTTGAAAACCAATACTCATGTCGAATTCTATATTACTTCTATATGAGTCTCCTGTTGATCCTCGTTTGGTAGAAATAAGAATTACACCATTTGCAGCACGAGCTCCATAGATAGCTTGAGCCGAAGCGTCTTTTAAGACTTCGATACTCTCGATGTCACGAGCATTTAACCAACCAATATCTGTTTGTGGCAAACCATCAACTACATATAGTGGGTTATTATCATTAATTGTCCCTACACCACGAATTCGCACGGTACCCATCGAACCCGGACTACCAGAAGTTGAGGTAATAGTTACTCCAGCCGCTTTACCTTGCAATGCATCTGAGGCACTACGTAGAGGAAGGTTTGCTATATCATCTCCCTTCACTTGTGAAACGGCCCCTGTCAAATCCCTTTTCTTAAATGATCCATATCCGACGACGACTACTTCATCTAGTTTTTGGGTGTCTTCTAGCAATGTTATTGTAATAGACGAACGTCCGTTGACTGCTATTTCCTGAGAAAGATAGCCTATATAGGAAACAACAAGTGTCGCGTTATCGGGTATATTATTGATTTGAAAATTACCATCAATATCTGTTATATTTCCAAGAGTCGTTCCCTTAACAACAACATTCACTCCAATTAGAGGTTCGCCTTGAAAATCGGTAATCTGCCCTCTAACCGTTTTCTCTTGTTGCATAACATCATTAACTGAGATTTCTTTATAGGTAGAATTAGTTAATACGACTTGATTATTAATAATCTTATACGTTATATTGGTTCCTGTGAAAACTTGTTTCAATACATCTTCAATCGCATTTTCCTTTATATTTACATCAACCGGAATATCGAGATTGATCTGTTCGTTGTTGTAGAAAAATTTGTAATCGCTTTGTTTTTCAATTTCCTTAAATACTTCGGCCATCGTCCCCTTATTGATATTGAGCGAAATCATCTGACCTGCTGCAAAAACAATGGAAAACTGAAACATCAAAAGACCAAGACATAGAATGATTTTCTTTAAATGCTCTTTCATAAATGATTAGTTTAGGTAATAAATGTTTGATTGTTGACTAGTGAAGAATTCCGCTGTTATGTGATAACTTTCCGTTTTGTCATAGGCATACTGTTTTAAAGGTTAACTATTGCTTTCTATAGTATGACACTGTGTGAAAGATTATTACTTACAGGTACTTAATCATTTTTTATTAGAAAAGCATATCCTAATTAGTGGATATAGATTCTGTTCTGATTCACGCATTAAATCCGAGTAGTCATCTCGATATTATAATCTGTTGATTATCAATATATAAAAACATCCCGATGAAAAAAAATCATCCCGAACGTTTTTAAAAAACATCGGGGTGTTTTTTAAAAACGTTCGGGATGATTTTTTGAAGCCACACATACATTGATTTTCATAGTATAAAATCTCTAAAAGAGACATCGGGATGATTCTCTTTTTTGAAGGAGGTTAAAAAAGGGGGGGCCTTCTATGTTCATTTAAAGATGATGGTATCTCCTTTAATGAGATAGCCAATCGATGTGTTTGCGGATATTACTTTTACGATATCGCTAATCGATTCATTACTGCGAAACGTGCCACTAAAATAAAGTTTCTTTATCCGCTGGTTTTCGTAGCGAACGTTTATAGCGTAATTTCTTTCGAGCAACTTTACAATTTCATCCAATTGCATATTTTCGAAAGAAAGTATCCCCTCACGCCATTGTAAGGCGTTGTTCTCTGATGAAATCTTCTCTATTTTAAGATAGTCTTTATTATAGACAGCTTTTTGATTCGGATTTAATAGTATCTCTTGTTCGTATAGTGCTGGTTTAACTGAAACCTTCCCACTATATAGCGTAGTAACCAATTCTTTATCATCCGAATAGGCAGATATATTGAACGATGTGCCTAATGCTGTCACATCTACATCATCGGTTTTCACGACGAAAGGGATTTCTTTGTTCTTCGCTACTTCAAAGTAGGCTTCACCATTGAGATATATATTCCGGTTTGTAATACCGTAGTCAGAGGCGTATTCAAGTGTTGTATAGGTATTTAGCCACACCTTGGACCCGTCTGGCAGTTCAACAAAGCTCCTCTCCCCTCTCTCAGTATGTACCTTATACGTTCCAGCTACCAACTGTACGGCATCATCTTCGGACCAGAACAATATCATGGAAGATACCAGAAATCCAAGGAAGACTGCTGCAGCATATTTCAGAACAGCCAGCGAAACTTGTTTTGCATGATTGGCTTTCATCCTGCCGATTTCTTTTTCCTTTATCTTTGACGACAAGCGATTCCATTCTTCCTTAACGTCTACCTCATCCTTGAGTCCGTATTCTAACAGTCTTGAATATTGCTTTTTCATTAATAAACTATAGGTCTTATTCTTTTTTACTATATGACACCGTTGATTGTATTATTACTTACAATTACTTCTCTTATCTAGGACAAATAATCCTTCAATCCCTTTTTTAGTGTTTTTAACGCCCTGTAAATCTGTGTATCTACCGTCCTGACCGATATAGATAAAAACGCTGCAATTTCTTTATTCCTCATTCCTTTAAATCTACTCATTATAAATATATTTCGGCATTGTTCTGGCAATGTTTCGACAATAAGATCGATTACCCCTTCAATCTCACGGCTCTCTGCATCTACATCCGGTGTGACAACGACTCCTAGTTCAATTTGCTCATAATCGGATTCCAAATCAGACAACGAGATGTTTGGACGAGATGAACGAATAAAGTTCAGACATTCATTTTGTACACTCTTGTATAAATAGGCTTTCAATGAAACCTCAATCTCAATCACGTCCCTCTTTTCCCATAATCGAAGGAAAACGTTCTGCAATAAGTCTTTAGCTTCTTCTGGGTCTGCTATGTATTTACGGCAATAAAAATAGAGTTGAAGGTAATACATATCGAAAATAGAGTTGAAAGCCTGCCAGTCTCCTTTTTTCAGGAGATGAATCATTTTTTCTTCAGAAAGCTTTGACATCCAAATAATCAATTTAAAAAGTAATGTGCCAAAAACTGCTCATTAGGTAGTTTTTGGCACACTTTCAATTTTTATAAAGATGATAACCTTTACAAATAATTAAAACAATTCATCTGCTACCTGATTAAAATAATCAATGCATTGTTTAATATCGGGTACCGAATTATCCCAGTTGTATTCGTATTCAATGGAAAAAACTCCCTTAAAATTTTGTCTTTTGAGTTCTTTCAACATTTCCTTGACATCTAAGATTCCCTTACCCCAAATTACGTCATGCTGTTCTGCCTCGCCCGCCTTCTTTTCTGCTATATCTTTGAAATGAAGTGAGATGAGACGTCCATCCAGTTTCTTCAAACAGTCAATCTGGTTTAGTCCTTCGCGGCGCCAATGTCCAACATCAGCACTTGAACCTATCAGATTACTCCTGCCTTTTATAGCGTTGAGAAGATTGTCCGGCGTCCAATAGTCGGATGGTTGAGGATGGTTATGCACGCTTATTTTTATGTTATATTTCTTTGCTAAGCGTTCAACCATATCCCAGTCGCTTAGAGCCGGTTCGCAAGAAATGAACTCAAGATCCATTTGCTTGGCAAATTCAAACATCTTTTCCCAATCAGCTGATTTCTCCGCTACATAAACTCCACATCCAACGATTTTAATGCCTTTCGAAGCAGCCAAATCTTTTATCTCACGTTGAGTCGCTTTGTCAAGATTAAAATCGAAAACACGATCACCCCATTTTCCACCAAGTTTATGACCGGGATAAATTTCGATATTTTTTACTCCCAGTTCGGCCGTCTTGTCAAGTGCTTCTACAAGCGAAAATTTATGGAATGTATAAGATTGTATGCCCAGTCTCCATCCGTTCTTCTCAGCCTTTGTTTGAGCCATAGCAGTGACTGCAAAAAAGGAGAGACACAAAACAAGCAGTGTTTTAACTTTATTTTTCATATTATTTAGGCATTTCAGGTAAAGTAAATCCATTCTTATACGTATGTTTGATCCATTCGTTGGCCATTTCCAGAGCATTAAAATCAGCAAAGCGACGATCAAATCTCGGATCGCCATCAATCACCTTGAAGTCATCAACAGTCACAATTTTAATCTTGTCTGTAGGTGAGATATTCGTAAATTGCATATTCTCGCCATCCCACTGCAATTCACGATGCAAGCCATGCAATCCAGACAAACGAACAGCCAATACTCCCATTACGACCATTTCATTGAACGGTCCTGAGAATTGGAAATTAGAAGAAGCTTCAGTCCGATTTTCCGGAGATTCTTTACATGCACGAATCCAGTCCTGTTCATGTGCGTTCGTACTCCAGATATCACCATTTCCTCCTTTTACTCTTGGAATGGTAGGCTTAGGCTGATTGAAATGTTCCATTGCTGTACGTGGAAGCAAGGTGGCATCCATTCCATAACAACCGGTCATAATCTTCCCTTTTGTTCCGATAAAAATAATTCCTCCATTTTCATCACCCATCATTTCACCGTCTTTCAATTCTTCCGGACGCGGGGGCATCAATCCTCCGTCATACCAATAGACTTTTACTTCCGGCATCTTCACGTTTCCTTTCGGAGGACGTGCTGGAAAAGTATAGGTCACAACTTGTGCATGAGGTGGCGAATAAAGATTGCTAAGTGTAGAGCTTCCGATTACACTGGTCGGGTATTTCAAGTCTAACGCCCAATAGACAGGATCCATAATGTGGCAAGCCATATCGCCAAGAGCTCCTGTGCCGAAATCCCACCATCCACGCCAGTTCCAAGGAGTGTAAACCGGGTTATATGGACGTTTTTCTGCCGGGCCGATAAACAGATCCCAATCCAATGTGGACGGTACTTTTACGTTTTCTTTAGGCGCTTGTAGTCCTTGTGGCCAAATAGGACGGTCTGTCCAGCAATGTACCTCATATACATCACCAATAATTCCGGAATGTATCCATTCAGTAATCTGACGGCACCAGTCAAACGAGTTTCCCTGATTACCCATCTGAGTAGCCACGCGATACTTCTTGGCTAACTTAGTGAGCAAACGTGATTCGTAAACAGAGTGCGTCAAAGGTTTCTGCGTATAGCAATGCTTTCCGAGGGTAATGGCATGCGCCGTAACACCGGCATGTGTATGGTCCGGAGTAGCAACCATGATTGCATCTATGGAGCTTCCCATCTTATCAAACATGTCCCTCCAGTCTTTAAACTGCTTTGCTTTTGGATAGTCGGCAAATGTCTTTGCCGCATATTTCCAGTCAATGTCACACAGAGCAACGATATTCTCTGTACTCATGTTTTTCAGATTACGACGACCTACTCCTCCAACTCCGATTCCTGCAATATTCAACTTATCGCTTGGAGCTATATATCCATGTGATTTACCCAATATACTACCAGGTACAACAGTAAGTCCGGCAGCAGCTATCGCCCCTGTCCGAATAAAATCTCTCCTTGAAATGTTTTTCATGAATAGCTAATTAAAAGTTAAACCAAATGATGTATTAGATTTTTATTCTATAAAGGAACAAATAAATCTGTTTATTATATGACACATCGAGAAGAAAAACTACTTACAGTGCATCATGCTTCTTTTTGGCTGATAGCCCTGTTTGTTTATCTTTGTAACCAAATGTTAGAACAAATACGATGATAGTTTCGAGGGGAACAGATATTCTGAATTCCGAGGGATTGGTTGCAACAATCGGATTCTTCGATGGTGTACATCTTGGGCATCGATTCCTAATCGAGGAGTTAAAGCGAATAGCGAAGGATAGAGGACTGCCTTCGGCTGTAATTACGTTCTCTGCTCATCCGAGAACGGTATTGCAAACAGATTTTCATCCTAGCTTATTAAACACTCCGGAAGAAAAGCTGGCTCAGCTTGAATCTACAGGTTTGGACTATTGTATAGTGTTGGATTTTTCCAAGGAGCTCTCTCTTTTATCTGCTAAAGACTTTATAACAAAAGTCTTAAAGGAGCGTTTCAATGTAAACACTTTATTGATTGGCTACGATCATCGTTTCGGCCACGACCGGAGGGATGGGTTTGACCAATACGTAACATACGGAGCCGAGTGTGGTATTGATGTATTGAAAGCCTCACCTTTTGAAACTGAACATGAAACAGTCAGTTCATCTGTAATACGGAATAAGCTTCTTAACGGAAATGTGGAAGATGCAGCCAAACTTCTTTCGTATCCTTTTAGTTTAACGGGCCAGATTGTGAATGGATACAAGATAGGTCGCAAACTCGGCTTTCCAACAGCCAACATCAACGTTGACAATCCGGACAAGCTTGTTCCGGCTATTGGCATTTATGCAGTTTGGGTCTACGTAGACCAGGAAAAGTATAAAGGAATGTTGTACATCGGTAATCGTCCTACCTTACAAAACGGTAATGACATTACCATGGAGGTAAACATTCTGAATTTTAACAAAGACATTTATAACAGCCGGATAACGGTTTCCTTTATAGCCTACGTTCGTGAAGACCGTCGGTTCGACACGCTCGATGAACTAAAAGACCAATTAGAGGAAGACAGAAAAGTGGTAGATCAGATTCTCCAATAATCAACAGGACAATGGAACAGTATTTTTACGATGCAATAGATACGCTGAAAGGCATGATATCCCGCTCGTCTTTCAGTCGGGAAGAGAAGGAAGTGGCCGATTACTTAGCCGGATTATGGACACAAGCGGGCCATACCGTTAACCGAAAAGGAAATAATCTGTGGATTACTTCGCCCGAATTCGATTTGAACAAACCGACTATTCTTCTCAATTCGCATATCGATACCGTAAAGCCCGTTTCCGGTTGGACTAAAGATCCTTTCTGTCCGGAAGAAAATGATGACGACCAGTTGTTCGGTTTGGGCAGCAATGATGCCGGCGCCAGCATCGTATCTCTTTACGCAGCTTTCACCCAATTGATACAGAAAGAACAGGCTTATAATCTCATCTTCCTTGCCTCAGCTGAAGAAGAGGTGTCGGGCAAAGACGGAGTGGAAAGTGCCTTAAAAGAGCTTCCTCCTATTCGTTTTGCTATCGTGGGTGAGCCGACAGGCATGCAACCGGCCATTGCAGAGAAAGGATTGATGGTAGTGGATTGCGTGGCGAAAGGGCAAGCAGGACATGCCGCCCGTAACGAAGGGATTAATGCAATATCTGTTGCCATGAAGGCAATAGACTGGTTCCACACCTACCAATTCCCAAAGAAGAGTGATTCCCTTGGGCCAGTAAAAATGAGCGTGACTATTATCCATGCCGGCAGTCAGCATAATGTGGTGCCCGACCGTTGTGAATTCACCGTTGACATTCGTACCAATGAATTCTATTCCAACGAAGAGCTTCTTGATCTGATCAAAGAACAGGTAGATTGCGAGGTAAACCCTCGCAGCCTCCGTCTTAACTCCACTCGTACCGAACTGGAACATCCGTTCGTTCAACGTGCCTTATTGATGGGTAAAGAACCTTTCGGATCTCCTACGTTGAGTGATCAGGCTTTGATGCCTTTCTCTTCAATTAAGATGGGTCCGGGACAATCATCACGCTCTCATACAGCAGATGAGTTTATCCGCCCATCTGAAATCAGAGAGGCAATCGATACGTATATCCGTTTATTAGACGGATTGAAACTTTAGTTCGATTCACATGTTCAAAAAAGTACTCGAGACAATCGGCACACGCTATGTACTGGCAGTGCTTAATCTGGCACTGATCTTTATCAATGCTCGTGTACTTGGTGTTCAAGGCGTAGGACTTGCCGGACTGATTATCGCAGCAGTAAATATTGTTGTTGCTTTTAACAGTGTGCTTTGCGGCAATACGATTGTTTATTTCATGAATAAATATGCCGTAAGACAGGTCTTAGTCCCATCCTATCTGTGGACTCCTATCAGCTCAGTTATTGTCTGTCTGTTAATGTATCTGTTAGGGTTGCTGCCCAAAGGCTATGAGATGGACATTTTTTGGCTTAGCTTGTTGAACTCGTACGTAGCCGCCAATGCTCGTTTTCTTTTAGGAAAGGACAAGATAAAAGGATTTAACCTTACCTTCTTCTTACAGGGAGGTCTACTGTTTTTCTTACTTCTTTACTTCTACTATCTATGCGGGAATCAAAATATCGAAGCGTATTTGCTGGGGATGTATCTAGCCAATGGAATAGCCTTTTTAGTCAGCGCCTTATTGTTAATTCCTCATCTAACTAAAACAAATGAGGCATCCGTACGCATTCCTTTCTTCAAGCTTGTGAGTGAGATGTTCGCCTATGGATTGTGGAGTAGCGCTGACAGCTTAGCCGAAATATATACTACCCGCCTCAACTATTTTCTGGTGCGAAACTTTACCGGGCTAGGAGCCGTAGGGTTACTCGATGCCGGAACAAAAATATCTGAGAGCGTTTGGCATATAAGTAGGAGTGTCAGCTTTATTACCTATAGTGAAGTAAGCCGTGAAAAAGAAGAAGCCAACCGCAAGTTGATTGCTCTACGTCTATTCAAATTTACTTTCGTAGCCGTCACAGCCATTACTCTTATTATCACTTTGATTCCTGAATGGATTTATACTGACTATTTCTTTACGCCGGAATTTGCGGGCATGAGACTTATCATATTGATCCTGGCGCCAGGGATAATAGCCTTTGCTTGCAATAATGTACTTGGGCATTACTTTATCGGTTCCGGCAGAGTCCGTATTAGCGCATACAGTTCATTTACAGGACTAATCGTCCTAATTCTTGTCGGGTTTATACTGATTCCTACGCATGGAGTTATCGGTTCAGCCATCACCTCAAGTATAGCTTTTGTAGCTATGCTGACTTTTTCAGTAGTCCTGTTTTCGAAACAAACATCGACTCGTTTGCGAGAGTTTATTCCAAATAAACAGGACTTCAGTTATATAAGGGAAAAAATCTTCCGTACTAAAATGTCAGCTTAATCTTCCACTAATGCAGCTGCTCCCAAAATAGCAATATCCGGATTGTTGGAGATTCGAATTTGCAGTTTTTCTAATGATTTGGGGTAAGGAAATCCTTTCATGGCATTTTGCATAGACGATTCAAAAAGAGGGAAAGCCGAAGTTATTCCTCCACCGAAGACGATGGCTTCCGGATCATATGCAAAGACAATCGCTTCGACCAAACGGCCCATATGGACGCCGAACTCTTCCCATACTTGTAATGCCACAGGATCGTTTTTACGTGCATTTTCGGCTGCTTCTTTTCCTGTTGTTTGATGATGTGTCTTAAAAAACATACTTCCGCAATAATCTTCCAGGGTAGCATCTAAATAAGGAAGACATCCTATCTCGCCTGCTCCGGTATTACTGCCTCCATATAAATGATGATTTATGATTATACCGGCACCAACCCCTGTACCCAGCGTAACCCCTACCATATGCTTAAACGGCCGTCCTTCGCCAAACTTCTTTTCTCCTAAAGCAAAACAGTTGGAATCATTATTAATGAAAACAGGGACTTTAAACTCCGATTCCAGAATATCTTTCAATGGCACTTCTACCCATGAAGGTATATTCGCAACATTATAGACTATACCTGTCTCACTATCCAATACGGAAGGAACACCTACTCCAATTCCCTTAGTTTCAGGGGTAATCATCTTTCTGATTTGGTCTTTCAGATACGTAATCGACGCCTCCAACGGCATCTGTCCCGGACTCGGTTTCGTAATTTTATTAACTAGTTCTCCATTAGACAACTGACCAATACGCACATTGGTTCCTCCTAAGTCTATTCCAAGTATCATAATTGTGTTAGATTTAAATTCATGCAAAGAAAAGGTTTTTTTTAACAAAAACTTAATATGTAAGACAATCACTGGTTAATAATAAAAAATTATCATTAATTTTCTGGTTATTGCCTATATTTGTCATTGAAATGTAAAATCAAAAATGAAACTTATAGCTGAAAGTGGCTCGACAAGAGCAGAATGGGTGCTTGTAGAACAAGATATCGTATTACAAAGAGTATTTACAGAAGGTATAAACCCTTACTTCCAAAATAGAAGGGAAATTAGCCGGGCGGTACGCTTGAACCTTCCGGAAGTATTTTTTAAACGAAAACTTGAACAAGTATATTTTTATGGGGCAGGATGTAATTCTGAAGAGAAGAAAAACATTCTGTCCGCATCACTTGTGGCTCAGTTCAAAACGCCTATTATGGTAGAAAGCGACCTATTGGCTGCTGCTCGCGGACTCTTCAAGAATGAAGCAGGCATAGCCTGTATATTGGGAGCCGGCTCAAACTCCTGCTTCTATGATGGAAGTGAAATCGTAAAAAATGTACGACCGGCAGGATATATCTTGGGTGACGAAGGAGGAGAATCCGTATTAGGCAAACATTTTCTTGCTGATGTACTAAAAGACCTTGCCCCTCCAAGATTGGCACAAGACTTTTACGACAAATTCCGAATTACTGCAGATCATGTGTTGGAGTCGGTATACAACAGCCCTTCTCCAAACCGGTTCCTGGCAACTATTTCTTACTTTCTGGATGGCTACCTAAACGATGAGTATGTTTATGGACTATATACAGATAATCTGAGAAACTTTTTCTCTCGCTGTGTATGTCAGTACAATTATAGAAGGTATCCCATTCGTTTTGTCGGTTCATTTGCAAACAAACATGCTGATATCTTGCATGAGATAGCACAAGAGTTTGATATGGAAATAGACTTGGTTTTAGAAAGTCCCATGTCGGGTCTTATCGAATATCATGCCTCTGTCTGATATACTTTATTTGTATTTTAACAACTTGACCTAATTTACTATTATGAAACGCAGACACTTTTTAAAAGCAGCCGGTGTTATGGCGGCTATTCCTGCTGTAGACAGTTTCGCATCTGCACACCTCTCTTCAGCAAAAGTAAAAGAAATTTATGAGTGGCGAATTTATTCGTTGACAGGCGATGGTATGTATTTAGATGAGTTCTATCAACAAACTCTGATACCGGCTTATAACAGTTTCAACATTAAGGTAGGTGCTTTCTCTCATTTCGATCAAAACGATAAACCGGGAAAACGATTCTACCTCTTCGTCTATCCGGATATCACTACTTATCATAAGGTAAAACAAGATATTTGGGGAAAAGATAGTTTTCGTAAAGCGGCACAAGCCTTTTACGATGCATCAGCCGTCAAACCGGTGTATTCAGAATTCGAAACATTCCTCTGCGAAGCTTTCGACCGCATTCCGAAGCTTATCATGCCGGATAAAAACAGAACCGTCTTAGAATTCCGCAATTATAAAAGTCCAAATGAAGAAGCAAATCAGCGTAAGGTGAGGATGTTTAATATAGACGAAATTCCTATTTTTGACGCGGTGGGAATCAATTCTGTTTGCTATGGAGAAGTACTTGCCGGACCACGTATGCCTTCTCTTATTTATCTGACATGGTATAAAGATATCGACACACGCAATGCCGTATGGAAGAAGTTTGTTGAACATCCAGAATGGTTGCGCATAAAGGATCTACCTGAATATGCAAATACGGCAACTGACAATAAGAACGTGCTACTCTCCCCTCTTCCTTATTCTCAGATATAATCGCTAATGAAATTGCTTGAGGACAATAAAAGACCCCCAAAGTTTTTCCCAAACTTTGAGGGTCTCTTCACATTACTTACCGAGGAGGCTTATACTAAATCTTCTGTTTGTTTTAAATCAGCCTTATGGCTCTATTATGATCAAAACGTATAAACCATAACACCCAATATGCGATGATTGGTTATCGAATTGGTGTCTTTTACTTTTCCATTTTCTTTGTCAACCGTTCCATACCAAGCTATAGAGGGCATATACTCAAAACCGAACTTCCAATGCGAAAGGTTATACGTCAGCTGTACCTGTGTAGTAAGTAATTGATCCAAATCCAACCCTACTCCATAAGATGTGTCATTGATAGCTTCCCTGGCTCCCAGATTTTTCATGTAACCGATAAAAAAGCCAGGCTTCCATTTCTTCCCATATACAACATTAATCCAAGTAGAAGAATTGCGCACCGGCACATAATCCATCTCTCCGGTAATTGGATCAATACTTGTTGAAGCGTATCCACCAATCATTGAATTATGCACCTGATTGGATGCCAACAATGTTTTTCCTGCGATAAACCAATTGTCAGACGTATATTTTGCATGTGCTTCGAAAGAAAGAGCATTCACTCGCTCATTCACTTTATAAGTTTTTGAAACGCCTTGTGCATCTTTCACAACAGATTGCGTGCGAGGAGAAATAGATAGATAATCGGCACCTACTCCTACTTGCCAATTTTTTGTTTTATAATCAACTGCTGCATATAATTCCGGCAAGCAGCTGTTCTTGATATAATCTTCCGCTTTTCCTTTCGGACCGGTAGACAGATACTGCAACTGCCAAATCGTTGCTGCCTTCAGCTGCCAATTATTATGAATATAGCGATAAGAAATCAATGGACTTCTATTAAACGGTTGGAAAGGTGCACCAGTAGACAGATTCAATACTTGAGGGGAAACATCGCCAAATAGGGGATGCCATGCCTGACCGATTGTCACATCAGATTTACCCCAATCTAAGTTTACATATGCATGACGGATTCGCAGCAAAGCAAAGTTACTTCCTGCACCACGAAAGTCAGCTTCTACCTTGACAGTAGACACAGCGTTACCAATATTTGGACCTGTAATATCTACTCCTAATCGCGAATAAAGCATATATAAGCTACCATCAGGCGTAGCATTTATATCTTTTCCTGCAGCATCCAATTCTTTGTTTTTAGGATACATGTAAAAAAGACCGTCGACGGTCTCCACGTTCGCACGTGAATTATAGAACAGGTCAGCACGGACCTGTCCGTAAAATTTATAAGAGAAATTTGTTCTTTGGGCAAAAGAATTGCTTATAAAGCAAAAGAAAGAGAGGGATAGGACCAATAAGTACTTCATGTAAAAGTTGTGTTAGAAATAATACATTATGACACCAAGGAAACGATTATTTGTTTTCGGCCGCGAATTTACCACTTTTCCTGTGTTAGCACAAATATCTCCATACCAAGCTGTAGCCGGACAATATTCAAATCCGATTTGCCAATTAGGAAGATTATAAGAAAGAGTCGCATTAAAAGTGAGCAGTTGGTCTATCCCCATGCCCAAACCGTACACTTTGTCAGAGGCTATCAGCGCATCGTTGGTCCCCAGATTCTTAGTATAACCTACAAACAATCCGGGTTTCCATTTCTTTCCATAAGTAATATTAATCCATGTCGTTGAGTGGCGGAATGGAGTATATTCATATGCTCCATCTTCCTCATTGATAGACTTCACCCCATATCCACTAATCAATGCTGCCTGATCCAAGGCAGATGCCATAATAGATTTGGCGGCAAAAGAGAACTTCTCCCCTACATAGCGTAGATGAGCCTCGTATGAATAAGTGCTCATCCGTTCGTTTACCTTATATTTCAGTCCATTCCATTCTGAAACTGTGCGAGGCACTAAGGATATAAAATGGATTCCTGCACCAGCAATCCATTTGCTATTGGAGATAAAATCTATCCCTCCATATAATTCCGGCAAACAACTATTCTTAATATAATCCTCACTCATACCTTTCGGACCACTTGATAGATACTGTAACTGCCATAGTGCAGAGGCTGTGAACTTCAAATTCTCTCTTTTATATTGGTAACGTATCTGCGGACTACGATTAAAAGGTTGAAAAGGAGCTCCCGTCGACAAATTCAGTATATCGGGAGCGACAGACCCAAAAAGTGGATGCCATGTCTGTCCGATAAGTAACTGACTTTGATCCCAATCCAAAGCTACATAAGCCTGTCTGATTCGTAGCATAGTTGTACTGGCAGAAAAACCACCAAAATCCGTTTCTATCTTAGCAGAAGAGCGTGCAGAGCCAATCATTGGTCCTTGGATATCAAGCCCAAAGCGGGTTGTAAATGTATAGAAACTCCCATTGGGTGTTGCGTTTAAATCCTTCCCATTCGCATCCAGCACCTCATTCAACGGGAAAAGATAGAAATTCCCATCCACAGGAGCCATATTTGCCCTTGTATTATAGAACAAATCCCCCCTGACAAAGCCGTAGAATTTATACGAAAAATCAGCTTTCTGTGCAAAAGCTAACGAAGAAATCATGGATAAAAGGACCAACAGAAAGTAGTGTTTCATTTTAACATTAGTGTTGTAATCGATTAAATAATAGTATAGTTGGCGCCAAAGGTAGATTTATTTTTCGTTTATTAGATTTGCTGAAAGAAATATTATTTGTTCCTTTGCTTTCAGGTTGTAAGCAATTAACCTTAAGAAAGATTATTAATGTAAGTATTCGAAATAAAATGAGCACTAAAAAATTTCTATTACAGGAGAACGATATCCCAACCGCTTGGTACAACATCGTTGCGGATATGAAGACGAAACCACTGCCTTTTCTTAGTCCACAAACAAAGCAACCCTTAAAAGCCGAGGATCTCTATCCCCTATTTGCAAAAGAGTTAGCTAATCAAGAAATGAATGAAACGGACACATGGATTGAAATTCCAGAAGAGGTTCGTGATTTATATAAAATATGGCGCCCTACTCCATTGGTACGTGCAACAGGATTAGAGAAGGCATTAGATACACCGGCTCATATCTACTTTAAGAATGAAAGTGTAAGCCCGGTGGGATCTCACAAACTTAACTCAGCTATTGCCCAAGCTTATTTCTGCAAAAAAGAAGGCGTAACAAACATTACAACAGAGACAGGTGCCGGTCAATGGGGAGCAGCTCTATCGTATGCCGCCAAAGCATTCGGACTTGAACTAGCCGTTTATATGGTAAAGATCAGCTATCACCAAAAGCCTTACCGCCGTTCTATTATGCAAACATTCGGAGCTCAAGTCATAGCATCCCCAAGTATGAGTACGAAGGCCGGGCGTAAGATTCTGACAGACCATCCAAACTACCAAGGGAGCTTAGGTACAGCAATTTCCGAAGCCGTTGAACTGGCTATGCAGACGCCAAACTGTAAATATACATTGGGTAGTGTGCTGAACCACGTGATGCTCCATCAAACAGTAATCGGTCTGGAAGCAGAAAAACAAATGGAGATGGCCGGCGAATATCCGGATGTAGTTATCGGATGCTTCGGAGGAGGTTCGAACTTTTCCGGCATTGCTTTTCCTTTCTTACGTCACAAACTAACGGAAGGAAAAGACATACGTATCATTGCAGCAGAACCAGCCTCATGTCCGAAATTGACACGTGGACAATTCCAGTACGACTTTGGCGATGAAGCGGGATACACCCCTTTGATTCCTATGTTTACATTAGGACATAATTTCTCACCTGCACATATTCATGCCGGCGGTTTACGCTATCACGGCGCAGGCTCAATTGTCAGCCAGCTTAGAAAAGACGGTTTGATGGACGCTGTGGATATTAAACAGTTGGACACATTTAAAGCAGCTACTCTCTTTGCACAAACAGAAGGAATTATTCCTGCCCCGGAATCTTCTCATGCCATTGCCGCTGCTATTCAAGAAGCAGAACAGGCAAAACTGGAAGGAAAACCGAGAACTATCCTTTTCAACCTTTCCGGACATGGATTAATCGATATGGCAGCATACGATCAATACTTGTCGGGCGACTTGACCAACTTCGAACTTTCTGACGAAGATGTTGCAAGAAATCTGGAAGCGGTAGAAAAGATTATTTAATCTCCCGAATAAGAGATAATAGTATATTTTTAGTGTCCCAAACATGTGTCTTGCCTGGCTGAACCAGCATAGATATATGTTTGGGATAACTTGTTTTTCAGCCTCTACTATCTCATTACTGAATCACGATGTAATCGACAAAACTGATGCATGTATAATCAAGGTATTATTCTTATATTTGCATGTGATGTACATAAATGAGCCGCTTAGAAATATATGAGACCCGAAAACAATACGGAAAACAGAGAAGAAGAATTAAACGAGCCAGAGTCTAATTTCGAACAGGATAACGAGACGACCGAAAGTACGCATTCCGAATATAAAGTTCCTGTAAAAACCGATGGCCGGTCTTCCTATCATCTCTCAGGGATGTATCAGGACTGGTTCTTGGATTATGCCTCCTACGTTATACTTGAACGTGCTGTGCCGCATATCAATGACGGACTAAAACCGGTTCAACGCCGTATTCTTCACTCCATGAAGCGATTGGACGATGGACGCTACAACAAGGTGGCCAATATCGTTGGTCATACCATGCAGTTCCACCCTCATGGTGATGCCTCAATCGGTGATGCTCTTGTACAGCTCGGACAAAAAGACATTTTGGTCGATTGTCAGGGAAACTGGGGTAATATATTGACGGGTGACGGAGCCGCAGCGCCACGTTATATCGAAGCGCGCCTTTCCAAGTTTGCTCTTGAAACGGTATTTAATCCCAAAACAACTACCTGGCAATTATCTTATGACGGACGTAATAAAGAACCGATTACCTTACCTATCAAGTTTCCTCTTTTACTTGCGCAAGGGGTAGAAGGTATTGCTGTTGGTCTTTCATCCAAAATATTACCTCATAACTTTAATGAGCTTCTTGATGCCTCTATCGCCTATCTAAAAGGTGAGACATTCGCGCTCTATCCGGACTTCCAGACCGGAGGCTACATCGATGTGTCTAAATACAATGACGGCGAAAGAGGCGGATCGGTAAAAGTTCGCGCCAAAATAAACAAGCTAGACAATAAGACATTAGTCATCACAGATATCCCTTATGGTAAAACGACCTCATCGATTATAGAATCGATCTTAAAGGCAAATGACAAAGGGAAAATCAAGATTAAAAAGATTGATGACAATACGGCACGCAATGTCGAGATATTGATTCATCTGCCACCCGGAGTATCTTCAGACAAAACAATCGATGCGCTCTATGCCTTTACCGATTGTGAGATTAGTATATCTCCGAACTGCTGTGTAATCAAAGACAACAAGCCTCATTTCCTTACTGTCAGTGATGTATTGAAGCACTCTGCCGATCAAACGCTGGTATTGCTTCGCACAGAGCTTGAGATAGAAAAGAATGAAAAGGAAGAAGCCCTGTTCTTTGCTTCACTTGAAAAGATATTTATTGAAGAACGCATATACAAGGATAAAGAATTCGAAAACGCCAAGACGATGGACGAGGCAATCGCCCATATCGATACCCGTTTAGAGCCTTTCAAACCTCAATTCATTCGTGAAGTCACACGAGATGATATTTTACGATTGATGGAGATCAAGATGGGCCGTATTCTTAAGTTCAATTCCGACAAGAGCAATGAATTTATAGCACAGATCCTGGCGGATATTAAGGCTATAGATCAGAATCTGAACACTATCGTTGATTATACGATCAACTGGTTCGCAATGCTGAAAGAGAAATACGGAAAGGCTTATCCACGTATGACCGAGATAAGAAGTTTCGATACAATTGAAGCAACGAAGGTAGTCGAAGCCAACGAAAAGCTATATATAAACCGTGCTGAAGGCTTTATCGGCATGAGTCTTAAGAAAGACGAATTTATATGTAACTGTTCAGACATTGATGATATCATCATCTTCTATCGAACCGGTATATATAAAGTAGTCAAGGTCAGCGACAAGATGTTTGTCGGAAAAGACGTCCTCTATGTAAACGTATTTAAGCGTAATGACAACCGTACGATATACAATGTCGTCTACAGAGATGGAAAAGCAGGTTGTAACTTTATCAAACGCTTTGCCGTTACCGGAATCACACGCGATAAAGAATATGATCTGACGAAAGGAACAGAAGGCTCACGCATACTTTACTTCAGTGCCAATCCAAACGGAGAGGCAGAGACCATCAAAGTCATCTTGAAGCCAAGGCCACGTCAGAAGCTGCTCCTATTTGAAAAAGATTTCAGCGAAATAGCTATTAAAGGACGCGCGTCGATGGGTAATATCCTGACTAAGGCGGATATCCACAAGATTACGTTGAAACAAAAAGGAGTATCAACCCTTGGAGGCCGTATGGTCTGGTTTGACCGCGATGTATTACGCCTCAACTACGACGGAAGAGGAGATGAGTTAGGTGAATTCTGTAGCGATGACCAAATCTTGGTTATTTTACGAAATGGAGACTACTACTTGACGAACTTCGACCTGAGCAATCACTACGAAGACAATATCCTCGTTATTGAGAAGTTCGATGCCAATAAGGTATGGACGGCGGCTTTATTTGATGCCGATCAAGGCTATCCCTATTTGAAGCGCTTCCAATTGGAATCCAGCAACAAAAAGCAGAATTTCTTAGGAGAGAATGCCGAGAGCCGTTTGCTTCTGCTCACAGATGAGGCCTATCCAAGAATTGAAATCGTATTTGGTGGGCATGACAGCTTCCGCGAACCGCTAATCATCGATGCCGAAGAGTTTATCGCTGTAAAAGGCTTTAAGGCGAAAGGAAAACGTATCACCACGTTCGAGATAGCAACAATCAATGAGCTTGAACCTACACGCTTTCCTCAACCAGCCCAACAAGACACATCTACGGTAGAAGATACCGATTCGGAAGAAGAACAAAGCAGTACAGATATATTGGACGAAATTACCGGTCAGATGAAATTGTTTGATACGCCAAGCGAAGAATAGTCTTTTCTTGATGAGAAAAAAACGAAAAATATTTGGATTTGAAAAAAAAACATCTACCTTTGCACCGCAATCAACAGCGGCTGTGGTGTAATTGGTAGCCACGCCAGACTTAGGATCTGGTGCTGAGAGGCGTGGGGGTTCGAGTCCCTTCAGCCGCACAAAAAAACCTTCTGAAACATTTCAGAAGGTTTTTTTATTTGGTATATACCCTTTCCAGCCGAAGAAACGGATCAATCCTAAAAGGGGATCAAGGATCATAGTAAAAAATTGAGGGATTCATAAATTAAGCATATAATTTAGACAGTCTAAATAAGAAGAATGCTTTATCCGTAACACCTCTAAACACTCTCCTGAAAGTTTTGACTTTTGCAACAACCTATAACATAAGACTTAAAGAACATTTTTAAGAAAGGTTTAAGAGAATTATAAGAATCACCCCCCTTGTTTTATTTTCAATCCTGGGATAAGAGGCGCAGCCTCGATTAGCTCTAGGGATTGTACCATATCGAGAGTTCCTTCTTTGTATTTAAGGAAGTGAGGTGTTTTCAAATGCTGTTGATAGGCTTCTTCATCTGCATAGATTTCCAGTATAGTTATTTTGTTAGGCTGTTCTTTGTCTGCAACGGCATACAACAACAACACTCCAGGCTCTATCTTCATAGAGGCTTCTATTTCTTCTTTGAGGAATTGATTGTATTCTTCCAGTCGCATAGAATCGACAGTGATCAGCGCCAGACGCACTTTGTTGTTTTCGTATGTAAGGGCCGGATTAGTCATGTTTTCAGCTTTATCGGTAGTCCCTTTTGAGCAATTCGTAAAAACAGCCAAACAGAGCATTGCGAAAACAAAATAAGAGGCAATTGTCTTCATAATAGTATCTCATTTCTGTTCACGTGAGAGGATTACAATATTAAGCATTCTTTTTCAGTATATAATGATTATAACAAGTACTCCAACAATCAAAGAGAAGGAATTGTATTCATCTCTCAATAAAAACACAACTTGTTTTGTCACCTAATTTGTTACTTTTTCCAACAAAGTAACAAAAGGAACTTTAAAAGACTTCAATTAGCCCGACAGGAAGAGATTCCATTATATACCACAGGGGCCTGAAATCATGCATGTAAGCTGCTTAAAACGAGAAAAGGCAGCCTTGAGGGCTACCTTTTAACTTTGTCTGTGTTGTCTCACCAGGATTCGAACCTAGACAGACAGAACCAAAAACTGTAGTGCTACCATTACACCATGAGACAATCCGGCGCTTTCATTAAAGCGATGCAAAGGTAAGAACTGTTTTTCTACTTTGCAAATATTTTTGGCGTTTTCTTACTTAGCAATCAAAAGAAAATAATTCTTCTTGCCGCGTTGTACCAATAAGTATTTCTGTCCCAACAAGCTATCTGCAGTGATTACTCCATCGGCTTCGGCCAACTTTTCTTTGTTTACACTTACACCACCACTTTGAACCAGCTTACGCATTTCTCCTTTTGAAGTGAAAACTGCTGCTTTATCTGTAAACAGTTCAGATGCTTTCACCCCTTGTTTCAGTTCATCTAAAGAAACTTCAAACTGAGGCACTCCTTCAAATACCGCAAGAAGGGTTTCTTCGTCCAGTTTCTTTAAGGCGTCAGACGTTGAATTGCCAAACAGGATATTTGATGCTTCAACTGCGGCTTCGTAATCTTCCACAGAATGCACCATAACGGTTACTTCTTGTGCAAGGCGCTTTTGTAGCGGACGTAAATGCGGTGCTGCAGCTTGTTCTTCTTCTAAAGCGGCAATTTCTTCGCGTGACAAGGCTGTGAATATCTTGATATATTTAGCAGCATCAGCATCGCTTACATTCAACCAGAACTGATAGAACTTGTAAGGAGAAGTATATCTTCTATCCAACCATACGTTGCCCGATTCAGTCTTTCCGAATTTTCCTCCGTCAGCTTTTGTAATTAACGGACAGGTCAAGGCATAGGCTTCACCACCCAATTTACGACGAATCAATTCTGTTCCCGTAGTGATATTACCCCATTGGTCTGAACCACCCATCTGCAAACGGCATCCTTCATTTTCATATAAGAACAAAAAGTCATAGCCTTGTAACAGCTGATAAGAGAATTCAGTAAAAGAAAGTCCTACGTTAGACTCTCCACTCAGGCGTTTCTTCACAGAATCTTTCGCCATCATGTAGTTTACAGTGATATGCTTACCTATATCACGGATAAAATTAAGGAATGAGTATTCCTTCATCCAATCATAGTTGTTGACCAACTTAGCTGCATTAGGCGCATCTGAATCAAAATCCAAGAATTTTGCCAACTGCTTTTTAATACTTTCTTGATTGTGACGTAAGGTTTCTTCATCCAACAGATTACGTTCTGCAGACTTCAAAGAAGGGTCACCTATCATACCTGTTGCTCCACCAACAAGAGCGATTGGACGGTGCCCTGCTCTTTGGAAATGCTTCAACATCATCACACTCACCAAATGACCGATATGTAAAGAATCTGCCGTTGGGTCGATACCTACATAGGCGGATGTCATTTCCTTCTGCAATTGTTCTTCTGTACCCGGCATCATATCGTGTATCATGCCTCTCCATCTTAATTCTTCTACAAAGTTCATCGTCTTATATATTCTTATGTGTATTATTTTCTTTGATTTAGGAAACAAAGGTACGACTTATTTTTCGAATCAAACAGAAAAGGTCTCCCTAACGTTTTTTCTCAATGTCAAGGCTAGTAAGTCAATAGATAAATCCAACTCCTTTGCCATACCGGCATAGATCTCCTCAATAGACACCTCTGCATCGTCCGTTTCTGCAAAAATATAATCAGCGCCGGCCATCCGTAGTGCCTCCGGATTATACCGCTGACCAAACGATAATTTTATCCCCTTTTGAATAAGCTGCCGGGCCAAATCGGCATTACCGCGAAATCCATGAATCACCCAAGGCATCTGTGGCCTCAGCAATTTTCTAATGCCCAATAACTCTTCCCACGCTTTTACGCAATGGATAACCATTGGTTTGCCGAACTCCTCAGCCAATCGCGCCTGTGCTTCGAACACCTCCATTTGCAGAGGCATAGGTGTTTCGATCTGCTTATCCAGCCCCGCTTCTCCCAAGGCCAGTACAGACGGATCAAACAAGGCTTCTGTTAAAAGCATCAATTGCCTGTCCTTATCCTCTATATACCACGGATGAATCCCATAGGAATAATAACAGCCGGGCAGGAAGCAAAACGAATGTCTTACATCTACATTTTTACTTACAATCCGGATAGCGTCTTGCGTTATGGTGCCTGTGTGGTGTGTATGTATATCGCAGTAGATCATGTGTCAGGGAACGGGGTCGTAACCACTGCCGCCCCAAGGGTGGCATCTTAAAATACGTTTGGTGGCCAGATAAAGTCCTTTCAAAGGTCCGTACTTCTTTAATGCCTGTACGGCATATTCAGAACAGGTAGGTGTATATCTGCACGAAGGTGGAGTATAAGGAGAAATACAATACTTATAAAAGTAAACCGGGATTAACAAAATGGAAGTCAATAATTTTTTCATTCGATTCTTTCCTTGAGCTGGAAAATGGTTTTCCGCATGGCCTTTTCAATCGTCGTATGAGGATGAATCTCCTTGTCCAGATAGAGAAATGCAATAAGCAAATTCTTGTTTCTTTCCTTTAGATGAGTAATCAACTCTGGCTTTT
The DNA here is from genome assembly GCA_023429375.1 of Bacteroidota bacterium. GTDB lineage: Bacteria > Bacteroidota > Bacteroidia > Bacteroidales > Tannerellaceae > Massilibacteroides. The sequence continues at coordinate 120,776 of JAEYVY010000007.1, read as the reverse complement.
GCAAGCGATAGGCTTCTCTTACTTGCCGTTTGACTTTATTACGTTTGACAGCTCGTTTAAACTTCTTTTTTGAGACATTTATCAATATCGAAGAAGTAGCCGGCATTTCCTGTTCGACAGTCAAATAGATGACCCGTAATGGAAACGCTACAAAAGACTGTCCTTTTTCAAACAACAAGTCAATGTAGCGTTTCCATGACAGGCGTTCCTCTTTCGTGAGAGTAAACCTAGTTTCTGTCATTATTTCTTTTTATCACTCAACTCTTTTTTCAGATACAATTCAAGAGCAGCCGTCATAGACGGAGCCTCAGGAGAAGGAGCTTCCACATCCAATCGCAATCCTGCTTCCTTTACAGCCTTGGCAGTAGTTGGCCCAAAGCATCCGATACGGATATTGTCTTGCTTGAATTCAGGGAAGTTTTTCAGTAAGGAAGCGATACCTGAGGGGCTGAAGAAAACAAGCATATCATAATCGAATGCTTCGTTCTCCTGAAAATCGTTACTTACCGTACGATACATGACAGCCTTGGTAAAGTTTATCTTTTTTGCTTCCAGCAAGGACATCAAATCGTCTTTATGGACATCTGATACCGGAATGATATATTTTTCTTTTGCATGTTTGCCAATGACGGTTACAAGATCTTCTACTTTTCCGGTTTGACCAAAAAAGATTTTACGCTTGCGGTATACGATGTATTTCTGTAGATAAACAGCAATTGCCTCTGTCATACAGAAGTACTTCATTGTTTCAGGGATAGTTACCCTTAATTCTTCACACAATTGAAAGAAGTGGTCTATAGCTGTACGGGCAGTAAAGATAACAGCAGAATGATCCAAGATAGATATCTTTTGTTGTCTGAACTCCTTAGAATTTATAGGCTCCACCTTAATGAAAGGCCTAAAATCTATTTCTACTCCATATTTTTCTGCTATATCAAAATAGGGTGATTTCTCGGTCGTAGGTCGGGGCTGCGATATTAAAACTTTCTTTATACTCAATGCCATAAAGTACTCATCTTGATAAAGTTATACAAACAAACTATACCTTCGTACAAAAATACCAGAGGTAAAATTTCTTGGGTGCAAAGATACAAATTTATATACAAAATCCCTGTGTTTTTTCGGTAAAATATACGCAAAGCCTTATATGCTATTACAAAACGACATAGAATATAGGACACTATAAACAAGCCCAATGACGCACTCGGGTACATTCCCCATAGAGCCGACCAGACTACAGGCACATATAAAAAAATACCCCATGTGCCCATCGTGGCAACGTAACTGCTTCGCCAAATTCTGAATTTGTTCGGATCTGAAAATATCATACCTGTCAACTCGTACAACATCCATTTGAAAAGGGTGAACAAGAAGATGATTGCAAACAGCACTCCAACACATAACAGGATATTGTTTAATGTAAGCTCAAAATCAAGGTATCCTTGGGAATAAAAATAGGAGAAGCAAAACAGAGTACACAGTAAAAGCGCCTGAAAGAGCATAAACGCCCGGAAAGGAGTATCAGACACCGTTCCTTTATCAAAAAGACTTTGCCGTTCTTTGACATATAGAACATCGCTAAACATCTTCAAACAAGCACGATAATTATACCTGAACACAAAAGCAAACAGGATCAGAACAGCCAGTATCATGGTGAACAAAAAATCATTCAACACCTGCCCGTCCCATAAACGAATCCCGACAAATCCTTCAAACAAATCCTTCATGCTTTTATCACGCTCTATCTCAAGTGCAAAGATATGAAAAAACAAGGTTGATTTTATTCGCTTCATGACAGCGAACAGTTTTAATTTCTATTTTTGTGGTTCTAAAGAAAGTATACTATGGTAAAAAGATACGACTTCTTAGTTATTGGAACAGGTATAGCAGGAATGAGCTTTGCGCTTAAAGTGGCTGGGAAGGGGAAAGTTGCCCTAATCTCAAAAACCAACCTGGAAGAAGCAAACACGTATTTTGCACAAGGAGGGATAGCTTCTGTAACGAACCTGATCACAGACAATTTTGAGAAACATATTCAGGATACGATGATTGCCGGCGACCAGCTAAGCGACCCGGCTGCAGTAGAAAAGGTAGTCCGCGAGGCTCCTGCTCAAATAAAAGAACTCATCAGTTGGGGAGTCGATTTCGACAAAGACGAGAAAGGCAATTTCGACCTTCACCGCGAAGGCGGCCATTCCGAATTTCGTATACTCCACCATAAAGACAATACAGGTGCAGAAATTCAGGATAGCCTGATCAAAGCCGTACGCAAACATGCCAACATAGACATCTTTGAAAATCATTTCACGATTGAAATTCTTACCCAGCATCATTTAGGTGTAACCGTAACCCGTCAGACTCCGGATATTGAATGTTACGGTGCCTATATCATGGATATGAAAACCGGACAAATCGATACCTTCCTTTCAAAAATTACGCTGATGGCAACCGGAGGTATCGGAGCTATCTATCAGACTACTACCAACCCATTGGTAGCCACTGGTGATGGTATTGCCATGGTATACCGTGCAAAAGGAACGGTAAAAGACATGGAGTTCGTGCAATTTCACCCAACCGCTCTTTACCACCCAGGCGACAGGCCTTCATTTCTGATTACCGAAGCCATGAGAGGCTACGGAGCCGTTTTACGCACAAAAGACGGGAAGGAGTTTATGCAAAAGTATGACGAGCGTTTGTCGCTTGCACCTCGTGACATCGTTGCCCGTGCCATTGATAATGAAATGAAAAACCGTGGAGACGAACATGTTTATCTGGATGTTACTCACAAAGATGCGGAGGAAACAAAAAAGCATTTCCCTAATATCTATAAGAAATGTCTCGAAATAGGTATCGACATCACGAAAGACTACATCCCTGTAGCTCCGGCAGCGCACTATCTGTGTGGAGGTATAAAAGTAGATCTGGATGCCCGCTCATCTATATACAGGCTGTATGCCGTGGGCGAATGTGCCTGCACAGGCCTGCATGGCGGCAATCGATTAGCATCTAACTCGCTGATTGAAGCCGTAGTCTATGCCGATGCAGCAGCCAAGCACAGTTGCTCGATTCTGCATAACCTCAGCTATCAAGAGAATATACCGGCATGGAACGACGAAGGCACAAGCTCAGCTGAAGAGTTGGTGCTTATTACGCAAAGCGTCAAGGAAGTGGGACAAATCATGAGCACCTATGTGGGTATCGTTCGTTCGGATATCCGCCTTAAGCGCGCATGGAACCGACTCGACACCATCTATGAAGAGACTGAAAGCTTATTCAAACGCTCCGTAGCTTCCAAAGAAATATGCGAACTGCGTAACATGGTAAACACCGGCTATCTGATTATGCGCCAAGCCATGGAACGTAAAGAAAGCCGAGGACTCCATTATACCCTCGACTATCCACCAGCATCAAAGTAAACCCATTTATTCCAGGATAATAATCGGAGACGATTTGATAACGGTATGGAATAAATGATACATTTGCAACGAATTTATACAAGATCATGCAAGGCCATAAATTACGCGAACAGTTAGTTTTAAAACCGGTCAGCGTCAAATATTTAGATCAATATAATGAGTTGCTGCGTTACGTCTTCCAAGTGACCAATCAGGAACTGGAAGAAAGCGGATACGAAGACGGCGAAATAGTCCGAGCGAAACGCCCGGTACTTCAAATGTCGGAAGTACTGGGGTGGTTCAATGGTGAACGACTGGTTTCTCAGCTAAGTATATATCCCTGCCTAGTAAACATACACGGCAAACTCTTCAAGATGGGAGGGGTTACCGGCGTCGGCACATACCCGGAATATACAAACATGGGGCTGATGAACGACCTAATCAAAGTAGGGATGGAAAAAATGCGTGAAAAGAAACAGTTGATCTCTTATCTCTACCCCTACTCCATACCTTATTATAGAAAGAAGGGATGGGAGATAATCTCCGAACATCTTACCTTCGTGCTTAAAGACACCCAGATACCTAAATACCCCGAATTGCCTGGTTACGTTGAGCGGGTTCCAATCGACGACAAGTTGGTCATAGATATATACGACCGCTTTGCTAAGTCAACGCATGGTGCTATGATTCGTGAAAAGCTCGAGTGGGATGAATATTGGCGTTGGGAAAATGAAGAGGAACGAAATGCGGCCGTTTATTTCGATGGTGACAATATTCCTATGGGATACGTAATGTATTGGATTGAAGACGACGTGTTTCATATCAAAGAAATAATCTACCTGAACCAGGAAGCAAGAAAAGGATTATGGAACTTCATCCATGCCCACGATTCGATGATTGATAAATTGGAAGGCCATGTTTATAAGAACGAGCCGATTGCCTATCTTCTGGATGATAGTCAAATTACAGAAACGATAGAACCTTATTTCATGGGGCGTATTGTCGATGTAGGAGCTTTCTTGAAGGAGTATCCCTTTGTTAGCAAAGGACATAAATTCCATTTCGAAGTGACCGATCCGTTAGCGGAATGGAACCAGGGTATATTCGGATTGAGCTGGACCAAAGATGGAAAGCTGGAAATTGTGCGAGAAAAGATTGGGCCTAGTGTAAAAGTTTCCATTCAAACATTAACTGCTCTGCTTATGTGTTTTCGTAGACCTTCTTATTTCTATAAGGTAGAGCATTTAAAAACCGACCACAAAACACTGAAGATGCTTGAGAGAATAATTCCGGACGAACAACCTTATTTCTCTGACTATTTTTAAGTAGCGTAAGAGTCAGCAGACAATACATCCATTTCAATCAATCGGAACACCTCGAACAAAAAAGATTTATATCGTAATGTTTTTGCAAAACACTCGGGATGCTTTTCTATTTCCATATCTGTGGTAAAGTTTTTCTATATATATAGAACAATTTTTCCATATATATAGAAATAGAAAACCTTCCTTTAGGTTTTAAAATTTCATCCTAATGGTTATGAAAAAGAAAAAGGATGCAGGAATATAAAAAAGAAACGGCTAAATTCTCATCCAGCCGTTTCCACATTTAACCGTTTTAAACAAAAAGAAAAAGTTAGTTAAGGTATGAATAGTGTTTCTTAATAAGGGAAATTTTTTCTGCACTTAAAATTGCAGAGAAGCAAATATATAATAAAATACCATTGTACGCACGCTTAAATTTTAATTTTTATGTTTTTTTCGTATTTCGAAATTCTATATTAACAGCATTTTTCACTTATCGCACCTCTTCTATGAAACCTTGCATTTGAAAAAATCAAATAATTAATTTACAATTCATTAACCTCAAACATCGTTTTTTATTGTAAAAAGACTTATTAAAGAAAAAAAATAATTACATTCGCAACAATTACCTGTGTTTGCGCAAACAGTATATAATCTAATAGACAAGAATACCATGAAAGCAAATGAAATTTCAAGACGCTTATTTTTAAAACAAGCCTTAGCCGCATCGGCTGCGACTGCCATACCTGCATTTTGGACTCCGTTAAGAGCCAAAACAATGCCTGCCAATCCTTTTATAAGCCCTAATGATCGTGTAAACCTGGCACTTATCGGTATCGGTTTCCGCGGAGGAGAAATTGCAAAAGAACTGTACAATACCGGACTTTGCAATATAGTTGCCCTATGTGATGTAGACATGGGTGCTCCACATACACAGGAAATTATGAATATGTTTCCTGACGTTCCCCGTTTTCAGGATTTCAGAAAGATGTTTGACAAAATGGCCTCAAAGATTGATGCTGTTACAGTAGGTGTACCCGATCATGCTCACTTCCCAATCACTGTGGAAGCTATGGCGCATGGTAAACACGTCTATGTTGAGAAACCGATGGCTCGCACCTTTAATGAAGTAGAAATCATGATGAAGGGCGAAAAGAAATACGGTGTTGTAACACAGATGGGTAATCAAGGGCACTCTGAAGGTAACTACTTCCAATTCAAAACCTGGGTTGAGGCAGGAATTATTAAAGATGTGACTGCTATCACTGCTCACATGAACAACTCACGCCGCTGGCACAATTGGGATCCGAAAATTAAGAGTTTCCCTGCTGCTGAACCAATTCCTGCCACAATGGATTGGGACACTTGGTTAGGCGTTGTCAAACACCACGATTACAACAAAGACTTTGTCAACGGACAATGGCGTTGCTGGTATGACTTTGGGATGGGTGCTTTGGGCGACTGGGGCGCACATATTATCGACACGGCGCACGAATTCCTTGATTTAGGATTGCCTTACGAAATTAATCCTACCTATTTGAAGGATCACAATAAATTCTTCTTCCCCATGTCTTCTACGATTGAGTTCAAATTCCCTGAAAGAGGTAATATGCCGGCTTTGGATATTACCTGGTATGATGGATTGGACAACATCCCTGCTGTACCCGAAGGATATGGCGTATCAGAAATAGATCCGAATATACCACCTGTAGCCGGAGGTAAAATACAACCTGCAAAACTCAATCCGGGTAAAGAAATCTATTCTAAGACACTTACCTTCAAAGGAGGATCACACGGGAGTACACTTTCTATCATCCCTGACGAAGTGGCGAAAGATATGGCTTCAAAACTGCCAGAAGTTCCTAAAAGCCCATCCAATCACTATGCAAACTTCTTGTTGTCATGTATGGGAAAAGAAAAGACTCGTTCACCATTCTCAATCGCCGGTCCGCTTAGCCAGGTATTCTGCCTAGGAGTATTAAGCCAGCAATTAGGTGAAAAGTTACTTTTCGACAGAAAGACAAAGCAGATAACAAATAATGCATTAGCCAACCAAATGCTTGTAGGCGAACCTCCTCGCAAAGGTTGGGAAGATTATTATAAGATTTAATGCATTTCCGTTCATAGTAGTAATGAAAGGTGTTTCTGAAGAGAAACGCCTTTCATCGTTTTAATGTAAGTTTTGCCCTTATCACCTCCTTATTTTAACAAATAGGCATTTTAACATTACGAAAAAACCTTAACCAAAAATAAATACTGATTTTCAATATGATACAGGTATTAATGAATGATGTATATTTACATATTTAATATATTTAAGCTATTATTTTTACTTTTTTTGTGTAAATATTAAACTAAAATAAACGTTATTTGTTCCATAATATATAAGGATATCTTTAATATGAGAAAGTCTACAGTTTGGTTATTAGCAATTGTTATGGCATTTGCTTTTGCAGGGCTATTGTATCTGCAGGTAACTTACGTGACTACCATTCTGAAAACGAGCAGTGAACAATTCAGCGAAACGGTTAAAAGAAGCCTCCACCAGGTTTCAAGAAATCTAGAGCTGGATGAGACGCGCAAATATATGGAAGAAGACATTAAACAAGGTCAGAGCTCCTATGTTTACCAAAATGTCCCTGACTCTAAGGCCTCTACACGAGTGATTACGCAAGAACAGTATCAACTTCAGTTTCGCGACTCAAACGGCTCGGCCATCAATCAGACAGTGAGCCGTATGCAACTATTGGAGGATAATAGATTCGAACCGTTATCATCTTTATCGTCCACTAAAAAAGCAAATACGTCGACAAATAGTATTGTTAATGCTTCACGAAACCTTCAAGACATCGTAACTAGTAGATACCTGTATCAAAAAGGATTAATGGACGAGTTGCTCTTGAGCATCATGAATACAGCCAACCTGAAGCCAATTGAAGAGCGTGTGGATTTTAAGAAACTGGACTTTTATTTGAAGACCGAGTTATTAAATAACGGACTAGATATTCCATACTTTTTCTTTGTTATCAACAAAGACGGAAATACGGTCTACCAGAGTGGTGATATACAACCCAACCCGGCCGAATTGGTTACACAAGTTCTCTTTCCTGGAGACCCTCCTTCAAAGCAGAACTTTCTGAAGGTATATTTCCCTACTAAGAGTGATTATATCGCTCAGTCGGTAACCTTCCTGGTGCCCTCGGTCATTTTCTCGTTACTATTACTTGTAACGTTTGTGTTCACCATCTATATTGTGTTCCGCCAGAAGAAACTTTCTGAAATGAAGAACGACTTCATTAACAATATGACACATGAATTGAAAACTCCTGTGTCTACTATTTCGCTGGCAGCACAAATGTTGAAAGACTCGGATATCACGAAGAGTCCCGATGTATTCAAACATATCTCGGGAGTCATAAACGACGAGACAAAACGACTCAGCTTCTTGGTCGAAAAGGTGTTGCAGATGTCTCTTTTTGAAAGACAACGTGCTGCTTTGAAGCTGAAAGAGCTGGATGCTAACGATCTCATTGCGAGCATAGCAAACACATTTACATTGAAAGTAGAGAAATACGGCGGAACAATCGATATTGATTTACAGGCCGAAGAGTCATCAATCTATGTAGATGAAATGCATATCACGAATGTATTGTTCAACCTGCTCGACAATGCCGTTAAGTATCGGAGGATGGATACCCCGCTGACGTTGATGGCACGGACATCGAATGAGGGAGGCAAACTGCTTATAACTATTGAAGATAATGGAATAGGGATTAAGAAGGAGTATCAGAAGAAAGTTTTCGACCGCTTCTATCGTATCCCTACTGGCAACGTACACGATGTGAAAGGATTCGGACTGGGGCTAGCCTATGTCCGCAAAATCGTGGAAGAACATAACGGTACGATTCGTGCCGAAAATGGAACTGGAAATATTGGAACGAAATTTATTATTACTTTACCTCTTATAAAAAGTTAGTTTATGGAAGAAAAACTAAAGATCTTCTTTTGCGAAGACGACGAAAACTTAGGAATGCTTTTAAGAGAATACTTACAAGCAAAAGGGTATGTAACAGATCTTTTCACCGACGGTGAAGCAGGCTATAAAGGATTTACGAAAGGCAAATACGACCTCTGTGTACTTGATGTTATGATGCCTAAAAAGGATGGTTTCACGCTGGCACAGGAAATTCGCTCAATCAACCCTGAAATCCCCGTGATATTCCTTACGGCTAAAACTATGAAAGAGGATATCTTGGAAGGATTCAAGATTGGGGCAGACGACTATCTGACCAAACCTTTCAGTATGGAAGAGTTATTGCTCCGTATAGAAGCAATTCTTCGCCGTGTAAAAGGCAAGAAAATGAAAGATATCCCATTCTATAAATTGGGTAATTTCATGTTCGACACACAGAAACAAACATTGGCTATTGGCGACAAGGTAACAAAACTGACTACCAAAGAATGTGAGTTGCTTAGCCTGCTTTGTTCACATGCCAATGAAATTCTCGAACGTAACTATGCCCTGAAGACCATCTGGGTAGACGACAACTATTTCAATGCACGCAGTATGGACGTATACATCACCAAACTTCGTAAATTATTGAAAGACGATCCGGGAATTGAAATCATCAACATCCACGGAAAGGGATACAAACTGATTACTCCATCCGGAGAAGATCAGGTAAAAGATGAAGGAATGCAAGTTCTATAATATTCGCCAATGGTAGAGGAAGAGGCGATTGCCTCTTCCTTTTTTTTATGGAGTAAAACCCACTCTGTATACTATTATAATACTATATTCCGTTCTTAATACGGTAATGCTATTTCTATGAAAAACTATTCAAACAAGAATATGGCTAGAGGAGTTCTTATAACCCTGCTCCTCTTAATCTGCATAATCTCGTCAAGAAGTCAGACAATAAGCCATTTGTTTGAAAGCAAAACTAATACCTCATATTATAAGAATGCAATAGACTCATCTACTGATAGTAAAATATGTTATAAAGACTCGCTTCTCATTTCACGCAAATTAATTCATCGTATAGGTTTAGAATTTAGACCCAGCTTCATAATTCCCTCTAACGAATTCCTTAGAGGGGAAAATTCTACCGGCAAACCTATCCGCAAATCATTTTCGACTCATCTACGATATGCTTTTCAATCCCAACCCAACACCTGTACCGATCTGATTTATAAGGGTGTTTATCAAGGTATTGGCCTCGCGTACTTCAATTTCGAAAATGCAAACGAAATAGGGAATCCTCTGGCCATCTATTTATTTCAAGGGGCACGTATAGCCAAGATCTCCCCTCAAGTCTCGTTGAACTACGAATGGAATTTCGGCCTTTCGGGAAAATGGAAACCTTATGATTACGACTACAACCAGTATAACTTGACTATCGGCTCGAAATTTAATGCTTATATGAATGTGAACTTCTATCTGAACTGGATGCTATCACGTAATATTGACTTGAATACAGGGTTCGAACTGACTCATTTTTCGAATGGCAACACGAAATTTCCTAATGCCGGTTTAAATACAACCGGACTGAAATTGGCCTTGATCTACAACTTCAACAGAGAGACCAACAAGCTTTCATTTGATAACAGTTTCCGTACTCCTGAGTTCAATCGTCATATAAGCTACGACCTCGTAATGTTTGGCTCATGGCGTCGCAAAGGAGTTGATTTCTTCGATGAAAAGATTGCCTCACCATATGCTTATCCGGTGTTAGGATTTAACTTTGCTCCGATGTACAACTTGGGCTACAAGACACGCATCGGCATTTCATTGGATGGGGTGTATGACCATAGCGCCGGTATATATACGGAAGATTATATCATGGGTACCGAACAAGAGTTTTTTACCCCTCCCTTTAAAGAGCAACTGGCATTAGGATTTTCGGGCAGGTTCGAGTATGTCATGCCTTATTTCAGTGTCAATGTCGGACTTGGAGCCAACGCCTTCTATAAAGGCAAGGATTTCAGAGGTTTATATCAGATACTTGCCCTCAAGACCGACATCACACGTAACTGTTTTATTCACATTGGATATTGCTTGCAAAACTTCCATGATCCGAACTATTTGATGCTAGGAATCGGTTTCCGTTTCAACAATAATTATCCTAGTCTTTGGCATTGATAGAGAAAGAATATCTCATTAGAAATTCTTCACAAGGCCTATACCAATCAAAATATCGTCCCAATTCTTTACCAATTGATACTTCGCTTTCGCATTTATCGCAAAATCATTAGCCAAGTCATACTGCATACCAAAACCTAAGTTCAAACCAAACTTATTGACATCACCTACAATGTAGGAAATACCGGCAATAGGGAAAAACTCTAATTTTTCAGATGATTTGATTAGGTAATTCAAATCTCCGTCAAGAGAGACATTTGAGGATGAAGAAGAAAAATAATAATTGGCGGATGGCGAAAAGCGAAAATGATCATTCAAATCTAGGTTAAACTCGATTCCAACTTTTGCATAGTCAATCTCTTCTAGAAAACCCAAACCTGCGGTGAGGCCAATGCTTTTTTTGTTTTGGGCATTTACATCATTTGAAAAATAAAACAACGCAATACCTAATGCAAATAATAGAAATACACATTTTCTCATGATAAAAGCTTTTAAATTACTCGTATATATAACGATACGAAAGAATATAAAGTATAACTCTTCAAAGAATATCATTGATTAGGAGATGAAATAAAGAGATAGGCCGTTAATATTTCCCGAAAAAATCAGGAAGAATAAGTACCTTTACACCATTATTTAAGCATGAACATAAATAGGAGATGAAAGAAGTACACATTATTACTCCGGTCAAAGACTCGATAGAACTGACGCTTGAGACGATAAAAGCAATCATGTCTTCTGAGATTAAAGTCCCTTTTACCTATACCGTATATAATGACTTTAGTACCCAAGAAAACACCTTGATCTTAGAGAATGCCTCTAAAGAATTAGGGTTTTCGTTAGTTAATCTCTCAGAGTTGACATCCAACCCTTCTCCTAATTATTTGCTGATTCTGCAGCTGGCACAGGAAAAAGCTATCCAAAAAGAAGCCGGGCTTATGATCGTTGAATCGGATGTGATTGTGAAGAAAAATACCATACAACGCCTTTTTGAAGGAGCATCATCGTACGACGACTGTGGAATTGCCGCCTCTGTTACTGTTGATGAAAACGAAAATATAAACTATCCCTACCTTTATGCCAAAGGAAAAGAAAATCGTGTTTTCAAAACATCAAAGCATGTAAGCTTCTGTTGTTCATTGCTTACCCTGAATTTTATGAAGAAGTTCGACTTTCATGAGTTAGATCCTTCTAAATCTTGGCATGATGTAACCATTTCTCATCAGTCATTGAACTTAAAATTCAGCAATTACCTGTTTACCAATTTGACCGTATGGCACAGACCTCACGGAAGTAGGCCCTGGAAACAACTGAAGTATACGAATCCAATAAAGTATTATTGGCTGAAACTCATCCATAAGCGTGATAAGATTTAATACATAGCCCCATGTCTATGAAGTTCTTTATCAATCCTCAGTTCGAAGAATTAAATTCGTTTATTCATTCGCTTCCTGAAAGTTTTGCGAATCAGGGAGTAGTGGTACGTAAGGTCAGAAACGAGATTCGTCGTATTAAATGCGGTCAATTTGAGCTTGTTGTAAAATCATATAAGGTTCCCAATTTCATAAATAAGATAATATACGGCAGCTTACGCAAATCAAAAGCCGAACGGGCTTATGATTATGCCCAGCTTCTGTTAAGCAGGGGGATTGGAAGTCCAACCCCGGTAGCTTATATAACGGAAAGACATTCCTGCTTATTCAGAAGGAGTTATTTTATCAGCCTTCTCTCCGCTTGTCCTTATAATTATTATGACCTTTTTGAAAAAGCATTCGAACGGGAAGAGGAAATCCTGGTAGCCATTGCAAAAACAACCGCTAAAATGCATGAAAACGGATTTCTTCACCTCGATTATACAGGAGGTAATATCCTTTTTGATGATAGAGAGGAAACAATACCCGTTGAACTGATTGACCTAAACCGAATGTCATTCAAGAAGATAGGAATGGTGGAAGGATGTAAGAACTTCGGAAAACTACGTGCTACGGAGAAGATGCTTGAAACTATGGGTGGTGCCTATGCCGAAGCAAGGGGCTACGACAAAAAGGAATGTATCACTCTTATCAAAGAGTTTAACTCTACTTGGAAGAAGGAATCATAACTTAATTCTATCATTCAGTGTTTTTGCTATTTTTGTATAAAAGAACAGAATATGAATACAAAAGAAGCAACTATCCTGATTGTTGATGACGACAAAGATGTCCTCACAGCTTTTCGTTTGTTGCTTAAACAAGAGGTAGGAACAGTCATTACTGAAAATAATCCGGACAACCTCAAACGCATACTTTCTACCAATCGTATTGATTTGTTATTCCTAGATATGAACTTCAAGAGTTCGGTCAACAACGGCAACGAAGGACTCTTCTGGTTATCTCAGGTACGAGAATGGGGATATACGCTCCCTGTAATCATGATTACAGCCTATGCGGATGTGAATCTGGCCGTGAAAAGCCTCAAACACGGAGCGAATGATTTTGTTATCAAACCGTGGAGAAACGAGACACTGCTCGATACGGTCCGGGATATATTGAAGTCTGAAAAGAAAACATCTTCTCCGGCTCAAAACAATAGACACGATATTATCGGAGAAAGTGAAGCTATGCAGGAGCTTTTCCGCACCTTGGACAAAGTAGCTCCAACGGATGCCAATGTCCTTATTCTTGGAGAAAGCGGCACCGGCAAAGATTTGATTGCACAGACTTTACATAAATATTCATTACGCAAGAAAGGCCCTTATGTAAAGGTAGATATCGGCGCACTGACGGAAACCTTATTCGAGAGCGAGCTTTTCGGTCACAAGAAAGGTGCCTTTACAGATGCTCGAGAAGACCGCATGGGTTTGGTAGAGGCGGCGAATAAAGGGACTCTTTTCCTTGACGAAATAGGGAACATCAACCTGCAGCAGCAAGCCAAGTTGTTGACCGTACTACAGAACAGACAAGTAGTTCGTTTAGGTAGCAATAGCTCTATTCCTGTAGATATCCGACTTTTAGCAGCTACGAATATTCCTTTCACGGAACTGGCCGATGAGAAACGATTCAGAAAAGACCTCATCTACCGCATAAACACAGTCGAAATCAAGGTTCCGCCTTTACGTGCACGAGGTAATGACATTCTTCTTTTAGCCAATCATTTTCTGGCTTTCTATGCAGGGAAATATATCAAGCCAACATTTCGTCTTTCGCCCTCGGCCATGGACAAACTAATGAGTTATTCATTCCCTGGTAATGTTCGCGAACTACAATATATTATTGAACGTGCCGTCATCATGGCTGATGATGAACAGCTCCAGGCAGATGACCTCGTTTTCTCACCCATCGAACAGCACTTTACACCTGCTCTTTCCAGCCAAACACATAATCTGGAGAAAATGGAACGGTCAACTATTGAGGCTGTTATCCATAAACACAATGGAAATATATCCAGAGCGGCAAAAGAATTAGGCCTTACACGTGCTGCTTTGTATCGTAGATTAGAAAAATACGACATATAACTACGATGGATCCTCTTGTTATCATATCATCCTTGTTGGTTTGTGCCCTTATTGGCTTAATCTTCTACTATAGGGCTTTCAAGAAAGCATCCAAGGAGGTCGAAGAATTTTCTGAAGCCATTGATATGGGTGACCTTACACGTCGATACAAGGAGAATGAGATTTCCCTAAAACCCATCCATAAAAACCTGAACAGCATTTCTGAGGCCATTAGAAAATTAAACAGTCAGCGTGAAAGCCAGCAACAATACCTCAGAAAGGTTCTGGAACTGGTCGACACAGGCATTCTGGCTTATAACACTCGAACTCTTGAAATCTTAATTATTAACGAATCGCTAGGTAGCATCCTCAACATCCCTCTTGTTAAGAATTTAGTTTGGGTTCAAAAGCATAACGAACAACTCTTTCATCAAATAACAGATATACCTTTAGGGAAAAAAGAATTGATTTCTCTAAAACGAGATGGATTGAATACGCGGGTATTAACGAATGCAGCTTTGTTCGAAACGGAAGGGGACGCGTTTAAAGTCATTGCTTTCCACAATATAAAATCGGTTATGGAAGAGGTAGAGACCAACGCCTGGAAAGGCTTGTTGGATGTGATGACGCACGAAATAATGAATTCTGTCACTCCTATCTCATCACTGACCGAAATACTGAAAAATCAAATTGATCAGCTGAAAGAAGAAAAACACCTCGAAAATGAACCTACGGTTGAAGATATTGAAGCAGCCTTGGAAGCTATTCAACGACGGAGTGACGGATTACTCCGATTTTCGGAAACCTATCGTAGCTTAAGTCGCAAGATTATCGCTGATTTGCAAGAAGTCAATATTTATGATATGGCAAAATCCATTGCTCAGCTGATGGAGCCATCTATGAAGCAAAAAGCTATTCGCCTTCAACTATTAAGCAAAGAGACCTCGGTAACAGCACGTATTGACCGCACTTTGATTGAGCAAGCAATCATCAACTTTATCACCAACGCAACGTATGCACTGCTTGACAGGCCTGATCCCACTATACAACTCATTACCGGAGTAAAGGAAGGGCAACCTTATATTACTGTAGCAGACAATGGACATGGCATACCGGATGAGATAAGAGACAAGATATTTGTCCCATTCTTTAGTACCCGCAAAAAAGGAAGCGGGATAGGCCTCAGCCTATCCCGCGAAATTGTCAAATTGCATCAAGCAAGCCTGCACGTTCAATCCAAGGAAGGTGAAGGCAGTGCATTTACAATCTTATTTTAATTCTTTGCTTGTCGCTTGCGATCGTTCTCATCGAGCAAGATCTTACGCATACGCATATAATGCGGTGTTATTTCCACATATTCATCTACCTTGATATATTCCAATGCATCTTCCAAGCTGAAGACTACTGGAGGAGCCAACGATACTTTATCGTCCGAACCAGAAGCTCGCATATTGGTCAGTTTCTTTGATTTGGTTACATTCACCACCAAGTCTCCTTCTTTGGTATGCTCTCCAACTACCTGGCCGGCATACACTTCTTCTTGCGGAGAGATGAAAAAGCGTCCACGTGATTGCAGGTTATTCAATGCATAGGCAAAAGCCGTTCCCGTTTCCATCGCAATAATGGAACCGTTGTTACGACGTTCGATCTCTCCTTTCCAAGGTTGATATTCTAAGAAGCGGTGAGCCATGATGGCTTCTCCGGCCGATGCTGTCAATACAGCGTTATTCAATCCGATAATACCACGTGAAGGAATAGTGAATTCTATATGCACACGGTCTTCCTTGCTTTCCATCATCGTCATTTCACCCTTACGTTTGGTAACCATATCGATGATACGGCTTGAGCAATCTTCAGGCAAGTTGATGGTTAGCTGTTCTACAGGTTCGCATTTTACGCCATCAATTTCTTTGATGATTACCTGAGGTTGTCCTACCTGCAACTCATAGCCTTCGCGACGCATAGTCTCAATCAAGACAGACAAGTGAAGCACACCACGTCCATATACCAACCACGAATCTGCAGAATCTGTAGGCACTACGCGTAGCGCTAAGTTTTTGTCTAATTCTTTTTGCAGGCGTTCGAAGATATGTCTGGAAGTAACGAATTTACCATCTTTTCCAAAGAAAGGAGAGTTATTAATCGTAAACAACATCGACATAGTTGGTTCGTCAATCGCAATAGTTGGCAGAGGTTCAGGATTAGCAATATCACAGATTGAATCGCCGATTTCAAAACCTTCAATACCGATTAACGCACAAATATCTCCGGATTTAACAGATGCCGTTTTTGCACGCCCCAACCCTTCAAATGCGTTGATTTCCTTTATTCTGGATTTAACCATTGAACCGTCACGCTTGCAAAGCATAACGTCTTGTCCTTCGCGCAACTCACCTCTGTGAACACGTCCCACGGCAATACGGCCTACGTATTTAGAATAGTCTAAAGAGGTAATTAGCATTTGAGGAGTACCTTCCAACACTTCAGGTGCAGGTATATGTTCAATAATAACATCTAGAAGCGGGTAAATATCTTCTGTCGGATTTTTCCAATCGAGCGACATCCAACCTTGTTTTGCAGATCCATAAATAGTTGGGAAATCTAATTGATCTTCCGTAGCGTCTAGGCTGAACATCAAATCGAATACCATTTCTTGTACTTCCGAAGGACGGCAATTAGGCTTATCTACTTTGTTTACCACAACAATCGGCTTCAAACCAAGTTGAATTGCCTTTTGGAGCACAAAACGGGTCTGAGGCATTGGGCCTTCAAAAGCATCGACCAACAACAGACAGCCATCGGCCATATTCAATACACGCTCCACTTCTCCACCAAAATCGGCGTGCCCCGGAGTGTCTATAATATTGATTTTGTAATCCTTATACTTTATTGAAACGTTTTTTGCGAGAATGGTGATACCTCGTTCCCTTTCGAGGTCATTATTATCTAAAAACTGGTCCGGTTCTGCTTGTCCTTCTCGGAATAACTTACCGGCTAATAACATTTTGTCAACGAGCGTTGTCTTACCATGATCAACGTGCGCGATAATCGCGATGTTTCTAATCTTTTGCATTGAGACTAATTTATTGGGGTACAAATTTACAACAAAAATTTCGCATCTGTAAAAAAACAAACGTGAAAGTGTTGTCTGTCAGATAAGAATGACTATCTTTGCACCTGCTTAAAATAATATAGTATTAATTTATTAAAGTACAACGAATCATGTATTTAGATTCAGCAAAAAAACAAGAACTGTTTGAAAAGTACGGTAAATCAGCTACTGATACCGGCTCGGCAGAAAGCCAAATCGCGTTATTTACCTTCCGTATCAATCATCTGACTGATCACTTGAAGAAAAATCAAAAAGACTTCAACACAGAAAGAGCATTGAAAATGTTAGTAGGTAAACGTCGTCGTTTATTAGACTATCTGATAAAAGTTGATATTGAAAGATATCGTGCTATTATCAAAGAATTAGGAATCAGAAAGTAAGAAATTATTTTTATATTCCCCCAAAAGAGGGTATCCAATGTTTGGATACCCTCTTCCCGTTTATCTCTGTACTTATACTGTATACCCGAGACCTACACTATCTCATTTTTTCACTTCATTAATTCAGATTACCCATTCTAATTAATAGTTCTCACATTCGTTTTTTTCTTGTTATCCTCAACATAGATGAGATATCATCTTAAACATCATTGAATTACCCCAGCTAATCCATATTGCATAAAAGAAGTAATTGCGATAACATTCAATAATAAACTTTTTCGCGCAAACAGGTATTTATTAAAATATCCTTAAACGCGCTTCGTCTTTAAACCTTACTCGTGATTAATGGTCTATTAAAGTAAACCCGGGAGATTAGCGATGATAGAATTTGAAGGTATAACAAATTAAATCTTAAAGTAATGAAGACAAGATTTGCTATTATATTGACCCTGTTGGCTACGATTATAGCTACTTCTTTTGCTCAGGGAAGAGGTCCTAAAAGAAACGATTATAGAGACAGAGCATATAGTAAAGAATGGAATGGAAGGCATGACCGGGATTTGTCAAGTTTTGAAAGGTCTCTCAATTACCATCAAAAGGTAACTATAGATCAAATCCGGTACAGAGCTGAAAAAGCATCAAACCCGTTAAGGGCGAAGCTTAGAAAATTGGAAGATCAGCATCATAAGTTGATTCATAAAAACAAACCTAATCTGAAGAAGATCAATGATACAATCCGCCAGATTGAAAAGACAAGAGCTCAATTGGCCAGAATAGATGCTCAAGCTAGACATGATATATTGTCTCTGCTGACCAATCATCAGAAACGTTTGTTTAATGAATATGAAAAAATGCATAAACGCTCCTTTTTAAGGTATCCTGCATAACAGCAGTAACTCTCATCGTGTAGTGTGTTTCATGTAGACGGTCATGTTTTTGTTTTTGAAACTTTTTCAAACAACAAATACATGGCCGCAAAATTTATATTGCCATCCATCGTTTTTATTACGAAACAGATATAACGTATATTTGTATAAAACAGATTACTTTTGTAATCAGATAACTAAAGCACGATATGGCAACTAAAAAGGACAGAATACTTTGGGCGGATGATGAAATCGATTTATTGAAGCCGCACATTCTATTTCTGCAGGATAAAGGGTATGAAATTGTCCCTGTTATCAGCGGAATGGATGCTATTGACTGCTGCAAAGAAGAAGCGTTCGATATCATCTTCCTAGACGAAAACATGCCCGGATTATCTGGTTTGGAAACATTGGCCCTGATAAAAGAGATCAATCCGAATGTTCCTGTAGTTATGGTTACGAAGAGCGAAGAAGAAAGCATCATGAATCAGGCTATCGGAAATAAAATTGCCGATTATCTGATAAAACCGGTCAATCCGAACCAGCTCTTGCTATCCATCAAAAAGAATGTACATAAGCAGGTTATCATAACTGAAACGACAACTATCAGCTATCAACAGGAATTTGCCCGTATCGGCACGCAAATAAACGACTCGTTAACGGCAGACGACTGGCAAGAGCTATATAAAAAACTGGTATACTGGGAACTGGAACTGGAGAGCAGCCAAGCACAAATGACTGAAATGCTCTCCATGCAGAAGAAAGAGGCCAATAATGCCTTCGGTAAATTTGTCAAGAAAAATTATGTGGACTGGATTCGTTTTCCGGAGAAACGTCCACTGATGAGCCCCGATTTATTTAAGAAACGTGTATTCCCATTGCTCGACGAAGGAGAGAAAGTGTTCTTCATCCTAATCGACAACTTCCGGTTAGACCAATGGCGGGTTATAAAAGACCTCTTGGCCAGCTATTTTAATTTTGAGGAAAGCCTATACTATAGTATTCTCCCCACGGCAACGCAATATGCACGCAATGCCATTTTTTCAGGGTTGATGCCCGCCCAGATTGAAAAGATGTTTCCCGAACTTTGGGTGGACGAAGAAAGCGAAGAAGGAAAAAATCTAAATGAATCGCCGCTTATCCAAACACAGATAGAGCGCTTTAGAAAAAAGTATACGTTCTCATATAATAAAGTAAACGATTCCGCATACGGAGAAAAGCTCCTTTCCAATATCTCCTCATTAGAAAATTACCAGCTCAACGTAATTGTACTAAACTTCATTGATATGTTATCACATGCTCGTACAGAGATGAAGATGATTCGCGAGCTGGCTCAGAGTGAAGCGGCCTATAGGAGCCTTACACGTTCCTGGTTTCAACATTCTACGACATTGGAACTCTTCCGCCGTATTGCCGACAGAGGGTATAAAGTAATCTTGACAACCGACCATGGCACTATTCGGGTAAACGATCCGCTCAAAGTCATCGGTGACAAGAACACCAATACCAATCTGCGCTATAAAGTAGGTAAGAACCTGAATTACAACCCAAAAGAAGTATTCGACATCCGCAACCCTGAAGAGATTGGTCTCCCAACGCCCAACCTCAGCAGCAAGTATATTTTTGCGCTGAACGAATCTTTTTTGGCTTATCCTAACAACTACAATTATTACGTATCCTACTATAAAAACACTTTTCAACATGGAGGTATTTCCATGGAAGAGATGATGATTCCATTCATTATAATGGATCCGAAATAAGTCAAAACATAACATAACATAACCAAATATGAATATCATTAAGATTAACAGTTTAGACTCCATACATGAAGCGGCAAAAGAATTTATCGCATTGATGGACGATCGTACCGTATTTGCCTTCCGTGGGAGCATGGGAGCAGGAAAGACGACTTTCATTAAAGCCATCTGCGAAGAATTAGGTGTAGAAGACGTTATCAACAGTCCTACGTTTGCCATCATCAATGAGTATAGAAGCGAAGAGACTGGCGAATTAATCTATCACTTCGACTTTTATCGCATCAACAAGCTAAGCGAAGCTGAAGAAATCGGCACTTCCGATTATTTCTACAGCGGTGCACTCTGTTTTATCGAATGGCCCGAGAAGATAGAAGAACTCTTGCCAGGAGATGTGGTTGAAGTATCCATCCGTGAAGAAGCCGATGGTTCGAGAACCGTAGAGATAAAATAATATGAACACATCTGAGCTAATTATAGGTATTTTTTTCCTCTTCTTAGGCCTATTATCACTAACGGCAGCTATACGTAACTACGAATGGTATTTCAGCACACAAGGCGCTGCCATGTTTATCAAATGGCTTGGCCGTAAAGGAGCAAGAATATTTTATGCAATATTAGGATTAGTCTTAATTGTATGCGGGTTAATTCAACTTGGGGAATCGAATTTATTTAAATAATTTTGCGCGATATTTTGAATTCGTATTCAACTAAACTTGATGATAAAAAAATGAATAGAGAGATTGAGCTGATTCTGAAGCAGGAAGCCGAAGCTGTACTTAACATACCGATTACAGCTGATTACGAGAAAGCGGTCGATTTGATTATCCAACAAGTACATTCCTTGGGAGGTAAGCTCGTTACAAGCGGTATGGGTAAAGCCGGACAGATAGCTATGAATATCGCTACAACCTTCAGCTCAACCGGTACGCCGGCATTTTTCTTACACCCTAGCGAAGCACAACACGGCGACCTTGGGATTGTACGCAACAACGATATCATGTTGTTGATATCAAATTCAGGAAAGACACGCGAATTAATTGAACTGATTGACCTGACTACTGGATTAGCTCCTGATATGAAGTTCATTGTCATCACAAGCAATCCGCAAAGCGAGTTAGCACAGAAGGCAGATGTATGCTTGCTAACCGGAGCCCCTAAGGAAGTTTGCCCTCTTGGCCTTACTCCCACTACTTCGACCACTGTCATGACAGTTATCGGCGATATTCTGGTTGTCAGCACGATGAAGAAAATCAAGTTTGACTATACAGACTACGCGAAACGCCATCATGGAGGTTATCTTGGAACAATTAGCCGTGAACATTGTAACGAAAACAAATAAATGAGAAAAATATTCGGTATAGGCGAGACCATCTTAGACATCATCTTCAAAGACGGAGCTCCGCACAAAGCAGTTCCCGGAGGTTCAGTATTCAACGGGCTGATTTCTCTTGCCAGGACAGGCCTTCCGGTTACTTTCATCAGCGAAATCGGTAACGATCACGTGGGAGATATCATACAGGCCTTTATGTTAGAAAACAACTTGTCTACCGAATATATCGATCGCTTTCCAGACGGCAAAAGTCCCGTTTCATTGGCTTTTCTAAATGAGCAAAACGATGCTTCCTATCTTTTTTATAAAGATTACCCCAAGCAACGGCTCGAAGTGGGGTTTCCTAGAATAAACGAAGACGACATCTTTATATTCGGCTCCTATTATGCCCTAAATCCGGTATTACGCGATCGTATGGTCGAATTTCTGCAATATGCCCAAGAGCGGAAAGCTATCATCTATTATGATATCAACTTCCGCAAAGCACATGCACATGAAGCCATCCGCCTTATGCCTACTGTCTTAGACAATTTGGAATACGCCGATATAGTCAAAGCATCGGACGAAGACCTAATGAGTCTATTTGGAAAGACTGATGTCGAAGAAATATACAAAGATCATATTCGGTTCTATTGCAAGAACTTTATTGAGACACAGGGAGCCGGCGAAATAAACTTATTTACTGAAACACAACATGAACAATATGCCGTCCCCCCCATTCAGCCCGTCAGCACAATCGGAGCCGGAGATAATTTCAATGCCGGTATACTTTTTGGACTTCTCAAATACGAAGTTACATACGAGCAATTAAAATCGACTGACAAAAGTATTTGGTCTAAAATCATCGGTTGTGGCATTGACTTCGCTGCTGAGTCTTGCCGGAGCTATGATAATTACATCTCGCGTGAATTTGCAGAGAAATATGCAGGGATGTCTTAAATTTCATTAAGCCCAAATACCTATACACGGAAATTAGTATCTTTGATTCAGTAACTCAGAAGTAATATAATGTTGTATAGGCTTTTTACTCTATTCGTATCCATACTTGTTTTCTCCGGATGTACTCCAAGTGAACCGGACATCCGCGTTGTATGCATGCGTGATGATATTGGCAATTACGTTATAAAGTGGGAAACCTTCCCTCAGATGACAGGAACAATGAAGTTATTTGTCTCGAACGATCCCAGTAATTTTGAAAAAAGCAATCCGGCTGTCACCACTGATATAAAAGAAGGAAGGGTAACCTACATCACAAACGACAATATTACACGTAAATATTTCCTTCTTTCATTCAATAACAAATACGAGAAAGAAGTAAGCTCCCGTGCGATAACGATGGAGAATGTCCAAAATCTTCGTGATTTGGGAGGATATGTGACTAAGGAAAAGAAAACAATCCAATGGGGAAAGCTCTATAGATCTGGCGAATTGAACCATTTAAGTAGGAAGGACTCTGTGAGGATCAATGGTTTGAATATAAAGACAATTATCGATTTAAGATCTGAATCAGAAATTACAGCATCGCCCATACAATACACTAATGCCGAAATCATCCGAATACCCATTGAAATTGGTGATTTATCGGATATAATGGGAAAGATAAGAAAAGGACAGCTACGAAAAGGAGATGGCATCATCTTCATGCAGGATCTTTATCTTCATTTTGTTGAACAGTATAGCAATCAATTTGGCCAAGCTATTCGAACTTTATTGGATGAAGACAAATATCCGGTCTTATTCAGCTGCTCTTTAGGCAAGGATAGAACCGGATTCCTTTCTACATTATTACTCTTAGCATTAGACATACCCGAATCTACCATTATGCAAGATTACATGGCGTCAAACAGTTACTTGAATCTAAAAAAGTTTGAAAATCTGGTGAAAGATCTGGATACTGAGGCACAAGAAACTGTCGCCCTTATGCTTACGGCTAATGAAACCTATCTCGACACCGCATTGGATAAAATCAGGAAAGATCACGGTACATACCAGAAATATATTTCTAAGGAGTTGAACATCACGGAAGAAGAACGTCAGCAATTAAAAGAAATTATGTTATATTGATGTGAATCCGAATTAATTACCTACCTTTGCAACTTGAATTTTTATATATACATATAACTTCGCACTTTGAAAACATTTGAAGAATTAGGGGTTGCTTTACCTATTTTGAAAGCGATCCAAGAAATGGGCTACGAATCGCCCATGCCGGTACAGGAAGAAGTGATTCCTTTCTTGCTGGGAGAAGACAACGACGTAATCGCATTAGCACAAACTGGAACAGGCAAAACTGCCGCATTTGGACTACCTATATTACAAAAAATTGACGTCTCAAATTATCAACCTCAAGCACTAGTATTGTGCCCCACACGTGAACTCTGTCTACAAATCGCAGATGACCTTTGCGAATATTCAAAATATATTGACAATCTTAAGGTTCTGCCTGTATATGGAGGCTCCAGCATCGATAGTCAAATCAGGATGCTTAAGAAAGGAGTACATATCGTGGTAGCTACTCCGGGTAGACTTTTAGATTTGATGAATCGCAAAACGGTTAATCTTAACAATATTGGCAACGTGATCCTCGATGAAGCAGACGAAATGCTGAACATGGGATTCACAGACAGCATCAACGCTATTCTTGCGGAAGTGCCGGAAACACGCAATATGCTTCTCTTTTCGGCTACCATGCCACAGGGTATCGCATCGATTACCCGCAAATACATGAAGAATCCAAAAGAGATTATCATTGGTAAGAAAAACGAAGGAAATAAAAATATCCGCCATATTTACTATATGGTACAGGCGAAAGACAAATACCTTGCATTAAAACGTATAGCTGACTACTACCCGAATATTTACGGTATTATTTTCTGCCGTACACGTAAGGAAACGCAAGAGATTGCCGACAAGTTGATTCAAGACGGTTATAATGCCGATTCACTCCATGGTGAACTCAGCCAAGCTCAGCGCGACTATGTGATGCAGAAGTTCCGTATTAAAAACCTCCAATTGCTTGTTGCTACAGACGTTGCTGCACGTGGATTGGATGTTGAAGACCTGACGCACGTAATCAACTACGGTTTACCCGACGAGGTAGAATCGTATACGCATCGTAGTGGTCGTACGGGTCGTGCCGGTAAAACAGGTATCTCTATTTCCATTTGCCACGTGAAGGAAAAAGGTAAAATCCGCGAAATTGAGCATATCATCAACAAGACTTTCGAAAAGGGTGTCATGCCAAGTGGAAAAGCCATCTGCGAAAAGCAGCTTTTCAACTTAGTAGACAAAATAGAAAAGGTACAAGTAAACGAAGAAGAAATCGAATCGTTGATGCCGGCTATCTTCCGCAAACTGGAATGGTTGGAAAAAGAAGATATCCTGAAACGTATCATCTCGCTTGAGTTCAATCGTATGATTGATTACTATAAAGATGCTGATGAACTGCAAGTTGTTGATGAAAAAGCAAGCAGAAGAGAAGAACGTGGTTCGAGAGGAGACTCAAACGGTCGTCGCGGCTCAAATGCTGAAGATGGCTTTACCCGTTTCTTCCTTAACTTCGGTAAGCAAGACGGTCTATATCCAAACCAATTGATTGATTTAATCAATAAATGTGTGCCAGGCCATATACGAGTAGGTAAGATTGACTTACGCGATAGTTTTTCTTTCTTCGAAGTTGAAGAAAACGAAGCTAAACGTGTCATGAACAGTATGAATGGATTCGAAATTGACGGACGCCGTATCTCTGTTGAGTTTGCACAAGAGAAGAGAGGTGGACGTGGCGGATTTGGAGGAAATCGTGACAGTAGCGGAGGCTTCAGAGCACGCAAAAGAGATGAACAACGCAGAAAAGAACGTTTTGAATCTCGTGATCGCAACAACGATAAACCATGGCGTAAAAGAACTACAGATAAAAAAGGCCGATAAGCTAATCAGTCTTTAAAAGAAAGCGAGGGTGGTTGTATTGAACAACCACCCTCGCTTTTATTTTGTATCAACTGCTCGAATCTTATTTCACCAGTTTTAGTTCGTCAACCAGACGTGAGCATTTACCCCATTTGTCAATGATAAACAATACGTAACGGATATCTACGGCGATACAGCGTTGCAGATCCGGTTCGAAAGCAATATCACCACTCATCGCTTCCCAGTTTCCGTCGAATGCAAGACCTATCACACGTCCGTTCTTATCAAATACAGGGCTTCCTGAGTTACCACCTGTAATATCGTTGTTTGAAAGGAAACACAGGTTCATTGAGCCGTCGCCATTACCATATTGACCAAAATCCTTAGCGCGAATCAAATCAAGAATTTCTTCTTGCACCCAGAATTCTGTGCTATTTGGATCTTGCTTTTCCAAGATACCTTTGTCTGTTGAATAATAGTCATACCATGCAGCATCGTACGGACGGTATCCGCCGATTGAACCATAGCTCAAACGCATGGTAAAGTTGGCATCCGAAGACAATGCCTTTTCAGGATACATTTCCTTAAGTCCGGCAAAATAAAGACGTTCGCCTTTAGCAATATCAAACTGAGACTCACCCATGAACTGTTGAAGTTCGAATAAAGAAATCATAGCCGATAAGCTCAATTCTGCTGCCGGATCATTTTTCAATTTTGCATATTGCTTCGGATCTTTCAACAGGGCTTCTACACTTTCGTATGAGGTCAGCTTAGTCTTCTTAAATAGGTCTGCTGCATATTTAGCGTAGTCACCTTTATATTTCTTGTCAATCTTAGGAAATACATCCGGAAGATATTTAGCAGGCACACGTGTTTTCACTTCTTGCATCATCGCAGCCAATACCTTTTGGTCTAACGATGGCTCATAGTCTTTAAAGAAGCTGCGAATGCGTTCTTCCAAGAATATTTCCAATTCTTCAGAAGTAGATCCTTTCATATCAAAACTTTGTACTGTCCGAGCCAAACGCACGATTTCAGCACCACTCATAAAGGCTTCAGAAAGGTAAGTAAACACTTCGCGGTACTCATTAGTAGAGGTATAACCTTTTTCCAACAAGGTCATCACTTCACCATATTTGCTTTGACGTTCAGGAGATTCATTCACCCATTTTACAAAAGCAGCCTCTTCCTCTTTTTTACGCTCAATCACATTCAGATTGGCCAATCCACGGTTCATACCGATTGAATTCTTCCAGTAGTTAGAGCTTCCTGCGTATTTTGAAGCATACTTAATGCGGATGGCATCACTTGCGTTCATGGCTTCTTTCCAGATAGCCTGCTTTACTTCACGTACATTGATACGTGGCACATTGCTATGTTGGATTCTTTGCTGTACACCCCATGAGCATAAGTAGCGATCTGTGCTCCCCGGGAAACCGATAGTCATGGCATAGTCTTTGTCTTTATATCCTTCGATAGATACCTCTGCAACGTATTTCGGAGAATAAGGCTTATTGTTTTTATCGTATTCTGCCGGTTTGTTCTGTGCATTGGCATATACACGGAATACAGAGAAGTCTCCCGTATGGCGTGGCCACATCCAGTTGTCGGTATCTCCACCGAACTTACCCACTGAACTAGGAGGAGCGAATGTTAAACGTACATCGCGAAACACATCATACACCACCAAAAAGTATTTATTGTTATTGTAGAAAGGAATAACATCAGCACTTAAAAATTCTGATTCACCGATTGAATCACAGATTGCCTTTCCAATTGAATCAGCAGCCGCTAAACGCAAATGCTCTTCTTTAATATCAGAAATCTGAGAAAAAATACGATCAGACACATCTACCGTTTCTCTCAGATAACGAACAGAAAGGCCCGGAACCGGTAGTTCTTCTTCTTTAGTTTGAGAAACGAAACCATCTTTCAGGTAATCGTGCTCAACACTACTTAGTTGCTGAATAGCTCCGTATCCGCAATGATGATTCGTAAAAACCAAACCTTCTTCAGACACGGTAATACCCGTACATCCTCCGCCAAAAATAACTACTGCATTGGATATAGAAGGAGCTGTCTCGCTATATAACTGTTCGTAAGAAGGAGTAAATCCTAGTTCCTTCATCCGTTCCAGATTTTGCTTATTTAGCTCTTTAATTACCCACATACCCTCATCGGCATGTATTTGCCCAGCTCCAATCAGCAGCAACACGACTGCCCACAACTTCTTCATAAAAATAAATTAAGTTATATATTTATACTATGTAAATTATTTCTGCTTCACGTATCGCCCGATAAAGGGGAGTTCCCTTAACGGCAGATCCCTCCTTATAATAAATGCTATATATAAGACGAATAATATCGTTCGATACCCTAAACGTAACCACTCAGATTTAATATCTGGTAACATTCCGGCCAAGTAGATCATGCCGGCAACCAACATATATACAGCTGCCGATTTCAAATCATACTTCACCGGATACTTCTTTTGCCCTACAAAGTAAGACAGTAACATCATAACCAAGTTACAGATTAGCGAGGCCCAGGCGCATGCCATAAACCCGTATGAGGGAACAAAAGCAATGATTATTGAAACCGTTATGACACAGCCTAAGATGGAAAAATAAGCTCCCCATTGCGTTTGGTCGGTTAGTTTGTACCACAGCGAAAGATTGAAGTAAATTCCAAAGAACAGTTCACCAATCATGACGATAGGAACGACCTTCAAGCCCGGATAATATTCAGGAACAACAAAGTACTTCAGGATGTCAAGATAGAACATCACACCCAGAAATATCAACAAGGCGAAGATGATGAAATATTTCATCGCCTCTGAATAGGCCTTGCGGCTGTCTTCTCCTTTATGCTTTGAAAAAATAAACGGTTCGTATGCATACCGGAATGCCTGGATAAACATCACCATCACCACAGCTATCTTAAAGCAGGCACCATAAATCCCTAACTGTTCATTTGCATAATCCCTGTCATCAAACAAGAACGGAAACATAATCTTGTCTACCGACTGATTCAATATACCGGCCAACCCTAGAATCAGTATAGGAAAAGAATAGGTTAGCATGCGTTTCAATAAGGCAAAATCCGGCCTAACACCAAAGCAAACCTTCATATCGGGGAGCAAGACTAAGAAAGTTACTACAGAGGTCACCACATTGGCCACAAAGATATAACCCACGCCATAATCGGGCTGATAAAACCAGCAGATTAATCCCGATGCATGAATAAACAACCAAGGACAGGCAACCAGAAAGAACAAGTTCAGGAATATATTCAGGAATATACTGAGCAGCTTTATACCGGCAAAACGGTAGGGCCGTTTCTGGTAGCGCAGGTAAGCAAAGGGTATGTTATTTATGGCATCCAACAGTAGGATGACAGCAAACATCAGAATGTATTCCGGTGTTTGGATATAGCCAAGCCAATCACTTATAGGATGTAAGAACAGACCTACGCTCAACAAGAAAGCGAGTGACGTGCAGGTGATGCTAAACAGTGTCGTGGCATATACCCGTTCAGGATTCTCTCCTTCTTTGTTTATAAAACGAAAAAAGCCCGTCTCCATACCATAAGTAAGCAGCACGAGCAGTAAGGCAACCCATCCATACAGGTTGGTTACAATTCCATAATCAGCAGGTTGAGCAAGTACACGAACATACATCGGAACGAGCAACCAGTTCAAAAACCGTCCGATTATACTACTCAATCCATATACGGCGGTCTCTTTTGCAAGCCGCTTTATTCCTCCTGCCATAGTTTAGTCGAATAAAAAGCCCTGTTCACTCTGCCTCTTCCGTCCCAAATGGACATAAGCCAGGTCTGTGACTTCACGTCCCCGTGGTGTTCGTTTAATAAATCCTTCTTTTATGAGGAATGGTTCATAAACTTCCTCTAAAGTACCGGGATCTTCGCCAAGTGCTGTGGCAATCGTTGTCAATCCTACTGGACCTCCGCCAAATTTGTCGATGATCGTTGTCAGCAGTTTATTGTCAATCTGATCCAATCCGTAGCGGTCAATGTTTAGTGCTTCGAGCGAAAAACAGGCTATTGCTTTATCAATTTCACCATTCCCTTTCACCTGAGCGAAGTCTCTCACCCGGCGAAGCAGAGCATTGGCAATACGAGGTGTTCCCCGACTGCGTGATGCTATTTCTTTTGCTGCGCTCAGCTCACACTTAACATTTAATATCGATGCACTGCGAAGAACAATCTTTGTCAATGTTTCCATATCATAGTATTCCAAGTGCATGTTGATACCGAAACGGGCTCTAAGCGGGCTGGTCAACAATCCGCTCCGGGTAGTTGCACCTACCAACGTAAATGGAGACAAATCAATTTGGATAGACCGTGCACTCGGTCCTTTATCAATCATGATATCGATACGGTAATCTTCCATGGCAGAATAGAGATACTCCTCAACAATAGGGCTAAGACGATGTATTTCATCAATAAACAACACATCGTTCTCTTCCAGAGAGGTCAGTACTCCGGCCAGATCACCCGGTTTATCCAACACAGGCCCCGAAGTAACTTTGAATCCTACCCCCAATTCGTTGGCAATAATATTTGAAAGCGTTGTCTTTCCCAATCCGGGAGGGCCATGCAGAAGAACATGATCAAGCGCCTCTTTTCGCATACGAGCCGCCATGACGAAAACCTTCAGGTTTTCAACCACTTTAGACTGTCCACTAAAATCAAGGAATGAGAGTGGGCGAAGAGCGTTTTCATATTCACGTTCACTCTCTATAGCTTTGGGTTCTCTTATATCGAAGTCATCATTCATGCCTATAACCTTTGACCTACAAAGTTAATAATATACCCCACACCTTAAACACCTTATAACCAAATAATGCAGATATCAGGCAATTATAAACAAGCACGAAAGATGAAATTGAATAGCTTATTTGCGTCCGAAGTCAGCCGGAATCTCTCCCCACTGATCTGTTTCCCATTTCAGGATACGGGTAGTATATGTATTTGTATTGAGCCATTTTTCGGCCCTTTCTATCAAGTCAAAGATGGGTTCATTGACTGGTTCGCGTTCAAGCAAGGTCTTGCATTTCTTCTTCTGAACCCAAAGAATGGCATTACGGCTATCAGAATAGATGGGGAGATCGCTGTTTTTTTGTTTCAAAAAGGCAAGTCCGTGTACGATAGCCAAAAACTCACCTACATTATTTGTCCCTTTCTTCAACGGACCGATTCGGAATATTTCCTGTTTTGTAGCCGTATAAACACCTCTATACTCCATATCACCAGGGTTACCACTACAAGCCGCATCTACCGATAGGCTGTGTAGTATAGGTTTGCCAACAGGTACATGCCCCGTTGCTTGTTGCGCCTGTTTCTGAAAAGGTTTGGATTTTACATACTCCTCAGGTCCTTTTTCAAAAGCAGATACAGCCTCTTCACGACTTTCAAAAGCTTTATATCTTGCTCCTTCCTGCCCTTCAACCTGCATTTTACACTCCGCCCAGTTATCATAAATTCCCGGGTTAAGCCCTTTCCAGACTACATAATACTTTCCCTTTGCCATCGCCATCTTTATATCTGAACAAAAATACAAGAAAAAGACAAGGGGGTGGCTTCATCCCTAAATAAAAAGAAAAAGATTGGGATGTTTTTTTAAAAGATTCCCTGTGCTTTTTTATTTCTACATATATAGAAAAGTTTTTCCATATATATAGTAAAGTTTTTCCACAGATATAGAAATAGAAAAACACAGGGGTGATTATAAAATTACTTCACGGTCAAATCTTTTTTTCGCTTCAATGCTTCCATAAAGTAATAGTCCGCATAATTAAGCGGCACATCAACTTCAGCCGGTGCCTTAAACTAAAATACAATACAGGCCCTGCTGAATACCGATCTAAAAATAACTCCTTATGATTCTTTTGAGATAAGGCTATTCTAACTACTTTCGTATGGTAAATTAAAAAACGTTTTATAAATGAAGAGATTACAACTTTCCGGGTTATTCTTTTTCTTATTGCTTTCGTTGACATTCTCAGCCAAAGCACAGGTACGAACCTCCTATCTATTGGATAAAGGGTGGAAGTTCGCAAAAGAAGATGATGCCGAGTTTTCACAAACGAGTTTTAATGATTCTAAATGGCAGTCGGTTGTTGTCCCTCATGATTGGGCAATCTATGGACCTTTCAGTAGTCAAAACGACAAACAGGAAATGGCAATTACGCAAGACGGACAGACAAAGGCCATGGAACACGCCGGCCGTACAGGTGGACTACCATTTGTAGGAACTGGATGGTATCGCTTAGAATTTCTTGCTCCTTCCTTTGCCGAAGGCAAAAGAGCAACGCTGATTTTTGATGGAGCCATGAGTAATGCAGAAGTGTATGTAAACGGGAATAAAGTCGGTTACTGGCCCTACGGCTACAATAGCTTTTACCTGGATATCACACCGTTTTTAAAACCTGGCGAAAAGAATATACTAGCTGTAAGGTTGGAAAACAAACCGGAATCTTCCAGATGGTACCCCGGAGCAGGGCTCTACCGCAACGTACACCTCGTTGTCAATGAAGACGCTTTTATTCCTATCTGGGGTACTCAGCTAACCACTCCGGTTGTAAAAGATGATTATGCAAAAGTAAATTTGAAAACAAAGGTTTATTATCCGGCCGGAAAGAATGCAAATCAATATAAAGTCGTTACAGATATTATCGATAAAAACGGTAAACGGGTAGCTACCGGTGAAAAGTCATTAACTGCATATGATTCAAACATCATTGAACAAGAACTGATTGTGAACAAGCCTTTGTTATGGGATACGGAAAAGCCGAATTTGTACAAAGCTATCACAAAACTTTATGAGGGAAATCAGTTAAAAGACGAATATACCACACGGTTCGGAATCCGTACAATTGAAATCATTCCTGATCAGGGATTCTTCCTGAATGGAAAGAAAACAGTGTTCAAGGGTGTTTGTATGCATCATGACTTAGGACCGTTAGGAGCTGCTGTTAATGAAGCTGCTATTCGCCGCCAGATACGTATACTGAAAGATATGGGAGCGAATGCCATCCGTACGTCTCACAATATGCCTGCACCGGAGCTGGTTCGTGCTTGTGATGAAATGGGTATGATGGTCATGGCCGAAACATTTGACGAATGGAAAACACCTAAGATGAAAAATGGTTACAACCTGCATTTCGATGCCTGGGCCGAAAAAGATTTGATAAACCTCATCCACCAATTCAGAAACAACCCGAGTGTAGTCATGTGGTGCATTGGTAATGAAGTGCCCGATCAGCACAATGGTAATCAAGGACCCAAGCTTTCAAAATGGTTACAGGATATATGCAAACGTGAAGATCCTACGCGCTTCGTAACACAAGGAATGGATGCTCCTGATGCGGTGGTGAATAATAACTATGCTGCTGTAATGGAAGTGCTGGGCTTCAACTACCGTCCGCATAAATACATCGAAGCTTACGAGAAACTGCCTCAACGAATCATTCTGGGTAGTGAAACTGCCTCTACCGTAAGTTCCAGAGGCGTATATAAATTCCCCGTTGTCCGTGGACAAATGAAGAAATACGACGACCATCAATCTTCTTCCTATGATGTGGAGCATTGTTCGTGGTCAAACCTTCCGGAAGATGATTTTATCCAACATGAGGATCTTCCTTATTGTATTGGCGAGTTTGTATGGACCGGATTCGACTACCTTGGCGAGCCTACACCTTATTATTCTGATTGGCCCAGCCATTCTTCTTTGTTTGGAATCATTGACCTGGCTGGTATCCCTAAAGACCGATTCTATCTGTACAGAAGCCATTGGAATAAAGAGCAGGAGACCCTCCATATTCTACCCCATTGGAACTGGAAAGGAAGAGAAGGCGAAATTACACCCGTATTTGTTTACACCAATTATCCTGCCGCCGAACTATTTATCAATGGTAAGAGCCAAGGCATTCGCAAGAAAGATCTACAGGTAACGGTTCATAACAGCAATATGAATGACTTTAAGCGTCAAGAAAGATATCGCCTGATGTGGATGAATACGAAATACGAACCGGGAACGATAAAAGTCGTTGCTTACGATGCCAATGGAAAAGCCGTTGCTGAAAAGGAAATGCATACGGCAGGCAAGCCTCATCGGATTGAATTAACAGCCGACCGCCCACAGATAAAAGCCGATGGAAAAGACTTATCCTTTATCACCGTCAAAGTGGTGGATAAAGACGGAAACCTATGTCCGGATAGTCAAGACTTGGTTAAGTTTACCGTCAAGGGTGCCGGAACGTATCGTGCGGGTGCAAACGGTAATAGTACGTCCTTGGATTTGTTTCATGAACCTCAGATGCACTTATTCAATGGGGTTTTGACTGCTATCGTACAATCTACGGAAACAGCCGGAACAATCACGCTTGAAGCATCCATAAAAGGTATGCCCAAGAGTAAGATTTCTATAATAACAAAGTAAGTAACCAATTAAAAAATAAGGCTATACCTATTTAAAAATCCTAAAAAATACGTATGTTTGCGAGAACACCTAATAAATTACAGAAAATGAAAAAACAACTCTTATGGGGATTGCTTATTCCCGCTTTGTTATTACCTTCATGTAACACCAATAAACAAGAAAATATCTCGGATGTTATTGAGCGAGGACTAACACGTTCTACGGAACAGGCCTTATTGATGGCAAAAGAGTTGGAAAACCAAGATGGAAAACTTCCGAAATCCATCAACAAAGAAGGAGCACTTGAAACCAGTACATATAAATGGTGGTGTAGTGGATTCTTTCCTGGCGAACTTTGGTATCTATATGAGAATAATCAAACTGAAGAGTTGAAGAAATATGCAGAACTCTATACCAGCCGTGTAGAACCTGCAAAAGTTCTCACAAACACCCACGATTTGGGCTTCATGCTGTACTGCAGTTTTGGAAATGGCTATCGTATAACGAACAATCCGGCCTATAAAGAAGTCTTGATAACTGGAGCAAATTCGCTGTCCACACGATTCAACCCGACTATTGGTGTTATCAAATCTTGGGACTTCAATAATAATGTTTGGCAATATCCTGTGATCATTGATAATATGATGAACCTCGAACTCTTTACGTGGGCTTCACGAGCTACAGGAGATAGCAAATATAAAGAGATGGCACTTTCGCATGCCGATAAAACCATGCAAAACCATTTCCGCGAAGACTACAGTTCATTTCATGTGGTTTCATATGATACGATTACAGGTGTTCCGCATATAAAACAAACGCATCAAGGCTTTGCCGATGAGTCAGCTTGGTCAAGAGGTCAGGCATGGGCTTTATATGGGTATACGATGATGTATCGTGAAACAGCCGAACCCACCTATCTTGAACAAGCTCGTGGCATAGCAAAGTTAATCATGAATCATCCGAACTTGCCTGAAGATAAAATTCCTTACTGGGATTTTAACGATCCTAAAATTCCGGATGTGCCACGTGATGCCTCTGCTGCAGCTATTATCGCGTCAGCACTGATTGAATTGAGCCAGATGGACAACAGTCAATTTGGAAAAGACTGTCTTACCTTGGCTGAGCAACAACTGCGTTCCTTGTCATCCCCTGAGTATTTAGCAGAGACTGGAACGAATCAATACTTCGTTTTGAAGCATTCAACAGGCAACCTACCTCAAAATTCAGAAGTAGATGTGCCTCTCAGCTATGCTGATTACTATTATGTAGAGGCTTTACTTCGCTTGAAAAAAATAATTGAGCGTTAAACTAAAACGCATTACTAAAGAATAGATTAAACATGAAAACAAATTATGAATTACGGTATGCAGCTCATCCGGAAGACGCAAAATCATACGACACAGAACGACTAAGGAAACACTTTCTCATTGAAAAGTTATTCGCTCCAGATGAAGTGAATATGGTATACTCCATGTACGACAGATTAGTGGTGGGGGGTGCCATGCCGGTCAAAGAAAAGCTTCACCTCGAAGCTATAGACCCGTTAAAGCAACCTGTTTTCCTTTGCCGTCGTGAATTGGGCATCTTTAATGTGGGAGGTGCGGGTACGGTTTATATCGGCGATGAGAAGTTTGAACTCGACTATAAAGAAGCGCTCTATCTGGGATCAGGTGATCGTGAAGTTTATTTTGAAAGCAAAGATGCACGTATGCCAGCTCTTTTTTACTTTAATTCGGCTTGTGCTCATCGCAACTACCCGGACAAGAAAATCACAAAAGCGGAAGCCGAAGTCATGGAATTAGGCTCGCTTGAAACATCCAATCATAGAAATATCAATAAGATGATTGTGAATCAAGTACTTCCTACCTGCCAACTACAGATGGGTATGACCGAATTGGCACCCGGCAGTGTTTGGAATACCATGCCGGCTCACATCCATTCACGCCGTATGGAAGCTTATTTCTATTTTGAAGTACCCGAAGGTCAGGCCGTTTGCCATTTTATGGGCGAACCAACCGAAACTCGTCACATCTGGATGAAAGGAAATCAGGCAGTACTTTCTCCGGAATGGTCTATCCATTCAGCAGCAGCCACCTCAAACTATACTTTCATCTGGGGAATGGCAGGCGAGAATTTGGATTATAGCGACCAAGATTTCTTTAAAATCAACGATTTAAAATAAATAATTAGTTAATCACCATTTGTAATAATCTAGTTATGAAAGCAATAGTTATTTTTATCTTACTTCTTTTATCGGGCAACAGTGTTGTTTCGGCACAGAACAATCAGGTCATTAGTAAACTTGAAATACTTGATATTACAAATGGTGAACGTAAAGTCATCAAAGAGTTCCCCTACCTCATTGAAGCGCCAAATTGGACATACGATGGGCAATGGCTAATCTATAACAGCAAGGGGAAACTATATAAACTCTCTCCGGATGCACCGGCCGAACCGCAAGAGATTTACACTGGTTTTGCTACACGGTGTAATAACGATCATGTCTTGTCGTTTGACGGAAAGCAGATTGCGATAAGCCATGGTACCAAGGAAGATCATCAGTCACGCATCTATACGCTACCTATCGAAGGAGGTATCCCACAGTTGATTACTCCGATGGCACCGAGCTACCTGCACGGATGGAGCCCTGACGGCAAATACCTCTCCTATTGTGCCGATAGAGGCGGCAATTACGATATCTATATCATTCCGGCTGTAGGTGGTGAAGAAATCAGGCTGACAACGGCCGAAGGACTTGACGACGGACCGGAATATTCACCTTGCGGCAACTATATTTGGTTCAATTCCGTTAGAACGGGACTGATGCAAGTTTGGCGCATGAACGCAGACGGATCCAATCAAACACAAATGACCTTCGACGAAGATCGTAATGCTTGGTTCCCTCACGTTTCACCCGATGGAAAAAACATTGTATTTCTCACCTATAAAAAAGGCGATCTCGAGCCACATCAACATCTTGCAAATAAAAACGTAGATCTACGTATCATGCCTGCTACAGGAGGCACTCCAAAGGTTATAGCTACACTCTTCGGTGGTCAAGGAACCATCAATGTGAACTCTTGGTCACCGGATAGCAAACGGATTGCTTTCGTCAGCTACCAACTTGTCAACTAAAATCAATCCCTAATTTCCCATAAAACAAAAATTCTTTGTAACAAATAAAACACCTGTTACGTCTTTAAGATAGAAGGCAGTTGATTGCGCAATTGACACACCAGGTAATAACAAAAAAATATATGGGAATGAAAACAAAATTTGTATTTACAGCACTATGCTTCTTTTTGTTTGTGCAAGGTGGATTTGCTCAGAAGAAGGTAAGCCAGCTATTCGCTGATTTTTCAAAAGCACAGCATGTCGAGCATATCTCATTTGGTACGATTTCGATGAAGCTGGCCAGTCTTTTTACCGATGTAATGGGTGTTGATGGAATCGAAATTCTTGATTTAGATTCTTGCAATCAAAAAGTAAAAGAAGACTTCAAGAAGGCTATCAAAGAAATTAAAGACACAGGTTACGAAACCTTGTTTGCCGTAAATGATAACGATAGCAGGACGCGCATTTTGGTAAAGCTTGATAAAGACGTTATTCGCGAGTTTATCTTCTTCTCTTCGGGAGATTCCAATGCACTCATTAGAATTAAAGGCAAGATCAAGCCGTCTGATATTGAAAAGCTGGTAAACGATTGCAAGAATGGATGAGATTAGCTTCAAACGACTGTTTTTACCTCTTCACCCTAAGCTATATCGGATTGCATTTGCCTTGACAAACAATGCACAAGATGCGGAAGATATACTTCAAGAGGCATACTTCAAACTATGGGACAGACGGAAAGAGCTACAGCACATCAATAATCACGAAGCGTTTTGTGTTACTTTAGTTCGTAATTTAGCACTCGATTTTCTGAGATCAGCACCGCAAAAGGTGATACAAGAAGAAGTAAATGAGTCATTGGGATGTTCCAGCATCTCGCCTGAAACGGAATTGATAGAACAGGATAGAGTGCAAATAATCAATAAGATTATTAATAAGCTACCTGAAAACCAAAGACAGATAATCAGGCTTCGGAGTATTGACGATTGCTCGTTTGAAGAAGTAGAAGAGATTACCGGCCTAACTGCCGTCAACATTAGAGTCCTGCTTTCAAGGGCTAGAAAAACAATTCGTGAACAATTTGATAAAGTAATGTACTATGAACGATAAGTTAGTAAAACAATACCTCACGTCCTATTACGAAGGAACGTCTACGGAAGAAGAAATAAAAGCATTGGAAACCTTCTTTTCACGTACTGACATGCCGGAACAATGGAAAGACGAGGCGAGTCATTTCCTTCAGCTGCGACGTATGGAGACTATCCCTGTTCCCGAAGGTTTGGAAGCTCGTTTGGAAAAGTCATTAGACGCTTATATTACAAAGAAGAAAAAAATAAACCTAAAGTATACAACTTACAAGATTACTGGCATAGCTGCCGCCATCCTACTTTGTATCGGCATTGCCTTTTATCAGGCTTCAACTAAAAGCGAGACCACGATAATGGCAGACACCTATTCAGACCCGGAACAAGCAGCAAAAGTTGCAAGCGAAGCCTTGACCCTCCTTTCTTTAAACCTGAATAAAGGACTTGATCGGGTTTCGGATGCAAAAAAAGAAATACAAGAAGTAAATAAACTAATTAATGATCAATTAAAATAAATAAACAATATGAAAGCAAAATATATTTTCCTCATCATCGCTCTGTTTTGCTCAAGTCTGTCATTTGCACAAAAAGCATTGTTCGATAAGTATGCTGAAATGGACAACGTAGAATCCGTTTATATCTCAAAGGCCATGTTTCAGATGATGCCCAATATCGAAACAAAAGATATCAATCTTAAAAACATGAAAGGAAAGATTGAATCTTTACAAATTCTTAATACGGAAAATAAACAGAAAGCAGATTTAATGCGTAAAGATTTCTCCGGATTAATCACCAAGCAACACGAAGAACTGATGCGTGTTAAAGGCAACGATACCAAAGCTACTTTTTATGCGAGAAAGAACGGGGAAATTATCAATGAGTTGATTATGATAGCTAGTACAGAAAAGCAATTCACCGTGATACAGTTGCTCGGGAGTTTCACTTTACAAGACATACAAGAAATCACCTCAACTTTAAATAAGTAACCTATCTTTTCAAGAATTATTTGGAGCTCGTTTTGCAGACTATTTCTCTATGTTATAATCCATTGATAATCAGAGTTTAGAAGATATATCGAACGTTTAAAAAAAATATCCCGAACTTTTTTAAAAAGTATCGGGATGTTTTTTTATTCCTTATATAAATTGAATTTCAACATAATAAATTTCTAAAATGAAATCGGGATGATTCAATGATTAATTGGCTTTAATCAACCGGTTTTATTTCCCGGTAATAATTTTTCGGATTTCACTTAGTTTATTGAGTGCCTCAAGCGGGGTAAGATTGTTCACATCGAGATTCTTAATCTCATCGCGTACCGCACTTAATACAGGGTCGTCCAATTGGAAGAAATTAAGCTGATAGCCTTCTGCTGCAGAAGCGATGTGCTTAACCGGCTTACTTTTAATACCATCTTTGCCCTTTACGCCTTCCTGACGGTTGTCTGTTTCGAGTTGCTTCAAGATTTCGCTCGAACGTTTTACGATACTTTTCGGCATCCCCGCCATTTTGGCCACATGAATACCAAAGCTATGCTCACTTCCTCCGGGCACCAGCTTTCGCAAGAAGATCACTTTGTTGTTCACCTCTTTAACCGATACATTATAGTTCTTGATGCGTTTGAAAGACCTTTCCATCTCGTTCAACTCATGATAGTGCGTTGCAAAAAGGGTCTTTGCCCGCATATCCGGATGTTCGTGTATATATTCCACTATAGCCCAGGCAATAGAAATACCATCATAGGTGCTGGTTCCTCGTCCCAATTCATCAAACAGCACTAGGCTGTGTGAAGAAAGGTTGTTCAATATATCTGAGGCTTCACTCATTTCGACCATAAAGGTTGATTCGCCAACTGAGATATTATCTGATGCACCGACACGTGTGAATATTTTATCTACAACACCGATACGGCAACTGTCTGCAGGAACAAAGCTGCCTATCTGCGCCAAGAGCGTAATCAAAGCTGTCTGACGCAGCAAAGCTGATTTACCGGCCATATTCGGACCGGTGATAATGATAATCTGTTGCTTCTCGGAGTCCAGGAAAACATCGTTGTCAATATAGGGTTCGCCTAATGGTAATTGCTTTTCAATCACCGGGTGACGACCGGCCTTGATGTCTATCACATCAGACTCGTCTACTATCGGGCGAATATATCTGTTTGCCTTCGCTACTTTTGCAAAAGAGAGCAGACAATCCAAACGGCCAATCAGGTTGGCATTGGTCTGAATCGGAGAGATATACTCCATCAAACAAAGGACAAGTTCGTTGAAGATACGCGCTTCCATTGCCAGAATCTTCTCTTCGGCTCCCAATATTTTTTCTTCGTATTCCTTCAGTTCTTCGGTTATATAGCGCTCGGCATTGACCAGCGTCTGCTTACGGATCCATTCGGGCGGTACTTTTTCCTTATGCGTATTACGAACTTCAATATAATAACCGAACACATTGTTAAAGGCTATTTTCAAACTCGATATTCCCGTACGGTCACTTTCTCGCTGCTGTATCTGTAGTAGATAATCTTTTCCGGAATAAGCAATTGCACGTAGCTGATCCAGCTCTTCATTCACCCCCTTGGCAATCACACCACCTTTATTCAATAAAGCAGGCGGATCGGGCTTAATTTCTTTCTCAATCCGTTCACGTATCAAAGCACAAGCATTTAGCTGTTCACCGATTCTCTCCAGACTGGGTTCACCACTTGCCTCACAAGCTGCTTTTATCGGTTCTATGGCTTTTAGGGCAACCTTTAATTGGACTACCTCACGAGGAGACACCCTCCCCACAGCCACTTTGGAGATGATACGTTCCAAATCTCCAATCTGTCCCATCTGCGTATCCAGCAAATCCTTCATTTCGGGATGACGGAAGAAATACTCCACCACATCTTGTCTGTCATGAATGGGCTTGATGTCCTTCAGCGGGAATAAGATCCAGCGTCTCAACATACGTGATCCCATAGGAGATACCGTACGATCAATAATATTGAGCAAGCTCTTTCCGTCTTCATTCATCGTATCAACAAGCTCTAGGCTGCGAACGGTAAATTTATCCAAGCGCACATAGCGGTCTTCTTCAATACGAGAAAGAGCTGTAATATGACTAATTTGGGTATGTTGGGTTATATCCAGGTAATGGAGTATCGCTCCAGAAGCGATAATACCCAACTTTAGGTGTTGAACACCAAACCCTTTGAGATTTTTAGTTTCAAAATGTTTCAACAAGCGTTCTTCGGCAGACTCGGAAGTAAAAACCCAGTCTTCGAGCTCGAACGTAAAGTAGCGGGAACCAAAGTACTCTTCAAAGATCTTTCTATTTTGCCTTTCTACCAGAACCTCTTTCGGTGAAAAGTTATTCAATAGTTTGTCCACATAGTCTTTCGTTCCTTCGGCTGTAAGAAATTCGCCTGTCGAAATATCCAAGAAGGCAATACCGCACATATTCTTGCCAAAATGAACGGATGCCAGGAAGTTATTCTCTTTATGATTTAGGATATTGTCGTTGATCGAAACCCCCGGAGTAACCAGCTCTGTCACTCCACGTTTCACCAGCTTCTTGGTTAGTTTCGGATCTTCCAACTGGTCACATATGGCCACACGCTTACCGGCACGTACCAATTTAGGCAGATAGGTATCCAACGCATGGTGAGGAAAACCGGCCATCTCTACGAATTGAGCCGATCCGTTAGCTCTTTTGGTCTGCGTAATGCCTAAGATTTCTGATCCAATAATCGCATCTTCTCCATACAATTCATAAAAATCCCCCACCCTGAACAATAGGATTGCGTCGGGATGTTTGGCCTTAATCTCATAAAATTGTTTCATCAAAGGAGTTTCAACGATCTTTCCCACTGTCATCTTTTTTTACAAATTTCGATTTACAAACTTAGCGAAAAAACATGATTCACCTATCGAAATCTCTTTTTTCAATTCTATTTTACATTCAGACTAAAGTCCGAATCTCAAACTTTATTCCTTAATTTGGGGTTGATTTTAATTTAAAACTATTCATGAAAACACGTTTAAGTTATCTGATTATTTTATTAACCTATTTTGCTGTCTTCAGTGAAGCCAAAGTAAGGTTTGCTTCTGTTTTTACAGATAATATGGTCCTGCAAAGGAATAGTAAAGTTTCCGTTTGGGGATGGGCCAATCCGGGCGAACAAGTTCGTTTAGTAGGCAGCTGGAGCCCAACCGACACTATCGTTGTCAAATCCAATAACCAATCATTCTGGTCGGCCAAGATAGAGACTACAGATACCGGAGGCCCTTATACCTTGACTGCTATTGATAATGAGAAAACTGTACTGAGTAATATCCTGCTTGGTGAAGTTTGGGTTTGTAGTGGTCAGTCGAACATGGAATGGAGCGTAAACAGCGGTATAGCAAACGGAGAAGCAGAAGCTGCCGCAGCCAACCATCCACAAATCCGCTTCTTCCATGTACCTAAAATAGGAGCAGATACACCACAAGAAAACACCTTTGCTTCTTGGGAAGTATGTACACCCGAAACGATGCGTAAAACGAGTGCAATTGCCTACTTCTTCGGGAAAGAACTTCAAGAAAACCTCGATGTACCTATCGGACTCATTGTCAGTGCTTGGGGAGGCACACCTGCTGAAGTATGGATTCCTTTCGATAATGTTGTGAAAAACCCTCTATTGAACGAAGCCAGCAATGTACGAAAAGATTACGATTGGTGGCCTAAAATACCCGGTAAATGCTTTAATTCAATGATTAATCCGTTGCTCCCATATGGCATTGCAGGTGCTATCTGGTATCAAGGCGAGTCAAATACGGCTATCGGACAAACTGCCACATACGACCTTTTGATGCGCACCCTGATTGATAGCTGGCGTAAAGGTTTCCAAAAAGAAATTCCTTTCTATTTTGTACAAATTGCGCCTTATAAATACGATGAACAGGAAAAAGCTTATCTCCTGCGTGAACAACAAGCAAAGACTGCTGCTTATCCGAACACCGGTATGGTGGTAATCTGGGATTTGGTAGATGATGTGAAGAATATTCACCCCAAGAACAAACAAGGTGTGGGAAAACGATTAGCTAACTGGGCTTTAGCTAAGAATTATGGAAAGGAAGATATCGTTTGTCAAAGCCCTGAATACCAGTCTATGAAAATCGAAAAGAACAAAATTCGTATCAACATCAACCATATTCCAAATGGACTTAAATGCACAGAAAAGAAAATAATCGGATTCACTATTGCAGGAGAAGACAAGAAATTTGTTCCGGCAAATGCCAAGATAGAGGGGCAAACCGTTGTTGTTTCCTCCCAAGTGGTAAAGAAACCAGTAGCTGTACGTTTCCTTTTCGACAACACCAGCATAGGCAACCTGTTTTCAAGCGAAGGGATGCCGGTTGCTCCATTCAGAACAGATGAGTTTGAAGAATAATATCTACTCAGGAAAAATCCCCCTCTATGAAGCTATCAAAGAGGGGGATTTTCATTTCAAGACGTTAGTGCCGAATTACGATTTCAATTCGTTTATTTTTTCTGATATACTCGTACATAATCTATCTCATAATTTGCCGGAAGCACTGATTCGTCTACTCCTTCAGCACCTCCCCAGTTACCTCCCCAAGCCAGATTTAGCTTTATATAGAAAGGGGCATCAAATGGCCAAGTATCCTTATTCCCTGCTTTATCGTTGGCGAAATAGAACAACTCTTTACCATCTACATAGGTTCGGATATAATCTCCTGTCCATTCCAAGGCATAAACATGAAATTCTGTCTGAGCGGTTTCCAAGAATGTTTCTTTTGATTTTTGTGTTCCGTTAACATGATTGTATGACTTACAGTGAACAGCCGAAGAGACATAATTTGGTCTGTAACCTACCTCTTCCATAATATCAATCTCGCCATCAGCGGGCCAAGCCTTAAAGTTTTTGGGCATCATCCAAAATGCAGGCCATGTGCCTTTTCCGGAAGGAAGTTTTAAACGAGCTTCAAAATAGCCGTATTTCCAACCTTTAACGGTATTCATTCGTATAGAACAGACTTGGTCTCCTATTTTCTTAGCTGTGAGAGTCAACTTACCGTCTTTTACAGTTGCAAGCTGTTCCGAACCTTGAGATCCGGCAACATAATTCTGCAATTCATTATTACCCCAACCATTTGCTCCGGTTTCATACCACCATTCAGCACCCGGCTGCGACCCTGTTTCAAACTCATCGCTCCATACCAGCTCATAGCCTTTGGGAACATATTTACTGCTTGTAGCGCCTTTTTCGTTAT
Organism: Bacteroidota bacterium; assembly: GCA_023429375.1. Lineage (GTDB taxonomy): Bacteria > Bacteroidota > Bacteroidia > Bacteroidales > Tannerellaceae > Massilibacteroides. Next base: position 76,216 of record JAEYVY010000007.1, on the reverse strand, counting down.
CAGGTGCACCCAAATCATCGCTGCCTCCACAACAAGCTAGTAATGGAAAAAGAATAACCAATAAATTATACATACTTAATCTCCTCATATTTACCATTATATACAAATATACTTGTTTTTTAATTCTATCATTCCAATTTATTATTCAGTTATTGATTCAGTAGAAAATATTTTGATTTTAAGGGATAATACATTCCTTTCCGGCAATGATCAAATAGTCTTTCGAATTCTTAAGAAGCAAAATTTATATTCTAAAATAAGCGTTCGTAATATTACGAATTAAATAATATTCGTATTTTTACGAACTATAATTAATGAATAATATGTCAAAGAAAGAATTTACAGCAGAACAAGAACAGCTTGCACGCTTTGCAAAAGCCATAGGTCACCCTATTCGCATCGCAATTCTGGAAATGTTAGCCAATCAGTCATGCTGTTATCATGGTGATATGTCTGAAGTATTACCTATTGCAAAAAGTACGCTTTCACAGCATTTAAACGAGTTGAAAGATGCTGGTCTCATACAGGGAACGATTACATTCCCTACAGTTAAGTACTGTATTAATGAAGAAAACTGGGAAAAAGCAAAAAACATGTTTTCTGCCTTTTTCGTTGAAATCGACAACAAAGAAAGCTGCAAGAGCAAGTAAAAAATTTATTACAAAAGTTCGTATTTTCACGAATTGCGAATAACATGCCTAGTTACGAATAAGAATATCAAATATGAAGATCAGGAAAGTAACACTTGATGATGCAAATGAGATTTGCAGAATATATAACCACTATGTTGAAAATACATCCATAACCTTTGAAACGGTAGCCTTAAGCGAAAGCGAAATGAAGCAACGTATAAAAGGTTTTTTAGACGAAGGCTTTCCTTACTATGTAGGAGAGATGGACGGAAAAATTGCAGGCTATTGTTACCTCCATAATTGGAATAACCGCTGTGCCTATTCATCCACAAAAGAGATTACGATATATTTAGATAACGACTTACAAGGTAAGGGTATTGGAACTATCCTCTATCAACACCTATTCAAAGATATTTATAAAGCAAATTTACACACTCTGATAGCAGGGATATGTGTTCCTAATGAAAACAGTGTTCGCTTGCATGAAAAATTTGGCTTCAAACAAGCATCATTTATGAAAGAAATAGGCTGGAAATTTGGCCATTGGCGTGATATAGGCCATTGGCTGCTTGTAATTGACAAAATACCTCCTAAAATACTGATCCTTTGCACGGGCAATAGCTGTCGCAGTCAAATGGCTCACGGCTTCCTGCAATCTTTCGATCCTAAACTATTGGTTTATTCCGCAGGAACAAAGCCAAACGGAGCAGTTCATCTCAGAGCGATAGAAGTGATGCAAGAGATAGGAGTGGATATTTCGCACCATACATCTGATAGCGTAGAGCAATATTTAGATGAACAATGGGATTATGTGATTACCGTTTGCAGTGGCGCAGAGGAAAGTTGCCCTACCTTCACAGGAAACGTAACAAACCGTTTACATATAGGGTTTGATGATCCTTCCGAAGCTACAGGTACAGCAGAATTTATTCAATCTGAATACATCCGGGTTAGGGATGAAATAAAAAGAGCATTTTACGAATTCTATACAAACAAGATAAAAGGCTATGAGTAAAAGTTTGCAGGTTTAGTTGGTTCCTTAGTCGAAGTACTCGCACTTATACTTTCGGTAAATATCGCCTTTTGGCTAAAAAGAAAATACTATAAATAAGAATTTCAATACATATACATATAGATATGAATACGAATGAAGAAAAAAAAGCATTGGTAAAAAAACGTTACAGTGAGCTAGCACTGAATGGGGATGCCCTAAAGTCTGGATGTTGTTGTGGCACAAGCCCAGCTAGTGCTTCTAAAAAGGTTTTTACAATTATGAGTGAAGATTATAGCAAATTAAAAGGGTACGAAGCCGATGCTGATTTAGGCGTAGGATGTGGTTTGCCTACTCAATATGCAAAAATAAAAGAAGGAGATACTGTTTTAGATTTAGGATCTGGAGCAGGTAATGATTGTTTTATCGCCCGTGTAGAAGTTGGAGAAAAAGGAAAAGTTATTGGTATTGATTTCTCTCCTCAAATGCTGGAAAAAGCACGGAAAAACGCTGAAAAAAGAGGATATACTAATGTGGAATTTATTGAAGGAGATATCGAAAATATGCCTATAGCCGACAATTCAATAGATGTCGTGGTTAGTAATTGCGTATTGAATTTACTTCCTGAAAAAAATGTAATTTTCAAAGAAATATACCGAGTATTAAAAAAAGGTGGTCATTTTTGCATCTCCGATGTTGTTCTTAATGGGATATTTCCAAAAGAATTTACTGATAATGCCGCTATGTATGCGGGCTGCATTGCTAGTGCCATACAACGAGAAGACTATTTAGGTGAAATTGAAAAAGCTAATTTCTCGAATATTAAAATAGAACGAACAAAAACAATACAAATTCCGGATGATGTATTGTCAGAGCATTTAAACGAATCTACAATAGCGAAATACAAAGCAGGCAATGTCGGAATATATTCAATTACTGTAACCGGTGAAAAACTATAGGTTTTTCAAATATATAAAACAAAGCTGCCTTTAGGGCGGCTTTGTTTATTTTTATTACTACGGTCTTATTTCGCTATTGATTAGATACAAAAGATTTTGATTTTAGCTGATATAACCATACCTTTCCGCCAAGTATTATTGATTCATTCGAAATGGCAGGTGTTTATATAGAAGACAGACAATTTGAACACACAGATTTTACATTGAGTCCTTTGGAAAAAGGATCCTATGAATCTTGTATTTTTAAAGGATGCAACTTTTCGTCAACTGACCTTTCTGAGTTTATTTTTTGTAACTGTGAATTTATAGAGTCTAACCTAAGCCTGGTCAATCTTACAAAAACCGTTTTACAAGATACAAAATTCACGGGATGTAAATTACTTGGTCTTCAATTTGATTCTTGCAGTGATTTTGGTCTTTCTCTTTCTTTTAAGAACTGCCAACTGGACCACTCCGTCTTTTACAAAAAGAAGATAAAAGAGACAAACTTCACTAATACTCAACTAAGGGAAGTGGACTTCACAGAGGCAGACCTCAGTCAAGCTGTTTTCGAAAACTGTGATCTTCTGGGAGCAACATTCGAATTTACGAATCTGGAAAAAGCCGATTTCAGGACAGCACATAACTTTTCCATCAATCCGGAAAGTAACCGGATTAGAAAAGCAAAGTTTACGTTAATGGGATTACCCGGACTGTTAAATAAATTCGATTTAATGATTGAGTAGATCCATATTAGGTTTGATTGAAATCCTTTCAGGATAGGCTTACTTAATACGAAACAGACACATCAAAACCTTCTTTCCTAGCACGATTAGCTATTGCATCTAGTTCTTCTTTTGAGGCTTTTTTCAATCCTTTTACCGGTGTTTCACGATCTACAGTATAAATCATTACCTGTCTTGGATTAATTTCCTTCAAGGCGTTTATCCAACCCGATATTTCTTCTTCAGTCATATTACTAACAGACTCACCTTTGTACTCCCCATTGAGAAACATCGTTTGTATAATCAGGTTTCCTTCAAAACTTTTCAAGTTTTTCACCAACCATTCAAAGGTAAATGAAGGTGAATAAGGAGCATTTAATTGTTGGATCCGGCTATCTAAAACAGAATCGAGCTTCAGTATTCTGTTGTCAATCTTAAGCAAGGCATCAAACACAGACTTACGCTTAATCATTGTTGCATTGGACAAGACTGCGATTTTTGCTTTGGGGAAATACTTGTCACGCAATTCAATCGTATCATCAATAATTCCAGCAAATTGAGGATGCATGGTCGGTTCGCCATTGCCTGCAAAGGTGATTACATCCGGAGCTGTTCCTTCTGCTTGCATGGCTACAAGCGTTTCTTCCAGCTCTTTTTTTGCTTCTTCGCGTTTAGGTAGCCTGGTAGTTGTCTTTCGCTCATCGTTCAATCCACATTCACAATAAATGCAATCGAACGAACAGAACTTTCCGTCGGGAGGAAGAAGGTTCATTCCTAAAGAAACACCGAGACGACGGCTCTTAACCGGTCCGAAGACTATTTTATCGAAGAGTATTGTACCCATTTACAAAGCTGTTTTAAAGAATTATCGCTTGCAAATGTAACAATATCTATCCCTTATCTGTTCAAAATTTCCAACGAAGAATGAGATTCAAATCTGTCTTATCAGGTCCTGCTATTTCTTCCAACCCTGTTCCTATGGTATTTCTATCGTAGTAATGTGTAGACGATAGTTTAAGTGAAAGCATCAAATTACGGGAAAATATATAACGAAGGGTACCGGCAACCCGCAAGCCTTCACCATAAAAAGAGGGTTTATAATATACATATAACGGAGCACGCTCGAAGGAACTGACAACCACAGAAGAATTGTCTGTATGGAAATAAGCGGCATAGATATCACCTTTCAGTTTTCCCTTTACCGTTTGAAAAGTTATCCCCTGCCCTATCATCCAGCCAAAACTTGATTTGCTTGTCTGTTCATCATACCCGACCCCATCCAAAACTGTTCGTAAATTCCATATTCCTGTAGTTCGTATAAATTGCAAACGAAGCCGGTGTTGATTACTCTTTTCGATGGAAAGATGATCAGCAAAGGTTTGGTTTTTCTCTTTTTGTTTAAACCTATAACGTATCAAAAAGGAGTTCCCTCGACCCCGATTGTATTCAATCTGTGTCATATATTCTTTGCCGGATGACGGAGCATCTACTCCATATTTCAACCAAGGAAACCTAAAAACATCCGCAAATGCGGATATATTCCAATAAGGAAAAGGTGTGAATTGCATACCCAAATAAACACCTTCTTCATTCTGTACGGTTGAATTCTGACCAAACCCATTCCCAAATAATGCTTGGTATCTTTTGCTGTAGTTTCTATATAAAAGCAAGAAAGAAGCGTATGAGACCGGTTGTATTTGCAAACCATTCAATGTAGCCATTGCTTTATTAGCAGATATAGCCGTCTCGCCATATATTTTTAATGCACCGGTTTTAAACATGTAATCCACACTTAGATTCGTATTCTTTTCGCCACGAAAAAAATAGATATTATAGGGTTTTAATTCCGGTTCAAAACGTTTTCCTCGAAACGAATAGGTAAGGGCCGTCAGGCCCATCGAAAATTGAGGTAATGCATAACGCAGATTAGCGCCATATACATCCAGTTGTACTTGTTTACGTTTATCCCAATCCCCTTTTATCCGATGCAGTCCATCAGTCTTCAACGAAGTTATCAACAGGCTATCTGTAGTTCCATCTAAATTTCTGTTCGAATAAAACAAATTCAAATCAAAGCCCATAAAATGAATGCTCCCCCCTACTCCTCTGAAGAAATTATATTCATTAGTTGAATAACTTCTCCTGAAACCGTAATTCCTTCTCTCAGCCTGAGAAAGAATGGCAGTTCGTGATGGTGCAAAATCATGGCTTATTATCAATCCTTGTCCAAAAGCCAACTTGTAGTCGCCTACTACAAAAGACTTTAACCACTTTAAATCTTTTATCAACAGGTGAAATGAGTAGAAATCATATCCTTTATGTAGGCTATTCATAAAAGGTTCACCGGCATCTTTTTCAGCAACAATACCCATTTGTATCCGCTCGTCAAAGCTGTAAGCATATCTGATGGTATGATAAAAATCTTCTCCTAAATATTTTCGGTTCGGATATTGTTCCAAAATAGTATCCGAAACCGGTTTATAGCCCTTCTTCTGTTGAAAACTATTATCATACCTGATATACAGTTCATTATTACCATATTTAAACAAGTTATTTACAGATAATGAGCGTTTATCAACAGAATTATCATCGATATAAACAAAAGGAAGTAACAATTCCAGTGTGTGAAAATCTATCCCTTCTATATTCTTTAATTCGTATAAAGAATACATTTTCCCATACTTTTCTTTATACGTCAATATACTCGCTATCTGTCGGTCGGTAAGAAAAGGAAGACGTCTCAATTGTTCTTCTGTTATTTTATTGAATTCAAATGGGTTATCAACTAAAATAGACAACTCTTCATACAAGTTTTCTATATACGCTTCATCCATATCATCAGCCATTTCTTCTATATAATCCTTCCATTTATCAACATCAAAAGGAGTCTGTGCTATAGTGTTATAACAAGATATTAAACAAAATATAAACAAAAAATGAAGAGTTATAAACAGGTGTTTCATAAGTTGTCAATAGTATTAAAATAGATACGTAATTCCGATTCCTGAACATAATCCTAATTGAGGATGCATATTAACAGCCACATCAAGCTGCAAATCAGAGAATAGTATGCCCGTTCCAAAAGAAGGTACCATGGGATTCGTTTGAAAACCTATGCGGAAAAAGAAATTATCGTTAACATCATATTCAACTCCAGTATTAAAACGGATATTTGTTTGTTCATCACAAGTGGATGAAATAGCTATCAACATGTTGTTAATAAAACTCCATTTAAAACCTACTTGAATAGAATTGTACTTAAAAGCCTGATTATTAATATTCATATCATCTAATCTTACAGAAGGTAAATCTGTTATTGACAATCCTATCAACAAGTTTTCAGCAGGTATGAATAGGATACCCACATCAGTAGAAATCTTCTTTATCTCTTCTTCAAACAACTCTGTTTGTAAAAAAGCGTATTGCATGCTAACACCTACTATCCATTTAGAAGACAGCATTTTGGATAGCACAAGACGCAACATGGATTCTCGGTATTTACTATATCCAAAAGAAGAAATATGAAGAGCAAAAGGAAGGTAGCTATTTGTATTTCCGTATATCAACGAAGCGGACGACAATTCTTTTAACTCGTACTTGTTAATGTAATTTGCTTCAAGGAATTGACCTGTTGATAGACTAAGGCATGAAGGATTAAAATGAACGGAATGGGTTACATTTGCCCCTCCTAAACCAATTGAACGAGCGTCTGATGCGCGAAGATTTGTCTGAGCAGTTAAATACAAACAAGAACACGTATATACTGCCACACTGGCAATGATTTTCTTCATATGAAAAGGTCTACTTGGTTAAAAGTTTGCGCTAAAATAGTCAAAATATGTATTATTCAATAATTTAATTAGCAAATCCATTATTTTTGCCTTGCATATGAAGAAGTCAACAACGGTTTATATATTTCTATTTTTCATTTCGTATTGTGCCTCTTTGTCTGCCCAATCCATTGAAATGAATGTACTTCCGAAAGATCACTACAAAGCCTATATTGATGGTTCGGACACGGTGGCTATTGTAGATCTTAGAGATATATACATTTTCCCACCTATTAAATTCAAGAATAAAAAAGAACAACAGAAATACGATAAGTTGGTTAGGGATGTTAAAAAGACACTCCCTTATGCAAAAATGGTTTATGAGACACTTATAGAAACTTATGAATACATGGAAACCTTACCAACCGAGAAAGAACGTCAAGCGCATTTGAAAAGAATGGAAGATGAACTGTTCAAACAATATAAACCAGAACTTAAAAAACTAACCTTATCTCAAGGTAAATTGCTTATTAAGCTTATCAATAGGGAGTGTAATCAGTCTAGTTATAACTTGTTGAAAGCTTATCTTGGCAGCTTCAGAGCCGGATTTTGGAATCTATTTGCGAGTATGTTTGGTGCCAGCCTAAAAACAGATTATTATCCCAAGGGAAGCGATGCCATGACAGAAAGAGTAGTTGTACTTGTTGAAAACGGATTAATCTGACAGTTTACAAAAGAAATCCCAAATAACAATACCCGCTGTTACCGATACATTCAACGAATGTTTAGTTCCAAATTGAGGAATTTCTATACAGCAATCAGAGTTATCAACAACTATTTGCTGGACTCCCTTTACTTCATTTCCTAAAATAACAGCATATTTCTTTTCCTTGTCTAACTGCAGTTTATCAAGCATAATACTACCCTTTGCCTGCTCAATACTACAAACGGTATAACCTTCCTTTTTGAGTTTATCAACAGCGTCTAATGTATCTTTAAAATACATCCAATCTACAGTATCTTCTGCCCCTAAAGCTGTTTTATGAATTTCTGCATGAGGAGGACAAGCCGTAATTCCACATAAATAGACCGCTTTTACAATAAAAGCATCAGATGTACGAAACACAGAACCAACATTATTAAGGCTTCTAACGTTGTCTAATACAACAATTAGAGGAATTTTTTCTGTGTTTTTAAATTCTTCCGGAGAAAGACGATTTAATTCTGTTATTTTAAGTTTCTGCATGATCTGATTTAATCTAATTATGGAAATACAAAAATAAAGGTTTATTTCCACATAAAAGAGAGTTAATAACCTATTGATAAAAGGTGAATAGAATTTGAAAAAATGTTCTTGCTTTCTTCCATAAAATGTATATAGACGCCTTTGTCTAATATCTGCAAGAATAATTAATAATAAGTTTTCATTCTATTTCAACAGGGGTTTTACACAACAAAAACATAAAAAATGGAATACTTTTTTTACACTTTATATCTTATCAACATAAAACCCATAACATATTCTAAAAATCTCATATTCAATAACTAAATAGGATGATAACTTGTTTATATAGTACTTAAAAGTAAGTTCAGAATACTAATAAATAAATAAGCAACAAAAATGCTATTTTTTTATGAAGTATATTAACCATACATCATTATCATATTATAATTTTTAAAGTTTTAAATAAAATAAGAATATATATAATAGATGTTGATAAGTGGTGTTGGTAGAATTTATGATGAAGCAGAGAATAAGTAAGAAAAGAAAGCTAACTTTGTAATACGTTACTCATCTTAGTATATAAGAAAAAAACTATGGCACAAAATTCATCAGCAGGTTATTTTAATGTACCCATTCCGAAAGATATAGATATTAAATCAGAGATAAATAGATTACGGAAAGAAAAAAATGCCGTTATATTGGCTCACTATTACCAAACGGGTGACTTACAGGATATAGCGGATTTTGTAGGAGATAGTCTTGCGCTGGCACAATGGGCAGCAAAAACAGAAGCAGATATAATTGTCTTATGTGGTGTTCACTTTATGGGTGAAACAGCTAAGATTATATGTCCAGATAAAAAGGTATTGGTTCCGGATTTGAATGCCGGTTGTTCGTTGGCCGACAGTTGTCCTGCCGAAGAGTTTGGCGCATTCGTTAAACAACATCCAGATCATACCGTAATTTCTTATGTAAATACGACTGCTGCAGTAAAAGCTGTAACTGATGTTGTGGTTACTTCTACCAATGCAAAACAAATTGTTGATAGTTTTCCTAAGGATGCAAAAATAATATTTGGACCTGATCGTAATCTTGGTAATTATATTAACAGTATTACTGGACGTAATATGCTGTTATGGGATGGAGCTTGTCATGTACATGAACAATTTTCATTGGAAAAAATTCTTGCACTTAAGAAAGAATATCCTGAAGCAGAAATTATAACCCATCCAGAATGTAAACAGCCTATTATACGTGTGTCAGACTTCGTAGGATCGACTGCAGCTTTATTAAAGCATACGATAGAGTCTGATAAAAAGCAATTCATTGTAGCGACCGAAAGTGGTATTATTCATAAAATGCAACAAAGCAGTCCAGATAAACAATTTATACCGGCTCCGCCTAACGATAGTACTTGTGCATGTAATGAATGTAGCTTTATGCGTTTAAATACCATGGAGAAATTATATAATTGCCTCAAATATGAAATTCCTGAAATATTTATTGATGAAAGAATTCAGAAAGAAGCAATTAAACCTATTCGTCGTATGCTTGAATTATCTGCACAATTAGGTTTGTAATTTATAATAACTAAATAGTTACATAATTTATCTTCCTCCACTTAACACGTGGAGGAATTTGTATTTTTTAGTGAGTAGATAAAGCAGAAAAACTACAGTTAAAGCTAGTAGAATCTGTGCTATTACATTTAATATTGTATCCTGTATAAATAAACTTATAATAGGATAACTGATTACGATAATAGGTGAATGATATAAATGTAATAGATAGGAATACCTTCCTGTATTGTAAAAGTTGAATCGTAAATCTATAAGTAGAATAAAAAGAAGTAATGAAACTGGAAATTTAAGATAATAAGGAAACATTACTCCTACGAAAATGGTAACTATACCAAGTAAAATAACCCATATTTCTTTTTTTATAGGTTCTTTTAATCTAGCATATAGTATTCCTGTTACAAAAAGGATTACAACATCTATACGAAGCACAAGAACGCCGAAAATAAGAAAAGGAATAAGAATATATAAGGTTCTAAATTCTCTCTGAGTAAATAGGGATAAAATACAGAATAAAACAAAGATATCTCGAATAAAGTAAGTAGGTGGATTAATGGGTGGTTCATTTAATGCTAATATACCTTCTGTAATCAGTGTATAATTATATTCTAACCTATTTAATGCATTATAGTCGAAAATAAAATTTGTAATTAAGACTAGAATCAATACACTACAATTAGCAATAAGATAGGGTATAGCTAAACTTTTAATTTTTTTATGGAAGATATTTTCTTTTTTACGTGATACGGTATAATATAAATATCCTGATATAATTGAAAGTATAGCCGTTCCATAGGTAGGTAATTTTTCAATTATAAAATAAAAAATAGAATCACTGGTAAGATTATGCCTAGTATGTGTGAAAGTTATCAATATAACGGCACAAATACGAAGTAATTCAATGGAAGAATTTGATTTAACAACTGTCATTTACTGTTTACTTTATAACCATTATTTTGGTAACTACGCTTTCATTTCCATCTACATTTGATGCAATGACAAGATAAATACCAGTTGCAACGCGACTTCCTTTATGGTTTCTACAATTCCATACCAACTGTCCTCCTACCGACTTTGCTTGATAAATAAGATTACCATTGATATCTGTAATCTTTACATTTGAATCAGTCATTAATTCGGTAATAGTTACTTTATCGTGGTATTCCGGTCTAACAGGATTTGGGTAGACTGATATTTGAGCGTAATTTTCTTTACCTTCACTGCCTTCGCTCATAAATGATACTAAACCATTGCTGGTGCCAATAAATACTTCACCAGAAACTTGATTAATGGCTAAACTGGTTATTTTGTTGGATAATAAAGGAGAATTGTCTGTAGTAAAATTATAAATGGTTTCAGAACCATCTTCATTAATAAGAAATACCCCGGACGATTCCGTACCGATCCATTTCCTATTTCCTCCATCAACAGCTATGGCGTTTACCTGTTCGTTATTTAGAAAGATGTAATTTCCGCCTTCATTCTGACGAATAATCTGATTAAAATAAAATCTATCTGGATTTTCTAAGGCATTTGCAGCAACTGGTGTATAAATAGGTCCTTTATTCGTTCCTACCCATACAAATCCTTTTTTATCTTCAACCATACATTTATAAGTGCTGGCTCCTATATTTTCACCTCTATTGTTAGTAAGATTACTTATATATACAGCTTGGCTTTCTTCTTCTGATAGATCCTTATCTTTAAATATGAAAATACCGGGATTTCCATTCACTTCATACGGTAGATTAAGCCATTTATGATCTTTAGATGTAACCATGATCTTATCCATTCTACTCGAATTTTTAAGTATTCCTTTGAATGCAAATTTAGACCATGTACCATCTGGACTTAAAACTTTAATAGGGTATTCAGCAGAAGGATTGGTAATCCAAACATTTTTATTTTTGTCGACAGCTAATCCGGAAATACGCATATAATCGTATTTATATCTGTCATCTTTTAAAGCTGTTTCCAGTGGACTATTATCAATATTATAAACCTTTATATCTTCTCCTTTTATTTCAATAAGACCATTTCCATAACTGCCGATATAATAGGTTATAGGTTCAGTATCAATACTTGCAATGGATGTAAAATCTTTAGGTCCGGTATAAAAAGAAGATCCTCCATATTGAATTTTACTTTCGTCAAAATTCTTCCATACATTATCTTCATAAATTGAGAAAATACCTTTGTTATTGAACTTATCACTTAAAAAACCGCCTCCAACTGTCAATAGTTTATCTTGAAATGCAAGCATGTACCAATGTGTATTATCTCTAGGTCCTTCTTTATTTAATTCGGTAAGAAATATTTCATACCTACCGGTATTAGACTTCTTAATTCCTTTCATTATGGTTGACCCGGAAGCAATCCAAAATGTATTGGGATCTTTCAATGACGTAATATCATAAATAGCGCCCATATTTACATTGTCGGGATTCATGAAAGAAGAAAAGATATAGGCGTTTGAGTTAGATATAGCTATTAGTTTTCCATTTTCTACTTTTAGATTGATCAATGAATTATGATTCAGTATTTGCTTGACTATACCATCATTTTCCTGATAATAAACGCCTTTTTTCTTTACCATAAAGCAAAGTCTATCATTAAAAACAGCTGTTTTTATTATCGTATCTGTATTATTAGGTAATACCGGTTTATATGGACTCCAATTGGCTACATCAACCAAATTTGTATTTAATGCGGCTTTGTAAATTCCCTTTATAGTAGTAGCGTATAATTCATTTTTAAATAAGGAAACAGCATATACGGTATCATTGATAATTCTATAGGTATCCCTTATTTCCTTTTTATTCATATCTAATGCTATTACACCGAATTGCATGGATAGATAGGCTATATTTTCAATAATATCAATATTATTTACTTCTTTTATGGCAAAGGATGTATTCGTCATTAAATGACTTATATTGTATACTTTACCATCCTCACTCAATAAATCTATATTGCCATTATTATATACGATGATTAAATTATTGGTTTTAGGATTATAAGCTATTTGGGTAATAGCATTATCGCTTAATCCTGTTTGACGCGAATAATAGGTAATACTGTTGTCTGACTTATTGTAGCTAAGTAACGATCCATTAGTTACTATATAAACCAGATTATTTCCTTCAGTAATTTTACTACCATTATAATAAGCTAAATGCGTACGGAAACTATTTTCAAAATCCACATCATTCTGTGCATATAGCAAAGGAATAATAGGGAAAATAAACAGTAAAACATATAGTATTCTTTTCATACGTATATTTTTTATAGTGTGGAAAGATAGTCATTCAATTTATGAACAGCTTCTGCTCTATGGCTTATTTTGTTTTTAATCTGATCACCCAATTCAGCAAATGTTTGGGTATAACCATCAGGAGTGAAAATAGGGTCATAACCAAAGCCATTATTTCCTTTTTTCTCTGTCTCTATTTTACCTTTTACAACTCCTTCGAATAAGAGTGTTTCATCTCCTCTTCGAAGAGCTATAACCGTGCGAAACTGTGCTTTCCTGTTATCAATTCCTTCTAATTCCGAGAGAAGTTTCTTCATATTTGCTAATGAATCATGTGCTATTCCCGCAAATCGAGCAGAATATACTCCTGGAGCATTATTTAAAGCTTCTACTTCTAACCCCGTATCATCGGCAAAACAATCCAAGCCGAATTTGTCTTTTATATAGTTTGCTTTTAAAATAGCATTACCTTCCAAAGTATCTGCTGTTTCCGGTATATCATCGAAACACCCAATATCCTCCAGGCTTATTATTTCAATATTACCTCCTACTATTTTCCTTACTTCGTCTAGCTTATGTTTATTGTTGGTTGCAAATACGATTTTCATTTGTCTTATTGAATAAAAAAAGCACTTCTTTTACGCTTATATAACGTATAGAAGTGCTTTTAATTGTTTTATACTTGTTTATGTTTTTATCTGATCAAATCCTTCTCCGTATACTCCTCTTACTACACTTTGTGATATAAATGCATTTGGATCTACATCTTTGACGAGCCTGAATATGGTAAGCGATTCAGATTTTCTGGCTACTAAGACAATTACTTTCATAGGATTTTTAGAATATCCTCCTTGCCCTTCCAGAAATGTACATCCTCTTTCGGTGTCACGTATGATACGTCGAGCTATTTCCTCGTATTTTTGAGAAAAAATAAGGAATTGAACGGATTGTCTGTTACTATTGACTATCATATCAAGTACATAGTTGCTAACTCCCATTTCAACGAATCCGAAGACTATCTTTTCAACGTTTTCAAACAAAACATACGACGATCCGATAATGAAAAAATCACAAAATAATAGTGCTGTACCGATTGAAATGTTCTTGTATTTATTGACAATCGCAGCAACTATATCGGTTCCTCCCGTACTTCCGTTAACCGAAAAAATCAAACCTAATCCAGATCCACATAATGCTCCACCTATTAAGATAGACATAAATGGCTCATCTTTAATAATCGGTTGTCCTGCCAATAACCACTCAAATAAGGATAATGATAAAGAAAGCGAAAATACGCCTACAATCGTTTTAATTAAAAACTTAAATCCTAGTATTTTGAATGCAATAAAAAGTAATATTGAATTGAATACAAAATAGGAAACGGAAACAGGAATGGATGTAGCAAAATAGATGATAGCACATATACCGCTAACACCTCCTGTTACAATCTCATTTGAAAGGATAAAGGCATTAAACCCAAATCCATAAAGGAGCGTTCCAAGGATTATAATTAAATAATCCTGCGTGTGATTGTATAATTTGGCAATATGACTATTTTTCATTAAAGAACGATATTAACAATTTTCTGAGGTACTATAATTACCTTTTTAGGTGTTTTACCGTCCATCCATTTTGCTGAATTTTCATGTGTTAATGCAGCTTTTTCAACCTCTTCCTTCAACATATCTGCCGGAAGTTCAATATTGAATCTTGCTTTACCATTAAATGAGATGGCATAGGTAACAACCTCTTCTTTCAGATACTCTTCTTTACACTCCGGCCAGTTTGCATCACAAATTGTTGTGGTATTGCCTAAAGCATGCCATAATTCTTCTGTAATATGTGGAGCAAAAGGAGCAAGTACGATAATTAATTGTTCCAAAATATCGCGCTTGTTACATTTCAAACTACTTAATTCATTGATACAAATCATGAAAGCACTGATAGATGTATTAAACGAAAAATGTTCAATATCATAGGTTACTTTCTTGATTAGCTTATGTAATGATTTTAATTCTTGAGCATTGGCTGGTTCATTAGATACTTGTAAACTATCCGTATTACCATAGAACAAGCTTATTAGCTTCTTCAAAAAGCGATGCACACCATCGATACCATTCGTATCCCAAGGTTTAGACTGTTCTAACGGACCAAGGAACATTTCGTATAGACGAAGAGTATCTGCTCCGTATTTATCAACAATCATGTCCGGATTAACTACGTTATACATTGATTTGGACATCTTTTCAATAGCCCATCCACAGATATATTTTCCTTTTTCTAGTAGTTCTTCGTCGAATTCTGCATTCTTGTATTCCGGACTCCAGTTGCGGAATGCTTCAATATCAAGCACATCATTATTTACTATATTTACATCGACATGAAGCGGTGTAACCTCATATTTATCTTTCAGGTTGTATGAAACGAACTTATTTGTACCGTTGATACGATATACAAAATTTGATCGTCCTTGAATCATTCCCTGATTGATTAATTTACTGAATGGTTCTTCTTCGCAACTTATTCCCAGATCGAATAGGAATTTATTCCAAAAACGACTGTAGATAAGGTGACCCGTTGCATGTTCAGTACCTCCAATGTATAAGTCTACATTACGCCAATATTTATTGACTTCGGGCGAGACTAAATTATTTTCATTTACCGGATCCATGTAACGCAAATAGTAGGCTGATGATCCTGCAAAACCAGGCATCGTATTAAGCTCTAATTGAAATACAGTCTTATTATCGATTAAAGATGTACTTACAACTTTCTGATTTACCGTATCCCAAGCCCAATTTGTTGCACGTCCCAATGGAGGTTCACCTGTTTCGGTAGGCAAGAACTTGTCAACGTCAGGTAATTCGAGTGGAAGTTTATCTTCGGGCAACATTTGTGGCAGACCGTCTGCATCGTAATATACAGGGAACGGTTCGCCCCAATAACGTTGGCGACTGAATATAGCATCACGCAAACGGAAGTTGGTTTTTACCTTTCCTAATTTATTTTCAGTGATATATACTTTTGTTTTAGCAATTGCTTCAGGTACGGTAAGTCCATTCAATACTAATCCACCTTCAATTTCTTTTCCTACTACTGGAGAGTTAACCATTATGCCTTCTTTGGCATCAAAGCTTTCCTCTGAAACATCGCAACCTTCAATCAATGGAAGGATGGGTAAGTTAAAATGTTTTGCAAATGCATAGTCTCTACTGTCATGAGCCGGTACAGCCATGATAGCGCCTGTTCCATATCCAGCTAGTACATAGTCGCTAATCCATACTGGAATAGCTTCATTTGTCAATGGATTAATAGCATATGAACCAGAGAAAACACCGCTTACACGACGATCAGTGATACGTTCGCGTTCGGTTTTCTTTTTTGTCGCAGCGATATAAGCATCAACTTCAGCACGTTGCTCTTTCGTAGTGAGTATGTCTACTAATTCACTTTCCGGAGCCAAAACCATGAAAGTAACACCAAATATGGTATCGGCACGGGTTGTGAAAATAGTGAAATCAATATCAGAGTCTTTTACTTTGAACTTCATTTCAGCCCCTTCGCTCCTACCGATCCAGTTTCGTTGTGTTTCCTTCAGAGAGTCTGTCCAGTCCAGTTTATCTAATCCATCCAACAATCGTTGTGCATAAGCGGAAACGCGTAAACACCATTGACGCATAACACGTTGTTCAACAGGATAACCGCCTCGTACAGAAAGTCCATTTACAACTTCATCATTAGCTAATACAGTTCCTAATGCAGGGCACCAGTTTACCATCGTATCACCTAGATAGGCAATTCGGTAGTTCAAAAGTATTTTCTGTTTTTCTACGTCACTTTTCTTATTCCATTCTTCGGCAGTGAATTCGAGTTCTTCGCTACATGCTACATTCAGACCTGCAGTACCGTTTTTTTCGAATGCAGATACTAAATCTTCAATGGGCTTTGCACATTGTTTGTCATTACAATAGTAGCTGTTAAACATGCGTATAAATGCCCATTGTGTCCATTTATAATAAATGGGTTCGCATGTGCGAATCTCACGATCCCAATCGTATGAGAAACCGATTTTATCCAATTGCTCACGATAACGGGCAATGTTGTTCTTAGTAGTTACTTCAGGATGCTGTCCTGTTTGAATAGCATATTGTTCTGCAGGCAAACCGTAAGCATCATATCCCATAGGATGAAGTACATTGAAGCCTTGGAGTCGCTTAAAGCGTGAGTAAATATCTGATGCAATATAACCAAGTGGGTGACCTACATGTAGTCCCGCTCCCGAAGGATAAGGGAACATATCGAGTACATAAAATTTGGGTTTGCTTTCATCTTCACTTACTTTATAGATCTTATTCTCTATCCATTTTTTTCTCCACTTTTGTTCAATCTCTCTGAAATTGTATTCCATGACTTCAATCTTAAATATATGATATTTGGTATTTGCTATTTATTTGATACAGTGTGCAAAGTTATAACAAATCCCTTAGTTTCTACACTTGAAAGCTAAGGTATTTCTTTATTACACGTCACAAATACGTATACATTTTTCAAGAGAAGCTATTTTGTCTTTTTGCTTTGGTACAAATTCTTGTCCCACAAATCCTTTGTAACCGGTTTCAACAATGGCTTTCATGATGGCAGGATAGTATAGCTCCTGTGTCTCATCAATTTCTGCACGGCCTGGATTACCTCCTGTATGGATATGTGAAAAATAGCTGTGGTATTTACGTATATTATCGATGATATTACCTTCCATAATCTGCATGTGGTAAATATCATAAAGCAATTTAAAGTTTTCAGAACCAACACGGCGACACAACTCAACTCCCCAAATAGTATGATCACATAAATAGTCTTTGTGACCCACACTATTAAGAAGCTCCATAGTAAGAACTACATTGTATTTTTCAGCGATAGGTGTGATCCGTTTCAAGCCTTTGGCACAGTTTTCCCATCCTTGCAGGTCGGTAAGTCCGTTTCTACGTCCAGAGAAGCAAATAAGGTTTTTAAGCCCTGCTTCGGCAACCATTGGGATTACTTTTTCGTAACTTGCCACCAACTCGTCATGTAAAGAAGGATCGGCAAAACCACGATCAATACCTAAACCGGCTCCTTGAGCCATAGCAACTGTAAGACCGTTTTTCTGTACGATAGGCCAGTCTTTAGGATCCAATAATTCGATAGATTCTATACCAATTCGTTTACATATCTTACAGAATTCATCTAAGTCGTATTCACCAAAGCACCATTTGCTTACCGAGTGACGAATATTTCCTTTGAGGGCTGTCTTACTCGTATTCTCTGCTGCACGAATTGAAGCTTCTACTCCGGATGCAGCTAAGACTGCACCACTGGCGAGCACACTTTTAATGGCTGTTCTTCTTGTCATGTTTTTCATGTGTGGCAATTTTTATGATATAATTAATTATTTATAACAAATATAGGAAAATAGTGTAAACAATGATTATAAAAAAGGGCATACCTCTCAATATATGAAAAGTACGTTCCATGTTGCTGAAATCCTATCCCCATTTATTTACGCGATAATCCTATTTCTTAGGATTCTCATAACTAGGAAATTATGATTTATTCCAACGGAATGAGACGACTGATTTGGCCGGAGTGTTGAAAGTAAAGCTCTGTTCGCCATCGTTTACAAGGATATCCTTTGCTTCGTCCGACTTGTTGAGAAGTACGAAGGCATAGGTTCCATCCGTATTTTCAAATGCAGAATAGATGACCCCATCGTCATATCCTGTTGTTCCTATGCGAGTAGCACCTGGCTTTACTACCGATGAAAGATGGCCAATGATGTAATAATGTGAATTGCGTGTAATCGTTTGGTAGTCTGAACGATCGATATCGACAGCTCCGTAACAAGTCTGACACCCCCCTTCTCTATTTGGTCCACGTTCACTGTCAAGCATTAAATTCCATACAATAACAGCCTTACACCAATTATTGATTGTACCAAGAGCCACTTGTTCCATATCCTCAATCAATCGACGCGAGAGATTCCTTCCATCATTCCACGTACCTATTGAGGTCTCTGTAAATATCAATTCTTTATCGGATTTTTGATTGTAGATATCCAAAAGCTCGTCTTTGTTTCCTCCGTAATTATGATAGGCTGCACCGGCAACGAACGAAGCCGCTGTTGGATCTTCGTAGATACGTATTGGATAATCATTTTGATCGAGGAAATTATCATAGTTGTAATTGTGATCAAACAGATAAATCTTCGTATTCAGTCCAGCTTCTTTTATTTTTGGACCAAGAGCATCTTTAATAAACACCAATTGCTCTTGCCAACTCATGTATAGAGAGGCTGAATTGCCTCTATTCAATGGTTCATTTTGGGGGGTGATGGCATAGATTGGAATACCGTTTTCCTGCATAGCGTTAATCCATTTCACAAAATAAGTAGCATAATCCTGATAGTAAGCCGGGTTTAACTGTCCGCTGGTCCATGATTCAAAGGGCTCTAAGTCAGTCAGGTTATTCACCTTCATCCAAGGAGGACATGTCCAGGGAGATCCCAGTATCTTCACTTTCGGATTAATACTGAGTATTTCTTTTAATACAGGTATCACATAGTTGTTTTCTTCATCTTGCAACGCAAAGTTTTCAATTCCCGGCTTATCACAACAGGTATATTCGCTCAATGAAAAATCGGAACACCCAATGGATATCCGAATATAACTTTGACCCATACCCTCTGTTTCAGAGAAAGTTTCAATCAGGAATTTACGTCTGTTTTCGGGTGTCATTTGTAGCAAATTATAACTGGTAGATCCTGTAACAGCAGCACCAAACCCATCCATAGTTTGATAACGTGTAGCTGAATCGAGCTTGATTGTAAAAGGTGAATTGCTCGATTCGGTATTGAATGTTAAAGTCTGTTTGACAAAATCCTGGCTTCTGTCATTTGTTGTTATAAAGACTTGTATTTCATCATCAGCTAATCTGGATTGTTCATTATTACTTGAGGAATTGCTGCGGCAAGCATTAAAACCCACGGTCAATGCTATAAGGAGAAGTAGTTTCGTATTACGTATCATAATGAATATTGATAAGGTGTTTATTAACAGTATTATATCTAAAGCATCATCTTTTTTGTATGTAATTAATCGGTGATGTCTGGTAAAAAATACTCTTTGCAGAATAGTTCTTTATGTCAATTTGGTTTGCTTTCCATATTCTCTATATGTTATTAGTTAATACAAAGCTACTTATTTTTTTATGTTGAATTAGTTGAATAAAAAAAGTCCGGATAACATTTACCCGGACTCTCTATGCTTTGTTGAAAAATCTTATACATTGAAACGGAAATGCATGATATCGCCATCTTGAACGACATAATCCTTTCCTTCCACACTCATTTTTCCGGCCTCTTTTACAGCCGCTTCTGAACCATATTTGATATAGTCTTCGTACTTAATTACCTCTGCACGAATGAATCCTTTTTCAAAATCAGTATGGATCACACCAGCACATTGAGGCGCTTTGCTACCTTTAAGATAGGTCCATGCACGGACTTCCTGTACACCTGCTGTCAGGTAAGTTTCCAGATTCAATAGCTTGTAAGCCATCTTTATCAAACGGTTTACCCCAGATTCTTCCAAACCAATTTCGGCAAGGAACATCTGACGCTCTTCATAAGTCTCAAATTCGGCAATTTCACTTTCTATTTTGGCTGCTACAACTAATAACTGAGCATTTTCATCCTTTATAGCTTCTTTGACTGCGTCTACGTATTTATTTCCTTTTACTGCACTGGCTTCATCTACGTTACATACATAGAGGACTGGTTTGTTAGTAAGCAGGAAGAGTTCGTTAGCAATTTTCTGTTCATCTTTCGTTTCGAAACTTACCGTACGTGCACTCTTTCCTTGTTCAAGAGCTTCCTTAAACTTAATCAAAACATCATAAATCAGTTTTGCTTGTTTATCACCACCAGTCTGTGCTTGTTTCTGAACTTTAGAAATACGGGTGTCGATTGTTTCCAAGTCCTTGATTTGAAGTTCTGTGTCGATGATTTCCTTATCACGAACCGGGTTTACGTTTCCATCTACGTGTACGATATTTTCATCGTCAAAGCAACGGAGTACGTGTATAATGGCGTCTGTCTCACGAATATTTGCCAAAAACTTATTTCCTAATCCTTCTCCTTTGCTGGCACCTTTAACAAGTCCGGCAATATCAACGATTTCTACTGTTGTAGGAACAATACGTTGTGGATTAATTAGTTCTGCGAGTTTATTAAGACGTTCGTCAGGAACAGTAATTACTCCTACGTTTGGTTCGATAGTACAGAATGGAAAGTTTGCCGATTGTGCTTTCGCGTTTGATAAGCAATTAAAAAGGGTAGATTTCCCTACATTAGGAAGACCTACTATACCGCATTGTAATGCCATTTATTGTATATTAATTAGTTATATCTCTGATTTACGGGCGCAAAGATAACTAATCTTTTGTTAAGTTATTTACAGTACGACCGCCTGTTTCTTTTCTGAGCTCTCAAAAGCGGCTTCAATTATGCGAATTACAGGCAATACAGCTGATGCCTCAGTCTGCGGTTTGCAACCTTTTTTGAAGGATTGATATATATCCTCATAAAAGCCCATGTAATTACCTGGAATTGTTTCTATTTTTCCTCTGAAATGCAATCCGTTTAAGTCGGTGCTCAACAGACCGTACGTTGCTTCTTCATCCATTCCCCAGCGGGGTGTAGTAGGAGAGAGGCCAATCTTTAACGCTTCCTCCTGAGGATCAAGACCGTATTTTATGAATGATCCTTTTGTGCCGTGAATATAATAGCGAGGCGTTTCTTCACGTATAAGATAGCTGGCCCGGAGATTTACTTTTACGTGAGGGTAGTGGAGGAGTATGTGATAATAATCGTCTACTTCAGTACCTTCACGAAGCTTGTCAATGTCGGCATATACAGCTTGTGGAACGCCGAAAAGGTAAACTGCCTGATCAATCATATGCGAACCCAGATTGTAGGTGAGTCCTACACGCTGATCTGCTTTTTCTTTCCACGTTCCGGGTTGTATCTGGTTGCGATAGCGTTGGTATGCTGATTGAAATTCGACCACGCGGCCTAACACTCCTGAATTAATGACTTGTTTTACAGTCATAAAGTCTCCGTCCCAACGTCTGTTTTGGTATACACAAAGCATGCGTTCATACTTTTTAGCTAATGCAATAAGTTCTTCACCTTCACTAACCGTGAAAACAAACGGCTTTTCTACGATAACATGCTTACCGGCTTGCAAAGCTTGTTTGGTGAACTCATAATGGGTAACATCAGGAGTGTTCACAACTACAAGCTGGATGGTCTTGTCGGCCAATAATTCGTTGTATGAACGCATTATCTTTACAGATGGATATCTTTCAAGTGCACTGTCCGAACTTCGTTGTACGATGGCGTAAAGCTCAAATCCCGGGTGATTGGCAATGAATGGGGCGTGAAATACAGATCCCGACATGCCGTATGAAGCAATTCCTGTTCTGATTTTTTCCATTTTTGAGTTGTATAAGGACTAACAAGAACAAATATAAGTAAACTTATTTGGATTTTCGAAAGCTGAATTCACAACCACAATATTGTTGGTTGTAGAAGTCGTATTGGGCAATAATTTCCAGCCTACGCTCGCTAAGCCCTCCTTTCCTCCAGTTTTGTTCCCATAGTTTTACCCCTGGAAATTGTTCAGCTGCATACCGCCCGGCCGCAAATATATCATCCAGATTCTTCCAGCGTGAAGAGGCGAGGGTAGTGGTGAATATGGAGAAACCATTTTCAGACGCATAACGAGCCGTTTCAAGCATGCGGATGATGAAACATTTTACACAACGGCGCCCACGTTCTGGTTCTTGTTCTAATCCCTTAATCTGTTCCCTCCAGTCCGAATGATTGTAGTCAGCATCAACAAAATCAAGACCTAAAGCATCTACGTAACGCATGCTTTCCGCTTTACGAATCTCATATTCTTCCTTCGGAAAAATATTGGGATTATAATAAAAAACCGTTGGTCGGATATCATTTTGCAAAAGACATTCTATGATAGCCGACGAGCAAGGTGCGCAGCAAGCATGTAGCAATACGCTCTTTTCTCCATTTGGTGTTTCTAATTTTAGCATAGCAGGAGCAAAGGTAAGCGTTAAAGCGTCAATTTATAACCTATACCCCGGATATTAACAATCCGTATGCGTTTGTCTTTGGATAGTTTATGACGAAGTTTGGTGATGAAAACATGCAAGCTCCGTGAATTAAAGAAATTATCGTCACCCCATAGATCAAGTAAAATATCTTTCGAGCTAACGACTTGATCTATATTCAAGCAAAGCCTTTTCAGTATCTCTGATTCTCTATGTGAGAGCTCTTCTTCACTGTTTTCAAGGTAATAGAGTTTTTGAGCAGTAGAATCCAGTCTGTAATCTCCAATCGTAAAGCTATTTTCTGGTTTTGATTCTATAGGTTTGAATCGTACTAATGCCTTAATACGCACAATTAATTCCTGCATGCCGAAGGGTTTTCTTAGATAGTCGTTCGCCCCTAGTTCAAATCCTTCCACTACATCTTTGATGGTCGAACGGGCAGTAAGAAATAGTACAGGGACTATACCATCTTTCTGCCTGATACGGCGAACCATTTCAAAACCATCCATGCGAGGCATCATCACATCCGTAACTAAGACATCCGGTTTTAATTCAAAAAAGCGACGCAAACCTTTCTCTCCATCTTCTTCAATATGAATGGAAAACAATCCCGTATCTTCCAATGTATCACGGATAATCATGGCTAATGTAGGTTCGTCTTCCACTAAAAGAACATTTATTTTTTCTGTTTTCATACGTTCTTCTTTTTATCAGGGATTTGAATCGTAAATGTGGAGCCTTTTCCTGGTGCACTTTTTACGCTCACTTTTCCTCCATGTATCTCAGCCATAACTTTTACATAAAAGAGGCCTAATCCATACCCTTTTACATTGTGTACATTTCCACGCGGTACACGATAGAACTTGTCAAATATATGTTTTTGTTTATCTGTAGGTATACCCTCTCCATTATCTTTAACACTCAGTTCAAATAGGTCCTCATGTCTATCTGCTTTGATGGTTATTTGGATCTCATCGCCACTGTATTTAATAGCATTATCAATCAGGTTGCTTATCATGTTGGTTAGATGCGTACGGTCTGCATTAATTGTTTGTTTATCCGTTTCGTAATCCAAGATAAAATTGACAGGTTTGTTTGCTTTGAGCTTATGTAATTCAACTAAACCATCTATAATTTCATTCACTTGAACTTTTTCCCTTTTGAGTTTGAACGATTTTCTTTGTTCCATGCTCATGGAAAGAATTTGTTCTACCAGATTACTCAACCTAGCGAGTTGATCTTTACAAATCAGAAGGTACTTCTTTCGTTTGTTTTCGTCATTTGACAAGTCAAAGTTGAGTAAAGCATCCGTGGCAGAATAGGCCACTGCAATAGGGGTCTTCAGTTCATGGGTCATATTATTCGTAAAATCATCTTTCATATCTTCCAAGGTTTTCTGATTGATTACAGTCCTGATTAGGAACCAAAAGGCAAATGTTAGAATGATGATAATCAGTAGTGTGGTTGCTAATATTCCACCCATTCTAATAAATACCGTGCGTGTTAAAGGTTCCATATAGACCTTGTAACAATAACGATGATCTTTTCCAAAGTAATACGTAAGCGTATGTTCTTTGGGCACATGCATATTATTAGAATCACGAAGTGAAGAGCTTTGCATTTTATTTTCTTGTGTATCCCATAATTCTGTGAAGTAGTATTGTACATTGGTGTTGTTTTTCGCTAAACTATTACGTATCAGGCTATCTACTTCGAAAATATTGATGGGTATTCTTGAATCGATCTCTTCATGCATAACCTGATTAATGTTCTTAGCTAAATGCTCAAAAAGAGACAATCCTTTTTCATAGGTTAGTTCTTTGGTTGATAGGGTATCGCTATTCAATGTATTCTTGTTGACCAACACTTCTTTCTTTTCAAAGGCAAAATCGCCTTTTTTATTGGGTGTTGCCGAAATCATGATTGATTTTTCATAGTCTCTTTGTTTTTTCTCTTCCTCAAACTTTTCAATACGATCGAAAAGTTCCAATTGGTCGGCTAATTCTATATATTGCGTTAACTCTTTCTTGACTTCATCTTCCATAGTCTGGTATAGTCCACGCAGCCAATATATCTGCCAACAAAATACAAGTGTCAGGGCAAAGAGTATGCTAATAACGATAGTTCTGAAATATTTATTCATAGGATAAACTGTTGTTTAGGACAAATATAGAGGGTATTTTTTTCAAATTAATTATATGATAAGACTAAATAACACTTCATAAGTTAGTGATAACACAAGGCTGTTTGTTTTCTGTCGAGATTTGCAGAAACAAAAATTATAAAGCGTATGAAAAGAATATATGGTGTTTTATTGACTTTTGGATTGACTTTAACAACATTGACTGCACAAGAAAGGGTAGAAGGAATAACTCAAAGTGTAGCTTGGGATCAAGATACGCTGATAACCATGTTGAATCTACCGGATATAATGATAAAAGGGGAGAGGCCTGTTGTAAAAGTAAAAGATGGAAAATTAACGTATGATGTGCCTCGTTTATTGGAAAGTAAGGTGGTAAGCAATGCGTATGAATCTATACTACAACTACCTGGAGTACGTGAGCAGGATGGAAAAATACTATTAGCTGGAGCAAACAGTTTGACCGTTGTACTTAATGGCAAACCAACAACAATGGATAGCGAACAATTGTATCAATTATTGAAAAATACGCCGCATTCTCGTTTGAAAACTGCTGAAGTGATGTATAGCGCACCTCCTCAATACCACACTCGTGGAGCTGTAATCAATCTGGTTTTGTCAGATGGACATTCAATCATCCCTGACTTACAGGGGCAGTTTAACTCGTCCTATACGCAAAAGCATTATGAGGGTTATTCTACAGGAGCTACGCTATTGTATTCATCTGAAAAGCTATCTGCAGATTTACTTTATTCTTTCAATCAAACAAAGACAAGAGCAGGAATGGATTTATTCTCTCGTCACACTTTAAATAATTCAATTTATACTATCGAGCAGGATACGCGAGGAAAAGGTACAAAACTGAATCACAATCTGCGTTTGGGATTGAATTATAAGCTTACTCAAAGAGATGAGATTGATTTTGCTTATACATCCAGAATTTCTCCATCGAATGATAGGAGAGAAGCTACGAAAAGTAATTTTGATGATGTTGTAATTGAAAAAAGCTTTATTGATCCTGAGCTCATGCATAATTTCGGATTGAACTATAAGTCAGGGATAGGCTTTAGGATAGGTGCTGATTATACTTACTATAAGAACAATACACAACAAGATTATCAAGGTAAAAGCGGTAGAGAATTTACTGCAAATTCCATACAACAGATAGATAGACTCACCACTTATGTAGATCAAACACACACACTTGGTGCATGGAGTATCAACTACGGAGGTAAATATTCAGTTGCTAAAGATCATAGTGCACAACTTTATCAATCTCATAGTGGTGAGGATCTGTCTGGTTTAGATACTGAAAATACGTTGAAAGAATACACCTACAACCTATATAGCGGACTTAGTGGTTCTTTCTCCGAAAAGCTGTCTGTCACGGCTTCTATCACAGGAGAATATTATAAATATGGATCCTTTAAGGAATGGGTGTTCTATCCAACGCTCGAAGCAACCTATCTACTTGCTCCATCTCATGTACTTCAACTATCGCTTTCTTCAGATAGAACGTATCCTACTTACTGGGAAATGCAAGGAGCAATAAGTTACTTGAATAGCTATGCAGAAGTGCACGGAAACCGCGATTTGAGACCTTCAAAAGATTATTTGGCACAGTTGAACTATATCTTTAAAGGAAAGTATATTGTAACAGCTTATGCTAATTATTCAGATGATTATTTTGCACAATTACCTTATCAATCATCCGAACGATTGACTTTGTTATACAAAACTCTAAACTGGGATAGTAAATATACCTTAGGTATGAACCTTATCATTCCGTTCAAACCAGTAGACGTATTGGATACACGCCTTACATTGAATGGTTTTTATGATCATGCAAAGAGTAATCAATTCCACGATATATCGTTTAATCATGACAATTTTGTATTCTATGGTCGTATTGACAATACAGTGAAGCTTGCTAAAAACCTTCAATTTGAATTGACTGGAGCCTATATTACTCCAAATATTCAAGGACCGTCTGATCTGACTAAAATGTGGATGGTTGATGCCGGGTTGAAATGGGGATTTGCTAAAAACAATGGTGAATTGAGATTAAAAGGAACAGATTTGTTTAAAACCTGGTCGCCTAATATGATTATGCGTTATTCTTCACAAGATTTGAGGATGAATTTAATACCTGATACAAGAGCCATAACGCTATCGTTTACTTGGAAGTTTGGAGGGTATAAGACACGTGAGCAAAAAGCGATTGACACATCACGTTTTGGACAATAAATCAGTCCTGAACTTAATAGGAGAGAGGTATTCATCATATAAACATCCATGTAATGAATAAAATACGCTCGTGATAAACTAAATATCACGAGCGTAAAATTTTAAGTACAGTCGCCTTTAATTAGTAAAATAGCGCATAATATTATCCAATAAACATTACCATCTTTCAGAAGGTATAATCTGTTTAATTTTCCGAAGATTGGCTTCGGCAATGAACATGGCAAACAGGATAAGTGCTCCCCCAACAATGGTTCGTAGGGTAATAGCTTCGTTCAACATGAAGTAGGCTGCTATTGTTGCAAATACCGGCTCACATAGATAAGTCAAAGCTACTTTTTCTTCATCTATATGCTTTTGTGCAATATTCTGTACACAATACATGTACGCTGTTGCTAGTAAACCAGTAAAAAGAATGGCTGTCCACACCTCTTGTTGCATAGGTACAACTAATGCCTCTATACCCAATGTCGAAGCAGTTAGTACAGCATATAAAAACGCACAAGTAAATAATTGCACGATAACGAATGAAAAAGCTTCCGTTTTACTATTCAACTTGCTTACTGTCAGTACATAGAATGAAAAGAATATAGAGCCAAAAAATACATACAAATCACCAATTGCAAATCCGTCAGATGATGTCATGGCAATCACATAGAGCCCAACCAAAGCAATGATACAGGCAAACCACATTTTGCGTTCTACATTCTTATTAAAGAACAATAGTTTAAAAATAGGTATAAGTAAAACCTCTATACCTGCAATAAATGAAGCATTGGATGAAGATGTATATTTCAGTCCAACAGTATGTAATAAAATAGCAAGACACAGGGGTATTCCAGCATATATACCATATTTAATTCCTCGTTTGTCAATCGCAGAAAGTTGTTTGTGAAAAATAATACTTAATACAATAGCAGCGATAAGAAAGCGGTAGATTAAAAACGTAAATGGATGTAGTACAGTAAAACAATCTTTCGTAACCGGAAATGAAATACCCCAAAAAGCTGTACCAATAAGTAAGTGAATGAGAGAAATTCTACTTTTCTTCATAACTCGAATAATTTAAATTATAAAACTTAAACTATTAGGGTATGTAAAAAAATACTTTTACAAAAGGAAACTCATACCCCCGATTTTCTTCCCTAATGTTGGGGCATGAGTCAATAACACCTTATCTGAACTGCAAAATTATAGCAAAATGATATTCTAGCAAAATTATATTCATTGAGTTTATCTATCAAAATAATAGCACCTGCTTTATAATTATTTAAAAAGCTAAATTTGATTTGTGTTATTAAAGATTGTTTTGGTACCTTATTTCTTTTAATCTTTTATTCATTTTCAGCCCTATTCATGTAATAAATGGAATTTTTTATCGACTAACAGAGAAAACGCAATTAAATGAAGAAGAAAAATCTGGAAAATGAGTTTGTAAAGCTAATTCAAGATAATGAAAAGATCATTTATAAGGTATGTTCCGTTTATGTTACTGACGACAATACTATAGCTGATCTCTATCAAGAGGTTGTATGTAATCTCTGGCGTTCATATGAAGGATTCAGACAAGAATGTGCCCCTTCAACATGGATTTATAAGGTTGCCTTGAATACCTGCATAACAGGATTGAGAAAATACATGAAGAGGCCTCAGCATGTATCTCTCAATTGCCTTTCAGAACATTTGATCGCAACGGATCAATTCGATGATGCTATTCGCGAAATGTATCGTCTTATTCGTTGCCTTTCTTCTCTCGAAAAAGCCATCATACTACTTTATCTTGATGAGTATTCTTACCAGGAAATTGCGGATATAACAGGTCTTACAATGACAAATATTGGAGTAAGATTAGTTCGTATCAAAGAGAAATTAAAAAAAATGTCGGAAAGTTTAAATTGAATATCATGGAACTAGAAGAAATGAAGAATGCTTGGTTAGCGCTTGATGATCAACTGGATAAAAGGAATAAGCTCAGCGATATAATTATTCGTGACATGTATCAGACAAAAGTAAAGAAGTCAATCAACACACTGCTTCGGAGTGAGTATTTAGGTATTATTGTTTGCTTGCTTGTATTACCTTTTATAGGATGGCTTATATTTTCTCATACTAGTTTGCTTTACCGTTTATCTTTAGGTTATTGGGGTGTATTTGCTATTGCATCAACGATTTGGACTTTGAAAAAGGTGATATTACTTATGAAAATCGATGAAACAGGTGCGATAGCAGAGAATATGAAATTAATTAATACCTATACCATTTGGGTGTATAAGGAAAAGAAGTGTATATTCTTCTTTACTTTTATCGGAATTGTTCCTATAGTTGTGATTTATTGGCTTTATGCTAAACCATGGCATTGGGTTTTTATGTCATCCTTATTTGTATTAGCCTTATTAATCACAATCTGGGGATATAAACGACTGTATGGACGTAATATACAGGTTATCAAACAATCACTGAATGAGTTAAAGGATTTAGAAGATTAATCAGAAGTCTAACCAAAAAAATAAGTCACGGTTAATTCATCTTAACCGTGACTTATTTCTTATATATACTTTTCTTAATGTGCTTCAAGCCAATTCACTCCGGCACCGCAGTCAGCAATCAGCGGTACTTCAAGCTTGATAACATGCTCCATCTCGTCTAATACGATTTGTTTTACAATATCGAATTCCTCCTTATAAACGTTGAAGTTTAATTCGTCATGCACCTGAAGAATCATCCTGCTTTTCAGCGACTTAGCTTGAAATTGATTATGAATACGCACCATAGCTAATTTAATGATATCTGCAGCACTACCTTGGATGGGTGCGTTGATTGCATTTCGTTCAGCGTAACCACGCACAATCGCATTCGCCGAGTTGATATCAGGCAAGAATCGCTTACGTTTGAACAGTGTTTCAACATAGCCTTTCTCCTTAGCTACCCGAATACATTCATCCATATATTCACGAATTTGAGGATAGGTCCGGAAATAACCGTCTATCAATTCTTTGGATTCACTTCTGGCAATAGTAAGTCTTTCAGCTAGCCCAAATACAGATATCCCATATATAATACCGAAATTAGCTGTCTTCGCTTTCCTGCGCATGTCGCTATTAACATCTTTTACTCCAACTCCGTAGATCTTGGCTGCTGTAGCTGCATGGATATCTTCGCCACTTCTAAATGCCTCAATCATGTGTTTGTCTTTGCTCAAGTGAGCCATAATTCGTAGTTCAATCTGTGAATAGTCAGCTGAAAAGAAGATGCAGTCTTCGTTATCAGGGATGAATGCTTTACGGATTTCACGTCCAAGGGCATCACGGATAGGAATATTCTGTAGGTTAGGATTTGTTGAGCTAAGTCTTCCTGTGGCAGCTACTGTCTGATTGAAAGAGGTATGTATCTTTCCCGTATTTGGGTTAATCAACTCGGGTAAAGCATCAATATAGGTACTCAGTAGCTTCTTCAAACCACGATATTCAAGTAATTTCTCAACAATTGGATGTTTTGAACGAAGCTTTTCCAAGGTTTCTTCATTGGTACTGTAGTTACCCGTCTTCGTCTTTTTGACTTTATCTTCTATCTTGAGTACGTCAAACAATACTTCTCCAACCTGCTTGGTCGAATTGATATTAAACTCCATGCCTGCCATTGCGTGAATTTCATTTTCCAAACGAATAAGCTCACTGGTTAATTCTTCTGATGATTGTTTTAAGGCAACTGTGTCAAGCTTAACTCCTGTAAGTTCCATTTCAACCAGAACATAGACCAATGGCATTTCGATCTCTTCAAAAAGTGTTTTGATACCCGCCTTTTCAAGTTCTGGTTCAAAATAGTTTTTTAACTGTAAGGTGATATCGGCATCTTCTGCCGCATATTCTGAAATTAAGTTGACAGGAACATCACGCATTGATTTTTGAGATTTTCCTTTCGGCCCGATTAAATCTTCGATTGGCACAGGTTTATAGTTGAGATATGTTTCGGCCAGATAATCCATACCATGACGAAGCTCCGGATTTAACAAATAATGAGCAATCATCGTATCGAATAATTTTCCTTGTACAGACACGCCATATTTTCGGAGGGCAAGGATATCGAATTTTATATTTTGTCCAATCTTGACTGATTTCGAATTTTGGAGAGCAGGGGAGAAGTAGGATACAATTTTTGTCGCTTCATTTTTGTCGGCCGGAATCGGGACATACCAAGCTTCATTTTTTTTCACCGCAAACGACATTCCTACCAATCCTGCGGTCAATGGGTCAATTCCGTCGGTTTCTGTGTCAAAAGCAAAAAAATCCTGACTCTCCAAATAAGCACTTAATTTGATGTATTCATCCTCATTATCAACTATATGATAATTATGAGGTGTGCTTTTTAAGTCCGCGAGAATTGAATATTTTTCTTCTTCTTGGGAGTTGGTCGGAAATATTTCAAAGAGAGAGCCTTGAATAGGTGTTTTTTCTACAGGTTTTTTAACATCGCCTTTAAGTTTGTTAATGAATGTTCTAAATTCTAAATCAGTATAAATTTCGATTAGTCGATCTTCATTCGGCTTAACGAGTCGACAAGCGTCCGCATCAAAATCGACAGGCACATCCGTTTTTATAGTTGCCAAGAATTTTGAGAAACGAATTTGTTCTACGTTGTCTTCCACTTTCTTTTTTAGTGCTCCTTTTAGTTGCGACGTATTAGCAAGTAGATTTTCTATACTCCCGAATTCCTCTAATAATTTTTGCGCCGTTTTTTCTCCGACTCCCGGACATCCCGGGATATTGTCCGAACTGTCACCCATGAGTCCAAGCAAATCGATAACCTGGTCGGTAGACTTTAGACCATATTTTTCGAGCACTTCGTTAACTCCCAAGATTTCATAATCACCTCCAAACTTAGGGCGATACATATATACATGATTTGTCACTAGCTGGCCATAATCCTTATCGGGAGTCATCATATACACTTCAAACCCTTTTTTCTCTGCTAGATGGGCAATCGTTCCGATAACGTCATCAGCCTCAAATCCGGGTACTTCCAAGATAGGGATATTATATGCTTTAATGATCTCTTTAATATAGGGCACTGAGAGACGAATATCTTCAGGTGTTTCTTCGCGTTGAGCTTTATAGGCCTCATAAGCTTCATGGCGAAAAGTAGGTCCGGAGGGATCAAATCCTACGGCAATATGTGTAGGGTTCTCCCGTCTAATCACATCTTCCAGACTATTGACAAAGCCGAAAATCGCCGAGGTATTAAACCCTTTTGAGTTTACTCTGGGATTTTTGATAAATGCATAATAAGATCTATATATGAGCGCATAGGCGTCTATGAGGAATAGCTTCATCACTTTTAACACGTTTTAGTAAGACATTGATTTGTAAATGTACTAAAAAACTCGTGGACTTGATTGTTTTTGCTAATTTTGCCTTATTGTTTCAATACATTATGGAAGTAAGAAAATTAATAGAACAGCCAGTAGCAGCAGAATTTGAACGATTTAAGGAAGACTTTCGTTCATCCTTACAAAGCAATACTCCTAGATTACAGGCTGCCATCGAGCAAATTTTAGATGCCACAGGCAAACATGTTCGACCGCTTTTAGTACTGCTTACCGCTAAAGCAACCGGTCAAATTACTGATCATACCATAAATTCTGCTGTTTTCTTAGAATTGTTACACACAGCAACTCTAATCCATGATGACGTAATAGATGAAACAAAAGAGCGTAGGGGAGTACCTTCACTAAATGCCCTATTTGATAATCGAATCTCCGTATTAGTTGGCGACTATGTCTTAGCTACAGCCTTGATTCGCTCAACTTTTACGGGAAATCTCAATGTTATTGGTATTGTATCTAAACTTGGGCGAGACCTATCAGAAGGTGAAATTTGGCAACTAGAAGTAGCCGAAGAAATCATTATAGATGAAGCAAGTTACCTCAGAGTGATTGAAAAAAAGACAGCTACACTCTTATCAGCCTGTACCGAAATAGGCGCTATTACAGCTGGAGCAGATGCCGAAACTATACAATTATGTCGTGAATTTGGTAATCTGTTAGGTTATAGTTTCCAAATTCGTGACGATATTTTTGATTACGATAAGAATACAAATATCGGTAAACCAACAGGGAATGATATTCGTGAAGGGAAAGTGACATTACCCTTATTATATGCACTTAGAACAGCAGATAAAGACTTGTCAGATCAGATGAGAGCCATCATTAATGCTCGTGATTTTACACAAGAGAATATTGATAAATTAATTTCTTTTGCCAAAGAAAATGGGGGTATCGCTTATGCTGAATCGCGTATGGAATACTATCACAATAAAGCAAAAGAATTGCTTGAAAAGCTACCATCATCAGAAGCAAAAGATGCTTTGTGTTTATTGGCAGATTATATAATCAATAGAAAGAAGTAGGGTCTTTATTTAGACTATTTTCTCTTATTATTGAATAGGATATACATAAAAACAATCTATCTTAGTAAGGATATGACCTTGTAAGATAGATTGTTTTATTTTATATATAGCTTTTTTTTATTTACCAAGACGATTTTCAATATCGTCAAGTAGGCTGGATGCCCCAATACGGAATAACTCTTTATTCAGCCATTCTTTTCCAAGAATCTCACTAACGATTGTATAATAAGTAACAGCGTCTTCAGCCGATTTTACGCCTCCTGATACTTTGATTCCTATCTTACGACCTGTGATTTCATTATAAGTTTTGATTACCTTACACAAGGTGTATACTGCTTCTGGAGTTGTTCCGGGGAATCCTTTTCCAGTTGATGTCTTAATGAAATCAGCCCCAGAATAGATCGCTATAATGGCTGCTTTTTGAATAAACTCAGCTTTTACCAATGCACCAGTTTCAAGTATAACCTTCAATTTAGCATCGCGACATGCTTGTTTGATTTCAGCTATTTCTTCGGCCAATTCCTCATAGTTTTCTTCCATGAAATAACCTAGATTTAGCACGATATCTATTTCATCAGCTCCATTCATTACAGCCAAGCTAGTTTCTGCTATCTTAACCTCAATAAATGTCTGTGACGAAGGGAAACCGGCTGATACAGCAGCAATATTTACGTCTTGTGCTGTTAATGCTTGTTTTACGGTATCAACAAATAGAGGATAGGTACAGATGGCTGCTACGCTCGATACATCGGGTCTTGTTCCTTCATAATTATTTACCTTTTCTACTAATTTCCAAATGCTCTCTTTGGTGTCTAAGCTCGTTAGAGATGTCAAATCTATCAGTCCATGTATAGTTTTTAAAACATCAGCTGTGAAATATTTAGAGGAATTCTCTTTTACGATTTGCGCTACTTCTTTACTAATCTCCGCATCGGATGCTGGAGCTTTGAACTTTGCAAAAGCTTCTTGATACTTGTCCATCTTATTTTAATTTTGAATTGTTTTTATGTCTTTCCTTATCACGAGCGGTCTTTTTCTCCAAATTCTTTTCAAATGCAGCAGTCAGATCTACTCCGGTTTGATTAGCAAGACAGAGAAGAACCCATAATACATCGGCCATCTCGTCTGCCAGATTGTTCTTTTTATCACTTTCTTTGAAAGATTGTTCACCATAGGTACGCACTATCACACGAGCTAATTCACCAACTTCTTCCGTCAGTATAGCCATATTTGTTAGCTCATTAAAATAACGTACGCCATAGGTCTTAATCCATTCGTCTACTTTATTCTGAGCCTCTTGAATTGATAATTCTGCCATTTTATTCCTTATTGTGAGAGTCTATAATTATTGTTACTGGTCCGTCGTTCAAGAGTTCTACCTTCATGTCAGCTCCAAATTCTCCGGTCTGTACTCTTTTTTCAAGCTGTATGCTCATCTCTTCACAAAAAGCTTCATAAAGGGGAATAGCTACATCTGGTTTTGAAGCATGAATATAGGAGGGCCTGTTCCCTTTTTTTGTAGATGCATGAAGTGTAAATTGGCTGACTACCATAATTTCTCCGTCTATATCTTTCACAGACAAATTCATCACCCCATTCTCATCATCAAAAATCCTCAATCCGACTATCTTTTTGGTCAGCCAGCTGATATCTTCCGCAGAATCTCTGTCTTCTATACCTAATAGGACTAATAAACCTTGTCCAATTTTTGATTTTACTGTTCCATTTATTGTTACAGAGCAGTATTTAACACGTTGAATAACCGTTCGCATGTTATTATTTACTTATACTTTCTTTGATTAAACGGGCTTTGGATTCGCCTATAATCTTCGTAAGCTCTTCAATCGTTGCTTCACGAATTCTTTTCACACTCTTAAACTCACGTAAAAGTACGGTTTTTGTTTTATCTCCTATACCTTTTATTGTATCCAATTCTGAAGCCGTTTGTCTTTTACTGCGCTTATCTTTGTGGAAAGAAATGGCAAAACGGTGTACTTCGTTCTGCATTTGCTCTAAGAGATGAAACAAAGAACTTTTTTGAACTAATCCAACAGGTTCCGGTGGAAAACCGAAAAGGAATTCGGAAGTGCGGTGTTTTTTATCTTTAGCAAGACCAGCAATAGGAATTTTAATCTGTAAGACATCCTCAAT
The DNA here is from genome assembly GCA_023429375.1 of Bacteroidota bacterium. Lineage (GTDB taxonomy): Bacteria > Bacteroidota > Bacteroidia > Bacteroidales > Tannerellaceae > Massilibacteroides. The sequence continues at coordinate 40,004 of JAEYVY010000007.1, read as the reverse complement.
CACTTCACGAACTACTTCCATTTGTCCTTTTCCTCCGTCTGTAATTATTAAATCGGGCAGGGGAGTGCCTTCTTCTAACAGGCGTTTGTATCTTCTGTAGACTACTTCACGCATGGAGGCATAATCGTCAGGACCTTCAACAGACTTAATATTGTATTTCCTATAGTCCTTTTTAGAAGGTTTTCCCATCTTAAAAACAACGCAAGCTGCTACTGCATCGCTTCCTTGTATATTTGAATTGTCGAAACACTCAATATGTACAGGAAGTTTATCCAAATGCAGCTGGTTTTGTATCTCTTTAAGCAAACGAGTACTTCTTTGTTCAGGATTTAGTTTTTCTGCTTGCTTAAGTTTGTCTACTTTATACTGCTTGACGTTCATTTCCGAAAGCTCAAGTAACTTCTTTTTATCTCCACGCTGTGGAATGGTAATCGTAATGCCTTCCAAGTTCATCTCTGGTTCGAAAGGAGCTATTATCTCTTTAGCCGTGCTTTTAAAGCGGCTACGCATTTCAATAATACCCATGGCAAGCAGTTCTTCCTTTGCTTCATCCAGTTTTTTCCTGTATTCAAAGGTGTAGGCTTGTACAATGGCTCCGTTTCCAATATGTAGATAGTTTATATACGCTGACTTTTCGTTCTCTGCATATGAAAAAACATCGATATTGGTTAGCATTGGGGTTACAACAGTCGATTTGGCCCGATAGTTTTCTATAACCTCATACTTCTCTTTTACTTTTTGAGCTTCTTCAAAGCGCAGTTCTGCAGCTAAGGATTGCATCTCTTCATATAAGAGTTTGGCTACCGTTGAAATATTCCCTTTTAGAATCTCTTTTACTTCACTAATGTTTTTGAGATACTCTTCGTTTGTTTGTAATCCTTCACAAGGAGCCTTGCAGCGTTTAATGTGATACTCTAAACATAGTTTATATCTTCCTTGTGCTATTGACTCTGGAGTGAGAGGGTATTTGCATGTTCGAATAGGGTATAGCTCCTTAATCATCTGAAGCATTACTTTGGCAGTATAAACAGAAGAGTAGGGGCCATAATATTGAGAGCCGTCGCGAACAATATTCCTTGTCTGAAATACTCTCGGAAAATATTCGTTTTTTACTACGATAGAAGGATAGGTCTTGTCGTCTTTTAATAAAACATTGTATCGAGGCCTATGTTGTTTTATTAAATTGTTCTCGAGTAAAAGCGCATCTTCCTCTGTATCGACCACAATATATTTTATATCCCGTATTTGTTTTACTAATACTCGGGTCTTATTGTTGTCGTGTTCTTTGTTGAAATAAGAACTTACTCTTTTCTTTAGATTCTTTGCTTTACCTACGTAAATAATCGTTCCTCTTTCGTCGAAATACTGGTAGCAGCCTGGGCTATCAGGCAGTGCGGAAAGGATTGTTTGGATCCTTTCCTTTGTGCTCTGTATGCTAAGTTTTACTTCAGTATTTTTGTTTAACTCGCTCATCTTTCGATTCTTTTGTGAAACATGTTTCACGTGGAACAATTTGATTTATCTGCCCAGAAGGACCAGTAGGATGTTGATGTCGCTCGGGGATATTCCCGGGATTCTGCTCGCTTGCGCGATGGTTTCCGGGTTAATTCGGGTGAGCTTTTGTCTGGCCTCGGTCGATAAAGATTGAATGCTGTTGTAGTCGAATTTGTCTTTAATTCGAATATTCTCCAATCGGTTTATTTTGTCGGCGATGATTTGTTCTCGCTTTATGTATCCGCTGTACTTGATTAATATCTCAGCTGCTTCGATAATTTCCTCCCTTCTAGAAACCGGAACTTTTTCCATCTCTGCTTTCAAAGCGGGTACTAGTTCGGCCAAAGCTTGAAGCGTTAATTGCGGACGTAAAACCAGATCTTTTAGTTTGCATCCATGGGTTAGGGGAGTTGTCCCGATTTTTTCTAACCCCTCATTGATGTATTGGGCCTTGATAGAATAGTTTTCAACAAAAGAGATAATCGCGTCGCGATATGTTTTTTTCTCTATGAGGAGGTTATAACGGTCTTGCTTAGCTAATCCTAATTCGTACCCTTTTTCTGTTAAACGCATGTCTGCATCATCTTGTCTAAGCAGTATGCGGTATTCGGCGCGAGAAGTAAACATACGATAAGGTTCGTCTACTCCTTTTGTTACAAGGTCGTCAATTAGTACGCCAATATAGGCTTCGTCTCTTCCTAATACAAAAGGCTTAAGTCCATGACATTTTTGATGAGCATTTATACCTGCTATTAATCCTTGGCCTCCTGCTTCTTCATATCCTGTGGTTCCGTTTATTTGACCAGCGAAGAAGAGATTGTCAATTAATTTAGTCTCCAGTGTATGATGCAACTGTGTCGGATCAAAGAAATCGTATTCTATTGCATATCCGGGACGATAAATATGTACATCACGGAATGCCGGGATTTTTTGCAACGCACGTAGCTGAACATCCAATGGTAAAGATGAAGAGAATCCGTTGAGATAATACTCTTGTGTTGTTTCACCTTCAGGTTCCAAAAATAGCTGATGAGATGTTTTGTCTGCAAACGTAACAATCTTCGTTTCTATACTTGGACAGTAACGAGGACCAATACTTTCAATCTGTCCATTATATAAGGGCGAATCAGGAAGCCCTTCGCGAAGTACTTCATGACAGGCCTCGTTGGTATAGCATGTCCAACAACTAAGTTGTTTTAGGTTGTGAGGTTTGTGATCCATATAAGAGAACTTATGGAAATCGTGCTCGCCGGGTTGTTCTCCCATCTCCTCAAAATGCACGGTCCTTCCGTCAATACGCACTGGGGTTCCCGTCTTCATGCGGTCTGCTTTGAACCCAAATGTGAGTAATTGTTCGGTCAATCCTGTAGCCGTCGGCTCTGAAATACGTCCGCCACTAAGCTTGGTCTTGCCAATATGCATAAGTCCGTTTAGGAATGTTCCATTCGTTAGAACTACTGATTTTGCCGAGAATTCCACATTCAGAAATGTCTTCACTCCGCAAACAACACCATCTTTAATGATTAGTTCGCGAACCATATCCTGCCACATGTATAGATTCGGCAAGTTTTCTAATATGCCTCTCCAGTATTCACTATATCTGTTTCTGTCGCTTTGTGCACGTGGGCTCCACATAGCAGGCCCTTTGCTTCGGTTTAGAATGCGAAATTGAATGGATGTCATATCGGTCACAATTCCCATATAACCTCCTAATGCATCGATCTCACGAACAATCTGTCCTTTTGCAATCCCACCAACAGCGGGGTTGCAACTCATTTGAGCAATTTTACCCATGTCCATTGTGATCAATAAGGTCTTCGAGCCCATATTCGCAGCTGCCGCAGCTGCTTCACAACCGGCATGTCCGGCACCAACAACAATTACATCGTATTTAAAATCCATTTTCCTTTATCCTGTATCTATTAAGTCCTAAAAAATCGTTTTGCCTTTACCTATTCTGTATATAACAATCGGGAAGCCTATTTAGCTGCGAGAATTTCTTTTGGAAGCATGGCTAATGCCTTATTTTCATTCTCCTCCATGATTTCACGCTCGCCTGGTCCTTTGTCGTTAATCCCACAAAGATGTAAGACCCCATGGATAATTGTTCTATGAAGTTCTTCAACGTAGGGTGTATTGAATTTTTCTGCATTCGTTTTAACGGTATCGAGACTGATAAATAAATCGCCGGAGATGACATCCCCAACGGTATAATCAAACGTAATAATATCCGTATAGTAATCATGTTGTAAGTACTGACGGTTTACTTCTAAAATCTTCTCGTCAGAACAAAAGATGTAGCTGATATCTCCTGTCCGTTTTCCGTATGTTTCGGCAACAGATTTAATCCAGGCGCTCACCGTTCGTTTTTTTATATCAGGCGATTTTACGTCTTCTGCATAATATGAAATAGCCATATCGTCTTTGTATTTAAAAGAATATATAAGTGACCGCAATTGCGGCAATAGCTCCAGCTAAATCGGCTAATAATGAGGCTTGTACGGTATAACGAGTGTTGCGTATGCCTACACTTCCAAAATAAAGTGCAACGACATAAAATGTCGTATCTGTAGTTCCTTGTGCGATACATGCCAAACGACCGACAAACGAATCCACTCCGTATGCCTGCATAGCATCGATCATCATGCCTCGCGCGCCCCCACCGCTAAGCGGTTTCATAAAGATGGTGGGTAATCCGCCTACAAATTGGGTGTCAATGCCTAATCCGGCAACAGCCAGATGTATTCCTTCTATTAAAAAATCCATAGCTCCTGAAGCCCGGAAAACACCGACACCAACAAGTATGGCCACCAAGTAAGGGATGATGGTAATGGCTGTTTGAAAACCCTCTTTAGCTCCCTCAATAAACGTGTCATAGACATTGATTTTCTTTCTAATTCCGCTAACTAGGAAGAGACATATTATAGAAAACAACGAGGCGTTAGCGAATATGGTCGAATATAAAGAAACTTGTTCATCATCCATCGAATTGAAGAGCCAGCCCAAACCTCCAACAAACAAGATTACACCTCCGAAAAGCAGCATCAAGCTCTTTTGAAATATATTAATCCGTTGTCTGAAGCAAACCACAAGAACGGCTACTAAAGTTGAACTCAAGGTAGCTAACAGGATGGGGAGGAATACATCTGAAGGATTTACGGCTCCCATTTGTGCCCGGTACATCATGACTGTAATCGGTATAATAGTCAATCCGGAAGCATTGATGCACAGGAACATAATCATAGAATTGCTTGCTGATTCTTTTTTTGTATTCAACTCTTGCAGCTGTTGCATCGCCTTAAGTCCCATGGGGGTGGCCGCATTATCCAATCCCAATAGATTAGCAGAGAAATTCATGAATATGGATCCTGTTACAGGATGGTTATGAGGAAGTTCCGGGAATAGCTTGCTGAATATCGGTGATGCGGCCCGTGCAAAGGCTTGTATCAGACCGCCTCTCTCTCCGATCTTCATTAAACCAAGCCATAAAGTCAACACACCGGTCAATCCGATTGATACTTCAAAACCGGTTTTTGCCGAATCAAATGTAGCATTAATGATATCCGTAAATACAACCGTATCTCCGGCAAAAATCAATTTCCCTAATGCAACTACAAAAGCGATAAGAAAAAAAGCAATCCAGATGTAGTTTAATACCATAATCAATCCTGTTTAACCTACAAAAGTAGTAATTCTTCTTTGCTTTAAAGATGCGATTCCGTATTTTTGGCATCATATAACAAATTTACTTAGAGCAAGATGGCGAAAATTTTGGTAACCTACGATATGTTTAGGGAGGGTTTTGAAGAGTTGATAGAGAAATATGGTGTGACTTTTCCCGATGAAAAGGGATTTTCTTATCAAGAAGTGTTGGAGATGATCCCCGACTATGATGTGCTTTGTACGATGTTCGATTTTCCTGTCAATAAAGAGCTGATGGATCGTGCAACGAACCTGAAATTAGTAGCAAACTATGCTGTTGGATATGATAATATCGATATTCCTTATGCTATAGAAAAAGGGATAACGGTTGCTAACACTCCCGATCAGGTAACTGCTCCTACCGCTAATCTTGCACTGGCTTTGCTATTGGATACGGCCAGACGTGTAACTGAATGCGACCGACGTTTAAGGCAAGAAGGACGAAGCATGAAGGTGGGTGTGCTTGAAAATCTGGGAGTCGCAGTAACAGGTCAAACCTTAGGAATCGTTGGAATGGGACGTATTGGTCAAGCTCTGGCGAAACGAGCAAAGGCTTGTGGAATGGAAGTCCTCTATTACAAACGGCGTCAGCTTGATAATGAAGCTGAAACCCGTATAGGTGCCGAATATGTTAGTTTTGAAGAATTATTAGAACGTTCAGACTTTGTTTCCATTAATGCTCCCTATACAAAAGAAACATACCATTTAATCGGAGAAAAAGAACTTCAGAAAATGAAATCTACAGCCATCCTGATTAACACTGCCAGAGGCCCTTTAGTTGATGAACATGCATTAATTAAGGCTCTGAAGGAGGGTATTATTCGAGGGGCCGGCTTGGATGTTTTTGAATTTGGGGATTTCCCATCACCGGAACTACTCGAACTAGACAACGTGGTTCTCACGCCGCATATTGGTACGCAAACCTTGCAGACGCGTATCGAGATGGCAAAGGCTGTAAGTGATAATGTGATAGGATTTTTAGAAGAAGACCGTCCGGTCAAACGGGTAACGCCTCTGATTAAATGGTGAGGGTCACGCTAGCCGGACTATAAGTATATGACTTTGTGGTTTGGGGGATGAATAACCTCTTTATCCCCCAAATACACCTATCCCAAATAACGCGAAGTCATATTTTACAGGATCGACAGGATCCATGGCTCTTAAGGCTGTATCCAGTTCTTTCAATGCCTTTGCATCATTCTGCTTGCGCGTCAAAAGGCCTAACTTACGGGCCACATTTCCGGAGTGCACATCCAACGGACAGGACAGCTTCGATGGAGGAATGTTTTTCCAAATACCGAAATCTACCCCTTGATTATCTTGCCTGCAAAACCATCTAAGCATCATGTTTATTCGTTTGGCGGCACTTCCACTGTTTGGGTCGCTTACGTGTTTAGTCGCTCTGGAGTAGGGGTCATGCTCAAAGAATATCTTCTTAAAGGTTGAGATTGCATTTTGCAAGGAATCTTGAGACTGATATTTCGTAAAAATGCCCTCTAATCCCTCATGGTTGAGGTAAATATTTCTCAAATTTTTGATGAAAGAAATTAAATCTTGGGAGTTAAACGTGCGATGAACAAAGCCCTTGATTGCTTCAATCTGTGAGTCGGATGCCGACATGATAAAGTCGTATGGAGAATTTCCCATGATTCCCATTATTTTATTGGAATTACTGATAATCATTTTTCTATTCCCCCAAGAAATCGTTGCGGCTAAAAAACCGGCTATTTCAATATCCTCTTTTCGTTTGTATCGATGGGGAATCTGTATGGGATCGGAGAGAATGAATTCTTTCGTATTGTATTCTAAAACCTTTTCGTCGAGAAACTCTTTTAACTCATTTTTCATGCTACAAATTTAGTAAACAGTAAAAGAACCAACCAGCTAAATCGTATGATAGAACAAATTTTGTAGGGTTAAGGTTCCTTTTGTCTTTATATTTAGTGCATTTCCTCCTTGAGGATGATACTTTCATCGGGTTTCCCCCTTTGCTATGGGAGTGCATGTTGAAGGATTATGGCTAAAATCCTGTTTTTGACGAAATGTTAAAGAAAAAGCGGAGAATGAGTCAAAATGAAACGAGGTAGAATTAGACGATTTGAGCTCGTTTTTTTAGCAAAACGAAGTGCGGGTCCAATTTGCATCTGGATTTGTGAAAGGCGATTAAAGGTGTGTTTTTGGAAGTGTTTTATCTTCGGAAAATGAAAAAATCAAGAAAAAAAGAGTTCAAAACATTTCCTTGAAAAAACATCCCAATCCTTTTAAAAAAGCATTGGGATGTTTTAAAAAAAAGACCTCGATGTTTTTTAAAAAAGGTCGGGATGATTTTTACCTTCATAACCCCAATTTTAGAAAATCATCCCGATGGTTCGTCAGTCGGTTGGCATTTAAATTTTTCAGGTGTTTTTTGTTAAAAAACAAAATGTTAGTATTTTGGTTTGTTCGTTAGACAAATTGTCAATAAGGAATTAAATGTAACTAGTGGTTTTTACTCCGATTTGGATTAACCTATCGATAAACTTGTATATTAGCTATATTTGTAGTGTTAGCCTTAAAATTGAAATCAAACTAAATAACTACCATGATAAAAAAACTATTCGCTGTTATCATTGTCTCCTCTACTTTATTTTCGGTCTGTGCACAAGATATTCTGACACCTGTTGTCTTTAACGAGGTGACTTTGGAAGACAATTTCTGGTTGCCCCGTTTACAGACGCAGAAGAAAGTACTTGTTCCGTTTGCACTCGACAAAACAGAACCTGCAGTTGAGAACTTGAAACGAACAGCTAACTTTTTGAAAGGAATCCCCGATGAGCTTCCTTTTACCCACCGTTATGTAGCCTCTGACTTGTATAAAGTAATGGAGGGTGCCGCTTATTTATTATCCTTAGAGAAAGATGAACAGTTGGAAGCTGAAATGGACCGAATCATTGATATTATAGCGGATGCCCAACAAAAAGATGGCTATCATTATGAATCACATATTACGGGTGTATCGAAAAATGATATTGGTGGAATGGGAGAAACGCCTTATTCGTTTGTTGTACATAGCCATGAATTATACAATATGGGGCATATGTATGAAGGAGCTATAGCCTATTATTTGGCTACTGGTAAAGATAAATGGCTGAATGTGGCGCAGAAAAACGCTCGTCATATTAACAAAGTTTTTTTTGAAGGAGATCCGAATTACAATGGCGGTAAACCTGTTAATCAGGCTCCTGGTCATCAGGAAATTGAATTGGCATTGGTTAAGCTGTATCGTGTCACAGGAGATAGCCTCTACTTGCAAATGGCTAAAAAGTTCCTTGACATTCGCGGTGTGACTTACCGTCCCGAAGGAACAGGGGTGATGTCTCCTGAATATGCTCAGCAACATGTACCTGTTCGCGAACAGACAAAGGCAGTTGGGCATGCCGTACGGGCCACTTACTTATATTCTGGCATGGCCGATGTGAGTGTGTATGCCAATGACCCGACATACCGTCCGGCTTTGGATAGTATCTGGCATAATATTGTGGATACGCGTATGCATATAACTGGAGGATTAGGAGCTATACATGGGATTGAAGGGTTTGGACCGGAGTATGAACTACCCAATCAAGATGCTTTTGATGAAACCTGTGCTGCCGTTGGAAACGTATTTTTTAATCATAGAATGTTCCTCATGGAACGTGATGGGAAGTATATGGACGTGGCTGAAGTTGCTTTGCTGAATAACGTTTTGGCCGGAGTGAATCTGGAAGGTAATCGATTCTTCTATTTAAACCCGTTAGAAACTGATGGAATTAAGCCTTTTAATCATGGATTACGCGGGCGTTCTCCGTGGTTTGGAACTGCTTGTTGTCCATCCAATCTGGCTAGACTGATTCCACAGGTACCTAGCTTAATGTATGCCACCACACAAAATGAAATATATTGCTCATTTTATGCTGGAGGAAGTACAGCCTTGACAGTGAATTCTGGGAAAGTACATCTGAAAGAAATTACCGGATATCCTTTTGACGAACAGATTAAATGGATTGTTACTCCCGATAAAAACGGACAAAAGTTCAGTATGAAGTTTAGAATTCCGACGTGGACGGGAAAACAATTCGTTCCGGGTGAACTGTATCATTTTATCGGTTCAGAACCATCCGGATGGCAGCTTTTTGTGAACGGTAAGGCTATAAAAGCAGAGGTTGTCAAAGGCTTTGTGTCGGTTGAACGTGCATGGAAGAAAGGCGATATCGTTGAACTAAAGTTACCAATGCCACTCAGGTATTCAAAAGCAATCGATCAGGTAGAAGCGGATAGGGGACGCGTATGCCTGACAAAAGGCCCGTTGGTTTATTGTGCAGAAGGTATTGATAATGGAGACTGTCTACCCAATGTTTATATTTCCGGCACACCGTCTGCATTACCCTATGAAAACAAGATAAACCAAACTATTCCGCAAATAAAAATACCGGCTTTGGCGAAAATAGCCGAGGGGAATGTTGCTTCCGAACTGATCTTGATTCCCTATTTTGCATGGAACAACCGAGGTAATGGAAGTATGATGGTTTGGTTTCCGGAATCTGAAGGCGTTTTACCCTATGTGGACAGGCGATTGGCAACACATGGAAAATTTAAATCATTAGAGGCAACGCACACCTATGAAAGAGATTTCTTGGCAGCTGTAGCAGATAATCAAGTGCCACAGACGTCTTCAGACACGAAATTGTATAAATGGTCCAGCTGGGGTCAACAAGGCAAGGAACAATCGTTGACCATCACTTTGGATAAAGCTACAGATATACGAAGCTTCTCTGTCTTCTGGTGTGATGACAACCGCAGTGTAAGACTACCGGAAGAGTGGTCGCTTGCATACGATGAAAACGGGGAATGGGTGGATTTTCCGTTGTATGTGACAGACAACTATCATCTCTTTAAAGACCAGTTTAATATGGTACATCCAGCCAAACAGGTCAAAACAGACAAAATTAAGCTGACCATAAAACCGCAAGAGGATAAAGCAGTTGGTATCTTCGAGATAAATATTAAAGAGAATTAAGAAAGAATTATAGAGAATACATTCTATTAAGAAAACCTCAATTGTTAAAATATGTAACAGTTGAGGTTTTCTTAGTTCAGATGTGTTCTTCTTTATGTACGGATAAAGAAAGAAGAACAATGGATGACTTATTGCTGATAAAATTTTTTGAAAAACAGACGACACGAGAAGAATCGCTTTATGTGTTAAGATGGATAGAAGAATCAGTCGAGAATAAAGCTTATTTTCAGCATCTTCATTCTATTTGGGTTGTTGTACAGATGGACAAAGCGGTTGATGTTGATGAAGATCATATCAAACAAATAATGAAGAGAATTGATAATCATCGGTATCGGCTTAGAAATATGTACATTAAAATCAGCAGTGTAGCTGCTGTGGCCATCCTTGTTGTCGTTGGACTTTTTAACTGGATCGATGGGAATGACAAGCCTGTAATTGATTATGAATCGTTGGCAAATGCTGTTCCGTACAGTCATGAAATAACACTAACGATGAATCCGGAAAAAGCATTGTTAGCTAAGGAGGATAAGACAATACGATTAGCCGGATCAGAAGCCAATGTAAACTATGCAAATCAAGGTCAAGTTACTATCAATGATACGATTAATTTGGAAGCTAGTACTGTATTAAATACAATTCGTGTTCCCTATGGTAAACGATCGGTCATCATTCTTGAGGACAGTACGAAAGTGTATCTAAACTCTGGTTCCACTCTTGTTTATCCATCCGTATTTATGGGAGATGAAAGGAGAGTATATTTAGAGGGGGAGGCCTATTTTGATGTAACCCACAATGTAAATAGGCGATTTGTTGTTCAAACCACATTTAAAACAGTGGAGGTTCTTGGGACGACTTTCAATGTTTTGGTCGATAAAGAACAGGCTTATTTTGAAGCGGTTTTAGTTCATGGTCGAATCTCTCTCGATAACAAAGAAAAGCAGATCGAGCTATCTCCCAATCATTGTTATTCATTTAATGCCAATAACGGAGAGTCTACGTTAACTCTAGTGGACGTGAGTAACTATATCTCTTGGATAGATGGAAAGCTGAAATTTAAGAAGCAGAAAATTAGTACAGTACTCAAAAAACTGGAAAAGGTATATAACATCAAGATAACACTTTTAGACCCCAAATATTCCAATAGTAATGTTTCCGGTGAGCTAAACATGAAAGATACGCCTGATGAAACATTAAGATTATTAATGTACAGTATCCTGTCAAAAGAGGATAAGAGGAAAAATATTTTTAAAATCTCCTCAATATACTAGACTTTTATTATTAACATAATCTTCTATCTAATGAAACGAATGAAACCGAAAGCCGGAGTTCCTTTGATGAAGAGAACTCTCAAGAAAGTAAGTATGTTAATTACACTACTTCTATTTGGCGTTTCAATGAATGCCAATATACTAAAAACACAGATTAATTTATCTGTTCGAGAAATGCCACTACATCAAGTACTCGAACAGATAACCAAACAAACAGGAGTAAGTATTCTCTACTCTGACGATGTTGTTGATTCGAACACTAAAATCACACTAGAATCGAATAACTTGACCCTGGAGCAGGCACTCTCCCTTTTATTGAAAAATGTCAATTGTGAAGTTCTTGTCGAAAACGACCAGGTGGTTTTGAGGCCATCCAATAACAAGACTCTACCTGAGCCTCAACAGAGCAATAATGGAAAGATAAAAGGAAAGGTAGTAGATAACCTCGGAGATCCTTTGGTCGGGGTTAATATTATGGTAAAAGGAGCTGCAAAAGGAACAGTAACGGATATCGATGGAAACTATTCGATTGAAGTACCATATGCAAATGCAACCTTAATATTCTCTTATGTTGGTTTTCAACCCAAGGAGGTTGCTCTGCAAGGTATGAAAGAACTAAATATAACCTTGGTAGAAGATAGTAAGGCACTTGAGGAAGTTGTCGTTGTAGGTTATACTACACAGAAGAAAGCGACAATCACAGGATCAATATCGACAATTACTACAAAAGATTTGAAACAAAGCCCAACAGCAAACCTGAACAATGCATTAGCAGGACGTATGCCGGGACTTATGGTCAACCAGTTTAGTGGTGGTGAGCCAGGTGTGGACGCAGCTGAGGTAAGAGTTCGTGGAATGGGAACTTACGGAGATAAATCTCCAATTGTAATCGTAGATGGAGTTGAGCGTGATATGAGTTATTTAGCTCCCGAAGAAATCGAGACATTTACAATTTTGAAAGATGCATCTGCTACGGCTCCTTATGGTGTTAGGGGTGCTAATGGGGTAATTATTATTCAAACAAAACGAGGAAAAGCATCTGAAAAAGCCACTGTAAACTTCAAAGCTTCGGTCGGTTCAAATAATCCGGTGAAATTCCCAACCTATCTAGGCTCAGCAGATTATGCAACCTTGTATAACGAGGCAATGATAAATAGTAACCCTGGAACAGATCCTTCAAAACTCACACTGTTCTCTCCTCAAGCGATTGAAAACTTTAAAAAAGCCCAAGGAGACAATTCGGATGGGTTAGGTTACAATTGGGATTATTTTGACTATGCCTTCAAACCGGGAAGTCAGCAAGACTATAGCTTCTCGGTCAGAGGTGGCTCCGATCGTGCACGGTATTATGTAATGGGTAACTATTTTCAACAAAGTGGAAACTATAAACATACTAATTTGACGAAGTATGATACGCAAGCCATATTTAAACGGTATAATTTTAGAACAAACATCGATGTCGATATTACGAAAGACTTCTATGTCAGAGTGGACTTAGGTGCCAGAATTACAGATCGTAATGCTCCGGGAACCACAGCTAATCGTGTGGTTAGCATTGCCAATACACAGCCTCCCTACCTGCCAATCGTATTACCTGATAACGGAAATCCGGCAAATGAATCATTTGTTCTCAATAACCCGTACGGTATGTTATATGGAGACCCGTTGCATCGATTCAATATCTTAGGCGAATTGTCCCGGACAGGCTATTTGAATGAGAAAAAATCTTCTGTAAATGGAACTTTCGCCTTGGGGCATAAATTGGATTTTATAACAAAAGGATTAAAAGTCGAGGGGGTGTTCTCTTATGATGCTCATGAAGGACGTTGGATCAGGCGTCAATTGGAAACACGTAATGATGGATATGCAGCCTATGGAAGATATGCTACATTTCAACCAGCCGAAGGGAATAATGGTGCCTTTTATATGAATAATAGTAATTACGAAGGACGATATATTCTTGGAAACCCATGGTATAGTACAGACGAAACGATTGGCAACGGACTTTCGCATAATGCAGCAGAAAGTAAGTCATACTATCAATTGAAATTTGATTATATACGTTCATTTGGAGATCATGATGTATCTGGTTTGATCTTATTTAATCGATCAGCCAGAACGTATGATAACAGGGTAGAATACAGATATCAGGGTATGACTGGACGTGCAACTTACGCATTCCAAAACAAATACCTTGCAGAGTTTAATATAGGCTATAATGGATCGGAAAACTTTGCACCAGGCAAACGTTACGGTGTATTTCCTGCCGGATCTGTGGGCTGGGTCATCTCACGCGAATCATTTATGAAAGGCACAGAAAAGTGGTTGAACAACCTAAAACTGAGAGGATCGTACGGTTTGGTGGGAAGTGATATGATTTCAAGCGATGACAATGACCGTTTTGCCTATCTGCAGTTCTATTCTGATGGTTCAAAGTATAGCTTTGGAGTGAATGAATTTGGTTCAGAATCAAAAGGGTTGAAAGAAGGAAATTTTGCCAATCCGGACTTAACCTGGGAAAAGTCCAGGAAGATTAACGTTGGATTGGATGCCGCTTTGTTTGACGAGCGTTTGACTTTCTCGTTCGACTTTTTTACAGAGCATAGGTATGATATTATAACCAAACTTTCTGATGGCAATAAGTTAGGATTTCCTGATGTAGTAGGTAAAGATGCTCCATTTATTAACTCTGGAAAGGTTGATAACTATGGTGTTGATTTTGAAATAGGTTGGCAGGGTAAAATAGGCAGGGATTTAAGGTACTTTATTAAGCCTAATTTCACGTTTGCCCGGAACAAGATTGTGTTTATGAATGAAATACCATACGATAACGAGTGGAGACGTAATACAGGACGTCGGATTGATGAGAACTTCGTTTATGTGTTCGATCATTTTGTGCGCGATCAAGCAGAAGCCGATAAACTTAATGCAATGAATGGCGGAGCAGGATTCCAGCCTTGGGGAAAATTATATCCCGGAGATGCAATATATAAGGACTTAAACAATGACGGTAAGATCGATGATGAACATGACAGAAAAAGTATGGGACATCCAAGAACACCTGAAATTCAATTCGGTATCCCGTTTGGATTCCAGCATAAAGGTTTTGACTTCAGTATTTTGCTTCAGGGAGCAACCAATAGTAGTATGCTTCTCAATGGAGCCGCTGTATGGGCGTTTCCAGCCTACGAACAAGATCAAATAGGAAAAGTTAAAAAGCTTCACCTAAACAGATGGACTGAAGAAAATAAAGACTTTGCTACTTATCCAAGATTGACCTATGGAACAGATGAAAATAATAAAAATGAAAATAGTAGTTTGTTTTTATACGATGCGACATACTTAAGAGTGAAAAATGTGGAACTAGGATATTCTTTACCGAAAAGCTCAATACGCTTTGCCGGACTACAAAATGTCCGTTTCTATATTCAGGGAATGAACCTGTTGACATTTGATAATTTGTCTGATGTTGATGTTGACCCTGAAACGAAAAATGGTAACGGAGCTTGGTATCCCATTCAACGAATCTTCAATTTTGGTGTCGATATAACATATTAATCATAAGCATATAAAGTCATGAAAAATAAATATTTATATATAGTTCTTTGTCTCGTGTTTTCGATCTTATCTTCTTGCGATGACTTTTTGGATAGAATGCCAGACGACAAAATGAGCGAACAAGATGTCTTTACTCGTTACGAAAAAGTAAATGAATTAGTAACGGACTTATATGCCGATGCAAAAGGCTCAAACAGACCCTTGTTGTTCTTCAATCACTTCTCTGCTTCTGCTATAACCGATGAATGTAGCGCCAGTAGTCATGAAGCATCTATACCTCACCAGTTTCATATCGGGAACTACGGACCTTCACAAGGAATGCCGAGCAGAAGTAGTGTAGGCCAATATTGGTGGGATTTATATACACGCATACGAAAAGCGAACATTATACTTGAGGGAGTAGCCAAGTATAATACACCCGATAACCCCCAAGCTGGTAGAGAAGGTGATATTACGAAAAGAATTGGTGAAACCTATTTTCTGAGAGGTTATCTACACTTTCTTTTGTTAAGAGCCTACGGCGAAGTACCTTATGTAGACTATGTGGTAAATCCTGAAAACGACATGGAGTTTGAGAAAATGTCAGTTCATGAAGTTGTTGATAGGATTTGTCTTGACGCAGATTCTGCCTACCAACGAGTGGCTGCTTCTTATGGTGGTCAGGATTTCGGACGTGTAGATAAAGGGGCCTGTCTTGGACTTAAAGCCATGGCCAGATGGATAGCTGCTACTCCGATGTGGAATGGAGGAAATTTCCCTGACGACACAAGAGTATTCAAAGCTGAATATACTTATAATGCCACTAGATGGGAAGCAGCAAAGAAAGCTGCCAAAGCAGTGCTTGAGGCCACTGCTGCAGATGGCGGACTTCGATATAAACTTTACACTAAATCGGATCAAAATGATTTTGGCGATATGGATGGAAAAAATTCAAGCAACAGTAAAGTTTACAAACGGCTGTGGTATATGAATTTTGATATGGAAGCAATCCAACAAGAATGGGTGTGGTTTGTTACCAGAGATAAAGATACGGGTTGGTCAGGAGATGTTCTGCCTCCAAGTCAAGGAGGACATGCCCGTCAGCGCCCTCTTCAAGAACAAGTTGATGAGTACGAGTATATCGCTCCTGATGGTTACGGATATCCCATCTATGCAAGCAGAGCTGTTGCCGATGGATACGATGATGAAAATCCGTATGAAAGTGTGAGAAGAGACCCTCGTTTCTATCGCGATATTCGTTATCATGGATCTGTTTACGATAATGTAGTCTTAAATACAGCTGAAGGTAAAGATGCCGTGAGTGGTAGTTATCAGGACAATTCTTCACATACCGGCTATTATATGCGTAAATTTTACAAAGACGGATGGACCAAAGGGGATGGAGGCCATATCATTAATGGACCGGCTATTTGGAGACTACCTGAGTTCATTTATATTTTCTGTGAAGCAGTAAATGAAACGACAGGTCCGAATAAAGAAATATACGATTTGTTGAATTCAGTTCGCGCGCGCTCATTCATGGCTCCGATTCCTCCTGCTGCCCTTACTGATAAGAAGCTGATGAATGATTATATTCAAAGAGAAAGAAGGGTGGAACTCTTCTATGAAAATCATAGAATATGGCACACGCGTTTATATCTTGAAGCTGATGATCAGCAAGAACTGGCAAAAGAAAGTACGTACAATAATGCTAATTCATGGCCTTATCCGAAGACGCAACGATGGTCTCACGGTATGCGGCCTGTAGAAGATCTGGATGGAAAAATTGTAGTTGACGGGAAGAAATACAAGATGCAACGAATTGTTGTAAATGACGGACGCGTATTTAATACCCCGAAACACTATTTGTTCCCGATTATGTCTGATGAATTAAAAAGAACACCTACGCTGGTACAAAATCCAGGCTGGTAATAGTTGTTATTTATCAGTGTCTAAAATCTTGCATTCAGTTATTCTTGGATGCAAGATTTTTAGTTTATAAGGAATAAAATAAGATAAAACTCGGCTGGAGACAATTTGCTTTGTAGAACTTTTAATGCACGTCTGAGGTGATACTCAACAGTTTTTCCCGCTAGATTTGTTCGTTCGGATATTTCATTTACTTTCATCCCCTCATAATATTTCAGGCGAAATATTTCACGCGTTCTGGGACGAAGAGTAGATAATGCTTTTTCAATTTCAGAATGTAAATCCAATGTATCAAGTAATTCACTTGATTCGTTTTCCAACGTATAACAACTGGCCTTCAGATAAATCTCTTCATCTGTCAACTCACTGTCTGATACAAACTCGAATTGTCTTTTCCTTAGGTAATTATAGCATTTGTTTCTGCATACGACCATCAGATAGGTGATTAATTCAGTTTCATCTGTAAGGTTTTGTCTATTCTCCCAAAGAGATAAAAAGGCTTCTTGAATAATATCTTTAGAGACTTCAGGGTCAGAAGTGTAAATAATGCAAAATTTAAACATTCTAGGCCAGAACTGTTCTACGACTTCTTTAAAAACAGAAGCCTTTCCTAGTTTTATCTTTTGAATGTTTAAACTCATATTTTATTCAAGAAAGAATTGTGAATTACAATGAATTTTAATCTATACAAATATACTTATATTAGCATAAGAAATAAAATTTAACAGGGCTATTATTCATGGCATGGAACTTCTTATTAAATATCTTTACTTTTGGAGAACTAGACTAAAGCTGTATGAATTTTCTGGGAAAAATAAATCAAACTAAAAGTTAATATAATCATGAAGAAACACGGATTATTGTTTTGTTTTTTATTTATAGCATCCATGCTAACATTTGCGGTTAATCCTTCAGGAGATAAGTTGAGCGGAAATTACCAGAACAACCGACACCCATTGTTGACTAAGCCTTATGTAGAACTGCCTCTTGGTGCAATTAAGCCGGAAGGATGGCTCGAAGAGCAGTTATTGCGTATGGCGAAAGGAATGACCGGAAATCTGGACTCTATTTATGAGCAGGTAATGGGAGCGAGAAACGGATGGCTTGGTGGTGATGGAGATGTGTGGGAGCGTGGTCCCTATTGGATAGACGGACTGTTGCCTCTGGCTTATATTTTGAACGATCAGAAGCTAATTGAAAAAACACAACCCTGGATTGAATGGGCATTGGCTTCACAAAAGACGAGCGGCTACTTCGGACCAGATGTAGACCGACCCAATGAACCGGGTTTGCAGCGTAACAATGCGCAAGATTGGTGGCCCAAAATGGTTATGTTGAAGGTCATGCAGCAGTACTATTCGGCCACAAAAGATGAGCGCGTAATCACTTTTATGACGAACTATTTCAAATACCAGCTTCAAGAACTGCCCAATAGCCCGTTGGGAAAATGGACCTTTTGGGGAGAACAACGTGGAGGCGATAACCTATTGGTCGTTTACTGGTTGTATAACATTACAGGAGATAAATTCTTGCTTGAACTTGGAGATCTAATTCATAAACAAACGTTGGATTGGACAGATATTTTCTTGAATCAGGATCATTTAAAAAGACAGCATAGTTTGCACTGTGTGAACCTGGCACAAGGATTTAAAGCGCCCGTGATCTACTATCAACGGAATAAAGACGACAAACAAATCCAAGCGGTAAAAAAGGCCGTTAAAGATATGCGTACGACGATTGGTTTTCCTACTGGATTATGGGCGGGCGATGAGCTGCTCCGTTTCGGTAATCCCAATCAAGGTTCGGAGCTATGTACTGCTGTTGAAATGATGTATTCGTTGGAAAAAATACTCGAAATCACCGGTGATGTTCAATGGGCCGACCATTTGGAACGAATTGTGTTTAATGCCTTGCCTACACAAATCACGGATGATTTCTCTGCCCGTCAGTACTATCATCAGATTAACCAGATAGAAATAAGCCGTGAATGGCGTGATTTCGTGACACCTCATGAAGATACAGATATTCTGCATGGAGTTCTTACCGGCTATCCGTGTTGTACGTCCAACATGCATCAAGGTTGGCCGAAGTTTGTCCAGAACCTTTGGTATGCAACAGCGGATAACGGCCTTGCAGCCTTGGTCTATGCTCCTTCGAATGTTACCGCTAAAATAGCCGATAACAAGCTAGTTCAAATAAAGGAAGAAACGAATTATCCGTTTGATGAAGCGATAAATTTCACGATTACTTTCCCCGATAAAAAGGCTAAAAAAGCATTTTTCCCCTTCCATCTTCGTATCCCGGCATGGTGTAAGCAACCTGTTGTCCGTCTAAATGGGAAAGTACTTGAAGTTGATTCTTATCAGGGGGAGATCTTGCGTGTCAACAGAGAATGGCAGCATGGAGACAAGTTGACGCTTGAGCTCCCGATGCAGATCGAAGCCAGCTATTGGTTTGATGGGGCAGCCGTCATTGAGCGTGGTCCACTGGTTTATGCCCTCAAGATGAATGAAAAATGGGAGAAAAAAACAATTGAGCCGAGTAAAACCCGCCAATATGGTGATTGGTATTACGAAGTAACCTCTGATTCTCCCTGGAATTATGCCCTGACCAGAAATCAATTAAACCCGGAAGTAATCAACCAGTATTTTAAAGTAGAAAAGCAAACGACCGTTTCCCGTCATCCTTGGACAGTCAATGATGCGCCGGTAAAAATTATCGGAAAGGGAAGACCAATTCCTTCATGGAAAAAATACCGCGGTTCGGCCGGGTCAGTCGCTTTTTTTACACAGCAAGGACCGGATAGTCTCGATGAAACAGAGATAGAATTGATTCCTTTCGGCTGCACAACGTTGCGAATAACGGAGTTCCCTGTCCGAAATTAAACTAGGCCATTGTGTTAACGTAATAAAGTGTTTGTGAGATAATATGTATCTTTGCCACAAAATGATTTAAAATCTAATTACATAGATTAACTATTGAGTATGAAGAAAACAATTTTATCCTTATTCTTTTTCTCCTTTGTTTTATTTGGATGTGGTAAAAAAGAACAACACTTTATTACGGATAACACCTTTAGGACCAAGGTAGTTGATGATTTTAATACGAAAAAGGCCGAGCTGTCGCACGGTAATCTTTTCTCCGTATTTGAAGCGGAAATGACTCCGCAGGAAAGAGAAGCATTGATGTTTCTCTATGCCTATATGCCGATAGGAGATATAACCGATTATGAAGGCGATCTTTATCTGCAAAGTGTTCGTACCTCCTTCAAAGCAAAAGAAGAAATGCCTTGGGGAGACAGTATTCCAGAAGAAATATTCCGCCATTTCGTATTGCCTGTACGAGTAAATAATGAAAATTTAGATGAGAGCAGGATGGTCTTTTATGAAGAGTTGAAAGATCGCGTAAAAGGTTTGTCACTCTATGATGCGGTATTGGAAGTAAATCACTGGTGTCATGAAAAAGTGATTTATACACCGTCGGACGCACGTACAAGTTCTCCTCTTGCTTCCGTAAAGACAGCATACGGACGTTGTGGTGAGGAGTCTACATTTACAACTGCAGCATTGCGTGCCGTTGGTATTCCAGCACGCCAAGTATATACTCCACGTTGGGCCCATACGGATGATAACCATGCTTGGGTTGAGGCTTGGGTGAATGGGAAATGGTATTTCTTAGGTGCTTGTGAACCGGAACCAGTCTTGAACTTAGGTTGGTTTAACGGCCCCGCCTATCGAGGCATGTTGATGCATACAAAGGTTTTCGGTCACTATGACGGACCGGAAGAGGTTATGCAGGTGACAAAAGGTTATACCGAAGTGAACGTGATAAACAATTATGCTCCAACGGCTAAATCAATTGTGACGGTAGTAGATGCTGACGGTAAACCGGTTGTGGATGCTGACGTTGAGTTCAAGATATTTAATTATGCACAGTTTACGACTGTGGCTAGCAAGAAGACAGATGCTGAAGGAAAGACTTTCCTTTCTGCCGGAAAAGGGGATATGTTGGCTTGGGCTTCAAAAGGTGGACTTTTTGGTTATGCGAAAATCTCTTTCGGCAAAGATGAACAAATGACCATTGTATTGGATAAAAAACCTGGAGATCTGGCTATCGTTGATATGGATATTGTTCCTCCTGTGGATGGCTCTATTCCTGCAGAGGTGACAGACGAGCAAAAGGCAGAAAATGCCAAACGTATGCTCGAAGAAGACGAAATACGTAATGCCTACGTAGCCACTTTCTATACCGACGAAAAAGCTGCAAATCTGGCTAAAGAACTCGGTATTGATGAAGAAAAGACCAAGCAAATGCTTATAGGAAGCCGTGGTAACTGGATGGAGATAGAAGCATTCTTGCGTGAGACTCCGGCCGAAGACAGAGCAAAGGCGCTCGATTTGCTAGGGGTGGTTTCAGCGAAAGACTTGAGAGATACACCGGCATCAGTACTTCATGATCACCTAAAAAATAGCCAGTCGGATAATCAAAATTTATTTGTTCGCTACGTATTGAACCCTCGTGTGGCAAATGAAATGATTACCGGCTATAAAGCTTTCTTCCAAAAAGAATTCGATGCGGCTCTGGCCGAAAAAGCAAAGGCAGACCCAATGGTGTTGGTTGAATGGGTGAAAAATAATATTACGGTTAACAATGATCTTAATCCACAAAATATCCCGGTAATGCCGATGGGTGTATGGAAAGCTCGCGTGGCAGATGTGCAATCACGTAATATCTTTTTCATCTCTCTTGCCCGTAGTTTAGGTATTCCGGCACGCATTGAACCGGTAGCACAAAAGATTCAATTCAGCAAGGACGGAAATTGGGTAGATGTGGATTTTGAAGCTGCTGAACAGGTAACAGCACGTCAAGGAAAGGTGGTGGCTTCTTACAAGGCCATCAAATCACTCGAAAACCCGAAATATTATAGCCATTTTACCGTAGCAAAGGTTCGCCAGGACGGTACGCTGCAGACACTCAACTTCAGAGGAAATTCGAATGTGGATATGGGCTTGGGCAATACATGGGCAGGTATATTGAAGCAACCTCTTTCATTGGATGAAGGAAACTATATGTTGACTACCGGAACGCGTATGGCTAACGGCAGTGTGCTGTCGCAAGTACGCTTCTTTAATGTGGAGGCCGGCAAGACAACGCAGATTGAATTAGTGATGCGTGAAAATGCGGATGAAATACAAGTAATCGGCAGTATGGATGCAGAAGGAAAGTTCAAGCGTACTGACAATGGTGAAGAGGTGAGCATCCTTACAACTACCGGCCGTGGTTACTTTGTAGTAGGTATACTTGGAGCCCGTCAGGAGCCAACCAACCATGCTATGCGCGATATCGCTCAGTTTGCCAAAGACTTTGAAGGTTGGGGAAGAAGTATGATCTTGTTGTTTAAGGACGAACAAGGCTGGAATAATTTCGACGCCAAAGAATTTGGAACTTTACCTAATACGATAACTTATGGAATCGACGTAAACCATTCGATTACTGAAATGCTAGTAAAAGGAGCAAATCTGCCGAATGGGAATACGTTGCCTATATTCGTAATTGCCGATACGTTCGGACGAATTGTATTCGTTTCGCAAGGCTATACCATCGGATTGGGCGAACAAATGATGAAAATAATACATAAGTTGTAATTGAAGCTATGAGCTATCAAAGTCATGTGTTGTCCAACGGACTTCGCATTGTACATTTGCCAACAGACTCGGCCGTATCTTATTGTGGATACGCTATCAATGTAGGAACCCGCGATGAAGCTCCGGGCGAGTTTGGTTTGGCCCATTTCGTAGAACACATGCTGTTTAAAGGAACCAGCAAGAGAAAATCATGGCATATCCTAAACCGCATGGAAAACGTGGGAGGCGAACTCAATGCCTACACGACCAAGGAGGAAACATTCGTGTATTCCGTTTTCATGGAAGAACATTATTATAGGGCTTTCGAGCTATTGACCGATTTGGTCTTTAGCTCGCAGTTCCCTATGTCTGAAATTGAAAAAGAAGTCGATGTCATCCTGGATGAGATCAATTCCTATAAAGACAGTCCTTCGGAACTGATATACGATGAATTCGAGAATTATCTGTTTAACGGACATTCATTTGGACATAATATTTTGGGTGATGAGGAATCGCTTCTTACTTTCAATACAGACTCTGGTTTGAATTTTGTACGACGCTTTTATGTGCCTTCTAACATGGTCTTCTTTTCGATGGGAAGGAAACCCTTCTCTCGTATCATAAAGATGGCTGAGAGCGCTTTTGCGGACCTATCTTTTCCTGGATTTTCGCATAGAAGGGAAGCCCCTGAATCTACAAGCTCATTTTTTAAGAAGGAGAAGCATGATAATCATCAAACACACGTACTAATTGGAGGCAAAGCCTATGATATGTTTAATCCGAAGCGTGTGCCTTTGTATCTGCTCAATAATATGATCGGTGGTCCGGGCATGAATAACCGGTTAAACGTGTCCTTGCGGGAGAAAAACGGACTGGTGTATAATGTGGAATCGGGAATTACGAATTATACCGATACGGGATTGGCCTCGATTTATTTCGGAACTGATCCTAAGAATACGAAGAAAGCCTTCTCATTGGTGTATAAGGAACTTAAAAAGTTGCGGGAAGTAAAACTTTCAGGTAGCCAATTAGCTGCAGCTAAAAAACAATTGATTGGGCAGCTAAGTGTTGCCGGTGATAATAAAGAAGGCCTTTTCCTAGGGTTAGGAAAAAGCTTTCTTCACCATAATCGCTACGACACCTTGTTGGAAGCAATTGAAAAAATCGAAAAGATTACAGCCGAACAACTGCTTGAGGTTGCCAATGAGGTGTTTGCTGAAACGAATCTATCGACCTTGATTTACGAATAATCTTACTTCACATTTACGATTACTCGCTGCGTAGGCTCTTGGTTCTGATTGCGTTCGTCTACTTTTTCGACAACATTTTCAGCCAAAGCTCGGAACGCAGCACCGGTAATCGAATCCGGATTTAAAGCTACCGGTTTACCGTTGTCTCCTCCTTCACAAATACTTTGTACGATAGGAATCTGTCCTAATAGAGGAATGTCCAGTTCTTCAGCCAGTCGTTTGCACCCTTCCTTTCCGAAGATATAATATTTGTTTTCAGGTAATTCTGCAGGCGTAAACCAGGCCATATTTTCAACTAATCCAAGTACAGGAACATTAATTTTCTCACCGGTAAACATGCTGATACCCTTACGTGCATCTGCCAAAGCTACCTCTTGAGGGGTACTGATGACTACTGCACCGGTTATACCGAGTGTTTGAACCAGCGTAAGATGGATATCGCTTGTTCCTGGAGGAAGGTCGATTAGGAAATAATCAAGATCACCCCAGTTTGCATCGCTAATCAATTGTTTGAGTGCATTGCTGGCCATGGATCCGCGCCATAAAACGGCATCTTTCTTGTTAACGAAAAAGCCGATGGACAATAGCTTTACACCGTAATTCTCGGCCGGCTGAATAAGCTCTCTTCCATTAACGGTTTCCATGTAAGGACGGGCATCTTCGACATTGAACATCTTGGGTTGAGATGGACCGAATATATCAGCATCTAATAAACCAACCTTATAACCTAAGCCCGCCAAAGCAACTGCTAGGTTTGCTGCGACTGTACTTTTTCCAACTCCCCCTTTTCCGGATGAGATTGCAATTATATTTTTTACTTCGGGCAACAATTTGTCCGGTTCAGGCCTTACAATTTCCGGAGCAATCGGTCGTATATTCCCTTTAATTTCCACATCGGGGCTTACATAGGTGAGGATAGCTGTTTCGGCAGCCTTAATCACCGATTTAATGAACGGGTCGTTTGGCTTCTCAAAAACAATTGAGAAACTCACTTTCATCCCTTCGATCCGGATATCGTCTTCTACCATTCCCGCAGAAATCAGGTCTTTGCCATTTCCGGGATAACGCACCTTTGAAAGGGCGTCCAAAATGAGTTTAGGATATAGTTTCATTTTGTAGTTCTATTTTAATCACTTCACTTTTATTTGCCTGATGCCAGAGCGCTTCGTTTACTTCTGTTGAAGCTACGGTAAGCATCAAACTCTATTTCTTCTTCAGGTTCGATAAGCGCCTCACGTTCTTCGCAAACAAACTTGATGTACTTAATGTTTAAACCTCTGTCGAGCCATTGTTGTTCGTAATAGGTTTTAATTCCCAAAATAGGATCTAACGAACCGCTGTGATAGAGGTCGTCTGTTTGGAACAAGACAGGATACTTGTTAATCTCGGCCATCTTCACGGTATAGGTATACATGAAGTTACTGTCCGTCTTCAAATGGATAATTCCATCTCCGGAAAGGATTTCCCTATAAAGCTTCATGAACCGGGTAGAGGTGAGTCGTTTATTGACTTTCTTCATCTGCGGATCAGGGAAAGTAAGCCAGATTTCGGATACTTCGCCGGCCGCAAAGAAACGGTTGATCAGTTCAATGTGGGTGCGTAAGAAAGCTACGTTGGTCATCCCTGTTTCGAGTGATTCCTTGGCACCACTCCACATGCGTGCACCTTTGATATCCACGCCAATGAAGTTCTTGTCAGGAAATAGTTTGCCTAATCCGACTGTATACTCACCCTTTCCACAACCTAATTCCAGCACGATCGGATTGTTATTCTTGAAAAAACGCTCATGCCAATGCCCTTTCATATCGAAACCTTCTGTTTCAAGAACCGAAAAGGGGTATTGAAAAACATGGGGATATCCCTCCATGTCGTCAAATTTTGCTAATTTATTCTTTCCCATACCACAAAGATAATAGTAAGCTTTGAATGTTCAATTATCCGGCAAACTTACAGATTCGTTGCTATATAACATAGTACCAACATGCATCAATGTAATAATTATCACACTTTTTTAATCAAAAAAATATATTCTTTGTGACTTAAAACCAGAAAGCAACTATAAATCATAGTATATCATGAAAAAACAAGTTTTCCTCATTCTCATACTATGCCTAACGGGTATTTCTTCATCTGCACAAGAACAACCCGTAAGGAAGTTTTTTAGCTCGCCCTATCTCCAAATTGGAGGCAACGGACAACTGATGTATAGCTATTCGGATGTTAATGCCATACATCATGAAACAAAGGCCAAAAATCTGTTCATCTCGGTAAATGGGAAATTGAACGAATCGTTCAGATACGGCTTTCTCTTAGAGTTTGTTAATCCTTCTGTACAGGAATTTTGGGGTGAATGGACAGCAGACAATGCTTTTAACTTGAAAGTGGGTCAGTTTAAAAGTCCTTTTACACTTGAAAGCCAGTTTGTACCCGCTACGTTGGAAACTGCTTCCTATTCAAGAACGATCTCCAATTTGGTGGGATATGCTGGGGCCGATGATGTTTTGCGAATGCAGAATGGTAAGAATAATTTTGGACGAGATGCCGGGATCATGGCTTCGGGCGACCTGATTCCAATGGGAGACCATCATCTGATTCGTTATTCTGTTGGGTTATTTCAGGGAACAGGGGTGACTACCAGCGAAGTGAATAATGGGAAGGACTTTGCCGGTATGTTGCTTTTTAAACCGGTAAAAGAGCTACGTGTTGGAGGAGGTGCTTACTTTGGACAGGCCACCTATGTTAAGCCTGGTGATAATGGATTGAACGACCATGTTAGAAACAGATGGTATCTGAGTGCGGACTATAATTCCGATCGCTTTACGGCAAGAACGGAATGGGTCCATGGTAACGACGGAGGAATCAAGCGCGAAGGGCTCTATGCACTCGGGCTTTATTATCTGATTCCAAAGAAGTTAAATGTATTGGGAAAGGTTGATTATTATAATCGGGATAAAGTTGTTAATGCCGATGTTTTCGACTATACATTTGGATTTAATTATTATTTTTATCCACAGTGCAGGGTACAATTGAATTATACGTATTCGGACTATTCAGAAAACTGGAATGCAGAGAATGCTAATGTTGTGTTTGTGCAACTGCAAGTTGCTTTCTAATACTAAATAAAATAAGATATTATGAAAAAGCTCCTGAGCCATATCCCAAATCAATTTATACTCCCACTGTTTATTGTGGGCGGCATTGTTGCCGGACTCGGAGGCTATACCGTCTATATGTCGAGAGCCCATTCTTATCTATCTGATGATCCATCGGCTTGTATAAACTGTCATATCATGACTCCCTATTATCAATCATGGGATCATAGTTCGCATGCGCAATGGGCTACATGTAATGAGTGTCATGTACCACAAGATAATATCCTGAATGGATATGCATTTAAGGCAAAAGATGGCTTGTATCATGCCGCTGTTTTTACATTGAGGGCTGAACCTCAGGCTATCCGTCCTCGAGACGAAAGTTATGGTGTCATCATGAATAATTGTATCCGTTGCCATACGCAGCTCAATACAGAATTTGTTAAAACAGGTATGATTAGCTATAGTGATGTGAATGAGGGCAAAGGTAAGGCATGCTGGGATTGTCATACCAAGGTGCCGCATACCAAGGTGAGTAGTCTTTCGGCTTCACCAAACGCATTGGTTCCGTTGCCTGAGTCGCCGGTACCTGAATGGTTAAAGGAAAGAATGAAAAATAAGTAAAACAAAATAAGACCAGCAGATTATGTTTAAGAAATTAGCAGAAGCAATCAAACGTAAACCCATGATAGGATGGGGTATCTTTTCCGTTGTTATGATCGGAGTGTTCGTTCTTGGCTTGTTGGCCGCCTCTATTACGGAGCGACGCGCAGAAATTGTAACCTTGTTTAATAATAAGAAAGTTGAAATAACCGGAATTAATCCCCACAATGACGAGTGGGGGCTGAATTATCCTCGTGAGTACAATACGTGGAAAATGACTCGAAACATGGATTTCAAGAGCAAACATCTGGGGAATATGCCAGAGGATGTGCTTGAAAAACGTCCGGAAATGGTTGTCTTATGGGCGGGATATGCCTTTTCTCGTGAATATACAGCGCCTCGTGGACACATGCATGCTGTAGAGGATGTGCGCAATACGTTAAGAACGGGAACTCCGGAAGGTGGAGAAGGAGAAATGCAACCAGGAACCTGTTGGACTTGTAAAAGTCCGGATGTGCCACGGCTAATGCATGAAAAAGGAATTGAAAATTTCTATATTGCCAACTGGAGTGATTTTGGTGCTGAAGTAATGAATCCGATAGGCTGTGCAGATTGTCACGACCCGGTAACCATGAATCTGACCATTACCCGCCCTGCGTTAGTTGAAGCCTTTGCGCGTCAAGGAAAAGATATATCCGAAGCAACCCCTCAAGAAATGAGATCGCTGGTTTGTGCTCAATGCCATGTGGAATATTTCTTCCAAAAGAGTGATAAATATCTAACTTTCCCATGGGATGAAGGTATGACAGTAGAGGACATGGAAAAATATTTTGATGAATCTGAATATGCTGACTGGACGCATGCAGTAAGTAAGGCTCCTATGTTGAAAGCTCAACATCCGGATTACGAAATTTTCCAATTAGGACCTCATGCTAAACGCGGACTTTCCTGCGCAGACTGCCATATGCCATACACAGCTGAAGGAGGTATCAAATATTCCAATCATCAAGTAATGAGTCCTTTGAAGAACATCTCGAATACATGTCAGACCTGTCATCGTGACTCGGAAGAGAACTTGCGTAATTATGTATACGAATATCAAGACAAGGCGCTTGAAATACGAGACAGAATTGAAAAAGAGTTAAGCAAAGCACATATTATGGCTAAAGCAGCTTGGGATAAGGGTGCTTCTGATTCAGAAATGGCTGCTTCATTGAAATTGTTGCGTCAGGCACAATGGCGTTGGGACTTTGCCGTGGCTTCACATGGTGCGTCTTTCCATGCTCCGGTAGAAACGCAACGTATTCTTGCGCATAGCTTAGACAAAAGTTTGCAAGCGCAACTGGAGTTGCAAAAAGTACTCTTTAAGCACGGTGTTACAGACGTGGAAATGCCGGACTTGTCTACCAAAGAAAAAGCACAGGCTTATATCGGTCTGGACATGAATTCATTGAAAGAGAAAAAAGAGAATTGGATTAAGACGGTTGTTCCTAAATGGATAGAAAAAGCGAAAAGCGAAGGTAAATTAAGAGCATCGCTTTAAATATCCCTAATCATATATGGAAAGAAATACACGTAGTATGTGGCAATTCCCCTGGCAATATAAGGAAAGCCTTGTATTTGTCGGAGGAATTGTCTTTATAGGTATTGTCCTTCAGTTGATGAATGGACCATTTGATTTTTTCCTACTGCAATACCCCGTTAACTTATTAGTGGGGCTCATGCTAATCCTTTTTTTAGCGGCTTTTTCGGTGGCTAGAAAAACCGGATTTTATATGTGGTTTTCGGGTGTACCGTTTGCCGTTTCCTGTATTGGTGGCTTACTTTTTTTTACGTTGATTATGGGGCTTACACCCCAGCTTGCCCGTCTTGATCCGCATGATACCGGACTTTTTACCCGTTTAGGTTTTAAGCAGATGACGACTGCCTGGCCGTTTGTCTTGCTTTATCTGTTAACACTTCTTTCGCTTGGAGCTTTGCTGGTACGAAGACTTATTGCCTTTCGTAAACAGGATTATGCTTTCTATCTGAACCATTTCGGATTATGGCTTTTGCTCTTTGCCTCGGGTTTAGGTGCGGCCGATACAAGACGTTATGTGATGCATATACGTGAAGGAGAAACGGAGTGGCGGGTGTATAGTGAAACTGGTGATGTGTTGGAACTTCCGATTGGCATTACACTGAATGACTTTGATATGGAAGAATATCCTCCAAAACTGACGGTTATTGACCGTGAAACTGGACAACCACAACCTGCCAGTGAACCCGATTTTTTCTCTATCGATGAAAAGAGACCAGAAGGAAAGTTGGCCGACTGGGATATCCGATTAGACGAATATATTCATCAGGCGATTCGCAACAGTGATAGTACGTATCACGAAGTACATATGCCCGGAGCTACGCCGGCTGCCCGTGTAACTGCAACAAACCGTGTGACAGGTTCTGTATATGCCGGATGGGTTTGCGGTGGAAATCTGGCTCAATTGTATATGACATTGTCTTTAGATGACCAATATTGTATTGTCATGACGCAACCGGAGCCTAAACGATTCCTATCGGATATTAATATCTATACGGAAGAAGGAGGAACATACCATACCGTATTGGAGGTTAATAAACCATTCCGTGTAGGACATTGGACAATCTATCAATATGGATATGACAACGATGCAGGCAAGATGTCGACCTATAGCAGTTTGGAATTGGTTTATGATCCGTGGCTTTATCCCGTTTATTTGGGAATATGCTTACTTGGTATAGGTTCGGTTTGTCTGTTTTGGTCTGGAAACAAGAGAAGGAGGGGAGAAGTATGACTTGGGACGTTTTTTTGTGGTTTGCCTTGCCTGCCATGGCTTGCTGGCTCGGTGCCGGAAGCTTGGTTTATAAAACGAAAAAAAATCGTATGGCTGATGGGTTGATGATGGGCGGAATTGCGATTTTTGCCGTTTTTATTATAGGTTTATGGATAGGGCAGGAGAGGCCTCCATTGCGTACTATCGGAGAAACAAGGTTGTGGTATTCTTTCTTTCTGGCAACCATCGGATATATTACCTACAAACATTGGCAGTATGCTTGG
Organism: Bacteroidota bacterium; assembly: GCA_023429375.1. GTDB lineage: Bacteria > Bacteroidota > Bacteroidia > Bacteroidales > Tannerellaceae > Massilibacteroides. The sequence continues at coordinate 9,394 of JAEYVY010000007.1, read as the reverse complement.
CTTTTATCCTTTTCTGCTATCGTAGCCTGTGTCTTTGTCTGTGTAAACATCTTCAAACCAGAGATTCACTCAACAAATCTGATGCCTGCCTTGCAGAGCTATTGGTTTGTTCCTCATGTGACTGTTTATATTCTATCATATGCGATGCTCGGTGCAGCAACGATTGCATCGTTTATTCTACTGAGAAATCATACAAAGGGAGTGACAGATGAGAACCTGTATCGCCTTACTGATAATGTTGTTTATATCGGATTTGGATTCCTAATGCTCGGCATGCTGATGGGAGCAATTTGGGCAAAAGAAGCCTGGGGACATTATTGGTCGTGGGATCCCAAAGAGACTTGGGCTTTTATTACATCGGCAGCCTATCTGGTCTATATACATATGAGGCTCAAACCATCATGGCCTCGTGTGACGCTCTGGATGCTGCCCTTCGCATTTCTTTTGCTTATGATTACCTGGATTGGAGTAAACTATCTACCCTCGGCAGCTGGTAGTATACATGTTTATTCTAACTAAATCTTATGGTTTTAGTGCTTATACAACTTATCAAGTATCATAGATAAGCTACATAAGCCATGCATTCCTATTGGAACTTCTCTGAAATACCCGTCAGAGTGCGAACCAATAGTTAATCTTCATGACCAATGTGTTATTTGCCGAGAGACCGAATAAACGATCCAAGTTGTTATTCCAGCCTGAACGGTATAGGTCGTCGCGGTTGGTACGACTATTTTCCCATACAAAATAGAGGGTGGAACCTGGGAGATATTCCCAACGGATAACCAGATTAGAGCGGAATTCGTTGAAGCTGAAATCCGGATTTTTGAAGTTGAAACGTCCGTTTTCACCGTCTACCTGATATTGATTCTCGTTTAGGACAATCTCGTTGTCCTTGATAACATGAAAGCGCTTGTCATAGTTGTGTGACATGGTTTCTGCTGCCAGTTTGAACTGTTTATATTTTGCAACAGAAGTAAAGGGTGCTCCATAATATTGGATAGATAGATCAGGCGTTATATTTACCTGAGCTCTCAAGGTTATACCATACGTGTTTTGTTTCATTTGCGCAACAACGTAGCGGTTAGCTCCGTATCCTTCAGATAGAATCCGGGCTACATATTGTTGATTATCCTTATTCCAAGCATAATCGAACTGCCCCGTCAGGTGTATATGATTACCTAAACGGAAGATGAGGCTCGGCTTTATGAGGTTATAGGCTGTTTCTTCTGTTGGATAATATCGCCCATCATATTGTAGCTTAAATACTACCTTTTTGGCCTGGTCTGTATTGAAAATAGCATTGGTTGTAAAATTCGCTCCATAACGCATGTCCGGACCTCCTCTCAGGATACGACTGTCTACCGTATTCCAACTGAAAGTTTCTTTGATATCGACATTAAAGCGTCGTTTTGTTGTAAGACTTCTCCAACGCAAAGCTATGTCGTTGTTGATGGAGGTGCCTCCATAATTCCAGGTGTTCTTCTGAGTTAAGTTTAAAGCTAAATATCTGAATGGGCCGAGAATGTCGGTTTTGCGAAACATAATTTCCGATTCATTGTAAAGAAAATCGGCTTGTTTCAAATAGCCCACATCGTTGAGGTCGAAACCGGGTGATGACCAGCTGAAAGTCTGCGAATAATTCCATTGTGCATTTCCCCTGCGGCCGGCTTTGACATATCCCCCGGTACCTTGAAGAGTTTTCTTTTGAGACTCAGGATCAAGGTATGATTGCCCGGATTCACGGTGGTAATAGTGGGTGGCATTCGTAATTCTCTTCGCCATCGCCTGCTCAGAACCATGTAAAGAGCTGAACATGCCTTTTGTCTCCAGATAATATAATCTATCGGCGAAATATTGTGTAAAGTCGATTCCTGCTGTATAGGCGTTTTTTATCATTTCTTTTTTTAAATAGGGTTGGTTAAGATTGCGATTGACCGAAGTTAGCATACCTCCTAATAAGGTGTTGCCTTCCCAATTCTTTTGTACACGTGCTATAGTATAATTAGTCAACGGCTCCGTAATTTCTTTGCTGTTTTCGCCGTTTCGCATTACTTTGGCAGACGTTTGTGCTGTTATACTTTCCATCAGACCGATAGTCAATCCTTTTTTGTTTGTTCCTGTTAGTTTCAGTGCTCCTATAATAGGTACATTGGCCAGGGTTTCAGAGAAACTGTTAACATTATCTATTCCCTTGGGCTGATAAGACGACATGGCCCCGATACGACGACTGTAGAACATCATATCCGCTTCGTTTGCAAATTCGAGAATGTGCTTCCCTTCGAGGAAGAACGGTCGTTTTTCATCGTAGAAAGTTTCATAAGCAGATAGGTTCATAACAGATGGGTCTAATTCTATCTGTCCATAATCCGGATTGACAGTAAGGTCCATCGTATAATCATTGAGCGCAAGCTTTGCGTCTAGGCCTATGCCTCCTTTCCATTCATTCCCTTTTTGAAACGGGCTTCCTGCTATTTTGGGTTCGTTTCTGTACTTACCCATGGTATAAGGTAAAAACTCTATACCTTTTGGTTTGGGGAGATCTTTCATTCCATGCACTTCTCCAAATGAAAAGACATGCCCATTGTTTTTAAGAGGGATAAGGCTCCAGTTTTGCACTTCATTGTTGCGTCTGATGATTCGTCGCACGTGCAATCCCCATACTTCATTTTCTGTTTTAGTGTTATAGCGAAGCTGGCTAAATGGGATACGCAACTCGGCCGTCCAACTCGAATCTTCTTTATTTATATGTGTCCGTCCCTCCCAAATAGCATTCCAACTCAGATTGACAGACAGTTTATCGGTTACTACAAGATCAGTTTTATTTCCCCCGAGATTTATGTTGAACTCCGGAGCTGCACGATAATCATGATACGTATCAAATGCAATGCTTATCAGGTCTCCGTTACTATTATCATCCCTATTACCTATAAAAGCATTCATTTGGTCGGGATGTGCATCTTTACAATACACTCCAACATAGATGTTTTTGCTGTCATAGAATAATTTCAGGCGGGTTGGGGAGGGTGACTTTACCCGTTCATAGGGGGTTACTTGTGTAAAGTCGGCCGACCATTCACCGCGCTCATTCCAAAGTATCTCATCCAATTTTCCATCGATAGACGGGCGTTCACTTTCGTCTATTCGAGTAATATTGTAAGTCCGTTTATAAGCATCTTCAAAAGGAATCATGACATCTTTATTCTCTTGAGAATACCCAGCAAGAGAAAGAAAGGAAAGCGAAAGGATCAACCAGTTTTTCATCGGTAATTAATTTAAGGTCAACGCTGCAAACTTATTGAAAATTGTAATATAAAGTATCTTTTAATCTGCGTAAATAGCGAAGGTAGCCAACCAATGATCACCTCCGTAATTTGACAGGAATATTTGTGATATACCTGTCTGGAAAAGTTCTATAGACTTTTCTGTAAATAGTTTTTTGTAAGGATTTCCTTCCTGCATTTTCTCTGCAATAGTTCGCATGCACCAAGAACGGGAGAAGGAGAGGCCTACTAAGTGAACAATTTGGTAGTCATTCAAGTCGCTGACTGTGGGTGATTCACATAAATTCTTAACCCCTCTGCTGCTGATAAATAAATCGAACCAACTATCATATTGCTGATCAGGAAGAACTCGGGCCATCAAATCAGCTATAAGCAATGAAGGAGAGAAGAAATCAGTTCCATCCGGCTCCAGGTAGGAGGGTGTGTCTTTTTCGTCGAGATAGAATGCCTTTGCCTTTTCAATAAGGGCTGATTCAAAGTCTTTGTCCTTAACTGTTCTGGCCCAGTCGATAGCAAAACCCAATGCAAATGCAGAATTGTTATGGGTACCCACCCGAGTGGGGTATGATTGTTTAGGTAGATAGGCTTTCCATAGTTCGACAATTTTTTTAGTAAGAGGTTGAAGATTTTTGTGCCATTTCTTTCCTTCTTCCGTGTTCAATAGATAAAGTTCTTCATCGAGTTTTAGTACCCAAGCCCAGCCATATGTCCGTTCAAATGACTTTGCCAGGTCGGATCGGTCGAAGTAAGCAGCCTCTTTTTCTATATTTTCTTTATTCAACGAGGCATTTAGTGTTTGAATAATTTTGTCGTTCAGTTTTGAGTTTGGATAGTTTCTTAACAGACGAACCAACATCCAATGACCGTGAACACTGCTATGCCAATCGAAACAACCATAAAATACAGGATGTAGATCACGCGGGGAGAGTCTAACTTCATCGGCGCTCACATACGTATGGCCCGGTTTATTAGGATATTCTACAAATATATTTTTCAAAGGCATTTCGATTAATTTCGATAATACCGAGTCACTCTTTATATGCTGTGAATACATATTCCCGGAATAAAGGACGAATACTGAAAAAAAGAGGCTAAAAATTATTCTTTGTTTAGTCAAATCTATTCTCATAATTGTATTAGCTTGTGGTGGTATATAGATAAAAGAAGTACGTTATTTCAGTCTATACCTAATAACGTACTACTTTTATTTTATTGACTATCCTTTAAATTCTTTCTAAAGCGAAAGTAATAAACTTCCATACTTTTTCGACTGAAGAGATGCTTACGCGTTCGTCCGGAGAGTGAGGGTATTCCAAGTCTGGTCCGATGGAAATCATGTCCATTTCCGGATAGGCTCCTTGGATGATTCCACATTCGAGACCGGCATGCATCACCTTAACGGATGGTTCTATGCCATACATCTCTTTGTATGTTTCCTTCATCAAATTCAAGATAGGCGATTTGATATTCGGTTGCCAGCCATTGTAGCCGCTTCCTTGTTCAACTTTTGCTCCTGCCAAAGCAAAGACACTCTCTAAGCTAGAACATACAGCTTGTTTTCTCGTTTCAGAGGAACTGCGTACCAGAATCTTGATATCTGCCTGTCCGTTTTCAATCTTAACGATAGCCAGATTGGAAGAAGACTCGACTGTTCCCGGAAAATCGTTGAGCATGCTTAAAACGCCATTTTGACAAGCTTCAATGGCATTAATCAGATCGTCTTGAATTTCTTCAGGGATGAGTGATGTTGGTAGGGGCTCTTCTGTTGCAACAAAAGATATATTGTCCTCAATTCCGGCATATTCCATTTTATACATATCCTGATAGTCTGCAACAAGTTCCCAAAGAACTTCAGCATTGTCTCCCGGAATTGTAACTACGGCAAATGCTTCACGTGGAATTGCATTGCGGAGTGATCCCCCTTGAACAGATGCCAGGCGAGCACCATAATCACAGACAGCCTCTTTCAGGAAGCGGAACATCAATTTATTGGCATTGGCTCTTCCTAAATGAATATCCACTCCGGAATGTCCGCCTTTTAGTCCAGTGAGGCTTAGTTTTACAGCAACATCGCCTTCGGGGACATATGAGTCGTTTTTGAATTGAAGTGAAATGTTCATGTCGGCTCCGCCAGCACAGCCAACAAATAGCTCTCCTTCTTTTTCGGAATCGCAGTTGATGAGTATTCCTCCTTTGAGAAATCCGGGTTTTAATCCGAAAGCACCATCCATGCCTACTTCTTCATCTACGGTGAAAAGGGCTTCAATCGGGCCATGTTTGAGTGTTGTATCTGAGAGAACAGCCATAGCATAGGCAACTCCGATTCCATTGTCCGCTCCCAGCGTTGTATTTTTAGCGGTTACCCAATCGCCATCTATATAGGCAACGATAGGGTCTTTTTCGAAATCATGTTCGATATGTGAATTTTTCTGTGGCACCATGTCCAAGTGAGCCTGAAGGATAACAGTCGGTCGTCCTTCATAACCCTGCGTTGCCGGTTTACGGATTACGACGTTCCCTACTTCGTCTTGTAGAGTTTCGAGGCCCAGGTTTTTTCCGAAATTAATGACATAGCTGGTTACTGCTTCCATTTTTCCAGTTGGGCGGGGGATCTGTGTAAGGTCGTGAAAATAACCCCAGACATGTTTCGGAGAAAGATTCCTAAGTTCTTCTGACATAGCGCTAAGATTTAAATTTATAATATAAGTCTCTCCGGATGGTAAACTGCAGGAATATCTTACAGTAGACAATCGTGAGCAATCATATTTTTGACGTGTCGGTAGCCGGCTTATATTCTTTATTGGCGAAAGGAAGGGCTACAACTCCGAATAAGCCACACAATCCGGTCCAAACGGTTTGGACAGTATGAACGACTAAGGCAAAAGCAGCGGCATCTGTTTCCTTAACCCCAAACAAAACCAAAGTGGCAATCACCATAAAATGCCAAGGTCCGATTCCTCCTTGTACAGGGACAGCCACTCCAATGCTACTCATCGTAAATGCAATCAATCCTACCCCTATACCTAGGTCGCGGGTAAAGTCAAAAGCATAGAACGTGATGTAAAAATAACAAAAATATCCAACCCAGATTAATAAGGTCTGTAATAAAAACAGACCTTTCTGTTTCATAAGCCAGATACTCTTGATGCCAGCCCAGATGTTTTTAAGCATTTCTTTGGCTTTTTTTACCAACGCAAAGTTTTTCATGTAGGTAAATATGAACCAGAGGGCTATAGCAATGACTACGACAATCAGATAGAGCCAGATAGAATCGAACATAGCCTGAAAACCATCTAATAATGCCGGGTTTCGTGCTAAAAAGCTTGTAAAAAAGTTGAAGTTGAAAATGAAAATAAATAGGGTAATCAATCCTACCATTATGGTATCGCTGACCCTGTCAACAAAGAGTGTTCCGAGTAATTTTGAGAAAGATATTTTCTCATACCGCGTGATCATTCCACATCGCCATACTTCGCCTACACGTGGTAGAACCAAGTTGAGTGCGTAATTACCTAAAACTGCATAAATGATATTTTTAGTTTTATATCGTTCTCCTAACGACCCGATAAGCAAACCCCAGCGTAAAGAGCGGATTATATTTGCGCCTAAACCAAACAATAAGGAAAATAAAATGATATCGTATCGAACTCCTCTACGGATAACATTCCAAATCTCCTGAAAATCCATTTCTTTATATAGGTACCAAAGAAGTAAACAACCGAAAGCCAAAGGGATAAAGACTTTTACAATTGTGCGGAGAATGCTTTTAAAATCCATATACAGTAAAGATACTAATTTTTTTATTGTATTTTTGTGCTTCGGCAAAGATAAACATTATAATTAAAAATTAACGGATAACAATACGGGAAGTGGATGAGAGTAGTAAAACCGAAGAAAGCTTTAGGCCAGCATTTCTTGAAAGATATGCAGGTTGCACAGCGTATAGCCGGGACTGTATCCGGTTATATGAATCTTCCTATTTTGGAAGTTGGCCCGGGAATGGGTGTGCTCACGCGCTTCCTGCTGGATGGTGGGCATAACTTGTCTGTTGTTGAAATAGACAAAGAATCAGTTGCTTATTTAGAAGAGCATTTTCCCGAACTTAACGAAAAGATTATTGAAGGAGATTTCCTCAAACTTGATTTAGCTAAACTATTTACTTCAGAATTTTGTGTGATAGGTAACTATCCATACAATATATCTACCCAGATATTTTTCAAGATTCTAGAATATAAAGATCAAATACCTTGTTGTTCCGGTATGTTGCAGAAAGAAGTGGCCGAACGGCTCGCCTCTCGCCCCGGAAGTAAAGCGTATGGAATCCTGAGTGTCTTACTACAAGCATGGTACGATGTGGAATACCTTTTCACGGTGAGTGAAACGGTGTTCGACCCTCCTCCGAAGGTCAAAAGCGGAGTGATTCGTGCCACCCGCAACGGACGGACATCTCTTGGATGTGATGAACAATTATTTAAAACTGTCGTCAAGACAACGTTCAATCAACGACGCAAAACGCTGCGTAACTCGATTAAACCTCTTTTAGGTAAAGAATGTCCGGACTATCATTTACCCATATTCAACAAACGGCCTGAACAACTATCTGTAGAGCAGTTTGTTGAACTTACAGAGATAGTAGAACGTAATTTGAGAACTAATCCGGAATCGCAGACTCCGGCATAAAGCCAGAAGCCCATGATTGAATTAACAAAAGAATATATTGATAATTTCCGTCACATTATCGAGATAAAAGATGAAGCGAAAGCAAAAGAATTGTTGCAGGAACTTCATCCGGCTGATATTGCCGAATTGTATCACGAAGTTGATCTGAAGGAAGCTATTTTCCTTTATTTGCTTCTAGATGGTGAAAAAGCCGCAGACGTATTGATGGAGCTTGATGACGATGAACGCCATCAACTTCTGAAAGAACTTCCTAATGAGGTTATTGCCAAGCAGTTTGTCGACAATATGGAGACAGACGATGCGGTGGATCTTATGAGGGAACTCGATGAGGATAGACAAGAGGAAATCCTTTCCCATATCCAGGACTTGGAACAGGCTGGTGATATCGTTGACCTGTTAAAGTATGATGAAGATACGGCCGGGGGGTTAATGGGTACCGAAATGATCGTGGTAAACGAGAATTGGAGTATGCCCCGTTGTATCGATGAAATGCGTTCTCAAGCTGAAGAAGTAGACGAGATTTACTATGTATACGTTGTCGATGATGATGAGCGATTAAAAGGAGTTCTACCTTTGAAAAAGCTGATTACAAGTCCATCTGTCTCCAAGATAAAACACGTAATGAAAAAAGACCCTATTGTCGTTCATGTCGATGATAGTGTGGAAGAAGTAGTTAATGCCATCGAAAAATATGACCTAGTGGCGCTTCCAGTTATTGATAGTATAGGACGTCTAGTCGGGCGCATTACGATTGACGACGTGATGGATGAAGTACGTGAACAACATGAACGTGAATATCAATTGGCATCAGGTATCTCGAAAGACGTTGAAACAACAGACACCGTTTTCCTGCAGACGGCAGCCCGCCTTCCGTGGCTTCTGATCGGTATGATAGGCGGATTGAGTAATTCGATGATACTTGGCGGCTTTGAAGGAGGGTTTGCTTCTAATCCAAAGATAGCCCTGTTTATTCCTTTGATCGGTGGAACTGGTGGAAACGTAGGAATTCAGTCGTCGGCTATCGTTGTTCAGGGATTAGCAAACAATACCTTGAAACCGGATAATATTTTGCCTCAGTTGGGCAAGGAGTTGGTGGTTTCGTTGATTAATGCCAGCATTATCAGTCTTGTTGTGTTTATCTACAATTTCTTTATGCTTGGAGACAGTGGAATAACGGCTTCTGTCTCATTGAGTTTGTTCTCTGTCGTTCTTTTTGCAAGTATATCAGGGACGCTTGTCCCTCTAACTCTGTCAAAGATGAAGATTGATCCGGCTTTGGCTACAGGTCCTTTTATTTCGATTATGAACGACATTACCGGAATGATGATTTATATGTTTATCGTATCTTCTCTTACCTGAAATACGGAAATCTTAATACATAACAAGAAGAGCGCCCATTCAGATGAAAGGTCGCTCTTATTGGTATATTT
>JAEYVY010000016.1 GCA_023429375.1 Bacteroidota bacterium | reverse complement strand
CTTCCCATTCCGAACAGAGAAGTTAAGCCCAATCACGCCGATGGTACTGCGCAAGTGGGAGAGTAGGTAGTCGCCGTTTTAAGAAGAGGAAGCCGGTTCAGAAGTTCTGAATCGGCTTTTCTGTTTTGGGGGAGATTGTTGTTATAATTATAATAACAGCACAGGATAATGTAGTTTTGACTTTTTATTTTCCTTTTAACAATCAGCAGTTTACAATCTTCAAGCTCTATTCCACTCTTATCTATTCATCACTCATCTTAATATTATTTTTCTACAAGCATTGGTTATAATCTGTTGAGTTATTTACTCCAAGGTGCATTTACCTTAATGCCTATCATGTAAAAATTACACCTTCAAGCTACATACGTTAGATTTATTCCATTTCTCAATGTTTTAGCCATTTCATTAAACACGATGAAAAGAAGCGCATAGGCATAAAAAAAGTGTATCCCAATTAGATACACCTTCATGTTTTATCTTTACTTAATATAAGCCGCAAAAGTTCATTTAATTACATCCAGATAACAAAACCTTATAATAGGTGACTAGAATACAGGATGAATTATTCTTCATGTTCTTCTAAATCGATAGGTATTTGTCTCTTGAATGCTTCTTTAAATGATATTAATGATTCTGTTCTAGCTAAGCCTAATGGTTGTAATTTGTTGTGGATAATGCTTAGCAAATGTTGGTTGTTTTTTGCGTAGATTTTAATGAATAAGTCATATTGTCCAGTTGTGTAATGGCATTCTACAACTTCAGGAATATTTTTCAACGCTTCTGTAACTGCTGGAAACTGTCCCGGAGATTTCAAGAATAACCCCATGTAGGCGCAAGTTTCATATCCAACTTTCGTGTTGTCTACAATAAATTCAGAGCCTTTTATTACGCCCATATTCGTTAGTTTTTGAATACGTTGGTGTATCGCTGCTCCGGAAACATTGCACTCTCTTGCAACTTCTAAAAAGGGCATTCTGGCATTCCCTATTATCAGTTTTAAAATCTTTTCGTCAAGTGCATCTAACTGGTGATGTGCCATAATTATGTATATTTGTTTATTATTGTTTCTAGATTAGATTGCATTTTAATACAAAAGTAGTTATAATTCTATAATTTGAAAGTTGAATTAGCCTCTAAGATGCAATTAATTAATTTATTATTTAAATTCTTTTTTATGAACACATCAAATTGTGTAAAACTGTTAGAAGTAAAAAGTACAATTCATCCCCTTTTAACTAATGTACAGACTACCTATATAGATTCATTCCCTGAAACGGAAAGGCGTGACTTCAATCTGTTTTGCAAGCTTCTTACAAATGAAGAGAGATTTCGTCTTTATGTTATTCTGTATAATGAAGAATATGCCGGCTTTATTACCTTATGGCAATTTGAGGGATTTTATTATGTTGAACATTTTGCAATTGATTCAGCATTCAGAAGTGGAGGCATTGGGTCAGTTGCTATGACTAAGGTGAAGGATATGCTCGATACGAATATTATACTGGAAGTAGAAGATCCTATAGATGACCTGACAAAGAGGAGAGTTCGTTTTTACGAAGCATTAGGGTTTTGTATAGTAGATGCAAACTATAAACAGCCTCCTTATCGAGAAGGGGATTCATGGTATGACATGAAACTTATGAGTTTTGGTGAATTGGAGATGAAAAAGGAGTATGAACGTGTGAGAGATTGTATTTATGAGTACGTATATAACATAAAAAAAGCCTGACTTTAAATCAGGCTTTTTTTATATATGATTTATACGAATCAAATAGAAGAAACACGTAATGTGTTTAAAAGTTCTCTATTGATAGGTTTGTCGTTCTTGATTGCTTTAGAGAAAGGTACATAAACAATCTGGTCATTTTGTATACCAATCATAACGTTGCGTTGATCGTCTAATAAGGCATCAATTGCAGCAATTCCCATTCTTGTCGCTAATATACGATCTTGTGCACTAGGTGAACCACCACGCTGTAGGTGTCCTAAGATAGTTACACGTACATCGAATTGCGGAAATTCCTTTTTAACTCTTTCAGCAATACCCATTGCACCTCCTGTTACTTCACTTTCTGCAACAAGAACGATACTACTGTTTTTTGATTTACGGAATCCGTTCTTAATCATTTCACCTAATTGATCATTTTCCAAGGAAGTTTCCGGGATAATGGCTGCTTCTGCTCCGGAAGCTATTGCTCCGTTTAATGCAAGAAAACCTGCGTCACGTCCCATAACTTCAATGAAGAATAGACGATCGTGTGATGTAGCTGTATCTCTGATTTTGTCGACACATTCCATTATCGTATTTAGAGCTGTATCGTACCCAAGTGTTACGTCAGTTCCATACAAATCATTATCTATAGTTCCTGGAATGCCTACAATAGGATAGTTGAATTCTTGGGCAAAGATGCGAGCACCCGTCAATGTACCATCACCTCCGATTACAATCAGGGCTTCGATACCTTCTTCAACTAATTTGTCATAAGCTTGCTTACGCCCTTCAGGAGTTTTAAATTCCATGCAGCGTGCTGTCTTCAAAATAGTGCCTCCACGTTGTATGATGTTGCTTACGTTTTGAGTTTTGAATTCCTGGATCTCACCTGTGATAAGACCTTTGTACCCTCTGTAAATTCCCTTTACTAACATCCCATTGTAAATGGCGGAACGGGTCACTGCGCGAATCGCAGCATTCATGCCCGGAGCATCACCTCCGGATGTCAAAATACCAACACATTTAACCGTAGACATCTTGTTCTTTTAATTATTAGTTAATATGAGTGACAAAAATAGCATTAATTACTGAAAATACTTGCTGTTTTACTATTCTTAAACTTTGTTCACTCGTTCTTGTTCAATTCACGCACACGAGCAGCAACAGCTTCCATCTGCCATTTTGGAGTAGATGTGGCTCCACAAACACCTACTGTCTTAATCCCTTTAGGAAGAGGTTCCGTTATTTCGTCTGCATCTGAAACGAATAATGTATTTGGGTTTGCTTTTTTGCACTCTTCAAACAGAACTTTCCCGTTCGAGCTTTTTTTACCTGCCACAAAATAAATCCAATCATGATTGGATGCGAACTGTTTGATGTTAGGCATACGATTGGTTACCTGTCGGCATATCGTGTCATAGTAGGTAAATTTTGCCTCTGGAGATATGGTCGAACGAATTTCTTCAATAATTCCATGAAACCCATCCAGAGGTTTGGTGGTTTGTGAAAAGAGGTATATATCCCGATTGAAATCCAGCGTAGCAAGATCCTCCACTTTTTCTATTACGATAGCATTCCCTTCTGTTTGACCAACAAGTCCGTTTACTTCAGCATGACCCTTCTTCCCGTAAATAACAATTTGGGCATCTTGAGTACGTGTTTCTGTATAGCATTTTTTTATTCGTTGTTGTAGGCGAATAACAACAGGACAAGTAGCATCAATAATAGTTATATTATTTTCTTTTGCTATCTGATATGTTGAAGGGGGTTCGCCGTGAGCACGTAATAATACTTTCTTTCCTTGTAATCGAGTCAGGTCTTCGTGTTCGATTGAATGAAGCCCATCGGCTTTTAATCGTTCTACTTCTTGATTGTTATGTACTATATCGCCAAGACAATATAAATCGTCTTTTGACTCTTTTAGTTCCTTTTCTGCACTTTTTATAGCGTTTACAACGCCAAAGCAAAAACCAGAACCGTTATCTATCTCAACTTCTATCATGACTTTTAAGTGTTACACGCAATCACAAGCAACAATGTCTGTCAACCTTCGATTGCTTTTTTATATTGAACAAGGAGCCACGCCTTTTGTTCATCAATGGTCATATTCGAATTATCCAGAACTATTGCATCAGGAGCCTGTCTTAGAGGGCTTTCTTTTCTGGTAGAGTCGATATGGTCTCTTGACTTAATATTTGCTAAAACTTCTTCATAGGATACTTGCTCACCTTTGGCTCTAAGTTCATCCACCCGGCGTTGGGCTCTTACTTCAGGACTAGCTGTTATGAATAATTTAAGTTCAGCATGAGGAAAGACAACAGTTCCTATATCTCTCCCGTCCATAACTATGCCTTTTTGTTCTCCCATTTTCTGCTGCAGCTCAACCAAAGCCCGTCTTACAAAACCGATGGCTGCAATCGGACTGACCCAATTGGCTACCTCCATTTTACGAATATCTTGTTCAACGTTGACCCCATTAAGATAAGTTTCCGGTTTTCCAGTCTCCTTATTAAGTCTGAAATCGATGTTTATACTATTAATTTCAGCCTGTAACCGGTCATTGTCTATTCCTTTATCTGTAATGATTCCGTTAGTCAGGCAATAAAGGGTGACAGCACGGTACATTGCCCCTGTATCTATATAGGTATACCCGATTGTTTTTGCAAGATCTTTAGCCATTGTGCTTTTCCCACTTGATGAAAAGCCATCAATTGCGATCACTATTTTTTTCATTATCTATCGTGTTTATTTAAAATCGTCCAGTGTTGTAGAAATGCTAATCATGAGAGAGGTAGCCGATGGATGATACTTGGCAACAGAAGCAGATACATCAAATTTGTTGATTCTGATTCCTCCGCCAAAAGAAAAGCCTCCTAATTTATTCCCTGTTTCTAAAGCCATATCCTGGTTTGTCTTTGGATTAAAACCTAATCCAAGCCATACATTTTCCGAAGGAATGTACTCAACCCCGAATAAAAGGTGTCTGGTCAGTGTTTTAAAGAATGTGTTTTTATAATCAAGATTGACCTTGTCCAGGTAATTTATTTCCCATTTATTCAAGTACATGGCTGTTACAGATAATCGGATTGGAGCATTTTCTAATTTCTTTGTCGCCCCTATTTGGATATCCCAAGGCAGTCGATGACGTTCATCTGTATAGCTTTTCAATTGGGCTCCCAAATTTTTAAAGGTAAAACCAAAAGAAAACTCCTTATCTGGATTGAAATAACTCAACCCGGCATCTGCACATAGTCCAAATGCCGAATAGCGTTCAAATGTAGAATATAAAAATTTGATTGCTAATCCTCCTCGCCACCTTTCGGATAAGTCATATCCATATAAAGCCGTAAAATTGATGTCTTTTGCTGTGAATGAGCCTTCTTGATCATTATTGATTGATGTTTGCTTGAAATTCCCATAGCTGATAAAGCTGGCCCCAATGCCCCAAGCTCCTCGCTCACCACTCGCTTTAGTGAATATTGCACTTCCTACATTTATATCAGAAATGTAATTCATGTAGTTTATATTAATCATTCCATCCATTTCTGTCCCAAGAATACCAGGGTTATGGAAAACCAACGAGGGGTCTCTTTCGATAAGCGAAACGGAATTGCCCCCAAGGGCATTAGCCCTGACAGAAGTCGGATAACGCAGAAATCCGAAGACTTCTTCGCCTTCTTGTGCCATCAGAAAAGATGAAAATGTGGAAATAATTAGCAATAAAATTATATGTCTCATAGTTTGTCTAAAATCGAACCAAAGGTACTCATTTCGTGGAATTCTCTGATTCTATTAATCATTATTCAGTCTGTATTTTATTCTTTAGTTTATGTTTTTATGAATTGATTATTCATTGAAATGGAAAATTCGACAGTTTGATAATGATTTATTTAAAAAAAAGATATTACTTTACATTTTAAAATGCTGATATTACATGCATATACCTGCCTTTTATTAACGATAAAAAGGATGAAAAGGTATATGAAGTAATTTAATTTTTATTGAATCGACTTAAAAATGCAAAAATGAATAAGTATTTTTCCTTTTATAAAGGTTGATATAAAATAATTTGTATTTTTGTCACATTGGAAAACACGTAAAACATTATAATTATATGGAAGTAAAAAAATCGAAGAAGGCAAGCTTGGAAGGAGGTAAATTCCTTAGCGTCCTTATGGGATTTGTTGTCGGTCTTTCTGCTCTATTCGTAGGCTTTGAATGGGGTACCCGAGAAGTAAATGCCGTAAAGGTGGAGGGAATTGCTGATATCATTGCTGAAGAAGAAATCGAAATTACAAGAGTTGAAGAAGTTAAGACTCCTCCTCCTCCTCCTCCTCCTGCCCAGGTAGTAACTGAGGTGCTAAATGTTGTGGAAGATGATGTTGATTTAGATCAACAAGAACTTTTGAGTTCTGAAGACACACAACGTGAAGCTCAAGTACAAACTTATGTAGCTCCTGCCGTAGTTGAAGAGGAAGAAGAGTCTGCGCAACAGATTTTTACTGTCGTAGAAGAGATGCCTAAATTCCCTGGTGGTGAAGCTAAGCTTTTAGAATTCATTAATAAAGGGATTAAATATCCTGTGATTGCACAAGAAAACGGAATCCAAGGACGTGTGATTTGTTCATTCGTTGTTAATCGTGACGGTACTGTTGTTGATGCTGAAGTTGTCAGAGGTGTAGACCCATCTTTGGATAAAGAAGCACTTCGTGTGATTAACACCATGCCTAAGTGGACTCCTGGTAAACAACGAGGAAAGCCTGTGCGTGTAAAATATACTGTGCCTATCACATTTAGATTACAGTAATACAAAATAAAAGAAGAGCTGCTTAATGCAGCCTTTTTTAATTAAGTAAAAATATAGGGATGGAATCTTTGGACTCAATATTGGCAATTACAGAGGCAGAATTGTCATCTATTTCATTTGCTGGTGATCCTAAAACATTATTTACGCCTATAGAATATATCCTTTCTTTAGGTGGAAAAAGAATAAGGCCGGCACTGACACTTATTGGCTGTAATATCTATGCAGATGATATTAATGCTGCAATTAAGCCCGCATTAGCCCTTGAAGTATTTCATAATTTCACCTTGCTCCATGATGATTTAATGGATGGAGCAGATATGCGTAGGAATAAACCTACTGTTCATAAAAAATGGAACCCCAATACAGCTATTTTATCAGGTGATGCTATGTTGATCGCTTCATACAAACTCATAGAAACGACAGATATAAAATATCTTCCGACTATCTTGCCTCTTTTTACAGATATGGCATTAGAAATATGCGGTGGTCAGCAGTATGATATGGAGTTTGAACAGCGATTGGATGTAACAGAGCAGGAGTATCTTCATATGATAAAACTCAAGACGGCTGTTCTTTTAGCTACTGCCTTAAAGATGGGAGCAACAATTGGTGGTGCACCAGAAAAAGATGCAAATCTTCTGTATGACTATGGAATTGATTTAGGCCTAGCTTTTCAGTTGCAAGATGATTTACTTGATGTTTTTGGAAATGTACAATCATTTGGCAAAAATATAGGTGGTGATATCTTGTGTAACAAAAAGACGTTTTTACTTATCAATGCTTTAGAGCGATCTGACGAAAAGAAGAGAAAAGAAATCATGCGATGGTTGGAGCGTGAAGAATTCAATGCAAGTGAAAAGATCGCTTATTTTTCCTCCCTATATGTTGATTTGAGGGTTAAAGAATTAACCGAACAGCGAATTGTATATCATTATGAAAAAGCAAAAGCTTCTCTAAATAATCTTAGCGTATCTGGTGAACGTTTAGTCGTTTTGAAAGAGATAAGTGATAGGTTGATGAAGCGTGTTGATTGATATGAGACTAATTGATACCCATTGTCATATTTACGCCGAAGAATTTGATTCTGATCGAGAGGAGCTGATATCTGCATCACGAGAATTTGGTCTGTTAGCGGTATTGTTGCCAAACATAGATAGTACTTCTGTTGAAAGTTTATATGCCTTGTGTGATAAGTTTCCGGATTTCTGTTATCCCATGATGGGACTTCATCCTACAAGTGTTGATGCTGATTATGTTAAAGAACTAAGCTATATTGAGGGTCTATTGTCTAAGCGACCTTATGTAGGAATTGGTGAAATAGGAATCGATCTTTATTGGGATAAGACCTTTGTGAAGGAACAGAAAATTGTGTTTGAAGAACAATTGAAGTGGAGTGTTGATATGTCTTTACCGGTATCTATTCACACTCGCAACGCTTTTCCTGAGGTGTTTGAAGTACTAAGTAAAGTAGGTCGGGATAAGCTAAAAGGTGTTTTTCATAGCTTCTCGGGTACAGTAGAGCAAGCAAAAGAAGCGTTGTCATTCCCTAACTTCAAATTAGGTATCAATGGGATAGTCACATATAAGAATTCAGATCTTCCTGAAGTTTTAAAAGAGACCGCAACTATTCATGATATAGTAGTTGAAACGGATGCACCTTATTTGCCTCCGGTTCCATATCGGGGTAAACGAAATCAGCCTATTTATTTATTTGAAATCGTTCAAAAGATTGCTGAAATATTCAATTTGTCATTTGATAAAGTTGCTGAAATCATTGTAAAAAACTCAAAGGAGATATATTCTACGCTTGATTTTGGAGAATTTTATGATTAATCTTGTTAGATAGTAATTAAATATAAAGAGATATAGTGTGTATATTCGTCAAAAAACATAGATTTGTAGTCTGAAAAACTTGCAAGTGGTTTTTTTTCGTATTTTGCGCTCGTTTTGGAGAGATGCTCGAGTGGTTGAAGAGGCACGCCTGGAAAGCGTGTATACGCCTAAAGCGTATCGCGGGTTCGAATCCCGCTTTCTCCGCAAGATTATCAAGGAGATGTAAATAAATATTAAATAAAAACTGAAAAATAATAAATTATTAATCTTAAAATTAAACACACGATGAGAAATTTATTTTCAAAAGTAATCTTGGGTATTATCGCCCTTGGAACTTCTACGGTAGCATTCGCACAAGATGCAGCAGCTGCTGGCGCTGTTGAAGGTGGCTTACATCATGAATTAAAGAGACTCTTTATTGAAGGTAGTGCTACATTTAACAGTATGATCAGTGTTCCTTTTATCATTGGTCTTGCAATCTGTCTTGAACGCGTGATTTATTTGAACTTAGCAGAAGTTAATACTACTAAATTGTTCAAGAATATTGAAGAAGCTCTTGATAAGGGAGATGTTGAAGGAGCAAAAGCTTTTGCTCGTGACACTAAGGGTCCAGTTGCTTCTATCGTATACCAAGGTTTGATGAGAATTGATCAAAATGTTGATACCGTTGAAAGATCAGTTACTTCTTACGGTGCTGTTCAATCAGGTTTATTAGAAAAGAATTTATCTTGGATTACTTTGTTTATCGCTATCCTTCCTTCTCTTGGATTTATCGGTACTGTTGTTGGTATGATCATGGCGTTCGATAAAATTCAGGTTGTAGGTGATATCAGCCCGACGGTTGTTGCTGGTGGTATGAAGGTTGCTTTGATTACTACTATTGCCGGTCTTGTTACTGCTATTATCCTACAGTTATTTTACAATTACCTACTAAGTAAACTCGAAGCAATCATCAATAAGATGGAAGATTCTACAATTACTTTCATGGATTTAGTTGTAAAATACAACCTTAAATACAAAAAATAAATCGAATTATGGCCGTATCAAAAATTAGAAAAATATCCAGTTGGTTTTTTGTCATCGCCATTATAATCAGTTTAGTTGTATTCGGAGTATATTATGGTGGTGGCGTGGTAGACCCAGCTGCAGAAATTCCTGAACCAGTTTATACAGATGTACTATTGTATTGGATGTATATATTGTTAGGAATAGTATTAGGAATGACTGTGATTTTTGCAGTTATGCAAATGGGCAAGCTCTTAAAGCATGATCCAAAATCTGGAATGCTTTCATTAGGTGCTATTGTCCTTATGATTGGACTTTTAGTTGTTACTCGTTCATTAGGTAGCGACACTCCTATTTATTCTCCAGGATATGATGGAACAGAGAACGTACCTTTTTGGCTAAAAACAAGTGATATGTTCTTATACTCTATTTACACAATGATTGTTGCTCTAGTAGCAGTTATCGTGTGGGGAAATATAAGAAAATCATTAGGTAAATAATAAAAGGAGAGAGAAGATGGCTAATAGAAGAAAAAAAGCATTACCTGGCTTGACTACAACATCAAGTGGTGATATTGCATTTATGATTCTACTCTTCTTCCTATTGACTACATCAATGGATACAGATATGGGGTTGGCAAGACGTTTGCCACCTCCTGTGCCAAAAGACCAAAAAAATACAGATCTTGACATTAAGAAAAGAAATCTTATGGTTGTGTTGATTAATACACACAATCAGATACTCTGTAATGGACAATTTGTTGAAGTAAGCCAATTGAAGGAGCTTGTAAAGGAATTTGTTGAAAATCCATATAATGACGAACATAAACCAGAAAAAGTTGAAGTTGATGTTCCATTCTTTGGACCAATGATGGTGACAAAAAACCATGTTATTTCTTTACAAAACGACCGTGGAACAGAATATCAAGCATATATTAATGTTCAGAACGAATTGGTCGCTGCTTACAATGAATTGAGAAATGATGTGTCAGTGGAAAAGTTTGGAAAAACTTTTGATGAATTAGATGAAGAACAACAAAAGGCGGTTCAGATGATATATAAGCAAAATATATCTGAAGCTGAGCCTAAAAACTATGGAGGAAAGTAATTATGGGAAAATTCGGTTCAAGTGTCCAACGTGATGTCCCACAGTTGACGATGACGTCAGTATCCGATATCGTTTTTGCTATTTTGTTCTTTTTCATGATGGTAACGACTATGCGTGAAGTAACTTTGAAAGTGGTTTTCCAATCACCTCAAGCGACTGAACTTCAAAAATTGGAGAAGAAGTCATTGGTTACTTTCATTTATATCGGACAACCTACTGTAGCTTTAAGAGACAAGATGGGTTCTGAAACTCGTATTCAGTTAAATGACCAATTTGCTGAAGTATCTGAGATTGAAGATTACATTGCTCAGGAAAAATCAAGTATGAGAGAAGAAGATGCTCCATATATGACAGTTTCAATTAAAGCTGACAGACAAACTAAGATGGGAATTGTAACTGATGTTAAGCAGGCCCTTCGTGAAGCATATGCTTTAAAAATCAGTTATTCAGCTACCAAACGCTCTAGTACTCTCTAATTAGAGGATACTACTATTAGGATAATTGTAAATTATTTATAATAGATTAAAAAGGATCGATAACAGTCGTGTTATCGGTCCTTTTTAATAATAATCTATGTCAAAACAAATTAAATTACAACTGACGGCAGACGGGAGTCACACACTTTTTCTGCCTGATATGGATGAACATTACCATTCAGTGAATGGTGCTGTTCAAGAGTCTATGCATGTTTTTATAGAATCGGGATTACGCCAATCACAAAAACAAGATATACGAGTTTTTGAGATAGGATTTGGTACCGGTTTAAATGCATTTTTAACCTTAAAAGAAACGCTAGAAAAGCCACGCCTGCATATTGAATATTTCACTATTGAACGATTTCCCTTAGATGCTGAACTTATTGCTAAATTGAATTATGGAGGCTCGGAGAATGAGTTATTTCAAAAATTGCATACCTCTCTATGGAATCAAGACTGTTTTATTACAGGCCAATTCAAACTGCATAAAATTTTAGGAGATAGTAATACTACTCTATTACCTGATAATTTAGATTTAGTCTATTTTGATGCTTTCGCACCGGACAAACAACCGGAAATGTGGAATCAAGAAATATTTAATAAACTATATGCGCAGATGAACCCGGAAGCAATCTTAACTACGTATTGTGCAAAAGGGACGGTACGTCGTATGATGAAAGAGGCCGGATTCTCTGTTGAAAGAATACCCGGCCCCCCTGGTAAGCGCGAAATGCTTCGCGCAAGAAAAATATGATTGTCTGATGTTATAGCAATGCGTCGATTT
This sequence comes from Bacteroidota bacterium, assembly GCA_023429375.1. Classification (GTDB taxonomy): domain Bacteria; phylum Bacteroidota; class Bacteroidia; order Bacteroidales; family Tannerellaceae; genus Massilibacteroides. The sequence continues at coordinate 248,629 of JAEYVY010000016.1, read as the reverse complement.
TAGCAGCTATAACAGCCTTGCTAGCTGCACCAACTTGTTTGTCTACAACTTCACCATTCTTAATAAAAAGAATAGTAGGAATATTGCGAATGCCAAATTTAGATACGACATCGTCATTGTTGTCCACATCCAATTTGCCAATAGTAACTTTACCGTCGTACTCAGTAGCCAGTTCCTCGATGATTGGGCCTATCATACGGCAAGGGCCACACCATTCAGCCCAGAAGTCAATTACCAATGGCTTGCCTTCGCTTACTAGTTGATCGAAATTCGCATCTGTAATTTCTAGTGCCATGTTTGTTTCCTTTTTTAATAAGTTATTTTAGTTCGTTTTATTGATTCAAAAGTACAAAATACTTTTAGGTCGGACAATGCTAACCATTAATTTTAAAATCGATATTTTCATTACTTGTCAGAAAGTCAACCAAGTCACGTGTGACGTTAAGTCTTACGTTTTGAGAGAATAAATTCAAGTTAATTTTATGCTCTCCATCTACAACTTTAAAGTATAACAAGCTCTGTCCCGGATTGTTCTTAATCAATACCGAAAGTTCATTTATCATTTCTTCATTCAGATCGTGAATAGGTAAAGTAACTGTTATTTTTTCGATCAGTTTGTCTTTCTCATCTTGAAGAAGACGTATGGTGCCAATTCTAAAGTCCAGAATCGACTCATTGTATTGGCGTGGTTCTACCCTTCCTGTGATAAGCAAATACATCCCTATACGGCCGAATTTGCTGTATTCGATATAGTCGTTCCCAAATAAAGCAATCTCACCACTACCCGTGAAATCTTCTATCTTCAAAATTCCATACGATTTGCCGGTCTTTGTAAATCCTTCACGAAAACCGGTCACAATGCCACCCACGAGAATCTCACGGCCTTTAAGACTATCTTTGTCGTTAAGCTCAGCTGCTCCTGTATTGCATACGTAACTTAGTATAATGCGATATTCATCCAGAGGATGAGCAGACAAGTAAATGCCAACAAGTTCTTTTTCTTTATTCAATCGTTCCAGATCACTCCAAGGCTCTGCTTGAGGAATCTCGGGCTTCGCAATTTCAACCAGGTTGTCATCGCCAAATAAAGAATTAGCAGCCGTAATTTTGTCAACCTGATATTTATTACCATATCTTACCAGCGTGTCCAAGAATGTTTCGTCTTTCGATGTTGCAAAAAATTGCTCACGGCGGATTCCAAAGTTGTCGAATGCCCCACCTAAAGCCAAACATTCCATGTTTTTCTTGTTGCAGGCCGTTAAGTTGACCCGTTCAACGAAGTCGAAGATACTTTTGAAAGGACCTTTCTTGCGTTCTTCAATAATATTTTGAACGGCAGATTCTCCTACACCTTTAATAGCTCCTAAACCAAAGCGAATATCCCCTTTTTGATTAACACTAAATTTGAGAACGGATTCGTTTACATCCGGACCGAGCACTTGAATATTCATTGCTCTACATTCATCCATGAATTTTGTGATATCCGTGATGTTAGAAAGGCTTCGGCTCAATACGGCAGCCATGTATTCAGAAGGGTAGTTAGCTTTTAGATAGGCCGTCTGATAGGCAACCCATGAGTAGCAAGTTGCATGACTTTTATTGAATGCATAAGAGGCGAACTTTTCCCAGTCCGACCAGATCTTCTCTAGCGTTTTCTCGTCGTGTCCGTTACTTTTTCCTCCGGTCAGGAATTTTGTCTTCAGCTCATTCATCTTATCGATCAACTTCTTACCCATGGCTTTACGCAGCGCGTCGCTCTCTCCACGAGTAAAATTGGCCAATAAGCGAGACAGGAGCATGACCTGTTCCTGATAAACGGTAATGCCATATGTATCCTTGAGGTAGCGTTCCATGATTGGGATATCATACCTGATCTCTTCCCGTCCATGTTTTCTGGCAATAAAGGAAGGAATATAGTCCATTGGTCCCGGACGATAGAGGGCATTCATTGCAATCAAGTCTTCAAACTTTGAAGGTTGCAGTTCTCTTAGGTATTTTTGCATACCTGCAGACTCGAACTGGAATGTACCGGTTGTCTTGCCTTGACAGTATAATTCAAATGTTTTTTGATCTTCTAGACTTATCTTATTTATATCGATCTTTTCGCCACGGGTGATACGTACATTTTCTACGGCATCTTTAATGATGGATAACGTTTTTAGTCCAAGGAAGTCCATCTTGATAAGTCCTGTTTCTTCAATTACAGAACCTTCATATTGCGTTACCAGCATTTCTTCGCCGGTATCTTTATCTTTAGCTGTACTGACCGGAACGATATCTGAAATATCGTATTTCCCGATGATTACACCACAAGCGTGTACACCGGTATTCCGCACGTTCCCCTCCAGCATTTGGGCATATTTCAGAGTGTCACGGGCTAGAGGATCAGAGCCTGTAGCCGCTTCCTTCAGCTCGGGTACATACTGAATTGCATCTTTTAATTTGAACTTTTTCAAATCGGGAATTTTGTCCGGTACCAATTTCGCCAAGCGGTTAGACTCTGCTAACGGTAGCTTTTGCACGCGGGCAACGTCCTTAATCGCCGATTTAGTAGCCATCGTACCGTAGGTGATGATATGCGCTACTTTTTCCTTTCCGTATTTTTCAGTTACCCAGCGCAATACTTCGCCACGTCCGTCATCATCAAAGTCTGTATCGATATCAGGCAAGGATATACGGTCCGGATTTAAGAAACGTTCAAAAAGCAAATCATATTTGATTGGGTCGATATCAGTGATGTCGAGGCAATAAGCAACGGCCGATCCGGCGGCCGATCCACGTCCCGGTCCTACTGAAACACCCATTTCTTTTGCTGCACGGATGAAATCCTGAACGATAAGGAAATAGCCTGGGAATCCCATTCCTTTTACCGTACTCAATTCGAAATCCAAGCGTTCAATTACTTCCTCAGAAAGCGGTTCTCCGTATTTTTTCTTAGCCCCTTCATAAGTCAGGTAGCGCAGATACTCATCCTCGTTGTCGAATCCTTCCGGAAGAGGAAAGTCCGGCATCAAAGGGTCATTGTCAATAGAATAGAATTCTACTTTATTGGCAACTTCTATCGTATTTCTAAGGGCCTCAGGAATGTCTGCGAAAATGACATTCATCTCTGCCGTCGATTTCATCCATTCCTGTTTTGAATACCTCATACGGGATGGATCGTCCAGGTCCTTACCTGTACTCAAGCAGATCAAACGGTCGTGCGCTTCGGCATCTTCTTCGTTGGCAAAGTGTACGTCATTCGTAGCAATCAACTTAACATCCAATTTACGAGCTAGCTCAATCAGCACTTTGTTAACCTCTTGCTGCTTTTGAAAAGTTGTTGCGTCAGCATTTGCAGCGTGGGTTTCATGACGTTGCATCTCCAGGTAGAAGTCATCACCAAACAGGTTTTTGAACCACATGATTGACTTTTCGGCTTCCTCGATCCGCCCCTTCATGATATGCTGGGGTACTTCACCCCCCAAACACGCCGAACTTATGATTAGCCCTTCGTGGTATTTCTCGAGTAGCTCTTTGTCTATTCTAGGACGTCCGTAAAAGCCTTCCGTCCATGAGATGGATACCATTTTAATCAAGTTCTTGTATCCGGTCAGGTTTTTGGCAAGTACAATCAAATGCCATCCGCTCAGGTCTTCTTTTAGGGTTTTATTATGTCGACCATTACGGGCACAATAGCATTCGCATCCAATAATTGGCTTGAATAGATGAGATTGGTGTTCTTTTATTTCAGCCTCTAGACGGGCTATTTCTGCCCGTGTTTCTTCGGAAGGATTTTCTTGTTTACGTAACTCCTCAATCTTCTTCTTACACGCTTTTATTTCACCTTGAGGCTTACTGTTCTTTTTCTTAACCTTGTTGTAAAACTCTTTAATCCCAAACATATTGCCATGGTCCGTCACAGCAATAGCAGGCATATTGTCTTTGATTGCTTTGTCTAAAAGTGTGTCTATGGCTGTTTGACCATCCAATAGAGAGTATTGAGTATGAAGATGTAAGTGTACAAATGGTTCCATTTATGATTCGGAATGATATATAATTTTTCTCTAAAGTTACTAAAAAGGCCGAATGTACGGATGAAAAATGTATATTTGTCCTTATCTAAAGATTACCGTTTATGGCTTTACCATTAAAGATCAGCACCCTGTTACTCTTAATTTTTTTGGCAGTAACTCCTTCTTATTCGCAAATCAGTTATGGTGTGCGTGGTGGATTATCTTATTCAGCAATGATACAAAATTTGGAGACAGAAAATAAGGTAGGTTCACGTGCCGGATTTAGTGTCGGTGGGTTAATGAATGTACCTTTTTATCGCCGTTTCTCATTTCGTCCGGAAGTTTCTTTTGTCAATCAGGGAGGTTCTTTTTATTCGCGTATAGAAAACGAGATTAATACAGTTAAGAACAAGTATAATTATTACTCCATACAGATGCCGCTCAATATTGCCTATAACATTCCAATTTCGGGTGTTCGTATGAGTGTTATGCTGGGGCCGGCTATCGATTATTCGTTATTTGGAAGCCATACCTATGAAGGAGTGAAGAAGGATCTCGAATTTGACAAAGAAGAAGTTGGCCAACTCAAAAAATGGGATGTCGGAGTGAATATGGGATTAGCTGTTAAATACGACCAAGTATTTTTCTCTATTAATGCGCTTTGTGGAGCTCTGGATAGAAGGCAAGTAAAAAGAGATGGAGAATCCCGTGTGTTTCAGAATAATGTAACTTTCTCATTTGGGTATTTCTTCCCTCAAAAATAATTATTGACTGTTCAAGAATAAAATAAATGCGATAAGTGCTGCAATACCGGCAACTATAGCGAATGCTATTTTTATAGGGCTATAAGGCCGGTCTCCCGTTACACGTCCGGTGCGGGCATTCAAGAAAAAATGGTATAACTTATTTTTGTAAATATACGAAGACATATATACGGGCAATAGAATCAGCTTAAACTTGACTTCGCTAAATTCCGTACTCTTTGACGTAATACGCTGATGATTGCCCCCAATATCTCTACAGATGGCATAATCAATCTCTTTGTTCATGATTTGTCGGGCCAGGTTATACCCCTCATTCATATTCATAACGTATTTCTCAGTAAGAAACCCGCTGAAGAACCGATTGTCTGTTTCAACCATATTCATGGTGTCCCAGTTGTTGATTTTGTTCATAGTGTCTCGGGCAATCATACCTGAAGCAGGCACCATCACATCGTCGAAAAAGAGCGACACATGTCCGCTGCAATAATGCCAGCGTATCTGGGTTACCGTTCGTCTGTTTTTTCCGCTTCCTACGGTTGTGGTATAGTTGATCCCTTTTTGACCGGTATAGTTTGTTTCCGTTTGTGCATCGTACGTCCAACAAGGAATATATACACCTTGAAGCTGGTTTGTATACAAGGCCTGCTCTTTGAGTTTATTAGGTGCAAACCAAAGCTTCCTTAACCAGTTGTTCAAATAATTATGCGTCTCCTTACCTTCTATCTTAAAGGGGAGGAGATAAGAGGGTTGAATCAGACGTTCTTCATGAACATCCGATTCGATAAGTGGGGTAGTACAATAAGGACAGGTAACCGATTTTAGGCTTTCATTGAATGTTGATTCGGCCCCACATTTCCGACAACTGATGATTTTAGTTGCTTGAGTATTCAGCTTTTCAAAGTTGGCTGCATACGTCTCGAAATCGAGTTCGTGGACTTCCTCCACTTTTCTTGATTCTATAGGGGTGTCTGAACCGCAATAATCGCAATGGAGGAAATCTGTCCCCGGTTTATATTTTAGGGCAGCGCCACAATGCATACATGGATAAATGTCGCTGCCCGTTCTCTTATTTTCGGTAGATTCCGACATAACATATTACTGTTTGGGTAGAGGAGGAGGGGTAGCACCAAATAGGTCTTGCAAGTCAGCCTGCAATCCAGCTTCCTCCCAATTAGTCAATCCCTGCTTCCATACCAGTGTTTCGCGGGTCAACTGATTAGATGCCGCTAATTCTTCCAGTTTAGCTCTGTTGAATGGGCCCTGTTGTTTTCCCTCGATTGCTACATAGTAATTGTTAAGGCTGGGGATAGGAGGAGGGGTAACCTGTTGAGATTGTTGATTTTGATGTATCTGACCGGCCATTGCTTGTGTCATCTGATTGGCCATAGCCATACCTGCACCAAGTCCAATACCCATACCGGCTGTGCCCGATGGGTTTTCAGCTGCTGCTTCCATAGCCTTGGCTGCTTTCATCTTTGTCAGTTTGTCCAGATCGATCTTGTCCAGTCGGCTGAGTTCGAAAATTTCTTTCTTCACTTCGTCCGGCATAGAGATGTTTTCAATCAAGAACTTGGTTACATCCATTCCATAAGCCGTGAAATCATCTTTCATATAATTGAATATGGCCGATGAAAGCTCATTCAAATTGGATGCATAGTTTTCGATTGGTAGGTTAGTTTCGCCTACTGTATCTGAAAATCGAGTAACGATGATGCTCTTCAATTGTTCTTGAATCTGACTGGTCGAGAAGGTTTGATTTGTCCCTACAATTTCACGAATGAAGACAGGTGCATCCGTTACTTTAAAGGTGTATACCCCGAAAGCACGGATCTCAACCATGCCAAATCGTTGGTCGTTTAGGGTAATAGCATTTTTTGTACCCCACTTCTGATCTATAAAGTTTTTCGTGCTGACAAAATATACTTCTGCTTTGAAGGGACTGTTAAAACCATACTTCCAACCTTTCAATGTGCTTAAGATGGGCAGGTTTTGTGTGTTCAATGTATAAGTTCCAGGAGTAAACGTGTCAGCTACCTGGCCTTCATTGACAAAGACAGCAATCTGTCCTTCACGAACCACGAGCTTAGCGTTATTCTTTATTTCATTGTTGTGGCGTTCGAAACGGTATACAATGGTGTCTTGCGTATTGTCTAAAAATTCAACAATATCAATTAATTCGCCTCTTAGTTTATCCCAAATACCCATACTCTGTAGTTTTTAATAGTGATTGATAATGTCCTCCAAATATAATTAATTTCTATTATTTATCATACGATAGAAAATCCTTTTAAAGGCCCTTACGGGTAGAGAATTAATGAACCTTAAAATGAATTATTGCAACGAGATTTCGGATTATGTTTGCTTAAGTCGGTCAAAATGTGTTCCTTTGGTGTTCGAATACTAAGGGGTGCTTGAAATCTCGTTTTCCGCGGGACGTTTTTTCAGGCTGAGATGATACCCATATTACCTGATGCGGATAATGCCGCCGAAGGGAAATAATGTAAAGCTTCCGCTTTCATTTTAAGGTATATTCTTCTTCACACACTCCTATCCTATTCACAAGTGAACTTAATGAAAACTAAAAGTCGAAAGGATGAAAAGTGTATTTTTTGTAACAGCCTTGTTTTTGGCTGCTCATGCGGTAAAAGCGGATAACAATCCGACTGACTCACTGCAAATTTCTCAAAATCTTTCTTTAGATGAAGTGGTGGTGTCAGCCACCAAGGTGACAAAGGTAATGCCCATAGCTTATTCTGAGCTTTCCGGTAAAGAATTGTCAAAACGAAATGACGGACAGGGAATACCGTTTTTAATTTCTCAGTCTCCTTCCGTTATTATGACATCTGATGCCGGTAATGGCATAGGGTATAGTGGATTTCGCATACGTGGCACAGATGCAAGTCGTATCAATATAACGCTCAATGGTGTGCCTGTCAATGATGCAGAATCGCATACTGTATTTTGGGTAAACATGCCGGATATAGCTTCTTCGGTCGAAGAGGTGCAAATCCAACGTGGAGCAGGCACCTCAATGAATGGAGGGGCGGCTTTCGGGGCTACTGTAGCGATGAGAAGCCAAAATCCCGATCAGAATCCCTATTTAGACTATTCTATATCTGCCGGCTCTTTTGGTACGGTACGTAATATGGTGAAAGGGGGAACCGGCCTGCTGAAAGATCATTTTATTTTTGATGCTCGTTATTCGTATGTGCGTAGCGATGGGTTCATTTCTCGAGCTCAGGCGAATATGGGATCTTATTTTCTTTCTGGTGCTTACTATGGTGAGAATACCCTGATCAAGTTTCAGACGTTTGGTAGTGCCGAGAAAACATATCAGGCATGGAATGGTGTGCCGTCGTCTTTGCTGAATTCCGACCGGAGATATAATCCTTGTGGGGAATATGAGGATGAAAATGGTATGACACAGTATTATGATAATCAAACAGATAACTACTGGCAGAATCATTATCATCTGATTGGTTCGCAAAGGCTCTCCAATTCCTGGAATATGAATATGACCTTGCATTATACAAACGGTGAAGGCTATTATGAAGATTATAAGGCAGGAGCTAAGTTTGCCGCCTATAAACTTCCGACATATGTGGATCCAGAGGGAAACCTACAGAAGAAAACCGACCTCGTGCGTCGTAAGTGGCTGGCTAATGATTTCTATGGGGCTATTTACAATGCCAACTACCGGAGTGATAAAATGCTGTTTACTTTTGGTGCGGCAGCTAATCGATATGACGGCGACCATTTTGGACGAGTAATGTGGGTTAAATCGGCCAATATTCTTCCTCATCCCGATTATGAATATTATCTGAATACGGGGAAGAAGACCGACTATAATTCGTTCGTGAAATTAAATTACAACTTTTTTCCTTCATTGACAGGGTTCTTGGATTTACAATATCGGGGAATAGATTATTCCATCAAAGGGAGCGATGATAAAGCCGGCGATAACGTGAACATATCAAAACACTGGGATTTCTTTAATCCCAAAGCCGGAATTAACTATCATAAAGAATATCATACGGCATTTGCGTCATTCTCTGTAGCCAATCGTGAACCGGGTCGGGATAATTTCACCGAAGCAGGAGTAGGCGAGCATCCGGTTCATGAAACGCTTTACGATTATGAAGCCGGCTATACCTTTGAGCATCCGCTTTTCAATGCAGGAGTCAATCTTTATTATATGGATTACAATAATCAATTAATCCTTTCCGGCAAAATCAGTGAGATAGGCGAAGCTTTAACCTCCAATATCAAAGATAGCTATCGGACAGGAATTGAATTGATTGCCGGTATAAAAATAGCGCCATGGTTGAATTGGAACGGGAATGCCACCTTCAGCCGGAACAAGATTCGTAACTTTACCGAATATGTAGACGATTGGGATACAGGAGAACAGCGGGAAACCTATTTAGGAACGACAAACATCTCTTTTTCTCCGAGCGTAATTGCAAATAGCTTGTTTGACTTCTCTTACAAAAACCTGTCGGCAAGCTTTAGCTCTCAATATGTGGGCAAGCAATATATGGATAATTCATCGTCGTCAGACCGTTCTATCGATGCCTATTTCATTAATAGTTTGCGTATCGGATATATTTTTAAACCAAGATTCGTAAAAGAGCTTAGCGTCGATGTGACGGTCAACAACCTGTTTAACGAAGCATACGAAACGAATGGCTGGGTATACTCTTACTATTCGGAAGGCAAGAGATACAAACAAGATGGCTATTTTACGCAGGCCGGAACGAATGCGATGGCCAGGGTAACGCTTCGATTTTAAGTCTAACAATACCTAAATGGAACAATTCTTAGAATATTTTGGTGTGGTTACAGGGTTGCTTTATCTCTGGTTGGAGATAAAGCAGCATAAGGCTATGTGGGTAATTGGTTTTCTTACCTCGCTTACCTATGTTTTCGTTTTCTTCTTTTCCAAGTTTTATGCGGTAATGACCTTAAATTTGTATTATGTGTTGATAAGCATTTACGGATTTTTGCTTTGGACCCGACATCATGGAGAAACCAATACACAAACCGGTGAGACAGGTATCATCTACCGTAGGATAGATAGACGATTGATTCTCTTTTGTGGGCTTGCTTCAATCATCCTGTTTGCTGGTATATATGCTATACTGAACTATTTTACAGACTCACCCGTGGCATTAGGCGATGCGTTTACAACGGCACTGAGTATTGTTGCTACATGGATGTTGGCTCAACGTATCATAGAGCATTGGCCTTGCTGGGTGTTAATTAATGCTGTCTCAGCGTATCTCTATTTCTCGCGAGGTCTATATCCAACGATGATTCTGTATATTTGTTATACCGTATTGGCAGTTGTCGGTTATTACAACTGGAAGAAAAAAGGAAACCTCACCTAAGTTTTTTCAAAACGATTGGGATGTTTTTTTATTTCTATATATATGGAAAAGTTTTTCTATAACTGTAGTAAAGTTTTTCTATATATATAGAAATAGAATTTCAAAGCGATGCTTCTAAAACTTCATCTCAATCAAATTACAAAAACATAAGGGACTGTATATTGGTTTGATAGAATAAGAAATAGATTTGAACATGAAATATGATTGTGTGATTGTTGCTAACGGATTGTTCCCTACACGCGAAGAATTGTTGAGTTATCTACGTGAGACTCCGATGTTAATTGCATGTGATGGTGCTGCAGAGACCTTATTGGCCAAAGGTTATAAGCCATCGGCAATAGTAGGTGATCTGGATAGCTTGCCACAACACATTCGTTATAGTTCCAATTGTGAAGTAAGGCATTCGGCAGATCAGATGACAAACGACCTCACCAAATCGGTTCATTTTGCGTCTGAAAAAGGATACAAAAGGCTGTTGATTCTGGGTGCGACGGGTTTGCGTGAAGATCATACACTGGCTAATATCAGTTTGCTGACTGAATATATCGATCTGTTTGAACAGGTGGAAATGATGTCAGATTTTGGCGTCTTTGTTCCAATAAAGAAAAGTCATACGTTTCCTTCTCACAAAGGACAACAGGTATCCATATTCTGTATTACTCCGGATGTACGACTGACTACTAGCGGACTTCGCTGGGGTGTGACAGACAGACGATTTGAAAGTTGGTGGCAGGGGACACTGAACGAAGCCGACGGGTCAGAATTTTCGATATCGTTCGAAGGAGAAGGAAAACTGGTTATCTATAGTGCTTTTGTCGACTATAAATAAAAAAAGGAAATGTAAGTCATACATTCCCTTTTTCTATAAACATGCAGTAAACAGATTATGCTACTTCGTTTTTCAATTGCTCCACCCAAGCATCGATACGAGCGTCAGATTCTCCGTCTTCATTAAGTTCATCTAATGGTAGACCAACGAATTTGCCGTCTTTCAATGCTGTAGACTCATCGAAAGTATATCCATCTGTAGAAACAGCCCCGACAAAAGTACAGCCTGTACCCTGAAGTGCGTCATAAATGGTTCCGATCGCATCACAGAAGGTATCACTGAAAGAGGCTGAGTCGCCTGCACCAAAAATGGCAACAAACTTTCCGGAGAGGTCTGCTTTTTTTAGTTTATTTAAAAAATCTTCCCAGTCGTCCTGCAGGTCACCAGCTCCCCAGGTTGACGAGCCTAATACCAATAAGTCATAAGGAGCTACAACGTCAGCTTCAATATCACTTACGTTGAATATATCAGAAGAATCAACACCTAATTTGCCCGCGATGCGGTTTGCTAAATCTTCTACTGTACCGGTTGAAGAACCGTAAAATACACCTGTCTTTTTCATAAAATAATTACAATTTCGAATATAACTTATCAACAATAAAGGATGTAGCAAAGTTCACACAATCACCTGTTGACATCAATACCTATTTGTGCGTATTTTAACTCATTTATCACCTAATGTTAGGTATTTACATTTTTCGATAACGTTATCGGTTTTTTATTGTTGCTTTACATCCAATTGTATCTGAGAATTGTTTTATTTAACGTAAGAATTGAACCCTAAATAAGTGAATGATGAAATCACGTATTAAAATAACAAACGGAAAACTGATTACTCCATACAGATTAATTGAAAATGGAACGGTATTGATAGCCGATGGAAAGATAATAGCTGTTGAAGAAGGCGATATACCTTTTGAAGCAGACCTAGTCATAGATGCGAAGCAGGATTATGTCTCTCCGGGATTTATTGACCTGCATGTGCATGGTGGTGGTGGAGCTGATTTCATGGATGGCAATGTGGATGCTTTTTTAAAGGTTGCAGAAACCCATGCTAAATATGGTACTACTTCGCTGGTCCCTACAACCTTGACCAGTGAGCAGGAAGATTTAATCGAAACTTTTCGTGTTTACGAAGAGGCTCTTCAAAAGAATACACATGGAGCTCAGTTTCTTGGGTTGCATCTTGAAGGCCCTTATTTTTCAATGAATCAAAGAGGTGCTCAAGACCCACGTTATATACGAAATCCAAATCCAGAAGAATATCTTGATATTTTAAAAACGTACGGAAAGTACATTGCACGTTGGAGCTCGGCTCCCGAACTTCCCGGATCAATTGAATTTGCTCTTGCCCTCAAAGAATATGGTGTGATGCCGGCTATTGCCCACTCAGATGCTGTTTACGAAGATGTAATTCGTGCGTTTGAATATGGATATAAATTGGCGACTCATTTGTATTCTGGTATGTCTGGAGTAACTCGTCGCAATGCCTTCCGTTATGCCGGAGTGATTGAAAGTGCATTCTTAATCGATGAGATGGATGTAGAGGTTATTTGCGATGGTATTCATTTACCTGAGCCATTTTTGAAGCTCATCTATAAGATTAAAGGCAGCGAACATATCGCGTTGGTAACAGATGCTATGCGAGGTGCCGGTATGCCGGAAGGAGAGAGCATCCTTGGCGGATTGCGTAATGGATTGAAAGTAATCATTGAAGACGAGGTTGCTAAACTACCGGATAAAACAGCCTTTGCAGGAAGTGTGGCTACAGCCGACCGATTGGTTCGGACCATGATGAAGCTGGGTGGCGTTCCTTTACTACAGGCCGTGAAAATGTTGACACAGAATCCGGCTCGAATTATGGGAATAGACAATCGGAAAGGCACTCTGCAGAAAGGGAAGGATGCCGATATCATCTTATTTGACGAAGCCATTTCAATAAAGAAAACAATCGTAGGCGGAAATGTAATCTATGGGTAAGATCAAGACCCACGTAGACTTGATTCTCGTACAATTAGATTACTAGGCAGAATAATCTCCTTTGGGAGGATTTTCTTGTTTCCGATATGTTTAATCAACAGTTCACAACTCATTTTGCCTATTTCGAACGCAGGCTCTTCTATCGTGCTTAAGGCAGGATCGATAATGGTAGATATTGGGTCATTGGTGAATCCAATTACACCTACATCTTTGCCAACTCGTAGACCACTATTCTTAAGTGCGATAATAGCGCCAACGGCTTTGCGGTCGTTGACTGCAAAAATTGATTCAGGAGGTTCCGGTAACTGAAGTAGCTTCAAAGTGTCTTCTTCACCACATTGTTGTGAAAAACCGGAATATATAATCCACTCTTCGCGGACAGGTATATTATGTTTCTTTAATGCTTCCAGATAGCCTTGCAAACGATTTTGTGTAAATGCTAATTGTTCATTTCCGGCAATATGGGCAATATTCCTATAGCCATTGTTTATTAAATGTTCTGTAGCGGTAAAAGCTCCCTGGAAGTCATCTTGCATCACTTTAGTTGCTTCGATATCTTTCGGAACACGATCAAAGAAGACGAGTGAGATTCCACTGTCTATGAGAGATTTAAAATGTTCAGCGATTGTCGAATTGGATGAGATAGAGATTAATAGCCCATCGAGACTAGTCAAGGACAGGTTTTCAATCATACTCTGTTCTCGCTCTGCATCATCGTTGGTAACTAATAGTATCACGTTATAACCATTATGATAGGCCGTTTCCTGAATGCCTGATATCACAGTTGAGAAATAATAGTTGGTAATAAATGGTATTACTACACCTATGTTTTTAGTATTACCTGAAGCCAAAGCTGAGGCATGTAAATTCGGCTTGTATTTTAGCTGATTCGCAATTTCAAGTACCTTTTCTCTTGTTTCCTTATTAACGTCGTACGTGTCTCTAAGAGCCCGTGATACGGTAGAGACTGAAATATTCAATATTTCAGCAATGTCTTTGATTCTGATTGGACGTTTTTTCATAAGAATAAAAAGTATTTCAAAAGATTTAGTGTCAATATACAAATATAGTGTTTTGTTTGAGTTGATAACTTAGGTCCTGATTTAAACGATTAAATAGGCTCGATAATAAGTTGTTTCTGTAACAGGGCAAAGCGACAAGTACCCCCTAGATATTTTGCCGTCTTTAATGAATAAAGGATTTTCTTTTTGCTCCTGCAAGTGTTTTCTGAACGCTTCTCCTGGATTTTTATCGAAAGTGACATGATAATGACCGACTGCTTCCGGGTGCACATAGTGCTCGAATAATTTCAAAGCTACTAGTCCCATGGTAAAACGCATATTTACTTCGATACAAGGATGAATATGTGTCATGCCGTCTTCATTATAAAGAATCATATCTACACCCAAATATCCAGCATATTCTTTACTGTATACTTGCTGGATGGCTTCTGTGACGGTCTTTTTTGCCTTTTCTAATTGTTCACTCCCAATCAATGATTCGATTTGCTTTTGTAAGGCAGGCTGTGGCATCAATATATTTCCGGTATAAGCCCCCTTTTGTTCTGTTCCGAAGAGTGACAGGCCTTCATAACGAATAGAACCTTTACCGTCTGAATAAAACTCCATAGCAAAGTCGACCGTTTTATTTAAACCCTTCTCTACGCTGATGAATCCTTGCTTTTGAATGGCTCCTCTTATCCAGTTACATTCTGAATGGGTCAGTTTTGAATTGCGAATCCACAATATACCGCGACCGGATGAGGAAAAGGGTGTTTTTAATACGACAGGACCTTCTGCCTTGCTAATATAGTCTGCTACTTTTTCAAATGAATCCATCGTAAGCGGTGGGAGTGGGTAATGCTCTTCCTTGCTTATTTCACAAATAAGCTGATGGGACTTTATCGTATTTTGTCGTCCGGTAAGCATCTTGTATTGCGGTCTCCAAGAGGGAATATCAACCTGTATTACTTTTCCTTTTGTTACAGATGAAATGTAGTGTAGGATGTGAGGTGATAGCCCCCAGGGTACAGCAGTATAGCGTTCACGATAAGATATTTCTGCTTTGAATGGAGAGGCTTGGAGGTTTAATTCTCGAGGTGTAGAATTCAAAAACTCCTCGTTTAGAGTTTCCACATAAACCAAATCACCTTTATCGGCATACCATAAGGGCAGATAAGCCAAGTCTTTTGTCATCGTGCTGACATTGACTGGAGGAGTATAATTTGGCGTGCCATGTAAAACAGCGGTTTCATGTCCGGGATTAAAAATGTGTAATGCGGGCATTTAGGTAGGATAAAAATAAAGCCATCTTATACAAGACGGCTTTATGCGTTGTTTAATTATTTTGATTACTCCAAATTTTCGTCTATTGCATCAATCTTCTTAACGATAAGCGCCATCTCTTCTTTTAGCTTTTCGATCTTGCGCTCCATATCCTTCAAGAATCCTCCGCCACCTTTCGACGAAACGCTAAGGAATCCCATATTGTTTTCGTAGGTTTGAAGTTCGTTCTTCATACGTTCATAGGTTCGCATCAATCTTTCACGCTCATTATACAGACGGTCTTTACCACGTTCACTTCCTGCCATATCAGAGATGTTATCTCTGAACGATTGCATACGGCGATCGCTTCTGTCCACATTCAGACGTTCAAATTGTTTGTCAACCGCTTCGTGATATTCCTTGTAGATTTTGTCCTTATCTTTAAATGGCACAAATCCAATTGCACTCCATGCAGCCATAAGCTCTTTTAATTGAGCTATTGCAGCATCGTGATCCAATGATTTGTCAATCGCATTGATCTTTTCGATCACTTCTTTTTTTGCTACCAAGTTTGCCTGTTCAACAGATTTCTGTGAGGTGACATTTTTGCTTTTCTGTTCAAAGAAATAATCACAAGCTGTGATAAACCGTTTCCAGATTGCATCTGAGTGCTTTCTAGCTACTGGCCCGATCGTTTTCCATTCCTTTTGAATAGCAATTAATTTATCGGTCGTCTCTTTCCAGTCTTGACTGTCTTTAAGTGCTTCTGCCTTTTCGCATAATGCTTTTTTCAGTTCAAGATTTTTTTCCATGTCTTCTTTGATTCCTTTGTAGAACTCACTCTTGTTTTTAAAGTAAGTATCACAAGCGGCACGGAAACGCTCAAATATTTTTACATTGTATTTCTTTGGAGCAAAACCAATTGTTTTCCATTTTTCTTGCAATGCAAGGATTGTTTTATTCATGTCTTCCCAATCCTTAAAGGTAAGCAATTTGCTATAGTCGATGCTTTCTATCTCTTCACAAATGGCCGTTTTTGCATCCAGATTGTCTTGCTCTTTTCCTTTTAGCTCTTCGAAATGTTGTTGGTGACGTTTGTTGATGACTGTTGACGCCGCTTTAAATCTTCCCCATATCTGCTCTCTAAATTCCTTAGCAACAGGACCTATTTCACGCCATTGCTGGTGGAGCTTCTGTAGTTGATGGAAGGCCGATACCACATCAGTTTCTTCTTCCAACTTCTCAACGGCTTCACATAAAGCGGTTTTCAATTCAAGATTTTTCTTGAAGTCGTAATCTCTGAACTGGTTGTTTATTTTGATAATATCATAAAACTTCTCAGAATAAATCTGATAGTTGCGCCAAAGTTCACCGGCTACTTCTTGAGGAACTGACTTAATCTCTTTCCAGCGTTGTTGGATTTCTTTGAATTCGTTATATAATTTGTTGAAATCGTCTTGGCTTTCTGTTAGTGCCTTTAACTGGTCAATGAGCTGAAGTTTGAGCGCGTGATTTGCCGATTTTACTCTTTCTTCTTCGGCAATAATCTCTGCTCTTTTTTCTTTATAAACGCTCAAAAGTTCTTTGAGCTTATTTTCTGTCTCATCTTCAGCTGCTACAAAATCCTTTTCTTCTCCTCCTTCTTCAATAAACGCGTTTTTCTGATGTTCTATTTCTCCTCTGCGGATTTTATAATATGCTTGCTTGAGTGAATCAATTTCAGCACGAACAGAATCTTCAATGTTCTCTACTAATTCACTTAATCTTGAAATAATTTCCTCTTTGGTTAACTTTCCCACTGTGGCATGAGGTGGTTCTTCAGGAGCAATGTTTTCTTTTTCAACTTCTGCTGTTACTGTTTTTGTACTTTCCGGTGCTGTTTCCGGTGTTTTAGTTTCTTCCAATTTGTTTTCATCAATTGGTAGATTAGTCTCAAGAGTGTCCTTCATATTCATTCACGTTTAATGAGGAGAATGCATTTCTCCTAAATTATTTATCACAAATTAAACTAATAAATTTTGTTTTACATCATATAAATGCAAATATTTATCTCATTATTGATCTAGTTAGCCTATAAAAATAATTCTTTTCTTTTTAAATATTGTAAACAAATAAAAAAAGAAAAGCCCGAGTATTTTAATACTCAGGCTTCTTATGTATTGAAAAACTTAATTAGTCAACATTTAGCGATACACGCTTGAATGAAGTAACTGTAAGTTCTTTGTTTTGTTTTTGCAAATATTGTTCGATAGTTTGTTTTGCGTCTTTTACAAACTCTTGTTGTAACAAAGTGTTTTCTTTGTAGAATTTTTGAAGAGCACCTTGTGCAATTCTATCCAACAATTCTTCTGGTTTACCAGCTTCACGAGCTTTGTCACGTGCAATTTCCAATTCCTGATTGATGATCTTTTCAGATACTTCTTCAGGACGAACTGCAACAGGATTCATAGCTGCTACTTGCATAGCTACATCGCGTGCAACTTGATGATCTAATTCTTGGTTGAATGCTACGATAGTTGCCAATTTATTTCCCGGGTGGATATAAGAAACTGTAGATGCACCAGTTGTGAATTCATAGAAACCTAATTCCATTTTTTCACCTGTAACACCGATGCGGTCTGTGATGTGTTCTTGAATGCTACGGCCATCAGCTAATGGAGACGCAAGAAGTTCTTCAGCTGTAGCTGGTTTTTTTGCAATCGCTGCGTTCAATATATCTTGAGTTAAACCAATGAATTGTTCGCCTTTTGCAACGAAGTCGGTTTCGCATTTTAATGCTACGATTGCAGCAAATCCACCTTCTTCTTTTGCCAATACACAACCTTCTGCTGCTTCGCGATCAGAACGCTTAGCGGCAACAGCCTGTCCTTTTTTACGAATAATTTCCATTGCCTTGTCGAAGTCGCCGTTAGCTTCTTCCAATGCTTTCTTGCAATCCATCATTCCCGCTCCACTCATTTTGCGTAGGTGGGAAATATCAGCCATTGTAACTGCCATAATGTTTATCTTTATTTTATGATTTATTCTAAATACCTAGGTGATTTCTAAACGAAATGATGTGCCAACCTGCTGCTTAACGAATACTCATTAATCGCAACGCTGACACACCATAGAATCAGTTTAAGAATATATTATTCTTCGATTTCTTTAGCAACTTTGTCGATTACTTGTGCGTTCAACGCTTCGTCATCTTCTTTCTTAGTGCGTTCTTTCTTTACTGTAGCTTTAGCTTTGCGTTCTCTCTTTGGAGCTTCTTCGCCAGCTGCTTCAGTGTCGATCTTTTCAGCTTTGCGTTCTTGCAAACCTTCGTTCATCGCTTCAACAATAGCTGAAAGGATTACCTCTACAGATTTAGAAGCATCGTCGTTAGCAGGAATTACGTAGTCGATGTTGTTTGGGTTTGAGTTTGTGTCCACCATACCAAATACAGGTATACCCAAACGGTTAGCTTCGCGTACTGCGATATGTTCTTTCATCACGTCAACAACGAACAATGCTGAAGGAAGACGAGTCAGGTCAACAATTGAACCTAAAGTCTTTTCCAATTTTGCACGTTGGCGAGTGATTTGAAGTTTTTCTCTTTTAGAAAGATTATCGAATGTGCCGTCTTTAGTCATTTTGTCGATAGTGGTCATCTTCTTGATGGCCTTGCGAATGGTTGGGAAGTTTGTTAACATACCACCTGGCCAACGTTCGATAACGTATGGCATACCAATTGCGCTTGCTTTATCGGCAATAATTTGTTTTGCTTGTTTTTTAGTAGCAACGAAAAGTACTTTCTTTCCTGATTTAGCAAATTGCTTCAAGATTTCAGCAGCTTCGTCAACTTTTGCAACTGTTTTGTGTAAGTCAATGATATGAATACCATTGCGCTCCATAAAGATATAAGGAGCCATAGCTGGATTCCACTTTCTTTTAAGGTGTCCGAAGTGTACTCCTGCTTCTAATAACTGATCAAAATTAACTCTTGACATTTTTTTCTTTTTAAATCGTTTACTTTCTGTGTTTAACATTCAATTAGTGAGTAGTCTTCCGGCATATACACATGCAAGAAAAATCCCATTAATTTAGATACTAAACGCTTCTTTTTAACTTGCCAGCAAACCGCATTAACGCTTACTGAACTGGAATCTCTTACGAGCTTTTGGACGTCCCGGTTTCTTACGTTCTACAACGCGAGGATCACGAGTTACGAAGCCTTCTGCTCTCAGAGCTGATTTATCTTCTGGATTGATCTTAACCAATGCACGGGCAATTGCTAAACGAGCTGCTTCAGACTGACCTTTGAAACCACCTCCATTAAGATTGATCTTGATGTCGTATTTTTCAGTTGCATCTAGTTTAGCTAAAGGTTGCTTTACGATAAACTGAAGAATGGTAGAAGGAAAGTAATTTGCAAGATCACGTTTGTTGATGGTAATCTTTCCCGTACCTTCGCTTACGAATACGCGAGCCACTGCGGCTTTACGTCTTCCGATTGCATTTACTACTTCCATTGTTATTATTTAAGTGAATTTATATCGATTAACTTAGGTTGCTGAGCTTCATGAGGATGTTCACTTCCTGCATATACGTGAAGGTTCGTAAGCAACTTTGCTCCTAGGCGGTTCTTTGGTAACATGCCTTTCACTACTTTCAAGAACAAACGGCTTTCACCTTTCTTAGCTAAAGAAGCTGGTGTAAACTCGCGTTGTCCTCCGGGGTATCCGGTGTATCTCAAATAAATACGATCGTTCCATTTGTTTCCTGTTAGAACGACTTTGTCTGCATTAATAACGATTACGTTATCACCACAATCAACATGAGGAGTGAAGTTTGGTTTGTACTTACCGCGCAAAAGTTTTGCTACTTTTGAGCCAATACGTCCCAAAGACTGACCTGTCGCATCGACAATCACCCATTCTTTGTTTACAGTTGCCTTGTTTGCAGAAATGGTCTTATAACTTAAAGTATCCACTGCTAATAAAAAATTTAATTAATTACTAAAAAACATTTTAGCCCATTGTATCTAAGGACACATGAAAGTACAATGTGCTAAAAACTAAACTCTTAGACTAAACTTAGATAATATTCGGCTTGCAAAGGTACGGGTTTTA
The DNA here is from genome assembly GCA_023429375.1 of Bacteroidota bacterium. GTDB lineage: Bacteria > Bacteroidota > Bacteroidia > Bacteroidales > Tannerellaceae > Massilibacteroides. The sequence continues at coordinate 228,311 of JAEYVY010000016.1, read as the reverse complement.
TTCGTAATACAAAATAAATCATCTCAATTTTTTACTATTTATAAGCTCTCTATTGTTGTAAACGAATAGGTTAACCTATATTTGTATCCAATGATAAATGGTTAAATAAATGTGTTTTTATTCATGAGAAACTTATCGTCCACTCCTTATATACTCTTATTTGTCTTTTTAATCATACCTTTTTACAGTTCGGGACAGTTTGTCGATTATGGAACAGATCCGGCTTCGTTGAGATGGCGTATAGGCAAGACACAGCATTATAAACTGATTTTTCCGGAAGGAACTGATTCGGTTGCTTATGTATATGCTCAGCTTCTGGAAAATGCCTATCCTTATGAACAGGCAACAATGAATTATTCCATCAAACGGAAGTTTCCCGTTATTCTCCACCCCGGAAATATGCTATCAAATGGTATGGTTGCCTTTGCCCCACGAAGGATGGAACTGTTAACAACGCCACCTACTTCCTTGAATGCACAGAAGTGGGATAGACAATTGGTTTTGCACGAATCTCGTCACGTACTGCAAACGGCCAAATTGATGGGAGGGGTGTTTAAGCCGTTTTATTATCTTTTCGGAGAACAGGTTTCAGGTGTATCTTCCTTTGCCGTTCCTTCCTGGTTTTTTGAAGGTGATGCAGTCGCTACAGAAGCTGCCATGTCGAATAGCGGACGAGGGCGATTGCCGGAATTTCACATGCCGTTCCGTGCTCAGATGATGGAGAAAAACTTCTTTTCACTTGATAAGTGGTATATGGGGTCATATAAAGATTACACATCAACCTATTATGCCCTTGGCTATCATATGACAGCGTATGCGAGACAACAATATGGAGGAGATATCTGGAATAAAGTAGCGCATCGTTTCCCTCGACGATTCTTTTCGATCCCTCCATTCTCTAATGCACTGAAGCATTATACGGGAATGAACACGAAGCGTTTGTTTGCCGATACCTATGCCTATTTAGAAAATGAATGGAGCAGGCAGGATAGTGCGTATGCATTGTCTGGTTTTTCTGATAAGCAGACAATCGTATCGCCAGAGAATAAACTTTATACTTCCTATCAATATCCGATTGTGGTAGGGGACAGTATCGTTTTTGCCTTGAAATCAGGTATTGAAGAAATTAATTCGTTGGTGGAAATCAGAAATGGAAAAGAGAAACGAGTCGTTTATACGGGAACTGTCAACAGTAAACTGATTCATTCACAAGATAAACTGTATTGGATGGAATATGAGCCCGGTTTACGGTGGACTCATCAAAATTATTCTGTTTTAAAATGCCTTGATTTGGCTACCCGCCAGGTCAGTACATTAACTTGTGCAGACAGATTGCTGACTCCGGCTATTACACCTTCGGGCACAGAGATTGCCTTTTCGAAACCAGAGGAAGACGGCCGCAATCATATTCTTTTGATGAAGAGAGATGGTTTTGAAGAAGTAGCCCGATTTGATATCCCCGGCAATGCGTTTGTAAAGGATCTGGTGTTTGTCGATGAGGATGAGTTGGCCGCATTGGTGATTGGTGATAAGGGAATCCGTCTGATGCTGTTGGATTGTCGGACGGCTGAGTGGTGTGAATTGCTCGGCCCGCTATCCGTCAATCTATCCTCTCTGTATTACAAGGACGATAGGCTTTATTTTGAGTCGGGAGTTGACGGAACGAATAATATCTATCGTATGGATCTGACTACCGGAAAGGCAGAGCAACTGACTATATCCCGCTTCGGAGCGTTTACCCCTTCTGTTACCTCAGATGGCGAACGGTTGTATTTTGCCGATTATCAAGCCAAGGGACATCGTATTTCGTTCGTTTCCATAGCTCAACTTAATGCAAAACCGACTGATTTCAATACGCCTTATACGTATGAATTGGCAGAAACTATTGCTTCACAGGAAAGCTTTAACATGGATGACGCTACTTTCGCTGAAGTACCCTTTGAAACGAAACCTTATCGAAAGGCGTTGAATCTGTTGCGTGTTCATAGCTGGGCTCCTTTCTATTATGATGCGATGGATGTTGCCGCTATGCAAGGTGACGACTTTTCCACTTTGTTAAGACCCGGAGCCATGGTGCTTTCTCAAAATGCCTTAAATACGATGATCCTGCAAGCAGGGTGGTATTATGCCGACAGGGAGCATCACGGAAAAATGGCATTTAGCTATAAGGGGCTATTCCCTGTATTTAATTTTTCGCTTGATTATGGTGGTAAAGCATTTGACTTGAATTGGAAAAAGGATGAGGAAGGAAAGAGCTACGACTCTATTTCGATTGCAGGAAGGCACAGGGTAGAGGCTGAAGCCCAAGTTTATCTTCCGTTAAATCTATCCAAGGGACATCTCGTTCGAGGGTTTCAACCCGCTCTTACCTATTATTATACCAACGATAAATATCAGCAATGGAAGAGCGGACGCATGGCCGGATTTCAATATCTCCTCTCTGAACTCAGATACTATAGCTATCAGAAGATGGCCTTGCGTGATATTTATCCCCGGTTAGGTTACCAAGTACGTTTGCAGCATCTGTTTACTCCCGGCAATTCGGAGAATTTCGGGTCGCTTTATGCCGCTCGCCTGACCACCTACTTGCCTGGCTTGAAGAAGAACGATGGACTCATGCTTCGTTTGGGTTACCAATTCCAAAGCGTTGATGGCAAAGCGTTTTTCTTCTCCAAACGTTTGCTGGATAATCCACGCGGATATGAGTATATGTATCAGTCCAGACAAATGCTATCTGCCAAGGCCGATTATGCCTTCACGATATACTGTCCGGATGTGAGCATCGGAAATCTGGCTTATATCAAGCGCTTCAGAAGTAATTTGTTTTACGATCTAACGGCCAATCAAAGAGACAAATCTCAAGCCCGATGGGATACCTACACCTCTTTCGGGATCGATTTGCTTTTCGATTGTAACTTTTTCCGTTTGAATTTCCCGGTGACGATTGGTCTTCGTCTGATTCAGCCCGTTGAGTACGGTTCGTTTCAGGCCGAAAGTGTTTTCTCCATGTCATTCTGATCTTGGAGAATCCCAAACAACCGTTTAAAGAGAACAGAAAAAGGGAACGAAAAACGGTACAGTCAAGTCTACCAATATACCGTGGAAAATAGAAATGAACACCATGTCTTTATCACAGTAACGCGTGATGACGGGCAGTGTTGTATCCATAGTTGTCGCTCCACCAGCACAGATAGGAGCCAGACGTCCGAAATACTTGACAAAAACAGGTGCGGCAAGTAGCGCTATGATTTCACGAAATATATTGGCCATCAAAGCGATTGTTCCTAATTCGGCTGCCATCTGAACACCCAGAGATGCTTCTTTCAGCTCCGTAACTAATATCGAGGATAGAGAGTAATAGGCAAATCCGCTTCCTACGGCCAAACAGTCGAACACGGTCCACCGACTGATAGCAAAACTGATAAGGGCCGAGGCAATCAGCGTACCCGTAATAGTTGCAATCGGTACCAAGAGCAGATGAGGGCGTATGCTTGACAGAATCTCTTTCAACTTTTTGTCGCTTCCGATGCTGAGCCCCACTTGTAGCATCAGCAGATAGAGCACATACATCGTATAATTCTGTTCGGTCAAGGACGAAGGCAGGATATCTGCACGACCTAAGAGGCATCCTAGTACAAAGAACCCGACTATGATAAGGCTTCCTTTCATTCTTTGACCTCCTTTTCTTTAAAGAAAAAATGGTATACCCCCCATGCGGCAGTGACACTTCCCAATGTTGCAGCAAGAGCAATCAGGAGGGCTTCACCCCCTAATGTGCCGAGGTTGTTCATAATGGTGTCGTTATTGCCCACCGAAATGCCTAATAAGAAAAGTAATAAATAAATGGTTAGTGAGATGCTTTTGTTCAGCTTTTCAAGAAAGGCTATCTTCCGCAGAAGATAGCCAATTCCTATACCGCCAAACATAATTCCAATGATAATGAACATGTGCGATAAATTATTTTTTTGCAGGTTTACAGGTAAACGGGATGTTCATGCCCCCGCTTAATGCATTGCCTTCTAATTGATTTTTGCCTTTGGGTGTAAGTTTAATATCTACAGGTTGTCCTTCCACATAGAAGCTCCAGACATAAGCGTTTTCTACTTTTTTAATTTCTTTGATGGCGATAGTAGATTGTTGGATGCGGATTTCTCCATTAAGTTTTCCATCCTTTTCTTTGATGAGGATTGTTCCTTCCTGATATCCGTAGGGCGCTTCAGGGGCTGTATAATCCCATAGTTTGGCTATATCTTTGTTTTGAGCGTAGAGCGCAAGGCAAAGAAACAGGCTGCAGAAAGTAAGAAGTAATCTTTTCATAACACATGCTGTTTAATTAAACAATCGAAAATTCGTCTGTTCAAATATAAACAAAAAAATGGAAGTCATCCCGATGTGAATGTGTGAAAATTGAAGCTTTGAAAATCAAGCTATTGAAGCTGTTGAAAAAATATCCCGAACGTTTTAAAAAAAGACCTCGATGCTTTTTAAAAACGTTCGGGATGTTTTTTAAAAACGATCGATATGATTTTTTATCTTTGAATATCAAGGATAAATAACATCCAGATGTGGATTTGAAAAAAGTGCACTAAAAAGGCTGCTTTTCTGCTTTATTTTTGACCATAAAAAAGAACCAGAGAGAGCAATTTTTGTCTCCCTCTGGCTTACTTCCTAAATTATTGGTTACTAACAAGCTATTGCTTAGGAAATAATTTTATCTTTTTTAAATAGTGTACGAGCAAATAGACTGTTCCGGTTTACGTTTATTTACTGAATTTGTTTTCCTTCGTCATCTAATAGAACAACCGTCTGGCTTTCATCTTCTTTAGAGATTAAAGTAACTTTCGTCAACTTCTTTTCAGCATTGTAGGCCAACTCTTTCACAGTATATTTGTCGGACAACTTGGTGATTGCGTTTTGTACGTTACTGTTCAAATCTGAGAAGGAAATTTTTACATAAACATCTTCTTGTTGTGTTACACTTATTGAAGTTGTGTCCACTGAAGTTTCTTGAAGAGCGTAAGTGCTCATTCCTCCGCCTGCCAAAAGGGCAATAGCTAATACCATTGTTTTCATAACTCAAAAAATTAATTTGTTAAACGATAACTTATAAAGTTTCAATTTCGATTAATATTATCCAATACTCGTGCCATGGAAACAGCGCTATTACCACATATGCTTTAAGGGTAAGTAAATCAGAAGAATAAATAGGTGAGGGCGTAAGGATTCGTGCCACAACGCAAGTGTGGAAATGTGGAAATCTTCCATGGGAAAAGGTGTGGAAGTGAGAAAAGTCCCGAAAAATGCAGTGACTTACGATAAGTCTTGTATTTTTGTTTACCCCATGCCACGAACATTAGAACATAAAATCCGTCTAAATGCGATTCTGATTTGTCTTGTCGTGAGCCTCATTTGTTTGGGTATTGTAGCCTATACCTATTATATAAAGGCTGATGTAAAGGAACAAAAAGAACGCGTCTCTCTCTATTATACTGAATTGCTGCTTGCCAATCGGATGATCGAAAAGGTAAATCAGGCTCAAATAGAGGTTAACCGTTATGTGTCTACCCGGCAGACTAAACACTATCGAGCCTTTCAGAAGACTTTGACCGATGTGGAAACTTTGGTCGATTCGTTGCGAGTGTCGGCAAGTGATTCCACGCAATATCAGCTGTTGCAGGAAATCAAGGAACTGCTTAAGAAAAAGGGACAGATAATTTTACAATTGAACCGACACTTAACTACTGCAGGTACATCCGGAAAAGTAGAGGAACTCATGGAGCAATATACTCCGGCCATGCAAGAAGTCGTTGTCTCGTCAGTCGTGGAAGATACCTTGGTAATGCCCGTCCCCAAAAAGGGATTTTGGCGAAAGCTTTCCGGTCTGTTTTCGTCAGAAAGCGATACTGTTATGGTTCGAAGTGTCATCAGGTCGGATACCATAAAAGTAATGAAGCCCGACAGTGTCTATCTGGCAAGCGAAGTGAGTGGAATCGTGGAAAAGGTAGAAGAGGAATACAAGAATCGACTGCATAATATCGAGCAGCAAATGAATAAACTGATCAATGCTGACCATGAAATATCGACAACGATCTATTCCACGTTAATCCGGTTTTACGATAATGTGCTCTACAACCGCTGGACGGAAGTGCAGCGAAGCGATAGCCTCATCAGCGAAAACAGCAAGTATTCTATGATAAGCGGGGGAATTGCCTTGATACTCGTTGGCCTGTTCGTATTGCTTATCTTTCAGGATGTGAGTCGCGCTTATAAAATGCGTAAATTGTTGGAAGAGGCCAACAAGCGTACGGAAGACTTGATGAAGAGCCGTCATCAGCTCTTGCTTTCTGTATCACACGACGTAAAAACTCCTTTGAATTCCATTTTGGGAACACTCGAACTGAAGGAATCCGGAGGGCGGTTCACACCCACAGAAATACATTCGATGGAACATGCCGGCAAACATATTCTGACCTTGCTCGAAAACCTGCTTAATTTCTCTGCTCTGGAACAAGGACATCTGAAGAAAGAAGAACAAAAGTTTTTTCTCCACGATTTCTGCGAAGAGATTTGTGATATGTTCCACCCCTTATTGACACAAAAGGGTTTGGACTTCAAGACCGATTTTGATTTTCCGAAAGATATCTGTTTGCAGGCCGATGAATTGCGAATAAAGCAGGTGCTGATTAACGTCTTATCTAACGCCGTAAAATACACGCATGAGGGACGAGTTGAGTTGGCTATCGATTGCCATAAAAGTCGCCTATGGTGTCAGATTACGGATACAGGAGTTGGTATTCCTAAGGATAAGATAAATACGGTGTTCGAACCCTTCTCGCGAATTAAGGAACATGCCTCTATGGCCTCGGGTAGCGGATTTGGCATGTATGTTGTCAAAGGACTGGTCGATTTGTTGAACGGGAGTATACGTATCACTTCCGAAGCGTCTAAAGGAACACAGGTGACGCTGATTGTTCCAATCAAGATTGCAGAAATGGAACGGCCGGATGAATCGGCTAAACGCATCTTGTTGATAGACGACGATAGTTCGTTCCTGTCTTTGTTGGAAAAGCTGTTACAACGTCTTGGTCATACAGTTTCGGCCTGCCATACGCTTGATGAACTAGAAAAGGAGCTTCAGGCATCGTCCTCTTATGATCTTGTACTAACAGATATGCAGATGGGGCCTATCACCGGAGTAGATGTTTTGAATAGGGTGAACCGGTATATTCCTCATATTCCTGTGATCGTCTTAACGGCTACAGCCGACTTTACGGAATCACAAGCAAAGGAACTTGGTTTTTATGCTTATTTGAAGAAGCCCGTAAGCCTTTCTACGTTGCAGTCAGTCACCGGAGGCAAGCAAACAGTCAATATGGATTCGCTGAATGAGATGTTAGACAACGATGAAGAGATGATTAAAGAAGTGCTACGTGCTTTTGTGGAGGCAGCGGAGGAAAATGTCCGGAATATGAAAGACGCCATGCAAAAGGAGGATATCGACCGTATCGCTTTGCTGGCTCATAAGATGATCCCCATGTTTGAACAGATAGATGAACAACATACGTCTTCCATACTCCGTAAACTTGAGAAGTACCGCGGAAAGGCTGCCTCTGAATTGCCCGGATGGGAGAAAGAGGTGGAAACGCTCCTTGAAGATGCCGGTAGATTAGTGCAACTAATAAAAGAGCACTATCTGAATAGATAGATGTCTCGCCTCTAAAGATCAATTCCGTACTGGTGCATTTTATTATACAAGGTTTTTCGGTCTACTCTTAATAGTTTGGCAGCCAGTGTTTTGTTTCCTTGTGCACGCTTCAGGGCTTTCTCTATTTGCTCCTTTTCGTTTTCCGGATGCAACGGGAGGTCTTCTTCCGAAAATGTTTCCGATAAGGCAGGGGGCAGGTCGTCGATAGTAATCTTATCTTCTTCGGTAAAAAGAACGGCTCTTCTGATGGTGTTGCGTAATTCCCTAAGATTTCCCGGCCAGTGATATTTCTTCAGTGCTGCTATCGCTTCGTCGGTAAAGCCACTTACTTGTTTGTCAAGTTCAATGTTGGCATTGTTGAGGAAGTGTGTGGCAAAGCTGAGCAGATCACTCACCCGTTCTCGCAATGGCGGTATCTGAATTGTTAATTCGTTCAATCTATGATACAGGTCTTCCCTGAATTTTCCCTCCTGGATAGCATGCTCCAGATCTTCATTTGTCGCAGCAATAATTCTTACATCGACATCCAGATCGACGGCAGAACCTACCGGCCGGATTTTTAATTCCTGCAGTGCACGCAATAATTGCACTTGAACCTCGTAGGACAGATTTCCTATTTCATCCAGAAAGACCGTTCCTCCCTGAGCTTGTTCGAACACCCCCTTTTTATCGGCTATGGCAGACGTAAAGGAGCCTTTTAGATGGCCGAAAAGTTCGCTGGGAGCCAGTTCTTTGGAAAGGCTTCCGCAGTCCACCGCAATGAATGGAAAGTCTTTTCGCTTACTATTGTCGTGTATCATCCGGGCTACATATTCCTTGCCACTGCCACTTTCGCCGGTAATCAAAACGGAAATACGTGTGGGCGCTACTTTCAGAATATGTGAATACATCTGTTGAGTTACTTTACTTTTCCCATAGACAATTCCTTCTTTGGGTATCACCGTTCCTTTTTTCTCTTTGGAGTCCACCTGTACAGATGTAGCTAATGCTTGTTCTATTTTTTGTTTTAAGAGTTGAGGGTTTACCGGTTTGGTGAGATAGTCAAAGGCTCCAAGCTTCATCGAGGCAACTGCGGTTTGTACTTCTCCATAGCTGGTCATGATGATAACTTGAATCGCTGGTTTGACTTCTTTAATCCAAGTAAGCAGCATGATTCCATCGCCATCCGGCAAGCGGAGGTCGGAAATGATTAAACCGAAATTTTGTTTTTGAATTTCTTTCTTTGCTTGTTCCACACGCGTACACCAGCAGGTCTCAAAACCGTTTTTTTTGAACCAGCCTTGTAGCAGGGTGCCAAACGAAATATCGTCTTCTACAATCAAAATAGTTTGTTTCATCTTCATTTTTTGTCGATGATTTGCGTCATATCGACCCTAAGGTAGGAATTTCCCTAAAAAGGTAGGCGGAGAATCATTGTAAATAACATATATTTGTTTATTCTATAAAGATTGAAGTAAATAACAGACTGATAAAAACGAATGAATATGAAATCCCGTAGTCCGTATTTTAAGGCTTTGGTGGCATGCTGCATTTTTTTACTAATTCCAATGGGGATGATGGGGCAGAAACTAGGCGTACCTTCCGCTACTGAACTTTCTAAACCATTTAGTAATCAAGATAAGAAATTCTTTTTATCACCTGAGAAAGTGCATTATCCGGAGACCTGGTTCCATTATATAGGAGGGAATGTTTCGCTAGAAGGAATTACGGCGGACTTGGAAAATATTGCTGCAGCAGGTATTTCGGGAGTACAGTTATTTCATGGACAGTTCGGTGGAGCTTGGCCCGGAGTTGATCAGCAGATAGCCTGCTTAAGTCCTCTTTGGGATGGTGCAGTAAAACATACGGCAGAAGAATGCAAGAGACTGGGCTTACGGTTTACGATGCAAAATTGCCCGGGGTGGGCTATGTCCGGAGGACCGTGGATTGAAAGCTCCAATGCGATGAGACATTTGGTGTGGAGCCGTACGGATGTAGATGCAACGGGCGTAATTCAGCACGAATTGCCTGTATCTGAGTCGAATAAGGAGCCTTGGCGTGATTATAAAGATATTACTGTTTTAGCGTTTCCAACACCAGCAGATGATACAGGCAGTCCGTTGACACCGGTTTCAGTTAAAGGAAGCGGCAGTTATGCATGGGTAGATTGTCTTTCCGGAAAACTAGAAAAACCGTTATCGCTTTTGCCAACTACGGCTGATAATCCGCATTGGATTGAAGTCTCTTTCCCGGAGGCTGTTAAAGTACGTACCGTAGAATTCCCTAGCATAAACAGTTTTAACCATGGCTGGTGTTACGAGCCTGGGGTTTCGGTTACCGTAGAAGCTTTGCTGCCGAATGGGAAGACAAAGACGGTTGCACAAATGGATATGCCACAAGCTAGCTGGCAAGACGATTATCCTATCTCAATTGCTTGTCCGGAAGTAGATGGTGTTACAACCTATCGTATCGCTATCGTAAACCAACATGATATGGCTTTGAACTCAATCAGATTGTTTTCTGCTGCACGCAAAAACAATTGGGAATCGGAAGCCGGTTGGACGTTGCGCAGTTTCGAACGCACAGGAGCAGAGGTGAAGCACTCACCGGATGCCTATGTAGATCCGGAGCAGATTTATGATATTTCTGATAAGATGGATAAAGACGGTAAGCTTAACTGGAAAGCGCCTTCCAAAGGAAAATGGACCATTCTTCGTATTGGTCATGTGAATACAGGAATGCGTAATTCGCCGGCTCCTCCTGATGGAACAGGCTGGGAGTGTGATAAGTTATCTACCTCAGGGCCCGATGCACATTTTGCAGGATATATCGGACGACTGGCCAATGGTCCGTTGGAAGGAGGTTTGCTGAATGGTATGCTTTTGGATAGTTGGGAATGCAAGACGCAGACGTGGACAACCCATATGGAATCGGAGTTTGCGCGAGTAGCAGGCTATTCGCTCAGAGAATGGCTCCCGGCGGTATTTGGCTACGTGGTAGGAAACCAGGAAACAACGGCTCGTTTCCTGCTTGACTGGAGGTCAACTATCAACGATCTTTTTGTTAATAAGTTTTACGGTCGTATGGCTGAACTGGCAAAGAACAAGGAAATGACCATTACGTATGAAACGGCAGCCGGAGATATCGTTCCTGCTGATATACTCGAATACTTCAAGTATGCAGATATTCCGATGTGTGAGTTCTGGCATCCGCTAAGTGATAATTTTGTTGGATCATTGAATTTTAAACCAATCAAACCGACCGTTTCTGCAGCACGTCTATATGGTAAACCACGCGTGGCCGCCGAAGCATTTACCTCGTTCAATTTGTCATGGGACGAACGTTGGGATATGTTGAAAGAAGTGGCAAACGTTAATTTTACGGAGGGTGTGACGCATCTCGTGTTTCATACCTATACGCATAATCCGCAGATTGGATTTTTGCCACCAGGCACTTCGATGGGATCAGGTATCGGTACTCCGTTTTTGCGAGGACAAACCTGGTGGAAGCATATGCCGGAGTTTACCGCTTATCTTTCACGGTGCAGCTATATGCTCGAACGCGGAAAACCTGTTTCCGATGTGCTTTGGTATCTGGGCGATGAGTTGAGCCACAAACCGGATCAAAACGCGCCTTTCCCCAAAGGGTTCAAATATGATTATTGTAATCCGGATGTGTTGCTAAACCGATTGCAAGTGGTAGATGGAAAACTGACAACTCCGGAAGGCATTAGTTACCGCATACTATGGTTGCCAGAGACGCGACGGATGCGACCTGAAACCCTGGAAAAGATTTATGAACTTATCAGCAAAGGAGCTATTGTTGTAGGAGATGCGCCGCTATCTCTCGCTACATTGACAGGAGGCGAATCAGCACAAGGTCGTTTTGATAAAGTTGTTAATAACATTTGGCCTGAGTCGAGATATAAAGGAGTACGACAAATAGGCAAGGGCTATATCATCAGTGGAATGACGATTGACGAGGCGTTGAAAACACAAAATATAAGTCCTGATGTAAAAGGCATGGATGCTTTGTGGTTGCATCGTAAAACAGAGCATGCGGATTGGTATTTTGTCGCGGCCCCTCAAGGAAGTGAACTAAAAGGCACTCTTGAATTCAAATGCAGGGGTAGTGTAGAACTGTGGGATCCGGTGACGGGAGATATTCTTCCTATAAAGGCGATGCCTAACGGTGAATACACAGCTGTGGAACTAGATTTGCCACGTTCCGGGTCTTGTTTCCTTGTCTTCCGTGAAGGAGAAACAAAGCAAATTGAACTCAAAGCTTATACTGAGCAAAAGATACCACTTACGTCTCCATGGACCTTATCTTTCCCTTCCGGTTGGGGTGCACCTGAATCTTTGACAATTCCCGGATTACAACCCTGGAATAAGTTGGATATTTCTGACGAAGGAAAGGCTTTCTCCGGAACGGTAACCTATACCACAACATTCGACGTTAAAAACATAAAGCCAGGAATGAGGTTTACCCTTGATTTGGGAGAAGTAAATATGATTGCAAAAGTATCGTTAAACGGAGAAGACTTACGTACGTTGTGGGCTGCCCCGTATGGTATAGATTTGACCAAAGTAATCCGTAAAGGGAAAAACACCCTCACCATTGAAGTGACGAGCACTTGGTTTAATCGACTTGTTTATGATGCTAATCAGCCGGAGTCAGAACGGAAGACATGGACTATAAATGGTCCGGATAAAGATTCAGAATTAAAAAATTACGGATTGCTTGGTCCAGTTGTATTATCTATTAAATCGGAAAAGAAATGAAGAAGGAAAGAGAATTTAAGGAACCGCCTTTTCAGGTTAGTCCGAAGACTGCAAAAATAGTCATGTACGTCATATATGTTATAAGAGTAATACTTATTGCAGCTTGTATCTGGGGATTAATTTATCTTTTTAGTTAAAGATGATAATGTTGCCGTTATTCTGTTATTTTTGTTTCAAATAAACCAAACGGCCTTTTTTTACGTTATCAAAAGAAGAAACTGAATCGTAGATGAAACTGAATCGCTGGATTAAATGGAGCATAATTGTTTGTAGCATACCAATAGCATTGGTGTTGCTCGTCTCTATTCTGCTTTATATACCTTCCATTCAGAATTTTGCTTTGAAGAAAGCTACAGCCTATGCTTCGGATGCGACTGAGATGAATATATCGATAGACCGCATTCGGCTTACCTTCCCGTTGAACTTATCTTTGCAAGGAGTCGATGTTCAATCAGCATCCTCAGAGAAACTGTTGACTGTTCAAGACTTTTCCGTTTCAGTCAATTTTTTACCCTTACTCAAACAAGAAGTGTCTATTAATGGCATTAGTCTGAAGAATGCCAGTCTGGATACACATGGATTAATTGATGGAATGACTGTCAGAGGAGAGATTGGTCATGTGTTTATCAAAGCAGAGCATATCAATCTGAATACGGAAACAGCCGTACTTGACCTGGTGGAAGTTTCCAATTCGGATTTGAGTTTGGATTTAGCCGAGATACAAGAAGAAGATACGACGAGTACGTCTGTTAACTGGCAAATCGGGTTGAAGAAAATAGTTGTTGACGAAGTAGCATTCTCTTACACATCGTCTATGGATTCTTCGCGTATTGCGACAAACTTGTCGAAGGTCATCCTAACAGAGGGGCTCTTTGATTTGAAAGAAGGTTTTTATCAAGTTGAGCGATTCAGCATCAACAATTCGTCCTTACGTTATGACGAAAATGAAAAACAGCCGGCTTCGGGGTTTGATGCTTCCCATATTGCTTTGATGGATGTAAGCTTATCACTTGACTCAATTCATTATAAGGATAAAGAAATCAACACGAAGATAAGCAGCCTGTACTTAAAAGAGCGCTCCGGCCTTGAGGTGTCTTCTCTTACAGGGACTGTTAAGGCAGATACGTCTTCTATCACTATTCCTGAAATATTATTGAAGACTCCGTATTCCGAAGCACGATTGCTTGCAACTATTCCTTGGTCTACCCTTACTGAAAAGCCGGTGGGTAATATGAGGGCTTTATTTTCTGCTTTTATCGGCAAAGAAGATGTGTTGACTTTTGCTGGTATTCCTCGTTCTTCTTCATTCGTTTCTGCTTATCCCAATAGGGAACTGACACTCACAGCAGGCATTGAAGGAAATCTATCGTCACTGAAAATACAACAAGCTAAGCTAGCATTAGATAGTGCATTTACCCTATCTGCATCGGGGAATATCAAGAACCTTACTGATAGCCTCTACCGTTCAGGTAAATTGAATATTACAGCCACTTCCGGTAAGGTGAACTTCTTGTTGGAATTACTAGATGCACAGACCCGAGAGTTATTAAATCTTCCTCAAGGAATGACTCTTACGGGAGAAGCAAGCCTGCACAATCGTGCCTACAAGGCCGAATTATTGTTTAAGGAAAGTCAAGGAACAGTTTCGTTTGCAGGGGCATATGACCTAAAAAATAACGCCTATGAAGCTATTCTTCATGTAGATAGTCTTGAACCGATTCATTTCTTGCCTCAGGACTCTTTGTATTGGTTAACAGCTCATATAGAAGCAAAAGGGAAGGGGACTAATATCTATTCTAAACGAACTTACGCCGATTTGACAGGAAAGATCAAGGATATCCGTTATGGACGTAATTCCGTTTCCGATGTTTCGCTGAATGGTTCATTCAAAGAACATCAATTTGATGTCATATTTGATAGTAGATATCCGCTGGCAGAAATGCAACTTACCCTTTCCGGTTTGTTGGAGAAGAATAAACTGGAAGGAATGCTGATTGCCGATATTGAGAATATAGACTTTTATGGATTCCATCTGACGGAAAACCCATTCTCTTCTTCTTTCCAGCTATTTAGCGAGATACGATCTGATTTCGATAAGGAACATTTGATCGACGTTACACTGGGAAACTGGGAAATGCGAACAGCTACGCAAAGCTTTAAACCTAAAACACTAACACTGCATGCACAAAGCAGTCCGGATACGACGCGGGTATCATTTCATACCGGTGATTTGGGAATTATGCTGACGGGTCAGTCAGATATAATGACGATTAAAGATAAACTTCTACATGCCCAAGATAATATCCTGAAGCAGCTTGAGCAAGATTCAACCATCAATGTGGAAGTGTTGAGACCGGATCTGCCGGAAATGCTATTAACGGTACATGCAAAGAAAGACAATCCGGTATATGGTGTGCTGCAGTATTTCTTGAATGTATCATTTGCCGGATTAGATATGGTTGCATCTACCTCTCCGGAGGATGGAATGCGTTTTGATGGCGGAGTCTATACGATAATCCGAGATAGTATGCTTATCGATACAATCCGTATGGAAGTAAGGCAGGATACATTGGGTTTGACATATCGTGCAGATGTGATAAAGAAAAAATACCTGAATCAGGAAGCATTCCAAGGTGGTGTATATGGAAAGATTCGTCCCTTGTATGGGGATGCACAATTCTATTATAAGGATCAGCGAGGCGAGAGTGGTCTTGAGCTTGGTATTCGTGCAGATAAAGTGCAAGAAGGTATACGGTTGACTTTTTCCCCTGAACAACCGACTCTGTTTTTCCACCCTTTTACGCTGAATGACGATAATTATATTCATATAAAGAGCATGCAGGAAATTGATGCCAATCTGCGGTTGACCGGACAAAATAATGCTTCGCTTTGGATTCATTCATTGCCGGAAGACGGTCCGATGAGTGAATTGCATGCCGAACTTAGTCAGATTGACTTAGATTTGATTTCTAAAGGGTTCTCTTTTATGCCGAATTTGAAAGGACTGTTGAATGCCGATTTTCAATATGCACCAATTGATAGCACTTACATGCTGGTGGCTGATATGAATATCGATAATCTGCTTTACGAAGGAGGCAGAGTGGGTGAGTTGATGTTAAGTAGCGTTTACTTACCGCTTGATCAAAACAATTCGCAAGTCGATATGCACTTATACCGTGACCGATCAGAAATCATGAATCTCACTGCGCTGTATACATTTGGAAAGAAAGATCGTGTTGAGGGCGAAGTAAATATCGTGAGTCTGCCTTTGGAGATGATGTCGCCTTTAGTCCCCGACAAAATGGCTTCTTTGGCGGGATTCTTGAACGGACAGATGATAGTAAGCGGGACAACAGAGGCTCCTTTGCTAAATGGAGCGATTAAAACAGACAGTGCCTCTGTCTACGTTTCATCGGCATCCTCAAGGTATTATTTCGAAGACAAGTCCATCGAAATAAAGAACAATCTATTGTCATTTAATAAATACAAGGTTTATGCATCGGGCAATAATCCTTTTGTGCTTGACGGTACAATCAATATGACCGACCCATCGGAGATGACTGCCGATTTGACGATGACGGCAAATAATCTTCAGTTGCTGGATGTAAAGCGCAATAAAGAGAGTTTGGTATACGGTAAGCTTTTCGTAAATATGAATTCTACACTGAAAGGCCCACTCACTTCGCTTAAGATGCGTGGGAACCTGCATGTGTTGGGAACTACAAATGTGACCTATGTCATGGTCGAATCGCCACTTACCGTGCAGGATCGCTTGGATGGATTGGTTACTTTCGTTTCGTTCAATGATACCTTATTCAGGCAAAGAAGACCTATGGAGCGACTGGCTACTGGAGGTCTGGATGTTCTGCTGGGGATTAAGATAGATCCGGCAGTACAAATGAAGGTGGATTTGACTCCCGACCGCTCTAGCTATGTGGAGCTGGAAGGAGGAGGTGACCTGACTTTCCAATATACTCCCCTAGGCGATATGCTGCTGAATGGGCGCTATACCTTGACTGGAGGAACTGTGCGTTACGAGCTCCCAATCGTGTCGGCCAAAAACTTTACCATAAAAGAAGGAAGCTATGTGGATTGGACGGGCGATATGATGAACCCAAGGCTTAACTTAACGGCCACAGAGCGTGTGCGAACGTCTGTTGCCCTAGAAGGACAATCTTCGCGTATGGTTAATTTTGATGTTGGCATAAAGGTGCAGCAAACCTTGGAAAATATGGCTCTTGATTTTACGCTGAGCGCTCCGGAAGATCTGACCATGCAAAGCGAATTGACCGGTAAAGGAGTGGATGACCGTCGTCGCCTTGCGGTAGGTATGCTGGTCACGGGAATGTATGTTGATGGCAAAAGCAAAACTTCAGGTATGGATATGGGATCGGCCATAAGTAGTTTTCTGCAAAGCGAAATCAATAGCATAGCCGGCAGTGCACTAAAGACGGTGGATATCTCTTTTGGAATGGAAAATCATGATTCGTCTGAAGGTTCGCGTACAGACTATTCGTTCCGGTTTGCCAAACGATTTTACAATGACCGCATACGCATAGTTATTGGCGGGCGACTCTCGTCGGGAACCAATGTGGAAGAAACACAGGCCGACAATTTTATCGATAATGTATCAATCGAATACAGATTGGATGAAGGAGGAAGCCGCTATGTCAAACTATTCCATAACAAGAATTACGAAAACCTGCTTGAAGGAGAAATAATAGAGACAGGAGCCGGTATTGTGCTGAAACGAAGAATGGTTCGTTTCCTTGATTTGTTCGATTTTAGAAAGAATAAGGTAGAACCAATAGTCGAGGAGGAAGAGTAATGAAGAATAGAATGAAAAAGATATTGGCTTTTTGCTTGATGAGCGTAGCTCTGTTGTCTTGCTATACGACAAAGAATTTGCAGGAAGGAGAGATTCTCTATACCGGCATAAAGAGTCTCACGATTGAAAATGCAGAGAAGAGCAAGGCGAGTGAAGAAGCTATCGAAGAAATCGAAGCCGCTTTGGCGTATCCTCCCAACAATGCTTTATTAGGTAGTTCGAGTGTGCGTACGCCTTTTCCTGTCGGATTATGGGTTTACAATGCCTTTCTAAATAAAAAGGGATTTATCAATAAATGGATTTTCGAGACTTTGGGAGATAAACCCGTGCTCATCGAAACCGTCAATCCGGAAGTACGTGTACGTGTTGCCAAAAATCTGCTCAATGAATATGGCTTTTTTAATGGAACTGCTTCTTATGAATTGGTGCCCGATAAGAAGGACTCCCTTCAGGCGGGGATAAATTATCATATTGTATTGAATCAAGCCTATACGTTTGATAGCATTCAGCATATTCGTTTCAGGCATAGAGCCGATACGATTATGCGCATGTATGAACACCGCCAGCTGATAAAGCCCGGAGATAATTTCAATGTGTTACGTCTCGAAGAAGAAAGACAACGCGTCTCTACCCTGTTGCGAAACGAAGGCTACTATTATTTCCGTCCCGAACATATCGTCTATCAGGCAGATACAACCATAACACCGGGGAAAGTATCCCTTCGCGTTATGCGTAACCCGGCCATGCCGCGAAATGCTTTGCGCCCCTGGAAAGTAGGCAAGGTGTCTGTCCATCTGGCCGGCTATGACAACGAACAGCCTACCGATTCGATGCTGTTTAAAGATTTAATGATTTACTACGAAGGGAAATTAAGGGTGCGCCCTACGGTTCTTTACCGTATGCTGAAGTTTAAACAGGGGAATTACTTTTCCGAACGCAGACAAGAACGAACACAAGAGGCATTTGCCAAGCTGGGTATATTCCGCTATACGGAAATGCAATATACTCCGCGAGATACGTCTCGTTTTTGTGATACGTTAGACCTTCGTATTAACACTGTATATGACTACCCGTTGGATGGCGAATTGGAGTTTAATTTTAAAAGTAAGAGCAATAATCAAATGGGTCCGGGTACGGTATTCAGTCTGACTAAAAAGAATCTTTTCGGAGGAGGTGAATCGCTAACTGGAAGTGTAAACGGTTCGTATGAGTGGCAGACAGGTCGGCGTATTAATAATGTAGGAGGTGCAATCAATAGTTATGAGTTAGGTGCTAGTCTGGCACTGACTTTTCCTCGTGTTGTTTTCCCGGGTCTTTTGCATAAGGGACTGGATAATTACTCGAGTACGACGTTCCGCTTAAGTGGCGACCAACTGAATCGAGCCGGTTTCTTTAAAATGCTATCCTTAGGAGGAAGTCTCGTATACGAATACCGACCAACCCGCAGCAGCTTGCATATTATCAGTCCGTTCCGCTTATCCTACAACAAGCTGAGAGACCCGAGCGATGCCTTTAACGAACTGACCGAAGCCAATCCGGCATTGAAGCAGAGTCTTCAGGATCAATTCATCCCCGCTATTTATTATTCCTATACCTTTGATAGTCCGGTGCGCAAGTACCGAGGCGATCGCATCTGGTGGGAAGCATCTGTGACAGAATCGGGTAACCTTATCTCCGGAATTTATGCCCTGAAAGGAAGAAGTTTTAATGAAAAAGAGAAAAAGTTGATGGGAAGTCCATACGCTCAGTTCCTCAAGTTTACAAACGAGTTGAGATATAACAAACGAATAGACCGGAATCAGTCGTTGGTAGGAAGAGTCATGGTCGGTGCCCTTTACAGCTATGGAAATATGTTGATAGCACCATATAGCGAACAATTCTATGTAGGAGGATCTAACAGTCTGCGCGCGTTTACCATCAGAAGTATAGGTCCCGGACATTTTGCCCCAAATAGAGAAAACCGTTATGCCTATATTGATCAGATAGGAGATGTTAAGTTTGAAGCAAATTTGGAATATCGTTTCCGGATTATGGACGATTTGCATGGTGCCACATTCCTCGATGCCGGAAACGTGTGGTTGATGAGGAACGACCCGAACCGTCCGGGTGGGCATATCAAAGACGCCAACTCCCTTAAAGATTTAGCCTTAGGAACAGGATTTGGGCTGCGTTATGACATGGACTTCTTGGTGGTCCGATTTGACGTAGGAATCGGGCTTCACTTACCTTACGATACCGGGAAGAAAGGTTATTATAATATACCTAAATTTAGAGATGGATTTGGTTATCATCTGGCAATCGGTTATCCTTTCTAAAAAAAGTCATACATTTGTAAGTTTGATATAAACGATATAGCATTTGAACTGAACGATAAAAATAAACGAGAGATGGCTAACTTCTTTACCTCCTTGTTCTCTTCGACAGTTGAAGAAACAACAGATGGGCTTTCCAAAAGCGACCGCAAAAAATTTGATATCCTGAAATACGATGGCGTAAGAGCGCAGAAGATTGGGAAGTTCGCTTATGCAATTAAGTGCTTTACCGAAGCTATTGCTATCGATGAGGATTTGGAGACCATGAGTTATCTGGTGGGAGCCTATACAATGACCCATGAATATGAAGAAGCCCTTGCTGTGCTCGATAGGATGGTTGAACTCAATCCGGAATTGCTGAATACTTTATTTACCCGTGCCAGTGTCTTATCTCTATTGAATAAGAATGAAGAGGTGGTAGAGGAATGTAATCGTATCATAAGCTATGAACCCGAAAATCCACATGCTTATTATTTGAAAGGAAGAGCCTTTAGAACGAAGGGAGAATTAGATGCAGCCTTGGATACCCTGACAAAATGCTTAGAGTTAAAACCTGATTTTTCTGATGCTGCCCTTCTTCGTGCAGAAGTTTACCTGATCAAAGGAGATGGCCAGTCGGCTTTGAACGATGTAGAAGCTGTCATTGCGAGAGAAGGAGAAGAAGAAAATGCCTTTTTGTTAAAAGGATCTATCCATGCTTTTCTTAAAGAGAATGCAAAGGCCGAAGAAGATTTTAATAAAGTACTTGAATTGAATCCTTTTAATGAAGATGCTTCCTTGCGATTAGCCAATCTTTTGATTGAAGCCGGACAGTATGATGAGGCTCTGCAGGTATTGGATGATTTAATTGAACTGTCACCTTCACTTTCTACAGCATACACTGAACGTGCACGATTGAAAGGTTTGATGGGAGATACGGACGGACAAGAGAGTGATCTGGCGAATGCTGCCGCCTTGGAAGATGGGCGTGAAACACATGTAGGACAAGCGGATTTTAGCAATATGTACAAAGGTGGCATATTTTAAACGAGAGGGATTCCGCGAATATTTTATGGGATTATCTGGCTTAAAAAAGAGGTAACCATTTGTTTATCCAAAAAAAAGAATTTAACTTTGCACCCCGAATCACTCTAAGAAGAAGATAATAATAAATATATAATCAAGATGAAAAGAACATTCCAACCTTCCAACAGGAAAAGAAAGAACAAACACGGCTTCCGTTCAAGAATGGCTACGGCTAATGGACGTAGAGTATTGGCAGCACGCCGTGCTAAAGGAAGAGCTAAACTTACTGTGTCTGACGAGTACAACGGATAATCCGAATATCGTTTGATTAATGAATAAGAGAAGGTATCCCCAAAGGATGCCTTTTTTTATTTCCCGATATAGGCTCAAAAATGAAGGTTCATCTCGATGGTTTTTCTGAAATTTAAAGCTTTGAATATCAATGCCTTGATGATTATGAAAAAACATCCCGAACGTTTTTAAAAAACACCTCGATCTTTTTTAAAAACGTTCGGGATGTTTTTTTTAAAAGATCGGGATGTTATTTTAGCGTTGATATTCAATCGAAAATAACATCGATATGATATCCTCAAAAAAGTTTAGATAAAAAGTTCGTTTGCGCGCTCATTTCTTAATAGAACTTATAAAATCTGTTTAGCTTCAGTATTTGCAGCTATGTAATGTTTTTTTTCTACTTTTGTGATGCTTATTATAAAGAAGTAAGGAATGAATGACTTTCTTGTAAAACTGATAAAGAACCCACTCGTTGTGAATGTTCTTTTGATGTTTGCAGTTTTGATTCTTGTAATTTTCGGCACACTGAAGTGGTTGGATAATTACACTCGTCACAATGAAGTTGTCATTGTGCCTGATGTGAAGGGACTAACAATGGAAGATGCTGTGTCTTTCTTTGAAAATAATGGTTTGCGTTATAATATCATAGATTCTGTATTCTCAAAAGATGTAGCACCGGGTACGATTGTGGAATTGAAGCCCAATGCCGGTTCGAAAGTAAAAGAGGGTCGTATCGTGTTTATAACGCTCAATGCACTAAGCTCTCAAATGGAGGCAGTTCCTGATGTGGAAGACATGTCCTTTCGGCAGGCTTATGCATTATTGCGTGCACGCGGTTTCGAATCTGTTGAAATCGAGTATGTTCCCGGAGACTTTAAAGACCTTGTAATCGCTATAGAATTACGGGGTAGAGTGTTGAAGAGCGGGGAAAAAGTGCCGCTTACATCTCATCTGATATTGAAAGTAAGCAATGGAGAAGACGAGGTTTTACCTGAGGATTCGTTAGGTCTTGACGCACCCGTAGTTCCATTGAATAGCGAAGAGGAAAGCTGGTTTTGATATGGATGATTTTATTGATGATATAGACGAACTGGAAGACGACTCTTCTTTTGAATCCGGAATTGATTCTGAAACTTCCATGTATGAACATTTTCGATTTACTGCAGACAAAGGACAGTCTTTGTTGCGCGTAGATAAGTTCTTGGTGGATAGAATGATGGGTGCTACCCGTAATCGGATTCAGTTGGCTGCCGAAGCAGGCTGCATATTGGTTAATGGCACACCTGTAAAAAGCAACTACCGTGTAAAGCCTTTGGATGTCGTTTCGCTAGTTATGGCTCGTCCTCGACGTGAACTGGAAATTATCCCGGAGGATATCCCACTAAATATAGTTTATGAAGATGCTGATTTGCTTGTCGTAAACAAACCGGCAGGGCTTGTTGTCCATCCTGGACACGGAAACTATACCGGTACGCTGGTAAATGCTTTGGCCTGGTATCTGCGTGACGATCCTACTTATGATCCTACAGATCCTCGCCTCGGTTTGGTTCATCGCATTGATAAAGACACATCCGGATTACTGGTTGTAGCCAAAAAGCCTGAAGCGAAGGCTGATCTCAGCCTGCAGTTTTTTCATAAGACAACAACCCGCACTTATCGTGCTTTAGTCTGGGGGATTATTCGCGAAGACGAAGGGACGATTGTAGGAAATATAGCCCGAAACCCCAAAGATAGGATGCAGATGATGGTATTTCCTGAGGGAGATCAGGGCAAACATGCCGTTACCCATTATCGCGTACTTGAACGCTTGGGATATGTTACGCTGGTGGAATGCCGATTGGAGACAGGACGTACGCATCAGATTCGTGTACATATGAAATATATTGGTCATACGCTATTTAATGATGAGCGTTATGGCGGTAGTGATATACTAAAAGGAACTACATTTGCAAAGTACAAACAGTTTGTACAGAACTGTTTCGTACAATGCCCAAGGCATGCCTTGCATGCAAAAACGTTAGGATTCAGACATCCTTCTACAGGCGAAGAGATGTCATTCGATTCAAACATTCCGGACGATATGGAAGGATTGATTCAACGATGGAGAACCTATTTAAACACAAAAGACTTTTAAAATGAAGAAGAATGTTGCCATTATTGCAGGAGGAGACTCTTCTGAAATTGTTATTTCATTAAAGAGCGCAGCGGGACTCTCTACATTTATTGATAAAGAGAAATATAATCTATATATTGCAGTTCTTACTAAACAGGAGTGGATAGTAAAATTGCCTGACGGAACAGATGCGCCAATTGATAAAAACGATTTTAGTTTTCAAGAAGGTGGTCAAGTAAAACAATTTGATTTTGCTTACATCACCATCCATGGAACACCTGGTGAAGATGGACGCCTGCAAGGTTATTTCGATATGATTGGTATGCCTTATTCGTCTTGTAATGCTTTGGTAAGTGCGATTACGTTTAATAAATATGTATGCAATAATTACCTGAAGAATTTCGGAATACGGGTGGCCGACTCGATTCGTTTGTTGAAAGGGCAGACGGCAGATACGGATGAAGTAGTATCGCGCTTAGGCTTTCCGCTATTTGTGAAACCAAATGTTGGAGGAAGCAGCTTCGGCACTACCAAAGTGAAGGTAGCCGATGAACTTCAACCAGCCATTGCACATGCTTTTGCTGAAGGAGAAGAGGTTATATTAGAGCAATTCATCGAAGGGACTGAGGTAACAAGCGGTTGTTATAAAACAAAGGAGAAATCTGTATTGTTACCTTTAACAGAGGTGGTAACTGATAATGAGTTTTTTGATTTTGATGCGAAATATAATGGTCAGGTAGATGAAATTACTCCGGCCCGGCTCTCTTCCGGTATGACTAAGAAAGTACAAGAAGAAACGTCAAAAATATATGATTTGTTAGGAGCATCAGGAATCATTCGCATTGATTATATCATACCGGCAGATGGTGAGCCGTTTATGTTGGAAGTAAATACTACTCCAGGCATGACGGAAACCAGTTTCATCCCGCAACAAATACGTGCGGCCGGATTAGATATAAAGGAGGTGATGACCGAAATCATAGAAGACTCATTGCTAAAACGATAGTAAAAAATATTATATATGAATAAAGAATCGGTATCCTTTAATTTCGACGATATTCGTCCAGTGAACAACGACGAAGTGAAAGGCGCGATAGAAGAGTTGATTACGGATGAGGATTTTCAAAGAGCATTTCGTTATTTGAAACCTGAAATCGATTGGGAAGCCTTTTCAAGGGTAATGCGTTCGTGTAAGACAAAAGAGGAATTTAAATCTCTTTTGTCCTATGATGCTGTATCGACTGTGGCTCGTAAAACAACATTCTCGTTGACTGTCTCTGGTAAATCTCGTCTGCCAGAAGATAATGCTCCATGCACTTTTATTTCAAATCACCGGGATATTGTTCTTGACGCAGCATTTTTGAATATAATGCTTTACGACGTAGGTTACGGTATGACCCAGGTGGCGATTGGAGACAATCTCTTGATTCGTCCATGGATAAAGACTCTGGTACGTTTGAATAACAGCTTTATTGTTAAACGTGGAGTTTCCGTACGTCAAATGTTGGAAGTTAGTGGTACACTTTCTGCTTACATTCACCATACCATTAAAGAAACAAAAGAGTCGATCTGGATTGCACAACGCGAAGGTCGTGCCAAAGACTCTAATGACAAGACGCAGGCAAGTATCCTGAAGATGTTGAATATGGGTGGAGATGCAGATATTTTGACAAATATCATGTCGCTCAATATCGTTCCCGTATCCATCTCTTACGAATATGATCCTTGTGATTTCCTAAAGGCTCAAGAGTTTCAACAAAAACGTGATAATCCCGATTTTGTTAAATCTCAACGTGACGACTTGTTGAGTATGGAGACAGGTATCCTTTATGATAAAGGAAGAGTTCATTTTACGATGGGCGATCAGATAAACAAACAACTCCAGCTTTTAGATCCGGAAATGGAGAAGGGGGAACTCTATTCCTCTATTGCAACCATAATCGATAAGGAAATCTACAAGCACTATCGTTTCTATCCTTGTAATTATGTGGCTTTCGATCTGTTGAATAATTCTCGTCGTTTCGAAGCTAATTATAGTAAGAAGGACCAAGAGGATTTTGAAGCTTATCTAAACAAACAAATTGAAAAAATAATTATCCCCAATAAGGATGAACCTTATTTGCGGATGAAAATATTGGAAATGTATTCCAACCCGTTGAAAAATCATTTGGAAACAATGGGATAATCCCGTTTATCCCAAAATCTCAAACAAGTGATATACTTTATCAAGAAGTGAGGTTTTGGGATAATTTAAAAAATAACTGTGATGGAAGGAGAATAGCACAGTTCGTCCTCGAAACTCCGTACTTTGTCCAATATACCCGTTAGAACAGATAATTAAGGCTGTAAAATCGGGTAAAAACTGGCTCAAAGAGTTGATTATATAAAAGTAATCATTAATTTTGCTACGTAAATTATTGTATTTTTCTAACGTTCTTCATAAGAACGATTTGCTTAGACTATTGGAAAGCTGTTGATTTATAACATTTTGTATTTCTATTATTAATATTAATTTATCAATTATGAAGAAAAAGTTTTTTACTTTATTAGCTGCTGCCCTTTTTGGGACTAGTGCATTTGCACAAGTTGCCCCAGGAAGTGTCGCTACAACGCTTAATCAAGGAGGCTTATATCATGTAGGAGATGGTACCAACTATCTCTATGTGAAAAATGACTCACTGTTTTTAGGCCAATCTGAAACACTTGCAAGTGGCTTGTGGTGTGTTAAGGCCGAAGAGCCTGTAAACTCTACTTATCCTTTGTTTACTTTCGAAAATAAAGGCCAAGAAAGATTCCTTAGCGTTGATTTGGCTCCATTTGAAGAAGAAGGATTAACTCAATATCCGGCTGCTTTAAACTATAGCGATATCAACTCTTGGAGATTCTCAAGTAAGTATATTCATTCATTGGATACGGAAGCTAACTATTTGATGTCTTATCTTCCAGGAAGAGACTCAGTAGCTGTTCTTTCTTATGATGGAGATTCTGTGTTTGTAAATATTGTTCCTGCTCCATCTGCCGGAACAGAGCCTGCTGCAGCGGATCTTAAGGGAGCGTTGTTAAAAGCTAATCTTTACGATGCAGCTCCTATCGTTCTTAAAGCAAATGATTTCAACACCTTGTTTGGTTCAAGAGATTCTGCTGAAAGAAAATTAAACTACATTAATCCAAAAATCACTCAATTAGTTGAAAGCGCATTTACTGATGCTTTCTCTGCTGAAGATGTTGAAACAGATTATTTGTATCTGAAGAATTCAAATGGTTATCTTCGTGTAGATACAGCAGTATATAACAACGCGGGTAATCCTTATTTGAAATTTGCTTATACAAAGGCTGCAGATTTAGAATCTTCATTAACTCCAGAACTGCACAAATTCCGTTTAGTGTATTTGCCAAGTGTGGATAGCCTTATCATTAATGTGAAAGAGGCTAAACAGCCTACTAAAGCAGAGATCGATTCAAACGTTCCTGCTTCTGACTGGGGTACAATCACTTCAGCAGACACAGATACTCTAATTGCTGCTCAAAATGGTACAGACAAGACTTACCTTGTTATCCAGAATCTTTCTCAATCAACTAAAGATTTCTGTCTGACAATTGGTGAAATGCCAACTCAATTGCATATCGGTCTTGGTTTCTCAGGTTGTGAAGTAGCTGTAGAAGAAAGAACTTCTGTTCCTTCTGATCTTTATACTATCCAAAACGAAAAGGGACAATATTTAGTTGCTCCTATCTATACGGACTCAATCAGTGGACCAATGTGGGTTACTTTGGAAGCTAATGTAGATCCATTCCAGATTCCTGCTTACCAATGGTTGGTGGTTAAGAATAAAGATAACAGCGATGTTTCAACATTGAACATCAGCAACCGTGAATACACTGAATCTGTATTTACAGCATCTTCAATCCAATTGAAGAAAGATAAACCTGCAGCATTATTTAATGCAGGAGTGAACGTTGATGGATTCACGGCTGTTCCTGCTGAATTTAAGAAAGATGCTCATCTTGGTTACAAGTATGTAGGTGAAGATGATGCTGCAATCACAAGATATGTATTCAAATATCTACACAAATTGGCAGGAGATAATAACGTTCAATTAGGTGTAAATTCAAATTCTACAGACAGTTTACTGTATGTAGGTGAAAAGACTACATTTGAATTACATCCAGCTGATACTGTTGTTGCTTATGGTAACTATAGTAATAAGATTAAAGACTTGTCTCAACTTGAAAGAGTTTCTTATCGTATCTCTGTTAAGGATGTAAATTCTTCAAGCAAACTTTATGCAATCAACCGTTTTATCGGTATTGATAAAGAAAACAGATATGCTGTTATTGATACTGCACTGAATAAAGAATCAGTATTCTTCTTGAAAGCAAACAATGTATTAGATAATTCTGGTGAAATCTATTATGCATTAGTAGATACTAGCTATATCTTTACAGATAATAAAAATGTAAAAGCAGGTGTTGATGACAACAACTTGTTCTTGAAGGTTCAAAGCCAACGTGAAGTTAGAACTTCTGCATTCTCTGTAACAGAAAGCGAATCTCCTCTTTATAGAAGATTCAACAGAGAAGGTGCTGTTAAGAGTGATAGCTTCTATTCAAAAGATAAAGTTGCTGACGTTCGCGATACATTGAAGTTCTTCCGTGTAAACGAACCGAACAACTACCTGTATGAAGATGCTTATAGTGTTTATTCAAAAGGACTTGGAATCAATTTCTTAGGACAAAAACACAAAGCTGATTTCGATGATGCAGAACGTACTATTCAATTAATCGTAGATACTGCATATGTTGGAAGACCAGCAACTGCAACTACATTGAAAGATACTCCTAAACCTCAATATTTATTGTGGTCTACATTGAAATATGTTGACGGAACAGAAACTTGGGATCCAGAAGATGAGTGCCACTGTGAACCTGCTGTAGTAACAGATCCATATTCAATTGGTCGTCTGTTGATCAACGCAACTGACTCTACTCGATTGGCTAATGTGGGTAAGAACTACTTCTGGGATAACCAATGGGAACGTTTGATCTTTACATGGGCTGTTCGTAATGCAGAAAATCCAGATATCATTTATATCGTTAATCCAGCTGAATTCGCAAAGGTTTCTCCATTCACATATAAGAACCTTGAAAAGTCAAAAGCTGTAATTCGTAAGATTGACTTAGGAAATAACAACCACAAAGATGTTGTATTCTCATTCCGTCTATACGAAAACGAAGATGATATTGCATATGCTGATCAAGTACAGAATTTCTTCATCGAATCTGAATCAGGCTCACGTCTGTATGGAAAGCAAACTAACGACAGAAACAGTGATGGTATTACTATCGCTCCTATGATCGGTGGTTGGGTGAAAATCCACAATGGTGTTCCTGTAATCAGCCGTGGTAATTTCGAAGATAAGAAGATCAATGATGCAGAAAGATTCAATGTTGAAGTTGACAACTCTGGTGAAACACCAGTTGATAACGAAAACATCAATGCTGAAGCTGGTATCAAGGTAGTAGCTGGAAACGGTAACGTAACTATCTACAATGCTGCAGGTAAGAGTGTAGCTATCAGCAACATCTTAGGTCAAACAATTGCTAACTCTGTAATTACATCTGACAATGTAACTATCGCAGCTCCTAAGGGAATCGTAATAGTTTCAGTTCAAGGTGAAGAAGCAGTAAAAGCAATCGTGAAGTAATAGCCTTAAGTAGGTATTAAGTCTAAATGAATAGGCTCTCCTTTTGGGGAGAGCCTATTTTTTGTTAAATGCTTGATATTTTATAGATAATATTAGGATAAAAGACTCTGTTTCTTTATATTTGTATACGATTTGCTTTACAGTATTGTTTGATAGAATAGTTATATTCTATATTTGGTATTTCTATTGAGTTGTTTTTTTCTTAAAATTCTACTGATAATAAGTGAATATTTACCTGTATAGTTTATACTACCCTTGCTGAAAAGCATTTCCCGGAATTGAACAGAGTTTATAATCAAATAATTCTAAATTGTCATCAATGGCTTCCGCTTCGGACAGTCATTAAAAAGTATCCTGTGAAGGGGAATGATGATATATTAATATTAAGTGTTAAAATAAAGTTCTAACTGTCGGTAATCTGTGAAGAAGGAAGACAGAAAAAAGTAGAGGCTATTTCATTTGAAGTAGCCTCTATTCTTTTTAAAGAAAAGCGGATTAATATTTTAGTCTTTAAGAGCTTTTTTATTTATCTTTGCCCAAGAAGTTTGGGTGTAATGTTATCTCGTATCGAGAGCATTAGTAAAAGGGAATCCGGTGTAAGTCCGGAGCTGTGCCCGTAGCTGTAAGTTCTGAATAAAGGTCAGTATTCTTCATAGCCACTGTCTTCGGATGGGAAGGCGCTGACTGATAGAACAAGCCAGAAAACCTGCCTAATCTTGATTTATACGAGTCCTCGGGTAAAGGAAGCGATAAACCAATATTATTATGCTTACTTTTTTTGTAAAAAGATTGCCGTGCTTATTAGTAGCATGGATATGCGTATCTTCTATTTATGCTCAGCAGGTAGATACTATGAAACTACACCGGCTTTCGGAAGTGGAGGTGGTAGAGAAGAAGCGCGTATCTACTACTCGAGCTGTTGCACCTGTTCAGATTGTGACATCAGAATCTATAAAACGACTGGGTATACAAGATTTGTCAGAGGCTGTAAAGCGCTTCTCAGGCGTTACTGTTAAAGATTACGGTGGCATTGGAGGATTAAAAACTGTGTCGATACGTAGTTTCGGTGCACAGCATACCGCTGTAAGCTATGATGGCATTACCATTACGGATGCGCAAAGCGGACAGGTAGATATTAGTCGTTTTACATTAGACAATGTAGAGCAAGTTGCTTTAACTATCGGTCAGAGTGATGATATCTTTCAAACGGCACGCATGTATGCTTCAGTTGGGGCATTAGCTATTAAGACGGCTGTACCTGTGTTCGAAAAGAAAAGGTATAACCTTACTACGCGTATCGGCGGTGGTTCATTTGGTTTATTTACTCCATCTGTTCAGTATGCGTATAAACTGAATGATAAGTTCTCTTTATCCACAAGGGCCGATTGGGTTAGTGCAAAAGGTGAATATCCATTTGTCTTAACGAATGGGAAGCTGGTCACCAACGAAAAACGAAAAAACAGCGATGTTCAGTCATTGCGACTTGAAGGGAATATTTATGGAAGTATTGCCGGTGGTGAACTGCGAGGCAAGTTGTATTATTTTGATTCAGAGAGAGGACTGCCAGGTTCTGTAATTTATTATAACGATTACGCTAAAGAACGTGTATGGGATAATAACTTCTTCAGTCAACTACAATATCATAAAGCCGTTTCGAAGTCGTTTTCTTTGCAGTCATCAGCACGTTACAGTTATACATTCAATCGCTATAGAAATATTGATATTATATACCCTGACGGAGTGCAGGAAGATCGGAACACGCAGCAAGAATACTATTTCTCTACCGGTCTATTATACAAGTCAAAAATTCCTTTCTCCGTATCGCTCACTACAGACCTTTCTTATAATACCTTGCAGAATAATTATGAGAATGCAATATTTCCTAAAAGGGTATCTTCGTTGACGGCATTAGCCATGCAATATAATACTTCCCGGATTACTGTCACAGGTAGTTTGCTGGGGACATATATCCATGATGAAGTAAGTTTTGGGGATCGACCAGCAGATAAGAAACGTATTTCCCCATCATTGGGTATTACTTGGCGTCCGTTCCATTCAAATAATTTACGTTTACGAGCATCTTACCGAGATATATTTCGAGTTCCGACATTCACAGATCTTTATTACCAACGCATAGGTAATACGAATCTTAAACCAGAACGGGCACTTCAATACAATCTGGGGCTGACTTGGAGTGGCGAGAATGCATTCTTCCGTTATATGAGTGCTTCGTTCGATGTGTACTACAATAAAGCGGAAGACAAGATTTTGGCCGTACCAACCATGCATATCTGGAAGATGCGCAACTTGGGAGAAGTAGAAAGTAAAGGACTCGATTTGAATCTCCATGCTGAAAAATCGTTGACATCCACGATGGCAGTTTTATTCTCATCCACCTATAGTTATATGAAAGCTGTAGATCAAACTGATCCGGACAGTAAGATCTACGGTCATCAGATACAATACGTTCCCAAACACTCGGGTACAGCCACTGTTTCGCTCGAAACCGCATGGGTAAACTTTAGTTACCATGTTACAGCGGTAGACAAGCGATATTCGCAACCGCAGAATATTCCTGTGAACGAATTACCCGGATATGTGGAACATAATATTTCATTGAACCGCACATTCCCTGTTGGCCAAGCAAAACTACGCATTCAGGGAGAAATCTTGAATCTAGCGAATAAAACGTATGAGATTATTCGCTTTTACCCTATGCCGGGACGTTCCTGGCGACTTAATTTTAGTTTAATCTTTTAATAATAAGATGATGAAAAGAAATGATTTTTTCTATGTGATTCTGTTTTTTATTACTTCCGGTTTGACTTTAATCTCTTGTGGTGACAACGACGACCCTGACATAGAACCTGAATTAACCGTAACCCACGGCGCTTACATTTTGAATAGTGGTTTATGGGGAGCTAATAGCTCATCACTAGACTTTTTTGATATAGAGAAGAAGGCTGTCAATGAAAATGTATATAAGACTCAAAATGGTCGTGATCTCGGAGATACAGCGAATGATATGTTGATTTATGGATCAAAAATATATATAGCCGTAAATGTGTCAAATACAATTGAGGTGACTGATTTAACAGGGAAATTAATCCAAACCATCGTACCAACCAACGATGGGAGTAAGATTGCCGGTCCACGATATCTGGCTGCACATCGTGGAAAAGTTTATGTTTCTTTGCTGGATGGATTTGTTGCCCGTATTGATACAACAAATCTTTATATAGAAACAAAGGTAGAAGTAGGTGTTGGCGCCGATGAAATGTATGTGGAAGGAGACAAACTCTATACTTCGATTTCAAGTTATCCTCCCTATAAGAGCTCAAAAGTGAAGGAGATTGATTTATTAACGTTTAGTCTTACAAAAGAATATGATGTAATCGATAATCCAACGAATATATATGTCGATAGATCGGGCTATATGTATGTACTTTCAGCTGGAGTAGAACCTGATTTCAGTAATAAATTGGTTCGCTTTGATCCGAAAACAGGAGAGAAAAAAGAACTAATTTCTAATGGGAAAGTAACATTTACTGCCTATAAAGACCATTTGTATGTGATTTCAACCAAGACAGAAAACTGGAATCCGGTTGAAACGAAGTTCCTACGTTATAATCTGACTACTCAAAGTTTTGAGACAGAGCAATTTGTTTCATCCGACGTAGTAATAAAGAATTCTGCATATGTGGATATCGAACCGTCAACTGGAGATGCCTATATCTTGACTGGATACACGATTGAAACAGGCGATCTTTATATCGTCTCTAAAGAAGGTAAACTAATCAATAAAGTGGGTTTATCATCAGCTAATCCGGTGTGTACCCGTTTTGTAACGATTGAGCAATGAGAATATATGTTTCATTCCTGTCACTGCTATTTTCCTTGTTGCTCATCTCGTGTGGTGGGAAACAAGGAAAACCAGCAGGCAATGTAGTTTCTTTTGAAAGTATTCGGCATGCTTCCGGATTTACGGTGACCGCTTACAATGGCTATACCATTGCCGAGGTGGTGAATCCTTGGGATAGTGCTAAAGTACTTCAGCGATATATCCTTCTGAATAAAGGACAGGATATTCCTAAAGATATCCCACAAGGAACAATTATCCGGTTGCCCCTAAAGAATATCGTTGTTTACAGTGCCGTTCATATTGCCATGATTGAAGAATTGGGCGAATTACAGCGAGTAATCGGTGTATGTGAGGCTGAATACATGAACTCCGCTTATATCAAACAAGGAGTGGCGGCTGGAACGATAACTGACCTTGGACAAGCTGTTTCGCCAAATATTGAAAAAATCATCGATATCAATGCCGAACTGGTCATTGCCTCCCCGTTTCAGCATACGGGTTACGGTGGGGTTGAGAAATTGGGCATTCCCATTGTCGAAGGCGCAGATTACATGGAAAGTTCACCCCTTGGACGCGCAGAATGGATTCGCTTCTTTGGCTTATTGTTCGATAAGGTAGAGTTGGCCGATTCACTATTTAGGGTAACCGAGAACAGATATAATGAATTAAAAGCTCTGACGACTGAGGTTTCGCATAAACCTACAGTATTGGCTGAGAAACGTTACGGATCGACTTGGTTCTTGCCGGCAGGAGATAGCTATATGGCCAGACTTTATTCCGATGCAGGTGCTAATTACATATACAAAGATACACCGGGCACTGGCAGCTTATCCATGTCTTTCGAATCTGTACTTGACCAGGCTATCATCCATGCAGATATTTGGCTGATTAAGTATCACGACACGAAGAATATTACGTATCGTGACTTACGTCGCGAATATGCACCCTACGAGAATTTCGATGCATTCAAAAAAAGGAAGATATTCGGATCTAATTCAGCCAAGGTGCCCTATTACGAAGAAACGCCGATCCATCCGGAATACCTATTGGAGGATTTAGTGAAAATCTTCCATCCAGGCTTGCTACCGGATAAGAACCTGCGTTACTATCATGAACTGGGAGAGTAGTTAAGCTCTCCCGTTTAGCATACCATAGAAATAGAGCGGTTTCAGAACATATACTTTCAGCAACCAGGCTGCCCACTGTTCCTGAGATACATCCAGCAAAGAGAATGGGAATGAAGAATCTTGCTTCTTCTCATAATCAAACTCACACAATAAAACGTGGCCATAATCCGTGATAATCGGACAAGCAGCGTAACCATTGTACTTTTCTACAGGTTCTTTGCCTTCCATCAGTGAAATTAGGTTCTTCGCAGCCAAAGGTACTTGCATGCGAATAGCTGCAGACGTCTTGCTGGTAGGCAAGTTTGAGCAGTCTCCCAATGATACGATGTTTGGATATTTGGTGTGTACCATCGTATACTTATCGACTGATATCCATGCTTCTGGCGCATCCATGTCATCAGTGTTACATAATCCCGCTTCACGGGTAAAGTCCGGCGCTGTCATAGGAGGGGTGAAATGTAGGAAGTCATAGTCTTCCGTAAAAGGGGTATATACCTTTTCATCACCAACAGTTTCTATCTTTTCAAAATGTACGGTCTTGTTTTGTGTGTCGATACCCTTTACACGTGTATGTACATGGATAGGAATATTGCGTTCCTTATAAATTTCCAACAAGCGAGGGGTATATAAAGGCACATCGTATAGAACTGACGATGCGGTATAAAAGTCGAAATTCAGTTTATCTCGAGAGTCATTTTTACGAGCAAGATGTTCGGTCAGCAAGCAAATTTTCTTAGGAGCACCACCACATTTGTGTTTGGTATATGTATCCGTAAAGATTCCGCGTCCACCTTTCTTCGCAAATTCCTGAACAGCTTTCCAAGTCTTTTGAGCACCTTCGTAATCATAAATCGTATGTGCATTGCCTTCGCCCAGCGTTTTTTGAGTTATACCTTCTACCTCTTTAATCTGTAATCCAGGTGTAAGCACTAAGAAATCATATGAAAGAGTTCCATTCTTATTGGTAGAAACCTGATTCATGACTGGATCGACCGAAGTAACAGAATCCTTAATCCATTTTACTCCTTTAGGAATACAGTTCTTCTGTTCCTTCCAAACTTCGTCAGCAGTATAAACGCCCGATGCTACCAGCGTGAATCCCGGCTGATAATATTGGCGATCACTCGGATCAATCAGGGTAATATCCGGTTCATCTAGCCAGCGTTGAAGACGGGCAGCCATACTAATACCGGCAGCCCCTCCGCCTACTACAACTATTTTACCTTTTGCTTTACTTGAAAAAGCTTGTGTATCATTTGATGGAAGAACTGACAATAGACCAGTCGCTGTCATAAGTTTTAGAAAATTACGGCGATCGATGCCCATTTTCTCAAAGGGTTCTCCTTTTAGTTCATTTATTAGGTTAATCATGCTATTGAGATTTTATTTGTAATGGCGCAAAGTAACGCCTAAAATCATTTCCAACCTAAAAAAACACTACTACATTACTTGCTCAAACCCTTGAAATAAGCCCTTCAGGGCCTGTTTTTATCACATCAATCAAAAAATCATTAAAAAATCAGTCAGATTGACTTCCCCCTCAAGACCGAGACGTTTGCGAAGCCTGTAACGCCGAAGTTCCACCGCCCTGACAGAAATATTCAGCAGCGAAGCGATTTCTTTAGTCGAAAGATTCATCCGTAACAGGCAACATACACGTATATCGCCCGGGGTAATATCAGGGTAAGCATTACGAAGTCGATCGGTGAAATCGCGGTGTGCGCTATTGAAATAGTTTTCGAAAGCATTCCAGTCTTCCTGGTCATCTAAGCTTTTTTCGATAGCATGGCGTAGCTTCTTATATAATCTGTCCGGATAGTTTTCCCCTAAACTTTTTTTCTGTTCATCTAACTCTTCTATGAGGGTCTGCATCAAATTGTTTTTCCTCACATGTGCCGAAGTCTGACGGATTAGCTCGTCATTCTTATTTTGCAGTTCAGCCTCTAACAGCTCATTCTTCAACTTTTGCAAACGTTGTTCTTCTTTCCTGCGTTCCGTTCTGATCTTCTCTAATGCCTTCTTTTTTTGAACGCGTATATAGCGGATGGCAAATCCCGAAATTAGTATAAAGGCAAGAAGCATGAATAGAGTAATAGCCCACCAGGTTACATACCAAGGAGGAGATACAATCAGCTGAATCTCTATTTCGGGGAATGGGCCACGAATGGCATAACTGCGTATATGAATGTTGTATTTTCCATGTGGTAATTGAAGCAAGTTGATGCGTCCTTCTTTTTGCCAGTCCGACCAATCGGGAGATACGCCCTCTATGAAATAGCTGATTTGTTGGTTGTTTGCGAATACCGACGTACCCACATGAAGGGTTAACTCCATAAAATCATGCGGAAGAACGAATGATTTTTGGCTAGGATACAAGGCGTGAATCTGCCTGTCTCTATCTGTATAATCGACCACTCTCAGCCGAGGAGGCGATTGATTTTGCAATCCCTCTTCCAGAATCTGCCTGCTGTTGAGAACAACAACCCCTTGCATAGTCGATACTAAGTGCAGGGTGTCGTTGAGAGGGATAAATGATTGACCTCGATTAACCAGGTTGAGATTGAAATTATCAAAGAGGATACGACATTTGAGAAGAGGTTTCCTATCTTCTATATGAATCAGACCGGCTTCGTTTTTATTCACCAGCCAGCAGCTCTGTTCAGAGATTGGGTAGATGCGGTCGGTACCCTCAAAAGAACCCAGACTCTCGGTTTCATCAAAAAGGTCTGATAGTTTTATTTTTTCTTTTTTATCCACCGCTGGAAAACGATTTTTGCCTTCCTCTTCGGAAAGAACAGAAAAATGATCATCGGGTGATAGCGTTCTTTTAAAATAACCCAGATTGCTTTTCAAATACAAAATGTTATCATCCAAAAAGGCCTGCTCAGGCTTACCTGTAAAACTTCGCTCTCCGAACAGCAGGATAGGAGGGTTGAGTGTTAATAAGGCCAGTCCATTGTCCATGGCAATCCAAAGTCGACCGTCTCGTTGAACGAAAAGATCGTGTATTTGGTTGTCTTGAAGCTGGTTATCTGCCGTAAGATGAAGCAAGGTATTGCCAAGTGAATCGGTAACAAACAAACCTTTTCTGGCTGTACCAATAAAAAAGTAAGGCTCAATTTGAGCGAATGCAGTGATTTGTCCTTCGGTAAAACGAAATGGGAGAGAAGACGTGTCTGCAGACGTTAGAGCAAGGCTGTCAGATGGGGTATAATAAAGTCGGCCGTATTCATCTCGCTGCCATTCGCAATGCAGACCTGCTCCGTAAGTATACGTCTTGCCATCGAACGAAGCGATACGCGAGATGGCTTCTTTATCGGGTAACTCGTGAATTTTCCATGAATTACCATCGTAGGTGAGGAGCCCTGAGTTGTTGGCTACGTAAAGAATCCCTTCGTCGTTGACCGAAAGCCCCCAGTTTTGACAGCTCGCTTTATAATCTCCGACCGAATAGTTTTGCACAAAAACAGACGGTATTACCTCTGTCGCAAATAGTCCGGGGACTAAAACGAAAAGAAGTAATACCGTTATAAAGCTGCTTTTATGCATTCACTCAGATTTATTTATATTCCTGCCAGCTCTTAATTTGTATTTGTGATTTGTCGATGCTACAGAAGGCATCGATAAAAGCACTTGCCAAACGAGCGTTGGTGATTAATGGAATATTATGATCGATAGCTGCACGACGGATGCGATAGCCATTCGTCAACTCGCGTTTTGTATGATCTTTCGGAATGTTTACCACCAAGTCGAACTCATGCTTAGAGAACATCTCCATGATGTTGAGTTCGCCCTCTTCGTCTGGCCAGCTAACAGCGATGGCAGGTACTCCGTTGTCGTTCAGGAATTTTGCCGTTCCGTTGGTTCCATAAATGCGGAATCCTTTTGAAGCAAGCTGACGGCACGGTTCAAGTAGTTCTACTTTGCTCTTTGCCTCACCCGAAGAAACCAGGATATTCTTTTCAGGCACATGGTTGCCTACCGCTTCCATAGCCGAAAGCAGGGCTTCGTTGAAATCATCGCCTATACAACCCACTTCACCGGTAGAACTCATATCCACCCCAAGAATTGGGTCGGCCTTATGGAGACGGGCAAATGAGAATTGCGATGCCTTCACACCAATCCAGTCAATTTCGTACGCACTCTTGTCCGGACGAGAATAAGGAGCATCCAGCATAATGCGAGTGGCCGTTTCAATAAAGTTGCGTTTCAATACCTTAGAAACGAATGGGAAGCTACGAGAAGCACGAAGGTTACACTCGATTACTTTCACTTCATTATTTTTAGCCAGGAACTGGATGTTGAACGGACCGCTGATATTTAATTCCTTGGCAATCATCTTGCTTACTTTCTTCACACGACGAGCCGTTTCGAAATAGATTTTTTGAGCCGGGAATACCAACGTAGCATCACCCGAGTGGACACCTGCAAACTCAATATGTTCGGAAATCGCATATTCCACTACTTCGCCGTTCATGGCTACTGCATCAAATTCAATCTCCTTAGCTCCTTGCAAGAACTCAGATACGACCACCGGATATTCTTTTGAAACGCGTGCAGCCAGATCAAGGAATTCAAGCATTTGTTCCTTTGAATAACATACGTTCATCGCAGCACCACTCAATACATAGGAAGGACGGATCAGGATAGGGAAGCCAACTTTTTCGATGAAGTTGTCGATTTCTTCCATGCTGGTCAATTCAGCCCATTGCGGCTGATCTATTCCTAACGAGTCGAGCATGGCCGAGAACTTATGACGGTTTTCTGCACGGTCTATAGAAAGAGGTGAAGTCCCAAGGATAGGCACTTGCTGACGGTGTAACTTCATAGCCAGGTTGTTCGGGATCTGTCCGCCAACCGATACGATTACCCCTTTCGGTGTTTCCAAATCGATAACGTCGAGTACACGTTCAAACGAAAGCTCATCGAAATACAGGCGGTCGCACATGTCATAGTCCGTAGAGACAGTCTCCGGGTTATAGTTGATCATGATGGACTTATAGCCCAGATGACGAGCCGTCTGTGTGGCATTAACCGAACACCAGTCGAATTCAACAGACGAACCGATGCGATAAGCCCCCGAACCGAGGATAATCACGCTCTTTTCATTTTTGTAATAAGGTATATCATGCTCCTTACCGTCATAGGTCAGGTAAAGATAATTCGTCAGATCAGGATGTTCGGAAGCAATCGTGTTGATGCGTTTCACTGTAGGAACGATACCTGCTTTTTTACGATGGTTACGAACACGGATGCTTTCCTTTTCCATGTTGCCGGCTGGGTCTTCAACGAAACGAGCAATTTGGAAGTCAGAGAATCCAAGACGTTTCGCTTCGCGCATCACCTCTTCCGGAATATCTTCGATAACCTTGTATTCGCTGAGTTTCTTGCTGAAGTCTACAATGTTTTTCAACTTTTCAAGGAACCAATGACTGATTTTGCTTAACTCATGAATCCGTTCAATTGTATAACCTTGTTCCAAGGCTTTAGCCACAGCGAAGATACGCAGGTCGGTCGGGTTGGCTAGTTCTTCATCGAGGTTGTCAAACTGGATATCTTTATTACCTACAAAACCATGCATGCCCTGTCCAATCATACGAAGACCTTTCTGCATGATTTCTTCAAAGCTCTTACCTATAGACATGATTTCGCCGACCGACTTCATGCTTGAACCGATCAGGCGGCTTACTCCGGCAAACTTCGTTAAGTCCCAACGAGGGATCTTTACAATCATGTAATCTACTTCCGGTGCTTTATAGGCCGAATTGGGTGTTCCCATCTCGCCAATCTGGTCTAGCGTATAGCCTAATGCTAATTTTGCAGCAACAAAGGCAAGAGGATAACCGCTTGCTTTAGATGCCAAGGCAGAAGAACGGCTCAGGCGGGCATTTACTTCAATCACGCGATAGTCGTCCGTTTCAGAATTAAAAGCATATTGGATGTTACATTCCCCAACGATACCGAGGTGGCGTATAGTTTGAACAGAAATTTCTTTCAATAAATTCAGCTCGATCTCATCAAGCGTGCAAGTTGGAGCTACTACGATACTTTCTCCTGTGTGAACACCCAGCGGATCGACATTTTCCATGCTTACAACCGTGAAGCAATGATCGTTTTTGTCACGAATTACTTCAAACTCGATTTCCTTCCAGCCTTTCAGTGACTCTTCAACAAGGATTTGTGGCGAGTAAGCAAAGGCGCTTTCTGCCAACGTGCGGAGTTCGGCTTCATCTTTACAGATACCGCTTCCCAATCCACCTAAGGCATAGGCCGAACGTATCATAACCGGGAAACCAATACGGTATGCTGCGTCAATAGCATCTTGCATGCTACTTACTGCTTGACTTACCGGAGTTTTAATAGCTATTTCATTCAATTTCTTCACGAACAGATCACGGTCTTCTGTGTACATGATTGCCTCGACAGATGTGCCCAATACCTTGACACCGTATTTTGCGAGTGTGCCGCTGGTATAAAGTTCTGTTCCGCAGTTCAATGCTGTTTGTCCACCAAAAGCCAAAAGGATACCGTCTGGACGTTCCTTCTTGATGACTTCTTCAACAAAATAAGGTGTAATAGGGAGGAAATAAACTTGATCTGCTACGCCTTCAGAAGTTTGTATGGTAGCGATATTGGGATTAATCAATACCGTCTTGATACCTTCTTCACGCATTGCCTTCAAAGCCTGTGAACCGGAATAATCAAATTCTCCGGCTTGACCAATCTTTAGTGCTCCTGAACCTAATACAATTACCTTTTTAATTTCGCTTTTCGACATCGTAGTCATGTTCTTGATTTTATGAATGTAAAACGTGCTTATACAATCAATTGGACGCAACTCTTTTTCTTCCCTCATACAAGAGAAGAGCAACAGAGTTTGTCCCTAATTTTTTATTGTTTTGCAAATATACACCTTTCTTATTTGTAAGTCAGCGTTTTGTTTTCTAAAAACACCCCTATGTTTTTTTACTTTTATACCTGTCTTTTTCTTTTTCTATATATATAGAAAAACTTTTCTACATATATAGTAAAGTTTTACCATATATATGGAAATAGAAAATCATCCCAGTCGTTTTTATTTTTCAACGGTATGTTTTCAAAGTTTTCTCCTGATGAATGGAATTGTTGTATTGTCGAATAATGTATCTTCGTAAGGAAATAATCTTAAATGAAATATTAAAACCTATTTTTATGCGAATTAAATTTATTTCGTTGTTGATAATTGTCTTTTGCATGGGTCTGTTTTCTTCTTGTGAAGGGCCAATGGGACCTGAAGGGCCTTCAGGAGTAGGAAATTGGAATGTCTTTGAAAAAAGAGTTCAAAAGAGCGATTGGATAAAAGACTCGCAAAACGGTGTTTTCTACTGTGTTTTTGAAGATGGTAGGATTGATCCGTTTGCTGTAACTGATGGCATAATTACTGTTGAACTAAAAGACGGTGGGGCCTATTATCCGTTGCCATTGACAGAATATTTTTATGATGGAGGATATTTTGCAGAAACGATCAATTATTCTTATGGACCGGGATGGATCCGGTTTACGATAGGAGCAAATGATTTGTTTGACGAAGCTCAGCCAGGTTATAAACCTGAAGCCCATCTGTTCAAAATCACTGTGCTTTGGTAATTGGATTTTCGATTTTTCCTTTATTCTGTGTAAAATAAATAAATTGTGTATGTTTAAAAAAGTACTTGTTCTATTGATATTCTTTGTGTCAGTACCCAAGATGGGGTTTGCTGCAGAAGAAGCACGCCTTTTGCGTTTCCCGACTACCAATGGTAGCGAGATTGTTTTTTCCTATGCAGGTGACTTGTATAAAGTTTCTGCTGCCGGAGGTGAAGCTCAACGTCTGACTTCACACGTGGGTTATGAAATGTTTGCCCGTTTTTCTCCAGACGGAAAAACAATCGCTTTTACTGGACAATATGATGGAAACACAGAAGTGTTTACAATCCCTTCGACCGGAGGTGAACCTTTGCGCATCACTTATACGGCAACAAATAGTCGTGATGATATAGGTGACAGAATGGGACCAAACAACATCGTTATGGGATGGTCTCCTGATGGAAAGAATATTGTTTACCGTAACCGAATCAGCGATGGATTTTCAGGAAAATTATATACGGTAAGTAACGAGGGTGGGCTTTCACAAGTGATCCCTTTGCCCGAAGGTGGTTTCTGTAGTTATTCTCCTGATGGAAAGCGATTGGCTTATAACCGTGTTATGCGCGAATTCCGTACATGGAAATACTATGAAGGAGGGATGGCAGACGATATCTGGATTTACGATCCGCAAGCCAAATCGGTTGTTAATATTACTGAAAATAAAGCACAAGATATCATGCCTATGTGGATTGGTGATGAAATATTCTTCATCTCTGATCGCGACCGCACGATGAATATTTTCGTTTATAATACGAAAACGAAACAAACTTCAAAAGTGACAAACTTTACGGAATACGATGTGAAGTTTCCTAGTGCAAACGGAAATACCATTGTATTTGAAAACGGAGGCTATATCTATAAGATGGATGCAACCGAAAAGAAACCTGTAAAAGTAAATATCACCCTTACATCTGATAATATCTTTTCTCGTAGCACAATCAAGAATGGCGCCGATTATATCACCAACGCAAGCTTATCACCGGGTGGAGAACGCCTTGTCATTACTGCTCGTGGTGAAGTTCTTAACTTGCCGGCAGACAAGGGGGTAACCAAGAATATTACCCGTTCGCCAGGTGCACATGACCGTAACGCACAATGGTCGCCCGACGGAAAATATATTGCTTACATTTCCGACGCGACCGGTGAAACAGAATTGTATATGCAACCGGCTGAGGGTGGCGAAGCTATTCAATTAACCAAGAACAACGATACCTATATCCGCTCATTCGGATGGAGTCCGGATGCTACAATGATTGTGTATACAGACCGTGCAAACCGAATAAACCTGCTTCAGGTAGCTACAAAACAAATTACAACAGTTTTACAAGATCCGATAACTGAAATCAGAGGTGTTAACTTCTCACCGGACAGCAAGTGGCTTACCTATACAAGACCAGCTGAAAATGACTTTAGTATAGTCTATGTTTACGATATTGCCAATAAAAAGGAATATCCTGTAACAGATAAATGGTACGATTCTAATTCACCTGTATTCAGTACAGATGGTAAATACCTAGTTTT
The DNA here is from genome assembly GCA_023429375.1 of Bacteroidota bacterium. Taxonomy (GTDB): domain Bacteria; phylum Bacteroidota; class Bacteroidia; order Bacteroidales; family Tannerellaceae; genus Massilibacteroides. Next base: position 185,411 of record JAEYVY010000016.1, on the reverse strand, counting down.
TACTTCAGACCGTGATTTTAATCCTACCTACGGTTCACTTGAATGGAACCATGTGTATAATAATATGGGTGGCATTTATCTGGCTTTGCTTGCAAATGATACCCCATCGCCATTCATTGAAAAAGATGCTGAATTGAAAGCAGCTAAGAAAGATGAGCCTCAAAAGCCCGGCGATGCAAAAAAAGAAGCAGATAAGTCAACTGCGGTAACTGTGAAAATCGATACAGACGGATTAATCAATCGTATCGTAGCCCTTCCGTTAAACGGCGGACGCTATGGTAATTTATATTCCGATGGTACGAAGGTATATTATTGGAACAACGGTAGTACTAAAGCATATGACCTTAAAAAGGGGAAAGAAGATGTCATAGCAGAAGGAGCCTTCATGTCTGTTGAGCCAGGTAGCAAAAAAGCATTGTTCCGTAAAGGGAAAACATTGTTTGTTAGCGATATCCCATCAGGAAAGGTAGATTTGAAAGATCCGGTGAATACTTCAAATATGAAGATAACGGTAGATTACGCACAAGAATGGCCACAGATTTTTGATGAAGCATGGCGTGCATTCCGCGACGGTTTCTATGTCGAAAATATGCATGGGGTAGACTGGAAAGCGATGAAACAGAAATATGGTGTTATGCTGCCTTATGTGAAAACTCGTTTGGACTTGAACTACCTGATTGGTGAATTAATCGGTGAGTTAAACTGTGGTCATGCGTATGTTAACCCAGGAGAAACAGAACGTCCGGATCGTATCAATACCGGTCTTTTGGGCGCAGAGATTTCACGCGATAAATCTGGATTCTTCCGTTTAGAAAAGATATTGCCTGGTGCTTCCTGGAGTAAAGATTTGCGTTCTCCACTTACCGATCAGGGAGTTAATGCAAAAGAGGGAGAATTTATTGTGGCTATCGACGGTGTGCCGACAAATTCGGTAAAGAATATGTATGCCTTGTTAGTAGGTAAAGCAAATGTGCCGACTGAAATCCAATTAAATTCTAAACCTGAGTTGGCTGGTGCCAGAAAAGTTGTAATCAGTCCATTAGCCGAAGAATATTCTTTATACCACTATAACTGGATACAAGACAATATCCGTAAAGTAGAAAAAGCTTCAAATGGAAAAATCGGTTATATCTATATACCGGATATGGGCGTTGAAGGATTGAATGAATTCTCTCGTTATTTCTATCCTCAATTAGATAAAGAAGGATTGATTATCGATGACCGTGCAAATGGTGGAGGTAATGTGTCTCCAATGATTTTGGAACGTCTGTCACGTGAACCATATCGTCTGACTATGCGTCGTGGATCGTCTCGTATCGGAACAGTTCCAGATGCTGTGCAGGTTGGTCCTAAAGTTTGTTTGATCAACAAGTATTCTGCTTCAGACGGTGACCTATTCCCATGGGGATTCCGTGCATTAGGTCTCGGTAAATTAATCGGTACCCGTACTTGGGGTGGAATTGTTGGTATCAGTGGCCCGCTGCCATATATGGACGGTACCGATATTCGTGTACCATTCTTCACAAGCTTTGATGTAAAGACGGGTGAGTGGATAATCGAAAACCATGGTGTAGATCCTGATATCCTGATAGATAACGATCCAATCAAAGAATGGAATGGAGAAGATCAGCAGTTGAATCGTGCGATTGAAGAAGTAATGAAAGAACTTCAAAATCGTAAACCGCTTCATAAAGCTCCGGCTCCACGTGTATGGAATAAATAAGTTTAAGACATTGTAAATAAGAGGGAAGGGATTGTCTTGTAGAAGGCAATCCCTTTCTTTATAGTTAAAATAGATTAAAATACACTACTATGTGATACAAGGTATTTGGCAAACACATATTTTTGTTGTGTTCCAATAAATATTTTTACTGTTTGTTGTAACATTTATGAATTTACTTGCGTCTTATTATGTAAAAGCTAAAATATAAGTAGATAATGATTGAATTGAGAGGGATTAACAAAACGTATTTCAATGGTGCGCCATTGCATGTCCTAAAAGGAATAGATCTTGATATCGAAGCCGGAGAGATGGTCGCCATTATGGGAGCTTCCGGTTCGGGTAAATCTACCTTGTTGAACATCCTGGGAATCCTTGATACGTATGACTCCGGTACTTACAAATTGGATGGACAGTTAATTAAAGACTTGAGTGAAAGCCGCGCAGCAGAACTGAGAAACACAATGATTGGTTTTATTTTCCAATCTTTTAATTTGATTTCATTTAAGAATGCCATGGAAAATGTAGCCTTGCCTTTGTATTATCAAGGTATAAAGCGAAAGAGAAGAAATGAAATGGCACTTGAATATCTGGATTTGGTTGGATTAAAAGATTGGGCTCACCATATGCCGAATGAGATGTCGGGTGGACAAAAGCAACGTGTTGCCATTGCCCGTGCACTCATCGCCCAACCTCGTATCATTTTAGCCGACGAACCTACCGGAGCACTTGATAGTGTCACTACAGTTGAAGTAATGGAACTTCTCCGTAAGGTAAATGCAAACGGTATGACCATGATTATCGTAACACACGAAAAGTCTGTGGCCGATGCTACCAACAGAATTATCCATGTGAAAGATGGTATAATAGACAAGGGAGAAGGAGTGGCTTATGTTTGATTTTGAAAACACCCGCGAAATATGGAGTACGATTAAGAAGAATAAGCTTCGTACTTTTCTGACCGGATTTTCTGTGGCCTGGGGTATTTTTATGCTTATCGTTTTGCTTGGCGCAAGCAACGGACTCAGAAATGGGATCATGCATAACTTCCGGAATATGTCGAAAAATAAAGTGGAAGTCTGGGGACGTTATACAACAAAGCCTTATAACGGACTACCTACTAACAGACGTATTCAGCTGACAGAAAAAGATTATGAAGCCATTGCACGTGAACATCCGGAAATTGATCTTCGATCTGCTACAGTTTCTCGTTCAGATACGATCACTTTTGACGAAGAATTTATAAATGGAAGTATCGATGCTGTTTTTCCGGACCACGCTCTAATCAACTATGTGAATGTCAATGCAGGGAATGGTCGTTTTATCAACGATTTGGATATCAGAGGAAAAAGAAAAGTGATTGTTCTCAGCCCACGAATGAGCGAAGTTCTTTTTAAGGAGGTAAGCCCATTGGAACAATATGTAAAAGTTGGCAAAACGATGTATCAGGTAGTCGGAGTATATACGGATGAAGATAAAAGTAATAATGCACCTGCTTATATTCCATTCTCAACCGGACAATTACTTTATAATAAAGGTTATGGAATCAATTACCTGACGTTTACTCTAAATGGAGTCGTCACCGAAGAACAGAATAAAGCCTTTGAAGAACGCTTTAGAGCCTCTATGGGACGCAGACATCAATTCGATCCGACTGACCGCAATGCTATTGGGATGTGGAATACGGCTAACGAATTCAGAATGTTGAACGGTATGATGAACGGTATCACCTTTTTTATCTGGATTGTAGGAATTGGTACGTTGATGGCCGGAATTGTAGGAGTAAGCAATATCATGCTAATCACCGTAAGAGAGAGAACACGTGAATTTGGAATCCGTAAAGCGATAGGGGCAAAGCCTTCTTCCATCCTTGGACTAATCATCTTTGAATCAATAATGGTGACTGCCGTATTCGGATATGTCGGCATGCTTGCCGGAATTGGATTGACTGAAGCCATCAATTATGGTATGCAGATGGCACAAGTAGCTGCTCCGGCGGCTAACGCTAATCCGGGAGAAAATACAACGGTATTCCGAGATCCAACAGTAAGCCTCACCATATCCATTATGGCAACTTTGTTAATCATTATAGCCGGAGTTATTGCGGGATATTTCCCGGCAAAAAAGGCGGTTAAGGTTTCTGCAGTTGAGGCCATGAGACATGAGTAATAACACGATAATTAAAGAACGATATACATGTTTGACGCAGATAGATGGGTAGAAATTTGGGTGACCATCACCCGTAATAAAACACGTAGTGTGCTGACTTGTTTCGGCGTGTTTTGGGGCATACTTATGTTGGTCATCTTATTGGGATCGGGTAATGGAATGAAAAATGGGATGTTTGCAGGTATTGAAGGTTTTGCAACAAACTCAGTTTTTATGTGGACAGACCGTACCAGTGAAGCATACAAAGGTTTTAATAAGGGGCGACTATGGAACTTGCGAAACAGAGACGTTGAAGCCATAAAAAAGAATGTGCCCGGTGTAGAATATATCTCTCCGATTATTTGGGGAGATCGTTCAGATAAGAATGTGGTAAACGGACAAATCGCCGGAACATATACAGTGAAAGGTTTGTATCCTGAATATTTTAATATAGAAAGCCAAAAGATTCATTACGGACGTGTGTTTAATGATATAGATCAGTTAGAAAGAAGGAAAGTTTGCGTAATCGGATCGGAAGTCAATGAAGTCCTATTTAAAGGTGAAGACCCTTGTGGAAAATACATCCGCGCTAATGGGCTTTATTATCAGGTGATAGGCGTCGTTGAGCAGAAGGCACAGAATATCAATGTTGGTGGGCGTGCTTCACAATGTGTCTTTATTCCGTTTTCGACTATGCAACAGACCTTAAATCAAGGTGACATCTTACATTTCCTTGCGATGAGCATCAAAAAGGAATACGTAGTAAAAAATGTGATTGATGAATGTTCTGCCTTGATTAAAAATCAGAATGAGATTGCACCAACAGACCCACAGGCATTAGGCTTGGTAAATCTTGCAGCTGAGTTTGCTACATTCCAAAACTTATTCATCGGAATAGATATTTTAGTTTGGCTTGTTGGTCTGGGAACTTTATTGGCCGGTATTATCGGTGTAAGTAATATTATGATGGTAACCGTAAAGGAAAGAACTAAAGAAATTGGTGTACGCCGTGCTCTTGGAGCTAAACCTTTCAATATTATCTCACAGGTTATGAGTGAGAGCTTGTTGCTGACATCCATGGCAGGTTTGCTTGGGCTGAGTTTGGGGGTATTTATCCTCGACGTGGTAGACAAGGTTACTTCGGCTCAGCCTGCTTCACAGGGAACATTCTTTCTTAATCCTCAGGTGAGTATAAATACGGCAGTAGCTGCCACAATCGTATTGCTAATCAGTGGATTGCTAGCCGGATTGATTCCAGCTTGGCGTGCCATGCAGATCAAAGCAATCGATGCAATCAGAGAAGAATAACAATTAAAGAAATAATATATAAATAGATACAAAATCATGAAGAATCGCATTGTAAAGAAAATCTTACGAATTGTCTTGCTAACCGTTGTAGGAGCAGCTGTAATCGGAACGTTCTATTTCTTATGGAAAAAAGCACAACCGGTGATAACCGTATATGAGATTGTAACACCTGTCAACGACACAATACAGACTAAAACTGTAGCTACAGGTAGCGTTGAACCCCGTTATGAAGTTCTGATTAAACCTCAGATTTCAGGAATTATTTCGGAACTGACAAAAGAAGCTGGTCAGATGGTTAATGAAGGCGAAATCATTGCGAAAATTAAGGTTATTCCGGAAATGGTTCAGTTGAACAGTGCTGAATCACGCGTGAACGTAGCCAATATTACCTTATTGCAAGTAGAAGAAGTCTATCAACGTGACGAGCAACTATATAAAAACGGTGTTATTTCGAAAGAAGACTTTGATGCTTCAAAAGCAAACTACCTGAAAGCAAAAGAAGAATATGCGAATGCACAGAGCGCACTCGAAATTATTCGCGACGGTATTGCTAAGAACTCAAAAGTGGCTAGTACAACTCAGATTCGAAGTACTATTACAGGCATGATTCTGGATGTTCCGGTGAAAGTAGGTAACTCGGTAATTCAATCGAACAACTTTAACGACGGTACCACGATTGCAACGGTTGCCAATATGAATGATATGATTTTCCGCGGAAATGTGGATGAAACAGAAATTGGCCGTATTAATGAAGGAATGCCAATCAAATTGACTGTAGGAGCAATGGAGAGTGCAACGTTTGACGCCGTTCTTGAGTATGTTTCACCTAAAGGTGTAGAGAAAAACGGGGCCATCCAGTTTGAAATCAAAGCGGCAGTGACTATCCCGGATCAAACATTTATTCGTGCCGGCTATAGTGCAAATGCGGAGATTGTGCTGAAACGTGCTGAAAATGTATTGGCAATTCCTGAAAGCTGTGTAGAATTTTCTGGAGACTCTGCTTTTGTGCAGATCCTAACACAAGAAACTCCGGAACAAAAGTTCGAAAAGAAATATGTGAAAACAGGATTATCTGACGGTATCAAGATTCAAATTACAGAAGGGTTGACAATAACGGATAAGATTCGTGGTGCAGCTATTGATCCGAAAAAGAAAGACTAAACTAAACTAAACTAAATCAATGCATATGAATAAAATAGTATATATCCTGCCGGCACTCTTTATCTGTTGGAATGCCGGAGCACAGGAAGCGACTAAGAAATGGACCTTGGAAGAATGCATCAACCATGCCATCTCGCACAATATTGATTTGAAACAACAGGAACAGCAAAAAGCGTTGAGCGAAGTAGATTTAAATACAAGTAAGAACAGTTGGTTGCCTGATTTGAATGCGTCAATTGGACAGAACTTCGACTTCGGCAGGTCTCCTTCCAAAGATGGAACGATTGTGGACCGCAACTCATCAAACTCATCGGCTTATCTGGCACTGAGTATGCCAGTGTTTGACGGATTCAAAATCAAGAATGATATTGCAGCGAGAAAGCTTGATCTTATGGCTGCTACTGAAACGTTGAAAAAGGCGAAAGAAGATTTGACAGTCGGTGTAGCTTCCTATTTCCTTCAAGTTCTTTATACGAAGGAAATAAAGAAAGTGACAGAGCTGCAGTTGGATTTGACGAATCGTCAAGTTGCTCGTACGGAAGAGTTGGTAAATGCAGGACGTGTGCCATTGGCAAACTTATATGATATCAAGGCTCAGTTGGCGAAAGACGAAGCATCCTTGGTTGAGGCTACAAATAATGCCGAACTGGCGTTGTTGGACTTAGCTCAGGCTTTAGAACTCGAACGTGAAACGGCGACGTTTGATATTGAGGCTCCGACAATTGAAGATGCGATTGAAAAGTATATCAGCAGCATAGTTCCTCCAACGAATGTGTATGAAAATGCATTAGCTGTTAAACCTCAGATTAAAGCACAAGAATATCAATTGGAAAGCAGCAAGAAGACGTTGAAGATTGCACAATCAGGTTATTTCCCTAAACTCAATTTGAATTTGAGTTATAGTAATGGCTATTATCATTACAATGGTAGTGACGCTGTGAATGTGGGCTTTAGTGATCAGATAAAGCAAAATGAACGTAAGACAATCGGCTTTAGTCTTTCTATACCCATCTTCAATCGTTTCCAAGTACGCAATAATGTAAGATCGGCACGTATTAATATACTTAACCGTGAATTGGCGCTTGAGAATAGTAAAAAAGTGCTATACAAAGAAATTCAACAGGCTTATTATAATGCAACAGCTTCTCAGGAACAATACATAGCTTCGACTAAGGCCGTTGAGGCAGGGAAGGAAGCTTTTGCTTATGCAGAAGAAAAATATAAGACGGGTAAAAGTTCCGTTTACGAGTTTAATGAGGCCAAAACCAAATATGCTCAAAGCCTAGCTGAACAAGCACAGGCAAAGTATAACTTTATTTTCCGAGCTAAAATATTAGACTTTTATAACGGAAACCCAATTATACTCTAAATATTTTTGTCATAAACACTGATAGCAAAAAAGGCGACCTGTGAAGGCCGCCTTTTTTATGCGCTAACTTCTATTACTTTAATAGACTATCTGGACAGAGATTTGGCCCTTCGATATCTTTGAAGTAATTGTAAGTTCCAACCTTTAATTCAGCACAAGCCGCTTCATCACAAACGATGATACCTTTTTCATGCAACTGAAGGGCTGTGATTGTCCACATCTGATTTACTGCACCTTCAACAGCTTGTTGCAAAGCACGTGCTTTGTTATGTCCGTTAACCATAATCAAAACTTCTTTTGCATCAAGAATTGTACCAACACCTACCGTGACAGATGTCTTAGGAACCTGGTTTACATCATTGTCAAAGAAACGTGAGTTAGCGATAATGGTATCAGCTGTCAACGTCTTTACTCTTGTGCGTGATGAAAGAGATGATCCTGGTTCGTTGAATGCAATATGACCATCAGGACCGATGCCACCCAAGAAAAGATCAACACCACCAACGGCTTTCATTTTTGCTTCATAAGCAGCACATTCAGCTTCAAGATCCGGAGCGTTACCATTAAGAATATTTACATTCTCCGGATTGATGTCGATGTGGTTAAAGAAGTTTGTCCACATGAAAGTGTAATAGCTCTGTGGATGATCTTTAGGTAATCCAACATATTCATCCATGTTGAATGTGATCACATGCTTGAATGAAACCTTGCCTTCTTTGTTTAGTTCGATAAGGCGTTTGTACATACCTAGAGGAGATGATCCGGTAGGTAATCCGAGCACGAAAGGCTTTTCTGCAGTAGGATTCGCTTTGTTGATTTTTGATGCAACATAATTTCCTGCCCAAGCAGACAGTTGTGCGTAATCGGGCTCAATGATTAATCTCATAGTATTTGTTGTTTTAAAGATTTAATTAATTTCCTTTTAATTTTTCGGCAACAGCCTTACCTAATTCGAGGCAAGCCTCATAATTGGCTTCTGCAAGAGCATGTTTTTGTTCTACGGGTATTCCGGTTGTCTCCCATTTCATCTTTTCGCCGAATGCGGCAAGGCGTTTAACAGCTGCTCCAGACCAAGTGAAAGAACCGAAATAACTATAAATGCGGTCTTTTACTTCACGAAGCTCAATTTTACTCATGATCGATTCGATTTCAGGAAATACCTGGTTGGAATACGTCGGAGAGCCAATAATTAGGCCTTTGTACTTAAATACATCACGAAGAATATCAGCAGCGTGGCTTTTGCTCACGTTATGCAACACGATATTCTTTACTCCATTTTCTGAAAGCGAGTAGGCGATAGCTTCAGCCATTTGTTCCGTATTACCATACATACTGCCATAGATGATAGTAACACCTTCTTCTCCTTCATAACGACTCATGCGGTCGTAAATTGAGACTGCTTTTGCAATATGTTCACGCCAAACAGGACCATGCGTTGAGCAGATTGTCTTGATTTCAACCTGATCTAGTTTTTGTAAAGCGCGTTGTACGGGATTGCCATACTTACCTACAATACAAGCATAGTAACGGTACATTTCATCCCAATAGTGGTCAATATTGATGTCTGAATCAATTACTCCACCATCTAATGTTCCGAATGTTCCGAATGCATCAGCCGAGAATAGAATCTTTTCAGTGTTTTCATAAGCAAACATCACTTCGGGCCAGTGTACCATGGGTGCCATGTAAAATGTAAATTCATGCTTACCCACATTCAGTGTAGAACCTTCTTTTACTTCCAACAATCCGGTAGTAATGCCGTGGTAACCTTCTAACATTCCAAATGTTGTTTTGTTACCAATTATTTGCATGTCCGGATACTGTTGACGCAACAAGCGAATGCTTCCTGCGTGATCCGGCTCCATATGGTTTACGATTAAATAATCAAGAGGACGACCATTCAATGCGTCCGCTATCTTTTTTAAAAAAACATCGGAATAGCAAACATCGACAGTATCAACCAAAACACTTTTCTCGTCAATGATCAGATAGGAGTTATAGGTTACTCCATAAGGCAGAGGCCACATGTTTTCAAATGCAGCTTTCTGACGATCATTCACACCAACATAGTAAATGCTGTCTGCTATCTCTTTCAATCTATACATAAAACTATATTAATTATTGTTTTGTCTTTAGTGCATGCCAGATACTCCAGCAGCCCAGTATTACAAAAGGAATACTGAGGATTTGACCCATGTTAAGGATCATGTCAGCTTCGAAAGCTTCTTGATCATTCTTTAGAAACTCGATAAAGAAACGACTGGTAAAGATGGCAATCATGAACACGCCAAAGATTAGCCCTTCCTTCTTATAAGCATCCTTCTTAAAATATAACCATAAACAAACCAGGAATGTTATCAGATAACAAGCGGCTTCGTATAGTTGTGTCGGATGACTGGGGGCAGAGAAAATTGGCTCAGCACCTTGTTTCCAAGTATGCAGGTTCTCAATAAACCGGAATCCCCAAGGTTTATCCGTAGGGTGTCCGTATACTTCATGATTCATCAGGTTGCCAAGGCGTATCATGGCTGCTACAAGTCCGGTGGGGACTACCAGTTTGTCGAATGTCCAGAGCATACTTTTGTGGGATACTCGTTTAGAATAGACATAAGTAGCTATGATAATACCCAGTGTTCCCCCATGACTGGCTAATCCTCCTTCCCATATTTTCAATATCTCAATCGGATTGGCTAAATAATAATCCGGAGCATAGAACAAGCAATGCCCAAGGCGGGCACCTAACACCGTTCCTAGTATCGTATAGATAAAAAGGGAATCCAGCCAATTCTCAGGTAGTTTTTCTCTTTTCCACATCTGAGCCACTACCCAATAACCGATGGAAAAACCTATCGCAAACGCGAGGCCATACCAACGAATTTCACGTGATCCGATAGTGAATATGGCCGGATCAGCAGTCCATGTGATGAATGATAACATAATTAAACTAATCTTCTGATTAAATCTTCCTTATCTCCAGGTAGCATATCGATCACAGGGATTTCAATCATTGTGTAAGCCCCGGGAGCTTGTTTCATGCTGGCGCGAGCAACTGCAACCAGTATCTGAGCTGTCAATGCAGGGTTATTGATCTTCATGTTAAAGTCGATCAACTGATTCTGCGTTTTACCTGAAACTCCTTTACGTGTCAGATTCACCCCATGTCCCATGTCAAGCAGATTATCTACACATTCCACTTGCATCACATGCGTTTCATCATGCGCGAAGTAATCATCTGCTTTAATGGCTGCAGCTACCTGTTTGAAATCATAACCTTCTTTAACTTCAATATACACCATACGGCGATGTATACCTGTACCTACAGGAATTGTCATGCTCAACGCAGCTTTGACGCCTTCAATAGCTTTAACGGCTACTGTATGTCCCATACTCATTCCCGGACCGAAGTTTGTGTAAGTTACCCCTTTAGGAACCATTGCTTCTAATAATGCACGTACCACAGAGTCGCTTCCCGGGTCCCAACCGGCAGAAATCACAGCAACAGAATTGTGTGCTTTAGCGACTTCGTCCAACGAGCGACGCAGGTCAACAATTCCTCCATGAATGTCATAACTGTCAACCGTATTAATACCCATGGCTAACATCTCTTTCGCGAATGACTCTACCTGACGGGTAGGCGTTGCCAAGATAGCAACGTCAACCTGTTCAAGTTCAGTTATCTTATTCGTTACCTTATAGGCTTTAAGTTCAGAGGGAATATCTTCCGGATTGCGTCTTACTACTCCTGCAATTTCAAAATCGGCACTTGCTTCTAGTGCCTCAAGTACATATCGGCCGATATTGCCATAGCCGACGATGGCTGCTCTTATTTTCTTCATACAATAATAGATGTATAACTTTTTAGCCTACAAAGGTAATTATAAATTAAAGTTAGCCCAATGGTAAAAAATACTGTTTCATTTTTTTATGTAATCCTTAGGGAAAGTAGTCACCTGAGATATGCCGTCTGCTGTACGTATCCATGTGCGGAGACTTCTTTCGCCTTCTGTCAGTTCAATCACGCGTGAGCCATTTGACAGATCGTTATATACCGTATCACCACCCGAGTAACGTCCATACGCCAATAAGATTCCGTGCCAGCTTACAGCATAATCGTTGTTATGATCATGTCCTACAAAAACGCCCATCACATCACCTGCTTGTTTCATTGCTGTAAACATACCTGTATTCAGCTGTGGTGGACAAGATACTTCGCGACGGATTCCGTAGAGCTGTGCATCCTCAGACGATGCTGCTTGCGCATATTCAGGAAGCGGGATATGGAAAAATGCTAATGCAGGCACCGGTTTACCTCCGTTTTCTTTCGTAAAGGCAGCGCTTTTTGTGAGGTACCAGTTAATTTGATCAAAATTGATAAATCCATAACCTTTTACTCCTTCAATTGTGGAGTACGCATTTGAATCGAAACAGTATAGTAACGCCTCAGTCTTTTTGCTGGAAGAACCTTTAATTGGCAGGATATAGTTGCCTACACCTGTCAGGTTGGGCTCGTCTGCTGTAAGGCTGTTCGGAAACTCATCTGAAATTTTAATTAATTCTTCACGAGTTACCCCTTGTTCGTCGTCATGGTTACCAAAAACTATAGAGAAGGGGATGTTATGACTTGCAACCGCCTTAAGCAGATTTCTTAAGTTTTCTTTACCCGGTTTACTGAAAATCATATCACCGGTCAAGACAATCATATCCGGCTTCTCGTCATTAATCACTTGATGTATCCGTTCGAAAGCAATATCCGATCTCGGATCTTCATATTTAATATGCAAGTCGGTAAACTGAACGACTTTAAACTTTTTGTTGGAATTAAACTTTAGTTCTGGCTTTTGTGCAAAGATGGATACACTCATGCTGCATAAAAGCATGAGTGATAGAACGATAATGTTTACTGATTTCATTGTATATTAATTGATTAAAAAATTATTTTTTCTCAAAGAACGCATCAAATGCATGAGCTGAAGGACGGAAATCCAGACGTTTTACAAACTCGCAGGATTCTTTCGCTCCATGTTCACGATCCATTGCGCTATCTTCCCATTCAACAGAGAGCGGACCTTCATAATTGATGCTATTTAAGGCGCGTATAATTTCTTCAAAATTGATTCTTCCTCGTCCAAGGCTTCTGAAGTTCCAGAAACGTTGCGGATTGCCAAAGGTTACATAGCCTCCAAATACACCTGCCTGTTTCGGAGTTTCGCTCCAATACACGTCTTTCATGTGCACATGGAAAATTCTTTCCGCAAAACGATAGATGAATTCAACATAATCCACTCCTTGATAACCTAAGTGGCTTGGGTCGTAATTGAATCCGAAGGCCGGGTGGTAATTAACTGCCTTCAGTGCTCTTTCGGCTGTAACTATGTCAAACGCAATTTCTGTAGGGTGAACTTCCAAGGCAAAGCGAACTCCTAATTTTTGGTAAGCATCCAAAATAGGAGTAAAACGTTTGGCAAAATCTTCATATCCTTTGTTAACCATATCTTCCGTTACAGGAGGGAATGAATAGATATAGTGCCAGATAGAACTTCCCGTAAAACCAACCACGGTTTTAATACCTAATTCGGCAGCTACTTCTCCTGTGCGGATCAACTCTTCAGCAGCACGTTTACGTACACCTTCCGGATCACCATCACCATAAATATAATCAGGAAGGATGGCTTTATGTCGTTCATCAATAATATCACAAACAGCCTGTCCAATCAAGTGAGTCGAGATGGTGTGCAGTTGTAAGTCATATTTCTTGAGTAATGCTTTGATATTACCAAGATAAGAGGGGTCTGTGTTGTGGATATCCAAATGGTCGGGAAGACCGATTTCTAACCCGTCATATCCAAAACTCTTTGCTTTTTCGCAAACTGTAGTTAAATCAAGGTCACCCCATTGGAGGGAATACAAAGTTACCGGACGTGCCATTTTTCGTTGTGTTTTAGCTGATTAATAAAGTTGTATGTTTACAAATCTACAAATTATTGTGCTGTTGAGGTAAAATTCTTCATAGAATATTTTAGAATGTAAGAATGAATTGTTTTCTTTACGGAGTACAATTGTTTAATAATCAAAACTAAAATGTAATAACTATGGAGAGAATACCTTCCATTATTATGATTGCTGTTTTATGCTTAACTATTTTCAGTTCTTGTTCAAACGTTGAAAATCCGATTACTAATCCAGAAAAGTACCCTGTTTGTTATGTGCTAAAACAAGATTTTGAGCTTTATCCTTTTTCAAAGACCCGTAGTATTCCTGATTACCGACCGACATTACCCCAGACAAAAACCGAATCGGACGAAGCGGTTTTATATAATCAAATAGAATATGTTGTGTACGATAAGGAAAGTGGAGCTGTTGTAAAATCACAAACGTTTACCGAAGAAAACTCCGATGATTTCGGTGTTTATCTGTATGACGAGTTAGAAGCAGGAACTTATATCATTGTTCTCGTGGCTCATTCATCATCTGATGTGGTTTTGATCGGAAATCAAGCTATCTTTTCTGAAGTAACGGATGCCTTTTATGCGACGAAAGAGATGACTGTCGGGCCGGAAAATGAAGAAACACAGGTAGAGGTTGTCTTGAAACGTATGGTAGCAAAAGTTGAATTTGTCGGTACAAAGACTGTTCCGTTGGATGCATCCTTATTTGCGATAGAAATTGACGAACAATATAATTCGACGAACCTAAAGGATTTTAATGACGTGACAGCCCGGACACTAAAGAAAGAATATCCTCTTGCAGGAGGTGCTAGTCCGGAAGAGGCATTGACCTATTCCTTTTATACCTTTGTGCCTGAACCACTTCAAGGCGATACCAGCTTGTTGAGTGGAGTAAAGTTGATTACATTCAATACGAATCAGGATACCCTCCATACCATTCGATTAAACTCGATACCGGTGATGAAGAATCGGATTACACGATATACAGGAAGCCTTTATGCTCCAAATTCCAACTCAAATACATTGGAGCTGGAAGTAGAGGATAACGGAATTTGGAAGGATACGATACAAGTACCTTTTTAATCAGCTTTATATACGTCTTGCATAACTAAGCCAGCCAAGGTAAAGCCGAACATCGCTGTCGTATGCGCCATCGTTCCATTTATCTTGGCTTTCAAACTACACCATTCATGGTTGACAAGGTCTGGATCTCCAGGGCCATTTTTCGTTTTGGGGCATAGACATTTGTCTGTGCCGCAAGAAGAGTTAGAACCTTTATTTTCAAGCAGCTCTTCACTGAATACGCATTTGAATTTCTTGGCTGGTTTTTCGCCTTTTTTCATTTTGCGTCTTAGTGCGGCAGCCAATGGGCATCCTTTTACTTTCCAGAATTCAGCCACCTGAATCTTTAAAGGATCCATTTTGAGGGCAGCACCCATGGATGAGAAGAAGGTGGCACGAGTTTTTGTCGCTCTTCTTATCAGGTCGGCTTTGTTTTCAAGACTGTCGATGGCGTCGATGATATAGTCATAGGAGTCCAATTCAAACGAGTCTGCCGTTTCTGCTTCGTAGATTTTTTGAAGTGCTGTAATCTCTGCTTTGGGGTTAATCTCAAGCAAACGAGCTTTAAGGACTTCGACCTTAACCTGTCCCACGGTTTTGGTTGTAGCCATTAATTGGCGGTTAATGTTCGTGACACAAACACGGTCTGAATCTACGATTGTAAGATGGCGAATACCTGACCGGATGAGGCTTTCGGCACACCAACTGCCAACGCCTCCAACACCGAAAATGATAATCCGGATTTCTCCGATTTTATCCATCACATCATGACCTACCAATAATTCTGTACGGTTAAATAATCCACGCTCTATGCCCATAATCCCTATTTCTGATTTTCGAGCGCAAAAGTACAATAAATCCCATAGAGGCAAAATAGAGCTAAGCCATTAATTACAAAGAGTTAGCATGTTTGATTTTTTTATGTGCAAATTAATATTTATTTGCAAAATGCGTGATTTTAATTTCATAGCGTGTATGTTATATTTGTGACGATATGAATTTTAAATCATTTAAATTGAGTAAACAATGAAAAAACTAGTAGTTTCTGCAATTATGGCTTTTGCTTTGATGTCAGCAGTAAGTGTTATGGCACAAGATAACAAGAAGAAAGACGCTGATACAAAAGCGAAAACTGAATGCTGTCAAAAAGATGCAGCTAAGTCTGAATGCTGTAGCAAAGATGCAGACAAGAAAGCATGCTGCAAAAAAGACGGCGAAAATAAGGATGCTAAGGCTTGTTGCTCAAAAAAAGCTGAACCAAAGAAATAAATAAAGCATTCTTATGAATAAGGCATCCCAATGTCTTTTAATATGGACTCCGGTCTATCTTAAAAGACATTGGGATTTTTTTTATGTATAGCTGTCGCCTTCACTTAATCCCGAGGATGGCAGTCTATGAAGGAAAAAATAACTAACTTTCTATCCTCGCTAGCTAACTTAAAAATTATTCTGTATGAAAAAACGAAACTTGTTGTCACTAGTCATTGTAGTCTTGTTTACCAATTTATTTTCATCTTGCGTAACTGATAATAAAATGATTCGTATAGGCTTAATTGCAGATACACAGTATTGCGATTGTGAAACTAAAGGAAGCCGGTTTTACCGCGATGCATTGCCTAAGCTTGATCGGGCAGTTAGTGATTTGAATAAATCAGATGTTCAATTTACGGTTCATCTGGGAGATTTAGTAGATAGGGATACACCGATTAGCCTAGAGCCTATCCTTAATAGCTTAAGCAGGTTGGATCAAAAAGTCTGTATTACACCCGGAAATCACGATTATAATGGCATAACAGACAATGATGTTCTTTACAAGCAATTGAAAATGCCAGCTTCGTATTATTCATTTACGCACAAAGGTTGGCGTTTTATTATGCTGAATACGAATGAGGTATCTTCTTATGCAAATATTGGAGGAACTCCATTTGAAGCAGAATTGAATGCAATGATGAAAGCGATTCAGGAAAACGGACGCAAAAACGGAGCCTCTTATAATGGAGGAATAAGTAAAGCACAATTGCAATGGCTAAAACAAGAATTAGATGCAGCCCAACAAAAGGATGAAAAAGTAATGGTCTTCTCTCATCATCCGCTTTATGTCTCTGCTTCCCCAGGGTTGACGGCCCTCAATGATCAAGAGATAGTTGACTTGCTAACCATCTATCCATGTGTGAAGGCCGGTATCTCCGGACATCATCATCCTGGTGATTTCGCTACCTATCAGGGAATCCATTTCATTACGACCGAAGGTATGGTAGAAACCGAAAATGAAAATGCATATGGCATTTTGGAATTGACCGACGATCAAATTATTCTCAAAGGAATAGAACGCACTAAATCATATACCTTGAACTTTAGATAAATTATCGAGTATGTCGCTACTGTTTTGAAACGTCACATTAATCATATCAGGATAAATTACGGAGAAAACGGGCATATCTTACGGGAGATAATTGGGTGTTACAAAGCAGTATTATTATCTTTGTACCCGTCGAAATAAAAAAGTAACAAAATATATAGTATGGAAACAGTAGTTAGTGGTATCCGTCCGACGGGTAATCTGCACTTAGGGAATTACTTCGGTGCGGTAAAGAGTTTTCTGCAGATGCAGCATGAATATAATTGTTTTTTCTTTATTGCCGACTGGCACTCCCTGACTACCCATCCGCATCCCGATAATATCCGCAAAAGTGTAAAGACCATTCTGGCTGAATACTTGGCTTGTGGTATTGATCCTGAAAAGGCAACCATCTATATACAGAGTGACGTTCGCGAGACAGCAGAACTCTATCTTTATTTGAATATGAATGCCTATCTGGGAGAACTTGAACGTGTAACTTCGTTTAAAGATAAGGTTCGTTCGCAACCGAACAACGTAAATGCAGGTTTGCTTACCTATCCATCCTTGATGGCTGCCGATATTATTATTCATAAAGCAGTTAAGGTACCTGTAGGAAAAGATCAGGAGCAAAATATGGAAATGGCTCGTAAGTTTGCCCGCCGTTTCAACAATATTTATGGTGTGGAATATTTCACCGAACCGGCTTCATTCCACTTGAGCGAAAAGGCTGTGAAGGTTCCAGGTCTTGATGGATCAGGAAAGATGGGCAAGAGTGAAGGCAACGCCATCTATCTGATCGATGACGAAAAGACAATCAAAAGCAAGGTTATGAAAGCTGTAACTGATTCCGGACCAACAGAACCAAACAGCGAAAAGCCCGAACCCATCGCCAATCTGTTTACGATGATGGATATCGTTTCAACTCCTGACACTTACGCTTATTTCAATGAGAAATATAATGCATGCGAAATTCGTTACGGAGATATGAAGAAGCAACTGGCTGAAGATATCAATCAATTCTGTAAACCAATCCGCGAACGCATCAATGATATTTTGGCCGATGAAGCTTACCTAGAACGTATTGCACGTATAGGAGCAGAAAAAGCATCAGAAAGCGCATCAAAAACGTTGCGTGAAGTACGCGAAATCATTGGGTTCAGACCTTGATTTATTCGTATAAGATATTTAAAAATGAACGCCTCAGATGTTATTCATCTGAGGCGTTCATTTTGTGTCAAAAAAGAACTCACTCAAACCTTATTGCCTGAAAAATATAGATTGAGATAAAAGTCTGTTTACAGTAGGATATTTTTTCAAGATCCTCTCAATGAAAATCTATTTCTATATATATAGAAAAACTTTTCTACAAATGTGGTAAAACTTTTCTATATATATGGAAATAAAAAAACATATCGTACGTTTTGAAAAAACATCCCAATGTGATTAATTTTTTGTCGTGTAGCAAATTAAGTTGATAAGTTAACATTTATTTTAGTGGGTTTTATTAATTAATACCTACCTTAAAAGGCTTATTGTCAAATTTGTTTATCTTAAATCAAATGAATTATGGGAAAAATAATAATTTTAGGAGTTATCCTTATCGGGCTATCAGCCTGCCAACCGTCAAAGAAACAGGAGCAGAGTTCCTCATTAGCAGAAGTAAGTCAAGATGAAAAAAGGGAAGTTATACTTAAAGATTATGGTGCAGAACCATTAGTAATAAATATTGAAGATTATACCTTAGGCAATACTAACTTTCGTACGGCTATCTGGACTGGTAATTTATTCCAGTTAACCGTAATGTCGATACCCGTAGGTGGGGAAGTTGGCTTGGAAATGCATGGAGATGTTGAGCAATTTCTGCGAATAGAAGAAGGTCGGGCCGAAGTATTAATGGGAGACAGCGAGGATAATTTGACATTTATTCGTCAAGCGAGTAACGACGATGCTATTTTTGTCCCCTCAGGAAAATGGCACAATATTATCAATATAGGTGATACACCGTTGAAACTGTATTCTATTTATGCGAAACCCGAACATCCTCATGGAACGGTTCATAAAAGCAAAAGCGAATCGGATGCCGCTCATCACGAACATTGAATAGGTGACGAAAAACAAAAAAGCAGTTACATCTAAAAGTAACTGCTTGGGGGATTGAGCCGAAAGCCGGACTCGAACCGGCGACCTATTCATTACGAATGAATTGCTCTACCAACTGAGCTATTTCGGCTTATTTTTTATTTCGGGCACAAAGGTAAAAAATCATTTTACATCAGAAAGTAGTTTGTCTAAAAAATCATCCAACTCTGCATCCAAGTCTTTCAATAAGGGGTCGTCAATGCGCAGTACTTCGTCGTCGATGAATAATAACTCTTCTATTACTGTGAAGTCTTCGTCGGTGAGGTTAATAGAAAATGGTTTGGCAATGCAAGGATTTTCAAAAGCGTCTTTAGCGCTTAATGAAGCCAAAGCCGTCTTCAGAATTTCTACTGCTTGGCTCATAAATTCGACATCCGGTTGTTTATCTTCAATCCAATCGAAGATAACGATTTTGTCTACTAATTCCTCGGAGTCGTCGTAAACAGACAATTCGCCGTTTTCACGTTCTATCTGCACATACAGATCGTTTACTAAGCCTGTTGCGTGTTCTTTTTCCAGTTTTTCCAAGACAGAGGAAAACATGGACTCTATTACTGACTGTGTCTTTGCGTTGTTTGCACCCATTTTGTTTTGATTCAAATCTTTAAGCAAAGGTAGTAATAATATTGTTGAATGAGGGATTATGAATCTCCAAATTGAATGTTTAGTTTTTGGTTTTCTCTGATTCTTTCTTGAAGTCCGGTTTTGTATAAAGTTTGGATTTGATAATCTCGTGATTGCTCTCCTTTTTTCTTAAAGTAATTAGCCGCAATTTCCGACCATTTTAATGCGTCTGAATATTCGCCTTGCATTTCATTTACAAAGGCTAGATTTGAGGCAAGTTTGGCTTTTTGAGTTTCGTTTTTGGTTTTGTTATAAGCTGACTCCCATACCTTTTCTGCATTATCCCATTTTTGATTTGAGGCATAAGCCGCTCCTTGCTTCCATTCAGTTGTAATTCCAGAATAAAACCAACGTACTTCGTTCTGCCAATGGGGTACAAAGTTTGGAGTAGCCCGTTCTCCAATATAATTACCTGCTTCACGTAAGGCTTCTTCTGGATTAGGTAGGTATCTTTCTAATTCTCTAAGTGACGGAACACCGAGTTCGGTCCAATGGATACTGTCCGTCATGATTACAGTAGCAAGAGGAGCTTCTCGTTGGGGAACATATGCTCTTACGATGCCTGCTATTTGAACCTTGATGATACCATTGCAGAATTCAGGGTTTATTGAATTGATGACTTTGTTCATCTCAAAGAGCAGGCGATCGAAAGATATCACTGCATCTGCTCCGGTTTCTTCGCATAGCGTCCTTACCGTAGTAGGCGATAGTTTGCGATCTAACAAATAATCATTGTCCTCACGTGTGTTTTCGTGAAACAAGAGTACATCGCTGAAGTAGTTAGTTTCTAAGATGGACATTCCTAATGCCCTGCAGGCATCAAACAAGGCACTGTCCGCTTTTGCACGGGCAGTGTCTTGTTTGTTTCCTAAAAATTTGAATTCGTAGCCTGATTGTTCGTGTTGAGGTACAGCGTTATTTACTATTAATACTTTTTTGACAACAGAAGGGAATGTAATTTCTGCCGGTTTAAAAGTCTCAATATTTATGTAGTTTATCGTGCTACAACTTGCTAAGACTATCCATATTAATACCAAAAACAACGCTTTTTTCATCAGACCGTATAATTTATAAATTCATATCGCATATCGCTTTGAAATAGCCGATGGATTCTGCAATGCCCAGAAACGGATCTTTCATATCCTTTTCATATTCCAGACTGCATTTGCCGGTGTAATTTACTTCGCGTAATGCTTTGACGAAAGCAGGGAAGTCAATTTTACCACGACCAATTTCAATACCTTTCCCGGCTTTAGAAGAATCCGTTACATCTTTGATGTGTACATCGAATACACGTGTATGATACTTCTTCAAGTCGGCAACCGGATCACATCCGTTACGTAAATCGTGACCGATGTCAAGACACATTCCGATACGGGGATCCAAATCTTTCGTATGCTCCCAAACATCAGTTGCATCCGGATAAGTCACAATGTCTGGTCCGTGCAAGTGGATAGCATAATGGAAGTCATACTCTTTTACTTTTTTATCCACGTAAGGCAACAGTTCGTAATTGGGGACACCCACAATCATCTTTACACCTACGCGTTTAGCATATTCAAAGCCTTTATCAATTTCATCTTCAGACTTCATATAGATAGGACCAACAGCATAACCCGTAACTCCATAAGAAGCACACTTCTCATGGAAAGCCTTTATCTGCTCATCTGTACTGTCAAAAGGTAAATGAAAATCCTTTATACAAAGATAATGGATATCCAATCTCTGCAAAGTTTTTAAAGTGGTTTCTAAGTCAAAGTGAACAAAAGTGTAACCGGCCATTCCTAATTGGAAAGGATTAATGGCTTTAGGGGCTTTCGGCTTGACGGGATCTGGCAATCCTATTGCATGACTTAAAGAGGCTGAGCCCATTAGCAAAGCACCAGCAAGTCCTTGTTTGAAGAAAGTCCTTCTTGAGTGTTTCATTGTATTACTATTTATCGATTAATAATGTGGCATTTCGAATGTTTGCGTACACAGCGTAAAAATACTGAATTATTTCGTATTACATACAGTAGGCCAATAAATTTGTAATCCTTCGCTCTATTAAACGGAACGAAGGATTACGGATAGAGTTGGCTGGAATACATCCAGCTATTATTTATCTCTTATGAATTATTTCTTGCTTAACGAAGCGATGCTTTCTTCAATCGTTTTTATCTTGCTTTCGGCATCTGCTTGTTTTTTGCGTTCGTTAGCTACAATCTCAGGTTTGGCATTGGCCACAAACTTTTCGTTGCTCAGTTTTGCTGTAACCGATTTCAGGAAGCCCTGAAGATAAACAAGTTCATCGTTTAGCTTTTTCAATTCAGCCTCCACATCGATATTGTTACCAAGAGGAACAGCATATTCTGTTGTACCTACAAGGAATGAAGCAGCCGTAGCGTCTTTCTCTGCAACCATAGTGATCGATTCGAGCGTGGCCATTTTACGGATGGCTTCATCAAATGAGCTGTTATGGGTTCCGATAACTTCAAGTACAAGCGCTTCTTTATTCGGAATGTTCTTCTGTAAACGAACAGAGCGAATACCGGAAATGATTTCTTTTGCCTTTTCGAAGTTATTGATAAACTCACTGTCATAGGTTGTTGCAACCGGCATGTCTGATACCATAATGCTTTCGCCTTGTTTGCGATCAGTTAAAGCCTGCCATAATTCTTCGGTGATGAATGGCATGAACGGATGCAACAGACGAAGAAGGGCATCGAAGTAACTTAATGTGGCATCGTACGTTTCTTTATCAATCGGTTGTTGATAGCCTGGCTTAACCAGTTCCAGATACCAAGAAGAGAATTCATCCCAGAATAGTTTGTAAACTGCCATCAATGCTTCTGAAAGGCGATATTTTTCAAACAAGTCGTCTACTTCTAAGATGGTTTTGTTCAATAAATTGGCAAACCATTCGGTAGCAATCTTGGCAGACTTTGGTTGTTCGGCCGTTTCACTTACTTCCCAGCCCTTGATCAATCGGAAGGCATTCCAAATCTTATTATTGAAGTTACGTCCTTGTTCACAAAGTGCTTCATCGAAAGGTATGTCGTTTCCTGCTGGTGCGGTCAACATAAGGCCCATACGTACGCCATCGGCTCCATATTGGTCAATTAAGGCCAGCGGGTCAGGTGAGTTGCCTAATGATTTAGACATCTTACGACCTAATTTATCGCGTACGATTCCGGTGAAATACACATTCTTGAAAGGCATGTCTTGCTTGTATTCATATCCGGCCATGATCATACGGGCTACCCAGAAGAAGATAATATCCGGTCCGGTTACCAGGTCATTTGTAGGATAGTAGTATTTAATTTCTTCGTTATCGGGATTATTGATGCCGCCGAATAGAGAAATAGGCCATAACCAAGACGAGAACCAGGTGTCAAGGCAGTCTTCATCTTGTCTTAAATCTTCGATTGTCAATGCTTGGTTGCCGGTTTTTTCTTTGGCTAATTCCAATGCTTTCTCTGCATTTTCTGCTACAACAAATCCTCCTTCCGGAAGGAAGTAAGCAGGAATGCGGTGTCCCCACCACAATTGACGGGAGATGCACCAGTCTTTTACATTTTCCATCCAGTGACGGTAGGTGTTCTTGAACTTCGTGGGATAGAAACGTATATCGTCATTCATAACCGACTCAAGCGCAGGTTTGGCTAATCCTTCCATTTTGAGGAACCACTGCATTGAAAGTTTCGGTTCGATCACAACGTTGGTACGTTCAGAATAACCTACTTTATTCTCATAATCTTCGGCTTTTTCTAATAGGCCGGCCGCTTCAAGGTCGATTGAGATTTGTTTTCTCACATCGAAACGATCTTGACCGATGTAAAGACCACCGGCTTCGCTTATTGTTCCGTTGTCGTTGAATATGTCGATGGCAGGAAGATTGAATTTTTCGCCCAACATATAGTCGTTTACGTCGTGCGCAGGAGTTACTTTAAGGCAACCCGTACCAAACTCCATATCCACATACTCATCCATGATGACAGGAACAGCACGATTAACAAGTGGAACAATTACTTTCTTGCCTTTTAAGTAAGCATAGCGCGGATCGTTCGGATTTACGCAAACGGCCGTATCACCAAGTATTGTTTCCGGACGAGTTGTAGCTACTACGATATATTTATTGTCATCTCCTTCTATCATATAGCGGAGATAATACAATTTGCTATGTTCTTCTTTATAGATAACTTCTTCGTCAGATAATGCCGTTAGAGCCTTTGGGTCCCAGTTTACCATGCGAACCCCACGATAGATGAGGCCTTTTTCGTAGAGGTCAACAAATACCTTGATCACGCTTTCCGAACGGATATCATCCATCGTGAACGCCGTACGATCCCAGTCGCACGATGCACCAAGTTTGCGAAGTTGCTTGAGGATGATTCCACCATGTTCTTCCTTCCATTCCCATGCATGTTTGAGGAAGTCTTCACGGCTCAAATCCTTTTTGCTGATGCCTTGTTCGGCTAGACGGCCAACCACTTTAGCTTCGGTTGCGATTGAAGCATGGTCAGTACCGGGCACCCAGCAAGCGTTTTTACCTTTCATACGGGCACGGCGTATAAGGATGTCTTGAATCGTATTGTTCAACATATGCCCCATATGAAGCACCCCTGTGACGTTGGGCGGTGGGATGACTATTGTATACGGTTCACGACCATCTGGTTTAGACTTGAAGTAACCATTCTCGATCCAATATTCATACCATTTCCCTTCTACGTCTTGAGGGCTGTATTTGCTTGCAATTTCCATCTACTTATCTATTATATATTCTTTTTTATACCTGTTTGGCGGCGATCCTATTTCGCCGAACGTACAAAAGTATAAAATATTCATTTATGATTGAATGAAAAGAGCTTGCTATCCAATGATTAACCTATTTTTTGTGGTTTGTACACCTGTTTAAAAGCAATTGGAGTTATTGAATAAAAAAAGCAGGAAGTTCTTTTTGATGAACTTCCTGCTTGCATAGATTTTGTTAGTTAATCGGAAACGTGTACTTATTCTACTGTTAATTTGTAAATGCAACGGCTCTTGTATGTTTCTCCCGGATTTACCGTTGTTGTTGGGAAATTCGGTTGATTTGGACTGTCCGGATAGTGTTGTGTTTCTAAACAAAGAGCGCCGCGATGATTGTAGGTTGCTCCTAATTTACCTTTGTCTTCTGTCATGAAATTGCCGGAATAGAATTGAATGCCCGGTTCATTAGTGTAAACTTCAAGCACAATTCCACTAGTTGGGCTTACCACTTTTGCTGCTAATTTATTAATGTCACCTTGTGTATTTAATACCCAGTTGTGGTCGTATCCCTTTCCTTTTACCAATTGATCGAAATCGCCATCAATACGGTCACTGATTTTAACCGGTTCGCGTAAATCCATTGGTGTGTTTTCAACAGAAGGCAGTTCGCCGGTAGGGATTAAAAGGTCGTCAACCGGAGTATAGGTGTCTGCATTAATCGTGATTAAATGATCAACGATTGAAGCGGTTGTGCCTGACAGGTTGAAATAGCTGTGATTGGTCAAATTAATAACTGTTTTCTTGTCTGTCGTAGCTTCGTAAGCAATGTCAATGGCATTGTCGTCTGTCAATGTGTAGGTCACTTTAATATTTACATTACCAGGGAAGCCGGCTTCTCCGTCAGCAGAAAGATACGTCAGTTCCAACGCTTGGTTGTTAAGTTGGTTTGCATCCCAAACGCGAGTGTGATAACCTTGAGGTCCTCCGTGCAGGCAGTGACCGTTATTGTTTTGTGGCAATGTATATTCTTCACCATCCAATGAGAATTTACCTTGCGCAATACGGTTGCCATAACGACCTATTAATGCACCGTAGTTGCCGTCTGTATTGACATATTGGGCAATATTATCATAACCCAATACAACATCTGTCATCTTTCCGTTTTTATCAGGAACCATGAGAGATACCAAGCGACCACCATAATTTGTAATACAAGCCTCAACACCATTTTTGTTTTTCAAAATGTAAAGAGCAGTTGCTTTACCATCTACTTCTGAAACAAAATCGGTTTTCTTTAAACCAGAAAGTGTAGTTTCTTCCTTTTTTTCTGTACATGATATTAATGTACAAATTGCCATAACAGCCAAGAATAATTTCTTCATCCTATTCGTAATGTTAGTTGTTTATCAAATCTAAGCAAATATACAATTTTCATCGATGATAACATTTATAGATTGATTTGTATTTGTCTTTAATCTTAAACAAATCTGATTACATTTGTAAGGAAGTTGTAAGTTCTGCTGCTTAATATTATGAATACTCAGGAAAGTAGGGGGGGGATGATTTTTTTTTCGAAAGTATATAAAACATATTTTCCGAAATTGGTGCGTTTTTCAAAATCCTATGTCTTATCTGAGTTTGAAGCCGAAAACATTGTACAAAACACGTTTCTTTATTTGTGGGAAAACCAAGAACTGCTCCATTCTTTGAATAATATGAATGCATTTCTTTTTACGCTTGTAAAAAATAGATGTATTGATTATTTAAGGCGTCAGATTAAAGAATCTTCCATGCAGACTTTAGATCTGATAAAAGAAAAGGAAATGGAACTGAAACTTTATTCCCTTCAACAATTTGATGAGAATAATTTTTCCCGTGAAGATATAGATCGTATGATTACGACAGCAATTGATTCTTTGCCGCCTCGTTGTAAAGAAATATTTGTGTTAAGCCGATTGGAAGGTCTTTCGCATAAGGAGATCGCAGAAAAGCTTCATATATCTACTCGTACAATAGAAGGACAACTCACTATTGCACAGCGTAAATTAAGAGTCCAACTCAAGGATTTTGTCTCCCTCTTTATTTTTATTATCTAATTAGTTATTTTTTTCTTTAAAATCATTAGGGGATTTTCTTTTGATTTACGTCCTATATGTATAAGGATGTAAAATTTATGAATGATTTATTAGATAAATATTTTTCCGGCACAGCTACTGATCCTGAAAAACTCACTTTGTTTCAAGAAATTGAGAAAAATAAGGAGCTGAAAGATGAGTTTGTACTGCTGCAAAATATCATGACACTTTCTGTCATGGAAAAGAGAGAAAGTGATTCTGAATATGTAGAACAGAAATACAAAGAGTTAGGCAACCATATAGCAAAACGTAAAAGAACTCAACTTTATATCACGTTTTCGAAATATGCTGCTGTAATTCTCTTGATTTTAGCTACATGGTTTACGACAATGTTGATGACCCAAAATGAAAGGACTGAAAATTTTACGTTTATAGAGGTTCCCAAAGGACAGCAGATTCATGTTGTGTTGGCTGATAAGAGTGAAGTTTGGTTGAGCTCGCGCTCCAAATTAAAAATAAGCAATACTTTTAATGAGTTATCAAGGACTATAGAATTAGACGGTGAGGCATTCTTTTCTGTTAGCCAGAATAAAGAGATGCCATTTATAGTGAAAACCAACAAATATAATGTAGAAGTTACGGGAACTCAATTTAATGTACTAGACTATTCAGGAAGCCCGCTTTTTGAAACAGAACTAGTGGAGGGGGGCGTTCGTATTTATAAAGGAAATCGGGAAAATAATGTGGCGTTGATGCCAAATGAAAAAGTGATTTTGAATGATGGGAAATTATTCAAAAAACCTTCTGCATTTGTAGACTCATATGCTATAAAAAATGGGATATATATGTTCGAAAATAAAACGATCAGAGAAATCTCCGATCGTTTAGAACTATGGTATGATGTTGAGATCAGTATCCCCAACGATACTATTGCGAATAGTGTCATTAGAGGAAAATTCCGACAAACAGACGATATTGGAAATATTCTGAAAGCAATTAAGGAAACAGGGAAATTTGACTATTCTGTAACCAATGAAAGGGAAGTAAAACTATTTTAATTAAATATAATCTTAAAATCTAAATGCCTATGAATACCATGTAAAATCCGCTAGAACTTATTGATATAAAAAAGTAGGGAGATTGGCCGATCCCCCTACTTAAAGTCAATACGTTCTTTTCAAGTTGTTACCTTAAAATGTATTAACCTTTAATTAAAGCAAAGTTATGAAAAAAAACTTAGCAAGATTTTTAAATCTAATTGAAATACGACACACCCAAAAAATCATCCATGTTATGAGATTATGGACTCTGCTCTCATTTATCTGTGCAGCACAAATCTATGCAGCAGATATACATTCACAGAAGTCGGTTGTTCATATTATGCAGAATTCTCTCACACTTCAGGAGCTAATATCTGAAATTGAAAAGCAAACGGACTATCTTTTTGTGTACAGTAAAAATGATATAGACTTGAACCGTCAAGTAAACGTAAAGGAACAAGATCAAGACGTTCATACTATACTAAATGATGTATTTGAAAAAAGCGATATTGCTTATACTTTTAATAATACGTATATATCGTTACGCAAAAAGACAGAATTAAACTCATTGCCTCAGCAAGATAGCAAATTAGTTACAGGACAAATCACCGATCCGAGTGGGGAGCCGATTATTGGTGCCAATATTGTAGAGAAAGGAACTACAAACGGTACAATTACGGATATGGATGGACGTTTCCAATTGAATGTTTCGCCAAGTGCTGTTTTATTAATCTCATACGTTGGTTATAAGAGTACTGAGATGCCTGTAGGAAATCAATCAAGGCTGACAATCCAAATAGAGGAAGATACTGAACGTTTGAGTGAAGTGATTGTAGTAGGTTATGGTACAGCAAAGAAATCAGACTTAACAGGTGCTATTTCTAGCTTGAAAGGAGATAACTTGACGACCCGTTCCACACAACAACTTTCTACAGCTCTGCAAGGTCAGATGGCAGGGGTTCAAGTAACACGTTCATCTGGTGAGCCAGGAGCATCAGCTTCAATTCGTGTACGTGGAGTTACTACACTTTCAAACAATGATCCGTTAGTAATTGTCGATGGAGTTCCTTCATCATTAAATGATGTAATTGCTTCTGATGTGGAAACAATGACTGTATTAAAGGATGCAGCATCAGCATCAATTTACGGATCACGTGCAGCTGCTGGTGTTATTTTGATTACCACGAAACGTGCTAAAGAAAGTCAATATTCTTTCGATTATAATTATGAATATGCCATAGATAAACCAACTACAAGACCTAAAAATGGCGATGTTATTGATTGGATGAATATTCAGAACGAAGTAAAATGGAATGATGGTTCTTCAGATCCATATTCTCAATATTCTCAGGAAAAAATCAATTCTTGGTTGAGTAATAATGCAACGGACCCAGATCACTATCCAAATGTAGATTGGGTTAATTTGCTTTTGAAAAGTAGCACTTCACACGAACAACATTCATTGAGTATCTCAGGAGGAAATGAAAAACTTCGTACAAAATCTTCCATTAACTATCAAAAGGGAGATGGCTATTACGAAAATAAGTCTTATGAACGATTTGCAGGTCGTGTGAATAACGATTATAAGATTACCAATTGGCTTAATGCAAATATTGACCTTGATTTTTCAAAGTCAAATAGTATTAATCCTGCAGAAATTAATGCTATCTATTGGGCATATCTGGTATCTCCTTACTATAATGCGAAGTGGGAAGATGGTCGCTATGCAGATACGAAAGATGGGGCAAACCCATTAGCAGGCTTACAACAAGGGGGTAGAAATAAAACAAATTATTACAAATTCGGTGGTAAAGCTCAGTTGGATCTTAAACCGTTTAAAGGCTTGACATTGACAGCGCTTTTAGCTCCTCGTTTCTCTTTTACAAATGGTAAAAAATTCTCACGGGCTGTTCCTGTTTATTATGAAAATGGTGCGATGACTTATATGCAAACTCATAAAACGACCAATTTGAATGAAACTAGAAATAAAGATAATAGCATGACCTATCAGTTCTATGGTAACTATCAGAATAATTGGGGAGATCATTCTTTCAGTGCGATGGTGGGTTATGAAGGTTATGCATATGAATGGGAAAACCTCGGAGCTTCACGTACAAACTATAAACTTGACACTTATCCTTATTTAAATATTGGTCCTGAAGATTATCAATATAACTCAGGAAGCGCCGGGCATAATGCGTATGAATCATATTTCGGCCGTTTGATGTATTCTTATAAGAACAAATATATGGTTCAAGGAAACGTCCGTACTGATGGTTCATCGCGTTTTGCCAAGGATTTCCGTTGGGGTACATTCTACTCCATGTCTGCTGGTTATGTAATGTCAGAAGAGTCTTGGTTCAAAAATAATATCGTGGATTATTTGAAAATCCGTGGTTCTATCGGTCAGTTAGGTAATGAACGGATTGGATCTGAATTCCCTTATCAAGCAGCTATCAGCTTTGGTAATAGTTATATGTATGACAAATCATCTCAATCGGTAACTGCCTTACAAAATGCAGCTCAGGTTTATTATGCTTTCGAAAACATAACTTGGGAAACTACAACAACCTATGGGGTTGGTATTGACATGAACATGTTTAATAATCGTTTGCGTTTTACAGGTGATTATTACTACAAAAAGACTTCCGATATGCTTCTGACATTGGGATTCCCTTCTTATGCCGGATTCTCAGCTCCTTCTCAAAATGCAGGTGACATGTATACGAAAGGATGGGATGTTGAATTAGGATATTCAGGAGAAATCGGTGAATTTACCTATTCTGTATCGGCCAACCTTTCTGATTATCGTTCAAAAATGGGCTATTTAGGAGATAAACGTACTATCAATGGTAACCAAATCTATGAAGAAGGCTCATATTACAATGAGTGGTATATGTACAAAACCGATGGTTTATTCTATACAGATGCCGACCTTATTGATGCGAATGGCAAAAAATATCCAACATTGACTGCTAACGATAAAGCCGGTAACATTAAGTATGTAGACGTAGACGGAAATGGAGTAATCAATGCAGATGATAAAGTACGTCTAGGCAACTCATTGCCAGAATATCTGTATGGAGGTAATGCTACTTTAGGCTGGAAAAACTTTGACTTTAGCCTTTCTTTCCAAGGAGTTGGACATCAAAGAGTATTGTTTAACTCGGCATGGATTCAACCATTGAAAGAACAATGGGGAGCAGTTCCTGAACTTGTATTGGGCAATTATTGGAGTAGGCATAATACCGATGAACAGAACCTAAAAGCCAAATATCCACGTTTGACTTATACAAATACCACTAATACTTATTCCGGTTCGGATTATTGGCTCTTTAATGGAGGTTATTTCCGTATGAAAAATATAACATTAGGCTATACATTGCCACAGGATTTGATTAGTAAAGCATGGATGAAGAACTTACGCTTGTATTTAAGTATAAACGACTTGCCGGCTATAAGTAATTATCCTAAAGGTTGGGATCCGGAAAGAGGAGCAACTTCTGACTTTATATCAACATCTTTCATCTTAGGTGTTAATGTTAAATTTTAATTGTAGATTATTATGAAAAAGATATTGTTAATCACTAATATATTGTCACTTTTTGTCCTGCTTTCTTGTACCGATTTGGATCTTAATCCACTGTCTGAAGGATCAAGCAACAGTTGGTATTCGACACAGCAAGAAATAGAAATGTCTGTAAATGACTTCTATCGAACTGATTTCTTCCCAATAGATCCGATGGATTGGGGCGATGATGTGACTGTTCGTAATAGTACATCGAATGTTCAAAATGGTACAATGACAGCTGAAGATGGAACGGTGGCAGGTCGTTGGCAGAATTATTATAAAGGGATTGCACGTGCATTACGTTTATTGAACAACATGGATAATGCCAGAACAATGGGCGTGAGTGAAGCCGATATCAAACAATATGAAGGAGAAGCGTACTTCTACCTTGGATATGCTTATGGTATGTTAGCTTTCCACTGGGGTGATGTAATTCTGGACAAAACAGGTATGACACTTGATGAAGCCTATACTGCAGCTCGTTCACCAAAGGCAGATGTTCTAGCTTATAGTTATGAATGTTTGGATCAAGCGGCCAGTAGACTTCCTCTTAGTTATTCTGGAATTCAGAAGGCAACAAAAGGAACAGCTCTGGCTTTTAAAGCCCGTATTGCAATCAGAAATTCTGATTTTGAAACAGCAGCGGCAGCAGCAAAAGCATGTATGGATTTGAACGTATATAAGCTACATCCTAACTATCAAGATTTATTTACAGCTTCTTGGTCGGATGAATGGATTTTCTTCTTTAGGGGGGATGTTACCTTGAAGAAATATTATTGGGCAGCAGCTGACGTTTTGAACTGTATATCACGTCTTTCCGGTGGTTGGGGTGGACAAAAAGCTCCTTCTTATGAGCTTGTTTGTGCTTATCCTTGTATAGATGGTAAACCAATCGATGAATCACCTCTTTATAATCCGAAAGACTTCTTTGAAAATAGAGACCCACGTTTGGCTATGACTATCGTTCCTTTTGCGACTGCACATAATAAACGTGTACTTGATGGTACGTATAATCCGCAAGATTATGTATGGCTTGGTTATGAATATTCACCAGCTCCAAACCGTACAACTGTTTACCGTGCATCTGACGGTGCTCAAGTAAGCAATACAGATTCTAAAGCTCGTGCAGAACATGCTTCTTATGATGGTCTTCTATTCAAGAAATATGTAGATAACTCATTCTTGGAAAATGGACGTAATGGTGCGCCGACAACTTACCCCATGTTACGTTACGGAGATGTGCTCTTAATGTATGCTGAGGCTATGAATGAACTAGGAAGATGCAATCAGGAAGTTTTGGATATGACGATCAATAAAATTCGCGAAAGAGCTTATGCCGGAACAGGCCTGACTTACCCTCGCGTATTAGCTGATTCACAAACGGCATTACGTACAGTTATCCGTACAGAACGTTTTATCGAACTAGCTTGGGAAGGACACCGTTATGCGGACTTAATCCGCTGGAAAATTGCAGAAAAGGTTTACAATCAACCTAGCTATTTCTTACGTAGAGCATGGTCTGGCTCAGCATCATGGAACGGTGATGAAGCTAGTGTATCTGCTGAATATCGTCAGTTAATCAAGAACTGGAAAGAAGGTAACTATCCAATTGGTGGTATCCCACAAATTGATGAGAATGGTATTGCTGATTTAAAATATATGGAACAAGCAGGTTATATCGTTGTAGCTAGTGAGCGTAAGTTTAATCCACAGAGAGACTACTTATGGCCTGTTCCGGATGCAGACCGTATGATCAATGAAAATCTTGACCAAAATCCAAATTGGTAATTCATAGAAAACAATAAGCCCGATATTATTGTCGGGCTTATTGGCTTTATTAATTGCTACTAAGTATCTAACTAGACAGGTGAGTTCGTCTTGTTCTCAATAAACGAGTTCATCCTTAAAATAAATCAGAATATCTGGAATGAGAAAAGAATATATGAAAAGGAATAAAACGCATTTATTAGCAATAATATCTCTTATTATATGTGCAGGATGTGGAACTGGCAACAAGACGGTTGTTCAAGATCAGGTTTCCGGTGTATATCCGCATCTAGCCTATTACAACGATGAAGGAGAATGTGGAACAGGCGCGGTTGTTCCATGGGCTGGTAATTTATGGATTATTACTTATGGTCCGCATTTACCTTACGGATCATCTGATAAATTGTATCAGATTACTCCGGATCTTCAACAAATCGTTCGTGAAGAAAGTATAGGGGGTACTCCGGCAAACCGCATGATTCATAAAGAGAGCAACCAGCTCTTTATTGGCCCTTATGCCATTCAGGCTGACGGAAATGTAAGAGTAATTCCGTACGAACAAGCACCAGGAAGGCATACAGGGACTGCAAGACACTTGACTGATCCTGAAAATAAAGTTTACTACGGCACAATGGAAGAAGGTTTTTATGAAATCGATGTGCATTCATTGGCTGTAACAGAACTTTTCAAAGATGGCAATGTCATCAAAAAAGAACATAAAGATACAGATGTAAATCCGCCCAATGACCTATTAAAAGGCGCGCATGGAAAAGGTCTTTATTCAGGACAAGGGGTTTTGATCTATTCAAATAATGGAGAAGCGACTCCTGAAGCTTTGAAAAAATTTGATGTGGAAGCTGGTTCTCTATCCGAATGGGATGGTATAGAATGGAAATTAGTCCGTCGCAACCAGTTTGTGGAAATCTCAGGACCAGGCGGTATCGAAGGAAACTCAAATCCGGATACCGATCCTATTTGGGCAACAGGCTGGGATCATAAGTCTATTTTGTTAGGTGTGCGTGATGCTCAAAAGGGATGGACTTTTTATCGTTTGCCAAAAGTAAGTCATAGCTACGATGGGGCTCATGGATGGAATACGGAATGGCCAAGAATTAGAAATGTCGGAACGAATGACAAACCCGATTATTTGATGACAATGCATGGTGCGTTTTGGAAATTCCCTTCAGCATTTAAAGCTGATAACAGTGGAGGTATACGTCCTCGTACGGCTTACCTGAAAGTAATTGGCGATTTCACAAGATGGAATGATCAGTTGGTGTTTGGTTGCGATGATTCGGCTCAAAAGGAATTTCTCAACAAGCGTAAAGCGAAAGGAGGAATTGAAGGACCAGGACAATCCAACTCCAATATATGGTTTACTCCACTTACCAAACCAGATGAATTAGGTCCGGCAACAGCTGAAGGATCCGTGTGGGCAAAAGAATCAGTAAAAGCTAATGAATATTCCGAACCATTCTTATTTAGTGGTTGGGATAAACGTCATGTGTGGATTAAAAATGATGGTAATCAGGTTGTTGACTTCATGTTTGAAATTGACGAAAAAGGAGATAATACCTGGAAAGAGTTGAAGAAGATAACAGTTGAAGCAGGAAAAGCTACTAACCTGCCTTTCTCATCTTCCGAAAAGGGAGAATGGATACGCGTAAAAGCAAGCAATAATACTCTTGCTACAGTAACATTCGCATATACTTCTATTGATGACCGTTCAACAAAAACAGATACGATGTTTAAGGGAGTTGCTACAGCAGATTCTAAATCATCAAAAGGTGGATTGCTTTATGGCTTAGGCGATAATCGTAGGGCTTTAGGTGTTTTGGCAACCGAATTGATTGAAGGGAAAACGGTTGAAACAGGTTATTATGAAATGGGCGAAAAATTGGAACTTGTTGCCAAAGAAGATAAGGAGACGGCTGATTTTATTCGTGAGAAATTTGCCATTCAATATCAAGGTGTGACCGTAGAAAATGGCTCGATTCTTATTGTTGACGATAATGATAGAAGATGGAGGCTTCCTATTAGTGAAGAAGGACTGAAAGGAGCTACAGATCAGATGATGGTACGTGTTTGCCGTGAAGTGGCAACCGAAAGAGACTTATTCAACTGTATGGGTACATTCTTCGAATTGCCTGCTGAAAATGCCGATGGTTATGCGAAAATCAGACCAGTATCTTCACATAATTTGAGGATTAATGATTATGCTTCTTACCGCGGAATGCTTATATTGACAGGTATTTCGGTAGAGGATGCGAAGAATAATCCACATATCATTGTTTCACATGATAAAAAAGCGGCTGTTTGGGCAGGTGTGATTGATGATTTGTGGAAGTTAGGAAAGCCGGTTGGCAAAGGCGGTCCTTGGGTGGATACAGATGTGAAAAGAGGAATCGCATCAGATCCTTATCTGATTGCATTTTATGACAAGAAGTATCTAACTCTTTCTCATAAAGGGAATAATCCTGTACAGTTTTTAATTGAAGTAGATCCTACTGGAAATGGAGATTGGATGGCGTATCAGATGTGTACAGTAGAACCAGGTGGCAAATTTGAGCATCAATTCCCGGAAACTTTCCAAGCTAAATGGATTAGATTCTCAACAAATGTGGAAGTGAAAGCTACTGCTTGGTTGGAATACAAATAAAATAATACGTAATGAAAAAACAATTAGTCTATATCGTCATCTTATGCTTGTGTACATCGTTTGCCTATGCAGGTCGTTTGCTTGTTGAAGCCGAAAGTTTCAGCAAAAAAGGAGGCTGGGTTGTAGATCAGCAATTTATGGATCAAATGGGGTCTCCTTATTTGATGGCACATGGATTGGGGGGACAAGTTGACGATGCGCAGACCCAAGTTGTGCTTCCCGAAAAAGGAACATATTATGTATATGTTAGAACATTTAATTGGACTTCCCCTTGGAAAAAAGGGGAAGGTCCGGGGAAATTTCAATTGTCTGTAAATAAAAAGAAATTATCCACTGTTTTAGGAGCTGAAGGAGATGCTTGGGGCTGGCAGAAAGCGGGTAGAGTGTATGTGGATAAAGCCGAGATATTGCTCGGGTTGCACGATCTTACGGGGTTTAATGGCCGTTGTGATGCTATTTATTTTACTACAGAAGATGGAGATGTGCCTCCTTCTGATTTGAATTTACTCTCTGCATTCCGACGCAAACTTTTGCAATTGCCTAATGTTCCCGAGAATGCAGGTCATTATGATTTAGTTGTAGCAGGAGGTGGCATAGCCGGTATTTGTGCTGCTTTAACGGCTGCACGATTAGGCTGTAAAGTCGCTTTAATCCAGAACAGACCGGTCTTAGGAGGGAACAATAGCTCGGAAGTAAGAGTTGGTCTATCCGGATTGATTTATCAGGATCCCTACACAAAATTAGGGAGTGTTGTAGATGAGATTGGACCTATAGGGCACTGGACGTTGTGGGAAGCCAATCAAGATCCACAAGCGGAGAGAAGTAAAAAGATATTTAAGGTCATAGAAGAACATCCTGAAAAGAAAATTCATAATGCTGGACCTGCGAGTAATTATGAAGACGGATTGAAGCAAGAGATCGTAGAAAATGAAGAAAATATCAGTCTCTTTCTAAATACGCATATTACAGATGTTCGTATGAATAACAATTCAGTTTCAGCAGTCATTGGAAAAGATATTCTTACAGGTAAGGAAATGATTTTTCACAGTGACTTGTTTATGGATTGTACAGGAGACGCTTCTGTTGGCTAT
Organism: Bacteroidota bacterium; assembly: GCA_023429375.1. Lineage (GTDB taxonomy): Bacteria > Bacteroidota > Bacteroidia > Bacteroidales > Tannerellaceae > Massilibacteroides. Next base: position 148,660 of record JAEYVY010000016.1, on the reverse strand, counting down.
CTTGCCGGTGCCGACTACAAGATGGGAAGAGAAGCATATGATGAATTTTATGAAGAAACGGCTCCTAAGGTGGCTGATAAGTTAGTGATGGGAGCTTCGTTGCAATGGTATTCTGTAGAAGAAAAAAAGGCTTCCGGTTTTCCGTTCTTTAATTATGGATTAAACTTTTCAGATGAATCATGTGAAAAGGTAATCATGGGTGAATGGACCTGGGAAACAGGAATGAATAAGGATCAAGTGGAGGATTTTGAATATGTTAGAGATTATGGTCTTTTAGTTGTTTACTCAAATTGGAGTTACCTGAAGAACAATCTGAAAGAGAACAATCTGTTCAGAAATAGAAAACTTGAATGGGCAGCCTATATTAGTGGCAAGCGGGAATCAAGGAGGTTGCTCGGTGATTACATTTTGAAAGAAAGCGATTTGGTTAAACAAGTCTATCACGAAGACGGCAGTGCAACGACTACGTGGACGATAGACCTTCATTACCCTGATCCGAAAAATTCGGAATATTTTCCAAATAGCGAATTCAAATCAATAGCTAAGCATATAAAAATAGACCCTTATCCAATCCCATATCGCTGTCTGTATTCAAGAAATATTGACAATCTGTTTATGGCAGGTCGTAATATCAGTGTAACGCATGTGGCTTTGGGAACAGTACGTGTTATGCGTACAACGGGTATGATGGGAGAAGTTGTTGGTATGGCTGCATATTTGTGTAAGAAATACAATGCATCTCCCCGTGATATTTATCGCTATCATATGGATGAGCTTAAGCAATTGATGCAGCAAGGGCCAATAACGGCTGAAGATAAAAAATAGAGTTCTAATTAATTAATAGGATAATAACATGAAAACACGTTTAATAATCGTCTTGGTTTTACTTATAAATTGTGGGTTAACTCAGGCATCGCGTCTTTTGGTTGAAGCGGAGAGCTTTAAACATAAAGGAGGTTGGGTGGTTGATCAACAATTCATGGATTTGATGGGCTCTCCCTACTTGATGGCCCATGGTTTAGGCGAGCCTGTGAACGATGCCATTACGCAAGTCTCCTTTCCAGAAAAAGGAACTTATCATATTTATGTGAGAACATATAACTGGACTTCTCCTTGGAAGAAAGGTGAAGGACCTGGTAAATTTAAACTTTCAGTAGATAAAAGAACATTATCCACGGTTCTGGGAGTTACCGGCGAAGCTTGGATATGGCAATATGCAGGTAAGGTTAACATTAAGAATCCGCAAGATGTTACTTTAGAGCTTCACGACTTAACTGGTTTTAATGGGAGATGTGATGCCATTTATTTTACTACAGAAGAAAATGATATCCCTCCATTAGAGGTACAAGCATTGAACGTTTTCCGTAAAGAATTGCTCAAGTTGCCACAGATAGCGCCAAGTGCTGGAACTTATGATTTTGTAGTAGTAGGAGGAGGGGTAGCTGGATTGAGCGCCGCTGTTTCTGCTGCTCGTTTGGGTTGTAAAGTCGCACTAATTCATGACCGTCCGGTGCTGGGAGGAAATAACAGTTCAGAAGTACGTGTTCATCTTGGGGGGCGCATAGAAGCAGGTCCTTATAAAGAGTTGGGTAATCTTCAAAAAGAATTTGGCCCTACTCGCGGAGGTAATGCGCAGCCTGGAGATTACTATGAAGATGAAAAGAAGCAACAACTCGTTGAGAATGAAAAAAACATATCGTTATTTGCAAACTATAGAGCAATAGCAGTTGAGATGGATGGATCAAAGATCAAATCGGTTATTGCTAAACATATTGAAACAGGGGAAGAAAAGACTTTTACAGCACCTATTTTTGCGGATTGTACGGGTGACGGAACAATAGGTTTCCTTGCAGGTGCGGATTTTGCCATGGGTAGAGAAGCCAAAGATGAATTTGGAGAAGCTACTGCTCCTGAGGTTGCCGATAAAATGACCATGGGCTCTTCTGTACAATGGTATTCAGAAGATCAAAAGAAGCCTACATCATTTCCTTACTTTAATTATGGTGTAAAGTTCTCGCAAGAAAGTGTCGAAAAAGTGACTATGGGAGAGTGGACTTGGGAAACGGGAATGAACTATGACCAAATTAATGAATTTGAACGTATTCGTGATTACGGACTTATGGTTGTTTTTTCAAACTGGAGCTATCTAAAGAACGAACTAAAGGAAAATGATCTTTTTAGAACTCGTAAATTAGCTTGGGTGGCTTATGTGGCCGGAAAGAGAGAATCACGTCGTCTGCTAGGTGATTATATCTTAAAAGAAGATGATTTAACTAAATATGTTGTTCATGAAGATGGAACTGCTTCGACTACTTGGACGATAGACCTTCATTATCCGGATCCAAAGAATACGGCCAATTTCCCGGGAGAAGAGTTTAAATCAATAGCAAAGCATAATCCAATTTATCCTTACCCTATACCTTATCGTTGTTTTTATTCCAGAAACATAGATAATTTGTTTATGGCTGGACGTAATATTAGTGTAACACACGTAGCATTGGGTACTGTCAGAGTTATGCGAACAACGGGCATGATGGGTGAAGTTGTAGGTATGGCAGCTTCCTTATGCAAGAAATATAATGTGATGCCTCGAGGTATTTATCGTTATCACCTGAATGATCTGAAGATGTTGATGAAAGAAGGCGTAGGTAAGAAAGGCCTTCCTAACAACCAGAAATACAATGAAGGTGGTACATTGAGTGCTCCTCCTACAGTAAAATAATTAAATACCAAAAAGAGACGTATAATCCATACGTCTCTTTTTTATGCCTATTTAAGTTTAAATCTATTATGCAGTACAATAATCTTTGAGCGTGATTCGAAGTCTCTTCAACGTCTGTGAAATGCGGTATGCTACAGTCTTTGGAGAAACACCTAACTGTGTTGCAATTTCGCTGTAGGTCATATTTTTAAAGCGATTCATTTTGAATACTTCTTTATATTCTCGAGGGAGCTCTTCCAGCGTTTTGGTTAACAGATTGACAATCTCTGTCTGTTCATATCTTTCATGATTTTCAGGACGAAGAAAGAAGCTTTCATATTCTTCTAAGAGTTCATTTAATACTCTATTCTTTATTTGTTTATGATTGATTAGGTTGATGCATTTATTTTTTACTGCAGAATAGAGAAATGGCTTTATTGACAGTTCCTGAGGTAGAACTGCACGATTTTCCCAAAGCCACAACATGACATCCTGTACAATTTCTTCACATTCTAAATGACCGGAATAATGGGCTGCAAATATGCAGAGTTCCTTATAATACTGTTTGAAAATAGTATTAAAGGCAGTCTCATCTCCGGCGATTAGCTTTTGGGTTAACAAATAATCACAAGTTGTCACTTTTAGTTATCGTATTATATAAACTGCAAACTTAACATAAAAAATAGCTACAAACAATGACGTGAACTCATGTTTCGTCGAAAAATATATTGTTGAGGTTAGTACATTTTGTTTCAGGATTGCTTTATTTATAGGACAACTCTACAAAAATTATACATGTATCATATAAATCAGAAAATACTGACTCGTTATATTCTTGGGAAATCATCCAAAGCTGAAGTAAAAGCAGTAGAAGATTGGCTGGATGCTGATGTTGAAAATAAAGAAATGTTTCGAAAATTCTTCATGGCACAACGTGCATTCTTCGATCTACATCTGATGGATTCGATTGATACTGATGAGGCTTTGATTCGTATAAAGACTATTGTTAACAGGAAAAAAGAGAAGGATAAGAATAGAAACAATCAAATTGTAATCAAACAAATAGCTGCTGTTCTACTAATCCCGTTATTTACTCTTTTAGGTTATTTTCTCCCTCGAGCCGATGTTGATGCGATTTCCCAGTTGGTTGAGATTACTTCCAACCCTGGGGTCGTCTCGGTTTGTGTCTTACCGGACAGTTCTAAAGTCTGGTTAAATTCGGGGAGTAAACTAGTATATCCCTTAGATTTTAACCAGCAAAAGAGATGTGTAAGTTTAAGTGGCGAGGCATACTTCAATGTGAGAAAAGGGAAAGGTACATTCGAAGTAAATATAGACTCGACTTATACGATAAATGTGTTGGGAACTACTTTCAATGTGCGGGCTTATGAAGATGAGGAATATATTAAAACATCCTTAGTAGAAGGACGTGTTATGCTAAATTATATTTCATCGAATGGAGTGGTTGAACATTGTTGTCTAAAGAAATCTGAATCATCTTTTTATTCAAAAAGTACCAAGTTTAATAGTGTTGAAAAAACTGATTTAGATGTGGATGTCGCGTGGAGATATGGACAAATTGTATTTGACAACCATTCATTATCACATGTTTTACGTGTGCTTGAACGCCATTACAATGTGAGGTTTAAAGTGCTGAATGATGAGATATACAACTCTTCTATTACTGCAAAGTTTGGAAATGAACAACTCCCTCAAGTACTAAATTATATCAAGGAGGCTACAGGTATAAAGTACAAATTTAACAAACTCTCGACTTCTCCTGACGGAGCTTATAAAAATGAAATTATACTATTTAAATAAAACAAAATGCCTATGAAACAAAATCAGCTTTAATCAAAGAGCAAGTGGTTCATTTTACTAACCACTGCGAGTTTTTTTATTTTATTTTATTCAACCTAAATAATACTTATGAAAACCAACAAGATCATTAAAATTGGAATACAAAGCATGGTCTGTTTTTTAGTCATGCAGCTTTCCTTATTAATCACAGCTTTTGCAAATCCAATTGTATCAGGAGATAACTTGGAGATAAAAAAAGAATCCTTAGGCGATGCATTAAAGGAAGTCGAAAAAGAAACCGGTTTTGTCTTTGTTTATGACAATAAATTGGTAAATACAAAACAAACTGTTTCTTATCAAGCAAATCAGTCTGATATCCATGAAACTTTAAAAGATGTATTAGCACACACCAATGTCGATTATACGATTATTGACAATAAAGTAATCCTCAAACCAAAACCAGTTAATGAAAATCCTGTCGTGACACAAAGAAGTGTAAGAGCTTCCGGAACTGTTTATGACGAATCCGGAGAACCAATGATTGGGGTTAATATCATGGTCAAAGGACAAGTAATTGGAACAATCACAGATTTCAATGGTCAGTTTAACTTAGAAGACGTTGCGAGCGATGCCACTTTAGTTGTTTCATATATTGGCTACTTGACACAAGAAGTTAAAGTGAGTAATCAACCTCTTAGAATTGTCATGAAAGAAGATACTCAGACATTGGATGAGGTTGTTGTTACAGGCTATAGTACACAAGCAAAAAAAGACATTACTGGTTCAGTAGCAGTAGTGTCAACTGACGACTTGAAAGAAACTCCGGTATCAAACTTCGCTGAAGCATTACAAGGACGCGCTGCTGGTGTATTTGTTCAAGCAGCAGGAGGTCCATTAGGTGAAACTACTATTCGTATTCGTGGTATCGGTTCAGTAAATGGAGCAGACCCACTTATCATTGTTGATGGCGTATCCGGAGTAGATATCAGTTCCGTAAATCCTAACGATATTGAAAGTATGCAGATATTGAAGGATGCTGCAGCATCAGCTATCTATGGTGCTAAAGGTGCGAATGGTGTTATCATTATTACAACAAAACAAGGAAAGAAAGACGACTCAGTTAAGGTATCTTACAATGGATATTATGGTGTTGCTAAGATGGCAAGTAAAGGCTTTGACTTGCTTAACGCATGGGAATCCATGGAGTTTCAGGAAGAAGGACAAAGAAATCTTCTGAAGTATAGAGGACAAACAGCTACACATGCTCAGTTTGGTACAATTGGCCCTGATGGTAGCGGTCATTTAACCATGCCTTATGCTATTAAACCAGCCGGTTTATCTAAGGAACAAGTTATTTCTCAATTTGGAAGTATTGAAAACTGGGTTGCATCATATAAAGACAATGGTTCTAATTCATGGTCACGTTCAGCTTATTATCAAATGTTGGAAGATGGTTATTCTGAAGAAGAAGCACGTAAAGGTACTGACTGGTTTAAAGAAGCTACGCAAACCGGTGTTGTTCAAGACCATCAGCTCTCTGTTGTAGGTGGTGGTAAGAAAGCCACGTATTCATTCTCCTTAGGTTACATGGATCGTGAAGGAACTATCAAGGAATCTTGGTTCCGGCGTTACTCATTACGTGCCAATACGAATTTCTTCGTAAATAGCTGGTTTAATATTGGTCAGAATACTAACTTGGCATTGATGGAAAACTCAGGTGAAAGAGGCCGTCAAGGAGACGATAATACTTTTGGTAAGACTTATTCAATTCAACCATGGGTGCCTATCTATAACGTGGGAGGTGACTATGCCGGTTCGCAAGCTCCAGAAGGAGGACGTGCTAATACAGCTATTCAAACAATAAATAACGAAAAGGATAACCGCCGCAGATTTTTCCGTATGCAATCAGCTATCTATGCTGAGATTATCCCAATGAAAGATTTGAAGATTCGTTCTCAATTCAGTGCTCGACTAAACGGTATGTGGGATTATTGGATGAGCAAGCGTACCATTATGACAAACAAAGAAGGTGCTAGCCAAAACAACTTTAGTGAGCAAGCTAGTTACAATTTTGGTTATCAATGGACAAATACAGCAACTTATTCTAAGACTATTAATGATGACCATACCATTAACGCAGTGATTGGTTCTGAAGCAATCAAAGAAGGTATGGGTCGTGGTATTTTAGCTAGACGTTACGACTATCCATTCGAAAACAATCCTAATACATGGATTATAAACAATGGTGCTACAGCCAATATGTATAATGAAGGTTATATGAGTAGTACTGTAGGTATGTTCGGTCTTTTCGGGCGAGCTGACTATAGTTATCAAGGAAAGTATTTGGCAACTGTAACCGTACGTCGTGATGCCTCTTCGAAATTCTCTGAAAAGAATCGTTGGGGAACATTCCCATCTGTATCATTAGGATGGCGTATGTCTGATGAAAAATTTATGGAAAAAACACGTCAGTATCTAGATGACCTTAAGATTCGTGTTGGTTACGGAACAACAGGTAACTCAAATATTGACCCATACAACTGGGCATTCCAATATGGAACAGGTAATACCTACCTATATAGCATATTAGGATCAGACTCTGACGTAGCTGCTGGATATGGTGTAACAAACTTAGGTGATATTGAAGCAAAATGGGAAACTGCCAAAATGCTTAATACTGGCTTTGATGCGACTGTATTTAACAGCCGTTTGAACATTAACTTTGATTATTTTATCAAGAAAACATCTGATATGTTGATCGATGCAAACTGGTCGGCTTTGGCAGGAAATATGACAAAGCCTAAAGTGAACATCGGTGATATGGAAAATAAAGGGGTCGATTTAAACCTTATTTGGAGAGATAAAAAAGCTGGTTTTAATTATTCAGTAGGATTGAATTTATCTCATTATAAGAATAAATTGATTTCAATCGGTTCAAAGGCGGGTATTTTTGAAGGAACTAGAATCTCTAACATGAACGTATTGATGGAGGGCTATCCTATCGGAATGTTCCATGGCTATTTGATCGATGGTATTTATAAGAGTGAAGCAGATGTTACTGGATATAAGAATGATCTGGGAATGAATGTATTACCATACTCTGCATCTGAAGGATATAATGTAAAACAATTTGTTGGTCAGTTTAAAGTAAAAGACGTTAACAATGACGGAAAGATTGATGCTAATGACCGTACATTTATTGGTAATCCACATCCGGATTTGACTGGAGGTTTGAATCTTAGCTTAGGCTGGAAAGGATTTGACTTAGGTACATATCTGTATTTCTCATTAGGAAATGACATATTTGCTATGTATAAATATTATACACATTACGGATCATTACAATCTACTTATTCAAAAGATCGTAGAGACAACTCTTGGTCTGAATCAAATCCTAACGGAATCTATCCATTATGGGCAACTGTAGGTGGAGAAAGTACGATTGCAGCAAACGAATCTAACTCTAGCTATATTGAAGATGGATCATTCTTGCGTATGCAAACATTGACTTTGGGTTATACTTTGCCAAAAAAAATATTGAAAAGATATAATATTGAGAGTGTTCGCGTATATGGACAAATTTCAAATGTATTTACTTTGACAGGTTACTCCGGTTTGGATCCGCAAGTAAGAACTGACAGTGATGGAAACTCAAAAGACCGTAACATGGGAACAGACTTTGGTTCTTACGGTATGCCTCGTCAATTTATTATTGGCTTGAATCTATCGTTTTAATTAGTCATTAGTAATACAATTAAAATACAAACAAGATGAAAAAACTATTTATATATTCTTTAGTCACTGCGTTGTTCTCTTTTGGTTCTTGTTCGGACCTGTTAGAGATAAACCCGGTAGGAAAATTAAGTGAACCTGATTTCAAAAGCAAAGTAGGTATCGATCAGTTGTTAACCGGTATGTATGCAAAAATGCATGACAACTCTTATTTTGAAGCCACATTAAGTAACTATGCTTATGGTGATGTGATGGGCGGAAGTGCAAATAAGGGATCTAACTATACCGACCAGCCTGACTTTACAAGTTTGGAGATTTATAAGTTTACGACCGACAACAGCTACCTGAACGTAAAATGGAGAAAATGTTATAACGGTGTATTCTTTGCTAATAATGTAATTAAAGTTGCCGGAAGCATTAAAGATCAACTAACTACTGAATCCGGACAAAGTAAGGATTTCTATACGGAAACTATAGCTCAGGCTCGTTTTTTCCGTGCATTCTGGCATTTTGAAATCGTTAAACTATTTGGTGCAGCTGTTCCTTATGTTGACGATATCGCCATGATGGAAAATGTTAATCCTCAAGTTTCCAATGTAGATGAAAGTGGTAATTATATCTTTATCTGGGATAAGATTATCGAAGATTTCCAATATGCATATGATAATCTTCCTGATATATGGCCAGTGGAAAAAGGTCGTGCCAATAAATGGGCTGCAGGTGCATTTTTAGCTAAGGTTAAAATGTATCAATCATCACCTTATAATGGAAAGAATGGTACACAAAACCGTTGGGGAGAAGTGAAGAGCTTATTGGAAGAAATCATGGCTAATGGTAAAGATAATAATGGAACAAAATTCCGTTTAGCTAACACCTATGAAGAACTTTATACAGCTGGACAAAGTGACTGGACAGGTGAGTCTGTTTTCGATATTCAAATGGCAGTGACTGGTACAGTAGCTGAAACTAGTAGTATCAATGGTACTTCTCATATCGGCTTCTCAGGAGCTCTTGGTACCGGTGGTTGGGGATTCTATCAACCGTCATATGATTTGGTGAATTCTCATATCGTTGACGCTAATGGATTACCAAAATTGGATGGAGGTTATAAGAATGATCCTGTATTGACATTACCAGACGCTAATAATATTCCTCATACCGATTTGACAGTATATACAGACCCTCGTTTGGATTATTCAACAGGTCGTTTTAATACACCTTTCTTGGATTGGGCTGTTCCTGCAACTATTGATGGTTGGATTCGTGAAGTAACAAATGGTGGTTTCTATTTGAACAAGAAGAACATCCCGAAGAAAGCAGACAAGGGTAAAACGTCAATTACAACTATCACAGGTTCAAGTGCAAAGAACTTCCATTTGATTCGTTATGCTGATTTATTACTTTGGTATGCTGAAGCTTTGATTGAGACAGGTAATCCTCAAGGAGCCGCACAATATGTCAACCAAGTTCGTGCACGTGCAGCTAATAGTTACTTAAAAGCAGCCGACCCAGCAACCATGCAGCCAACCTCTTCTCCGTACGTATTGGAAGATAAAGTGAACGGTGTACTTAAAGCAGATGCTGCAGCTAACTATCGCGTTGGCTTATATCCAGATTCACAATTTGCAACTAAAGAGCAAGCATTAAAAGCATTACGTTTCGAACGTAAGATTGAAATGGCTCTTGAAGGACATCGTTGGTATGATTTGGTGCGCTGGAATATTGCTGCAGAAGAATTAACTGAATTCTGTAAATACGAAACAAAATGCGGATTAGGTAAATACGCAAACAGTGTATATAATGCAAAATGGGCTACCATGCCTCTTCCACTTAATGAAATTAATAAAATGGATGGACTTTTAGTTCAGAGCGAAAACTGGAAGTAAAGAGTACATTTAATAAAAAGAATTAATAAATTTACTTGTTTTGTAATATCATGAAAAAAGAAGATATGAATAAAGGAATTAGCAGAAGGCAATTCCTTGGCTATTCGGCTTTAGGGTTAGCAGGTCTAACCATTCTTCCAAGCTGGGCGATAGATGGCGTACGTATTGCTCCAAGTGATCGTGTAGTTCTTGGATTTATTGGACTAGGAAGACAAGCATTGAGTGATTTTAGAGGATTCGCAGGGTGTCCCGGTATTCAAGTAGCTGCTTGTTGTGATGTCGACAGCATGAAGATAACCCGTTTCCAAAAGCGAGTTGCCGAATGGCAAAAATCTAAAGGTATGACTGAAAGATGTGATGCCTATGAGTTTTATGAAGACTTACTTGACCGAAAAGATATCGATGCAGTAGAAGTCGTTACGCCAGACCATTGGCATGCTTTAATGACTATCCATGCTTGCCAGGCAGGTAAAGATGTGTATTGCCAGAAACCATTGGCATATACCATCACTGAAGGTCTAGAAATGGTGAAAGCTGTTAGAGGCAATAAGCGCGTACTTCAGGTAGGAAGTCAGCAACGCTCAAGTAAAGAGTTTCAAAAGGCTATTGAACTTGTTCAAACAGGAGCAATCGGTCATATTGAAAAGATATATGCGAGAGTAGGTGAACCACCTACTCCGCTCAATCTGCCTGAAGAGCAGGTTCCCGCAAACTTAAATTGGAACCAATGGATGGGACCTCTTAACGATCCGAAAATTCATTATCATCCAGATTTGTGTCCACCTATTTCTCTGAATCCTGAAGTGAACGAAAAACTTTGGGGGGCATGGAGATGGTATCAAGAAACCGGTAATGGCTATACTGCTGACTGGGGTGCACACATGTTTGATATTGCTCAAGCAGCAATTGGTATGGATGGCTCGGGACCTGTTGAGTATATCCCTAAAGGGTATAATGGTACAAGTTATGCTACGATGAAGTATGCAAATGGAATCGTAATGACCGAACAACCCTATTTGAATGACAATGATTCGGCTCAAGGTATTAAATTTATTGGAACTAAGGGTTGGATTGAAGTAGCACGTGGCTACCTGGCTTGTTCAGATCCTTCAAAAGTGCCGGCTGAATTAGCAGGAAATCGTCCGCTTTCAGCTGCTGAAAGAGAAGCTAGAAGAGCACAAACTGCTGCACAGCAAGCTCGTCAGAATGAAAGAAACCGTCCACAAAATGCCTTGGCTTTCGAAATTAGTTCTCCTCATATGCAGAACTTTGTTGATTGCGTTCGCTCAAGGGAAAATCCAATTGCACCGGTTGAAGTTGGTTGCAGTACAAATACACTTTGTTGTCTTGCCAATATCTCTCGTGAATTGAATAGACCAGTGAAGTGGAATCCGGCTACATTGAGTTTCGAAAATGATAAAGAAGCGGCATCACATCGTTTATACTACTATCAGTATAGACGTCCGTACTCTCTATAATTAATATACTTAATACTTGAATACTATGACAAACAGACGAGATTTTATTAAAGGAGCATCATTCCTGACACTAGGTGGACTATTAGCCGGGAAAGCAGGAGTTGCTAATGCATCTTCACATGCAGCAACTACAACAGCCACGCAAGCCGCAAAGAAGCAGATTGGTTTACAAATTTATTCTTTGGGACGTGAACTGTATGAAGATGTACCTGGAGGTTTGAAGAAAATCGGACAGATGGGCTATACTACAATCGAACTTGCCGGCTATAGAGATGGCAAGATTGGTAATGTAGATATGGTTGAATTCAAAAAAATGGCTGAAGATGCAGGATTGAAGATTACAAGTACACATGTTAACCCTCCTGTACGTGAATATACTGCATCTAATAAAGGTGAGATTGCAGATTTTTGGAAAAAGGCTGCTGATGATCATGCAAAAATTGGTGTAACTTATTTAATTCAACCGGGTCAACCATCAACTCGTAATGTTGAAGAAGTAGCAATCGTTTGTGAAGTTTTCAACCAAGCAGGAGAAATAGCGAAAGCTGCTGGTCTGTCATTTGGATATCACAACCATGACATGGAATTTGCACGCGTAGTTCCTGGCGGAACAGACATGGTCTTCGGTCGTCGTGGCTTTGGTCGCGAGCAACCAAAAGGAATGGAAGTTATCTACGATGCTTTTATTCAACGGACAGATCCATCATTGGTGTTCTTCGAAATGGATGTTTATTGGACGGTAATGGGCCAGAACGATCCGGTAGCTTATATGCGTAAGTATGCTGATCGTATTCGTATATTACATATCAAGGATAAGGAAGTTTTAGGACAATCCGGCATGATGAACTTTGAAAATATCTTTAAACAAGCGTATGCTAATGGTATTAAAGATTATTTCGTTGAGTTGGAAGGTATAACCACAGGAACTCAATTTGAAGGAGTAAAAGGTTGTGCTGATTATTTGCTAAAAGCTCCATTTGTGAAGTAATCGTAATATAATCTGAAAAATATCGAACGAATTTCCCTACACTCAGATAGGGAAGTTCGTTCGTTTTTTTATGCATAAATGACACCTCTTAAACACTTCACATCCCGATGTGAGGTCTGAGGGTTTTACGGCTTGAAAATCAATATCTATAAGGTTCTAAAAAACATCCCGAACGTTTTTAAAAAACATATCGAACGTTTTTAAAAAAGACCTCGATGATTTTTAAAAACGTTCGATATGTTTTTTTATCGTTGAAAAACAAAAGAAAATAACATCGAGATGATGACTTGAAAAAAGGCATGCAAAATGACCCGAAAATTGCCATATACAATCTAGTTTTGTACTTTTGTGTTCATTCATTCTTTTTTGAATGTGTTTAGTATAGAATAAAAGCATGAAACAATATTTGTCATTACTGGACCGTGTGCTTACGGAAGGCGTAAGAAAGGAAGATCGTACAGGGACAGGAACGCTGAGTGTATTCGGACATCAAATGCGTTTTAACCTGGAAGAAGGTTTCCCTATGCTTACTACGAAGAAATTACATCTGAAATCAATCATATATGAATTGCTTTGGTTCCTGAATGGAGATACGAATGTGAAATATCTGCAAGATAATGGAGTTCGTATTTGGAATGAATGGGCTGATGCCAATGGCGATTTAGGCCATATCTATGGCTATCAATGGCGTTCATGGCCTGATTATAATGGCGGAAGCATCGATCAGATTAGTGAGGTGGTTGATCAGATTAAACATAATCCGGACTCCAGACGAATCATTGTCAACGCATGGAATGTGGGGGATTTGAAGAATATGAATTTGCCACCCTGCCATATGTTTTTCCAGTTTTATGTGGCGAATGGAAAGCTTAGCTTGCAGATGTATCAACGAAGTGCTGATATCTTTCTTGGTGTTCCGTTTAATATCGCTTCGTATGCGTTGTTACTGCAAATGATGGCCCAGGTAACGGGATTAAAGGCAGGTGAGTTTATTCATACACTGGGTGATGCGCATATCTACCTGAATCATCTGGAACAGGTAAAGCTGCAAATGACACGTGAGCCTCGTGCTTTGCCACAAATGCTCATTAATCCGGAGGTGAAGAGCATTTTTGATTTTAAATTTGAAGATTTTGAACTAACCGGTTATGACCCGCATCCGCATATCAAGGGTGAAGTAGCTGTATAAAACAAATTAGATATGACGACTCTTTCTTTGATTGTTGCCATAGCAGATAATCAGGCGATAGGCAAAAAGCAGCAATTGCTTTGCCATCTTCCTAAGGATTTGAAGCGATTTAAGGCTATTACCAGTGGGCATACCGTGATAATGGGACGGAAAACTTATGAGTCTCTGCCCAACGGGGCTTTGCCTAACAGGAAAAATATTGTCTTATCCAATTCTGCAGATCTAAGTTTACCTGATTGTTTGGTGGTGAACTCTTTAGATAAAGCCCTTCAGGCTTGCGAAGGAGAGGATGAAGTGTTCATTATTGGAGGTGCAGCTGTTTATGAGGCAGCACTTCAACAGGCAGATAAGCTCTATATAACTCGTATCCATCATGCTTTTGAAGAGGCCGATACGTTTTTTCCGGCAATCAATGACTCAGATTGGGAAGAAGTCGAAAAAGAGACCTGTGAGGCAGATGATAAACATGTTTATCCTTTTACCTTTATAACTTATATCCGCAAGCGCTAACTGGTTTGCGGATTTTTTTCTTAGTTTTATACCTAATTAACCGTTTTTTTACTCTTTTTTAGACCTACTTTGTATCTATACTTTACATAAGGATTGTTTTACAATAAAAATAAGGGATATGAAAAAAACAACTATAGCACTTATCTTACTACTATTTTGTGGTATTTCTTCACATATTTTCTATTCAAAAGCACAAGCCATAGATAACACCAAGATAATTACGCAGGCCATTATGCAGAAAGATACTCCGGCTTTGATACAAGAAATGGTCGATAAGATTAAAAATGAAATGGAGATTGACGAAGCCCGTTATCCGTCATTGATAAAAGAAATAGAAGAATATACCGCTTCGTGTAGTAAACCGGATGAGGCTGCTATCCTTCATTCCTTAATTGCTGAGATGTATGCTGGTTTTGAAAGGAGTAATTCTTGGAAAATTCGACAACGTACACCGGTTACAGGCTATGTGCCAGACGATATCAATGAATGGACATCCAACTTGTTTGAGGAAAAGATAAAAGAAGAGCATTTACTTTCGCTTCAACCGGAAGAAGTCTTAAAGCAAACTCCCATAAATCGTTATACCGTATTGTTAGAGACAGGCAAGGATGAAAAATTGCGTCCTATGTTGTATGATTATCTGATTTACAGGGTATTGGAGGTTGCTCCAACTGATGAGTTGTATAAAAAGCTGATTGAGTATAAGAAAGAAGATAATAATCCGGAAGCATTGATGTTGGCCGAATTGGATTATGCTGTCTACAAGTTTAGAAATGATAATCGGGCTGACGCACAAAAAAAATATTTAGCCGAATTGGATAGCCTGTATAAAGCGTATTCTTCGCATGATTTTGCGGCTGAAATTTGTATAAACCGGCTTGATGCCATGGAAATGGCTTATCATACGCTGAATGCTGGCAGAGATTCTCTGACCCAAGAGATAATAGCACTTTGTGAACAAACAATCGCCGCACATCCGAACTATGAAAGGATAGGCGTATTGAAAAATAGACTGGCCACGCTGTTGAACCCTACACTCGAAGTGGCAATGCCCATTGTCTTGTATCCGGAAAATGAAGTCAAGCTAAATCTGAATTACAAGAATGTGAAGTCAGTCGATATAAAGGTTTATGCATTGGATTGCAACCCTGAAGATATTAATACAACAGACTATTGGTATAACAGGAAGAAGGAAGATGAAAAAACAAATCGGAGGTTTGTTTCGCAAATACAGTTTGCTTTAGACAGTCCTAATGCCTACCAACAGTTGGACACAGTCTTGACGATAAATAGTCCTGCTAAATACGGTATCTATGAATACGAAGTGAGTGTGCCGGAGACAAAAATTACCTCATCGTGCTACACGTTTGTAAGTAAGATGGCTTCTCTCTCTCGTTTAACTGCAGATGACGAAGCTGAGTTTTTAGTGACAGATATAAAGACGGGTAAGCCAATGGCTAATACGACTGTCTTACTCTATAAATTCATTAAACAACAAGTTCAGTTGGTCGATTCTGTACAAACAGATGCCAACGGTATAGCGAAGATTGATAAGAAAGAGAATAATGATATTCGTTATTTCAGAGCCGTTAGCAAAGATGATAAGTTCACCCCAATGGCTACAATCTATATGGGATATCGCTTTAGAGGGACTAAAGAGGTTGGAGAAGACAATGAAACGGTTACTTTGTTTACTGACCGTGGATTGTATCGACCTGGGCAACCTGTTTATTTTAAGGGGATTGCCTATCGTAATCAGGGCGAAAACGCAAATGTACTTCCCGACAAGAATTATAAGGTAGTATTGCGTGATGCTAATCATAAAGAAGTGAGCGTACGTGAAGTGAAGACGAACGAATTTGGTTCTTTTGCCGGCGAATTTACACTCCCAACTCAGGGGTTGAACGGAACTTATACAATTTCGACAGAGAATACTACTGCTTCAATTCGGGTGGAAGAATATAAGCGTCCTTCGTTTCGGATTGAGTTTAATCCGATCAAAGATGAAGTGACGTTTGGAGATACGGTGAAGATTGAGGGTGAAGCGAAAACCTATTCAGGTGTAGCCTTGCAGGATGGAAAAGTGAACTATCGGATACTGCTCAGACCGTTGCGTATTTATCATTACGGGATTCCATTTAATGAAACACAAGAGCTATATGGGGAAACTGTTTTAGATGATGAGGGACGTTTTTCTTTCTCTTTTGTTCCCGATAATAAAAAGCTGCTTTATCAGCGAAGTATGTATCCTCCTTATGTATCGTATGAAGTGATTGTTTCTGTTAGTGATAGTAAAGGAGAGACGCAAGAAGCCAATGTCGGATTTTCGGTGGGAAGCACGAGTATAGTCTTGTCTACAACATTAT
The DNA here is from genome assembly GCA_023429375.1 of Bacteroidota bacterium. Taxonomy (GTDB): domain Bacteria; phylum Bacteroidota; class Bacteroidia; order Bacteroidales; family Tannerellaceae; genus Massilibacteroides. The sequence goes on along the minus strand of JAEYVY010000016.1, from coordinate 132,010 downwards.
TGAGTCAGATGAAGAATGAAAATTTATCGGTATTGGTTAGTACTCAAACTTTAAATGGAGAAAAAGTACAAACAAAAGGCCGGTATTCTATCTACGCATTACTTCAAAAAAGAACTGATAGGAAACAGCAAGTGGTGAAGGAGCAAGGTGATTTGGTTGGACAAGGTCAATTCACGACAGATCAGCCTATTCCTTCGACTGCATTTTCAAAACTGCCATCAGGAAGTTATCGTATTAAATTTGAGGCGGTAGATTCGAAAAACAGACCGGTAGAGTTGGAACAGGATGTGGTACTTTATACAGATAAAGATAAACGGCCACCTATATTCTCAGATATTTGGTTGCCAACAACGGATATAACGGTTCAACCCGGCGAAAATGCAACCTTTGTTTTCGGCACGTCTCATAAAAAAGCGTATGTACTGTATGAATTGCAATCTGCCGGCAAAGTTGTGATGCGCAAGCGTATGGAGTTGACGGACGAAAATAAAAAACTGACAATTCCTTTCCTTAGCTCATATGGTGACGGTGCAATTGCCTTGTTTACCTTTATTAAAGACGGGAAATTGCATGCAAACCAAGTGACCATTAACAAGAAGGAACCGGACAGAAAGTTACGTATTAAGACAGAGACATTCCGTGATAAACTGATGCCTGAAAATAAGGAAACATGGACGCTGAAAGTGCTGACTCCTGATTCTTTACCTGCCACGGCAGAAGTGTTGGCCTCTATGTATGATGCTTCGCTGGATGCGATAGAGTCATTCAACTGGTATTTCTCGGTATGGAATCGCACCTATTATCCTGCCACTTCATTCCGGAATAATACATACTTGTCAACAAATACTTTTTATTTGGCAGGAGATGTGAAATATCAAAATGTACCTGAATTTACGTATAGTAGGTTTAACTGGGATGAGGCTATGTTATCCTCATATTCTTATGGCACACGTAGCTTAAATGGGCTCGTTTTGAAGAGTGCAGCTCCAGAGAGTGGAATGATTATGGCCGAGTCTATCGTGGCCGACGAAGTGTCAGAAGTTGGATTCGTTCGGGAGCAATCTGCCGAAGCATCTCAATTGGGGGGAGATAAAAAAGAAAGTGTTCTGCGCAAAAATTTTAATGAGACAGCCTTCTTTTATCCGGTTTTGCGAACCGATAAAGACGGTAGGTTTGTCGTGAGCTTCACTTTGCCGGAAAGCAATACCACATGGAAATTCCAGACGATTGCTCATACAAAGGATATGAACTATGGGCTGTTGGAAAAAGAAGTTATTTCAAGTAAACCTTTGATGGTACAGCCTAATATGCCACGCTTTGTACGTGAGGGAGATGAGGTAACGATAAGCGCACAAGTGATTAATCGCTCGGATGATTCTATTGAAGGTAGAGTTCGGTTGGAATTGTTCGATCCGGCTACGGATGCTCCGATTGTGTGCCTAACTAAATCACAATATGCGTTTGACCTGACGGCAGGAAAACAGACAACCGTTAGCTGGACTGTCCCAGTTCCGGCAGGTAAAGATGTAGTAGGGGTACGCGTTTTGGCTGATAGTGAGACAGTGAGTGATGGCGAACAACATTTACTTCCCGTATTGACTAATCAGGTTTTGATTACAGAAAGCACACCGTTCTATCTTTTAGATGAAGGAGGAAAGGAAATAACTTCTGCAGGAACTAAGAAGCCTACATTCAAGCCTTATAGACAGACATTGGAAATAAGTGCCAACCCAATCTGGTATGCCGTTCAGGCTTTGCCGACATTTACTTGGCCATCTAATAATAGTGTCTCTGCTTGGTTTGCTTCGTACTATGGTAATGTGCTCGCATCTACTTTAGTAAATAGTCATCCTCGTTTGCGTACAATAATCGATCAATGGGCTGTTTCGGGTAAAGATGCTGCCTCACTGATATCCAATTTGGAGAAGAATGAAGAACTGAAAAATATTGTCTTGGAAGAAACGCCTTGGGTGCTGGAAGCGGCTAACGAAACAGAACAAATACAACGCCTGCAGACCCTGTTCGATCTGAACCGCGCGGAGGGTCAACGTACCCAAGCCTTACAAGAATTGAAGCGATTGCAACGTGAAGATGGCGCATGGGGATGGTTTGGTGGATTTGGTGCTGATAAATATATAACGACAGCTATCCTGCAAGGTATGGCTAATCTTGTACGACTGAATGCCGTTGAATACGGACAAGTAGAGAAAGAGATGCAAATGAATGCGCTTCGATTCTTGGATCGTGAAATTGTAAAGGAATTTGAGTCGTTGAAAAAATGGAATAAGGACTGGAAAAACGCTTTGCCTACTGAATGGCAATTAGACTATGTATTTATGCGAAGCCTATACCGTGATATTCCGGAGATGAATGAGACTAGAGAAGCTATTCGTTTCTTTACCGCACAGGGCGAAAAACAATGGGAAAAGTTGCCTCTTAGAATGCGTGTTCAAACGGCATTAATACTGCATCGAAATGGGAAGAAAGAAAATGCTGTGAAGATAATGAATTGGTTTAAACGTACGGCGACTAAGTCAGAAGAGCAAGGGTTGTATTGGGCGAATAATCGAAGGAATGGATTCTCTCCTATATCACCCATAGAAACACATACGCTGCTGATGTCGGCATTTACTGAGATAGCCATTCAAGATATGGATGTGGATAGGATGAAACAGTGGTTGTTGAATCAAAAACGGACGCAGAATTGGGAAACCACTCCTGCAACGATGAATGCTGTATATGTACTTTTATTGACCGGTGGTGACTGGTTGGCTGAAGACAACCGGATAATAGTCGATTGGGGTGGAGAATTAATCGATACGAAAGAAGGAACTACAGGTATTGGCTATAGCAAGACAACACGCAGTCCAGAGGCTGGTAAATCAACAAATAAGATCCGCATCGAAAAGGAAGGTGACACGCCGGCTTGGGGTGCATTGTATGATCAGTATTTAGCTCCAATGGATGAGGTTGAACAAGCCTCTGGAGAACTGAGCGTCGATAAGAAGTTATTCCTGAAAGAAGCATCGGATAAAGGGGTTCAGTTGGTGGCACTACAAGAAGGAGATCGACTTAAAGTAGGTGATAAGGCCGTTGTAAGACTCACTGTTCGGACGAAACAGGAAATGACCTATGTGCATCTGAAAGATATGCGAGCCGGATGTTTTGAACCTGTAGATCAGCTGTCAGGAACAATCTATAGAGATGGCGTGTTCTATTACCGGACGTCAAAAGATGCTTCAGAACAGTTCTTCTTTGATCGTTTGCCAGTCGGGACATTTGTTCTTGAATATGAAGTTTTCATCTCCAGAACGGGCGATTATTCAGCGGGACCAGCCACAATTCAATGCTTGTATGCTCCAGAGTACGTGTCGCATACAGCAGGTGGACGTATAATTATAAAAGATTAAACTTCAAAGAAACAACCTAATAGCTGGAATTTATTAACTTTGCGTATAATAATCTAAATTGAAAAAGAGCATATGAAAAAGATTGTATTTATTTTCATGTCTTTACTTTTAATGACAGGAGGGGCTTTTGCTCAAAACCAAGCAGTAATTGCTGCCGAAACACCAACTCACGATTTCGGAGTAATTCAAGAAGATAATGGAACTGTGACTCATACTTTTAAGATAAGTAATAAGGGAGATATGCCTTTAGTAATCACACGTGTAATTGCATCTTGCGGTTGTACAACACCGAACTGGACAAAGGAGCCGATTGCTCCGGGTGGAACAGGTGAAATTAATATCACGTTCAATCCTAAAGGACGTCCGGGCCCATTTGCTAAGACAATCTCTGTTTATAGCAACGGGAAAACCGGAAGTTATGTATTAACCATAAGAGGTGAAGTTCAATAATTGGACTTCACTTCCTCTAATAAAACCACAAGTAGGTGAAACAGTTTCTTTTCTTTATTTTAAGCTTTTTATTCTCCGCCTCGACTATTTCTGCACAAGAAAAACCTCAGATAAGTGTAGATAAGGTGACTCATAATTTCGGACAGATCAAAGAAGAGGGCGGAGCCGTTGAACATGTGTTTGTGGTGAAAAACACGGGGAAAAATCCTCTGGTTATTGACCGTATTACCACTTCATGTGGCTGTACCCTGCCTGAATGGTCGAAAGAACCCGTCCCTCCCGGAGGAACAAAAGATATTAAAATTTGGTATGATCCGGATGGACGTCCGGGTAGATTCACCAAAACAATTTCGGTTTATAGCAATGCAGAGCCAAGAAGGTTTGTGATGACCATAGAAGGTGATGTGGAACGTAGACCTTCACCAGCTCAATTGCGCAATTATCCTTATTCAATAGGCGACTTAAAACTTTTATCTAAGACCGTTTCCTATAATGCAATCCGTATAAATGACACACTCGGAGAAAAGATTGAGGTCAAAAACTCTGGTGAGAAAAATATTACACTTCGATTTGAAGGCTTGCCAACTTACCTTACAGCCGAAGCTCGTCCGTTAATTTTACGGCCTAATGAAATAGGTGAAATCGTATTCCTACTCAATGCTAAAGGGATTGGAAAGAAAGGTCGCTATCATACCTCGATTCCTCTGAAAGTGCAGCCTGAAGGAGAAACTGCGGTTGTACAGCCTATTTCTTTGTCGGCCAACGTCGTCGATGATTTTTCAAAGCTCTCTGCTACTGATAAAGCGAAAGCTCCTGTTGCTTATCTCGCATCTACCTTGGTGGACTTTGGAAAAATTGAAGACAAATCATCCATACTTGGACTCGGAGGAAAAGAAACACGTACATTTGAAATAACCAATAATGGGAAATCGACGCTACATATTTATAGTGTAACATCTGATGATCAAATTATTGATATTAGTGGTGGAAAAAAGGAATTGAAACCTAATTCGTCTGCTACTTTTAAAGTGATCATCCGACCGAAAGATTTTAAAGTAAAACTGGAATCGACTATCACTGTAGTATGTAATGATCCGAATGGTCCTGTTAGATTAATTAAAGTTACAGCAGAAAAGTAATGCCCAAAACTATGCAACATCCCGAAAACGATGACCAATATAAAGGATTGAAGGTTAATAAGGGTGTGGCTGCCATGCCTACTGTTAATCCTTATCTGAAGAAGCGTACTCAACGTAAAGAATATACAGTCGATGAATTTGTAGAAGGTATTTTAGATGGTAATATTACCATTTTAAGCCAAGCAGTGACCTTAGTAGAAAGTTCATTACCGGAACATCAGATACTGGCTCAGCAGATTATTGAAAAATGCCTTCCACATGCCGGCAAATCTATGCGTGTCGGAATTACTGGAGTGCCTGGGGCCGGTAAGAGTACGTCAATCGATAGCTTTGGTATGCACCTGATTGGAAATGGACATAAACTGGCCGTTCTGGCAATCGACCCGAGTAGCGAACGTTCAAAAGGTAGTATTCTTGGTGATAAGACACGTATGGAAGAACTGTCACGTGAGAAAAATGCGTTTATACGTCCTTCACCTTCTGCCGGGTCGCTCGGTGGCGTAGCGCGTAAGACAAGAGAAACCATTGTCCTCTGTGAAGCTGCCGGATTCGATACCATCTTTGTAGAAACGGTAGGGGTTGGACAGAGTGAGACTGCCGTTCATTCGATGGTAGATTTCTTTTTGCTAATCCAATTGGCAGGTACTGGTGATGAGCTTCAAGGAATCAAACGTGGAATTATGGAAATGGCCGATGGAATTATTATAAATAAGGCTGATGGCGATAATGTAGATAAAGCAAATTTGGCTGCCAGCCAATATCGGAATGCGCTTCATCTATTTCCACCTGCTGCATCCGGTTGGACACCTAAGGTGCTTACTTATTCCGGTTATTATAAGATTGGTATTAAGAAAATATGGGATATGGTAGACGAATATATGCGATTTACCAAAGATAATGGCTACTTCTACCTGAAGCGCAACGAACAGGCTAAATACTGGATGTATGAGACGATAGAAGAGTCACTTCGTAATGCCTTCTACCATAATCCGGCAGTTTGTAGCTCCATCAAAGAGGCCGAAGAACAAGTCTTAAATAATCAGATCAGTTCCTTTGTTGCCGCTCATCGTATGATGGATGTATTCATGAATGAATTGAAAAAGTAAGTTTATATACTTTCTCTGATAAACTAGAACAGGTTGTAGTTCGTTCGCAGCACTTTGAATTCTGTGCGACGATTGATTTGATCAGCCTGTTCTTGTTGTTCGGGAGTAAGCGTGAGAATAAACTCTTCAGTCAAGACATCTTCTTCTTTCAAAAAGTCAAATTCTTTTGCCAGCTTTTTATTGATTACCTTAGGCATATTCTTGCCGTATCCTTTAGCTTCTAAACGATCCGAAGCAATTCCTCCTGCAATCAGATAATCTACTACGGCTTGTGCACGGCGTTGTGCGAGGCGTTCGTTGTATTCTACTGTTCCTTTACGGTCCGTATGCGCTCCTAATTCGATGGTCACATTTGGATTATCGTTAAGCATTTTGATCATTTCATCCAGAGCTTCTTTTGATTCTGGACGTAGTGTGGCTTTGTCGAAATCGTAGAAAATGTTTTCTATCACAACGGGCTGGCTAATGGGCGAAAGGAAGAAGTCAACAATATATGTTTCATTCTTTTCTTCTGGATCAGTCTTAAGTTCAAAGTACTGATTCAAATAACCTCTTGCACTGGCCATCATAACATAGCTGATATCTCTGTCGAGCTCAATCTTGTAGCTGCCATCCTTTTTCGCGAGCGTCTTCTCATTTAATCCGTCTTTACCTACGATACGAATTGTCGCTTCTTCAATAGGATACTCATCAGAGTCAAATACAATACCTTCAATGAATACTTTGAAAGTTGGATATTCAAACGAGTAGATATGATCACTTCCACGGGCATCATTTCGGTTTGAACTGAAAAAACCTTTTTCATTAGCGCCTTCAAAAGTGATTCCGAAGTCATCAGCCATAGAATTGATTGGAGCTTTCATGTTTTCTACCGTCCATTTGCCGGTACTGTCTTTTGTGGCTTTGAACAAGTCTAACCCACCCATTCCCGGATGTCCATTAGATGCAAAATAGAGGGTAACAGAGTCTCGAACGTAAGGAAACAGTTCATCTCCCGGTGTGTTTATTTCCGGTCCCAAGTTTTCCATTGGACCGAAGTCGTTGCCTATCAGACGTGAGCGATAAATATCTTTTCCACCTTGACCTCCTATTGCATCGGAAACGTAATAAAGGTATTTACCGTCGGGAGAAATAGCCGGGTGACCTAAAACTGTAATTGAATCTTTTACAATATTTGCTTTTGACCCTTTTCCCCAAGCTGCACTGCTCCGTAAGGAAACATAGATTTCTGAAGTGCGGTTGCCTTCTGGATCTTGCGCACAATAGGTATAATACATAGTGCTTCCATCTGATGAGAACGAAGGTGTACCTTCGTCAAATTCCGTGTTGACAGGGTCTGTTAATTCTTCCGGAGCCAGCCATTCGCCTTTTTCGTCTTTCTTAACGACAAAGAAATTATTGTTGTTGAGTCCTGTGATAGCACTGATCTTCGCTTCTTTATCCTTTGTTCTTGAAGACGCAAAGAATAATTGATCATACTTGTCGCCGTAGAGCATTGGGCTGAATTCCGATCGGCGGGAATTGAACTTATCCATACGTTTGACAATGTACTTGGTGGGATTTTTTTTCCATTCCTGAGCACGCTCAGCACCAATGATACCATTCAGCGCCAGTCTGTCGTCGGGTTTATAGGTTAAATATTGTGTGTAATAGTTGATTGCATCAGCGTATTTTCCATCTTTATGAGCCATCTGGGCAGCACGCAGATAGACTGTGCTATCCGGATAATTATATCTTATCGCATTCAAATAACCACTTATTGCACGAGGTGTGTTATTAATCATGCGGTTGCATTCAGCCATGCGGAATGCAATATAGCCTCGTAGGTCTCGCTTTTGGGCAGACGTTTTGGCATATATCTTTTTGTAAATAGAGGCCGCTTCGAAATATTCGCCAATGCGTTGTTTTTCTTCTGCATCTGCTAATTTCGCAGTTTTACAAGCCGATAACCCTCCCCCAAGTAGGGCGAGAAGGATAAAATAAGATATGATTTTGCGCAAGGTCATTTTATCAACTAAATTACTTCTTGTATAACGTTGCGACTCGGTTCTTATTGCTTACAATAACAAGGAACTATCTCCATAACTTAGAAAACGGAAGTCGTTGTTCAGTGCATATTCATAGATTGGTTTCCAGTTCCCTTTTACAAAAGCCGAAATCAGCAGTAACAACGTACTTTGAGGCTGGTGGAAATTAGTGATAATTCCCCGTACAATTTTAAACTCATAACCCGGAGCAATTATAATACGTGTTGATGTAACAAGTTTATCAGATTTATGCCTGTTCAGGTAATCCAATATCTGCTGTAACGAATCGTCGACACTCAATTGATTGTTTGCTTCTTCGTAAGGCATCCATTGGTCTACGGTCAGTTCATCATCACTTGCTTGCGGATTACGGGATAAGGTTACGCCGATATAATATAAGCTCTCCAACGTACGCACGGAGGTTGTTCCAACGGCAATGATATTCCCTAGATTTGCTTTGATATGTTCGATTGAACTACGGTTTACGGAAATAAATTCCGTATGCATCTCGTGTTCTTCGATAGTTTCCGATTTGACAGGCTTGAAGGTACCGGCTCCTACATGGAGGGTTACCTCTTCTCTTACAAAACCTTTCTTGTCTAAGTCCGCTAGAACATCTTCGGTAAAGTGTAGTCCCGCCGTTGGTGCAGCTACCGAACCTTTAATTTTGGAATAAACGGTTTGATAGGTTTGTAAATCCTTCTCTTCTGTTTCACGATTGAGATAGGGAGGAATGGGTAATATTCCTGCCGCATCCAGAAGCTCAGCAAAGGTCAATGACGTATCGTTCCATGAAAACTCGATCAAGTGACTTTCTCCATAGCTTTCCTTCTTGGAAGCCTTAAGAAAGACTTTCTTATTCCCCAAATCAATTTCTTTTTGGAGTACACCTTCTTTCCACTTTTTAGCATTCCCTACAAGACAAAGCCAGCTGCAACGTTCCGTCTGTTGAAAGATGAGGGCATAATCGTGTGGACTGACCGGCTCCAGGCAGAAAATCTCAATCTTGGCCCCAGTCGATTTGTGAAATAACAAGCGGGCCTGAATTACACGCGTATTATTGAAAACAATCAGCGCATTTGGAGGTAAGAAATCAGTCAAATGCTTGAATTGGCTTTCGCTAATCTCACCGTTGCGATAGAGAAGGAGTTTTGATTCATCCCGTTTTTCCAAAGGAAAGCGGGCAATACGTTCATCAGGTAGCGGATAGTTGTATTCCGCTATGTGTATTTGTTTAGTTTTTACAGTCATTTTTTTAATATATGCGCAAAATTAATGAACTTTGTCCGTATAACAATCATACTCAGTGACGATATGGGGATAAAAGTAGGAGATAAGGTTCGCTTTCTGAATAGTGTAGGAGGCGGCGTCGTAGTAGGTTTTTCTGGAAAGAATAAAGTTTTGGTTGAAGATGAAGATGGTTTTGAAATACCCGCATTTATTCAGGAATGTGTGGTGATATCAGAGTCAGGTCCACAGGTGCGTAGTATCAACAAGCCTCAAGCTCCATCTGCTCCGGAAATAAAACCAGTTCAATCGGTTTCTGAAGAAGTAGAGGTTGAAGAAACGAAAGAGGGTGAACGTCTGAATATATACCTTGCCTATTTGCCTATCGATCCGAAGGCATTTCAACAGACAGGATATGAGGCTTATTTCATTAATAGTAGCAACTATTATCTATTTATAAATTATATGTATAGAGAGAATAATAGTTGGATAAGCCGCTATACGGGTCTTGTCGAGCCTAATATGAAAATCTTCATGGAAGAATTCGATAAGTCTGAACTGAATAAGTTGGAACGTGTTTGTGTTCAGTTTATCGCCTTCAAGAAAAATAAACCTTATGCACTGAAGAATGCAATTTCAGTAGAACTTCGTCCGGATACGGTTAAGTTCTATAAGATGCATTGCTTTATGGAGAATGACTTCTTTGAAGAAGATGCCTTGATTCTCCCTGTCGTAAGGGAAGATGTACCAGAAAAGGAATTGCTTGTGTCAGCTACCGATTTGCAGGAAGCCATGATGCAAAAGGCGAAAGAAGATCGACGTGCTCCTAAGCCGGTTGTAAAGAAGCCTGCAGAAGCATTGGCTGTCATTGAAGTAGATTTGCATATCAATGAGCTATTGGATAATACGAGTGGCTTGAGTAATGCAGATATGCTGACCTATCAATTAGAAAAATTTCATGAAGTGCTAAAGCAATATGCCGGTAAGAAAGGGCAAAAAATCGTATTCATTCATGGAAAAGGAGATGGCGTATTACGCAATGCCATAGAAAAAGAACTGAAGACCAAATACAAATCCTATTATTATCAGGACGCCTCTTTCAGAGAATATGGTTTTGGGGCTACTATGGTAACCATAAAATAATATGGGAGTAGAGATTGAACGCAAATTTTTAGTGAAGGGCGACTTCTCGGAAGGCGTAGAACGTGCAGACCGTATTGTGCAAGGATACTTGTGCACAGCACCGGACAAGACCATACGAATACGCATCAGAGAGGGGAAAGCTTTTCTGACAATCAAAGATAAAGCCAAAAACGATAGTATTGCGCGAAGCGAGTTTGAGTATGAAATACCTGTTTCAGATGCAGAAGCCTTACTGTCCTTATGTGAATCAGGCGTGATTGAAAAGGTAAGACATTTAGTGCCCTACCAAGGACATGTTTGGGAGGTTGATGTGTTTCATGGATGTAATGAAGGCTTAATTCTCGCAGAAATAGAATTAACCGGCGAAGATGAAGCCTTTGAACTGCCAGCCTGGGTAGGGGATGAAGTAACTGGTGATAAACTTTATTATAATTCCATGTTGTCACAATATCCGTATGCTAATTGGCTTCCGGAAGAAAAACGAAATAAATAATACATACATATGAAAAAAGGATTACTAGTGCTATTAGCGGCAGTCCTCAGCATTCCGATGAAAGCCGACGAAGGGATGTGGCTGTTACCGCTCTTAAAACAACAGAAGTTTGCAGAAATGCAGGCTTTAGGGTTGAAATTGCAAGATTACGATATCTTCAACCCCGACTCTTCTTCCATTAAAGACGCTGTGGTTATTTTTGGAGGAGGATGTACCGGCGAAATGGTTTCTTCCGAAGGATTGCTTCTGACCAACCATCACTGTGGATACAGTCAGATTCAGATGCATAGCACGTTGGAGAATGATTATCTGACAAATGGTTTCTGGGCTATGACACGCGAACAGGAACTGCCAAATCCGGGTTTGACGGTGACATTTATCGATAAGATCGAGGATGTGACAGCCTATGTAAAGGAAGAGTTGAAGAAGGATGAGGATCCCCATAGTATGAATTTTCTTTCACCTAAATATTTGAATGGATTAGCTAAAGCACGTGTTGGTGAAGACTTTCTTCAAAATAACCCGGGCGTATCTGTTGAGATAAAGGCTTTTTATGGAGGGAATGTTTATTACATGTTTACGATGAAAACCTATTCAGACGTTCGCCTTGTAGGTGCACCCCCTTCATCGATTGGTAAGTTCGGAGCAGATACGGACAACTGGATGTGGCCTCGTCATACAGGCGATTTCTCTGTATTTCGTGTATACGCTGATGCCAATGGCAATCCGGCAGAATATTCAGAACAGAATGTGCCTTTGCGCCCGAAACGCTGGTTGAATATCTCATTAAAAGGAATTCAAGAGAACGATTATGCGATGATGATGGGCTTTCCGGGGCGTACCAATAAATACTACACGTCATGGGAAGTTGCAGAACGCCGAGATATTGACAACACGATACGTATAAGAATCCGTGAATTACGTCAAGATGCCATGCTCGAGGAGATGTTGAAAGATCCTGCTGTCCGTATCCAATATTCAAGTAAATATGCAAGTTCAACGAATGCATACAAGAATGCGATAGGAAGCAATTGGGCAATCAATAAACATAATCTGGAAGAAGTAAAAAAAGCCGAACAAGACAAATTGATTGCATGGGCTAAGAAGAATTGTCAGTCCGATTATGAAGAGGCGTTGCTTAGTCTGGAGCAGATTGTTTACGACAGAAAAGGGTTGAGACTTCGTAATTGGTTGCTCGATGAGGCCATTTTGCGTGGTATAGAATTCTCTCGGGTTCCGTCAGATTTCACCTTGTTAAAAGAGGCCTTGCGTTCGACTGATAAGGAAGCACAGCGGAAGAATCTTCATTTGCTTGAAATGGCTTTTATGCGTTTTCACGACAAGGACTATTCTCCGGAAGTCGATAAAAAGATTGCAAAAATCATGTTAACAGAATACCGGAAGCAATTACCGCCTGCTTCACAGCCTGCTTATTTTGCTGTGATTGATAAGAAATTTAAAGGTGATGTAGGTCGGTTTGTAGAAGATATGTTTGCCAAGTCTATTTTTGGTAACCAAAAGAACTTGAGTAAGTTTATCGCTTCTCCTTCGGTGAAAGCGTTGGATAATGATCCCATGATACAGTTCGCTTTGGCTGTGCAGGAGGAAAAAGCAGCCTTGACCCGTGCCCTTGCCGACTTCGATGAAGGTTATGCACTTGCGCACCGCGCCTATGTGAAGGGGCTTCTAGAAATGTATGGTAATCAAGCTAATTTCCCTGATGCAAACTTTACTTTGCGATTAACCTATGGTCAGGTAAAGGGTTATTCACCAAGTGATGCGGTTTACTATCGTTGTCAGACAACCTTGGATGGGGTAATGGAAAAAGAAGATCCAAGCAACTGGGAATTTGTTGTTCCTGATAAGCTGAAAACCCTATATAATGCAAAAGATTTCGGAAAATATGGTTTGCCAAATGGAAAGATGCCTGTTGCATTTAGTGCATCGACCCATTCAACAGGAGGAAATTCTGGTAGTCCGGTTATGAATGCAGAAGGAGATTTGGTAGGAATTAATTTTGACCGAAATTGGGAAGGTGTAGGAGGAGATATTCAGTACCTCCCGGATTATCAGAGAAGCATTATTGTAGATATACGTTACGTCTTGTTTATTATAGATAAGTATGCCGGAGCGGGCTATTTGCTGGATGAGATGACGATTAAAGAGTAATTGAAATCATTATAAACGGAAAAAGCGGGTAATTCAAATTTACCCGCTTTTTTATTGTCAGTTCAAATTAAATTCAAAACGTGAATTTGTCTAAGTCTGAAGCTTTAACACGGAATATTTTACCATTACGTGAAAAAACCAATTCACCATTCACTTTCTTCTTTTCTGTAACTAAGCGTTGGAAAGCGATATTAGCACCTTTCAGAATATTCTCATCAAATTCTCTAACCTCTTGTTCATTCATGATTCGCAAGTTTTTTAAAAACAATTGGATTAAAAATTTCTTTCTTATTATCTTTAAATCCTTTAGCTATTATTTCCATTGGTGTCATTGAGTTGTCTGTTATCATCCAATAGTCACTTACAGGTAAATAAAGTTCAAATAAATTATGAATTCCTGCTTCGTAACGTCTTCTGATCGTGCTCTCCTCAATGTTGTGCCCTCCGGCTGCTACTCTCATCTTTACCCGTTCAACAGCCAAATCCGGCGTATTGAGCCAAAAATAAAGCAATGTAACATAGTAACCTTCCTTTTGGGCCTCTTGCATCAGTTTTACGACCGAGCGAGTTGCCAACGTTGTCTCCAATGCGAAAGTTTCTTGAGCTGCGATAAGTTCTTTTATTCGTTTGTACATTATACGCCCTGCTTCAACCGCTACTGCAATGCTATCAGAATTAAAAGGAGAAAGCCCCTTGGCTATTTCGTCAGAATTAACAAACTCCTTACATTTAAGCATTTCTGGCAAAATTGTATAAGAAGCAGTAGTTTTTCCTGCACCATTGCATCCCGATATGATATATAAATAAGGCACCTTCACACTGTTTACACTCGGCAAATATAAACAATAGTTTAATATCACAAGCATTTTTTATGAAAATAAGACGAATAATAACCTTAAATGTTTTTAAAAAACGTAGAATTATATCTAAATGATACCCTGCTTATTTTGTTCATACCCAAAGGATATCACTCATTATGCGATCTGAAATAAAGACTCCTTTTCTGGTCAATTTCATTTTGTCCTTATCGCATTCGAGAAGACCATTTTTTATATAGGATGAGGCCTGTTTCAGACAAAAATCACATTTTTCTTTGCCATATCGTTCTTCGATCCATTTCAAAGATATACCCCACATCGTTCTTAATCCGGTGATGATATATTCATTGTATTTTGTGTTCTCGTCTAATTCTTCTTTCTCTATTTTCGGGGTTCCTGCTGTAATGCCGGCCAAATAATAGGTCATATTCGCGATGTTCCACTGTCTGCTGTCTCCATCAAAGGAATGAGCCGAAGGTCCTATGCCAAGATAGGGTGTTTCGTTCCAATACGAACTGTTATGTTTTGAAAATAATCCGGGAAGAGCAAAATTGGATATTTCATAATGCAGATAGCCGGCTTGACTTAGTTCGTCTATCAAAGTAGAAAAGAATTCTTCGCTTAATTCTTCGTTCACAGGAGCTACTTTACCTGCAGATTTCAATTTGGTCAGTTTCGTTCCTTCTTCGTAGATAAGATGATAGGCTGAGATATGTGGTACCCCCAAAGCGATTGCTTCTTTCAGGTTTAATAACCACTCATCATGCGTCTGACCGGGTAAGCCGTAGATCAGGTCTATGCTGATATTCGTAATTCCATTTGTTTTGCAGGTAGCTACCGCATCGATAGCTTGTTGCCGGTCGTGTCGCCTGTTTAGAAAGATCAAGTCTTTTGGCTGAAAACTCTGTACACCCATGCTTACCCTATTGAACGGCAAGTGGCGGAGTGACTTGACGTATTCGTCGGTCATGTCATCCGGATTGGCTTCGAGCGTGACTTCTTCACAGAGGCTTGTGTCGTAATTTGTATGTATACTCTCGAAGATCCGTTCGAAGTCAAAAGCAGAAAGTTGTGAGGGCGTTCCGCCTCCGAAATAGATAGTTTTTAGCGGTTCGCCTTGCAGGTATTCCTTTCTGATTATCAGTTCTTTGCAGATTGCTTCTACAAAAGCTTCCTTGTTCTTCTGATTGGTGCTTGTGAAGAAGTCACAGTAGATGCATCTTTTCGCACAAAATGGAACGTGTATATAAAGTCCTGCCATAGGATATTTTTCTGCAAAGATACAACACGTAAGGCTATGCGTGCGCATATTTTTATGTTTAGCGGTTTAAAGAGATGAAAGACAGTTGAATATGGGGGTATAATCACGATGTATCCGTGTTGCATAATTATGTTTTCAAACAGAGGTCTTAAATTGTATTTCTCCCTTACAATCTATAATTTGCAGCCTTTCGAAAATGAGTGTATTCTTTTGTTAAACATAAATTTAATATCTGATATCATGAAAGTTTATCAAACCGATGAAATTAAGAACATCTCTATTTTGGGAAGTTCTGGCTCTGGGAAAACCACTCTCGCTGAAGCAATGCTTTACGAGGGTGGAGTTATAAAACGTCGCGGAACAGTCGAGGCTGGAAATACTGTGAGCGATTATTTCCCGGTTGAGAAGGAGTACGGATACTCAGTTTTCTCAACCGTTTTCAGTGTCGAATGGCAAGGCCGGAAGTTGAATTTTATCGACTGTCCGGGTTCTGATGATTTTGTCGGAGGAGCCGTTTCTGCCTTGAATGTTACGGATACTGCTCTGATGGTGTTAAATGCTCAATATGGAGTGGAAGTAGGTACAATCAACCAGTTCCGTTACACAGAGAAATTTCATAAGCCGGTGATTTTCGTCGTGAATCAGCTAGATAATGATAAGGCAGACTATGACAGCACGTTGGCTCAGTTGAAGGAACGTTATGGTGACAAGGTTGTTGCCGTTCAATATCCAGTCAATCTGGGTGCCGATTTCAATGCGGTTGTGGATGTTTTAAAAATGAAGATGTATCGCTGGAAACCTGAGGGAGGAGTACCGGAAGTACTTGAAATTCCCGAAGAGGAGGCTGATAAAGCGATGGAGTTACATAAGATATTAGTGGAAGCCGCAGCAGAAAATGATGATATGCTGATGGAAAAATTCTTCGAAGAAGGTACATTGAATGAAGATGATATGCGTGCCGGAATCCGTGCCGGATTGGTTACGCGTGGTATGTTTCCTGTATTCTGTGTTTCTGCTGCTCGTGATATGTGTGTTAGACGTACGCTGGAATTCCTTGGAAATGTAGTTCCATGTACAGACAAGATGCCGAGATTGGTTACAACCGAAGGTGTTGAAGTTACACCAGATGTAAATCAACCTACCAGTTTGTTTGTTTTCAAAACAATGGTAGAACCACATATCGGACAGGTTTCTTATTTTAAAGTATTGTCCGGAAAAGTAAAAGAAGGCGACGACTTGTTGAACTCGGATAGAGGATCAAAAGAACGTATCGCACAGCTGTTCGTTCCTGCAGGCCAAGCTAGAACGCAGGTCTCTGAAATGGTAGCCGGAGATATAGGTGCCACTGTGAAATTGAAAGATGTTCGTTTAGGTAATACTTTGAACGGAAAAGGAGTTGATTATCGATTTGATTTCGTGAAATATCCGAATCCGAAATATCGTCGTGCTATTAAACCTGTAAACGAAGCTGATTCAGAAAAACTAAGTGAAATATTAACTCGTATGCGTCAGGAAGATCCAACATGGATTGTGGAGCAGTCTAAGGAATTGAAGCAGACAATTGTTTCAGGACAAGGCGAATTCCACTTGAGAACCCTTAAATGGCGTATTGAGAATAATGATAAATTACCTGTTGAATTCATTGAACCGCGTATCCCTTATCGTGAAACGATTACTAAATCTGCCCGTGCCGATTATCGTCACAAAAAGCAGTCGGGTGGTGCCGGACAATTCGGTGAGGTTCATTTGATTATTGAACCGTACTATGAAGGTATGCCAGCTCCGGATACTTATCGTTTCGGTGGGCAAGAATTTAAAATGAACGTACGTGATACGCAAGTTGTTGACTTAGACTGGGGCGGAAAACTAGTATTTGTAAACTGTATTGTAGGAGGTGCTATTGATGCTCGTTTCTTGCCGGCTATCTTGAAAGGTATCATGTCAAGAATGGAACAAGGACCACTGACTGGATCATATGCTCGTGATGTACGTGTGTTGGTTTACGATGGAAAAATGCACCCGGTAGATAGTAATGAAATCTCCTTTATGCTTGCCGGACGTAATGCTTTCAGCTCAGCCTTTAAAGAAGCAGGACCAAAGATTCTGGAACCAGTATATGATGTTGAGGTTTCAGTACCGGCAGATTTCCTTGGAGACGTAATGAGTGATTTGCAAGGCCGTCGCGCTATTATTATGGGAATGAGCAGCGAAAAAGGATACGAAAAGCTATCTGCAAAAGTTCCTTTGAAGGAAATGTCTACTTATTCGACTTCGCTTAGTTCAATTTCCGGAGGACGTGCTTCGTTCACCATGAAATTCTCTAATTATGAACTCGTTCCAACAGACGTTCAAGATAAGTTGTTGAAAGAATATGAAGCATCGCAAGATGAAGATTGAGCTTAATTATTAGTTAGTATAAATTTGTTAGTATTAAAAGGAAGGGGAAAATTCTCCTTCCTTTTTTTTGTAATCAAATTGATGTTTGCCGGACTTTACGCTTTGTTTTAATGGGGCTGTAGTGCGTTTTTTGCTGGTGTTTATACACTCGCGTTTGGACGAAAAAGGTTTAAATGAGACAATGGTATATTGCGATTTTCGATAAACGCAATATATAAACTGATTGGCCATGTTTATCGAACTGATGTGTTATTGTCAAAGCTATGAATACTAAATGTGCTGAAAAACAATAGTTTGATTGGATTTAGTCTTGTTGAATGTTTGTTTAATCTAGGGTTGGGGATAAATTTATATTGCTAAAATCGAAAATTTGATAGAATATTGTTTGGATTAATGAAACTTTGTTTTATCTTTGCTGTCGTAAAAGGAGACCGTAGCGTCGGAAGCCTTCAAAATCAATTAGTGAACAGTTAGAACTTTATTGAATTATTTGATTTAGAATTATTGATTGTAAACTTTTTCTTCATTGAAACTATTTATAGTCATAAATAGAAAGCTGCTGTTGTTGATCCTTGCAGGTCTTGTCATAGAGAATACAATGGTAGACATTTAAACAGAAACAATAGTTAAGCAAATTTGATAAGTAGCTTCTCAACTTTTCTAATAAAAGTAAGTAACCTGTGAAGGTGAAATAACTGGAAGTGAACTAGTGATAAAATAATAGAAATACACCGTGATTATTCCTTGTGAAAGAGTAAAGCGGAAAAAATTACCTCATTCAATTTCTTTTAGGATATTGAATGAGGTTTTTTTAATCTCCAAATTCAAAATATGTCCTTTTGCCTACCAAAATTCGATTGAATTAAAAATAGAATTTTCATACAAATTTTCAAGCCTAACATCTATGTGTTGTAAACAACAGTAAATCAATGATATAAAACATATCGATCGTTTTAAAAAAACATCCCGAACGTTTTTAAAAAACATATCGGTCTTTTTTTAAAACGTTCGGGATGTTTTTTTTGAACCACAAGGAGGGTTGAAAATCAAGCAGTAAAATTTTAAAATTAACATCGAGATGAGGTTTTATTTTCGATGTCCAACTTTTATTACTTTTTCTGATAAAAAACTAGATGTTTTTGAGTCCTTGTTCTAAGTCGGCAATCAGATCTTCTGCGTTTTCTATACCGATTGACAATCGGATCAAATCCGGTGCAATTCCTGCTGCCAACAATTGTTCTTCAGTTAGTTGCCTGTGGGTATGACTGGCCGGATGCAAAACGCACGAACGGGCATCGGCAACATGGGTGACAATTGAAATCAGTTTCAAACTATCCATGAATCGTGTGGCAGTTTCCCGATTTCCTTTTAAGCCGAACGACATTACTCCGCACGTACCTTTTGGCATATATTTCTGAGCAAGCTCATAATACTTATTGCTTTTCAGACCAGGGTAATTAACCCAAGCCACTTTCTCATTCTTTTCTAACCATTCGGCCACAAGCTGCGCATTTTTGCAATGTTGTGGCACTCTTAGGTGTAGAGTTTCAAGTCCTAGATTGAGCAAGAATGCATTTTGTGGAGATTGTATAGCTCCCAGGTCGCGCATCAATTGGGTAGTCGCTTTTGTGATAAAGGCTAATTTCCCGAATGCTTTTGTATAGGTCAGTCCGTGATAGGATGGATCCGGCTCGCATAGTCCCGGATATTTATCCTGGTTAGCTTCCCAGTCGAAATTGCCGCTGTCTACAATACACCCACCTACGCATGTGGCATGTCCATCCATATATTTACTAGTCGAATGGGTAACGATATCGGCGCCGTATTCGAAAGGACGGCAATTGATAGGCGTAGCGAAGGTATTGTCAACCACAAGAGGAACGCCGTTGCTATGTGCGATACGCGCAAATTTTTCAATATCCAGAACCATGACTCCCGGATTTGAGATGGTCTCGCCAAACAACAACTTGGTATTCGGACGGAAAGCTTTAGCAATTTCTTCTTCAGAAGCATCCTGATCCACAAAGGTACATTCGATGCCAAGTTTCTTTAGGGTAACAGAAAGCAGATTGTACGTTCCCCCATAAATAGAGGTTGCGCTAACTATATGATCCCCAGCCTCGCAAATATTGAAAAAGCAAAAGAAATTGGCGGCTTGCCCCGAGGAGGTCAGCATAGCACCGACTCCGCCCTCTAAGGCAGCAATCTTGGCAGCAACAGCTTCATTGGTTGGATTTTGTAAACGAGAATAGAAAAAACCACTTTCTTCCAAGTCAAATAGTCTAGCCATCTGTTCGCTAGTTTCATATTTGAAAGTGGTACTTTGGTAGATTGGCAAGACGCGCGGTTCGCCTTTTTTCGGTTGCCATCCTGCTTGAACGCATAGCGTCTCAAGTTTCATTTGTTCGTCCATAGTGTGTCTAGATAATAAAATTTGCTATTCTACGTGCAAAATACGTAAAATATGTCATTCAAAATTAGTTAAGCAGTTTATTTTTAATAATACTGAACCATAAAAATGCCACGATTCCTTTTAGAATACTGGTTATACTGATTGCCCACCATACACCTTCTATGCCTAGGGCCGTGGATGCCAGGAATATAGCCAACGGGATGCGAAGTAAATTAAACGAGATGCTGATAATGGCCGGAGGGAGTGTGCGCCCCGTACCGTAAAACAATCCCTGCATAGTGATTTCCAACATCATGAACCACATTGAATAACCATCAATACGTAAAAAGACACCACCCGCTTCATAGGCTTCTTTTGACGGTACAATAAGTGAAAAGACTTGATCGCCAAAAAATACGAACAGTAATGTACAGGCGATGCCAATGAAAGAGGTCATCATCAGCGTAATCCGGTAGGCCGAGTTGACACGTTTCCCTTTTTTTGCTGCGTAGTTTTGTGCCACGAACGCACTTAGTGCCGAACTAAACCCTTGTGAGGTATTCCATGCAATGGCTTCAATTTGTCCCCCGGCTGTGAGTGTCATCATGCCGATATGTCCACCCGCAATAGAAGCTGTTCGCGCCATGAAGAGATTGATTATTGCAAAGAAAGCATTAAGAACGGCTACCGGTAATCCCAATTGAAAAATCTGTTTAGACTGATCGGCTTTCAATTTGGTGAAAATAGAAAAGCCATTAAATAGAGGATGGCTGATCTTACTATTGTAAAGGAATAAACCTAAAACGATTGCTTGTGAAATCCATGTAGCCCAGGCTGCACCTGTCACTTCCCATTTAAAGACCCAGATAAACAAAGGATCTAAAATCATATTCATGACCAAGCCGGCTCCACTGATGAAGAATGGAATCTTAGTTCGGCCTGCCGCATTGTAAATTCCGGTAAATGCTGCAGAAAGAAATATAAAAGGAAAGGCTGCTGTTACAATACGCAGATAGACGGTTGCTTCGTGCGTGATGTCTGGTGCTAATTTATATAGACTGATCAGTGGATAGGCAAATGCACAGAGAAGTCCGCCCCAGAGAATAGATAGGATAAAAGAAATGGTGAGGTTATGAGAAGCGAATGAGCGGGCCTTTTCCACATCCTGAGCGCCGATACTTTGTCCCACACTAACCTCCGATCCCACTCTATTGAGCAAGGCTATTGAACTAGTCATCCACGTGAGAATACCCACAGCTCCGATTGCAGCAACAGCTTCACTTCCTATTCTTCCTATCCAGGCCATATCCGTTAGGCTATACGCCATTTGCGTAAACGAAGTGCCCATGATGGGCAAGGCCAGATTGAATAGTTGCCGTCCGATCGATCCCTGAGTCAAATCCTTTGTTCCCTGCATTATTCTCATAATTTTCGGCAAAGGTAAATCATTTTATACCTTATATATGGTATATGGAATGCCATATTTATGTGATTGCAGGTAGTTTTTAGGGCAGATATCTTTGTTCATGAGAAAAAACAAGAAAGAATATGGCAACAGACAATTTGAAATTTGAGACATTGCAAGTTCATGCAGGACAAGTAGCAGACCCGGTAACACACGCAAGAGCCGTGCCCATTTATCAGACAACATCGTATGTTTTTGAAGATGCTAAAGACGGAGCAGACCTTTTTGGTCTACGTAAGTTTGGTAACATCTATACCCGCCTAATGAATCCGACTACGGATGTGTTAGAAAAGCGTATTGCCGCCTTGGAGGGTGGTGCTTCAGCTGTTGCCACTTCTTCCGGACAAGGAGCACAATTCATTGCGCTCAACAATATATTGGAAGCAGGAGATAATTTTGTTTCAACGTCTCATGTATATGGAGGCACTTACAATCAATTTAAAAATCAATTCAAACGTCTCGGGGTAGAGGTGAGGTTTACACCGACTGATGATCCGACGGAGTTTGAACGACTGATAGACGACAAAACGAAAGCCTTGTATTTGGAAACAATAGGCAACCCAAATTTGAATATTCCTGATTTCGAAGCTATCGCTACTGTGGCCGATAGACATGGAATTCCGCTGATTGTAGATAATACGTTTGGTGCAGGAGGTGCTCTCTTCCGTCCACTGGAGCATGGCGCGAGTGTGGTAGTGGAGAGTGCTACGAAATGGATAGGAGGACATGGGACATCCCTCGGCGATGTGATTGTGGACAGTGGTAAGTTTAATTGGGGAAATGGCAAATTTCCTGTCTTTACCGAACCTTCGCCAAGTTATCACGGATTGGTTTTATGGGATCATTTTGGCTTTGATAGTCCGACAGGAAATATCGCCTTTACATTAAGGGCGCGAGTAGAAGGTATTCGTGATTGGGGAGCTACGATAAGTCCTTTTAATTCTTTCCTTTTGCTGCAAGGTCTCGAAACGCTATCTCTGCGTATGGAGCGTCACGTTAGCAACGCTTTAGCATTGGCCAAGTGGTTGGAGCAACGCCCAGAAGTGGACTATGTAAACTATCCCGGGTTGGAAAGCAGTCCTTATCATAATTTAGCAAAGAAATACTTAAAAAATGGATTTGGTGGCGTGCTATCATTCAAGTTGAAAGCAGGAAGCCAGGCGGCAGATAAATTGATAGACGGTTTGAAGTTGATTAGTCATCTTGCAAACGTGGGAGATGCCAAGAGTTTGATTATTCATCCGGCGGCTACAACGCATGAGCAACTCTCTGAAGAAGAGAAGCTAACATCCGGTGCAGTTCCAGGATTGTTAAGATTATCAGTAGGTATTGAACATATAGATGATATAAAAAGTGATTTAGAGCAAGCATTTCGTCAATTATAATATTTTCTATTTGTGCAGAGATTCATTTTTTGTGAGTAGGGTCATACGCATCTCTTATCCTAAGGAACTAAGACAAAGTCTTCGGTAGGTAGTTGTTTTAGTCGTTTAGATAAGGAAGTATAGCAAAAGTGCACTCTTCGTACAGAAAACGACCCTTATATATTATATTAATGTATATAAAAATCGGGTTTATTGTACTTCGTATTAAGAATCGTCTATTTCGTACATGAAAAGATATTCAATGGATAAGAAAGAGTAACTGGTCTGTTAAAAAGGAATGGAAAAGGGTTGCTTTTCTTAATCTTATTTTTATCTTTGTCCTGTGCAATATAATTTTATTGTCCGAATAAGGGTTTTACAACTTTGATTTAAGAAATTTATAAACTCAATTATTAATTTTAATTATTTGATTATGAACAAATTGATTTCTACGCTATTATGTGGAGCTTTAGCTTTAGGGTCTGCTTCTGCAGCAGATGCCATAAAGTACTTTAGGCTTCAAACCAGTACTAGTGATTATTTAGTGCAGTTGACTGATTCGAAAGGAAAAGACTCAACTGTGGTTTCAAATGCTTCTTCTACTGCTGCTGCTTTAGTTGATACTGATGCTGCTCTTTGGGAAGTAGTTAAATCAACTCCAGATGCAACTGGAAACTCTACGTATCAATTCAAGAATAAGAAAAGTGGAGTGTTGAAAGTTGATGGTATGGAAGTTTTTGGAGTTGGCGCTCCTGACCTTGTGAAAAACAGCTTAGATACTCTTGGTGTTGTAGGTGCAATCGATAAAGGTCTTTTCTATACAAAGAATGGTGCAGGTAAGGCTTTATATTTTGATCCAGCTAAAAACTATGTTGTTACTACAACTAGCACAGGTGGTACAACTCTTCTTGAAATTTCATTAGAAGTTCCAGGTAAAACTTGGTTAACCTCTACTGATCTACCTGAAAAAACCACTTATACATTTGATTTATTATCAGAACTTACAGGAGTAGAAGGTGAATTCATGTTTGAAAATGTTACTCCTAATGATTCTGTATTTAAAATCAAATCTGTTGCAACAGGTAAATACTTAAGCCTTGATTCAGCTAACTGGACAGCATCTTCAACTGTGAATCTTGTTGATCAAGAAGCTGTATTCGGTTTCAAACTAGGCTTTGGTAAATCTGCTTTTACTCATTTTGGTTTATATTATGATGCTGCTACAGACCAAGTTGCAATCGCTGTAAGAGATTCATCTTTAGGTTGGGATGCTGCTAATAAGAAAATGGGAGCAACAGTTGTTGGATGGGTTCCTGCATTTATTGGTAAGGCAAAATTCCTTACTGAAGAAGTGGTAACTACAGTTGCTTCTGGTGCTAGCTTTGCTAATGATTCAGTTCCATCACCAAAATACGGTGTTGCATCATGGGGTGCTGCTCCTGAATTAGCTAACGTTATTGCAACCCCATTTGGAAAAAATCCATATATTTTAACTGTAGTATCTAAAGCTACTCCTGCAAATAATGGAAAAATTGTTGCAAGAACTTATGGTACTCTTACAACTGACGGTGGCCCTGTGCTTTTAGATAAAACTGCTTCTACTGTAGAGCCAGAAAATCAATGGTACATTAAGGAAACTGTTACAGGTGGTAAATACTTCTATGATGTTGTAAACCGTTATTATGGTACTTCAATTTACACTAATCAACGTGTAACAACAACTCCTGATGGTAACTATGTATTTGGAACAGATACATTAAAACTGACTGAAGTTACAAATCCTGCTGGATTTAAAGTTTTTGATGCATACGAATTAGCTACTAATACAGTTAAATTTAATATTGTAAACAGCTTAGGTGCAGAAGGTGCTACTTTAGTGTTAAATGACACTTTACTTGTTGCAGGTGATAAGGATGGTATTCAATTCAATGTGATGAATGCTAAGGGGGGTTATGCTTCACCAGATACTTTCCCTGCATATAGTAATCACGGATTGTATAATAAAAACAATGTTTTGGGAGTTTACAATTTGTATACACTTGATGGTGCAGATACTTTGTTTGTAGCACTTGATACTACTGAATTAGTATTATCTAAGTATGTTACTCCAACTCCATTTATAATTAAATCAGATACAGAAACTGCTTATAAGTTATTACCAATTCATATTGGTACAATTTCTAATGGAGGTAGTAAAACTCTTCGTGTACACGAAAATGGAGCTAAAACTACAATTGTAGATTTCGATAGTTCATTAGCTACATTGTTCACTATCTCTACTGATTCTGGATTTGAATATGCTAAGTTAGCTGTTGGTCACTATACATTCCAAGATGCAAGCGCTACTGGAACTGGTCTTGACTTGTTAACTAAGAAAGATAATGGCGATGCTAAATTCTTACGCGTTGGTGATGAATTGAAGGCTGCTTCTACTGCTTCTGACTTCGCATTCTGGGTAGACAAAGCATTCGTTCTTGACACAACTGTAGTTGAAAGCTTAACTCCTGCTTACTATATCGTTAAGAATGCTGAATACATTGCTGATGGCGATTCATTGAAGGGTGACTTCATGACAGTTAAGGGTAAATATGACGCTGCTAACGACAGCATTATCTTCAAAGCTACTAAGGCTTTAGTAAATGCTGATTCTGCTAAGAAAGTGGCTACTGCTAGTGCATTCTTGTTCCGTATCACTGATACAGAAGATGTATTTGAAGTAATTCCTTTCAGCGAAGTTAAGAAAACAGTTCCTGCAAGATTAGCTCTTATCAACGGTGTAGTAGTATCTTCTACAGATAAGGAAGCTCTTCCAGTTCTTGTAAAACGTACTTCTGATATCCCAGTTGCTAACGAAGACATCAACGCAGAAGCTGCTGTTAAAGTTATCGCTGAAGCTGGTGCTGTAAGAGTTCTTAACGCTGCTGGTAAGTCTGTAATGATCAGCAATATCTTAGGTCAAACTGTAGCTAGCACAGTTATTACTTCTGACGACGCTACAATCGCTGCTCCTAAGGGTATCGTAGTTGTTGCAGTTGAAGGTGAAAGCGCTGTAAAAGCTATTGTTAAGTAATTGACGATCACTAAATAAACCGAATAAGGGGTAACTGATTCAACTCAGTTATCCCTTATTTCCGTGCAATATTCTAAACTGCCTGAGACTTTGTACAGGAATATACAATTCTCAGAGAGTTAATACAAACGTTCAATTTGATCTATTTGTTGGTAAAATATTGCTATAAAAAAACGAGACCTTCCAATAATATGGAAGGTCTCGTTTTTTATTGCTTAAAATGTATTTATCGGATGAAGAGCAGTTCTCTATATTTAGGAAGTGGCCAGATTTGATTGTCTACAATTAACTCAAGCTCATCAATGTGCTCACGAATTGTATCTAAATAAGGAGCTACATGATCATGATAAGCAATAGCTCTTTCACGTAGATCTTGAATTCGATTAGCCTTCTTACGTTCTTCAATCATTTCATCTACCATCCTCGTTACAGCGCAAATATGATGCCCTATCTTACGCACTAAACGACGAGGTTCTGCCGCAAGTTCTTCATATTCTTCACTATTGAAGGTCTCTTTCAGCTTTGTCAAATTGTCTAAAAGGATAGATTGATAGCTTAATACGGAAGGTGTGATATGATTCATAGAAAGATCTCCCAATACACGAGCCTCTATTTGTACTTTCTTTATGTACATCTCCCACTTTACTTCGTTGCGTGCATGAAGCTCTTTCTCGCTTAATACGTTTGTAGCTTCAAACATCTGGATAGTTTGTGGTAACAAATATGCATCGTATTGAAGTGGAACCGAATTTTCACAGTCTAAGCCTCTTCTACGTGCCTCTTGTTTCCATTCTTCACTATATCCGTTTCCATCAAAACGAATGGGTTTAGATTCTTTTATATAAGCCTTTAGAACTTCAAAGATAGCTTCCTGTTTGCTTTTTCCCTCTTTACAACGCGTATCTACTTCCTTCTTAAATTGTTGAAGTTGATAGGCTACAGCTGTGTTAAGAGCTAACATGGCTGCACCGCAGTTGGCTGATGAGCCGAGCGCACGGAATTCAAAACGATTTCCTGTAAATGCAAAAGGAGAAGTACGATTTCTATCTGTATTATCAAGCAAGATTTCCGGTATTTGCCCAAAGCCAAGATAGAGTCTTTTTTTACTATCCATTTCGATAGCGTCTTCAATAGAACTGTTTTCGAAGCGGTCTAATACCTCGCTGATTTGCTTCCCTAAGAAGGATGAAATAATAGCAGGAGGTGCTTCATTTGCGCCTAAACGATGTGCATTTGTAGCTGAAGCTATGCTGGCCTTCAACAAAGAATTATTCTTATATACAGCCATCAAGGTGTTCACAACAAAAGTGATGAACAGTAAGTTGTCTTCTCTGTCTTTACCTGGCGAAAACAAATTGATGCCCGTATCGGTAGCCATAGACCAGTTGCAATGCTTGCCTGAGCCATTTACTCCCATAAACGGTTTCTCATGTAATAATACACGGAAGTGATGCTTTGTGGCAATGCGCTTCATCAATGACATGAGTAATTGATTGTGGTCATTGGCCAGATTGCATTCTTCATAGATAGGCGCCAATTCGAACTGATTTGGAGCTACCTCATTATGGCGTGTTTTGACAGGAATACCTAGCTTATAGCATTCAATTTCCAAGTCTTTCATGAACTCTTGCACACGTGGAGGTATCGAGCCAAAATAATGGTCGTCTAATTGCTGGTTCTTAGCACTTTCATGACCTAATAAGGTGCGTTCTGTCAGGGATAAATCCGGACGAGCAGCGTAAAGATCTTCGTCAACCAAGAAATACTCTTGTTCCCATCCCAAGAAAGTTGTAACTTTATTTACCTCTACCGAGAAAAAGTCACATACTTCTTTCGCTGCTTTATTCAACGATTCTATCGAACGGATAAGCGGAGTTTTATAGTCTAAAGCTTCTCCAGTATACGCGATAAAGATAGTTGGAATACAAAGCGTGTCATCTACAATAAATGCCGGTGAGGAGGGGTCCCATGCGGAATAACCACGTGCTTCGAATGTGTTTCTCAGTCCTCCGTTAGGGAAGCTGGAAGCATCAGGTTCCTGCTGAGCTAACAGTTTACCGCTGAATTCTTCAATTAAACCTCCATTGCCGTCGTGTTCCACAAAAGCATCATGCTTTTCTGCAGTTCCGTCAGTAAGTGGTTGAAACCAGTGCGTATAATGTGTAACACCTTTTTCGAGTGCCCACATGCGCATACCTGCAGCCACATGATTCGCGATTTCCCTGTCTATAGGAGTACCGTTGTCAATTGCTTCAGTTAATAATCGGAAAGTTTCTTTAGATAAATACTTCTTCATGGCCTTACGATTGAATACGTTTTCGCCAAAGAAGTCTGATACTTTGCGATCCGGTATAAATGCCGGAATAGGCTTGCGGTTAGATGCTCTTTCTACCGCATTAAAACGGGAAGTTGACATTTGTGTAGAATGATTAATGTTATAACGGCGTAAAATTACGCAGATTTTTTTGAATACGCTTTTAATATTTGCGATTAAGGATTTCGCTATAAATGATAGCTTTCCTTACTTCATCAACATCTTGAAGGTGAAAATCTTCACTCGTGATGTTGCGAGCTGTATCTTCGTTATCTTCGATTAGAAGATTGCTTTGTTTAAGCGGAGTGGAAACACTACTTTGTACCGTTTCACCACCAAGAAACGGGGAAGGAGCGGTGTTGACGGTTGTTTTCTTAGGTGGAACCGTCTTTTTTTCTGGGGCTTTTTGCGAACGAGGCATTGGACGCTTAGGTTCCTCGTTCATCTCTTCCAGGATATCCCAGAAACTTTTCTTTGGTTCGTTTTCAGTCGATGTTTCAGACGTCCCTCTTGGCTGTGCGGGCTTTGCTACCGTCTGTTTTTTCTTTTTACCGGAAAACAAACTGCTTATTGCTGCAATAGCAATGAAAACAATATAGAGCCAATCACCCAGGTTGTCCATAACTTTTGATTATTTTTGCACTTCAAATATAGAAATAAATAGTGGAAAGTGGAAAGAAAAATAAATGATCTATATAAAAGCAATAAGGGTAACTTCTCAGCCACCCTTATCAAATTTAACCAAAACCTTAACTATGAAAAAATTTACGTTTTTCTAATGCAAATATAGTCTGAAAAAATTATTAGGCAAATATTTTCGATTAGGTTTTAAAGGGATACATTGTATTTTAGTATTTATTAATAATATAAGTAATTTAAATGGAAACTGAAGAAAAGGGTGCGGACTTAAAATCTGCTTCCCCTATTTTGGAAAAGAAGCTTTTTATAGAGACCTATGGCTGTCAGATGAACGTTGCTGATACGGAAGTCGTTGCGTCAATCATGCAAATGGATGGGTATAGTGTAACTGAAGATGTGAATGAGGCTGATGCGGTATTTGTTAATACCTGTTCTGTTCGTGATAATGCAGAACAGCGTGTATATAACAGATTACAGTATTTCCAAGCTCTTAAGAAAAAGAAAAAAGGGCTAATCATTGGTGTTCTTGGTTGTATGGCAGAGCGTGTGAAGGATGAATTAATCAATGCGCATAAGGTTGACTTGGTTGTTGGTCCTGATTCGTACATGGACCTTCCTTCATTAGTAGGTGCTGCTGAAGCAGGAGAGAAAGCCATTAATGTGGAATTATCTACTCGCGAAACGTACAAAGATGTTATTCCCCTTAAGCTCGGCGGACAACGTATTTCTGGTTTTATTTCCATAATGAGAGGGTGTAATAAGTTTTGTACATACTGTATAGTGCCTTATACGCGTGGTCGTGAGAGAAGCCGTGATATTGAAAGTATTTTGAATGAAGTTCGAGATATGAAAGAAAAAGGATTCCGTGAAATCACGTTGCTTGGACAAAACGTAAACTCTTATTCATTCAAAAAATCAGAGGATGAAACGATTACATTCCCCATGCTGTTGGAACTAGTGGCTGAAGAAGCCTATCCGATGAGAGTTCGTTTTACAACATCACATCCTCGTGATATGGGAGACGATATGTTGCATGCCATGGCTAAGCATTCAAACTTATGTAAGCATATACATTTGCCGGCTCAGTCTGGTAGTTCACGTATGCTTAAAATAATGAACAGAAAGTATACACGTGAGTGGTATATGGATCGAATCAAAGCCATTCGAGAGATATTACCGGATTGTGCTATTTCGACAGACTTGTTCTGCGGGTTCCATTCAGAAACAGAAGAAGACTATCAAGAAACTCTTTCTATGATGCGTGAAGTTGGTTATGACACCTCTTTCTTGTTTAAATATTCTGAACGTCCGGGAACTTACGCTGCTAAGCATTTGAAAGACGATGTGCCCGAAGATGAAAAAATACGTCGTTTGCAAGGAATGATTGACCTGCAGAACAAATTATCTGAAGAAAGTAATCTTCGCGATGTAGGGAAAACATTTGAGGTGTTGATTGAAGGATTTTCTAAACGTTCGCGTGAACAATTATTCGGACGGACTGAACAAAATAAAGTCGTGGTTTTTGATAAAAAGAACTATCGTATTGGCCAATTTGTAAAGGTAAAGATCAATGGGGCCACATCAGCTACTTTGTTTGGTGAACCGGTAGAAGAATAAAACTACCAATCTTCTTTTCCATATAGGTACGGACTATATTCAGTTTCTTGGATATGTTTATATCTATATGGAATTCTTTTTCTATGAAAAATACCTTTGCTATGATGTGAATTAATTCCAGCCTATTGTTAAATTATGGTAATTAGAGGGCAAGATGGATAAATAATTCGTTATTTTGCACAAAAATTGGGTAGTATGTTGTCTTTACATATCTGGTTGATTTACTTAATTTAAATGGTATAGTCAGATGGCTGATAATAAAAAGATTAGTTCGATTTCCTTCTTTAATTCCCGCCTTACCTCTATAATAAGCATTGCCTTAGTCTTATTTTTACTAGGACTTATTTGTTTAATGGGATTGTTAGGAAATAAGCTTTCTGTTTATGTCAAAGAAAATTTATCGTTCTCAATTATTCTGAAAGACAATCAGAAGGAGGCGGACATTAAAATGATGCAGAAAACATTGGATGCACAGCCATTTATAAAGTCTACCGAATATATATCCAAAGAACAGGCGGTTAAGGAATTGGAAGAAGAATTAGGTGAAAATCCTGAAACTTTCCTTGGTTTTAATCCGCTATTAGCATCTATCGAAGTGAAATTGCATTCCGAATATGCTAATCCGGACAGTATGGCCGTAATCGAGAAAAAGATTAAAAGCTATACTTCGGTGTCAGATTTGTTATATCGTAAAGATATGATGGAACTGGTGAATGAAAATATGAAGAAAATAAGCATAATACTTCTTGGTCTAGCCATTTTGTTAATGACTATTTCATTTGTTTTAATCAGTAATACAATCCGATTATTGATTTATTCAAAACGCTTTTTGATTCATACGATGAAGTTAGTAGGTGCTACTCCCGGTTTTATACGAGCACCCTTTATTCGCTATAATTTAGTCAGTGGTGTTTTTGCTGCTTTATTGGCAATATTGATGCTTACTTCAGCGTTATATTATCTCCAACAAGAATTAAGTGGCTTTATACAGATATTAGATTTGACGACATTACTAGCTGTTTGTGGCGTGGTATTGATGTTAGGCATTTTGTTGTCTGTTGTTGCTACGATTGTTTCTGTTAATAAATATCTGCGTTTGGGCGTAGATAAACTATATTATATCTAAATAAAAGAATAAGATGGCTAAGAAAGACTTTGCTTTTGGTAAGAAGAATTTTATTCTGATTGCAGTCGCAGTCGTTTTTATCGTGATTGGTTTTGTGATGATGAGTGGAGGAAAGTCGCTTGACGGCGTATCCTTTAATCCTGAAATATTCAGCGCTCGCCGAATTGTTGTTGCCCCGGTGGTGACCATGCTTGGTTTTCTGCTGATGATTGCAGGCATACTTGTAAATAGTAAAGAGAAAGATACCTTAGAATGAGTTGGTTTGAAGCATTAGTC
Source organism: Bacteroidota bacterium (assembly GCA_023429375.1). GTDB lineage: Bacteria > Bacteroidota > Bacteroidia > Bacteroidales > Tannerellaceae > Massilibacteroides. The sequence continues at coordinate 100,107 of JAEYVY010000016.1, read as the reverse complement.
CTTGGAATCCTTCAAGGGCTTACTGAGTTTTTGCCCGTAAGTAGTAGCGGGCATTTGATTATAGGTGGTGAAATGTTTGGGATGAGTGGTGAAGAAAACCTGACTTTTGCAATCGTAGTACATGCAGCAACTGTATTAAGTACAATCGTTGTATTATGGCCCGAAGTGTCTACTTTGTTTAAAGGGTTCTTCAGTTTTAAGTGGAACAAAGAAACTCAGTTTGTTGCCAAAATATTCTTATCTATGATTCCGGTTTGTATAATCGGATTATTCTTTAAAGATTATGTAGAAACGCTGTTTGGAAATGGATTGTTATTGGTCGGCAGTATGTTACTGTTGACAGCTCTATTGCTTACATTTTCGTATTATGCCAAACCTCGTCAAAAAGAAGAGATTGGTTATAAAGATGCGTTTTTGATTGGTTTAGTACAGGGCTTGGCCGTTTTACCTGGACTTTCTCGTTCCGGTTCAACAATTGCTGCCGGTCTATTGTTGGGTAACAAGAGGGAGCTTGTTGCAAAGTTTTCCTTTTTGATGGTGATTATTCCAATATTAGGAGAAGCATTCTTGAGTCTTCTTAAAGGAGGTTTTAGTCCGGCCGAATCAGGAATATCGACAGGCTCGCTAATAGTAGGTTTTTTTGCGGCTTTTATTTCTGGAGCTTTGGCCTGCAAATGGATGATTAGGCTGGTAAGCAAAGGCAAACTGATTTACTTTGCCTATTATTGTTTATTTGCCGGATTATGCGCTATTATATATTCGTTGATTTAAAAAGCTGATGGATTTTATAAAAGGAGAGGTTTTGTTTTTTAACAAGCCACTAACGTGGACGTCGTTTGATTTAGTGAATAAGTTCCGATATAAATTATGCCGGAAACTTAACGTGAAAAAGATAAAAGTAGGGCATGCCGGTACCCTTGATCCTTTAGCAACAGGTGTGATGATTATATGTACAGGCAAAGCGACTAAAAGAATTGATGAGTTTCAGTATCAAACCAAAGAATATATAGCTACAATCAAACTAGGTGAGACAACTCCTTCTTTTGATTTGGAGACCGAAGTAGATCAACAGTTTCCAACTGAGCATATAACCAAAGAGTTACTTGATAAGGTCTTGCCAACGTTTGTAGGAACCATCGAACAAATCCCTCCGGTTTATTCGGCATGTAAGATAGGAGGAAAGAGAGCATATGAGTTTGCTCGTGAAGGCCAGGAAGTAGAGCTTAAGTCGAAGACACTGGTAATTGATGAACTAGAGTTATTATCCTTCGAACTGCCCGTAATGAAATTGCGTGTTGTATGCAGTAAAGGGACGTATATCAGGGCTTTAGCCAGAGATATTGGATTAGCGCTGAATTCAGGAGCCCATCTCATTGGCTTGGAGCGTACAAGAATAGGAGAGGTAACCCTTGATAAATGTATGAATCCGGAAGATATCGATTCGTTTCTGGAACAAATAGAGATTGAAAAATAAGAAAAAATAGAGGTTATTATGAAGTTGTCAAAATTCAAATTTAGTTTACCAACAGAGTTAATCGCACTGCATCCAGCAAAGAACAGAGATGAGTCAAGATTGATGGTGGTACATCGTAAGACGGGAGAGATTGAACATCGCGAACATTTCAAGAATATACTTGACTATTTCAATGAAAAAGACGTATTTATTTTTAATAATACGAAAGTTTTTCCTGCAAGATTGTATGGCAATAAGGAAAAGACAGGCGCTCGTATTGAGGTATTCTTGTTGCGTGAATTAAATGCTGATTTACGTTTGTGGGACGTATTGGTTGACCCGGCTCGTAAGATCCGCATCGGAAATAAACTATATTTCGGAGAGGATGATTCGATGGTTGCTGAAGTGATTGATAACACAACATCACGTGGTCGTACCTTGCGTTTCTTGTATGATGGAGATCATGATGAATTTAAGAAAGCCCTATATGCATTGGGTGAAACTCCACTGCCTAAATATATTGAACGCGAAGTGGAAGAGGATGATGAAGAACGCTATCAAAATATCTTCGCTACAGAAGAGGGTGCTGTGGTTGCTCCTGCTGCAGGATTGCACTTTAGCCGTGAACTGATGAAGAGACTTGAGATTAAAGATTGCCGTTTTGCTTTTCTGACACTTCATTCAGGTTTAGGAAATTTCCGTGAGATAGACGTTGAAGATTTGACTAAGCATAAGATGGACTCTGAAGAAATGATCGTCAATGCTGATGTAGTTCGTATTGTAAACGAAGGTAAAGACACCGGAAAACAAATTTGTGCCGTTGGTACCTCCGTGATGCGTGCTATTGAAACGGCTGTAAGCACAGATGGACATTTGAAAGAATTCAGTGGATGGACAAACAAATTTATTTTCCCTCCGTATGACTTTACTGTGGCAACGAGTATGGTAACTAATTTTCATATGCCATATTCAACATTACTAATGATGGCAGCATCGTTTGCCGGATATGATCTGATGATGGATGTTTACCAAGAGGCTATTAAAGAAAAATATCGCTTTGGTGCCTATGGTGATGCAATGTTGATCATTTGATATGGCTCTCGTCTATATGAGTTTGGGTACCAATCTGGGTAACCGTCACAATAATATGTTAACAGCCATTGCGCTGCTAAGTGAAAGGGTAGGAAAAATTCTTGCCCTTTCTGCTTTGTACGAGACAGAGCCGTGGGGCTTTGAATCAGAGAATACGTTTCTTAATGTCGCCTTGTCGATGGAGACAGAATTTCAGCCTATGGAGCTGTTGTCTATCACACAGGATGTCGAACAAGAGATGGGTAGGACTGCAAAAAGCAATGGATCCTATCAAGACCGGTTGATAGACATAGATTTACTTACGTATGATCAGTTGATTTGGGAATCTCCAATACTGGTGCTACCACATCCCTTGATGCATGAACGAGAATTTGTGTTGAAGCCCTTAGTAGAAATTGCACCAGACTTGGTTCATCCCATATTAAACAAGACGATGTCTCAACTTTATGACAGGCTTCATTGTTAATAATAAATAAGTTTAATTCAGCTATTAATTGGCTGATAAATACTAATTTTGCACAATTGAATTGATGTGGATAGATTTGTAATGCTTGCAACCACGGGAAAAAATGCTAAAAACACTATCTCTTATAGGTCGTCCGGCTTGAAATCCAATTCCTTCAATTCATTTCAACAATCAATTTAATTTAAGATGAGTTATTTATTTACCTCCGAATCGGTGTCTGAAGGGCACCCCGATAAAGTAGCCGATCAAATATCGGATGCTTTGCTTGATGAATTTCTGGCCTATGACAGTAATTCAAAAGTTGCTTGCGAAACTCTTGTAACAACCGGACAGGTTGTTCTAGCCGGAGAGGTTAAATCAAAAGCATATGTAGATGTGCAGGAAGTTGCTCGTGGTGTAATCGAGAAGATCGGTTATACGAAGAGCGAATACCAATTTGAAGCTAAGTCTTGTGGCGTATTCTCTGCTATTCATGAACAAAGTGGAGACATCAATCGTGGTGTAGAACGTGAAGATCCTTATGATCAAGGAGCGGGCGACCAAGGTATGATGTTTGGCTATGCAACAAATGAAACAGAAAATTATATGCCTTTGGCCTTAGACCTGTCACATGCCTTACTGCAAGAATTGGCATTGATTAGGAAAGAGGAAAACGATTTGATGCCTTATCTTCGTCCGGATGCCAAAAGTCAGGTGACAATTGAATATGATGATAACGGCAAACCTCTTCGCATCGACACCATTGTAGTTTCCACACAACATGATGAGTTTATTACAACAAAAGGTATCTCGCAAGAAGAAGCAGACAAGGCTATGCAAAGACGCATTTATAATGACGTTAAAAGCATACTTGTGCCTCGCGTAAAAGCACGTTATCCCAAATATGTACAAGATCTTTTCAATGAGGATATCATTTATCATGTAAATCCGACAGGAAAGTTTGTAATTGGTGGTCCACACGGTGATACAGGTCTTACCGGACGTAAGATTATTGTAGATACCTACGGAGGAAAAGGTGCCCATGGGGGAGGAGCTTTCTCCGGCAAAGACCCTTCTAAGGTAGACCGTTCAGCAGCCTATGCGGCTCGTCATATTGCAAAAAATTTGGTTGCAGCAGGTGTATCAGATGAAATCTTGGTTCAAGTATCCTATGCAATTGGGGTGGCTAAACCGATGAATATATTTGTCAACACTTATGGACGTTCGAACGTTGCACTAACAGACGGGGAGATAGCTAAAGAGGTAGGAGATTTATTTGATATGCGTCCGAAAGCTATCGAGGAACGCTTGAAGCTGAGAAATCCAATCTATCTCGAAACAGCGTCATACGGACATATGGGACGAGTTCCACAGACAGTTAAGAAGACGTTTGTTTCACGTTATAACGAAAATCCGGTAGTATGTGAAGTGGAATTGTTTACATGGGAAAAACTGGATTATGTGGATAAAGTAAAAGAAGCATTCGGTTTGAAATAATTCAACAGATGCCCGTAATAAAAAGATACCTGATGAGCAATAAATACAGAAGCTAAGTATTGTTGCCAACAGGCATCTTTTTTTGATTTTTAAGCATATAAAATGATGGCATATGTTTTTTTTCTATCTTTGAATCATTAATTTCCTAATACACAACGCTTATGAGCAGAATACTATCTTTTCTTCCATTGGTTGTAGCTTTGATGTTGTTTACAACTTCCTGTAAAGAAAGCTCACCCTACAAGTATGATTCCGTTCCAAATGATCCTCTGAAGGCTCGTATTTACACACTGGATAACGGATTAAAGGTCTACATGACAGTTAATAAAGAAACTCCAAGGATTCAAACCTATATTGCCGTTAGGGTAGGAGGAAAGAACGACCCGGCAGAGACTACCGGGCTAGCTCATTATTTTGAACACCTGATGTTTAAAGGAACAAAACAATTTGGAACTCAGAATTATGAACAAGAAGAAGTTTTGTTGAATGAAATAGAACGTTTGTTTGAAGTTTACCGGAAGACTACCGATGAGGCTGAAAGAAAGGCTATCTACCATCAGATAGACAGTATCTCTTTCGAAGCATCAAAACTTGCCATTCCTAATGAATATGATAAATTGATGGCTGCAATCGGTGCAAATGGAACAAATGCCTATACCGGTTTTGACCAAACGGTATATGTTGAAGACATTCCATCCAATCAGATAGAAAACTGGGCGAAGATACAAGCCGATCGTTTTGCGAATAATGTGATTCGTGGATTCCATACCGAGCTGGAAACAGTTTATGAAGAAAAGAACATGTCGCTTACGTCAGACATGCGTAAAGTGAGTGAAGCTATGCTGGCTGCTCTTTTCCCTGACCATCCATATGGAACACAAACAGTTTTAGGAACGCAAGAGCATCTGAAGAATCCTTCAATTACCAATATCAAGAATTATTACAAGCAATGGTATGTGCCTAATAATATGGCCATTTGTTTGTCGGGCGATTTTGATCCGGATGAAATGATTAAAACGATTGATAAATATTTCGGAACCTTGGCTCCAAATCCTTCATTACCTTCATTGCCAGTTACACACGAGTCGCCTCTAAAAGAAGTAGTGGTGAAGGAAGTATTCGGTTTAGATGCAGCAAATGTCTCTTTAAGCTGGCGTATACCGGGAGCCTTGCATCCTGATAATGAACTTTTACCGTTGGTAGCCCGTATCCTTTATAACGGAAAAGCAGGTTTGATTGACCTGAACTTGAACCAACAACAAAAGGTGCTTAGTTCGTATGCCTACTCATATGGACTGACAGACTATGATATGCTATTCATCAACGGGCGCCCGAAACAAGGACAAACTTTGGATGAAGTAAAAGACTTATTCCTGGCAGAAATAGTGAAGCTTAGAAACGGCGACTTTGACGAAAGCTTATTGCAGGCTTCAATCAATAACTTTAAGCTGGAAGAAATGTTCCAGTTGGACGAAAACAGAGGACGTGCCGATGCCTTTGTTTCCGCCTTTATTGCAGGTCAAGATTGGGCTGATGCAGTAGGACGCCTTGACCGTTTAAGCAAGGTAACGAAGCAACAAGTGGTTGACTTCGCAAATAAATATTTGGGTGACAACTATGCGATAGTCTACAAACGTGAAGGAAAAGACCCGAACGAGTTGAAGATGGACAAACCATCTATTACGCCACTTGCCGTAAATAGAGATACTGCCAGTGTGTTCTTAACAGAAATACAAGCAACGCAAGTTGAGCCTATCGAACCGGTATTCATTGATTTTTCTAAGGATATGAAGAAACTGGAGGCAAAATCAAATATACCAGTATTGTATAAGCAAAATGTAACGAACGATATCTTCACGTTGCTTTATGTTTTCGACATGGGAACCGACAACAACAAGCTTCTTGGAACGGCATTCGAATACATGAAGTATTTAGGAACATCGAAGAAGTCTTTGCAAGAAATAAATGAAGAATTCTATCGTTTGGCGTGCTATTTCAACGTACAGCCTGGAACAGACCGTACGTTCGTTACCTTGGAAGGATTGAAGGAAAATATGCCAAAAGCAATGGCTTTGTTCGAAGAAATCTTGGCTGATGCTCAAGTGAACGAACAAGCATACAAAAATTTGGCTGCAGATATCATCAAGAAACGTAATGATGCGAAGCTCAATCAATCGCAAAACTTCAATCGCTTGATTCAATACGCTATCTGGGGACCAAAGTCGCCAACGACCAATCTGCCCTCCAATGCTGAACTTCAAGAACTTAATCCTGAAGTGTTGGTTGATATAATTCATCAGATTAATAGCTTCGAACATAAGATTTTGTATTATGGTCCGGAAAGTGAATCAAGTTTATTGTCCATCATCAACGAACAGCATAATGTGCCCGAAACATTAAAAGCTATACCTGCTGCAACTGAATTCAAACGTGAAATAACTGCTGAAAACAAAGTCTTGATTGCTCAATACGATGCCAAGCAAATATATTATTCAGCCATCTCAAACAGAGGAGAATCATTTGATGTGAATATTAATCCTTTGTTGAATATGTATAATGAATATTTTGGAGGAAGTATGAATAGCATCGTTTTCCAAGAAATGCGCGAAGCTCGTGGTTTAGCCTATTCAGCTGGCGCCTATTTGATTCCTCCATCAAAGAAAAAGGATCCATATATCTATCGCACATTCATTGCCACACAAAATGACAAGATGTTGGATGCAATGCAGGCATTTGATGGCATTATCAATAATATGCCGGAATCAGAAAAAGCATTTATTCTGGCTAAGGAATCCTTGATTACCCGCTTGCGTACAGAGCGTATCACCAAATACAATGTGTTGTGGTCTTACCTGTATGCACAGGATTTGGGATTAGAAATTGATACGAGAAAAGCGCTTTATGAAAAAGTTCCATCGATGACACTCGATGAAATAAAAGCATTCCAACAAAAATGGGTAAAAGATCGTAAGTATACCTATTGTATCTTGGGTGACGAAAAAGATCTGAACTTAAAAGGTTTGGAACCTTATGGACCAATAAAGAAGGTGACTAAAGAAGAATTATTCGGTTACTAATCACGTAAAAAGAGACGCTTTACAAGAGCGTCTCTTTTTTTTATGGGCCTATCTCGAAGTCTACTTAAAAATTGATTCACATCCCGATGTGATAAGTTAATAGTCTAACTTATGAAATTCAACGCATTGAAGAGTCTAAAAAAACACCCCGAACGTTTTTAAAAAAGATCGGGATATTTTTTATGTATTGATAATCAATGGGAAACGGCATCGGGATGACAGTTGGTAATTATCCCTCTGTCTGCTGGTTTTCCATTTCCTTTACTTTCCTGAATAAGTCGGAGGCAAAGATAAAATCATTCAAGGCTTGATTGTTCGATGAAATTACCTGACTTTTGTCTCCTTGCCATTCCAGGATTCCTTCTTTAATGAACATGATGTTATCACCAATATTCATAACGGAATTCATGTCGTGCGTATTGATTACTGTAGTCATGTTGTATTCCTTAGTGATGGAATAAATCAGGTCGTCGATGATAAGTGAAGTTTTTGGATCCAAACCGGAGTTGGGCTCATCACAAAAAAGATACTTAGGCTGTAAGGCTATTGCCCGTGCAATAGCAGCACGTTTCATCATCCCTCCACTTATTTCTGAAGGATATAGATCTCCAAAGCCATTCAGATTTACGCGTTCAAGGCAGAACTCAGCTCTTTTCATGCGTTCCCTGCTCGAGTCATTAGAAAAGAGATCCAAAGGGAACATTACATTTTCAAGAACGGTCATGCTATCGAATAGGGCTGATCCTTGAAATAGCATACCCATTTCCCTACGTAAAAACTTAAGTTCGGCTTTGTTCATCTTCAGAAAATTACGGCCATCATAAAGCACTTCTCCTGAATCAGGAGTCATAAGTCCAATAATATTCTTTATAAGAACGGTTTTGCCGGAACCGCTTCGACCAATGATGAGATTTGTTTTCCCGTCCTCAAACAGTCCGCTTATGTTATTCAGGACAATACGTCCATCAAATGATTTCGTAATATTTTTTATCTCTATCATTTTATGTCAGCATTAAATGAGTTAAAATCACATCAGCCAAAAGAATCATCACGCTACTCATCACAACCGCATTCGTACTTGCCTTACCTACTTCAAGAGCTCCACCCTTCACGAAGTATCCGAAATAAGCTGCAATCGACGAAATGATGAATGCGTAAACAACAGACTTGATGATAGAATATGTAATATAGAATGCATTAAAATAGAACTGCAACCCATACTCGAACGAGGCCGGTGTCATTCCATCTGTAGCCAGATAACTGGCAGCAATTCCTCCTAATATCCCGGTAAACATACTAAAGATAACGAGTACTGGTATAAATATCATTAGTCCTGCTATCTTTGGTAGAATCAGGTAGTTGGCTGAATTTACACCCATGATTTCCATCGCATCGATTTGCTCGGTTACACGCATCGTTCCTATTTCAGAAGCGATGTTACTACCCACTTTACCTGCCAGAATCAAACACATGATGGAGGATGAAAACTCCAATAAGATAATTTCACGTGTAGTATAACCAATGGTAAACTTAGGAATTAAGGGAGAACTGATATTTAGCGATATCTGAATAGCAATAACGGTACCGATAAATATGGAAATGATAATTACGATCCACAATGAATCGACTCCCAACTTATATATTTCACGTATTAATTGTTTGAAGAACATACTCCAACGATCAGGCAAAGTGATCGATTTCTTCATTAGGAGCGTGTATTCTCCCATTCTATGTAATGATTTATACATTCCTGCTTGTTTGTGTTTTATGGTGCAAATATACGTTTTTTTATACTAACTTTGCAGCAAATCTTATGGTATGAATGACGAACAACAAATGGTGCTCCGAACGGAGGATCTCGTGAAAAAATATAGAACACGAACTGTGGTTAACCATGTTTCCATAAATGTGAAGCAAGGTGAAATCGTTGGATTGCTCGGTCCAAATGGAGCGGGTAAAACGACGACTTTTTATATGACAGTAGGACTTGTTACGCCAAATGAAGGAAAGATTTTCTTGAACGACATGGAAATTACCAAGTTTCCGGTTTACAAGAGAGCACGCAATGGGATTGGATATCTGGCACAAGAAGCTTCGGTATTTCGTAAAATGACGGTTGAAGACAATATCCGTTCAGTATTGGAAATGACAGAAACCACGCCTGAATACCAGAAAGAGAAATTAGAAAGCCTGATTGCTGAATTCGGATTACATAAAGTGCGCAGAAACTTGGGTGACCAATTATCTGGAGGTGAACGCCGTCGTGTCGAGATAGCCCGTTGCTTGGCTATTGATCCGAAGTTCATCATGCTGGACGAACCGTTTGCCGGTGTAGACCCAATTGCCGTTCAGGATATTCAAGCTATCGTTGCTAAATTGAAACATAAGAATATAGGTATCCTGATTACCGACCATAATGTGTATGAAACCCTAAGTATCACAGATCGAGCCTACTTGTTGTTTGAAGGCAAAGTCTTGTTTCAAGGTACGGCTGAACAATTGGCAGAAAATGAGATTGTTCGCGAAAAATACTTAGGAAAAGACTTCCAGCTAAGAAAGAAAGTGTTTTAATTGTTTTTTGCAGCCTCTTTTGCCAGTTTTTTGTTGAGAAAGACAAACAAGAAAAAGGTGAACAGTGCCAAAATAGAATAGCCAATTATATCCTCACTTTTGATATCGCCGGTTAGAAATTCGTTGTATTCACTGGTTGTATCCACATTTCGTGTAACGATTACGGCTATTGCGTTGTTTGCAAAATGAGCAAATATAGGCAGCCACATGCTTTTACTCCAATAGAGAAGATAACCCAGATAGGCGCCTAAGAGCATGCGGGGGATGAATCCGTAGAATTGCATGTGAATGGCACTGAAGAGAATCGCTGTAAACCAAATGACAAGATGATGATTCTGAGTCCACTTTTCTATGATTCGTTGAATGGCACCTCTGAATAATAATTCTTCGGTCAGTGCGGCCAACAAGGCCATCACAATCAGGTTTGAAAGAAGGGCGCCAATTCCCTCCTCCTGGATCAAGAGATTCACAAAAACTTCCATTTCCGCTTCCTTAGCCTTCATCCATGTTTCGAGAGGCTCTAAAAACGAAGGCAATATCATTTGCTTATTGAGGAGTGATGCCACATTTATTGTAGGACTGAAAAGAATTAATCCGACCAAGGCAAATAAGAATAGATTGGCCGATGGTATTTTGTTTAGCGACAGGTATTCGAGAGGAGACTGACTGCAGAACCAAGCCAACCCTAAAGCCGGGATGAGGAAAGAAAAGACGACTGTGATTGCTTGAACGATACGTAAAGTGCCGGGATTCTGTAGCCCTTCTGCTGAATTAATACCGATGATAAGGCTCAGTATGGAGCCAACGAGTAGACCTATGATTACGAGTAAGGCTAATAACCAAGACTGAACTAATCCTGATTTTTCAGAAAATGATGCATTTAATCTCATCTTAAATGTGGCTTGTGTATATTTAAAAAAAAACTTCCACCAAAGATAGGCAGAAGTTTTTTATTTCTTCGAAAAGAAGTGCAGTAGCTTAAGCTTTAGGTCTTGCTTCTTTAACAACCATTTGACGTCCTTCGTATTCAGCTTCGTTTAGTTCTTCGATCGCTTTTTTAGCGTCTTCGTCGTTAGCCATTTCTACGAAAGCGAATCCTTTAGATCTTCCGGTTTCACGATCTTTAATGATTTTTACTGAGTCTACAGCTCCGTACTCTTCCATCACTTGTTTCAAATCCTCTTCCCGAACACGATAGTTCAGGTTTCCAATGTAAATGTTCATAAAAATAAAAGTAATTAAAAATAAAAATGTTTTAGATGAAAGATGAAAACCGGAATTTCGTAACAGTGAAGATAGATCAACAAGGGAAATTGAAGAAATAAAAAACACAATGTTATGTACGTTCAAGGTAATTTGCCTTTCACGATACAAAGAAAAGTATTATTTTTTGAACTACAAGTTTTTAACTCAATAAAATTTACACGTAAGAGTTTTTAAGTAAACAATTTGCGATATTAAAAGAATAAATCTAATTTTGCAGCCTGAAAAAATGTGAAGGACAGAATAAATTAAATAAAACGTTCAGAATGAATATTTCGCTAAAAAAAAATGATGCTGATAATAGCGGTATCTTGAAAATTGAAATAGTGAAAGCTGACTACGCTGAAAATTTGGAAAAGAGTATGCGTAGTTTTCGTCAGAAAGTAGCTCTGCCGGGTTTTCGTAAAGGTATGGTCCCAATGGGGATGGTAAAGAAAATGCATGGAACTCAATTGCTGGTTGAAGAAATCAACCGTTTGGTTTCTGACAGCCTATTCAATTATATCCGTGAGAATAACTTGAATATTCTTGGAGAACCAATGCCGAATGAAACTGAACAAAAAGACCTGAACTTTGTAACGCAGGAAGACTTTGAGTTTTGTTTTGACCTCGCTTTTGCCCCTGAAATTAAAATTTCGCTAAACAAAAGAGATAAATTGACTTCTTATAAGGTTGTTATCGATGATGAAATGGTAAACAACCAAGTTGAGTCTTATCGTTCTAACTTCGGATCTTATGAAGAAGCAGATGATACGATTCAGGAAAAAGATTTATTAAAAGGAACGTTAGCTGAGCTTGAAAACGGAGTCGTTAAAGAAGGTGGTATCGTTGTTGAAGATGCTGTTTTAATGCCTTTGTATATGAAGGATGAAGCAGAAAGAGCTAAATTCTTGGAGTCTAAGAAAAATAGCGTGGTGATTTTCAACCCTAAAAAGGCTTATGAAGGAGCAAATGCAGAAATCGCTTCGTTATTAAAAGTAACTAAAGAACAGGCTGAAGAAATTACAGCTGATTTTAGTTTCGAAATTTCAGAAGTAACTCGCCATAAACCAGCTGAACTTAATCAAGAGCTATTCGATAAGGCACTTGGAGAAGGCGCTGCTACAAACGAAGAAGAATTCCGTGCAAAAGTAAAAAGCATTATTGCTGAGCAATTCGAGCCTCAAGAAAACTACAAATTCTTGAATGATGCGCGTGATTTGTTGGTGAAGAAAGCTGGTGAACCTGTTTTTGCAGATGCTATTTTGAAACGTTGGTTGCTTGAAACAAATAAGAAGCAAACTGCTGATAAGTTGGATGAAGAATTTCCTAAATTGATTGAAGATTTGAAATACCAATTGGTAAAAGAATCTTTAGTTAAGGAAAACGATATCAAGGTTGAAGATGCAGATATCGAAGCATTCGCAGCACGTGTTGCTAAATCTCAATTTGCTCAATACGGAATGCTTTCTGTTCCAGAAGATGTATTGAGTGGTTATATGAAAGATATGCTTAAAAATAAGCAGACACTACAGAATATCATTGATCGTGTAGTTGAAGAAAAACTGGCTGAAGTTTTGAAAGGCCTGGTTAAAGTTGAAGAGAAAGAAGTGTCTGTAGAAGAGTTTAATAAACTCTTTGCATAAAGAAATCCAAAGAGCACAGTGGAGAAATCTACTGTGTTTTTGTTTAAAAGGGGAGTTCTCTACGAAAAACTCTTGGCGATAAAAGATAAGTTTGTTTCTTTCAGAAATTTATTTATAACTTTGTTTTATCGTTAAGAAAAGGAGAGTTCCCTTTTTGTGTCTCTTAATACAGAAGAAAAAGAATTATGGAAGATTTCAGAAAATATGCTACCAAGCATTTGAGGATGAGCGGAACTGCGCTTGACAGTTATATGAATATCAGTAGCAGTTATATCTCTCCTACGATTATCGAAGAACGTCAGTTAAATGTGGCACAGATGGATGTGTTTTCACGGTTGATGATGGATCGTATCATTTTTCTTGGAACGCAAATTGACGATTATACAGCGAATGTGATACAGGCACAGTTGTTGTATCTTGACTCAAGCGATCCAGGCAAAGATATTTCAATCTATATTAATTCACCTGGAGGATCTGTTTATGCCGGTTATGGTATATATGACACCATGCAATTTATCGGAAGTGATGTTTCTACAATCTGTACAGGTATTGCAGCATCAATGGCTTCCGTATTATTGGTTGCAGGAACAAAGGGTAAGCGTTTTGCTTTGAAACACTCACGTGTGATGATTCATCAGCCATTGGGAGGAACGCAAGGACAGGCTTCTGATATAGAAATTGCAGCCCGTGAAATTTTAAAAGTTAAAAAAGAACTTTATACGATTATTTCGAATCATTCCGGTAAATCATTCGAGGATGTTGAAAAAGACAGCGACCGAGATTATTGGATGACTTCAGAAGAAGCCAAGAACTATGGAATGATAGATGAAATACTAACTCGCAAATAAATTAATTTAAGAAAACTCTAAAAATAATATGGCCAGAACTGGCGATTCGTGTACGTTTTGCGGACGTAAAAGCAGCGATGTAAACTTATTGATAAATGGTATATCCGGTGCTATCTGTGATGATTGCGTACAACAAGCATATGAAATAGTAAAAGAGCAGACTGTGTCGAAAAGCAGTCCTTTTGGTCTTTCAAAAAAGGAACTTCCAAAACCTCAGGAGATAAAAGCCTTTCTTGACCAATATGTTATCGGACAGGATGATGCAAAACGTTATTTGTCGGTTTCCGTATACAACCATTATAAACGTTTGTTACAGCGTATCACAAAAGATGATGTTGAGATTGAAAAATCAAACATTATTATGGTTGGCGCTACGGGGACAGGTAAAACGTTATTGGCGCGTACAATAGCAAAGTTATTACATGTACCATTTGCTATTGTTGATGCTACGGTATTGACCGAAGCCGGCTATGTAGGTGAAGATATTGAAAGTATTTTGACCCGTTTACTACAAGCGTCGGATTATGATGTGCAAGCTGCACAGCGTGGTATTGTATTTATTGACGAAATCGATAAGATTGCACGTAAAAGTGATAATCCATCGATTACACGTGATGTGAGTGGCGAAGGTGTACAGCAAGGTCTCTTGAAACTATTAGAGGGATCAATAGTAAACGTTCCCCCTCAAGGAGGAAGAAAACATCCTGACCAGAAGATGATTGCAGTTGATACGAAGAATATCCTGTTTATTTGTGGAGGAGCATTTGATGGAATTGAAAAGAAAATAGCTCAACGTCTGAATACACGCGTTGTCGGATATTCAGCGAATAAAGAGGTAAATCGTATCGATAGGAATAATTTACTGAAATATATTACTCCGACAGATCTGAAATCTTTTGGACTCATACCAGAAATAATTGGTCGTTTGCCGATTCTTACTTATCTTAACCCGCTGGATAGATCTACGCTGAGAAATATATTGACCGAACCTAAAAATTCGATTATCAAACAATATTTGAAACTATTTGAAATGGATGGTATCGAATTGACTTTTGACGAGGATGTATATGAGTACATTGTAGATAAAGCATTGGAGTTTAAACTAGGTGCACGCGGTCTGAGATCAATTGTTGAAGCTATCATGATGGATGCCATGTTTGACTTGCCATCAGAAAATGAAAACTCTCTTCATGTTTCTCTTAACTATGCGAAAGAGAAATTTGAAAAATCGGATGTCAGCCGTTTACAAACAGCATAAGGTTAGTAAGATTGATAAATAACCAGCTATGGCAAAGAAGGATATATTAACAGAGGCTCTTAAAACTCATTTTGGTTTTGATACTTTCAAAGGGAATCAGAAATCGATCATTGAAAACGTTCTGGCAGGAAAAGATACCTTTGTGTTGATGCCTACCGGTGGCGGAAAATCTCTTTGTTATCAATTGCCCTCATTATTGATGGAGGGTACGGCTATTGTTGTGTCTCCTTTGATAGCGTTGATGAAGAATCAGGTTGACGCAATGCGTAATTTTAGTGAGGAGGATGGAATTGCTCACTTCATCAATTCGTCGTTGAATAAAACAGCGATTGAACAAGTGAAGAACGACATTATGAGTGGCAAGACGAAGCTGCTTTATGTTGCTCCGGAATCACTCACGAAAGATGAAAATGTGGATTTTCTGCGTCAGATCAATATCTCTTTTTATGCTGTTGACGAAGCACATTGTATTTCGGAATGGGGACATGACTTCAGACCGGAATACCGTCGTATACGACCCATAATAAGCGGGATAGGAAAACGTCCGGTGATTGCTTTGACAGCAACAGCTACACCCAAGGTGCAGCATGATATACAAAAGAACCTGGGTATGGTTGATGCAACGGTATTTAAGTCATCTTTCAACCGTGCTAATCTGTATTATGAAATACGGCAGAAAGATGCAAATATCGATAAGGAGATTATCAAATATATCAAATCAAATGAGGGTAAGTCAGGTATAATATATTGTCTGAGCCGCAAAAAGGTTGAAGAATTTACGGATATTTTATTGGCTAATGGAATAAAAGCTCTTCCCTATCATGCAGGGATGGATTCGGTTACGCGAACAGCAAACCAGGATGCATTTTTGATGGAAAAAGTAGATGTTATTATTGCAACAATAGCATTTGGGATGGGTATAGATAAGCCGGATGTACGTTATGTTATTCACTACGACATACCGAAGAGTCTTGAAGGCTATTATCAGGAGACCGGTCGTGCCGGTCGCGATGGCGGTGAAGGGCAATGTGTTGCTTTCTATGCCTATAAAGACTTGCAGAAATTGGAAAAATTCATGCAAGGAAAGCCTGTGGCTGAACAGGAAATCGGAAGACAGTTGTTGCTTGAAACAGCAGCTTATGCTGAAACAGCAGTATGCCGGCGGAAGGTTTTATTACATTATTTTGGAGAAGAATATTTAGAAGAGAATTGTGGTTGTTGTGATAATTGTTTGAACCCTAAGAAACAAGTGGAAGCAAAAGAATTATTAAGCGCTGTGTTAGAAGTGGTAGGCGCACTAAAGGAAAAATTTAAGGCAGAGTATGTCGTGAATATTTTATTGGGAAATGAAACGGCAGAAATACAGTCATTCAAACATGATGAACTTGAAGTATTCGGCTCAGGACAGGACGAAGACGAAAAAACATGGAATGCTGTGATCAGGCAAGCTCTTATTGCCGGATATCTTGAGAAAGATATCGAGAATTATGGATTGTTGAAAATTACAAAGAAGGGACAAAGTTTTATTTCTTCACCAGTCTCATTCAAAATTATCAAAGACAATGAGTTCGAAGAAGAAGAGGAAGAAACTCCAGTACGAGGTGGTGGATCGTGTGCTGTGGACCCTATTCTTTATTCGATGATGAAGGACCTGCGTAAGAAACTATCTAAGCGATTGGAAGTTCCACCTTTCGTGATTTTCCAAGATCTCTCACTCGAAGCGATGGCGACTACCTATCCGGTGACTCTGGAGGAATTGCAAAATATTCCGGGTGTAGGTGCCGGCAAAGCTAAACGCTATGGAGAAGAATTCATTACACTAATCAAAAAGCACGTTGAAGAAAACGAGATTGAGCGTCCTGAAGATTTACGTGTAAGAACGGTTGCTAATAAATCGAAGTTGAAAGTATCGATTGTTCAAAGTATCGACCGTAAGGTAGCTTTGGATGATATCGCATTAACAAAGGGTCTTGAGTTTAACGAACTGTTGGACGAGGTAGAAGCAATTGTTTATTCCGGTACAAGAATCAATATCGATTACTTCTTGAACGATGTCATGGATGAGGATCATATTCAGGACATCTACGAATACTTTAAAGATTCTGAAACAGATGAATTGGACGATGCTATCGATGAGCTCGGAGGTGACTATACTGAAGAAGAAATCCGTCTGGTCAGAATCAAATTCTTGTCAGAAATGGCAAACTAATGTGTATAAAAACGCTAAATATAGGAGTCTATATACTTTTTAATGCTGTAAGACGTTTTATATTTTGAGTTATTTATAAATGTACTATCAGATATGAAAAATGGATTCAGAATGGGGCGTTTGTTGTTGTTGAGTCTTATTGTTCCCCTCTTTTGTGAAGCTCAGGTTGATTCAAATCCTGTTGTAATGACTATTGCCGGAAAAGAAATCAAGATGGATGAGTTTAAATACATGGCGGCAAAGAACAACGATGTGGATTTAACTAATAAGAAGTCTCTGAATGATTACCTGGATTTGTTTATTAATTTTAAGCTGAAAGTCATAGATGCCGAACATTCGAATTTTGATAAGTCAAAATCATTCGCATCTGAATATTCAAAATATGAAGCAGAATTGACAGCTAACTACATGTCTGATCAAAAAGGACAGGAAGCTGTTGCAAAAATGATTTATGACAGAGGAGATAGCCTCCTCAATGTGAGCTATATTCTTTTTCGCTTTCCCGGAGCAGTTACATCGAAAGATACTGTTTCAATTTATCAAAAAGCCTATAAAGCATATGAACGGATAAAAAGGGGAGAGGATTTCAATGTAGTTGCACAAAGTGCTGTTAAAGAAGACAGTACTTCAGATGGGGGGGTTTCTGAAACTATTGAATCATTACTACCGCTAAAAGGACCTAAAGCATTTGACAATGCGGCATGGGGATTGGAAATCGGAGAGGTTTCCATGCCCATCCGTACAGCGGCAGGTTATTATCTGATTCAACTCAATCGTCGGAAACCAAATCTGGGCATACGAAGAGTTGCTCATATCTTATTTCGTGTAGAGGATAATAAAGACAATACGCAGTATGAAGAGCAATTAGAACAAGCTTTAAATATACGTCAAAGAATATTGTCAGGAGAAGACTTTGAAGAATTGGCAAAGGAATTCTCACAAGATGAAGGCAGTGCTGTAAAAGGTGGGGTATTGCCCTATTTTACTCAGGGAGAAATGATATCGGCGTTTGAAGAAACTGCTTTTGCCTTGAATGAAATAGGCGAAGTCTCTGAACCTGTTAAGACAGCATTTGGCTATCATCTAATCAAACTTCTTGATAAAAAACCACGTTTGACATTTGAAGAGGAAAAAGAAAAAATACTATCTGTGCTGAGAAAGGGAGAATGGAATTTTGAACTCTACGAATCTTTTGACTCCCGACTTAAAAAGGAGTACGGTTACACGTTCTATCCAGAAGCATATGCGCAGTTTCAACGCATTTGTGATGAGTATTTCCCTACAGATGAGCAGTTTTTCAAAGAGGCTGACAATCTTTCAGACACTCTGTTTATAATGAATGATCATCTGTTTACTCAAAAGGAATTTTCATATTATCTGCATCGCAATCCTTATTCGACGAAAACCTATTCTGGTGATTTTATGAATGAGGTTTATGAATTGTTTTTGAGGGATGTGGTTACCGCACTGGAACGTGAAAATTTAAAGAAGAAACACCCGGAATACGGTTTGCTATTGCAAGAATATCGTGACGGTATACTCTTGTTTGAAATCAGCAATGCTCGTGTATGGAGTCATCCGGCAGAAGAACAAGCTGAGTTGGAAAAACAGTGGGTTCAAGAAATACGGAAGAAATATCCGGTAAAAGTAAATACCCAATTATTGAAAAAGATAAAGAAACATTAAGAAATCAATGAGAATTTGCATTCTTTTCATAGCGTATGTATTTTTGTTGAGTGCATGTAAGCATTCACAATCATTGGAGGGTGAAGCATTAGCCGAAGTAAACGGGCAAATTCTATATGAGTCAGATCTGAAGGGGATTATTCCGGCGGGTTTATCTTCAGCAGATAGTTTGTTGTTTGTTGAAAACTACATAAAAAAATGGGTAACAGATGAACTTGTTTATGATGTGGCATTAAATAATCAGCACGATATACAGGAAGTAAATAAGCTTGTGGAAGCCTATAAAGAATCATTGATTAGACATAGGTATCAAGAACAGTTGGTGACGGAAAGATTATCTCCTAATATAAGAGAAGCAGAGAAGTTAACATATTACGACGATAATCAGGAACGTTTCAAACTGACTACTCCTATATTGAAAGGGTTGTTTTTGAAAATTGCTGTAAATGCTCCCGGAATTGATGATGTAAAGAAATGGTATAGATCAAACTCTATCGAATCGTTAGAAAAAATCGAAAAATATAGTATTCAGAATGCAAATATTTATGAATACTTTTACGACAGATGGGTTGACTTTGATGATGTAGTAGATAATATTCCTCTTACTATCAGCGATCCGAATGCTTTTTTGAAATCGAATAAAGCATTTGAAGTATCTGATAGTACATATTGTTATTTGTTGAATGTTCAGGAGTTCATCCCTGCGGGTAATGTAGCTCCTTATGAATATGTAGAAACTCAAATAATCGAGATGTTGGTTAACCAGAAACGCAAGGAGTTTTTGGAAAATTTTGAAAATGAATTATATACTGATGCGGTAAAACGTGGGAAAGTAAAACTCAATTATACCACGACTGACGCTAAATAAAATAAGAACAATGAAAAAGTTACTGGCTTTATTCTTAATGATGTGCAACACTTGTTTGTTGATCGCTCAGGAAAATGTGATTGATGAAATAGTATGGGTGGTAGGCGATGATGCAATCTTGCGTTCGGAAGTTGAAGCGCAACGTTTGGATATGCAAGTGAGCGGACAACGCATAAATGGTGATCCATATTGTATTATTCCTGAACAGATGGCTATTCAGAAGCTCTTTTTGAATCAAGCGAAAATCGACAGTATCGATGTAAGCGAAAATCAAGTTATTCAAGAAGCAGACAGATGGGTAAACTATGTCATTAACCAGTTAGGTTCAAAAGAAAAAGCAGAAGAATACTTCAATAAAAAACTTTCTCAGCTAAAAGAAGAACGTAAGGATCAAATCAGAGAACAACAGATCGTTGAACAAATGAAGCGTAAATTAATTGGAGAAATCAAATTAACACCTGCGGATGTAAGACGATATTATAATCAACTGCCAAAAGATAGTTTGCCAATGATTCCTACTACCGTTGAAGTGCAAATTATAACAATCGAGCCAAAGGTCTCTCTAGAAGAAATTGATGCCATAAAATCACGATTGAGAGAATTTACTGATCAAATCACTAGAGGAGAAAAAGAATTTTCAGCTTTAGCAGTATTGTACTCAGAAGATCCTGAATCAGCAAAAAGAGGTGGCGAGTTAGGCTTTTTAGGTAAAAACTACCTTTTACCTGAGTTTGCGAATGTGGCCTTCAATCTTACAGATCCTAAAAGGGTATCGAACATTGTTGAAACTGAATATGGATTTCATATTATACAGTTAATTGAAAAACGCGGAGATCGTATCAATTGTAGACATATCCTCTTACGTCCGGAAGTATCAGAAAGTGAGATGAATGATGCAATGGTGAAGATGGATTCGCTCTATACTGATATTAATAATGGAAAGTTCTCGTTTGAAGAAGCTGCAACATTTGTTTCTTACGATAAGGATACGAGAAACAATAAGGGGCTAATGGTAAATTCAAACTATGAAAGTGATTACTATGGTACACCTCGCTTTGAAATGCAGGAGTTGCCACAAGAAATTGGTAAGATGGTATTTAATATGAAAGTAGGAGATATCTCGAAGCCATTTAAAATGATTACCAATAAGCAGAAAGAAGTTGTAGCCATCGTAAAGTTGAAAGCTCGTACAGAAAGTCATAGAGCTAATTTAACAGATGACTATCAAGCATTGAAAACAATCGTTGAAGCTAAAAAACGAGAAGAACTGCTTAATAACTGGATAGAAAAGAAGCAGAAAACAACGTATGTGCGTATTAGTGAAGGCTGGCGCAACTGTGATTTTCAATTTCCTGGCTGGATAAAAGAATAATTGTGAAAGGAAAACTACTGTTTGTTTTTGCTTTATTAGTTCTTGTTTCTGCTTATTCCTTTGCACAAGAACAAGATTCAATTTCTCCGAAAACTACCATAGTTTATTTGGAGCATGCTGATGTTCTATCCTATGATAAGGAGTTAAATCCTGATGCACAAAAGCTAAAGGGTAACGTTTGCTTTCGACATGATAGTGCCTATATGTATTGCGATAGTGCTTATTTTTATGAAGAGAAAAATTCTCTTGAAGCATTCAGCAATGTAAGAATGGTACAAGGAGATACACTTTTCGTTTATGGTGATTATCTTGTGTATAATGGGAATGTTGAGATGGCCAAGTTGAGGAATAATGTCAGAATGGTCAACAACCAGGTAACACTATATACAGATAGTCTTAACTATGACAGGGCAGCCAATGTGGGATATTATTTTGATGGAGGACGAATCGTTGATGAGGAAAATGTGTTATCATCTATCTTTGGTAAATATTTACCTGACACCAAACTTGCCGTATTTAACGATAGTGTAAAATTGGAAAACCCTCAGTTTACTTTGTATTCTGACACCTTAGAATACAGTACGTCTTCTAAAATAGCAACGATTTTAGGTCCATCTGTTATTGTTTCAGATAGTGGCACTGTTCATACTTCCAGAGGCTGGTATGATACGGCCAACGGAAAATCATCACTATTAGATCGCTCCAAGGTTATATCGGGCAACCGCATCCTGACCGGAGATTCGATTGCCTATAACAGAACCTCAGGTTTCGGTGAAGCATTCGGGAATATGAGTATCTGTGATACATTACAAAAGGTCACTCTCGAAGGAAACTACGGTTTCTATAACGAGTTGACAGAATATGCGTTTGTAACTGATCAAGCAAGGTTTATGGAGTATTCAAAAAATGATACACTTTATCTCCATGCCGATACACTTGAAATGGTCACCGTCGATTCTGTATATAGAGAAATAAAAGCATTTCATGGCGTTCGTTTTTATAGGGTAGATATTCAAGGGGTATGTGATTCGCTTCAATTTAACACACGCGATTCTGTGCTATATATGTTTAATGATCCTATTCTTTGGAACGAAGAGTATCAAATGTTGGGAGATACTATCCTCGTTTTTATGAACGATAGTACAGTTGAATATGTTCATGTAAAAGACTATGCTTATGCTGCACAATATTTGGATACAACTTACTACAACCAATTAAAGGGGAGTGATTTGAAAGCCTATTTTGATGGACAATCTGTCCGCCAGATTGATGTATCGGGTAATGCCGAATTAATATATTATCCGCTTGAGAATGATGGGGTCATGGCTGGACATAATACTTCAAAAGGAGGCTATTTAAGTATTTGGCTAAAAGAAAATAAACTAGAACGTTTGAAGATTTGGCCAACTCCTGTTGGGCTTTTAACTCCGATACCCGACCTTAAACCGGAGCAAAAAGAATTGCAGGATTTTAAATGGTTTGATTATCTACGCCCTAAGGACAAAGACGATATTTTTACAGTTCATAAGAGAGAAGGAAAATCGGATAAGCCAAAAAGAAGTAATAAATTTGTACATTAGTAGTAATGTATAATTAAATAAAGTAATAATTATGGCTGCGCTTTTATTTATGAAAACACGCCAACCTCGTAAATTCGAACACAAACCGATTTATTGGGATCCTGAAAAGGAAAAAGCTGAGGAGCGTGAAAGAAGAGTTAAACGAGAAATGGGGATTGTAGAAGACCTTGAAGATTATAAACCTCAAATTAAGGGTACATTTACTGAAGGGACTACCCATCTCAAAAAGAGTTTTAATCGTGGCGATACTATGGATAGCAGAAAATACAAGAATATCAGATTGGCGGCTATCCTTATTATATTAGCTGTTGCTGCTTGGTTTATCTTTTTGCGATGAGTGATATAATTCATCTTCTACCTGATAATATTGCAAATCAAATAGCTGCTGGAGAAGTTATTCAGCGGCCTGCATCTGTTGTGAAAGAGTTAGTGGAAAACTCAATAGATGCAGGAGCAACTCATATACATATTAACATCAAAGATGCCGGTAGGACGCTAATTCAGGTGATTGATGATGGTGTTGGTATGTCTGAAACCGATGCAAGAATGGCATTTGAAAGACATGCAACATCCAAAATATCATCTGCCGACGATTTGTTCGCATTGCGTACGATGGGGTTTAGAGGGGAAGCTCTCGCATCCATTGCTGCTGTTGCGCATGTGGAACTGCGTACTCGTCATAAAGATGCTGATGTTGGTGTAAAATTATCTATAGCAGGCTCTGTCTTGACGGATATTGAAGCGGATGCATGCGCAGTAGGTAGTATATTCTCGATAAAAAACCTGTTTTTTAATGTTCCCGCAAGACGTAAATTCCTAAAGTCAAACGATACAGAATTCAGGAATATCGTCAACGAACTGGAACGAGTGGCATTGGTGAATCCCCATATTTCGTTTTCGCTTCATCATAATGATATTGAAATTCTTTGTTTACCTGAGGCCGGTATGCGTCAGCGAATCATCGATATATTCGGAAAGTCGATGAATCAGAAGCTCTTGCCAATCGATGTCCAAAGTAGTTTAGTATCAATATCTGGCTTTATCGGTAAGCCCGATTCTGTAAAGAAACGAGGAGCTTTACAGTACTTTTTTGTGAATGGTCGTTTTATGAAACATCCTTATTTTCATAAAGCAGTCATGCAGGCATACGAGAATATTATTCCCGTTGGGGAAATGCCTAATTATTTTATTTACTTCACGCTTGATCCTCAAACTATTGATGTAAACATTCATCCAACCAAGACGGAAATAAAATTTGAAAATGAACAACCCATCTGGCAGATTTTAGTGGCTGCCGTCAGGGAGTCTCTGGCAAAATCAAGTATGATCCCTACCATTGATTTTGATAGACAAGATGCCATCGATATTCCTGTATATAATTCAGAAAAAAGAGGACCTGTTTCATTTCCGTCAGTAAATATAAATAAAGATTATAATCCTTTCGTTAATGCACCTATAAGGCAGGAAAGACCTGCTTTTGATTGGGATAAACTATATCAGGATTTTGAAGAGGATAGATCGTTTGTTG
The DNA here is from genome assembly GCA_023429375.1 of Bacteroidota bacterium. Lineage (GTDB taxonomy): Bacteria > Bacteroidota > Bacteroidia > Bacteroidales > Tannerellaceae > Massilibacteroides. The sequence continues at coordinate 75,735 of JAEYVY010000016.1, read as the reverse complement.
AGAAAAATCTTTTTCAAGATTCGGAAGAAGATACTCCTATGCAAGGAGAAAATAGTGCTTTGTTGGAACAGGTAAGTCCGGTAAACAATCTTTTCCCTTGTTATCAGTATAGAGAGAAATATATTGTTACATCGCTCAAATCTGGGTTAGCTATTATTGATCAACATCGTGCTCATCTACGTGTGTTATACGAACAGTATTTGTCTAAAATTCAACAAAGACGTTCGATTAGTCAAAAAATGTTATTTCCTGAAATTGTAGAATTGACATCTTCGGAAGCTTCTATTCTTCCGCATCTGATTGATGATTTATCGTATGTTGGTTTTGATTTATCAGATTTAGGAAATAATACGTATGTCATAAACGGATTACCATCCGAGATTGAGGGTATTGATCCTGTTCTATTATTGAAAGATATGATAAACAAAGCGATGGAGCATACAAACACCATACGCGAAGATCTTTCTCATATATTGTCCTTGACGATTGCCAAAGCTACAGCTATTAACTATGGAAAAACGTTGACCTTGGAAGAAATGGAGCATTTAATTGCGTCTTTATTTTCATGCGTTGAATCGCGATTAACACCTGATGGAAAAACTATTGTTTCCATATTCAGTGACGACGAGTTGGACAGGCGATTTAAATGATGCTATAATTATTCTGTAAAATCATAAATTCTACCCGATACTGTTAAATATTCAAAATATAGGTTATAATATTCGTCGAAAACTGAACGCAAATTTATAACTTTGCCCCGCTTTTAATGCAAAACATGCATTTAGATGGCGTAAAGTGTTGATGTTATGCAAATAATGTCTATCTTTGCAGCCTAATAGAAACAATTATATATAATATAAAAGAATCATTCTAAAGTAAAAATTAAAAATGCCTACAATTCAACAATTAGTTAGAAAAGGAAGGGAAACTTTGGAAGTAAAAGGTAAATCACCCGCACTTGATTCATGTCCTCAAAGACGTGGTGTATGTGTACGTGTTTACACTACTACTCCTAAAAAACCTAACTCTGCAATGCGTAAAGTAGCGAGAGTTCGTTTAACAAACACAAAAGAAGTGAATGCTTATATCCCAGGAGAAGGACATAACTTGCAAGAGCACTCAATTGTGTTGGTTCGTGGAGGTCGTGTAAAGGATTTACCAGGGGTACGTTATCACATTGTGCGCGGTACTTTAGATACTGCTGGTGTGAATGGTCGTACTCAAAGACGTTCAAAGTATGGCGCTAAGCGTCCAAAACCAGGAGCAGCTCCAGCTAAGGGGGCAGTAAAAGGAAAGAAGTAATAATCCCTTTCAAACTGAGAATTTAAATTAAAGTGTTTAAGCTGGTTTGAGTTATTTGGATAGGCTATAAGGTTGAGTAAATGGTTCAGCGGAACCGTTGAAGACGATGCTAAGGCAACCAAGAACAAAAACGTAAATTTTTGAAGAAAAATGAGAAAAGCAAAACCCAAAAAAAGACAGATCCTCCCGGATCCAGTTTTTGGTGATGTAAAGGTTACGAGATTCGTTAACCATTTGATGTACGATGGCAAAAAAAGTACTGCTTTCGACATCTTTTATTCTGCATTAGAAAATGTAAAGGCAAAATTGCCTAATGAAGAAAAGACTGCTCTTGAAATCTGGAAGGCAGCTCTTGATAACATTACTCCTCAAGTTGAAGTTAAGTCTCGCCGTGTAGGTGGAGCAACTTTTCAAGTACCTACAGAAATCCGCCCCGATCGTAAGGAATCTATCTCAATGAAAAATCTGATTCTTTTCTCTCGCAAAAGAGGAGGAAAGACTATGTCGGATAAATTGTCTGCAGAGATTGTAGATGCATATAACAACCAAGGTGGTGCATTTAAAAGAAAAGAAGATATGCACCGTATGGCAGAAGCAAACCGTGCATTTGCTCACTTCAGATTTTAATTAGCATAATACATAGAAGAATTAACGAAAAATGACAAAAGCTGACGAACTATTAAAGTTTACAAGGAACATCGGCATCATGGCTCACATTGATGCAGGAAAGACTACTACTTCGGAACGTATTCTTTTCTATACCGGTTTAACTCATAAAATCGGTGAAGTGCACGATGGTGCTGCTACGATGGACTGGATGGAACAAGAACAGGAGCGTGGAATCACAATTACCTCAGCTGCTACCACAACCTTCTGGAATTATGCAAACGATAAATTTAAAATTAACCTGATTGACACTCCGGGGCACGTTGACTTTACTGTAGAAGTAGAACGCTCATTACGTATTCTTGATGGTGCTGTTGCTGCTTTCTGTGCTGTGGGTGGTGTTGAGCCTCAGTCTGAAACTGTTTGGAGACAGGCGGACAAATATAATGTTCCTAGAATTGGTTACGTTAACAAGATGGACCGTTCTGGAGCAAATTTCTTTGAAGTAGTACGTCAGGTAAAAGATGTATTAGGTGCAAATCCTTGCCCAATTCAAATTCCTATCGGAGCTGAAGAAACATTCAAGGGCGTAGTCGACCTTGTGACCATGAAAGCAATTTTATGGCATGATGAAACGATGGGTGCAAAATATGATGTTGAAGAAATACCTGCAAACCTTCTCGGTGAAGCTGCTGAATGGCGTGATAAAATGCTAGAAGTATTGGCAGAATGTGATGATGCTTTGATGGAGAAATATTTTGACGATCCTTCTACAATCACTGAAGCTGAAATCAGAACAGCTATTCGTAAAGGCACTTTGGAAATGAAGATTAATCCGATGATTTGCGGATCTTCATTCAAGAATAAAGGTGTTCAAACTCTATTGGATGCTGTTTGTGCTTATTTACCAAGCCCAATTGACACTCCTGCCATCGAAGGTACAGATCCACGTGATCCGGAAAAAGTGATTATTCGCAAACCTTTGTATGAAGAACCGATGACTGCATTGGCATTTAAGATTGCAACAGACCCATACGTTGGACGTCTTTGCTTCTTCCGTGTATATTCAGGTTCTCTTAATGCAGGCTCTTATGTATTGAATACGAGATCAGATAAGAAAGAACGTATTTCACGTTTGTTCCAAATGCACTCTAACAAGCAAAACCCAATGGAAGCTATTGGTTGTGGTGATATAGGTGCAGGTGTTGGTTTCAAAGATATTCGTACAGGAGATACTCTTTGTGATGAAGCTCATCCAATTGTACTTGAATCAATGGAATTCCCAGAACCAGTTATTGGTATCGCGGTTGAACCAAAGACTCAAAAGGATTTGGATAAATTAGGAGTAGGTCTTTCTAAATTAGCTGAAGAAGATCCAACATTCCGCGTACAAACAAACGAAGAAACAGGTCAAACAGTTATTAGTGGTATGGGTGAATTACACCTTGACATTATTATCGACCGTTTACGTCGTGAGTTTAAGGTAGAATGTAACCAAGGTCGTCCTCAGGTTTCTTATAAAGAAGCTATCACTAAATCAGTTGAACTTCGTGAGGTTTACAAGAAACAGTCTGGTGGTCGTGGTAAATTTGCTGATATCATTGTTCGCATCGAACCTGCAGATGCTGGCTTCGAAGGAGAATTGCAATTCATCGATGAAGTTAAGGGTGGAAACATTCCTAAGGAATTCATTCCTTCAGTTCAAAAAGGTTTCTTGAAAGCTATGAAGAATGGTGTATTGGCAGGATATCCGCTAGATCAATTAAAAGTTACTTTGATTGATGGATCATTCCACCCAGTAGACTCGGATCAGCTTTCTTTCGAAATCTGTGCTATCCAGGCATTTAAGAGTGCAGCAGAAAAAGCAGGCCCTGCTTTGATGGAGCCTATTATGAAGATAGAAGTTGTTACTCCAGAAGAAAGTATGGGTGACGTAATCGGTGACTTGAACAAAAGACGTGGCCAAGTGGAAGGTATGGAAACAAGCCGCACTGGTGCTCGTATTGTAAAAGCTAAAGTTCCTTTGGCAGAAACATTTGGTTATGTAACTGCATTACGTACGATTACTTCAGGACGTGCAACATCTTCTATGATATTCTCTCATTATGCAGAAGTATCAGCGTCAATTGCTAAACAAGTATTGACAGAAGTACAAGGTAGAGTTGACTTGATCAAATAAATTATTAGAAATTATAATATAAAATGAGCCAAAAGATCAGAATTAAATTAAAGTCTTACGACTACTCTCTTGTAGATAAGTCTGCTGAGAAAATCGTTAAGACGGTAAAGGCTACAGGTGCTGTTGTTAGCGGTCCTATTCCTCTACCTACGCATAAGCGTATTTTTACTGTGAACCGCTCGACTTTCGTTAACAAAAAGTCACGTGAACAGTTCGAACTATCTTCTTATAAGAGATTGATCGATATTTACAGTTCGACAGCAAAAACCGTAGATGCGTTGATGAAGCTAGAATTACCTAGCGGTGTAGAAGTTGAAATTAAAGTGTGAGATATTAAATTTAAAGTGAAATGCCAGGATTATTAGGAAAAAAAATCGGAATGACATCCGTATTCAGTGCCGAGGGAAAGAATCTTCCATGCACTGTTATCGAAGTAGGTCCTTGTGTGGTTACACAAATTAAATCGCTTGAAAAAGACGGTTACGAGGCTATTCAATTGGGTTTCCAAGAAAAGAAGGAAAAACATACAACTAAGCCAGAGTTAGGTCATTTTCAGAAAGCAGGTGTAACACCAAAGAGACACTTGGCCGAGTTCAAAAATTTTGAAACTTCTTATAACTTAGGTGATGTAATTACCGTAGATTATTTAGAAGATGCAGGATTTGTAGATGTAATAGGTACATCTAAAGGTAAAGGCTTCCAAGGCGTTGTTAAACGTCATGGATTTGGTGGAGTTGGTCAATCAACTCATGGTCAGCACAATCGTTTACGTGCTCCAGGTAGTATTGGTGCTTGTTCTTACCCTGCAAAGGTGTTCAAAGGAACAAGAATGGCTGGACAAATGGGTAACGAACGCGTTACCGTTCAGAACTTAGAAGTGATTAAGGTGATTTCGGAACATAACCTTTTATTGGTAAAAGGATCAGTTCCAGGAGCAAAAGGTTCAATCGTATTAATTGAAAAGTAATGGAACTGAACGTATTAAATATTAAAGGAGAAGATACCGGAAGAAAGGTAACTTTGAATGATGCAATTTTTGGGATTGAACCAAATGACCATGCTATATATCTGGATGTAAAACAGTATTTGGCAAATCAGAGACAAGGTACTCACAAATCTAAAGAAAGAAGTGAGGTTTCTGGTAGTACACGTAAATTGATCCGCCAAAAAGGTGGAGGTGGTGCACGTCGTGGTGATATCAATTCCCCTGTTTTAGTAGGTGGTGGTAGAGTGTTTGGACCAAAGCCAAGAGATTATAGATTCAAACTTAACAAGAAATTGAAAGGCTTAGCTCGTAGATCAGCATTGAGTTATAAAGCCCAGGAAAATGCAATTATTGTAGTTGAAGACTTCTCTTTCGAAGCTCCAAAGACAAAGGAATTTGTCTCAATAACTGAAAATCTGAAAGTTGCAAACAGAAGATCGCTATTCGTGTTGCCTGAAAGAAATAATTTCGTACATTTGTCGGCTCGAAATTTAAAGCAAGCAAATGTTGTAATTGCTTCTGAAATAAACACATATAGTGTTTTGAATGCAAAGAATTTGGTTTTAACAGAGAGTTCTGTAGCTATTTTAGAAAACATGTTTAAAGCATAAGGAGATTGAAAGATGGGAATAATTATTAAACCTATAATAACAGAGAAACAAACTGCGATCACAGAAAAAATGCCTAACAGGTATGGTTTCCGCGTTTCTCCTGATGCAAATAAGATTGAGATTAAGAAAGCTATTGAAGATATGTATGGTGTTACAGTGGCTGATGTTAACACTGCTAATTATTCAGGAAAACGTAAGAGTCGTTATACAAGATCTGGAGTTATCACTGGAAAACAATCTTCATTCAAGAAAGCTATCGTGACGTTGAAAGAAGGAGAAGCTATAGATTTCTTTAGTAATATTTAAAAGAAATGGGAATACGTAAATTAAAGCCCACAACACCGGGGCAGAGACACAAAATTATTGGTGCATTTGATAAAATCACTGCAAGTACACCAGAAAAGTCTCTTGTAGTTGGTAAGAAACGTACTGGTGGACGTAATAACACCGGTAAAATGACAATGCGCTATATTGGTGGCGGTCATAAACAAAAGTTCAGATTTATCGACTTTAAGAGAAATAAAGATGGCGTTCCAGCAACTGTAAAATCTATCGAATACGATCCAAATCGTACTTCAAGAATTGCATTGTTGTATTATGCTGATGGAGAAAAGACTTATATTATAGCTCCAGAAGGTATAAAAGTTGGCCAGACAGTGGTTTCAGGAAGTGATGTTGCTCCTGAGATTGGAAATACTTTGCCATTGGCAAAAATTCCAGTAGGTACGATTATACATAATATTGAGTTACGCCCAGGTCAAGGAGCTAAAATGGTTCGTTCAGCTGGTGCATTTGCTCAGTTAACCTCTCGTGAAGGTGATTATGTAATTATCAGAATGCCTTCAGGTGAAACCCGTAAGATTCTTTCTGCATGTAAGGCTACAATCGGAAGTGTTGGAAACTCAGATCATGGTCTTGAAAAATCAGGTAAAGCTGGTCGTTCTAGATGGCTTGGACGTCGTCCTCGTAACCGCGGGGTTGTTATGAACCCGGTTGATCACCCAATGGGTGGTGGTGAAGGACGTGCTTCAGGAGGACATCCTAGATCTCGCAAGGGCTTGTATGCTAAGGGCTTGAAGACAAGAGCTCCTAAGAAGCATTCTTCTAAGTATATTATTGAAAGAAGGAAAAAGTAATCTGATTAATTAAGAAACTATGAGTCGTTCACTTAAAAAAGGCCCGTATATTAATGTAAAGCTTGAGAAAAAAGTCTTGGCTATGAATGAGTCAGGAAAGAAAGCTGTAATTAAGACGTGGGCAAGAGCTTCAATGATTTCCCCTGATTTTGTGGGCCATACGATTGCAGTTCATAATGGTAATAAATTTATTCCTGTTTTTGTTACAGAAAACATGGTAGGTCATAAGTTAGGGGAGTTTTCTCCTACTCGTACTTTCCGTGGTCACGCTGGCAACAAGAAGAAATAACACAGGAATGTTGAGATTTGAAATAAAAAAGAATCAATAAAATGGGTGCTAGAAAAAGAATATCAGCTGAAGCAAGAAAAGAAGCCCAAAAGCAAATGTACTTTGCTAAATTGAAGAATGTTCCGACATCACCACGAAAGATGAGATTGGTTGTTGATATGATTCGTGGAATGGAAGTCTTCAGAGCACTGGGTGTTCTCAAATTTTCTAATAAAGAAGCTGCAGCAAGAATTGAGAAATTGCTTCGTTCTGCTATTGCCAATTGGGAGCAAAAGAATGAACGTAAAGCAGAAAGCGGAGAGTTGTTTGTCTCTTCAGTTAGTGTCGATTGCGCTACTACTTTAAAGAGAATGAGACCAGCTCCTCAAGGTAGAGGTTATAGAATTCGTAAACGTTCGAATCACGTAACATTATTTGTTGATACGCTTAGTACAAACAATAGTCAAAATTAATTGTAGATGGGACAGAAAGTAAATCCGATTAGTAATCGATTAGGAATCATCAAGGGATGGGACTCTAATTGGTATGGAGGAAAGAATTATGGAGATACATTGTTGGAAGATACAAAGATCCGTAAGTATTTAAATGCTCGTCTTGCTAAAGCTAGCGTATCACGTATTGTTATTGAGCGTACATTGAAGCTGATAACTATAACTGTTTGTACATCTCGTCCGGGAATTATTATCGGTAAAGGTGGTCAGGAAGTTGATAAGCTGAAAGAAGAGTTGAAGAAAATAACAGATAAAGAAGTTCAAATCAATATCTTTGAAATTAAGAGACCAGAACTTGATGCTGTTATCGTTGCGAATAATATAGCTCGTCAATTGGAAGGAAAGATTGCTTATCGCCGTGCGATTAAAATGGCAATTGCTTCTACAATGAGAATGGGTGCTGAAGGTATCAAGATTCAGATATCAGGTCGTTTGAATGGAGCTGAAATGGCTCGTTCTGAAATGTATAAAGAAGGAAGAACTCCACTGCATACATTTAGAGCTGATATAGATTATGCATTGGCCGAAGCACTTACAAAAGTGGGCTTGCTTGGTATTAAAGTTTGGATTTGCCGTGGCGAGGTTTATGAAAAAAGAGATCTTGCTCCTTCATTCACAACTTCAAAAGAAGTAGGTGGACGCCGAACAGAAGGTGCTGGCAGAGAAAAGAACTTCAAAAGAAAGAAAACCAATCGCTAAACATTAGAATTTAGAAAAGATGTTACAACCTAAGAAAACGAAGTTCAGAAGACAACAGAAAGGCCGTATGAAGGGTGAAGCTCAACGCGGAAATCAGTTGGCTTTTGGATCTTTTGGAATAAAAGCGTTACAGAATAAATGGATTACGGGGAGACAAATTGAAGCTGCTCGTATTGCTGTGACACGTTATATGCAGCGTCAAGGTCAGGTTTGGGTAAGAATTTTCCCAGATAAACCTATTACAAAGAAACCTGCAGAAGTACGTATGGGTAAAGGTAAAGGTTCTCCAGAAGGATTTGTTGCTCCGGTAACTCCAGGAAGATTGATCTTCGAAATTGAAGGCGTACCTTTTGATGTAGCTAAAGAAGCATTGCGCTTAGCTGCACAAAAACTTCCGGTGACAACAAAGTTTGTTGTGAGACGTGACTATGATATGCAAAATCAAAATGCGTAAATATTATGAAGATCGCAGAAATTAGAGAATTGACAACTGCAGAGTTGCAAGAAAGAATAGACGCTGATATCATTGCTTTAGAGCAAAAGAAAATCGGCCATAGTATTTCTCCATTAGAAAATCCTGCTCAACTCAAATATCAACGTAGAACGATTGCGCGTATGAAGACTGAGTTGCGATTGAGGGAGTTAAACAACAAATAATTTCGAGCCTGATGGAAACAAGAAATTTAAGAAAAGAAAGAACGGGCGTTGTTTTTAGTAATAAAATGGATAAGAGCATCACAGTTGCTGTGAAGTGGAAAGAAAAACATCCAATTTATGGTAAATTTGTTAATAAGACAAAGAAATATCACGCTCACGATGAAAAGAATGAATGCAATATAGGGGATACCGTGAAAATCATGGAGACAAGACCTTTGAGCAAAACTAAAAGATGGAGATTGGTTCAAATAATCGAAAGGGCGAAGTAATATGATACAACAAGAATCAAGATTAGTAGTTGCTGATAACAGTGGTGCAAGAGAAGCTTTATGTATCCGTGTTTTAGGTGGAACTAGAAAGCGCTATGCCACTGTTGGAGATGTTATTGTAGTTGCAATTAAGAGTGTCATCCCTTCTAGTGATGTAAAGAAGGGTGCAGTTTCTAAAGCTGTTATCGTTCGCACTAAAAAAGAAATCCGTCGCCAAGATGGTTCTTATATTCGATTTGACGATAATGCATGTGTATTATTGAATGCAGCGGGTGATATTCGTGGTAGTCGTATCTTTGGCCCAGTAGCTAGAGAATTGCGTGCTACAAATATGAAGATTGTTTCACTTGCACCGGAAGTGCTATAAATTGTAAACTTTAGGTAATGAGTAAGTTACATATTAAAAAAGGCGACATTGTTTTTGTAAACACAGGTGTTGATAAAGGAAAGACCGGTCGTGTTTTAGAAGTTCTGGTGAAAGAGAACAGAGCAATTGTTGAGGGTGTTAAGATGGTATCAAAACACACCAAGCCTAACGCAAAAAATCCACAAGGTGGAGTAGAGAAGAAAGAAGCTCCTATTCATATTTCCAATTTGAATGTTATCGATCCAAAATCTGGAAAACCAACACGTATTGGACGTAAATTGAATGACAAGGGAGTGTTAGTGCGTTATTCAAAAAAATCAGGGGAGGAAATTAAATAATGAGCAATACTGCCAGTCTAAAAAAAGAATATCAGGACAGAATTGTTCCTGCTTTGACTAAGGAGTTTGGATATAAATCTGTTATGCAGGTACCTGTATTGAAGAAGATTGTAATCAATCAAGGTTTAGGTTCTGCTACAGCTGATAAGAAGATTATTGATATAGCTGTTGCAGAATTAGGACTTATTACAGGTCAGAAGGCTGTCGCTACAGTTTCAAGAAAGGATATTTCTAACTTCAAGTTAAGAAAGAAAATGCCTATCGGTGTAATGGTAACATTGCGTCGTGAGAAAATGTATGAGTTTTTAGAAAGATTAGTACGTGTCGCTCTTCCTCGTATTCGTGACTTCAAAGGAATCGAAAGCAAGTTGGATGGCCGTGGTAATTATACTTTAGGAATTCAAGAGCAAATCATTTTCCCTGAAATTAATATTGATAATATCACTAAAATTTTAGGAATGAATATTACCTTTGTAACTTCTGCGAAAACAGATGAGGAAGGTTATGCTCTGTTGAGAGAGTTTGGTTTGCCTTTCAAGAACATAAAAAAAGACTAAGATAAGTTATGGCAAAAGAATCGATGAAAGCCCGTGAGGTGAAAAGAGCTAAGCTTGTTGCAAAGTATGCAGAAAAAAGAGCTCAGTTAAAAGCTGAGGGAAACTACGAAGCTTTGCAAGCACTGCCTAAGAATGCTTCACCTGTTAGATTACATAACAGATGTAAATTGACAGGTCGTCCTAAGGGTTATATGCGTCAATTTGGTATTTCACGTATTCAATTCCGTGAAATGGCTTCAAATGGATTAATTCCTGGAGTTAAAAAAGCAAGTTGGTGATTAGCGAACAGTTTTAAATATTGTCCGGATAGTCCGGATCAATTTAATTATTATAAGAATGACAGATCCTATAGCAGATTATTTGACGAGGTTGCGTAATGCAATAAAGGCGAAACACAGAGTTGTAGAAGTGCCTGCCTCTAATTTGAAAAAAGAAATCACAAAGATTCTTTTTGACAAAGGGTACATCTTAAACTATAAGTTTGTAGAAGATGGACCTCAAGGCACTATTAAGATTGCCTTGAAATATGATTTAGTAAATAAAGTTAACGCTATTAAAGCGTTAAAGCGAGTTTCTACTCCAGGTTTGCGTAAATACGTAGGTTATAAAGACGCACCTAGAGTACTTAATGGATTGGGAATAGCTATCATATCTACTTCCAAAGGTGTAATGACAGATAAAGAAATTCGCGACCTGAAAATAGGTGGTGAAGTTTTGTGTTATGTTTATTAATTCTAGGAGGAAGTAAATATGTCAAGAATAGGAAAATTACCAATACATATTCCTGCAGGTGTAACTGTCACTGTTAAAGACTCTGTAGTTACAGTGAAAGGCCCTAAAGGTGAACTTAGTCAAGATGTCAATCCAGATATTACTGTAGAAATTAATAATGGAGAGATTGTACTTAGCAGACCGACAGATGAAAGAAATCATAGAGCTCTTCACGGTTTGTACAGATCTCTTATTAACAATATGGTTATCGGTGTATCAGAAGGCTACAAAAAAGAACTTGAACTAGTTGGAGTTGGATATCGTGTATCTAATAATGGTCAAATACTTGACTTCTCATTAGGATATACGCACAATATCTATCTGATGTTACCGAAGGAAATCAAGGTTGAAACAAAATCTGAGAGAAATAAGAATCCTCTTGTAATATTAGAGTCTGCCGATAAACAGTTGATAGGTCAGGTTTGTGCAAAAATCCGATCTTTTAGAAAGCCTGAGCCATACAAAGGAAAAGGTATTAAATTTGTTGGAGAGGTTATTAGAAGAAAGTCTGGTAAATCAGCAGGAAAATAATCTATTAAAACTGAAATTAGCATGACAACGAAAGTAGAAAGAAGGATAAAAATAAAACAACGTGTACGTAGTAAAATTACTGGTACAACGGAACGCCCTCGTCTAACTGTGTTTAGAAGCAACAAGCAAATCTATGCACAGATCATTGATGATTCAAAAGGTACAACTTTAGCAGCGTTTTCATCTTTGAAATTGGAGAAAAACGAACCAAAGAAAGTTATCGCTGCCAAAGTCGGTGAACAAATTGCAAAGAATGCAATTGAAGCAGGTATCCAAACGGTTGTTTTCGATCGTAACGGATATTTGTATCATGGCAGAATTAAAGAATTAGCAGACGCAGCACGTAATGGTGGTCTTAAATTTTAATAAGGATGGCTGGAAATAATAATAGAATTAAATCGACTAACGATATAGAATTGAAAGACCGTTTGGTTGCAATTAATCGTGTAACTAAAGTTACGAAAGGTGGTCGTACATTTAGTTTTGCTGCAATTGTTGTGGTAGGAAACGAAGATGGTATTGTTGGATGGGGATTAGGAAAAGCTGGTGAAGTTACTACTGCCATTGCAAAAGGTGTAGAAGCTGCAAAAAAGAACTTAATCCGTGTTCCGATACATAAAGGCACTATTCCTCACGAACAGACTGCTAAGTTTGGTGGAGCAGAAGTACTTATTAAGCCTGCAACTTTGGGTACTGGAGTGAAAGCTGGTGGTGCTATGCGTGCAGTATTAGAGAGTGTTGGTATTACTGACGTTTTGGCTAAGTCTAAAGGATCATCAAATCCTCACAACTTAGTAAAAGCTACAATCGAAGCTTTGGGTGAATTAAGAAGTCCGTTCGTAGTAGCTCAAAACAGAGGTGTATCAGTTGAAAAAGTATTCAAAGGCTAAATTATGTATGAATATGGCAACAATTAAAGTAAAACAAGTCAAGAGTAGAATTAAATGCCCAATTGATCAAAAGAGAACTCTTGATGCTTTGGGATTAAGAAAGTTGAATCGTACAGTTGAGCATGAAGCTACTCCCTCTATCTTAGGAATGATTGAGAAGGTGAAACATTTAGTTTCAATTGTGAAATAATTAAGAGTTATAATATAACATACATAAAGATATGAATTTGTCAAATTTAAAACCTGCTGTGGGTTCTACTAAAACAAGAAAGAGAATTGGTCGTGGACCAGGTTCTGGTTTAGGTGGGACTTCTACAAGAGGACATAAAGGAGCTAAGTCAAGATCCGGATATTCTAGAAAGATCGGATTTGAAGGAGGTCAAATGCCAATTCAAAGACGTCTTCCTAAATTTGGATTTAAAAATATTAACAGAGTAGAATATAAAGCTATCAATCTGTCAACGCTGCAACAACTTGCTGAAGCAAATAATTACAGCAAGATTGGTATTGAAGAATTGATTAATGCTGGTTTTATTTCTACTTCTCAGTTAGTGAAAATACTTGGCAATGGTAGTTTAAACTTGGGTATCGAAGTTTCCGCTCATGCATTTTCAAAGAGTGCAGAAGCTGCTATTCAAGCTGCTGGCGGAAATGTTGTTAAACTCTAAGTTATGAGAGCGATCAATACTATAAAAAATATCTGGAAGATTGAGGATTTGAGAAATCGAATCCTCACTACTCTCCTTTTAGTTGCTATATACCGTTTTGGTACATATGTTGTACTTCCAGGTATTGACCCAAAAGCGTTAACCGCTTTGCAGGAACAAACGAGAGGTGGATTATTGGCGTTGCTTGATATGTTTTCAGGTGGTGCATTCTCTAATGCTTCAATTTTTGCATTAGGGATCATGCCGTATATATCAGCATCTATCGTTATGCAGTTATTAGCAATAGCTGTACCATCATTTCAAAAAATGCAAAGAGAAGGGGAAAGTGGTAGAAAGAAAATTAATCAATATACCCGTTATTTAACTATATTTATTTTGTTACTTCAAGGTCCAACCTATTTGATTAACTTAAGTGTACAGTTGAATGCAGTAGGAGCATCGCTTCCTGCAGGTATTTGGTTCACATTCTCTTCAACAGTTATTATGGCTGCTGGAAGTATGTTCATTCTATGGCTTGGGGAAAGAATCACAGACAAAGGCATTGGAAATGGTATTTCTTTCATTATTCTAGTTGGTATTATAGCTAGGTTACCTCATTCTCTATTTCAAGAATTTATTTCTAGAACAACGGATAAAACCGGTGGTCTTGTAATGTTCTTGATGGAAATGTTATTCTTATTACTTGTAATTGCAGGTGCAATCCTGTTAGTTCAAGGAGTAAGAAAAGTGCCTGTACAATATGCTAAAAGAATAGTAGGAAATAAGCAATATGGTGGAGCAAGACAATACATTCCTTTAAAAGTGAATGCGGCTAACGTAATGCCGATTATCTTCGCTCAGGCTATCATGTTTATACCTATTTCAATCGTAGGCTTTGCTAACTCTGAAAGCTCAAGTACATTCTGGGCAGCATTTATGGATAATACCGGTTTCTGGTATAATTTCGTTTTTGCTGTATTGATTATATTGTTTACATATTTCTATACTGCAATTACAATTAATCCAACCCAAATGGCTGATGATTTAAAAAGGAATAACGGCTTTATTCCGGGTATAAAACCAGGAAAAGATACAAAAGAGTACTTAGATTCAATTATGGATAAGATTACTCTTCCGGGTGCTTTCTTTTTAGCATTGGTAGCTATTATGCCTGCATTTGCAAGAGTTGCAGGTGTAAGTATGGAATTCTCACAGTTCTTTGGTGGTACCTCGTTATTAATTCTTGTTGGTGTTGTATTGGATACGCTTCAACAAGTTGAAAGTCATCTTTTGATGCGTCACTATGACGGATTACTAAAATCTGGAAGAATTAAAGGTCGTTCTGGTGCTGCTGGAGCATATTGATAATTTGAGATGATATATCTAAAAACAAATGAAGAGATAGAATTGATGTATTTAGCTAATCAGCTAGTTGGTAAAACACTTGGTGAATTAGCTAAATACATTAAACCTGGTATTTCTACTTTACAACTAGATCGTATAGCAGAAACCTTTATCAGAGACCATGGAGCAGTTCCTGCTTTTTTGGGATACGGAGGATTTCCAAATTCAATTTGTGCATCTGTTAATGAGCATGTAGTACATGGCATCCCATCAGATAAGGTAATATTGAAAGAAGGAGATATCATATCAGTTGATTGTGGCACTATTTTAAATGGCTTTACAGGTGATTCAGCCTATACTTTCAGTGTAGGTGAAGTTACTCCTGAGGTGCAAAAATTATTAGATGTTACAAAAAAGTCTTTGTATATTGGTATTGAACAGGCGGTTGAAGGGAAACGAATCGGTGATATCAGTTCTGCTATTCAAGAATATTGTGAGAAAAATGGCTTTTCTGTCGTTCGTGAATTAGTAGGACATGGAATTGGTAAAAAAATGCACGAATCTCCCGAAGTGCCTAATTATGGTAGAAAAGGAAGCGGAAGTCTTCTGCGTGAGGGAATGTGTATTTGTATTGAACCAATGATCAACTTAGGAAAGCGAAATGTTGTATTTGAAAAAGATGGATGGACTGTTCGTACAAAGGATAGGAAACCTTCTGCTCATTTTGAACATTGTATTGCTATTCAATCAGGAAAAGCTCGCATCTTATCATCATTTAAGTTTTTAGAAGAAATCTTAGAAAATAAGGCATAATTATATGGCTAAACAATCTGCAATTGAACAAGACGGCGTTATCGTCGAAGCATTATCAAACGCAATGTTTCGAGTTGAGCTTGAAAATGGGCATGAAATTACGGCTCACATTTCAGGTAAGATGAGAATGCATTATATTAAAATTCTTCCTGGAGACAAAGTCAGAGTTGAAATGTCTCCGTACGATTTAACTAAAGGACGAATTTCATTTAGATATAAATAATAAAAAATATAAATATGAAAGTTAGAGCATCTTTGAAGAAACGGACTGATGACTGTAAAATTGTTCGTAGAAAAGGTCGTCTGTATGTTATAAACAAGAAAAATCCTAAATATAAACAACGTCAAGGATAATTTCTTATTTTTGCAAACTAATAATTTAAGGAAAAAATATGGCTATAAGAATAGTTGGTGTAGATTTGCCACAGAATAAGAGGGGAGAAATAGCTTTGACTTATATTTATGGTATAGGTCGTAGCGCAGCAAAGTCTATATTAGAAAAAGCTGGCATTGATCGTGATCTTAAAGTAAAAGACTGGAATGATGATCAAGCAGCGAAAGTACGTGAAATCATCGGCCAAGAATTTAAAGTAGAAGGTGATTTGCGTTCAGAAATCCAATTAAACATTAAGCGATTAATGGATATTGGTTGTTATCGCGGAATTAGACACCGTATTGGTTTACCATTGCGTGGACAAAGTACAAAAAACAATGCTCGTACTCGCAAAGGAAAGAAGAAAACAGTTGCTAATAAGAAAAAAGCTACTAAATAATAATTGATATGGCAAAAAAAACAGTTGTTGCAAAAAAAAGAAATGTGAAAGTTGATGCATATGGTCAAGCACATATCCACTCTTCTTTCAATAATATAATCGTTTCTCTTGCAAATAGCGAAGGACAAGTAATTAGTTGGTCTTCAGCTGGAAAAATGGGCTTTAGAAGTTCTAAAAAGAACACTCCATATGCAGCTCAGATGGCAGCACAAGATTGTGCTAAAGTAGCATATGATTTAGGACTTAGAAAAGTTAAGGTTTACGTGAAGGGACCAGGTAACGGACGTGAGTCTGCTATCAGAACAATTCACGGCGCTGGAATTGAAGTAACAGAAATTATCGATGTTACTCCATTACCACATAATGGATGTCGTCCTCCTAAAAAGAGACGCGTATAATAATATTAATTTTGGATTTGAAAATTGTAAATAGATTATATACACCTTACCCTCTCTATAATCGCGGCTGTACTTTTTCGAATCTACTTTGATTTAAAAAATTAAAAATAATGGCAAGATATACTGGACCTAAAACAAGAATAGCTCGTAAGTTTGGAGAAGCTATATTTGGACCTGACAAAGTTCTTTCAAAAAAGAATTATCCTCCAGGACAACACGGAAATTCAAGAAAAAGAAAGACTTCTGAATACGGTATTCAGCTCCGTGAGAAGCAAAAGGCTAAATATACTTATGGCGTATTAGAAAAACAATTTAGAAACCTATTCGATAAGGCTTCTCGCTCTAAGGGTATTACCGGTGAAGTTCTATTGCAACTATTAGAAAGTCGTTTAGATAATATTGTTTATCGTTTAGGAATTGCTCCAACAAGAGCAGCTGCTAGACAATTAGTTTCACACCGTCATATTACTGTTGATGGCAAAGTGGTAAATATTCCATCTTATGCTGTTAAAGCAGGTCAAGTTATTGGTGTACGTGAAAAATCTAAATCTTTAGAAGTTGTTTCTGATGCATTGGCTGGATTCAACCATAGCAAATATCCTTGGATTGAATGGGATGCTCAAAGTATGACAGGTAAGTTCTTACACATTCCAGAAAGAGCAGACATCCCTGAAAATATTAAAGAACAGCTGATTGTAGAATTGTATTCTAAATAATAATTGATTCCATGGCGATATTAGCATTTCAAAAACCCGATAAAGTATTAATGTTAGAAGCGGATAATTTCTTCGGTAAATTCGAATTTCGTCCGTTAGAACCCGGTTATGGCATAACGATAGGTAATGCATTACGCCGTATTCTCTTGTCTTCACTTGAAGGTTTTGCTATTACATCCATTAAAATCGATGGAATTGATCATGAATTTGGCACAATTCCTGGCGTTATAGAAGATGTAACAAATATTATCTTAAATCTAAAACAAGTTAGATTTAAACAGGTTGTTGAGGACATTGAAAACGAAAAAGTTAGTATTTCAGTTTCGGGAACAGAAATGTTCAAAGCCGGTGACATTGGAAGACATTTAACAGGTTTTGAAGTATTGAACCCTGAATTAGTAGTCTGCAATATTGATCCAACTGCAAGTTTTCAAATAGAAATAGCAATTAATAAAGGTCGTGGATATGTTCCAGCTGATGAAAATCGCGAACTTATTTCAGACATTCAAGTTATTGCTATTGATTCCATCTTTACTCCTATTCGTAATGTAAAATATTCTATCGAAAATTATCGTGTAGAACAAAAAACAGACTACGAAAAACTTGTTTTGGAAATTGCGACTGATGGTTCAATCCATCCTAAAGAAGCTTTAAAAGAAGCTGCTAAGATCCTTATACATCACTTCATGTTATTCTCTGATGAGAAGATAGCAATTGAGACTGCAGATACAGAAGGTAACGAAGAATTCGATGAAGAAGTATTACATATGCGTCAATTACTTAAGAGTAAATTGTCTGATATGGATCTTTCTGTTCGTGCTTTGAACTGTTTGAAAGCAGCAGATGTTGAGACTCTTGGTGAGTTAGTTAAGTTTAATAAGAATGACTTGTTGAAGTTCAGAAACTTCGGTAAAAAGTCTCTTACTGAACTTGATGAACTATTAGAAAGCTTGAATCTTTCTTTTGGAATGGACACCAGTAAATATAAATTAGACAAAGAGTAACTAAGATGAGACATAATAAAAAATTCAATCATTTAGGTCGCACAAATACGCACAGAGCAGCAATGCTTTCAAATATGGCTTGTTCTTTGATTTTGCACAAGCGTATTTTTACGACTACTGCTAAAGCTAAGGCTTTACGTAAATATGTTGAACCTTTGATTACTAAAGCAAAAGAAGATACAACTCATTCGAGACGTATTGTGTTTAGTAATTTGAAAGACAAACATACTGTTACTGAGCTATTCAATGGTGTAGCTCAAAAAATTGGAGAACGTCCAGGTGGATACACTCGCATTATCAAAACTGGTAACCGTTTAGGTGATAATGCTGCAATGTGTTTTATTGAACTAGTAGATTACAATGAAAACATGTTGAAAGGTGGCGAAAAGAAAGCTCCTAAAGCTAGACGTCAAAGAAAGAAAAGTACAGCAGCAGCTGCACCAGCAGCAGAAGTTACTCCAACTGTTGAAGAAACAAAAGAGTAATTGCTTAAACTTAACGATAAAAAAAGAGTGAATTCTGATAGGATTCGCTCTTTTTTTTTGCGTATAATCTAAAGTATAAAAGACTATACCTAAAGAAGACCTTATTGAATGGCATTTACATAGCTGTATTTTTTACTTCCGAGTGAGCTCCGAATCATTCTCAATATATTCTTTTTTGAAGATTTGAATAAGCAAAAAGAACATAGACAGCAAAAGAGGACCAAATATTACACCCCAAAATCCGAATAAAGGTAAGCCTAAGATAACACCAAACACTGTAATTAAAGGGTGAGTGTCTGCCATTTGCTTCTGAATAATTAGACGAATAACGTTATCTACGTTTGTAAGGATGATGAGAGAGTATAAAAATAAGCCTATAGCACTAAACCAATTGCCTGACAGCATAAAATAAATGCATAATGGCACCCAGACAAGTCCTGTGCCGACTAATGGGATAATTGTTGCAAAACAAGTCATAAAACCAAATAGGAGGGCGCTAGGTACATTAAAGATCCAATATCCCAATAAAGCTATTCCACCTTGAATGATGGCTAACAATGGAATGCCAATAGCATTTGAAAGAACCATTCGCTTTATTTCATCTATAACATTTGCTTTGTTCTTATCATTAAAAGGTAAAAGGCCATAGATAAAACCTTCCATATTTCTTCCACTAATCAACATAAAATAAAGTAAGAAGACTAGAACTATTGAATTAACAATAATATTACTTACCTGTCCGATCAGAATATGTATGAATTTTGTGAAATACGATGTTGCAGTGGTAAGATTGTCAACATTTAGCAGGTTATACCCCGTCTTTTCACGAATTAGTGCGATATATTGTTTTATAAAATCAATGAGGGGTTCTATGTTTAAATCAAAATGCTGAATTTTGCCCAATAGCATCCAGATAATAAGAAATGTAGGTATAAGAATGCATAGCACAACCTCAGTAATACAGATCAGAGCAGCTATTGTTTTATTGAATCTTTTCTTCTCAACAAAATAGAACATCTGTTTGCGTAAAACAGTATACATAGTAAAGGCACCGAGCAATCCTGTAAGAAACGGTCGGAATTGATTGAATAAAATGATGCCAATGAAAACGATGAGTATAATCAAAGAATACTTCCAATAATTGTATTTAAATGTCGCCATAGTTCATTCAATTAATGTGAATATAGGTAACCCCTTCCGTTTAAAATAGAGGACCGCGGGTATGGGTTCTAAGATAATAATTTACAGCATTAAATTTTGCAGAATGGCTAAGAATATCTAATAGACTTTAATTCTATAGGTTGCATAGAAATCGCTACACGATACTAGGTATAATATTTATTATTATACCTAATTGTAGTTATTGAGTAGCAGTTCTTTATCCGTTAATTTTGTACTTGTATCAAGACAATTTTTGTTTTCTTTTCAACCTTTCGAGGTCGTTTTTGGTTCTTTGTACAGAATTAGTTAATCATATAAGTAAAGAATAAAAAGAGATTAGCGTTTGCAGAAATAAAGTAACTTTGGACTGTGAGCGTATAATGAATATATATTATGTATAGAAAAGGGAATTATAGAGAGACGGATAAGATGAGCGATCTGATATGTGAAAATTATCCGATGGTGTTTGTGATGAGTCGATTTGGGATTGCGCTTGGCTTTGGAGATAAGAATATCGGGGAAGTATGCCGGATGAATAATGTAGATACCAATACGTTTTTAACGGTGGTCAACTACTTGTCTGATACGTCTCAGAAAACACAGCCGGTTCCTAGTGAAAACTTGTCACTCGAATCATTAATGAACTATTTGCATAATTCCCATGATTATTTCTTGAAGTTCAGATTGCCTCAAATACGCGCAAAATTACTTGAAGCGATAAGCAACTCCTCAGAAGATGTAGCATTTGTTATACGCCGTTTTTTTGATGAATACGCAGAAGAAGTCAATAAACATATGCTTTATGAAGAAAAAACGGTTTTCCCTTATGTCCGCTCTATCTTAAAAGGGAACAAAAAGCAGAAATACAACATATCCATCTTTATGAAGCGTCACGATCAGATTGAGTTAAAGATCACCGAACTAAAGAATATATTGATCAAGTATTATCCGGGAGCATCCAATAATATGTTGAACAGTGTCTTGTTTGATATCTTCTCGACAGAAGAAGATCTTGCCTCACATAATCACATTGAGGATTATCTTTTCATACCGGCAATTTTAGAACTTGAGAAAACACTTTAACGCATTATGGCGAATATAGTCCTTAAGATTGTTCTTGCTGAACCATCCGAAATAATACGAAGTGGATTGGAGCTAGTATTAAAACGAATACCCGGTTTTCGTTTTCAAATTACGGAGTTGAATAATACGGAATCTATCTCAGAAACGTTACGCATCAATAGGCCTGATGTATTGATGGTCAACCCGTCGATGATAGGAGGGCTGAATTTGTCCCATCTTAAGGAGGAAACTGGTTGCCCAACAATGAAATGCATTGCACTTGTTTATAATACGTTTGATCAGACCCTTTTACGAACTTTTGACGACCAGGTAAATATATATGACAGTGTCGATGTGATAAAACGTAAGCTGGAATTGATAAATAGGGAAGAGATAGTTTCGTTGAATGAATCTGACGAACAACAAATGCTAAGTGCGCGTGAAAAAGAAATTGTTGTTTGTGTTGTGAAGGGAATGACTAATCGGGAAATAGCAAATAGCTTGTTCCTTTCTACCCATACGGTCATTACGCATAGGCGCAATATTGCTCGCAAACTACAAATTCATAGTGCCAGTGGTTTGACTATATATGCAATCGTAAACAAGCTGGTTGAATTAAGCGATATAAAGCAAGATAAAGGAAGTTGAACATCTAGTTTAGGATGTTCATTCAGAATAAAAACCAAACCCCACAATCGGATGTCCAATTGTGGGGTTTTCTATTTTAGAGGAAGATATTATTTTGCTTCCCAACCTAATGCGCTAGCACCTAATACGGCAGCATCGCTTTCTTTCAGTTGTGAGAATAATAATTTTGTCTTTCCTGCGAATACTTTTAGCATGTTCTTGTCCATAGCTGCTTTGATCGGGTTCATGATCAAATCACCAGCTTTTGTAAGTCCACCGAACAAGATGATTGCCTCTGGGCTTGAGAAAGCGACGAAGTCAGCGATAGCTTCACCTAAGATAGTACCTGTTGCTTCGAAGATTTCAAGTGCAATCTTATCACCTTTGATAGCTGCGTCGAATACATCCTTAGATGTGATTTCGTCTGAATTTAATTCACGAAGAAGGCTGTCTTCCTTGCGGATTTCAAGATATTCACGTGCAGTACGTGCCACACCTGTTGCAGAAGCATAAGCTTCAAGACATCCTTGACGGCCACAACCACAAAGACGACCATTGTGACGACGCATGATTACGTGTCCTAATTCACCAGCAAATCCATCGTGTCCATAAACCAGGTTACCACCGATAACGATACCACTACCAACACCTGTTCCCAGTGTGATAACGATAAAGTCTTTCATTCCACGTGCAACCCCGTAGGTCATTTCTCCGATTGCAGCAGCATTAGCATCGTTTGTCAATGCTACAGGAATACCACCTACTGATTCGCTGATAAGTTGAGCCAATGGAATTTTACCTTTCCAAGGCAAGTTAGGGGCGAATTCGATACATCCATTAAAGTAGTTGCCGTTTGGCGCACCAACACCGATTCCTTTGATTTTATCTTTACCTCCGGCTTGTTCAATAACAAGATTAAGTCCTTTTGCAAGTTCAGCAACATAATCGTTAACGTCTGCATACTTACCAGTCTTAATAGCACCACTGTAAGTAATAGTTCCTCTTGCATCAACAACGCCAAAAACGGTATTGGTACCACCTATGTCAATACCAACTACATACGGTTTATCCATGATCTTAATATTTTAGATTAATAATGAAATTCTTTGAGACCAGCAAATATAAGCGTTTATGACTTAGTATCCATATCATGTTTGATAAAAAAGTAGAAACGCTTGGGCTATTTTATCTAACTACCGGTAGAATCTCAATCCAGTAGTCGTCCGGATCATTGATAAAATACAGACCCATAGATTTATTTTCGAAACAGACGCATCCCATTTCTTTGTGAAAACGACGTACTTCGTCATAATCTCCTTCCACACGATAGCAGAGGTGGCTTTCGTTATCGCCTAGTTCATAAGGCTCGTTACGATCTCTAAGCCAAGTTAGCTCTAGCAAGAAACCTGTTGTTTGGTCGGTAAGATAGACAAGGATAAATGATCCGTCTTGAGCTTCTTTCCGGCGTGCCTCCTTAAGTCCCAATGCTTTTTCGTAAAATTGGATACTTTTGTTCAGGTCTGTTACATTAATATTGAAATGATCAAAATGTCCTTTTATAATCATAGCTGTATTATTAAATTGTTAGTTGTTGTCCTTTTTGTGTTATCTGCATAAACATACTGTTTGCTGCCTTTGCCTGCTCATCAAATGAAGCAATCTTATCATAGGCCTCGCCAAAGTGCATCGGAGCTATGTGTTTTACTGAAATACGTGAAATGAACTGAATGGCTCCTTTCATGAAGTCGGTACCCAATCGCGGATCGATAGGAAACATGGCCAGATAGAGCGTCTTAATATCTTGAGCTACATCATTCAGTTCACGTTCGTAAAATGACTCGGCCTCCATAATCTCTTCTTTTGTAGATTCGTCTTTCCAGTGCCAATTGTTCAAGTCTCCGGCATGAAATATCTTTTTACCGTCAATCTCCACATAAAAAGACACCCCTATATCAGTCGAACCATAGGCTTTTACTACAAGGAATTCATCCTTATAGCTATCACCTTTGTCCAAAAACAAGGCATCTGCCGAGTCGGTTTTGCCAAGATCTAAAATATCTTTTGAAAAAACATAGGTGATATTCTTCTTGTGTGACTTCCAATTCAATATGTCACGATTGAAATGGTCCGGATGTGAGTGCGAAGAAAAAACGTACAGGGGTTTATCGTCGCTAAGGATGCGGTCATTTATAATACCTTCTCCCGGCTTATTTCCGGTGTCTTTATAATAATCGAAAATCACGTTGCACTGAGGGGTTTCCAACAAGTAGCAACTGTGATAGATATATGTGACTATCATATGCTTTTATTCAGGTTGATAATAGAATGAATACAACAAATATACGATTTTCCTATAAACGCGAATCACTTCCTTTACAGGGATGTTTTTGCAAATCCACCGATATGTTTTTCAATAAATATTGGGATGTTTTTCTATTTCTATATATATAGAAAAACTTTACTATATATGTAGAAAAACTTTACCACATATATGGAAATAGAAAAACATAGGTGTCCTTTTGACATTTCTTCTCGGTCTTTTTATTGAAAGATAGGGAAAGGGCGACTGACTTTTAAAGATTGTTATAATACGTCGTGTTTCACTAAAAAATGAAACTAGGTTTGCTGTGTTGCTTAAATGCCCCTATCTTTGTGTAAAATACATTATTATAGATGAGACAACGTTCAAATAAAAAGAATCCATATAGACCTGCAAAACCAGGGATGAGGCGATTATCGGTTACTGAAGCAGATATATTACTACCCTTTCTTCTTAAATCCTTAGAAAAGGAACATAGTAAGACTGCCATAAAATCCTTCTTAAGCAAAGGTCAAGTTTCTGTCAATGGCCAACCAACCACGCAGTTCGACACGCCACTTGTTCCAAATGATTTGGTAGAGCTTACGTATGGAAAGGGGAAGATTGTCTTTAATCATCCTATGCTTAAGATTGTTTGGGAAGATGAGTATGTTATCATTGTCAACAAGAAACAAGGTTTGTTATCTGTCGCTAATCAAAAGGTTAAAGAGAAGACAGCCTATCAATTGTTGAGTGATTATGTGAAAAAGTCCGATTTACGGAATAAGATTTTTATTCTTCACAGATTGGAGCGAGAAGTGTCCGGTTTGATGATTTTTGCAAAGAACAAAGGTATACAGGCTCAGCTGCATAACAACTGGAATACGATCATGACCAATCGCAGCTTTATAGCGCTGGTAGAAGGTAAACCGGAGAAAGAAACCGACTTGCTTATGTCTTTTGCATCCAACGAAGTGCAGTCTAACGTGTATATCACGTCTGCGGATAGTGGAACTGAAACAATCATGCGCTACCAACTCTTGAAAACGAATAATACCTATTCACTCATTGAGTTGAAAATGGAGTCCGGACATAAGAATCTGATACGCGAACGATTGTCGGCATTGGGTGTACCCGTGGCCGGTGATGTGAAATACGGAGCGCAAACCAATCCGTTGGGAAGAGTTGCCTTACATGCACATAAACTTTTCTTTATTCATCCTGTTACAAATGAAGAGATGTGTTTTGAAACACCGATTCCTTCAACGTTTCTTCCGTATGTAAAGAAGTAAAGCAAACAAATAAATCTATGAAAATACATTCTATCCTTCTATTCTTACTTATAACACTGGGTGTACAGGCACAAATTCTTACGCCGGCCAAGTGGGATATAAAATTAGAACAGTCCGGAAAACCGGAAAAAGAGATTGTGTTTACTGCTTCCCTTGATAGAGGGTGGCATTTATACGATATGAATCTGCCTGCAGGTGGCCCAGTGTCGACTTCCATTACTTTTGAAAAGATTGTGGGCGCAGAGTTAATAGGTACCCCGATAGCCTCTGTTGCTCCTACAACCGTATATGACGAATTGTTTTCCATGAACCTTCGTTGGTATGCCGATAAGGTGTCATTCAGACAGAAGCTGAAAGTGACCGATCCTGCGAAGTTTAAGGTGAGTGGAGAAGTAGAGTTTATGGTCTGCAACGACGAGACTTGTTTGCCTCCTGACCGGGTTGATTTCTCTTTCGATAAGAAGAATATTTCAATCACCAGCGCCCAACTGGCAGAAGAAAGTGAAGCAGATGAAGAAGCGTCTGCTGATACGATGAATAACGTAGTAGAGCAACTTGTTGCATCAAATAACGTGAAAGAAAATCTGTCAAGTACGAATGACGCGAATGCACAGGTGGTGCAGAATCCGGTATCAGCTGACGTATTATGGACACCGGTTATTGATGAGCTGAAAGCTTATGGAGATAAGGTCGTTTCTGCACCAGACACATCTTGGCTATTTATCTTTTTCGCTGGTTTTGTTGGTGGATTGATTGCGTTGCTGACACCTTGTGTATGGCCAATGATTCCGATGACGGTCAGTTTCTTCTTGAAACGTACTAAAAACCGCAAGAAAGCTATTCGTGATGCGGTAACTTATGGTCTTTCTATCATTGTTATTTACCTATTGATGGGCTTGTTGATTACGGGTATTTTCGGTGCAAGTGCTTTGAACGACCTGTCTACAAATGCGATCTTTAATATACTATTCTGTTTATTGCTGGTTGTATTCGCCATCTCATTCTTTGGCGCATTCGAAATGGTGCTTCCATCTTCTTGGACCAGCAAATTAGACAGCAAAGCAGATTCTACTACAGGAATACTGAGCATCTTCTTTATGTCGTTCACACTCGTGCTGGTTTCATTCTCCTGTACCGGTCCGATAATTGGAACCTTACTTGTGCAGGCAGCTTCCATGGGAAGTACGGTAGGTCCGGCTATTGGCATGTTTGGTTTTGCCCTAGCTTTGTCTATACCGTTCTCCTTTTTTGCCATATTTCCGAATATGTTGCAGAGTATGCCGAAATCTGGTGGCTGGTTGAACTCCGTAAAAGTTGTGTTAGGATTCTTGGAATTAGCCTTAGCGCTTAAGTTCCTTTCTGTGGCCGATTTGGCCTATGGATGGCGAATACTTGACCGTGAGGTGTTCTTGGTGCTTTGGATTGTGATTTTTGCTTTGTTAGGATTTTACCTGTTAGGCAAAATCAGATTCA
Organism: Bacteroidota bacterium; assembly: GCA_023429375.1. Lineage (GTDB taxonomy): Bacteria > Bacteroidota > Bacteroidia > Bacteroidales > Tannerellaceae > Massilibacteroides. Next base: position 48,963 of record JAEYVY010000016.1, on the reverse strand, counting down.
GCCACGATAGTGAACTGAAACATGTTTCTGTGCCCCGATTATTTATGGCCATCATCTCCCTGTCATTTGCCGTGTATATGATTCCAGGCTTATGGGGAGCTCCGTTAAAGTCAATCAGTGCATTTGCTCCTCCTTTATATACACAGGATTTCAATCTGTATGAAGATGAGGTGCATGCCAATTTCGATGATTTTGAGACCGGTATGGCTTATGCCAAACGGGTTAATAAACCGGTAATGATTGATTTCTCAGGTTATGGATGTGTGAACTGTCGTAAGATGGAAGCGTCTGTATGGACAGATCCAAAGGTGAAGAATATCATTGAAAACGACTATGTTCTAATCACCTTGATGGTCGATGATAAAACAAGTTTGCCGGAAGTAATCGAGATAAATGAGCATGGAAAAACGCGTAAACTGAAGACGGTAGGAGATAAGTGGAGTTATCTGCAGCGAAGTAAATTCGGAGCCAATGCACAGCCATTCTATGTATTGCTAGATGCCGAAGGTAAACCGTTGAATTCGTCATATGCTTATGATGAAGATGTAAATAAATACATTCAGTTCCTGCAGGAGGGATTATCTAATTTCAAGAATAGATGAGTAATAGAGAAGAACAAATGGCCGCCTTCGGGCGGCTTTTAGATATCATGGATGAACTAAGGGAAAAATGCCCTTGGGACAAGAAGCAGACTAACGAAAGTTTGCGCACGAATACAATCGAAGAAACGTATGAGCTGTGTGATGCCATCATGCGGGATGATAATACAGCGATTAAGAAAGAGCTTGGCGATTTGCTGCTACATGTGGTCTTCTATGCTAAGATAGGTTCAGAAAAGGAAGCATTCGATATCAAGGATGTATGCGATAGCCTGTGCCAAAAACTAATTTTTCGTCACCCGCATATCTTTGGAGATACGGTAGCCGAAACCAGTCAAAAGGTAGAGCAAAACTGGGAAGAGTTGAAGCTCAAGGAGAATGGGGGAAATAAAACTGTGCTTGAAGGAGTTCCTGCTTCATTGCCTTCTCTGGTCAAAGCGCACCGCATTCAAGACAAAGCGCGTAATGTAGGATTTGATTGGGAAGAACGTTCGCAGGTTTGGGATAAAGTGTTGGAAGAATTTACGGAGCTGAAGTCTGAAATTGACAAGATGGACAGTGATAAGATGGAAGGCGAGTTTGGCGATTTATTCTTTAGCCTAATCAATGCAGCCCGTTTGTATAAGATAAATCCGGATAACGCATTGGAACGTACCAATCAGAAGTTTATTCGTCGTTTCAATTACCTCGAAGAACATACGATTAAGGAAGGCCGTTCGTTGAAATCCATGACACTTGAAGAAATGGATAAGATCTGGGATGAAGCAAAGTCTAAAGGGTTATAAAACAAAAGGGGAACCGACATCACGTCGTTACCCCTCCCTTAACTTAAACGCCAAAACTAAATCTAAACAAAAAACACAAATAATGATATAGTATTTTTATCAATTTTTGTATTATTTCTTATCCCCTGGTCCCTTCATAAATTCACGAGCAAAACGATATTCTGCTGTGTTCAGTTTATAAAGTTTTTCGGGTGAGAGTATGGTTTTGAATCTCTCATAATATTCTTTTTCAAGCTTTGCTTCCTTTTGCTTTACTTCTACACATTCGTTTACTACATTCGTGTAGTCAGCAGCAGTCGCTTGCTTATTCTTACGGATTTCTCTGGTAAGATGTCTGCATCGTTGTCCCGCTTCAAATTTTTTACCTTGAAACTCATTATATAATGGGATGAATTTTGCGGTTTCTTCAGATGTTAGACCTATCTCTTTAATTAAGAAAGCATTTCTTCTTTCAATAAATGCCTCTTTATCAAATGTGCGTCCTTGTTGCCTTTGCTGAGCAAATATTGAGCCCGAAAGCATAGACGCAAGCGAAACAAATGTAATAATAAATATTTTATACATACAAATTAATTTACAAAAATATTCAATACGGTCGGATAAATAAACATTTTATTCGGATTTGGCCATCTCCTCTTCCAAAATATAATCGGAGTATTGAGATTCCAAATACTCAATATAATCCTCGTCAAGGTTACTCAACATTTCAGACATGGACTCGGAAGAAACTTGCGATTGCACACGAAGAGAGTCCATCTTGTAATTGTCTGTTTGATTGTCTAAGCCGATAAAAACATTGATAAAAAATGCAATACCTGCAACGGCAGAAGCTATGGCAATCCACGGACGAAGACGAGTAATGATTGGGGTTCGAAGCGATTTTTTATCGCACAAGGTTTCTTCAGGCAACTGGCTCATGATGCGCTCAGTTAATCCTTCCATATAGCCTTCAGGCACAAGGAACGGATTTTTGCCTTTCAAATTTTCTAAATTGTGTCGATTTTCTCCCATTATTCTGCTTTTTTGTTGTTAGACTAACTTACTCTTAAAAGGTTTAAACATCTTTTGTTAAAAACTCCTCGACTTTTTTTGAGGCATGATGATACGAGGCTTTGAGTGCACCGACAGAGGTATTTAAAATCTCTGACATTTCCTCATATTTCATCTCATCAAAGTATTTCATCGTAAAAACGATGCGTTGTTTTTCAGGCAGAGATAATATCGCTTCTTGCAATTTCATTTGTACCGCATCCCCATCAAAGAAAGAATCACCTTTCAGACGTTCTAAAAGGAAGACATCCGTATCATCAATAGAGATATTATTCAGGGCACGTTGTTTGTTCAAAAATGTAATACATTCATTAATGGCAATCCGGTATAACCATGTGGAAAGGAGAGACTCTCCTCTGAATGAATCAATGTTGCTCCATGCCTTTAGAAAGGTGTTTTGCAATAAATCATTTGCATCGTCATGATTGAGTACCATCTTACGTATATGCCAATATAGTTTTTCGCTGTATTGGTTGACAATCAGAGTAAATGCGGCACGTCTTTGCTCCGGAGACTGGAGCTTCTTCAATATTTCATCATCAGGTATTTGCTGCATACTTCCTATTTTCGAGTAAATATATTAAAAAACTTTCTAATTTTGTTCAAACATTTAAATTCATGGATGTTCATACAATTTTACTCGCTTTTGGATTAACCCTTATAGCCGGTTTATCGACCGGTATAGGTAGCGTATTGGCTTTTTTTACCAAACGAACAAATACTAAGTTTTTATCTACAGCCCTTGGGTTCTCTGCCGGGGTGATGATTTATGTGTCATTTATGGAAATGATGCCTGATGCTAAAGAAAGCTTGGTAGCATCATTTGGTACACGCCTCGGTGTTCTTTATATGTTGTTAGCGTTTTTTGGTGGTATGGCGATGATTAGTTTAATTGACTTTATTATCCCGGAAGATAAGAACCCTCATGAAATGCACAATGTTGAGGAGTTAGAGAAGAAACAGACGGGACTCAAAAAGACCGGTATGTTGGTTGCCTTATCAATTGGGATTCATAACTTTCCGGAAGGTATCGCTACATTTACTTCGGCACTGAACAGTCTGGAAGTGGCCTTGCCTATTACTTTTGCTATTGCTATCCATAATATACCGGAAGGGATTGCCGTATCTGTCCCTATCTATCATGCCACAGGCAATAAGAAAAAAGCATTTTGGTTGTCTTTGTTGTCAGGTATGGCCGAGCCTGTAGGAGCTTTATTCGGATTTCTGATCTTGATGCCATTTTGGACTCCGGCATTGAATGCCTTTATCTTAGCTGCCGTATCCGGTATCATGGTATTTATCTCGATGGACGAATTGTTGCCGAGCGCACAAAAGTATGGTGAGCACCACCTGTCTATCGTTGGGTTGATAGGAGGGATGATCACCATGGCTTTAAGCTTATTCTTATTTATTTAAATCTCCGGCAGTAGACCAAACCAATCCATCTTGACGGATATGCCATACCTTATCATTATAGGGCATAACAATTTCGTATGCCGATGGAGTGGTGTAAATTCGAATATCCTTAGCTAGTTCTTGGCTGCAAACCTCGTTAATCTGTAAGTCTGACGGTTGGGTTGCATATTGCTCAAAGGTCCTGCGATACTGTCCTTGGCGGTAGTATAGGTTACGAAGTATCCACTTAGCATCTTCATCCGGATTCATGGCGAATGACACCTCTGTTTCACCGGCTTTTACTCCAGCAAATTGAACAACCCCCCAAAATTCAGGACGATGGATATCGATTACACCGGTTGGGGCCCATACCCAGTTGTGTTCTCTGATTTTCTCTTCTCCCGGCATTGGGATTTTCTTGTACTGACCATTCTCGACGGTGGTAGTCCATTGAACACGTGAGAAATTGACACGTATCTGTTCACCTGCCTCAGGGACTTTTGTGTGACGAATAGGTTGATATATTGATTCCCAAGGGATGAATACTTCAACACTCCATGACTTGTCTGTATCGTTGGGGTTGTTGAGGGTTCCATCTACGCTGACAGCTGACTTCATTCCCATAAACTCCCAATTGTTCAGTACGGCCGGACCGTCACGATATGGCTTTGATAAGTAAAGATCCCAAACCGTACCCAGTGCATTCACCTCATATTCTAGGTAGTTATGTGTATCGCCCGAAGGGTTGAGGAATATCTCAAAATCGTTATCATGAAAGATTACCGCATCGTGCTGTGTAATTGTTGCCCATACGTGAGGCTCCTCCAGGAGTGCAGCAAAATACATTCCGCAACTGTCATAGGCCATCTTTGCTCGAGTTTGCAGATAGGGAGCAGGACGTTTGTCTCCTTCAATATCCGTAAAATCAGTAGTCCAGGGAATTTGATCCCATTCTCCCGGGCTAAGCTTTCCATCTATAGAGATGGGTGAGTTTAATTGGTAACAAACATACGTGGGAGGTGCAAACCGAACGGGTTCATCATAGCTAATTGCTTGCTTGCTTTTTCTCGGTTGACCATGGCATGCTGTAAAAAATAGAAATACTAAAACTGAAACTAAGGAAATGTTTAAAATACGCATTATTCTAAATGTGTTATTATTGAGTTAATTGATTAATAATTGAAATGCCGGCTTCCAACCAGACGTCTATATCGTCCGGATAATGTTGAGCAGTTCTTGACTCACTTCTTTTTTTGCCTAAACGAACGATGACGGCATTTAATTGAGGTAAAACAAAAACATATTGCCCAAGTATTCCACGCATATAAGGTATTTGCATATGCCGGTAGTTCAATATCCAGTATTGATAGCCGTAGTAATGATTAGGTTCATTGTATTCGGCAAATACCAGAGATGAATCAGGCGTAGTAGCTTCTTCGAGGAACTCCATAGAAATTACTTTTGTGTAATTCCAATACCCTTTGTTTAGTAGCAATTGACCGAAACGGGCAAAATCACGAGCGTTACTATTGAAGCAGCAGTATGCTTTTTCCATACCATCCTTTTCGTCTAAACTCCAAAGGGCATTCTCCTCTGCTTGAATGGGTGTCCAAAGTTTACGAGACACATAATCTGCCAATCGTTCACCTGTAGCTTTTTCAAGTACAAAAGCCAGTAGTTGAGTAACTCCACTTTGATAAACGAAATTGCCCCCCGGCTCCTCAATCGCCTTCATTTGGAATGTGACAGCGCTTAGGTCGTTTCCGTAATATAATTTTGTTGTAGGAGAAAAAGGAGAGGTGTAGGCTTCCTCAAAATCTACACCGGCACTCATTGTGAGCAGATGTTTGATGGTTAAAACTGTCCCGTCGTAGCCGTCGAAACCCTGAATGAAGTCACTAACCGGCTGATCAACGTTACGAATGAAGCCATCGTCTATGGCACACCCTACTGCTAAAGCAACGATACTCTTAGCCATCGAAAACGAATTGCTCAGGGACGATGACGAATAATCTTGCCAATAGGAGTCAAACAGCAACTGATTGTCTTTGATTACGACAAAAGCCACTGTTCCATATTTTTCGAACACAGGGAGCAAGTGAGCGGGAATCGTTCCTTGATTGTATTCCTGGGCTAGTTGCCAGGGAACGGGATTACCCGCCTTTACTGTTCTGTTTTCGAAAATCGAATATTGGTCTATCTTAGGTGTAAGATGCACTAACGCTTTCCGCAAGTAATAATTGGAAGGCAGAAAGAGTAATGCACCTAAACAACCTGCGACCAATAAGGCTCCTATGACCCATTTTTTCATTCAGATGGTTCCTCCTTATACCAGGATGCATACATATGATAGTTCTTTGCAATGCGCTGGTTTATTTCCTGTGCTTGAGTAGGATCTACTTTTTTTACAAATTTGGCTGGTACTCCGGCATAGATACTTCCCGGCTCAACAATCGTATTGCTTAGCACAACAGAACCCGCAGCGATAATTGCCCCTTCGCCTACCACTACATGGTCGAGTACGACCGATCCCATACCAATTAGCGCACCATCACAGATTTTAGCACCATGAATCGTTACATTATGTCCCACCGACACGTCATTGCCAATCTCGATCGTTGATTTCTGATAGAGCGTATGAAGTACAGAGCCGTCTTGGATATTGACTCCGTTACCAATCCTGATTGAGTTGACATCGCCCCTTAATACGGTACTAAACCAAATACTACATCCTGAACCAATTTCAACATCGCCGATGATAGCCGCATTATCGGCCAGATACGTGTCTTCGCCGATTTTGGGGGTGAATCCCCTCACAGATTTTATAATTGCCATATAATTAGATTTCTTTTGTTTTCTCTTTTAACCAGGCAGCCTCCTTTTCGTTGAGGTGCGGACTTAATAATTCAAACACGGTTTGATGATAATTGTTTAACCAAGTAAGCTCACGAGCGGAGAGCATGGAAGGAATGACCAAGTTTGTGTCAATAAAGCATAGCGTAAGGGTGTCGAATGTAAGGAATCGTCCGAACTCTGTTACACTGTCTTCACGAACCAAAATCATATTCTCTGTACGTATGCCATATTCCCCAGTCCTGTAAATACCCGGCTCATCACTGATGATCATGCCTTCACGAAGAACGGTTGGGTTTTCATCCATGCGTATGCTTTGTGGACCTTCATGCACATTTAAACAATGACCTATGCCATGTCCTGTGCCGTGCATGTAGTTTATGCCCACATCCCATAATGCTTTTCTTGCCAGCACATCGATTTGTGAACCTCGCACCCCTTCCGGGAATTTACATTTGGCTAAGCTGATTGTACCCTTAAGTACACGGGTAAAATCTTTCTTCATTTGCTCGGTCGGCTCACCTAAGGCGATGGTGCGGGTGATGTCGGTTGTTCCATCCAGATATTGTCCGCCTGAGTCCAACAGATAGAGACCTTCGGGCAGCAATTGTGCATCTGTTTCGGGGGTAGGACTGTAGTGCACAATCGCTCCATGAGCCCCATAGCTTGAAATAGTTGAAAAGCTATCCATTATATACTGAGGTTGTTCAGCACGTAAGGAGGTTAACTTGGCCGATGCGATTCGTTCAGTAATTTTTTCGCCGGCAGCCAACTGCTCTTCCAGCCAGATAAAGAAACGAGTAAGTGCGATTCCGTCTTTGACAACGGCGTTGCGGAACCCCTTTATTTCTGTTTCGTTTTTAATACTCTTCAATTGACTGGCAGGAGAGATCCCTTCAATCAATAGGACATTTTCCGGTAATGCCTTATATAAGGCAAAGTTTGTTTTTGCCGGATCAATAAAGATACGGGTATTTTCCGGAAGGCGAGAGAGATAGGTTGCTATTCGGGAATAATCGGCCAGAACTACGCCGTCCTTTTTAAGTCTTTCGATGGACTCTTGCGTTAGCTTTTTAGGATCAATAAAGAGCACGCTTCCCTTTTCAGAAATGAATGCATAGCTGATAACAACAGGATTGTAGGTGACGTCTGTTCCACGAATGTTGAATGTCCAGGCTACTTCGTCAAGTGCTGAGAGGATAGTACAGTCGGCCTCTGATTGACGGAGTATGGTGTTGATCTCTTCAATCTTTTCGGGAGTGCTTTTCCCTGAATAGACAATAGGTATTTCGAACAGCGGATCACGGGGAGGTGCAGGACGATTAGTCCATATTTCTCCCGGTAAATCCATGGAAGAATCGATTTTTATCCCTTTACTGTTTAATTTTTTTTGAAGGGTACGAGCCTCTGTTATGCTATAGCAGGCACCATCAAAGCCTACTGTTTGACCAGAGTTTAGTGCGCAGAGTAAAAACTCAGGAATGGAGATAGTCTCCGGAAGTCCAAGCTTAAAGAGTTCTATTCCTGTGCCGTCAAGCTGGTCTGCAGCCTGAAGGAAATAGCGAGAATCAGTCCATAGTCCGGCTTTATCGGCCGTAATGACTAGGGTTCCGGCTGAGCCTGTAAAGCCCGAAATCCACTGACGGGTTTTCCACCTGTCTGCAGGGTATTCACTCAAGTGTGGGTCCGAACTGGGGATGATATAAGCAGCGATCTGGCGTTCGTGCATAATTTGGCGTAATGCTGAGATGCGCTCGATAATTATTTCTCTCATTAATTTCGGTGTTTATTGAGTAATCGTATATAGGGCAAAGTTATAAAACAATAGTATATATAAGAAACGATATGAATTTTCTAAATACGTTTTGAATAAATTGATTTATTATTCATAAAAGTGTTACGAAAAGAACAATAAAAATACACAATCTTTTGTATTCTCTTTGATTATTTGTATATTTGCGAACGAATGAGAGAAGAGGAAGAGGAGGGGGCGGATAGTCCCCTCCTTTTGTTCACATAATAATCATAAGAATATGATTGATAAAAACGAACTGGCAAGGCTAATTGAAGAAAAGCTGGCTTCATCATCAAATTATCTGGTTGATGTACAGGTTAAACCTGGAAATCTGATTGTGGTAGAGATCGATAATGATGAAACAGTTGGGATTGATGATTGTGTGGAGTTGAGCCGCTACATCGAAACTGCATTGGATAGGGATAAGGAAGACTTTGAACTAGAAGTGGGTTCGGCAGGAATTACATCTCCGTTAAAAGTGCTTCGTCAATATAAAAAATATATTGGTAAGGAAGTAGAACTTTTATTAACCAAAGGAGTGAAAGTAACCGGAGTGCTGAAATATGCGGATGAAAACGGGATCGTTGTTGTAGTAGAAAAGATGGTTAAGCCAGAAGGAGCAAAAAGGAAAGTGCTGGTCGAAGAAGAGCTGGCTTATGCATTTGAAGAAATAAAATATACGAAATACTTATTAAGATTCAAGTAAAAGATTATGGCCAAGAAAGAGGAAACAGTCAGCATGATTGATACACTTGCGGAATTCAAAGAATTGAAGAACATTGACAAGGATACAATGATCAGTGTGCTGGAAGAGTCGTTCCGCAATGTGATAGCCAAAATGTTCGGGACAGATGAAAATTATGACGTCATCATCAATCCTGAAAAAGGAGACTTTGAAATTTGGAGAAACCGTGTGGTGGTTGCTGACGACCAGCTGGAGGATCCTAATTTACAATTGACATTGACACAGGCACGTGAAATAGACCCTGATTGTGAGGTTGGGGAAGAAGTAACAGATGAAGTATATTTTGCAAAATTCGGTCGTCGTGCCATTTTGAACCTGCGTCAGACTTTGGCCTCAAAAATACTTGAACTGCAGAAAGATAGCTTATACGCAAAATATAAAGATAAAATCGGAACGATAATCGCTGCTGATGTATATCAAGTATGGAAGAAAGAGATTCTTTTGCTTGACGATGAAGGAAATGAACTGTTATTGCCTAAGACCGAGCAAATTCCAACCGATTTCTATCGTAAGGGAGAAACTGTTCGTGCCATTGTGCAGCGCGTAGAAAATATTAATAACAATCCGAAGATTATCCTTTCACGTACGGATAAAGTGTTCTTGCAACGCTTGTTCGAGCTGGAAGTGCCAGAAATCAATGACGGATTGATAACCATTAAAGCTATTGCCCGTATCCCGGGTGAAAGAGCTAAAGTAGCTGTAGAATCGTATGACGATCGTATCGATCCGGTTGGTGCTTGTGTCGGTATGAAAGGATCACGTATTCACGGTATCGTTCGCGAATTAAGAAATGAAAATATCGATGTGATTAATTACACATCAAATATATCTTTGTTTATTCAACGCTCACTGAGCCCCGCAAAAATATCATCTATCCGTTTGAATGAAGAAGAACGGAAAGCTGAAGTGTTTTTACGTCCGGAAGAAGTTTCTCTGGCAATTGGTAAAGGAGGTTTGAATATTAAGCTGGCTAGTATGTTGACTGAATACACAATCGATGTGTTCCGTGACATTGACAATGCAGCTGAAGAGGATATTTACTTGGATGAATTCTCTGACGAAATTGATGCATGGGTGCTTGATATTCTGAAAAATAGTGGCTTGTATACAGCGAAGAGTGTGTTGGCTATGGACCGCGCCGAGTTGATCGAGCGTACTGATCTGGAAGAATCTACTATTGATGATGTGCTGGCTGTTTTAGCTGCAGAATTTGAAGACGAGTAAAACATATTTAGTATTACGATAAAGATTGATATGCCTATAAAATTAATAAAAGTAACACGAGATTTAAACGTAGGGATCACCACGGTAGTGGAGTTTCTGAATAAGAAAGGTCATCAGGTTGAGAGCAATCCCAACACGAAGATTAGTGATGAACAATATACTTTACTTGTCAATGAGTTTGGTAAGCCTTCGCAAGCCAGAGAACGGGAACGCCCTGCCTTTGAACGCCCTGTTAAAAAAGTGCATATCACAAAAAAAGAAACTCCGGAAGTTATTAAGACGGTAATTCCAGAGGAATATAAACCAAAGATTGTCACCAAAGGGAAAATCGATTTGGATGAACTGAATAAACCTCATGAATCACATGAGGCGGTTGCTCCTGAAGTGAAAGTTGAATCTGAGGTAAAGAAAGTTGTGCCTGAAGTGAAGAAAGAAGTGCCGGCCGAACCGGTACGTGAACCAAAGGTACAAGTCGAAACTCCAAAGTTCAATCCTACCGCTGAGGAGAAGAAAAATGCGGATAAACCTAATGCAGATAATAAGATAACTACTGTGGAAGCAGAGACTGTTAAGAAGACACAACCTGAAACTACCTCAGCACCTGTAAAGAACGAACCGGAAGTTAAGGAAAACGTAGACAGTGAAGGTGATTCATTGTATCGTATAAGTGCTCCTAAATTCGAATCGAATATCAAAGTTACAGGAAAGATTGATTTGAATACGCTGAATCAATCTACGCGTCCTAAAAAGAAAACAAAAGAGGAACGTCGTAAAGAACGGGAAGATAAGCGTGAGAAGTTTAGTGGCAAGCCTCAGGGTAATACGGCTAATCATCCGAATGCTGGAACTCCTAAACCGGCTGCAGGATCTGCAGGACCTACCGGTAATGCTGATGCCGATGCAAAGAAAAAACGTAAACGTATCAAAAAAGACCGTGTCGATGTAAATGCTACACCGGGAACGAATACCCCGCACGCAGGAGCACATGGTGGTGGGAATAAAGATTTCCGTAAACCGCGTTTGAAAAAACCGGTAAAGGTTGAGGTTAGTGAGGAAGATGTGCAGAAGCAAGTTAAAGAAACGCTTGCACGTTTAACAAACAGAGGAAACAAGACCAATAAAGGTGCTAAATATAGACGAGATAAACGTGATGCTGCTGTAAAGCGCGAAAATGAACTGCTAGAACAGGAAGAACTGGAAAGCAAAGTGTTGAAGCTGACAGAGTTTGTTACAGCAAACGACTTGGCCAACATGATGGATGTTCCGGTAACCAAAGTAATCGGTACTTGTATGAGTATCGGAATTATGGTTTCTATCAATCAGCGCTTGGATGCAGAAACAATTAATATTGTAGCTGAAGAATTTGGTTTTAAGACTGAATATGTAAGTGCAGAGGTTGTTGAAGCAATCAATGCCGATGAGGATGAAGACACCGAAGAAGATTTGGTACCACGTGCCCCAATTGTAACGGTGATGGGACACGTTGACCACGGTAAAACATCTTTGCTAGACGGTATTCGTAATGCGAATGTGATTGCAGGTGAAGCCGGAGGTATTACACAGCATATCGGAGCATATAATGTGCAACTGCCGAATGGTCGCCGTATTACATTCTTGGACACACCTGGTCACGAAGCGTTTACAGCTATGCGTGCCCGTGGAGCTAAAGTAACAGATATTGCAATTATTATTGTCGCAGCCGACGATAACGTCATGCCGCAGACTGTTGAGGCAATTAATCATGCCGCAGCAGCAGGTGTACCTATTGTCTTTGCGATAAACAAGATAGATAAACCGCATGCAAACCCGGAAAAGATCAAAGAGGAATTGGCAAACATGAACTATTTGGTTGAGGACTGGGGAGGTAAATACCAGAGTCAAGAAATTTCTGCAAAGAAAGGTATAGGCGTAGACGAGCTGCTTGAAAAGGTATTGCTCGAAGCCGATTTGCTTGACTTGAAGGCGAACCCAAGACGTAGAGCTGTCGGATCAATTATTGAATCGTCATTGGATAAAGGACGTGGATATGTATCTACAGTGTTGGTTGAAACGGGAACCTTGAAGACCGGCGATATCGTCATTGCAGGAACGCACCACGGACGTGTGAAAGCGATGTTTAACGAGCGTAATCAACGAATTGATAGTGCTGGTCCTTCTGAACCTGCTTTAATACTTGGATTGAACGGTGCTCCTCAGGCTGGTGACACATTCAATGTGTTAGAAACCGAACAAGAAGCACGTGATATTGCCAACCGTCGTGAACAGCTACAACGTGAATTGAACCTACGTACGCAAAAAATGCTTACGCTGGATGATATTGGTCGCCGTATCGCTATTGGTAACTTCCAGGAATTGAATGTAATTGTGAAGGGAGACGTGGATGGATCAGTGGAAGCACTATCAGACTCTTTGATTCGTCTATCTACCGAACAAATCCAGGTGAATGTTATCCACAAGGCTGTTGGACAAATCTCCGAATCGGATGTGGTGCTTGCAGCTGCATCTAACGCAATCATCATCGGATTCCAGGTACGTCCATCACAAGCTGCAAGACGTCAAGCAGAAAAAGAAGGAGTGGAAATCCGTTTGTACTCAATTATCTACGACGCGATCGAAGAAGTGAAGAGTGCAATGGAAGGTATGCTTGCTCCGGAAGTAAAAGAAGAATTTGCTGCCAACGTTGAGGTTCGTGAAGTATTCAAAATCACGAAAGTGGGAACTGTGGCCGGTTGTATGGTTAAAGAAGGTAAGATCAAGCGTTCGAACAAAATTCGCCTGATTCGTGACGGTATCGTAATATATACCGGCAACTTAGGTTCTTTAAAGAGATTTAAAGAGGATGTGAAAGAAGTTGCTTTCGGATATGAATGCGGACTTAATATTACTAATTATAATGATATACAAGTTGGTGATATTATAGAAGCATACGAAGAGATTGAAGTAAAACAAAAATTATAACACAACTACTATGAACAACTGGTTAGACATTGTATTGGTATGTCTGGCAGGTGTGGGACTATTGAAAGGCCTGTTTGATGGAATGATCAAACAGGTTGTTTCGCTTATAGCCTTTGTTGTTGCGATTGTCTTTTGTGTAAAGGCTGCAGGCTGGCTTGAAGGACATTTAGTGAAGCTGGGATGGTTTTCTTCGGAATCATTGACAATCATCAGTTATATCCTTGGGTTTATTCTGATATTAGGAATTGTTTTATTAGCCGGAGAGATTGTGAATAGAGCTATTGGTGCTACGCCATTGAGCGTGTTTAATCATTTAGGAGGAGCGGCGCTTGGTTTGGTGCTTATGCTCCTTTTTTTAAGCCTAAGCTTGAATATCCTCGAATTCGTGGAAAAGAAAAAAATGATTATCTCTCCTGAAATTAAAGTAGAATCCCGTTTCTATTACCCAATAAAAGAAATCTTCCCAACCATTTGGCCTTACAAGTTGTTTTAAACGTGAAAATGATTGTTATATAATTAAAGAATAATGCAGGAATCAAATGATATATTAAATGAGGTAACGACCAACGAGTATAAGTACGGGTTCGTTACTGATATTGATACGGAGACGATTCATAAAGGATTAGACGAAGAAACAGTTCGTATAATCTCCAAAAAGAAAAATGAACCAGAATGGCTGTTGGAGTTTAGGCTAAAGGCTTTTCGCCATTGGCTTACGCTAGAGATGCCTACCTGGCCTCATCTGACAATTCCTCCGATCGATTACCAAGACATCATCTACTATGCTGCTCCCAAGAAAAAAGAAGGACCCAAAAGTCTGGATGAAGTAGATCCTGAATTGCTTAAGACATTTGATAAGCTGGGGATACCCTTAGAAGAGCAAAAGATATTGAGTGGAATGGCTGTCGATGCCGTAATGGATAGTGTGTCTGTGAAAACGACATTTAAAGAAGTGCTCGCCGAGAAAGGAGTAATCTTCTGTTCATTCAGCGAGGCAGTGCAACACCATCCTGACTTGGTACAACAATACCTAGGTAGTGTGGTTAGTTATCGTGACAACTACTTTGCTGCGTTAAATTCTGCAGTATTCTCAGATGGTTCGTTTGTGTATATTCCTAAAGGCGTTCGCTGCCCGATGGAATTAAGTACTTATTTCAGAATCAATGCTGCGAATACCGGACAGTTTGAACGTACGCTGATCGTTGCTGACGATGATTCATACGTGAGCTATTTGGAAGGTTGTACTGCTCCTATGCGTGATGAGAACCAGTTGCATGCCGCTATTGTTGAAATCGTGGCACAGACAAATGCCGAAGTGAAATATTCTACCGTTCAGAACTGGTATCCGGGTGATAAAGAAGGTAAGGGGGGTATCTATAACTTCGTAACCAAACGAGGTCTCTGTAAAGGAAATAACAGTAAGATATCATGGACGCAAGTAGAAACTGGTTCGGCTATTACTTGGAAGTATCCCAGTTGTATTCTGGCCGGTGATAACTCAGTCGGTGAATTCTATTCTGTTGCGGTAACGAATAATTACCAGCAAGCAGATACGGGAACGAAGATGATTCACCTGGGCAAAAATACCAGAAGCCGCATCGTTTCCAAAGGAATATCAGCCGGATTCAGTCATAACAGTTACCGTGGTTTGGTGAAGATATCTGCACGTGCCGAAGGCGCTCGTAATCATAGCCAATGCGACAGCTTGTTATTAAGTTCAACTTGTGGAGCACATACTTATCCGTATGCTGATGTGCAGAATGAAACAGCCATTATCGAGCACGAAGCAACGACAAGTAAAATCAGTGAAGAACAATTATTCTACTGTCAGCAACGTGGTATCTCGGTTGAAGAAGCTGTTGGGCTGATAGTAAATGGATATGCTAAAGAAGTAATGAATAAATTACCGATGGAATTTGCCGTAGAGGCACAAAAGCTGCTCAGTATTTCACTTGAAGGCAGTGTCGGATAATCTTAATGATAAAATAAGACATGTTAGAAATAAAGAACTTGCACGCCAATATTGATGGCAAAGAAATATTAAAAGGAATAAATCTTAAGGTAAACGCAGGAGAAGTTCATGCGATAATGGGACCAAACGGTTCAGGTAAAAGTACTCTTAGCAGTGTGCTGGTTGGAAATCCGGCCTTTGAAGTGACAGAAGGAGAAGTAATCTATAACGGTAAAGATTTGTTGGAGCTTGAACCAGAAGATCGTAGCCGTGAAGGCATCTTCCTGAGCTTTCAATATCCGGTAGAAATTCCTGGTGTAAGTATGGTTAACTTTATGCGTGCAGCTGTAAACGAGCACCGCAAGTATAAAGGATTAGAGCCGGTTTCTGCAACAGACTTTTTGAAGCTTATGCGTGAAAAGAGAGCGATTGTAGAATTAGATAACAAGTTGGCAGGCCGTAGCGTGAATGAAGGATTCTCAGGAGGAGAAAAGAAACGTAACGAGATATTCCAGATGGCTATGTTGGAACCTAAGCTCTCTATCCTCGACGAAACAGATAGTGGATTGGATATCGATGCACTACGAATCGTGGCGAAAGGGGTAAACCAGATGAGATCATCTGAAAATGCAACGATTGTAATCACTCACTATCAAAGATTGCTTGAATATATCAAACCTGATTTTGTGCATGTCCTTTATAATGGCCGTATTGTTAAAAGCGCTGGTCCGGAATTAGCTCTGGAACTGGAAGAAAAGGGATACGATTGGATTAAGGAGCCAGAAACAAATGCATGATATGGGAGCAGAAAAACAATATATTGATTTATTCGCCCAATACGAGAAACTAATTTGCAAACATTCTCCAGAGGTGATGAATAAGCTTCGGACAAAAGCGTTCGAAGACTTTAAGCGGATGGGATTCCCTTCAACGAATGATGAGAATTACAGATATACAGATGTTCAGCAAGCTTTTGCTCCCGATTACGGTTTGAATCTGACACGTTTGCCTATGTCGTTTAAACCGGAAGATGTATTTCACTGTGATTTGCCCAATCTGGGAACCTCCCTCTACTATATGGTGAATGACTTGTATGTTGAGAGATCAACTAAAGATAAGTATTTGCCGGAGAGTGTATATGTAGGTGGTATGAGTAAGTTTGCAGAACAATATCCGGAAGTTGCTGCACGCTATTATGGACAAGCAGCCTCATCTGAACGTGATGGCATAATTGCTTTGAATACGATGTTGGCACAAGATACATTTGTTATCTATGTTCCTAAAGGAATTGTCATTGAGAAACCTCTTCAGCTGATTAATATATTGCGAAGCAACGTAGAAACCATGGCAAACCGTCGCATGCTGATTATTATGGGCGAAAATTCGCAAGCTCGTCTATTGGTTTGCGATCATTGTCTCGACTATAAAAAATTTCTTACCACACAGGTGGTTGAGATCTATGCTGAGCAAGGAGCCTTCTTTGACTTCTATGAACTGGAGGAAACGAACGATTTGACAACCCGTTTCTCGTCATTACACGTAAAACAAGAAGCCAATTCGAATGTGCTGGTCAATGGGATCACCTTGATGAATGGCTTAAGCCGTAATAACTATTACATCGAATTGAACGGTGAACATGCCGAAGCAACCTTGTGTGGAATGGGAGTAATGGACAAGAATAAGAAGGTGGATGTTTATAGCCACGTGACGCATGCCGTTCCTAATTGCCACAGTACAGAGTTGTTCAAGAACGTGCTAAATGATAGCTCTGTCGGTTCATTCTGTGCACGTATTCTGGTAAAGAAAGATGCTCAAAAGACCCAAGCTTATCAAAGCAACCGCAATCTGCTTACCTCTCGTGAAGCCCGAATGTATAGCAAACCGCAGTTGGAAATCTATGCAGATGATGTGAAGTGTTCACATGGTATGACTACGGGACAATTAGATGAGAATGCATTATTCTACTTAAGGAGCCGTGGTATACCGGAAGCTGAAGCCCGAATGATGCTTAGCGTAGCATTCACTGCTGATGTACTCGACTATGTTCGCCTCGAACCTCTTCAAGAAAGATTAAGAGGATTGGTTGAAAAGCGTTTCCGTGGAGAATTGGCAACTTGCTCTAGCTGTAAAACCTGCATGTAAATAATTAACTGAAAGATACGAGAAAAGGTAAAAATCATATTAAAAACAGTACAAAAGGTCATGTCGAAAAGGGACTCAGAACAGGGTTCTTATACGACATGGCCTTATGTTTTATATACCCTTTGTATGTTTAGAACCCTTAAAAAAACACGTTAACTATATTTCTTATTCATTAATAACTCTATCTTTGCGTTAAGATATATCAGTGTATGGCAGATAAGAAAAATATTTGCAGAATAGATATCAAGCAAATATTAAGACAAAAAGCACCCGGATTAGCAGGGAAAATTCCAGGCTTTATTGTCAACTATTTGATAAAGACAGTTCACCAAGATGAACTGAACGATATCCTAACCCGGTATCAGGACAAGTACGGTGTTGAGTTTATGCAAGAACTGATCGGATATTTCGATCTTACGCTTCAACTTGTAAACGAAGAAAATGTCCCGGATAAGGGGCGTTTTATATTTGCGTCTAATCATCCCCTAGGAGGATTGGATGGAATATGTTTGTCCGCTATTATCGGCGCTAAGTATGATGGGAACATCAAATATTTCGTCAATGATCTACTTCTTTATCTTGATAATCTAAAGACCATATTTGTCCCTATAAATAAACATGGAGCACAAGGAAAAGATGCAGCCCGGTTAATAGAAGAAGCCTATGCTTCCGATAATCAGGTTATCACATTTCCAGCAGGGCTTTGTTCGAGAAAGATAAACGGTAAAATCGTGGATTTGGAATGGAAGAAATCGTTTGTCCAAAAGGCAGTGGAATATCAGCGAGATATTATACCCATTCGCTTTGAAGGAAAGAACTCTTCGTTTTTCTATAATTTATCCAACGTGCGTAAATCATTAGGCATAAAGATGAATTATGAAATGATTTATTTGCCGGATGAAATGTTTAAATCCAAACATAAAACATTTAAAATACATTTTGGGAAACCTATCCCTTGGCAAACATTTGATAAAAGTAAAAAACCTGCAGAGTGGGCAGAGTGGGTAAAGGAAGTTGTATATAAATTATAAGTAATAGCAAGTATATGCAGATGCAAGAGATAATAGATCCGGTTGATAAGGAGCTGCTTAAAGCGGAACTGACCAAGGATAAACTCTTACGGAGAACCAATAAATCGAATAATGAGATTTATATTGTAACAGCTCATGATTCACCCAATGTTATGCGTGAAATAGGGCGATTGCGTGAAATCGCGTTTCGTTTCTATGGCGGTGGCACGGGCATGGAGGTAGATATTGATGAATATGACACGATGGATAACGCCTATCGTCAATTAGTGGTTTGGAGCCCTGAAGACGAAATGATATTAGGCGGTTATCGTTTTTTATGTGGCCCAGATGTAAAGTTTGATAAGAATGGAAAGCCTATGCTGGCTACGTCCCATCTGTTTAACTTTTCTGACGAATTCATCAAAGATTATCTACCCTATACAGTTGAACTTGGCCGGTCTTTTGTGACACTTGAATATCAGTCTACCCGTGCAGGGGCAAAGGGCTTGTTCGTATTAGACAACCTTTGGGACGGATTGGGTGCATTATCTGTAGTTGATCCTACATTGAAGTATTATTTTGGTAAAGTTACCATGTATAATACCTACAATACCGAAGCCCGTAATATGATTCTTTATTTCCTTAGCCTTCATTTCCCGGATAAAGACAAATTGGTTACTCCGATTTATCCTCTTTGCACAGAAACGGATATAGAAAAGATGAAGGCCTTGTTCCCTCACGAGAATTTCAAAGACAACTATCGCATATTAAATACAGAAGTTAGAAAATTAGGTATTAATGTACCTCCATTGGTGAGTGCCTACATGAGCCTTTCTCCACAGATGCGGGTATTCGGTACAGCCGTCAACCATGAGTTTGGTGATGTGGAAGAGACAGGTATACTTATTGCTATTAACGAAATCTTGGAAGACAAGAAAAAACGTCATATTGAAACCTATTTGAAAGAAGAATATCAGTCGGCCGACTTGATAAAGAATGTTGAATAAATCAGGTTTCGTGCAAAATAGAGAAAGCCTCGCTCTACATTAGTAAAGCGAGGCTTTTTGTTTATTTGTCATTTTCTTTTTGCTTCTCCCATTCAGACGCCACTGTTTCCAGTTCGGCATACCAGGCTTCGCCAAACTTTCGGATCAGCGGTTCCCTTAAGAATTTATAAAGGGGTAATCCTTCTTTTTGACCCAGTATTTCGGCCGGCTTACAGATCTTCCATTTATTATAATTCAATGCACGGAAGGTATTGTATTTAGCAACTCGGATAGGATAGAGGTGACATGAAATCGGTTTGTAAAAATCGATTCGTCCTTCTCTATAAGCCTTTTCGATGGCACACTTGCAAATGCCTTTCTCATCATAAAAGGTGAATACACAATCCTTGCCGTTTACGATCGAGGTCACTATTTCTCCATCTTCGTCTATATACCCTACGCCTTGCTTCTCTATAAGTGCTTGAGCTTCGGGAGATAGATCATCCCAAACTTTAGGCAGTAGTTTCTTGATGATTTGGTATTCGCTTTCCTCAAGTGGAGCGCCCGAGTCGCCTTCCACACAGCAGGCACCTTTACATTGAGCCAGATCACAGATGAATGTTTTCTCTATGATATCCAGGCTGACGAGTGTGTCTTCGATTTGAATCATATGCTTTTGGGTAGAAACTATCTTATTTAATTAGTGAATGGCCGGTCATTTCTGCAGGTTTTTCCAATCCCATAATTGCTAACAGGGTAGGAGCTACGTCTGCCAAAATACCGTTTTCTACAGTTGCGTCTTTACGTTCAGTAACATACACACAAGGAACCGGATTCAATGAGTGAGCTGTATTTGGGCTACCGTCCGCATTAACTGCATTGTCAGCGTTACCGTGGTCGGCAATGATAATTACCTCATAATCTTTTGCTTTAGCTGCTTCTACGGTGTCGCGAAGGCAATTATCTACAGCGATAACGGCTTTTTCAATCGCTTCGTAAACGCCTGTATGACCTACCATGTCACCATTTGCATAGTTACAGATGATGCAATCGTATTTTTCTGTATTGATTGCTTCAACCAGTTTATCTTTTACTTCGTAAGCACTCATTTCTGGTTTAAGGTCGTAAGTAGCCACTTTAGGAGAAGGAACCAAGATGCGGTCTTCACCGGCAAAAGGCTCTTCACGTCCGCCATTGAAGAAGAACGTTACGTGTGCATATTTTTCTGTTTCAGCAATGTGAAGCTGAGTTTTATTTTGTTGTGCCAAATATTCGCCCAATGTATTGCTTACATTATCCTTGTCAAATAAGATGTAAACACCTTTGAAATTCGCATCATAAGGAGTCATACAATAGTATTGTAAACCAGGGATAGTCATCATACCTGCTTCTGGCATATCCTGTTGAGTCAAAACAACTGTCAATTCCTTCGCACGGTCGTTACGGTAGTTGAAGAAGATTACTACATCACCTTCTTCGATACATGCTACCGGTTTGCCATTTTCTGTATGTACAATTGGTTTGATAAATTCGTCGGTAACACCTTCAGCGTATGATTCTTCTACAGCTGTTACCATACATTCAGCATGTTTACCCTTTCCATGAACCAATAGGTCGTACGCTTCTTTTACGCGCTCCCAGCGTTTATCTCTGTCCATTGCATAGTAGCGGCCGATGATTGAAGCAATCTTACCACCTGTAGTTTGAAGATGTTTTTCTAGTTCTTCAATAAATCCTTTACCGCTCTTAGGATCGGTATCGCGACCGTCCATAAAGCAATGCACGTATGATTTAGTGATGCCGTACTCACGGGCAATATCTGTCAGTTTTAGCAAATGTTCCATTGAACTGTGAACACCACCGTCCGAAACTAATCCTAAAAAGTGAATATTCTTGTTGTTTTCTTTGGCGTAGCTATAAGCACGTTTGATTTCCGGATTGTTTAGAATCGTATTGTCACGACAAGCGATATTGATCTTTACCAAATCCTGATAAACCACACGTCCGGCACCAATGTTAAGGTGTCCTACTTCCGAGTTACCCATTTGTCCGTCAGGAAGACCCACATTCTCACCTGAAGCTTGAAGTTGAGAGTTTGGATAATTTTTGATCAGGCTGTCCCAGTAAGGAGTTGGTGTTCTAAAAATAACATCGCTTTCACCTTGGTTGCCGATTCCCCAACCGTCACAAATGATTAAGAGTGCTTTTTTGCCCATAATTCGACTATCTATTTTAGTTGTTATTTGTTTAATCGGCGCAAAGATACGGATTTCCGATGTATTAATTGTTTACGCGATTGTATTACTTTTGTTACAAGAATGGAATGGGAGATTTTAGATAAAGATTTAGGAGTGATTACACTTCGGCAGAGTGTAAGAGCCACCCGCTATACGCTGAAAATATCTAATGGTCGTATCATAGGGGTCATGCCCCTCAAGGGAGATGAAAAGCGAATGTTGGCATTTATCGAAGAAAAGCGCAACGTATTAATCAAAGCCTTGGCCGTTCGCCCTGCTCTTGCTCCGTTGGATGAAACGACCGTTCTTCAGACTAATACATTTCGTCTGCATATCTTTTGTTCCGAACGGACTAATTTCTATATGAAATTAGAAAATGATGTATTGCATATTGCTTGCCCTCGAAACACCGACTTTACACAAGACCATGTGCAGAAAACATTAAATGATCTATTAGGGCGTGCTTTGTTACATGAAGCTAAACGGATTTTGCCAGCCCGACTACGCACATTGGCCTCTCAGTATAACTTTACATATACCTCAGTTCGCATAACGAAGAGCCGTACCAACTGGGGGAGCTGCAGCGCTCGAAAAGGTATCAACCTGTCCCGTTCGCTTATGTTGTTGCCTGATCATCTGATTAATTACGTCCTCTTACACGAACTTTGCCACACCCGTGAGATGAGTCATAGCGAACGATTCTGGCAATTGGTGGATGCTGTTACCGGCAACAAAGCAAAAACCTTACGCCAAGAACTAAAGAGATACACTACGATTTGATGCTTGTAACCCTAATTCAGTCCTTAGAAGGTGACTAGCCTTTTGTTTTTTAATCGCTTAAGAGACGGTGAAAAGTCTTAATGAATTGAGAATTAGTAAGAAGTCTTGATTTATATGTCTATTTTTTTACTATTCGAATTATTTAACTAAGGTTATATTATTATCTTTGTACCATCTTCTATTTAAAATGTAAATCTAAAAATGAAAACAAAAACAATCACAAAAACATTGGCGGGGCTTTTCGCCTCCTGTGCTGTTTTTGGCGTACTTACTTCATGTACGACAAAGCACAATGTACTAACCCCAGAAGAACAAGCTGAAGGATGGCAATTGCTATTCGATGGTCAAACGCTAAATGGATGGAAAGATTACAATGGTACGGAACTAACTGAACCATGGCATGTGGTAGACGGATGTATCCAAGCTAAAGGTGAAGGTGGCGATGCAAGTGGCTATATCGTAACCGACAGAGAATTTGAAAACTTCGAATTGTCATGGGACTGGAAATTGTCTAAAGGCGGAAACAGCGGTATGTTATACCACGTAGTAGAACGTCCTCAATACAAAGTTCCTTATTTAACTGGTCCTGAATATCAGTTGATCGACGAGCCTAACTTCGAAATTGCTTTGGAACCATGGCAAAAGCTTGGTGTTGACTACGCTATGTATTTGCCTGACACAACAATCATGAAAGTTAATCCACAAGGTGAATGGAATAACTCTAAGATTGTATTCGACAATGGTCACGTAGAACATTGGCTGAACGGTGTTAAGATTCTTGAATTCGAAGCATGGTCAGACGACTGGCACGCACGTAAGAACAGCGGAAAATGGAAAAATGCTCCTGAATATGGTTTGGCTAAGAAAGGCGTGATCTGTTTGCAAGACCACGGATGGCCAGCATCATTCCGCAACATCAAGATAAAAGAACTTCCACGTAAAACTAAAGAAGTAACCTTATTCAACGGTGTAGACTTGACTGGTTGGGAAGCTTACGGAACAGAAAAATGGTACGTAAACAATGAAGGTTTACTAGTTTGCGAAAGTGGTCCAGACAAAGGTTATGGCTATTTGGCAACTCGTGACTACTATGATGATTTCGATTTAACAGTTGAATTCAAACAAGAAGCAGACGGTAACTCAGGTGTATTCATCCGCTCATTCATCGAAGAAGGAGTAAAAGTTAACGGATGGCAAGTAGAAGTAGCTCCTAAAGGACATGACACAGGAGGTATCTACGAATCATACGGACGTGGTTGGTTGGAACAAATTCCTGATGAAAAAGAAAATATCTTGAAAGTAGGTGATTGGAATACAATGCGTATTAAAGTTCAAGGAAACAACGTTACAACTTGGTTGAATGGTGAAGAAATGGTTAATCTAACAGACGATAAGATCGGTGCTGGTAAAGGCCGTATTGCTCTTCAAATCCATGACGGAGGCGGCATAAAAGTTCTGTGGCGTAACCTGAAACTAACAACACTATAATTAAGTAAAAGAAGATAACTAACTAAATAACCGGACAAAGATGCCATGAAACTAACGTGTCATTCTTTGTTCGGTTTTTTATGCATAAAAAAATGGATCCATTAGCAATCATCCGTAAATATTATGATCCTTCATCCGAGGCATATCGGATTTTAGTTACTCACAGCCGGAGTGTGGCCGACAAAGCCTTGGCTATTGGTAGGCTTCACCCCGAACTGAATATCGATTTACAATTTGTAGAAGGAGCAGCCATGCTGCATGATATAGGCATTTTCCTTTGTAATGCGCCTGATATAGAATGCTTTGGTGAGCATCGTTATATCTGTCACGGCTATCTTGGCGCCGATTTGTTGCGAAAAGAAGGGTTGGAACGTCATGCCCTAGTATGCGAACGCCATACGGGTGCCGGTATTTCGTTGGCTATGATTGAGGCCAACCAGTTACCGTTGCCACACCGTGATATGTTGCCCGTGTCGATTGAAGAGCAGCTCATCTGCTTTGCAGATAAGTTTTATAGCAAGACGAAACTGGAAAAAGAAAAGTCTATTGATAAAATTAAAAAGTCGCTTTCGAAGTACGATAAGGAGTCTGAAGAGCGATTTGATGCATGGGCTAAACTCTTTTTAGGAGAATAAAAGACTTTGGAAGCCGTATTTTATTATACATTTGCACTTTGATAACGGTCAAATAAACGAAATGTTCTTAAGATACAGAGTCTTTATTATTCTGCTTTTTCTTTTTGCCGGAAGTTTTGCGGTGTCTGCTCAGGAGGAGGTTGTCCCGACGGATAGTCTTGCTGTGACGTCCACAGATTCAATTCCTAAAAAGAAGAATGGACTGGATGCTCCCGTTTCCTATGAAGCTAAGGATTCAATTGTGATGACAGCCGGAAACTGGGCTTTTCTGTTTGGTGAAGGAAAAGTCAAATATCAGAATATTGAATTGGAGGCTGAAGAAATCCGAATGAATATGGACAGCAGCATTGTACATGCAACATTTGGTTTAGATTCGACCGGACTCGAGTTTGGTTATCCGTTATTCAAAGAGGGTGAGCAGCAGTATGAGTCCAAAACGATGCGTTATAATTTTGGCTCTAAGAAAGGATATATCACCGATGTAATCACCCAGCAAGGAGAAGGATTTGTTACTTCCGGTCGTACCAAAAAGATGCCAAATGATATCCTCAATATGGCTCCCGGGCGATATACCACTTGTGACGAGCACGATCATCCCCACTTTTATATTCACATGACCAAGGCCAAGGTTAGGCCAAAGAAAGATATTGTGACCGGTCCGGTCTATCTGGTTATCGAAGATGTGCCGCTTTATCCTATTGGATTGCCGTTTGCCTTCTTCCCTTTTACCAGTTCCTATTCATCCGGTATCTTGATGCCGACATTTGGTGAAGAAACAGCCCGTGGATTTTACCTTCGCGATGGAGGTTATTACTTTGCCCTGAGTGACTATATAGATTTGGCCTTAACAGGCGAAGTCTATACAAAAGGCTCCTGGGGGCTTTCTGCACGTTCATCTTATCGTAAACGTTATAAATATTCAGGAAGCTTTAATGCCGCCTATCAGGTATCCCGATATGGTGATGTGGTGAATGGTGAAAAAATGCCGGACTATTCCTTGTCGAAAGACTTTAAGATTAACTGGTCGCATTCACAAGACGCAAAGGCCAATCCATACATGTCATTCTCGGCCAGTGTCAATTTCTCGACAAGCAGTTTTGACCGTAATAACATGAATAGTCTGCATTCAAACAGCGGTAGCGGTTTTGTAAATGCAACTGAAAATAATAAGAGTTCAACAGTCAATATCACCAAGCGATTTGCCAACAATCCTTTCACCATTTCGGGAACGATGAGTGTGAACCAGCGTATGAAAGACTCTACCTTGGCCGTAACCTTACCAGACCTCTCGATTTCGATGACACGTATTTTCCCTTTCAAACGCAAACAACGTGTAGGAGCAGAACGCTGGTATGAAAAGATTTCAATGCAATACACCGGTTATTTCCGAAATAGCATTACAACCAAAGAAGACAAATTCTTGCAAGCCAATCTTGTTAAAGACTGGCAGAATGCGATGCAGCACAAAATACCGGTAAGTGCTACGTTCTCTTTATTCAATTATATCAATATCACACCAAGCTTCAATTATACCGAGCGTTGGTATACAAGCAGGGTAGAAAAAGAATACGATCCTGTGACGAATCAGTTCGTTGCCCGCGATACGACCAATGGTTTTTACCGTGTTTACGACTATGATGCAGCCATATCTGCTTCGACTACGGTCTATGGAAACTTTAAGCCTTGGTCTATTTTTGGTGATGCCGTACAGATGATTCGTCACCGCATGGAGCCAACCATTTCACTTAGTGCAGCTCCCGATTTTGGTGCTCCCGGCTTTGGCTATTATCAGCATTATCAATATGAAGATATGAACGGTGCGCTTCAAGACCAATATTACTCACCCTACGAAGGAAGTATATTCGGTTATCCTTCATCAGGTAAGCGTGGAAGCGTATCATTTGGCTTATCTAATACGGTTGAAGCTAAAGTGAAATCATCCAAAGATTCAACCGGTTTTCGTAAAATCAGCTTGATTGATAAGCTGTCATTCGATATAAGCAATAATTTGGCGGCAGACTCATTCCAATGGAGCGATTTGAATGCCAATATCCGTTTGAAACTGTCAAAAAGCTATACGCTGAATCTGAATGCCCGTTTCGATACCTATACTTATAAGTATAATCCCGATACCAAAAGACTGGATCGTCAGAATGTAACCCGTTGGGAAGCCGGAAAAGGATTAGGACGTTTACGTTCAACAGGTACCAGCTTCTCGTATACGATTAACAACGATTGGTTTGCCAACTTGTTCGGAGGGAAGAAAGATGGAGAGAATAAAACAAATACATCAAATACAACGGGTGCACCAGAAACGGAACAAGATGAACTGAATAACACGGATGGTACCGGAGCTCCTAAACGATTAAGAAAAGATCAATCCGCTCAATCGTCTGATACTGATGCCGACGGTTACTATTTAAATACCATACCTTGGAGTCTTTCGTTCAACTACAGTATGAACTTGAATACCGATATGTCCAATATCGATATTGAAAGAGAAGAATACAAGTATAAGATTACCCATGCATTAAGCTTTAACGGAAATATCCAGCCCACTAAAAACTGGCGCTTCAATTTTAATGCAACCTACGATTTCGATAAGAACAAGATCGCGTTTATGACCTGCAACATCTCTCGAAGTCTCCATTGCTGGCAGATGACGGCAAGCTTCGTCCCTGTCGGGCCGTATAAAACGTACTCGTTCTCGATTGCGGTCAACTCTTCGTTGCTGAAAGACTTGAAATGGGATCAGAGTAGCAACTACCGCGATGGACAGAAATGGTATTGATTTACCATTCGATCGGTGTCTGACCCGTCGCTGTCAAATACTCATTTGTTTTGCTGAAATGCTTGCACCCGAAGAATCCCCTGTAGGATGACAGTGGAGAGGGGTGAGGTGCCTTTAGTACCAGATTAGCCGAAGTGTCTATAAACGCTCCCTTACGTTGCGCATAGGCTCCCCAAAGGATATAGACAATATGCTGCTTCCTCTCAGCCAGGCGATGAATCACGGCATCTGTAAACGTTTCCCACCCTTTGTTCTGGTGCGAACCTGCCTGATGAGCACGAACCGTCAGCGTGGCGTTAAGCAGTAGGATGCCTTGATCGGCCCAGCGGGTAAGATTGCCACTTTTGGGCACAGGTTTGCCGATATCCGTTTTAATTTCATTGTAGATATTGACCAACGAGGGCGGTGCCGGAGTTCCCTCCTTTACGGAAAAGCACAGTCCATGAGCTTGTCCGGGTTCATGATAAGGGTCTTGTCCGAGGATCACGACTTTAACCTTGTCGAAAGGGCAATGAGTAAAAGCATTGAAAATGTCACGTGCCGGAGGGAATATCTGCCTTTCGCTATATTCCGTCCTTACAAAATCTGTCAGCTGTTTAAAATAAGGCTTTTCAAACTCATCCGCTAACTGTAATTTCCAACTCTCTTCAATCTTTACATCTACTCCCATATCTTTTATACTTCAAACTATATTAAAGGCATGCCTGCCTCTTTTGCATTTTTTCGCATGTCGTCAGGCCATATACTTGCCTGAATTTCTCCGATATGCGCTTTGCGCAGGTAGAACATACACAAGCGACTTTGCCCGATACCTCCACCAATACTAAGTGGCAGCTCGTTGTTCAACAGGCGGCGGTGGAAAAACAGATTCTTTCTATCCTCCACATTCGCCATACTCAACTGGCGTAGCAAGGCCTCCTTATCCACGCGAATACCCATGGACGAAAGTTCAACCGAACGATCCAGAATGGCGTTCCAGACCAATAAGTCGCCGTTCAGGCCTACCTGGCCGTTTGCAGCTACAGTCGACCAATCGTCGTAGTCCGGTGCCCTGCCATCGTGCTTTTCGCCGTCGCTCAACACGCAACCGATTCCAATGATAAATACGGCACCATACTCACGGCATATTGCGTCTTCACGCTCTTTGGCTGTTAGTCCCGGATATTTACGCAGCAAGTCGTCAGCATGAATAAAATGAATACGATTAGGCAGGATCGGTTTGATTTCCGGAAACATCTCGTAAACCATATATTCTGTCCTCACCATTGCTGCATAGATACGCTGAACTATCTCTTTCAGAAAGTCTACCGTCCGTTCTTCACGGGTCATCACCCTTTCCCAGTCCCATTGGTCTACATAGAGCGAGTGCAGGTTGCCCAATTCTTCATCCGAGCGAATTGCGTTCATATCCGTATAGATGCCATACCCCGGTTCGATCTCATAATCCGCCAAAGTTAATCTTTTCCATTTAGCTAGCGAATGAACAATCTCTGCTTTATTATCGTTGAGGTCTTTAATCGGAAAGGTCACTGGTCGTTCTACGCCGTTGAGGTCATCGTTTATCCCCAGCCCTTTTAGTACGAACAATGGAGCCGTGACACGTCTAAGGCGTAATTCCGACGAAAGGTTTTGTTGAAAAAAGTCTTTAATGCTTTTGATACCCAATTCCGTTTGAGCCAGATTAAGCAAGGCCTTATATCCTTTGGGTTTGATGAGGTAGCTCATAAATATATTAGTTTCTTTGATTTTTAAAATTATCTCGCAAAGATAACCATTAATGACATCTTAACAAGATAATGACTGATAAATTACATTGTGGTATATAAAAATGGTCAAATGATTTCATTTTGTCAAAATAATAGTCTAGCTTGTATTAATGCCAGATAATGTTTACTTTTGCACGTCTTTGGCCTGGTAGCTTAGTGAATAGAGCGTCAGATTCCGGTTCTGAAGGTCGTGGGTTTGAGTCCCACCCGGGTCACGAAATAATACCCCTGAATACAGCCTATTGTAGCTGATGTTCAGGGGTGTTTGGTTTTGATTTATTCCTGTGTGTATGCTTTTTTAATCATCTTCATTACTGATGGTGATTAACTCGAAACCTAACTGCTTGAGTTGTTTTGTTTACTTGGCATCTATTTGAACTTTGGCCTGTAAGAAGATCAGTCTTCAAATATTTTCAACGCTGCTATATATTTCTTCAAGCGCTCAATATCTTTATTGGTCATATTCATTATTCGAGACACATTGCAATTGTCTTTTAGGTCTGCTATTTTAACTTCTCGAGCAATTGGATTATTTTTAGTTCCTTGAACATAATCCATATAGTCTACCTCAGGCGTATGAGTGAGTAGCTTTAGGGCATCCACTATTTCTATTGGAAATTCAGCTGAGATAAAATCCATTTCAATATCGGTATCTTCAACCACATCATGCAGAACGGCTACAATTTTAGCTTCCAGACTACTGCATGCATTCATTACGCGAAAAGGATGGAAAATATAAGGATCTCCTCCCTTATCTTTTTGTCCGTAATGTGCATTAACTGCTATTCGAATCGCTTTTCCCAAATGTTGAGGTGTGCATTTCATAAGTTACTCTTTTTGATTAAACAAATATCGGCAGAAATAAAAAAAACGACAAGTAGATATAATAAAAGGAATATATGATGATGTTAATCAGTTAACTATGCTTTTAGATACGCATCCTGTTGCGCATATGTATGGAATGATAAATGATCTGGATGGCGGATTATCTTTTTGGCTCCAATATTATACCACAGATAATAAGTTGATAGATGTATGGAGACCATAGGATATGAAACGATATTTGAATGATTCCTATTTTAATACTAGTGAGATAAAAGGCCCTAAAGCGCTCCAAAAGTTAAAAGAATTGTTACATAACCTTGATGAGGTGGATAATCCGGTGATTGTTATTGGCAATAGAAAGGAAATATATAAAAGTTGAGGATGGTCGTGCCATAATTTTATAGTTTATATTATCATCCCGATGAATCTCCAATTCGTCAAATCTTCAAATTTAAACTCATCCCGATGTGAATTTTGAAAAATAATTCGTTGAAAAACAACGTATATAAGGTTGTTAAAAAACACCTCGAACGTTTTAAAAAAAGATCCCGATGCTTTTTAAAAACGTTCGGGATGTTTTTTTAAAAGCATCGGGATGATTTTTTAGCGTTGATAATCAGTGCAAAATGACATCGGGATGAGTGTGTAGATTGGGATTGACTTTTCTACTGTTCCTATAGAGGAGTGAATAAAATGTAGCTACTTACAATAAACCATGGTTTAGTTGATTCTGACTAAATCTGATTTTGTAAGACCTTCTGGAAGGTTCTCGATATCTATGATTTGTAAACTAAGTTTAGTGTCGTTGTTTGAATTTAGTTTTACATCTACGCTTCTATCTTCTTTTGCAATTTTATACATAGCGCCAGATACTGGATCTACGATAAGCATTCCAATTAGACCTCCCAATAATATATTACCAATGTACCAGCCATTAAGGGTAGAGGTAATCATGACTGATCTTGTATCAAAACCCTCTTTTGTAAATGTTATTTTATATTCTTCTTTTTTCATGTATCCTGCAGATGTTTGTAGCTTTACTACATCAGGCGTAGTACCTGTGTAAATTTCTTTGTTATTTCTATTCTCTATCGTGAATTTTGCTCCACTTGGAGTAGAATTAAATGAAATAGGATATTTCGAGTGACCAAAAATTGTTGCACAAGAACTCAAAATTAATCCGGAAAATAAGATGCAAATTGCAGTGGTAAGTTTAGTTTTCATAATAAAATAGTATTATGCTTCATTAATCCCCCAAGAAGCTGTTTTGTTTTTAAAAGGTGTGGGAATATATTGAATATTAGCTGTATTTCAATAACACCTTGTGTTAATATTAGATATTAGGTTTAATATTGCTGTTTTTTTGGCTCAAATCTAATTAAAATTTGATTTGATTATATTAAAATGGCTGTTTATTAAGTGTTTATGTGTTGGTTTTACTTCATGTATGCTTTTCTTTTTGAGTTAACGAATCTCTCTTTTTACTATTTAAACGTTAGTGTTTAGATTTTGGCAATAAATAGTTACTTTTGCTTGTTCTAACAATAATGGTTCTAAAATGAAAGACGAGAAGAATTTACTACTAAAAAGCGCCATGACTTATGGCCTCATTATGGGGATATTCTGGGCTTTTAAGTATATCTTTTTCGCATTGGGGGTGACCTATCCTACGTGGTCGTACGTTTATTGGGGATTGACCTTTTCAGTTCCTTTTTTATTGGCTACCCTTATCCTGCATTTTCGCGCCGTTTCTCCTGACAAGGTGAACTTTACTCGCGATTGGACCTTGGGGATTCTTATCTTTGTGTTTGCCGCATTGATTGTTTCGTTAGCACACTTTACTTTTTATCGCTATCTGGCTCCTACAAATTATATCTCTGATTCGTTGAATACGGCTATGACTATGATCAATGAGTCTGGTGTGAGTGAAGATGTGAAGGAGGCTGTAAAGGCTATGCCGACGCCAACGCCTATTCAGATGACAATTCAAGGAATTTTCAATAATATTCTATACGGTGTAGTCGTTTCTTTTCCTGTAGCTTTGATCACTAGCCGTATCAAGATAAAGAGTAAAAATATAGAAAAACTATAAAGATGGATATATCTGTAGTTATACCGTTATACAACGAAGAAGAATCACTCCCCGAGCTGTTTGCATGGATACAGCGGGTAATGGATGAACATCAATTCTCGTACGAAGTTATCTTTATTGATGATGGGAGTACAGACAATTCATGGGCTGTTATTGAAGAGTTGAAACGGCAAAGCGAACATGTGAAAGGTATCAAGTTTAGACGTAACTATGGAAAGTCGCCAGGACTTCATTGCGGTTTCCAACGCGCCCAAGGTGATGTGGTGATCACGATGGATGCCGACCTGCAGGATAGCCCGGATGAGATTCCTGAATTGTTCCGGATGATTAAAGAGGATGGCTACGACCTGGTATCGGGTTGGAAGAAGAAACGCTACGATCCGCTGTTCTCGAAAAACCTTCCTTCGAAAATCTTTAATGCTACGGCGCGTAAATTCTCGGGCATCAAAAATCTGCACGACTTCAACTGCGGATTGAAAGCCTATAAAAATATCGTTATCAAGAATATAGAGGTGTATAATGATATGCATCGTTATATCCCTTATTTGGCAAAGATTGCCGGTTTTAGCAAGATAGGCGAGAAAGTGGTTCAGCACCAGGCACGTAAATACGGTACGACCAAGTTCGGGCTGAATCGTTTTGTGAATGGCTATCTCGATTTGATTACCCTTTGGTTTACATCTAAGTTTGGTAAGAAACCGATGCACTTCTTTGGTGTATGGGGTAGTGTAATGTTCCTTATTGGCTTAATTTCGCTTGTAATCGTATTAAGCATGAAATTGGTGTCAATCATGTCGGGCGACTTGAGACCTCTGGTTACCAGCTCTCCTTATTTCTATATTTCGCTGACGGCGATGATCCTCGGAACGCAAATGTTCCTGTCCGGATTTATAGGTGAGCTGATTTCGAGAAATGCATCAAACAGAAACAATTATAAAATAGAAACGGAATTATGACTTTTGCTGAACTAGCGCAGAAAAGGTTATCTGTTCGCGATTATTCTTCCCAACCGATTGAAGAGTATAAGGTGGATAGAATCTTAGAGGCGGCAAGGCTTGCTCCTTCTGCTTGTAACTTTCAGCCATGGCGTTTTGTGGTGATTACATCTGATAAAGGACGTAAAGCCATTGCCGATGCATATCCACGTGAATGGATCAAACCTGCACCACTGTTTATCTTGGTTTGCGGGGATAAAAACGAATCGTGGAAGAGAAAGTCGGATATGAAAGATCACTTGGATATCGACCTCGGTATTGTGATTGAACATATTTGTCTGGCAGCAGCCGATGAAGAGGTAGGTACTTGTATCATTTGCCATTTTGACACAGACCTGTGTCGTAAGTCATTCAATTTACCCGAACATATTGAGCCTGCAGCTATTATCTCTGTAGGCTACCCAACTAATCCTGAAATATTTACCAATAGTCCGAAGAAGAGAAAGGGTATCTCTGAAATCGTGTTGAGAGAGACTTTCTAATAAATCATGATGTTGTTTATAGATACGATGGTTTTGGCCGCAGGATTATCGATGGATAGTCTGGCTGTATCCATAACGGGAGGTGCCGTAATAGGCCGTTGTACCACGAAGCATGTCATGAAGATTGCTTCGACTATAGGTGTTTTTCAAGCCGGCATGACTGTATTGGGCTATTTGCTGGGCATGGGATTCGAAAAATATATCTCGAATGTGGATCATTGGATTGCATTCCTGTTGCTCACGGCCATAGGGGGTAAGGCCATCTACGAAAGTCTGAACGATCGCGATGAAGAAGAACTGCAACGCAACCCGCTCTGTAATAAAGTGCTTTGTGGGTTGGCGATAGCAACCAGTATCGATGCTTTTGCTGTGGGTATATCGTTTGCAATTTTAAATTACAGTATATTCATGAATGCTACAACCATAGGATTCATTACTTTTGCATTCTCGGCATTCGGGGTTTATTTTGGTAACCATTTTGGCCGCAAGCTGAACCTGAATGTAGATATGCTAGGGGGCATTATCCTGATTTGTATCGGACTGAAGATACTGATCGAACATCTTTACGAAGCCGCCTGATTTAACAATATAATAAACGTATTATGTGTAAACGTATTATTTTCCCAATCGTAGTTCTTCTGTTGGTTATCACATCTTGCAAGCAAGAAAAGGTTTACTATGAAGAATCAGGGAGCGTGTTCCATACGATATATTCTATCAAGTACGAGTCATCAAAACCTTTGTCTAAAGAGATAGAAGCAGAATTCGAGAAGTTCAACCTGTCGCTTAATCCATTCAACCCAAATTCAATCATCACGAAGGTAAACAACAACGAGCAGGTAGAACTGGACGAGTGGTTTACGGAAGTGTTCACCAAGGCACAAGAAGTGTCGACTATTAGCGAAGGGGCATTCGATATTACTTGTGCACCGCTGGTTAACCTTTGGGGATTCGGTTTTGCGAATATGGATAGTGTGTCTCAACAGGCTATTGACAGCTTGAAAGAATTTACGGGCTACCAAAAGATAAGACTGGAAGGCGGTAAGATTATTAAAGACGATCCTCGTGTAATTCTAAATACTTCGGCCATTGCCAAAGGGTTCTCATGTGATGTGATTGCTCGCCTAATGGAAAAAGAAGGGATTGAAAATTACATGATTGATATAGGCGGCGAAGTAACGCTGAAAGGGGTTAATCCGAAGGGCAACTGCTGGCGTATCGGCATAAATAAACCGGAAGACGATAAGACCGGAATGATTAACGAGGTGAATGAAGTTGTTCAGCTTTGTAAAAAAGGGGGTATCGCCACTTCGGGCAATTATCGTAACTTCTATGTTAAAGACGGCAAAAAGTTCGGACATACCATCGACCCAATTACGGGCTATCCTACTGAAAAATCAATATTGAGTGCTACGGTTGTGGCGAATGATTGTATGACTGCTGATGCGTATGCTACGGTATTTATGGTTGTGGGAATAGAAAGAGCGGCTGAGATTGCCAAGAAAGTACCGGAAATAGAATATTACCTAATATACGCAGATGAGGACGGTAGTAATCAAGTTGTCTATTCGGAAGGTATGTTGAACTACCTCCCGAACAGACAGAAAATTGCTGCTTTGGAAAATCTCTGAGATTAGCTTAATCCTTCGATCATTCCATCTACTACATCGATGTGGAGTGCTTGAGGTACTTTAGGAAGACCCGGCATGCGCATGATTTCACCCATGATGATGACAATCATTTCCGATCCACTATTGATGACGATATCTCTTACTTCTAATTCGAAATCTTTGGCTACACCGTAAGCTTTTGCATTGGCCGAAAAGGAGTATTGCGTTTTGGCAATACAGATAGGGAAGTGAGAGATTCCCATTTCTTCTACCTGCTTGATCTTCTTTTCTGCCAGTGAAGAGTAAACGATAGATCTTGCACCGTAAATATTTTCGGCCACCTTCTTCACTTTAACGCGGATAGGATCGTTGTCTTCGTAAGTGAATTGGATAGGTTGAGATGGCTTGTTCTCTATCTTGTCTACCACCAGACGAGCTAGCTCTTCGCCTCCTTTTCCTCCTTCAGCAAATACGGAGTTCATGGCAAAGCCTACGCCAAGTTTCTGGCAATGGTCAGCTACCAAGGCAATTTCTTCGTCGGTATCTGTGGCGTATCTATTGAATGTAACGACCACTTCTTGTCCGAAGCTCTTCAGATTTTCGATGTGCTTGTCCAAGTTGGCCAATCCGTTCTTCAACCCTTCGATATTTTGTTCTTTGATTTGGTCTTCAGGTACGCCTCCGTGCATCTTCAAACTTTGTGCTGTTGCAACGAGAACGGTTAGCTTTGGAGCCAGGCCGGTCTTACGACACTTGATGTTGAAGAATTTTTCTGCTCCCAGGTCTGCACCGAATCCGGCTTCTGTAATTACATAGTCGCCAAACGATAAGGCCATTTTAGTAGCCAATACGGAGTTACATCCGTGTGCAATGTTGGCAAACGGTCCACCGTGTACAAAGGCGGGTGTGTTTTCGGTTGTTTGCACCAAGTTAGGCAGCAAGGCATCCTTTAACAAGGCGGTGATAGCACCGGATATGCCCAGGTCGTTGACCGTGAAGGGTTTATTTTCGAATGTATAACCCAACAGGATATTTCCAACACGGCGACGCAGGTCTTCCAAACTAGTTGAGAGGCAGAAAATAGCCATGATTTCGGAAGCCGGGGTGATATCGAAACCTGATTCTGTAGGAATACCGTTGGCCGATCCTCCTAAGCCGGTGATGACATTGCGAAGGCTACGGTCGTTTACGTCTAACACACGCTTCCATTTGATCTCTTTGAGCCCACTGCCTGTCTTTCTGTTCTGATAGATGTAGTTGTCTAGCAGGGCTGTAATCATATTGTGAGCCGAGGTGATAGCATGGAAGTCTCCAGTGAAATGAAGGTTGATATTCTCCATCGGAAGTACTTGCGAATAGCCGCCTCCGGCTGCACCACCCTTCATGCCGAAACAAGGGCCAAGTGAAGGCTCTCGTAGTGCTACGATAGCCTTTTTACCGATCTTGTTCAAGCCTAAAGCCAATCCGATAGATACGGTTGTCTTTCCTATACCGGCTTTAGTCGGTGTGATTGCTGTAACTAAGATAAGGTTGCTTTTTTTAGCCTTGTCTTCATTAATTAAATGGAGGGGTACTTTGGCAATGTGATGACCGTAATTCAGAATCTCTTCTTGCGGTATACCGGCCTTCTCTGCGACTTCATTGATTTTTGTAAGAGTAATGCTTCTTGCAATTTCGATATCAGATTTCATGTGTATTTATTGTTTAAGACATAGTCTAATAATAACAAAGGTATATGATATAAGGTTGTTTTAGCTTGTCCCAAAACTACTTATAATATATTAAAAGGAAAAATGAAAATCAGATAATTGATGCGATTTCCATCGCTTCATCCACGATATATTTGGGGTGGAAGCTCTCGAGTTCTTGTCTGGGGCGGAATCCCCAAGTGACGCCAACAGCGTCTATCTGACTGTTGATGGTTGTTTGCATATCAACGCCCGAATCGCCAACATAGAGCGTATCTTCTTTGGATATCCCTGTATGCGCGAGAATCTCGTTTACGATAGATGGATCGGGCTTTGGTGGGATACCTTCTCTTTGTCCCAATACAATTTCAAACCGGATTTCGGGGAAGAATCGATGAATTAAGTCTTCCGTGGCGGACTGATACTTGTTTGAGGCAACAGCAAGCTTTACTCCTTTGTTTTGCAACGTAGTGAGTAGTTCGGGAATTCCCGGGTAGGGCTTGCTATGAACGGTATGATGTTTGTCGTAATAAGGGAGAAATACTTCTCGCATGCGACGGATATTTTCTTCTGTCTTTTCCCCTTCGGGTAAGGCCCGTTCAAACAGTTTGTTTATGCCATTGCCTACAAAATAGTTGTAGGCCTCCGTTGCGTGTGTAGGGAAATTGTTTTGAGTTAAAGCGTAGTTCGTGCTGGCTGCCAGATCGGCAATGGTGTTGAGTAAGGTACCATCCAGGTCGAATATCACTAATTGCTTCATTCTTTTTTGTCCTATTTGTGTTTAGGCTTGCAAAGTTACCCTTTTTCTTTGATAAACGTACCACTCCAAAGGGTTTGTAATAGACCTCTGAACGTGAGATAGGTGATGAAGGCCAGCCAGAGGGCATGGTTGCCAAGTTTTGCTTCCATCAGATAATAGATGAAAAAGAATAAACCGGAGGAAATCAGCATTGAGTAAAGCATCTTGCGCGTCTGAGTGGCTCCGATGAAGATGCCATCCCACAGAAAGGCGGCAAAGCCGGCAAACGGAATGGCCAGACACCAATAAAAATAGGCCGATGAGGTATGGAGCACCTCTTCATTATCGGTCAGTACGCGAAGGAAATCCTTTCCTCCAGCCAGATAGAGAAGTGTAAAGAGGGAGGCCAATGATATTCCCCATCCAAAGATAGAATGGATCAGTTTTTGGAACGACGCTCTGTTTCCGGCACCAACAAAACGGCCTGCCAATGCTTCACCGGCATAAGCAAATCCATCCATGAAATAAGAATAGAGGGTAAATAACTGCATGAGCAGTGTGTTGACCGCCAGGATAAGATCGCCTCGCTTGGCTCCGGTTGTTGTGAAGAAAGTAGTGACCGCTACAAGACATAGTGTGCGGAAAAAGATATCAGAGTTGACCGAGAAAAAGAGACGCATGTCTGTTTGCTTGAAGCTTTTTCTGAAATTGAAGTGGATCTTTAGTCGACGGTAGTACCTGATCCAAAAGAAGACAGCAAGAAAAATACCACTATACTGGGCTATCAGTGTGGCCGAAGCGAGCCCTTCGATACCCCAATCGAATACATAGACGAAAAGGAGGCTGCCCAGAATGTTGACGATATTCTGGGTGATGGCAATCGTCATCGGAATTCGTGTGTTTTGCATGCCGATAAACCAGCCTGTAAATCCGTAAAGGCAGAGTACTGCCGGAGCTCCCCAAATGCAAATATGGAAGTAGATTTTTGCGAATCTGCTTACATCGTCGCTACTTTCTACCAGCTGAAAAGTCAGCCACTCGATAGGCGATTGCAAAAGGATAAGGAAGAAAGCCAGTGTCAAGCCGATAGATAGGGAACGGGTGAGGAGGCGCATTAATTCCTTAAGGTTGCGTTCGCCATAAGCCTGAGCCGTCAATCCACCCGTGCCCATACGGAGGAATCCGAAAAGCCAGTAAAGGATATTGAACATCATCGTTCCCACGGCAATGGCGCCAATGTAGGAAGCCGACCCCAGATGCCCTACTATCGCAATATCCACCAATCCCAATAGGGGCACGGTGATGTTGGAAATAATAGAAGGTAGGGCTAATCTCAGAATAAGTTTATTCATTCTAATAGAGTAATAGCTTATTCGAAGCTGATTTGAAGCGGTGATTTTAGTTGGGCAGAGAATAGTTTAACGTATTCAAACCAGTCGGCCGGTGTTTCAAATCCCCATTTGTCCCATCCTGCACCACAGTAATACACAAATTCGCTGCCTGTCTTGTAATCTGCGATACCCATCACATGTCCGTTTGCACCACGTTCTTTTTTCTCCTTATCGGAAAAGTAAACCGCTTTGGCTTCTTTTAAAGGGGTTGTGAATACGGCACCAACAAAGGTTTGTCCGTTTTTAGGATCTGCCGGATCAGCGTAAGCAATGTAGCCTTCTTCTTGGTTGACCACGAATTCATCGCTTGGTTCATGGAGAACGATACCGACAGCAACCGGCAATTCTTCTGTCAGATTTTTATAAAATATGGAGACTTTATTCAATTGTGAGCCTGCATCCAACGAGATGGTGCGGTGTTCGACTACATTATTATTGTTGTTTATCGTCAGCGGATTGTATGTCAGCTTAACTGTAAAGCGCAATGGCCCATTATCTACTATCTCAAACATGTTATAGCAATAAGGATAGGCAATGGTGTCATTTACAATCAAGGCTGCAGTGCCTGCTCCCAACGTAGGACCTACTTTGTAATAATCTAGTCCGTTGCCGTTGTCGTTATGGTAGGATATTTTATCTTCCAGTTCCATACGATAGCGCTCTTTAACTACCAACTCGGGCACTCGCTTAACCCAAATATCTAATCCGTAAGCCTTCTCACCCGAAGCCTGCAGGGCCGGTCCGTAGATTCTGAAAGCTATACGGTCGTTTTCCCAAGCAATATCATCGACTCTTTCCGGATAAAGCTGACCATAAACCAAGGCCGGATACTTTTCAGGAGTTCCTTCTTTGATCGTATAAGTAGCTTTGCTGTTTGCCACGATGCTGACCGGAAATATCAACTTGTTGTCAAACGTTTTCTGATAAGGGATTTGTTTGCCTTCCGCATCGGTAACGATAAAGTCTTTGTCTTGCATCTTCAAGATGATAGGAGTCAGAGGCAATTCGATGATCTCATTTGTGCGATCCATAGGAGATGGATTATTGACAGTGACTTTCATCAAATTGCTGGTGGTACAACCCAACAAAGTAAGGGATAAGAAAAAAGCGATGATCTTATTCATATAACTAGAAAAATAGGTTGATAATTTATTTGAGCAATGCAAAATAGCATAATAAAAACGAAAATTAGAAATTTTTCATTCCTAATAATAGAGCATGCAATGTTTGATTATCGTGATTGCTCATTAGGCCCCAAAAACCTTAAAATATTTTTAATGGTGTGCGAAATTATTATACAAAAGTCGTTTGGTGCGACTAAATGTAATTTATACACTAATTTTGCTTTCAAAAATTTGTTTTATTGACACAAGTGCTTACCTTTGTGATGTAAATAATCAATAAGAAACACTCAATTGTAATTATTACTAATTAAAATACTATACAATGAAATCAAGTGAGGTATTGGATCTTTTGAAAAGAAGATTCCCGAACGAACCCGAATACCATCAGGCCGTAGCAGAAGTTTTGGGTACAATTGAAGAGGTGTATAATGAACATCCTGAATTTGAAAAAACAAATTTGATTGAACGCCTCTGTATTCCTGACAGAGTATTTTCATTCCGTGTGACATGGACAGATGATCAAGGTAACGTACATACAAATATGGGTTACCGTGTGCAGCATAACAATGCGATTGGCCCGTATAAAGGAGGTATTCGCTTCCACTCTTCTGTTAACTTGGGTATCCTGAAGTTCTTGGCCTTTGAGCAGACATTTAAAAACTCACTGACTACGCTGCCTATGGGTGGTGGTAAAGGTGGATCTGATTTTAGCCCACGTGGCAAATCGAATGCTGAGATTATGCGCTTCTGTCAGGCTTTTGTTTTGGAACTATGGCGTCATATCGGACCTGAAACGGATGTTCCTGCAGGTGATATTGGTGTTGGCGGACGTGAAGTGGCTTACATGTATGGTATGTATAAGAAGTTGGCTCGTGAAAATACGGGAACATTTACGGGTAAGGGTATTGAATTTGGTGGTTCATTGATTCGTCCTGAAGCAACCGGCTATGGAAATGTATACTTCCTGCTGGAAATGTTGAAGACTCGTAATATTGATATAAAAGGAAAGGTGGTAGCAATTTCCGGTTCGGGAAATGTTGCACAATATACAGCTCAGAAACTAATCAGTCTGGGTGCAAAGGTGGTTACACTTTCAGATTCAGATGGATACATTTATGACCCTGATGGAATAGACGAAGAAAAACTGAAATTTGTCATGGAATTAAAGAATCTGTATAGAGGACGTATACGTGAGTATGCCGAAGAATACGGATGTAAATATGTGGCCGGAGGTCGTCCATGGAATGAAAAATGTGATATTGCCATGCCAAGTGCTACACAGAATGAGTTGAATGGCGATGATGCAAAAACACTGTTGGCAAATGGTTGTTTTGCTGTTTCAGAAGGAGCGAATATGCCATCAACTCCTGAAGCTATTGATGCATTCCTTGAAGCAAAAATATTATATGCTCCGGGTAAGGCAGCTAACGCAGGTGGTGTTTCTGTTTCCGGTTTGGAAATGACACAAAATTCAATGAAGCTAAGTTGGTCGAGCGAAGAAGTTGATGAAAAACTGAAGAGCATCATGGTTTCTATTCACGAACAATGTGTGAAATATGGAAAAGAAGCTGATGGAACGGTCAACTATGTGAAAGGTGCAAATATCGCCGGCTTTATGAAGGTAGCTAAAGCCATGATGGCACAAGGAATATTATAATCGGATTTGTTTACACCCTTTGAAAATTGGAACTTGTGTGAATTAGCGCATAAGTTTATGTACGTGTTTGAAATTTGAATTAATAATCATGATTAAAGGAGATACTCGGATTTACAAACGAGAGTCTCCTTTTCTTATTAGAACCGCCAGTGATATATTTGCGCATTTTCAATTGCCCATTGTACATTTATACGTAACTTCGTAGCATAAATGCTTAAAGATGGTTGCTGAAGAACTGAATAAACTATACTTATCATATACAGGTATTTCTGCTGATGCGATTACCGAATTGCCTTCTTCCGGTTCTAACCGGAGATATTTTCGATTAGTAGGGGAGAAGACACTGATCGGAGTTAGCGGAACCTCAATAGAGGAGAACAACGCGTTCATATACATGTCTTCGCATTTTAAAAAGCAAGGTTTGCCAGTGCCGGAGGTGTATCTTGTTTCGAACGACGGACTTTATTACCTACAAGAGGATTTAGGCGATGTGTTGTTGTTTGATGCGGTAGCAAAAGGACGTAGCAGCAGTGTCTTTGACGAAGATGAACGTAAATTACTGCGCAAGACGCTTAGACTATTGCCGGAAATCCAGTTCAAAGGGGCTGAGGGAATGGATTTCTCTTATTGTTACCCGCAAGCCGAATTCAATGAGCGTTCTGTTCTTTGGGATCTGAATTATTTTAAGTATTGTTTTTTGAAATCGACAGGCCTCGATTTTCAGGAAAATCAATTGGAAGATGACTTTCATAAATTAGTGAAAGTCTTGCTGGATAAACCATCATCCACCTTTCTTTATAGGGATTTCCAATCACGTAATGTAATGATTAAAGATGGAGAACCTTGGTTTATCGACTTTCAAGGTGGACGAAAAGGGCCGGTTTATTACGATTTGGCTTCCTTCTTGT
This sequence comes from Bacteroidota bacterium, assembly GCA_023429375.1. Taxonomy (GTDB): domain Bacteria; phylum Bacteroidota; class Bacteroidia; order Bacteroidales; family Tannerellaceae; genus Massilibacteroides. Next base: position 6,262 of record JAEYVY010000016.1, on the reverse strand, counting down.
GGCAGGCGAAAGCCCGTTTCCCGGAAGAGTTGCGTGAAGAACTGCTCGATGAATATTTAGATGCACTATCAGCCTTTGCAACCGTTGATCGTGAAGATTTTCTTGCTCGTTTACGACATTTTGTGCTCTTCCGTACGCTTCAGGTATTGGGAGCCTATGGATTTCGTGGCTATTTTGAGAAGAAACCACACTTCATCCAAAGCATACCCTATGCTATAGAGAATTTAAGATTTCTATTAAAAGACGACTTTAGCGAATACCCTTACCTCTGTAAAGTACTGAAAGAACTCTGTGGCTTGGCCCAGTTTTCTGATGACATGAAGAAAAGGATGCTGGAAGTAAGAGTCGTAAGTTTTGCCTATAAGAAAGGCATACCTAATGACCCCTCAGGCAATGGAGGAGGGTTTGTGTTTGACTGCAGAGCCGTGAATAATCCCGGTAAGTATGAACGGTATAACCATTTTAATGGATTAGATGAACCGGTCATCGAATTCTTGGAAAAGGACGGCGAAATCACTACGTTCCTGGACAATGTTTTTACGATGGTAGATACCACTGTAAAGCGCTATATCGATAGAGGATTTACGAATCTGATGGTGTGTTTCGGATGTACCGGAGGACGACATCGTTCGGTTTATTCTGCTCAACGATTAGCAGAGCATTTGAATAAAAAGTTTGGAGTTAAAGTTCATTTGACTCACAGAGAGCAAAATATTGATCAAATTTTTGACGCTATTATATGAAAGCTATGATTTTTGCAGCCGGTATCGGCTCGCGTTTAAAGCCGTTGACAGATGAAATGCCAAAGGCTTTAGTCCCATTAAATGGGAAACCTATGCTTGAACATGTGATTTTGAAATTAAAAGCCGCGGGTATTAATCAAGTGATTATCAATATCCATCACTTTGGACAGAAGATCATAGATTTTCTGGCTGCGAATGATAATTTTGGGATGAATATCCAGATTTCCGATGAGCGCGATTATCTGCTCGACACAGGAGGGGCGATTAAGAAAGCCATGCCTTTCCTGCAAGGAAATGAACCTTTTTTGGTTCATAATGTCGACATTATTTCTAATGTGGATATCCAGGAATTTTATCAGCATCATCTGGCTAATAATCCTTTGGCAACCCTATTGGTCAGCAAGCGCGATACAGCCCGTTATCTGTTGTTCGATAAGCAGTCCAAACTATGTGGCTGGAGAAATAGAGATACGGGAGAGGTGAAGTCTTTCTTCCCTGACTTTGATCCGTTGCAATATACGGAGTATGCTTTTGCCGGTGTGCATATCCTTTCGCCCGATATTTTTGAGTGGATGGATGAGTGGACAGGCAAATTTTCTATTATCAATTTCTATCTGTCTATCTGCGCAAAAACGAATATACAAGCTTATCCATCACACGACCTTACCCTGTTTGATGCGGGAAAACCAGACACCATAGCTAAGGTCGAGGAATGGTTGAAAACCTTATAAAAAGCATTGGTTTAGGCTTAATCCGGTTTGAGGATTAAGCCTAAACTTTTTTGTCCGTTCATCTTAATGACTGCCGGTTTATCAAAACGCACATGGCGCAAATAATTCGTTTCTTCAACTGCCGGTAGACTATTCAAGTAAGCTTCATCAAACCAACCATCCTTCTTGAACGGGTTGACCGTAAAATAGCCAACACCAAACGAAGTCAGATTTTGGAAGAAGTGTGTTCCTTGGCTCGGATCTATCCTGTAATTTTCAAGGCCACATTCAACAATAACACGTGCATTGCAGATATGAGGCCATTTCACCGGAATACCCAACCATGGGTCACTGCTGCCCCAACGGCCCGGACCAACAAGGATATAGTTTGAGTCAGTATCCGTAAACTTCCTGTTCATTTTCTCCAATTCATAACCAATCAGTTGATTGTTTGCCGAATTGAATGATTCGGTCTTGACGTAGATAATATCTTGTACGTTCTGTACGATGCCATGCCCAAGCACACTGGTAGAATAAAGAATCGTGTCGTTAATATCCGTCTGTGTCAGGTCTTCATTCATCACCTCCTTGTTATCGACAATAGGTCTGATCTGTAGTAAATAGAAGGTGGCTTTTGTGTAATCGTCCGGATTGATGGTCACGGCAAATTCAATTTCAATTGGCCGTCCCATCTCGTCTTGTCCCACATGCAGGATGCGATCCAGTGTTTCCGCAAGTGGGAATACACCATGTTGGAGGATGTTGGCAAACGAAAGAATCTTTCGCCCACCCGGATAATATCCATCTCTGATAACCTGATCATAAGGATCATAGGTGGAAACAAGGAACTTGAGTCCGCCGTGTGCATCAGCTTCTTTCAGTGAGAGTCTGGCCAGGTTGAAGGAGTCGTCTACAGAGAACTGTTTCGCCTGATTGGTCAAGTCGAGTGCATAAAAACGCGTCTGCGTCTCGCGAAGAGCAAAGTCGAGCGTGCTCATTTGCAGAATATTGTGCGGGTGTCGTGGCGAGAAGCGAAGCGTTTGTCCTCCGTCGACTATATATTTACCCAATCCCAGTGCAATATTGGCAATACCATCTTCTGCCTTTTCATTCCCTAAGGGGTAGAAGTTCAGCGAGCGAGCAACCCCCGAGATATTCGGATAGAAATAAGTATCATATTGCGTGCCGATCACCTCTTGCAAGACAATCGCCATTTTCTCCTGGTCAATCACATTGGAAGTAGCCGTCATATAGGCTTTACTATCCTTGAAGAATACGGAAGCATAAACAGCTTTGATAGCATCACTTACTGCACGAAGCATCTCGTATTTATCTTCTACTTTAGGCACCATGTAGGTCGAATAAATACCTGCGAATGGCTGGTAATGCGAATCTTCGAGCAAACTGGACGAACGCACGGCGATTGGACCTTTGATGACATCAAAGAATGCCATAAAGTCTTCAACCAACGAGGCTGGCAGACTGGCGCGAAGGAAGTATTTCAATATGTTTTCGTCAGACGCGTCACTCAGTGCAAGCGGATACAAGTCGTTGGTTTCCATAAACGTATCGAAAATGTCGGTACAGATTACGACCGTTCGTGGAATATTCACTCCGAAATGATTGCTGTCAAACTCGGGATAACGCTTAACCATGGCGCCTATAAATGCCAGACCCCGTCCTTTACCTCCCAGTGAACCTTCACCGATACGAGCAAAGTTACTGTATTCGTCAAAACGTTCTTTTTGATAAACCGCAACGACGCCCGAATTCTTCATGCGTCGATATTGCACGATGACATCGAAAATCAGCTGACGAGCATCCTGCATATCCTTGTACTCGCTAACATCGATACGCCTTAAAAGTTCAGCCGGCGGGAACATGGCCCGTGAATAGAAGAAACGCGAAAAATGATTGCGCGACAGGTGATAGTGAAGCGACTTGTCCGGAATATCAAAAATCTTTTTCTGTAAATCTTTCAGATCACGTATACGCATGATCTCTTCTTTTGTGTCCGGATTCAGAATAACGAAATCACCAAATCCGAAACGTTCCATAATCTTTTTGCGCAGGTCTTGCGGATAGCTCTTTGAGTTTTTGTCAATAAACGAGGCTTTCAGCTGTTTGGCATACGATTCGTTTGACGATTCTGACGATTCCAGAATAATCGGAATAATCATGCCCGTTTCCCTCACGTATTGTCCGAACCGATAGCCTGCATACGGATCTTTTTTCCCCTCGCGTGAGAAGCTCATGTCAGAGATAATTCCCAAAATATTGTCCCTATATTGATCAAATATTCTGACAGCCTCTTCGTAGTTTCGTGCCAGTTTAATCTTAGGTCTTCCACGCATACGCAAGGTACGCTGGTGGGCATTCAGTGCTTCCTTCGAAAACTCCTGACTTTGTTCTAAGACAAAACGGTAAAGATGAGGTAGGGCAGAAGAATAAAAGCGGATAGAATCCTCGACAAGCAAGATAATCTGTACTCCCACACTCTGAGTGTCGTCAGGCACATTCATTTTATCCTCGATCAATTTGATAATAGCCAATAACAACTCGGAATTGCCCAGCCAACTAAAGATATAGTCGAATGAGCTCAAGTCTTCATTCGCTACACGCTTGGATACCTCTTTTGAAAAAGGAGTGAGCACTACGATAGGAATGTCCGGATAGTTCTCTTTAATTACTTTGGCCGAACCAAACATATCGGGATCATCCATGTTGGGCATATAAATGACCAACTCAAAATTACGCTTAGACATCTCTTCCAGCGCCTCTTCTTTCGAAGTCACTTGCGTGAAGCGCGGAGGGTATCTAAGGCTAAGGCTTACATATTCGTTAAATATCTGTTCGTCTACGCGCCCATCGTCTTCCAACATAAAGGCATCGTATTTCGTGGCTATCAGTAATATATTGTAGATACGCTTATTCATCAAATTGGCGAATGAGGTATCTTTAAAGACAAAGTTCTTAAAATCGGGGATATTGCTCATCTCTATTCTTGCTATATTCATGCTTCAAAAATAACGAAAAAACGGAGAGAACATCAATTAATTAATCAGATATAGTTTGGTTTCCAAGTACCAGTTAAAAGACTACGAACTATCCGATGGATTCAAGATGGGTAGCGTATGAATCAAAAACTATGCTAAGGAACACTTTTTATGAATTATTGGGTTATGTATGAAAAAAAGACAGGAATTAACTTGATATACTCCTGCTTTTCCATACATTTGTCATCAAAATGTTAATCATACAAAAACATAATGCCTTATGAAGACAGAATTAATTCTTGCGGAGCTTGAAGCAAAACATCCTGGTGAAAAGGAATACTTACAAGCCGTTAAAGAAGTCCTTCTTTCAATTGAAGATGTGTACAACCAACATCCCGAATTCGAGAAAGCTGGTATTATAGAACGTCTGGTAGAACCCGAACGCATTATAACCTTCCGTGTGCCCTGGGTAGACGATAAAGGAAAAGTTCAGGTAAACCTTGGCTACCGTGTACAATATAATAATGCGATTGGCCCGTACAAAGGAGGAATTCGTTTTCACCCATCTGTAAACCTTTCTATCCTTAAATTCCTCGGTTTCGAACAAACCTTCAAAAATGCATTGACCACATTGCCAATGGGTGGTGGAAAAGGTGGCTCAGACTTCTCTATCCGTGGCAAGAGTGACGGCGAAATCATGCGATTCTGTCAGGCTTTTATTCTCGAATTATGGCACAATATAGGCCCTGATACAGATGTACCAGCCGGTGATATCGGTGTTGGTGGACGCGAAATAGGCTATATGTATGGAATGTATAAGAAATTAGCACGTGAAAATACAGGTACTTTCACAGGCAAGGGACTTGAGTACGGCGGTTCTATTCTACGTCCTGAAGCAACCGGTTTCGGTGCTCTTTACTTTGTTGATCAGATGCTGAAAACACATGGCATCGATATCAAAGGTAAGACTGTTTCATTATCCGGATTCGGTAATGTAGCATGGGGAGCAGCCACAAAGGCAACAGAATTAGGAGCTAAGGTAGTAACTATCTCTGGTCCTGATGGCTATATTTACGATCCAACAGGAATCAGTGGAAAGAAGATTGATTATATGTTGGAATTGCGTAACTCAGGTAATGATATCGTAGCTCCTTATGCAGATGAATTCCCTGAAGCGACCTTCTTCCCTAACAAGAAACCATGGGAACAAAAAGTGGACATCGCACTTCCATGTGCAACGCAAAACGAATTGAACGAAGAAGATGCACGCATGTTGATCGAGAACAAGACTCTTTGTGTAGCTGAAGTATCCAACATGGGATGTACAGCTGAAGCAGTTGACTTGTTTATCGAACATAAGCAACTATTTGCTCCGGGTAAGGCTGTTAACGCAGGTGGTGTGGCAACATCAGGCTTGGAAATGACACAAAACGCAATGCATATCTCTTGGACAGCTGCCGAAGTAGACGAAAAATTGCATCAGATCATGGGTAGCATTCATAACCAATGCGTAACCCACGGAAAAGATGGCAATTACATCAACTACGTGAAGGGAGCAAACATTGCCGGCTTTATGAAAGTTGCCCGTGCAATGATGGCGCAAGGAGTTGTTTAATACTGAATCTTTAAGTGTCTTGATATAATTACGGGCGTCTAACTTCGGTTTGACGCCCGCTCTTTTTTGAATACACTCATCTAATTTTCTTCGGATTTTTGGCGATGAAATCCTTCCATCCGGTATATTTCTTTTCTGAGACAGGATTGTTTGTCTGCAGATAATGACAAAGAGCCGCCGCCAATCCGTCGGTAGCAT
>JAEYVY010000013.1 GCA_023429375.1 Bacteroidota bacterium | reverse complement strand
CTTCCCATTCCGAACAGAGAAGTTAAGCCCAATCACGCCGATGGTACTGCGCAAGTGGGAGAGTAGGTAGTCGCCGTTTTAAGAAGAGGAAGCCGGTTCAGAAGTTCTGAATCGGCTTTTCTGTTTTTATGACTTTTGCATTATAAAAGGTTCTTGAAATGATGTAAATAGATACGTTATGACTATCTTTGGTAGTATAGCTTGTTGTTATTTATACAATTACTGTGGCAGACATAATATTTTTGAATGAAAGTCTTGTCTGTCCGTTTTTTTCTTTAGCTTTGTATAAACGTTAGAAGTGACTTCCAACGTTATAAATGATATACAGAGGTTTTGGGAATTGTTTTCATTTCTTATCCCATAGTATTTATTGTGGGGTGTTTTATTGTTTAATAAATAATTAGGATTATAATTTTAAAGCTAATTTTGTTCTGTAGTAGTTTTAAACTGTGTTGATATGGATAAGAGTAATCGTATAATTATGCTTCTGGGATCTAATCGTAATGCGGAAGAGAATATGAAACTTGCGGAAGCTGAATTACGGGATTATTTCCCTCATATTGCATTCTCTGAACCGGTATATACAGAACCTGTTGGGACAAATTATAATACTCCTTTTCTTAATCGTGTAGCTGTTGCCTATACAGCAGACCGACCAGAGGAAATTATTGTTTGTTTTAAGCTAATAGAACAGGTGATAGGTAGAACTCCGGCAGACAAATTAATCGGAAGTATTCCAATCGATATAGACTTACTTCAATGGAACGAGCAAGTGCTGAAAAAGGAAGATGTGAAGCGTGATTACGTTGTTAATGGCATCCGCTCACTTATGGCTGAATAAAAGAAATATAAATGGCGAAATAATTAACCCTCCTTTACCGCTGCACCTAATACATGTATTTGCGGAAGTGAAGAGCAATGATTTCCATTTACTGTTCCTTTTTACATTATAGAAACCTTTCTTGACTTCAACTTTAAAGTCATAAACACGCATTAAATTCCTATACTCTTTAATGGGTAATATTCGTTCTGCCCAATTCCCTGTTTCAGGATCACATGTGTTATACTTATCGGTAATTTTTGGACGTGTATTTTGAGAGATGGCTTTCTGTATGTCATCGTAGACTAAACCTCTCGTAAGTGCTATCCACTCGTTCACCTCTTCATTAGTAAGTGTAGGAAACGATTTTCGAATGAAATCAGCTCTTTTTTGGAAGTAGTTAGGCTGTTCAAGCACTCCAATCTCACAACCCTGCATTAAGCGTCGTAAACGCCTTTTTACGTATGGATTATAAGGAGACGATGCCGTTGTGAAAATCATTTGCATTTGATTGTTTATAACCATCAATTCCTTAAAGAAAACAGAAAGGTCGTAGATATGCTCAATCACATCCGTTGAAAGCAGTAAATCAGGTTTTATATTATTTTTTTTACACCATTCACCTAGTTTTGCTGCATCTCCATGGAGGATATAATCGGGTCCGGTTTCAATAACATTACTCAAGCATTTTACCGTCTCTACAGACTTTTCATTTAAATCGATGTAGATAACCTTTCCGATACCTGATTCTTTAGCCAGCATACTTAAGAATCCGCTTCCTCCACCAAAATCTACCAAGATCAAATCTTCAGCCTTTTTATCTGTTTTGCTCAGTCCGTATCTTATGCACTGGCAATAGATTTCCAAATAATAAGAGAGGGCAGGAAGGAGCCTCTGAATGTAGTTTTTATTGTAGTCACTAATAGGCAATTGAGCGAACTCAACTGCTTTAATTTGATTATATAGCTTGGATTTTATTGTTTTTAGGTCAATTGTCTGCATAAATCATGTCAAATAATCGTTGGGCTTGGAAATTATTGTCGTACGTCGGGAAAAGCTTTTCTTTTCTTCTGGATATCTCTGCTTGATCAAAAGGAATTTGCATCAGCTTGTTACATTGCGAAACCATTTCTTCCGCTGTGTCTGCCTGATGACATAATGAATCCAACCCACTACCTGCAAGCATGAGCGAATTAACAAGCACATGACGACCGGCAAAGAGGCTGTTCAATAACTTTAGCTTCAATCCAGTGTCTTGAAACGTTACTAAAGCATGAATTTGTGCTTCTTCGATTAATGTGCTCATTTTTTCGTTTGAGGGATTTGCTTCAATCCGAATGTTTGAATAAGGTTTTGCTGCATTTATCAATACCGACGACGGATTCATCCCGGCGATGATGCAGGTATAGGGTAATTTGCTAAAGACGTTTTCAATTAAAAATAGTGCCGCATTTTCATTCTCTACAACAGATAGTTTTGCGTGATAAAGCATGAAATCAGAACTCCCTTCGCGTGAGGTAATCGATTCGTTCGCATGAAAAGCAGGAATCAATTTTACCATTTCTGCCGGAAAACGAGATTTGAGAGAGCGTTCGTCATTCTCCGAAATGGCTAAGACAAGGTCGGCATAACGGATATTCCGTTCAAACAAGGCGAAGCGTTTGCTTTCAATCAAAAAGAATGTACGTTTAACCCAATTCTTTTCTGCTTTATACAGGTAATAATAGTAATCGTGTTCGACATTACTTGCCCGTACTATTTTCACTCTATCCTGAAGTATTTTATCACTCAAGTAATAACAAGAATGTAGTCCTTCGAAAAGGATGGGATAATTGTTCTCGAGCAAACGCTGCAACAATAGCGGATTTTTCCGACTCACTACATTGTAGGGCAGAGCAGAGAGATTAGTTATCAAGCCGGTCTTTCTCTTATAATAATAGACCTGTTCGCAATATTTCTCCAATTCCGGCGCATGCGGGCGTTCGTATTCAAATGTATGCAGGATGATTCGGACACCGAGTCTGTGTAGAGCCTTCAGTTTGTAAAATATGTCGATTACCCCACCATAATTGGCCGGCCAGGGAATATTCAGCGATATGATATGTAGGTATTTGTCCATCTATCAACTATGCTTTTCTATGACAGATTCGAATATACGAATAAATTGCAAGGCTTGCCCTTTTCTTGAGAAGGCCTGTATTTTTTCTTTGTCGATGTTTATGGAAGTCTGTCCCGTTTTCTTCCAATTGAGATAAAGCCGAAGAATAAACTCATACACCTCTTGTTCGTTTCTGGCAGCTAGTCCCGAGTTTGTATCCTTTATCACTTGTTCCAAGCAATCTTCATCGCTGCGGACACAGAGAATAGGCTTTTCTACGGCCAGAAACTCAAAAAACTTGGTGGTCATCACACCTTTTGGTCCTTTATCATCAGCTTTATTAGTAAGTGCCAATAAGATTGAACTCTTATTCAATACCTCAGGAATCTTCGATGCCGGTACATATCCCATAAAGTCCATAAAGTCTGAAAGCTTGTACTTAGCACATACCTCTTTGAGTATTTGTTCAGAAGCACTGTCAACGTACCATTCCACGCGAAAGTCCGAGGTTGAAATTAAGTTTTCATCAGCCAACCGCCTCATGGCCTTCAATAGGAGTTCCGGATTACGCATGGCTAAGCTAAGTAGTCTCCCTGTATAGGAAATGATAAATTTATCAGTCTTCTGATGAACAGGATAGAAGAGCTCCGGATCATAGCCATTATAAATAAGTGATGTATTGGGGTTGTATGCGCTAAGCACTGATACGTGCCATGGAGAAACAGTGACCAGATGGTCGGCTGCTCGCAAGGCATTGTTTCGTTCCTTAAGGCTTGTTTGTTTAAATACAGAGCAGATTAAGTCTTTTATGACTGGAATATTCGGAATGGGTTGGGTGATAAATTCATTCCCTGTATATTGTTCTATGATATCTCTGATATCAATTACAAGCGGCAAACCGCTCTTTTTGGATGCTTTAGCTGCTGCCCATAGAGGAAAAGAACGATAGCTGCTGCTCAATATCAGGTCGAAATCCTCCTCCTTTAATAGGTTTAGTGCAAGCTGGTATAGTTTTCTGTTTTTATATTTAAATAGTAGCTCACCCATAAACACAAAGAACCACCTTAGTTTTCTAAACTTTTTGTTTTCATAAAAGTTGACTGACTCAACTCTGCATTCGTTTGCCATGAATGCAAAAGTCTGATCTTCCAATTGCTCCGTAATTACGACGGCTTCCCAACCAAACGCTTTGAGATATTTGGTTAGATAACCCATTCGCGGTCCAAATGCAGGTGGAAATAAGTCACATACGATGAGTACCTTCTTCATAGCAATTCTACAATCTTTTGCGATGTATTACCTATCCCATAATCCGATATCTCCTGGCGCTTTTCTGGCATGTTTGTCAAACACTTCAGAATATCTTCCCGTTTATATCCGGCAATTTGGTTCCAACCTGCAGAGACTGTTTCTACCCATTCCGTTTCATTACGCAAGGTGATGCAAGGAGCCTTATGGAAATAGGCTTCTTTTTGTATACCTCCTGAGTCTGTAAGTATGGTCAGTGCATATTTCTCCAATAGGATCATGTCTAAGAAGCTAACAGGAGGAACTATTCTTACATAAGGATTACTAATCGCTATTCCATGCCTTTCGATGCATAGCTTCGTTCGCGGGTGAAGCGGCAGTATTACCGGACACTCCGCAGTGGCTATTTCATCCAGTGCACTCAAAATGCCCGTCAATCTTTCTGCATCGTCTGTATTCTCTGCACGGTGGACGGTACATAATCTAAAAGACTTTTCTTTTAAGCCAAGAGAACGAATGATAGATGATTTTTGCTCAGCAATCTTACCAAAGGTGATGGCCGCATCATACATCACATCTCCCACGTGCGAAACGCCTTCAGTAATTCCTTCTTTTCTCAGGTGCTCTACTGCTCCATGCGTAGGGCAGAACAGCTTTGATGCAATATGATCGGTCAATATGCGGTTAATTTCTTCGGGCATGGCTTTGTTGAAGCTACGAAGTCCGGCTTCCACATGAGCTACGGGGATATGTAATTTTGTAGCAGCCAAAGCACCGGCTAAAGTCGAATTGGTATCACCATATACCAACACATAATCCGGCTTAGCGCTTAAAAGTATCTGTTCAATCTCCTCGAGCATACGTCCCGTCATGGCACCATGCGAACTATTTCCACAATTGAGTTGCCAGGTAGGAGAAGGGATGTTCATCTCTTCAAAGAACACGCGACTCATGGCTTCATCGTAATGCTGGCCGGTATGGATTAATAGTTCTTCAATCGTTTTGTTGTGCGATTCATTATAAGCATGTATTGCGCGGCTTACCATGGCCGCTTTTATAAACTGCGGACGAGCTCCAACAATAGTTATAATCTTCATTCGTTCGTTAATTTAGTTATCAGGTCGCTGTAGAGTTGTTTGTGGTAACCCGGTTGCTGTGCAGAAAATACTGTGTTATGCCACAAAAGCACCAAATCGCCACTGTGTTTTTTTGTTTGATCAAGCAGGCCGTAAGCATACGACAAGGCTTCATCGTACGATAGTCCCATATATTTCTCTTCACTTAAAGAACATTCCATGATGGTCAGTGGATGTACCGTAAGACTGGTTAACTTGCGGGTCACAGGATTAATCCAGCGAACCGCCCGGCAAGTACCTAAACGAAAGCCGGCTACATCGGCATATCCTAGGGTGAAATCCTGATTGATGCCCGCCTTTAAAAGCGCAATCATATGTTCCGGTTCTCTGTTTGCCAAGAAATGATGCCGGTTCATTTTAATCTTCTTTCCTGTAGCTGCCTCCAAGCGTTTATTCTCTTTTACGATCAAGTCTGGTTCAATGCCTGCCTGATAGCTGCTATGTAGCCCTATTTCAGCTTGGTGCTTATTGCAAAAGGCAAACAGGTGTTTCATGTCATTGCTGGTTAAGTTGTATACAGGTTTGTCTTGCACTGTATTCCCTCCCGCCTTAAAGAAGCATATCGTTTTACAGCGATTTTTGCCAATCGCCTTTTCCAGTCTTTTGTTTTCAGAAAAAATCCAGGGGAAAGTGAAGTAAGGGTCGTTTTCTAATTTATCCGCTTTGTTTTTGAATGCAGCAATTATATTTCTGCCACTGAAAACCTCACGCATCACATTTCGCCAGCTTCGGCAATAAAAAGGAGAGTCGATATCGTGTGTTAAGTAAACCTGCTTCACCCCCTGTTTTTCTTTCGGCAGATTAATGCCCAACTGGCGGAATTTATTTCTCAGGTAAAGCCCGTATTCTTCCACAATGGGACGATGAATGAAGCCAGCCTTGTAAGGCAGCGATTCCTTTCCGGGAAAGCGACCGTGCTCGTCACGTGTTTCCCGCCTTATCATTTCTTCATAGCGCGTAATCAGAAAATAGGTACTTGCTATTATGTCCGCATGTAAAACCAGTGTGTCACCCACCATTTCTTCTGTAGGGTCGCCAAAAAGGAGAGGGGTGTCTTCTATCTGTTTAAGAGGGAGGGTAGGAATAGATACTTTCTTTCCGTACATAGACGTATCAAAAAAGCCGGAAGGTTTGATAACGATGCTGAATTTATTAAACTGCCGGATATCGTCAGTATAGCCAACAGCCGTAATATATTCGCCCGGAATATGATCTCCCAACAGGAAACGAATGATGTATTGAATGAAATCTCTCATTTCGAGTAACCTCTTAGCTTTATCTTGATCCTATTGATTAAACTTAATTTCCCTCGTGTTATTGTAAAATAAGGCATTTGTTTTGCCCCAAATTCGCGAAAAAACCGCTCTACCCCCGGTATCATCGAGCCTTCAAAGTCGAAAGTCTGTGTGTGTTCAGCTACATATTGGATAGCCTCCCACATGGCCAGGCTATGAGCGCCTGAATCTCTCAACGTAGGATCACCGCCACCGGCAATATAGTAAGCCGAACTTTTTTGCCACACAACAAATACGGCGGCATGAAGTCTGCCTTCGTTGTCATATCCGCCCCAGATGTCTCCTAGTCCTCGTTTGATGGCAGCCTCCACTAGTTGTTTAAGAATATGAATGTCCTTTGGAACGGCTTTGCCCTGACGTTTGAAAGTCGCTTTAAATACATCCAGAAAATCATCCCATGGGATACCTTTACGTACAACGATCCCTTTCTTCTCTTTAGCCTTAGTAATATTTCTGCGGATATTAGATGACATACCTTCCCATAGGCTTTCCTTGTCGCTCAGGTTGTGCAACACGTAGGTATAGCGCGTTGTCTGTTGGAATCCGGTCCAATAGAAGGGCAACCAATCCGTGAAACTGTACGAACACAACTGTAGAAAAGAAGAGTAGTTTCCTAGCCCATCGATTAGGGAAGCACAAAGTTGCTGACGTTGGCTAAGGCGAGTGGTGTATTTCATATCATCAGCTTCAGGGGCAAACCAAGGCCCCATAGTCTGCGTATAGGGAGGCATGGAAATCACATTCGGCAGCGGTTTATAACAAGGCATGGCTGCCCGTATCTTGTCATTTTCTTCAATCAGGACGACATCCCATTTTGAACTGCCACAGACGATATCCAACCACCAGTCTCGCGAAAATAAAGGGATACTTTCTTCCGTTTCACAAAGTTGCCGATATTTCTCTTTAGGTGTCATGCGGTCTTAATAGTTCTAGATGGTACAAAACCGGGGAAGTAAGGATTGACTTTTCAGATGAAAAGCTCCTAACTTCCCCGGTTAGTTATTTAATTGTTATTTCAAACCTTCAAAAATCAGTGCAGCTAACTCATCAGCCAATTCTGGATTGTCGTTTACGCATTGTTTAGCAGCGTCACGTCCTTGTCCTAATTTAGTATCGTTATAGCTATACCACGAACCACTTTTCTTAATGATGCCCATTTCAGCTCCCAAGTCGATAATTTCGCCAGAACGGGAAATTCCTTCACCAAACATCACGTCGAACTCAGCCTTACGGAATGGAGGAGCCACTTTGTTCTTTACCACTTTCACGCGCACCTGGCTACCTTTCACTTCGTCGCCATCTTTCAGTTGACTGATACGACGGATATCAAGGCGTACAGAAGCGTAAAACTTCAAAGCATTACCACCAGTTGTAGTTTCCGGATTACCAAACATCACACCAATTTTATCACGAAGCTGGTTAATGAATATACATGTTGTATTCGTTTTGTTGATCGCTGCTGTCAGTTTACGGAGTGCTTGAGACATAAGTCTAGCTTGCAATCCCATTTTGCTGTCACCCATTTCTCCTTCCAATTCTGCTTTTGGTGTAAGAGCGGCAACAGAGTCGATAACGATGATATCAACGGCAGACGAACGAATCAGCTGTTCTGCAATTTCAAGAGCCTGTTCACCACTGTCCGGTTGAGATATCCATAAGTTCTCTATATCAACACCTAATTTGGCTGCATAGAAACGGTCGAAAGCATGCTCTGCATCGATGAATGCAGCGATACCTCCGGCTTTTTGTGCTTCGGCAATGGCATGAATAGCCAAAGTTGTCTTGCCCGAAGATTCCGGGCCATATATTTCAATCACACGACCCCTTGGATAACCACCTACGCCTAACGCGGCATCAAGTGCTATAGAGCCCGAATGAATAACTTCAATGTTTTCAACGCTCTCATCACCAAGTTTCATGATAGAGCCTTTTCCGTAATTTTTTTCAATTTTTTCGGTTGCGGCACGAAGTGCTTTCAGTTTCTCCGCATTAACTGCTGCTTTAGCTTCGATGTCCTTTTCTTCTTTTGCCATTACTTATTGGTTTAATATTTGATTTGCATGGTTTTTTGTGTCTACTTCTTTGGGTGAAATGATGCGCTCCACGATGCCTTCCTCATTGATTATAAAAGTAGTGCGAAGTGTTCCCATATACTTCCGTCCGTACATGCTTTTTTCAGCCCAAACGCCAAATTGCTCCTGCAGTTTGGTTTCCGTGTCTGCAATCAGATTGAACGGCAAGCTTTGCTTACTAATAAAGCCTTGGTGTGATTTGGCGCTGTCTTTGCTTACGCCTATCACTTCGTATCCCGCAGCACGCAAACTTTCATAGCCATCACGCAGGCTGCAAGCTTGCGCTGTGCAGCCGCTGGTGTTGTCTTTAGGATAGAAATATAGGGCCAACTTGCGACCTTTAAAGTCACTTAGCTTTATTTCGTTACCATTCTGATCGGTTCCCAGTATTTCGGGAGCTTTGTCTCCTACTTGTATAGCCATAGATTTAGAGTTCAAGGTCAACGTTAAACAATTCGTGCCAAGGCAGGCCTTGTTCGTTCAATTCCTTCATAAATGGATCCGGATTGAACTCTTCTACATTCCATACACCTGGTTTTTTCCATATGCCCTGCATAAACAGTTTCGCACCAATCATAGCCGGAACGCCGGTAGTATAACTTACACCCTGTGCACCTGTTTCTTTATAGGCTGCTTCGTGGCTACAGTTATTGTATACATAGTATGTCAGTTCTTTGCCATCTTTAATACCGCGGATACGGCAACCGATAGACGTTTCGCCGGTATAGTTTTCACCCAGATCACCCGGATTAGGAAGAACCGCTTTCAAGAATTGAATTGGAACGATTTCCACTCCGTTAAACATAATAGGCTTGATGCTGTCCATACCGATATTTTGGATAACGCGTAAGTGAGTCAGATATTCCTGTCCGAATGTCATCCAGAAACGAGCGCGTTTCAAGGTTGGGAAATTCTTTACAAGGCTTTCCAACTCTTCGTGATACATCAGGTAGGATTCTCTTGGTCCCACATTCGGGTAATTCAATGGCTTATGAACTGACAGAGGTTCTGTTTCCTTCCATTCGCCATCTTCAAAATATTTCCCTTTCTGCGTGATTTCACGAATATTGATTTCCGGATTGAAGTTCGTAGCAAATGCTTTGTGATGATCACCTGCATTACAGTCTACAATATCTAAATAATGAATTTCATCAAAATGATGTTTTGCCGCGTAGGCGGTATATACACCTGTTACCCCCGGGTCAAAGCCGCAACCTAAGATAGCAGTCAGGCCAGCTTCTTCAAAGCGTTGCTTATAGGCCCATTGCCAACTGTATTGATATTTAGCTTCATCTAGCGGTTCGTAATTGGCAGTGTCAAGATAGCTGACACCATAAGCCAAACAAGCATCCATGATAGAAAGATCCTGATAAGGCAATGCAAGATTGACTACCAAGTCAGGTTTAAAAGAGTTGAACAACGCGACAAGCTCATCCACATTATCTGCGTCCACTTGTGCTGTCTGAACTTTTACATTCTTAATATCAGCGGCAATAGCATCACATTTGCTCTTTGTGCGGCTTGCCACCATAATGTCCGTAAATACATCCGCGTTCATCGCGATTTTTTTGACAGCAACAGTGCTAACTCCTCCTGCACCAATTACTAATACTCTTCCCATTAAAAATAGAATTAATCTTGTTAATATACAGTTAATAAGGTAATAAACCAGTCACAAATATACTGTTTTTTTAGTGAATGGATATACTAGGAATAGTGAATATTGCCAAGAGATGTTGGATTGGTCCGAAAAACGTGTTTGTTCTGTTTGCTTTTAACGAAAATAGAAGAAGGAGAGGGTGGGAGAGAATGGCCTAAATTCGAGCTACAAAAAAATATTTCATCGCGATGTGGAGGGGTGAGATTTTTTCCTTTGAAAAACAATATATAAATGCTTCTAAAAAAATCATCCCGAACGTTTTAAAAAAACACCCCGAACGTTTTTAAAAACGATCGGGATGATTTTAAAAAAACATCGGGATGTATTTTTACGTATGAAATTCAACGAAAAACGACATCGGTATGAGTGTTTGAAAATGGACTTATTTTATGGAGTTTAAAAGATCCACTTTTCCTTCGTTGACCAATTTAAGAATCAATTCGCCAAACAGGGTGTTTTGCCAAGCAAACCATGCACGAGTGAAGTTTTTAGGATCATCTTTATGGAATGATTCGTGGATAAAGCCTGTTTCAGCATCCGTATTCA
Source organism: Bacteroidota bacterium (assembly GCA_023429375.1). GTDB lineage: Bacteria > Bacteroidota > Bacteroidia > Bacteroidales > Tannerellaceae > Massilibacteroides. Next base: position 190,013 of record JAEYVY010000013.1, on the reverse strand, counting down.
TAATCATTTGAATACATTCTTTGATTTCCTGATCATTTTGTGAAGTGAATGCTTTCATCATGATGCTCATTGGCCAAATCATATCGTGTCCGATATGTGGTCCGCCAATTCCTTCGCCTGCTTTGCCTTTGAAGAAATAAGGGTTGTCGTTGCTCCAAACGAACTTACGTGTGTTTTGGTAAATCGGATCGTTAATATCTACATCACCCAAGTAAGCCAATGAAAGCAAGCTTGGTGCATTTGAATCGTCCATCAGGTATTGATTGCCGAAGCCATCTACTTCAAATGCATAGATAGGACCATATTTAGGATGGTTGTTGATAGCGTATTTTTTCAGCGCTGTTTCCACTTCCATAGCCAGGTCAGTGCATTCTTTTGCCAACCCGTTGTTTTTGTTTACCTCTGTCAAAATTTCAGCAGCCTTACGCAATGAAGTAACAGCAAAGAAGTTTGAAGGAACCAAGAACAAGAATGTAGTTGCATCGTCTGACGGACGGAATGCAGAAGCAATCAGACCAACCGGATTAACTGGATTACCTAATCCATTGTTGTTCATCGTGTCTAACTGACGGTCTGTCTTACGCAAGAACTTGTAAGGGCCCGGGCCGTTTTTGCGTTGTTGTTCTTTGAATGTTTGAAGGATGTTTTCGATAGCTCCCATCCATTCTTCATCAAAAATGCTGGTATCACCGGTTGTTTTCCAATAGTGGTAAGCCAGACGAAGCGGGTAACACAAAGAGTCGATCTCCCATTTACGTTCGTGAAGCTCCGGTCTCATTTTCGTCATGTCTGACATCCATTGATGGTCCGGATTCGGATCGTGCGGGTCAAGGAATGCATTTGCATACGGATCGAGAATGATGCATTTGAACTGGCGACGAATCACGCCGGCCAACATAGCTTTTAGTTCAGGGTCTTTGTTTGCCAACTGTACGTAAGGCCACACTTGAGCTCCAGAGTCGCGAAGCCACATCGCATGAATGTCACCTGTGTAGACAACGGTATCGTCTTTGCCATCTGTTTTGCGATAGCGAACGGTCGTGTCCAGTGTGTTTGGAAAACAGTTTTCAAACATCCAAGCCAACTTCGCATTCTTCAGCATCTTTGTAACACGCACGATTTCTTTCTCTACGGCTTTCGAAGTAAAGAGTCTGTCTGCTTTCACCGGACGATTTGTTTTTGTATAGTCCGCACCGCTAACAATACGTGTGTTGTCTGAAGGGAGTGATAAAGTGTTGACGGAGGCGTTTACCTCATGGCCGGCCAATAGCGTAATAGCCATTGCCGAGTAACCTAAAAGTTTAACTTTCTGTTTTTTGTTCATGTCTATTTAGTCTAATTATAAGAATGCCAATCTTGCATACATTTCTACCATGGCTGCTTGAGTGAGCAACCATTTTTTATCGTCTTTTTTCTGTCCGGTCCAATCCGTGTTAAACAATCCGTTTTCATCACGCATGTTGTTCCATGCATGATTCAGGCTTGCATTGAACAAATCCAGGTATGTTTTATCTTTGTTAATGGTATAAAGTTCAACGAATCCACGCAACATGACAGCGGTAAACCAAATATCACCATTTTTAATTAATCGGACAACATTTTGGTCTTTTCCTGTAAAATCAACGAAGAAATAAGACGAGCAGCTTTCTGCAATTTTACACGCTTCGTCAAGGTATATTTCGTTCTGAGTCAGCTTGTATAAGATTGAAGCCGCTTGTAACATTTGACCGCTGTTGTATGCATATTTTCTTTTGTCTACCGAGCCGTCCAAACGAATATTATCATAGATAAGATAATCTTCTGTATCTTGGAGATTCGCTTTTGTCCAGTCGTAAAGAGCAAGACCTTGATGGAAGTAGCTGCTGTCTCCCGTAGCAATAAATAACTTCAGCGCATAGACAGCGCCAGGAGCATTCGAGCATGAGTTTTTAGATGTTTTCTTTTGTTCACACCAATAGATGCCACCACCTAATTGATCATCGGTTCCGCTTTGAATAAACTGCCAGATTAGTTCGGCTTTGTCAAGGTAGTGCTTTTCGTTTGTCAGTAAATAAGTATCTGTAAAGTCGATGCCCAACCAGATATTATCGTCGTAGAAACGGTCTGATTCCAGTGCCTCGTTGACATATGAACTATAAGCGGCCGGCATTCTTTTTGTGTCTAGATATTTTTCTAAACCAACCAGTACTTGTTCATCAAGTATACGCTTGTATTCAGCATCTTTCGTTGTCTCAAACAGGATGTTCACTGCTGAGAATGTGCCTGAATAAGGCCAGAGGTACGAATAAGCATTCGGTGTTTCTGCTTGTTCTTCAGATGCTAAATAAGTCGCTTTGTGCTGGTCGTCGAAAGGAAATGTTTCTCTTAATAATGCAGTTCCCTCGATTGAATAATGCGCATAGAGCGAGTCAAGTGTCTCTGCAGCTCTTTCCAAATTCTGGTTTGCAGAGATATTCTCTCCGGCTTCAGGGTTTTTACCCTTACAACCGGAAAGAATGGAAACACATAATAAACTAATAGATATAAAACTTAAGTAATATCTCTTTTTCATAGGTATTTTATTTTAAACTTTCTTCATAAGCAGCCCGCATCTCGATAGTCATACAGGCACTTGCTTGTGCTGTTAACTGGGTTACACCTGCAGGTATTTCCGACCAAGACGGACCGAACAAAAGAACTTGCGGATGACATCCTTCAGTCCATAATGTTTCTGTATTTTTTTTGAATGCTGTCACAAATTGTGTATGATAGGCTCCACTTAATTCCTCATTCAAAATCAAAGGTAAAAAATAACGCATGAATATTCCTTTAAATAGTGCATTATCTCCAGTTCCTTCATTTCTGAGGATACCTTTGTTGTTGTCGATTAGTTTCGTAATCGTATGTGCAGCAACTTTACGTGCTACGTTTAGATAGGCACCGTCTTTTGTAATCTGATACAGTTCGATAGCTGTTCCCATAAAGGTGCCTTGATTGTATGTCAAGGATACGGTGTTGACTTGGTCTGACTGTCCGTTAATATTGTCATAGACAGCTCCAGAAGCAGGCTCTAACAACGTGTTTTTTTTCCATTCATAAATCTTGATGGCCCATTCGAGGTATGATTCCTCCTTGGTAAGCTTGTATAATCGGGCTGCAAGTATGCTCGCAGGACCATTTGAACAGGCATTTTTGCTGTAGGGCATGTCTTTTTTCCAAGCGATGCCTCCTCCGGCGTATTTGTCGTTCCAACCTTTGCTGATATCTGTCCACAATTCTTTGGCTGTTGTCAGATATTTTTCATCTTTGGTTACTTCGTATAGTCGTAAAATAGTTAATGCGCTCCATTCCATATCGTCATAGAACACATTGAAAAAGCTTCCTCCGTTATAGTGTTTAACACCGGTATACCACTTGTCGAAATAGGATTTATATTTTTCGTCGCCGCTTCGTAGATAAGCATCGATGACTACGTCCATGGCATGTGCGTTGGGCCAATATTGAAACCCTTTGTCTGACTCGTTGCTTCCGTAATTAAAATAGCCTGATTCATTCCAGAAATTACTGATCAACGCATCAGAAGCCCCGCCGGCTGCTGCGTTCCAATCGATCTTCACCGGATCGACTCCCGAATCAATAGGATCGTCTTCATTGCAAGAAAATAGTAGCAGTAATAGGGGTAATAAGAAAAGTTTTTTCATGATTTTTTGATTTATGGGAATCCGCAAAATTACGGATTCCCATGTGATCTACTTATTTATTTTATCTCGTGGCGGTATTGGCTATTACCTTGTAGGTAAATTGTAATTGTGGTGTTAGCACCATCAACCTTATCAGCAAATTTCCATTTGTGATCCCATTGAGTTACAGCAGGAGCTAATTGCATGAAGAAATAGTCTTCTGAGCCAGAAGGTGTACTGTCAAGACCAGAGATGGTTGGACCCCAGTGTGCTATTTCAGGTTCACCATTCTTGTTGATAGTTTCCATTTGGAATTTATAACGTTGGTCTCTACCCCAACTTTCTTGCTTAAATTCAATCATACCATTGCCTTCCCAAATACCGTTTCCTTTATAGTCCAAGTCCCAAAGGGTTGAGTTTGAAGGAGAGAAGAAGACGCTCATTTTTGTAATCTGAGTATAAGCAATTGTTGCTACGTTGAAGTCTATTTCAATACGATATACACCTGATTGAACAGGAGTGATTGCGCCTGTGTCATCAGCTTCTTTCAATGTCGTGTTATTTTCTGTATAGAATACACGTGGTGTACCTGTCTTACGGTCAACGAAATTATAAGTCTTACCCGCTTCCAGTTCAGTGTAGATTTCAAATTCACCAGGAGCAACAAGTTTAAATGGCATAGCATCTGCTAATGAAGCACCAGCTTCTGAAGCTTCACCCGTGATGAATAATTCATCAGGAATTTCAGTGAATCCGTTTAGAGTTGTAATAGTCAACGTACGTGATTCTTCTGAAAATACACGGTTGATACCACGTGAAGAAGCAACTTTCCAAATCAAGTTTCCTGTTTCACCCGGAACAATACCTGCTTTAGCAGCAATCTTATTCAGGATCTTGTGTGTAATAGTAGCTGCGTTAGAAAAACCATTGTTATCTGATACAACCAAGTAGATTGGATTTGAAAAATCACCACCTTCTACGTCAAACAAAACTTCGTATTGCGCAGCACCACTGTCTTCAACGCGAACTGGCTCCCATTCGAAGTAAAGTGATGCAGAAGCAGAACTTAATAATTTGATAGCTCTGTTGTCTGTTGGTTCGTAAAGCGCTTTAACCGCAGTTACATTTGCATCTTTATAGTTCATGTCATCGGTGCTGCAAGATGCGAAAGCAAATACGAACGACATGATTAGACTTATATTTCTTAAGATAGTTTTCATGATTCTATTTTTGTTTTTTCTATTAAACGTTAATTTGCATATCCCGGATTTTGAGGAGCTAAATTTGGATTCAGGTCTAATTGTGCCTGTGGTACAGCCCATAGATAATCGCGATCTTCAAGGAATTGACGATTGTCCAAACGCAAGTAAGTTGTGTTGCTGTTACCAAATTTGGCACCATATACATAGCCGTTGAGATATTTTGTACCTGCTTTCCAGCGTACGATATCAAAGTAGCGAAGACCTTCCATAGCCAACTCGCTTCTGCGTTCGTTGCGGATCAATTCACGCATAGCATCCGATCCAAGTCCGGCCGGGTAATTTAAAGCTCCACCCAAAGTAAATCCTGCTCTTTCGCGGATAGGCTTGATGGTATTGTTCCAAACAGCTTCACTCATTTTTCCTGTTTCGAACATGGCTTCTGCATTCATTAACAGAATATCAGCATAACGGAATAAGATGATGTTTAAGCCGGCATCGAATGTAGATGTAGCCGTTTCATCATAATATTTCTTTACATAATAACCAGTAGGAGTTGAGTTTGAACTTGCACTAATGTATAAATCCAATTTCTCAGTATCTGTTTCGCCTGTTCCGGGTTTGATGAAGATTTTTGATTTGCTTCCATCAAACATTTCCCATTCACCACCATGATAAACAACTGTTGCTGCTAAACGAGGGTCTCTGTTTACGTAAGGGTTATTATCGTCGTATGATGCGTTTTCATTGATTGTCTGTCCGTTCAATGTGATGTAGTTGTCTACCAAACTTTGAAGCGGAGCATATGCATTTAAACGTGCACCGGCTGAGATAGGAGCCATGTCGTAGAATTTAGACCAAGTCTTCAATGAAGGAACGTAGCTGTAATCCAAAATTACTTCATCGTTGTATTCATTTGCAGCTTTGAACAAGCCAGCATAGTCAGAGAACAAACGATAAGTCCCATATTCAGCTGGGTTATTGATTAAGCGGTTGGTATATTCCAGTACTTTTTCCCAGTTGTTTTCATACAAATATGCTCTTGCTTGAAAAGCACAAGCAGCTCCTTTAGTGATGCGGCCTTTATCATCTGCTGAAAGGGCTTCTTTCTTAGGAAGGATCTGCATGATTTCGTCAAGTTCGCTGTGGATGAACGCCAAGATTTCAGCCTTTGGTGTTCTTGCCACCACCTTAGATTCTTCCAGTGTGATGTCTTTTGTAAAGAAAGGAACAGCACCGTAGAAATTAACAAGACGGAAGTAGATGAATGCGCGGATAAAGCGAACTTCAGCTTTGCGCTTTTCGATTAATGCAGGATCCATACCTGGTACGTTATCTACATTTTCCAGAAAAACGTGACATGTTTTGATACCACCGTAGGCATCTCTCCATTCGTCAGCAAAACGACCTAATGAAGGGTCTGCTGTACCGTTGCGCAATGCTCTCTGAGCAGTATTGCTACGTCCTTCGAATACATTGTCACTCAAGGCTTCGTCGTTCCACATTTTATCTGCGGAAAACATTTGATTATAAGCCATATTGACCACCGTTTCTGCATTTTCTGTAGTTTGCCAGAAAGTAGCATCCGTATATTTGTTGGTCGGAACGGGATCCATATCGTTACAACTGCTGAAGACAAATACGCCTAAGCAGAAGTAAAGGATTGATTTTATATTTACTTTTTTCATATTCTATTCTCTCTTTTAGAATTCAATATCAAGACCAAACCCGAAATATTTCAATGAAGGATAGTTTCTCGCACTGTTTGCACTACCGGACATGTTTGAATTGAACTCAGATGATTCTGGATCGATAAATGAGTTTTGGCTAAATGTAAACAGGTTTTGAGCGTTTACATAAGCGTGAACTGTTTGCAGACCCAACTTATTGGTCAATACGGCAGGAATTGTATAGCCGATTTGGATATTCTTTAAGCGTAGGTATTGTCCATCGAAACGATAAAGTTCTGTACTGCGTTGGTAATTGTTCTGTGTAGAAGCAGCTCCGGCTGCAGTTAATCTTGGCCATGTAGCATTCGGATTAGTTGGTGTCCAGAAATCTAATTGATGCTTATAGATTGCATAAGAGTAGTTTTCGTGGAATGGTTCAACCAATTCACCGCGAATCATCATATCACGCTTACCAACACCTTGGAAGAATAATGAAAGGTCGAAGCCTTTATATTCCAAGTTGTAATTGAAACCGAATGTATAGCGTGGGAATGCATTACCCAATACCGTACGGTCTTTTGAGTCGATTACGCCATCTTCGTTCATATCAACGTACTTCACGTCACCTGGTCTTAAGTCAGATGCAGAGATACCGGTTGGAAGTGCTGAAGTTTCGATCTCTTGCATGCTTTGGAAGTAACCGGCAGTTTTGTATCCATAGTAAGCCATGAATGGCAATCCTTCACGAATGATTTTACTTACGTTGTCGGATGTGCTGATTTGCTCGTTACCCATGAATCCGGTAACCTTGTTTTTGCTATCACCCACGTTCAATCCGAAATTGTGATTGAAATCACCTGTTTTCAGTCTGTAGTTCAAACTGATTTCCCATCCTTGGTTTTCCATTTCACCTGCATTGGCGTGGCTTAATACAGTACCAAGTGTAGAAGGGATTTCAGGGCTGATAAGGATGTCGTTCGTTCTTTTGTGGAAATAGTCGAACGTAGCAGTCAATGAGTTTTCAAAGAATGAAGCGTCAAAACCTATATTGAACGTATTGGTTGTTTCCCATTTCAAATCTTGATTTCCATAAGTAAATTCTGCTCCGGCTACACTCTTGTTGTTGAATCCGTAGATGTTGCTTGAGGTCTTATAAACAGTCAGATATTGATAAGGGTCGATGCTTTGGTTACCCAATACACCATAAGTACCACGGATCTTCAAATCGCCTACTTTTTCTTTGTATGCATTCATGAAGCCTTCTTCAGAAATTCTCCATCCCAAAGAAACTGAAGGGAAGAAACCCCAACGGTTGTTTTTAGGGAAGATAGAAGAACCGTCGTAACGGAAGCTGAATTCTGTATAATACTTGTCAGCATAAGTATAACCTGCTCTACCTAAAAGCGAGTTGATGCTTGTTTCGCGAGTTGCACCAACGGTGTTGTAGGTGTCATTTTCGCCAAGAACGATTTCACTGCCGGTAGTAGGTGTTCCAAGAATAGGATCAGTAAAACGGTATTTTAACTGATTCTGACGGCGAGTGTATGATTCGTTTGTTGCACCGAATAATCCGGTAACTTGATGATCGCCAAAAGTCTTGTTGTAATCTAACAATAACTGATAGTTCAACAGATAAGCTTTTTCATTAAAGTCTTCTGTTTCTCTTTTTGAGTTAACGTATACAACCGGTTTTTCGGCATCAGCGCTTGAATAAAGAGGAACTTGTTTTCTTCTGATGAAACGATGGTCTGCATAAATATCAGCACCTAATACACCACGAAGTTTAAGTCCATCAAACAGTTTGATGTCGAGGTTGAGGTTTACGTTAATATAGTCATTGTCCTTCAGTTCATATCCACCTTCGCGCAATTCGCCAAGTGGGTTTTGGTCTGTCAACGCATCGTTGATCAGATACTTACCGTTTGGTGCCTGCATTCTATAGTAATAATACGATGGAATACGTGAAGAGTTGATGATAGCATTACCTGCAGTAGTTCCTTTTGAGTTATTTCTGGTGTATGCCAAAATAGACGTCAATTTGAAACGACCGTATTCTGTTGTAATGTTTGAACGCAAGTTATAACGTGAAATACCGTAGTTGTCACCAACAAAGTTGCTTTCCTGATCGTAATAACCACCAGAGAACATGTAAGTTGTATTTTCACTACCACCTGACACACTTACGTTGTATGACTGTTGTAAGGCTGTTTGGAGGATTTGATCGTAGTTCCATACTTCTTCACTTTGATGCTCGTATAAATCTCTGATTTGAGCAGGAGAGAATTTTGGAGATGATCCTACGTTGGTAAGAGCCAAGTTCTTTAATGTTGCATTCTGGTAGCCGGCAACAGGACGGAACAAAATAGTTGGGTCTTGTACACCTACCTGTGAGTTTAAACGAACTGTAGGACGTTGGTTTTTCTTTCCTTTTTTTGTGGTAACCAAGATTACACCATTTGATGAACGTGAACCGTAGATCGCAGCCGTACCTGCATCTTTCAATACAGAAACACTCTCAATATCAGAGGGGTTAAGTTTGTTTAAGCTTCCGCTTTCAGACACAAGTCCGTCGATTACAACCAGCGGTCCGTTATTGTTCATGGTAGAAATACCACGAATGTTAATGTTTAATCCGCCATCGTCGTTCGGGTTCATACTCCTTTGTTGGATGTTCAAACTAGGAGAAGCACCTTGCAATGCCTGAGAAACATTGGCAGTTGGTCTGCTGGCAATCATTTCAGAACGAACCTGATCAACGGCACCTACCGCGCTTTTTCTCGTTGTCGTACCGTAACCAATTACGATTACTTCGTCAAGCACTTTCGTGTCTTCCAATAGGGTGATAGAAAGTGAGGTTTTGTTTCCAATATTAATCTCTTGAGTCAGGTAACCGATATAGCTGACCTGCAGGATGTCACTGGGGTTACATGCTATGGAGAAGTTACCATCGATATCGGTAACTGTACCATTTGTACTTCCTTTGACAATGATATTTACTCCTATCAACGGCTCTCCGTTTTTATCGACTACAGTTCCCTTAACAGCCGATTGCATAACGGATGGCAGTCCTGATGTAGCGTTTATTCCGGATTGGCTTGCAAGCATTGATGCAGGCAGGCCAGGAATAAAAGATAACAAAACGCAGGTGAATGCGTTTGTACAGAATTTTTTAATCATACCATACTTTGATTTAATAATTGTGTAGAAAATTTAGAATATCAATTTTTTTGAAGCATTTGATGTATTAGCGAAAAACTAATACATGTGATGTTGATTAGATTTTACGTAACAGTTATAATTTTTTTCATGATACTTTATGTGTTTACATGTAATGATATCGGGGGGCAAATATATTCCCTTTTTTATACCCTCAATTTCTCATATATAGCCTAATACAGGGCTTGTCCTTATATCATACTAGATTGTCTCTGTATGATACAAGGAGAGAAAAATGTGGGCTACAATGCTTGTATGGCCTATTCTTTTACTTCTGGCAGATGTTTGTCACGGTATTCTTTTGGTGTACAGCCATACTTGGCTGAAAATACACGGAAAAATGTGGAGCGGTTCGAGTATCCGGATCTGTAGATGATTTCGTCTACGGTTAGCTGGGTATTTAATAGCAAATTCTGTGCAATGTAAAGCCGGCTGTCTTTGATAATTTCAGATAAAGTCTTTTTGCTGATTGTACTCAGTTTGCGGTACAAATGTCTCGGACTCATGTTTAGTTCGCCGGCGATAAAGTCTGCTGAAAGGTCTTTATTTGTGATGTTCTTATTTATGATCTCGTAAATATCTTCTATAAATCGGATATCCTCTTTATGGGTCAAGTCGCCATCAATCATTTCAAAGGCGCTAAGAGGTGAACTGTAATAATCTTTCAGGACTTCTTTTCTGGAAACGACCTGCTTGATGGTCGATTTCAATACTTCCGGATTAAAAGGCTTGGTGATATACATTTCGGCACCGGACTCTAAGCCTTTAATCTGTGTTTCCGTAGAATGGCTGGCAGATATTAAAACGACAGGTATATGTGCCGTTTTCTTATTCTCTTTTACCATTTGTGTGATACTGATACCATCCAATCCGGTCATCATCACATCACAAAGAATGATGTCGGGATGTATTCTCTCCAAATGACTTGCCACGTGTAGTGGGTCGTTCACTTTAATTGTGTTGTAGTCATGCGAAAGAGTTTCATTTAGCAGCCACAACATTTCTTCGTCGTCATCGATGATAAGTGCCGTTGGTTTGTTTTTGTCGAATGTAGTTGTACCTTCCTCTTTTACGGATGAATATATGCCTTGAATTCTTATTTCTTGATTCAGATCCCTGCGAGATTCATTGTCTATGCTTAACTCATTGTTGTCGGAAATATCCAATTTAGGCAGTGTAACAATGAATTTAGTTGTATTGTCTGTGCTGCTTGTTGCCTTTATATCACCACCAAGTAATTTGACCATACTGTAGGATATGGCTAGTCCTAATCCGTTTCTGGAGATTATATTATTACTTTCTTGCTTTTCGAAATTATCGAGTACCACATATCTGTCAAAGATACGCTCTAAATCATGTGGATGAATACCCTTTCCGGTATTGGAAATGGTCAGAATCAACTGACAATCGGTTATTTCGAATGCTACTCCGATTTTGCCATCTTCAGGTGTATACTTATAGGCATTCGAGAGCAGGTTGGATAGTATGGTGTAAAAGAAATTATTGTCGGTATTCCATTTTAAATTTTCTGGAATATTCATTTCAAGCTTGATGTTTTTAGATTCCAGCAAATCCTTGAATGAAATTAAAATATCATTCCCAGTGTCTGTCAGGTTTATTTGTTCAATGACCGGCTTTTTGTTTCCTGTTTCAATTCTTCGAAACTCTATCAAATCCTGAATCAAGTCATTCAAACGGACTGCATTTCGTTGGATAATCTCAACATAGTTCTTTGTGAATGAATCGATGTTTATTCGTGAAAGAATGCGGGAGCAAGGGCCATAAATCAAAGCCAAGGGCGTACAGAATTCGTGTGCTATATTGGTAAAAAATCTCAGTTTGGATTCGTATACTTCCTCTCTGTGTTTTACCTCCTGTATTTCTTGTTCGCGTGCTTTCTTCTTCCTGTTCTTGATTCTAGCTGCTCGGATAATCAGAACTATGCCTATGAGCAGGATTAAACTATAGAGGCTAATAGCCCAATTCGAAGCGTACCAAGGAACAAGAATCGTCAGGTTCATCTGGTAGATGGAGCTCTCTTGCCCTGTTAATCGGTTCGTAAATTTAACCTTAAGTGTATACTTGCCGGGAGTAAGTCCTGTAATCGGTATGGTATTGGAAGTGCCATTATCAATCCATGAATCGCTCAAAGGGCTCAATAGATAGAAGCATGTATAATTATGACTGTTTACATAGTCTAGTGTCACAAAAGAAAGCGAAAAGAAGTTCTGATTATGTTTCAGCTCAATATCGGTTGTCGAATTCTTATCTTTAAGATAATCGTAGATATTGACTTCTTCACCGTATAGCATGAACTTATCGAATTTGACTTCAGGCCGGAAAGAGGGGATGGTCTTTCGCGTATCTGCAATAGAAATAAAGCCGTTGACTCCACCAAATAACAGCAAATCGCGTTCTACATCATAATAAGAAGCCCCATCACTAAATTCTATGACTTGCAGACCATTGTGTTCGGTAAATAATTGGAAGAGATTATCTTCGATGTTGAACTTAATAATTCCTTTATTGGTACTTAGCCATAGATTATTAGCTTTATCTGCTTGAATACTATGGATCGTGTTATTCAAAAAACCCGTTTGTGTATTGAATACTTGCACGTCGCCATTCGTTGACTTTTTTACCAAACCATCGCTTGTGCCCAGCCAAAGGTTATCCAATCTGTCTTTGTATATTGAGAAAACATCATTTATGGTCTGTTTGTAATGTGTGTTCAGATTAGATGTTTCTTCATCTGAATTTGGCTTTGTATCGATGTAACTATGCTGAGATTGGGAATCATTTGTAGATATGCGAAATGCGCCATAGCCGCGATTACCAAACCATAACGTTGAGTCATTCTCCTGATATAAGGTGAAGAAATAATTGAAGGTTTCTTTATCTGTATTCTTTAGAACCTGAGAAACATTTGTTAATACCGGCGAATCGGCTGTACCTTGTATTTCGCATTTGAAGACGCCCATGCCGACTGTCGCTACCCAAAGACTGTTGTCTGACAGCTCTTTGAGCGCATGGATGTATTTCACATCCTTCCCTTCAAAAATTAATTTTAGATTGCCAATCTTTCTATTTTTATAGGAATAATAACTTAGTCCTTCTTCAGTTCCTATCCAACAGATATCCCTTTTGCTTTCGGCGACGACATAAACTGTATTGCTGATTAGGTCACTGTTTTCTTCCTTAAAATGCTCGATAGGTGTATTGCTCTCAATGATATTCTCTTTGTTTTTGCTGGCTGTAGCCCTTAGTAGTCCGTCACCCTTCGTACCTATCCAAAGATTGTTGTATTTATCGATCCATAAGGCACGGACAGGCTTCTCCACCTTCGGATAAAAGTGACTAAATGCATACGATTGGATGGAATATTGTGTGTCGGAATACATGTAAACACCCTGTCCATCCGTACCTATCCAGACAATATCTTGATGTCGGTCCTTTAATAGGCAGAATACACCCGCCTTTACATTGATCTCTTCTATCAGATACTGCTTATCTTCCGGAGCTTTTTTTGTAAGGCGCACCAACCCATTTGTCTTGAAACCGATAAAATAGTCATCGTTGGACTTTATGATGGAAGATATGGCTCCTTTGTCAATGATTGCTTTATCGAGCTTCCTGATATAAAACTTCTTGTTTTTAAGGACATTGTATTCGTATAATACATACTCATCGTCGATGAAATACAGAATATCATTTTCTTCTTGTTCATGAAATACATACAAGAGTTTATTACGATGCTCAAATAATGAAGTAGGGTGAAGGGTGATAAGTCCATTATCTACTTTTTCGATTCGATAAGCCGGATGTTGATGGCCTTTTGTAAACAAGAGAAGTGTGTTATTACCAATAATTTTAAAATTAAGCAGGTCGTCGTAAACAAGATTATCGATATATACCTTATTGAATGTTTTCTTTACATTATTATAATAAGAGAGGCAACTATCAGAATTGATAATGTAAATCCCGTTTGTGTTATCTTTCTGAATATGGTAAACTCCTTTGAATTGCGAAAACGACTCTAACGTTTGTTGAAAAGGATCCAGTTTGTCTAACCCATAATTGGTGTGAATCCAAAGCGAGCCATCGTTCGATTGTATAATATGTTCGATCAGATTTCCGGAGAGCGCTTTATTTGTTGATGATGGATTATACAGTCGTATGTTTATACCGTTGTAAATATTAAGTCCATCACAAGAACCAAACCACATAATCCCGTCTTTATCTTGCCCAATAGAGAGAATAGCACTGTTGGACAGTCCTTCCCTATTGGATAACTGACGGAGGTTATAAGCAAATAATGTGTGTTGAAAAAGAATGAAACAGAATATAATCAGTGTCTTTTTTATCATGCTGTTATGCTAAACGAAGTGATATAAATACCGCACAAAGGTAATAAAATTACACGTTCTGAAAGAGTTAAGCTTTTCCTCTCTCAGTCGGAGGAGTTATATCCAAGTTCTGAATTATATATAGATGAAGAATTTTTTCTATGAATTTCTATGACTTGTTGTCGTCTTGTAACAAAACTTTTTAACTGTATATGATTCGTTCTTTTCGAAGAGATGTTTTATCTTTGTCATATGCAAAGAATCGTAGCTCATATAGAACGCTTGTTAGTGACACATGACTGTGTGATAGTCCCCAAGTTAGGTGGATTTGTTTTACAGTCTGTTCCTGCCTCTTACTCTCATGAGGAACATGTCTTTAGACCGATGCGTAAGGATCTTCTATTCAATGGAACCCTTAATCATCAAGACGGTCTATTGGTGGAATCCTACATGAAAGCATATGATGTTACTTATCGTAAGGCTGCAGAAATGGTTGAGCAGGATATTGAAGTGCTGCTTGAACGATTAAATCAGACACGAAACATCGAACTTGGCTCGATCGGAACGCTTAGCCTTGGTGAAGAGGGACGTATCGTATTTCAGGTAGCTGATGAGAATGTATTTAATGTGGAAGCTTATGGCCTGCCCTCATTCTATATGACTCCATTATCTTTGCTCCGAAAAGAGGGTGAAGAACTGTTTGTACCTACTTATAACCCAACGCTTGAGAAGAAAAAAGATACGATATATATACGTATTAATAAGCGTGTATTGAGGGTGACTGGTAGTGTTGCTGCAGTTATAGCTTTTATTCTTTTGCTTTCTACTCCTATAAAAGAGGTAAATCATTCTACCTATACAGCGAGCTTTGTTCCGGCTGAGATGAGTATCCAAAAGCCGGTAACAAATCAAGAAGTAAACCCTGTGGCTGAGGAGTCGACTCCAGCAGAATTAACTTCAGATACTACTTCTGAAACAATTATTCCGGAAGAAGTAACTCAACCGGAACCAGAGCCAGCCCCAGTTGTTCAAAAATCAGGGAAGATCTATTATATTGTAATAGGAAGTTTCCCTAATGAGGAGATGGGCAAACAGTATATGTCGGAAGTTGACAGGTCAATATCTCCTAACGTAGGCTATGTGGTCAGAGGAGAGAAAGTACGCGTGTATTCAGATAAATTTGATGATAAGAAGGAAGCAGAAGCATACCTTGCTACGCTCCGTAAGACAGATAAACATAAAGATGCCTGGCTGTTTATCAGCCGTTAATGAAGTTCGATCCCCTTGGATTTTGTACTTGATACAAATAATAAAGAGTTTCAGGATGCTTTGCAACTGATTACTTATACACGTCAGTCTGTTTTTCTAACCGGAAAAGCCGGCACAGGTAAATCTACTTTCCTAAAATATATCTGCGAACATACCAAAAAGAAATATGTCGTACTTGCTCCGACAGGCATTGCCGCGATTAATGCGGGTGGAGTAACCTTGCATTCTTTCTTTAAACTACCGTTCAGACCCATACTACCGGATGATCCTGACTTGAGTACCAAAGGTGGGCGAATCTTTGATTTTTTTAAATACAGGAAGGAACATCGAAAAATTCTTGCAGAAGTTGAACTGATTATCATTGACGAGATATCAATGGTAAGAGCCGACATAATTGATTGTATAGACCGTATTTTACGTGTTTACTCACAAAATAATCGTTTACCTTTTGGTGGGAAGCAATTGCTTTTCGTAGGGGATGTGTTTCAATTAGAACCGGTTGTCCCTTCCGATCAGCGCGAGATATTGAGCCTCTTTTATCCTTCTCCATTCTTTTTCTCTGCCCGCGTATTTAAAGAAATAAATCTGGTACCCATCGAACTGCAAAAGGTTTACCGTCAGAAAGATCCTGTATTTATAAATATATTAGACCACATACGAAGTAATTCGGCACGTCCGGATGACTTAAAGATATTAAATGAACGAGTCTTTCCTTCTTTTTCTCCCGAAGATGATGATATGTATATTACGTTGGCCACTCGTCGTGACCAAGTAGATTTTATTAATGAGAAGAAACTGGCCGAACTTCCGGGAGAAGAGTTTACATCGTATGGGAAAATTGATGGAGATTTTCCCGAAAGCTCGCTTCCTACTCAATTAAATCTGGCGATAAAGGAGCAAGCACAGGTTATCTTTATCGACAATGATCCGGAAAGGAGATGGGTGAATGGTACGATTGGGCGTATTTCGGGGATCGATGAGTCAGGCAATGTTTATGTGCTACTTGAAAGCGGAGCAGAACATTTGGTGGAGCGTACCTCATGGAGAAATTATAAATACAGATATAATGAAGAGGAAAAGCGGATTGAAGAGGAAATTATCGGTACATTTGAGCAATTACCTATCCGTTTGGCCTGGGCAATTACTATACATAAAAGTCAGGGACTCACATTCAGCCGCGTTGTAGTCGACTTAAGTAAGGGTGTTTTTGCCGGTGGGCAAACATATGTTGCCTTGAGCCGCTGTACAGGTTTGGAAGGGTTGGTCCTTAAGAGTAAGATATCTCCACATGATATATTTGTGCGAAAGGAGATTGAGCAATTCAGTCGCCAGTTTAATGACCGACGATTGATTGAGAAAAGTCTCCACGAGGCTGATGCCGACCGATTATATGCTGAAGCGACAGAAGCATTTAATAAAGGAAAAATGGATGTAGCGTCCCGTTCCCTTTGTTCAGCGATAAGTAAGCGAAACGAATTGGATAAGCCCGCTGTTCAACGATTGATTAGTCGCAAGTTGGGAGTAGTCAACCGACAGCAGCGTGAGATTGAGCAGTTGAAAGCCAGGTTGCAGGAGAATGCAAAACTCCTGTCCGAATATGCCCACGAGTATTATTTGATGGGTAACGAGTGTATCACGCAGGCGCGTGATAGCAAGGCCGCTATCCGCTGCTTTGATAAAGCCTTAAAGCTGGACCCTTTATATACAGATGCTTGGATACGCAAAGGAGTTACCTTACTTGATATGGGTGAGCACTACGATGCGCATGTCTGTTTTAATGAGGCCGTGAAGCAAAAGCCACACTCCTTTAAGACGCGGTACAACAGAGGAAAATGTCATCTGTTGTTGAAGAATTACGAAGAAGCGATGAACGATCTGTCAAAAGCAGTAAAAGTCAAACCTCGCCACGCTGCTGCCCATGATTATTTGGCGGAAGCCTATGATGGAATGGGTGAGGAGGATTTGGCACAACGGCATAGAGATATAGCGGAGACTCTCCGGAATAATCCAGGTGAAAAATAGTCGCTTGATTGTTTTATAAATAGAGTAAAAACATAAAACTATAATCCTATTGGTATGAAAAGAATAACGATCATTTTATTTGTAATCATACTGTTTTCTGTCTGTGCATTAATTTTTAGTAGGCAATACACGAAGGAACAAGAACGGTATGTTGTAGTACTCTCGTTGGATGGCTTCAGGTCTGATTATCCGGATAGGGCAAATGTGCCTATATTGGATTCATTAGCGAAGGCCGGCGTAAAAGCAGCTTTCCGTCCTTGTTTCCCCAGCCAGACCTTCTCGAATCATTATGCCATGGCGACAGGATTACATCCTGATCATAATGGGCTTATAGCGAATTCCTTTTATGCCCCCGAATTAGATAGCGTATATCGTATAGCAGATCGTAAAGCCGTGCAGAATCCGGACTTTTACGGAGGCGAACCTATTTGGGTGACGGCCGAAAAGCAAGGAGTGAAAACTGCTTCTTTCTATTGGGTTGGTTCAGAAGCACCGGTGCAGGGGATGCAGCCTTCCATTTGGAAAGCTTTTGATAGCAAAGTACCCTATACTGATCGGGCAGATTCTATAGTTGCTTGGTTGCAGTTGCCCGCTGAAATACGTCCTCATTTACTTATGTGGTATATTGAAGAACCCGATGCCATCGGACATGCAGTCACACCCGATTCGTCTGCCGTACTTGCAAAAGTAGAAGAGTTGGATGCCGTGCTGAATTACTTTTTCACAAAGGTTAGAACGCTTGATATATTTCCTCAGATCGATTTTATCGTCTTATCAGATCATGGGATGGCCACTTATCTTCCGGAAAATTATGTGAACCTCAATCAGTATCTGCCTCGTGACAGCTTCGACCATGTGTTTGAAGGTGTGCCAACCATGTTGTATCCTAAACCGTCGTTTGTCGATAGTGCTTATGCTGTGTTGAAGCGAGTGCCGCATGTCACAGTTTGGCGCAAGGATGAAATCCCCGAACAGTTTGTTTATGGTAAGAACGCTCGAATAGGAGAGTTGATTGTTTTGCCCGATTTGGGAACTATGTTACATTTCAGAGATAAGGATTACCCAATTAAAGGAGGAGCTCATGGCTATGATAATTTTGCACCTGAGATGGAGGCGATTTTCTATGCTTCGGGACCTTCTTTCCCTCAAAATATAGAACGTCCAACCCTTTCAAATGTCAATTTATATTTGCTGCTCTCTAAAATATTAGGGATTGTACCGGCACCGAACGATGGTAGTGAGGAGGACGTAAACAGTTTATTAAAATAATGATTATTACTCTATAAATTCAATTAAAAACACATGAAACTTAAAAGAATCATATTTACAGTCCTGTTTGTATTAGTAGGGCTTGGCACAAACGAACTTATGGCTTGGGGTCCGACAGGGCATCGCGTGATAGCAGAAATTGCTCAACGTAACCTGACAAAGAAAGCGAGCAAAGAAATAAAAAAGATTATTGGTGACTATCCAATGGCTTATTGGTCATCGTGGGCAGACAATATTAAATCGGATACGACCGGGCGTTGGAACCATACCTACATTTGGCATTATCTGAACATTCCAGGAAATATGGAAAAAGATGAGATGATTAAGTTTGCCAATAGTGTTGAACAGGACAACGTTTATAACGTGATTCCTCGTTTATGTGCCGCACTTCAAAGCGATACATTAACAGCAGAAGGCAAACAGACAACGTTGTACTTCTTAGTGCATCTAGTAGGAGATTTACATCAGCCTATGCACGTTGGCCGTTATGATGATTTAGGAGGAAACAAGATTACCGTCTATTGGTTTGGTAAGAAAACCAATATCCATGCCGTTTGGGACGATGATATCATCAGCTATGAAAAGTATGGTTATACGGAATATACAGACATATTGAACTGTCTGTCGAAGAAAGAGAAAAAGAACGTTCAAAGCGGCGAACTGGTGGACTGGCTTTATGAAACCTATGAAATAGCAAATGAAGTTTATTCTTCTATAGAAAATGAAGCGAAGCTATCGTACAGCTATCCTTATAAATACAAGGCAACAATGGAAACCCAGTTGCAACATGCCGGTTACCGTTTAGCCCAAATCTTGAATACGGTATTTAAGTAAATATTGTTTTTTACAGTGAAGAGGATGTTCGAAAGGACATCCTCTTTTTTTTGACTAATTTGTTATACTATTCGGCTTATTTTATAAGCCAATCATTCGGAATAGTCATAAGAAGAAAAAAGCAACTTTGATTTATCGTAGGTTTTAAATGTTAAATATTGAAATAGAATAATACTTTCGTAACGGTCTTGTGTTAACACTAAGAAGGAGCATTAGAAAAAACAAATACCATGAAAAACGAGGATAGAAATCTTGTCGATCGAATAAAAATGGGTGATGAAATTGCCTTTAAGGAATTATTCTATCTCTATAGTAATGGACTTTTTGTATGGTCTCATAAAATAACTCGAGATGTTTCAGCATCAGAAGATATTGTACAAAACTTTTTTATAAGTTTTTGGGAGAGGAGGGAAGTCTTTCCGATGAGTTGTTCATTTAAAACTTATGCTTATAAGGCAATCTATAATGCTTCATTAAATTATTTGAGAGATAATGAACATTTTATCCATGGTTATGAAATTATCATTAATATGATTGATAATCATGTGAATGAAGATGACCTGCAAGAGCTAAAAAGATTGTTGTTAAGAGCGATTGATGAACTGCCAGATAGGTGTAAAAAGATATTTGTAATGGCAACTTTTGAAAAGAAAAAATACTCAGAAGTTGCAGATCAACTCGGTATATCTGTAAATACTGTAAAGGTACAGGTGTCAAAGGCGTATAGGATTCTAAAACAGAAGATTGGATAAGATATTCACACTAATGTTATTATCTAGTCAAAATATATGATTGCATAAAATGAATGAAATGTTAAAAATAAATAAGAATAATTTTGATAAATGGAGACTGTTATTAATGGTTCTCTGTGAAGAAGTCTCTGAAACTGATCCTGAATTTATTGATTGGTTGAATGAAGATCCAGAGAACTTGGACTTATATAATGCAATAAAGAATAATGAAGATAATGGTCTATTTGATAGGGATAAAATATTTAAGCAAGTATCAGAAAAGCTTTCACTTAATATTGAAAATAAAACTCGCTCTTATTCTATTAAATGGATTAAGCTTACATCATCTATTGTAGCTGTAATCTTAATTATATTAGGAATAGTTCATTATGCTTATCAAGACAAGCCCCAGGATAACTATGCGACAAAAACTATTTACGAGCCAGGATCAAAAAAGGCTTATTTGCTTTCACAAGAAGGGAAAGTTGTTGATCTTTCGGAGTCTTTTGAAATACAAAAAGAAAATGGAATAGTTATCACAAATAAAAGTGAAGGATTAATTAGTTTCCATAGTGCTAAGCCTGTTAAAAAAAAGAATGAGACACAAACTATTTATGTTCCACGAGGAGGAGAATATAAGCTTTTGTTATCAGATGGCACACAAGTTTATCTCAATTCAGATTCAGAATTAACTTTCCCTTGTTCGTTTGTTGGGGGTAAGCGTGAAGTTAAGTTAGTAGGAGAAGCTTATTTTGATGTAAAGAAAGATTCTAAACCATTTATTGTTAATACCAATGAGTTATCAATTGAAGTTTTGGGTACTTCGTTTAATGTTAACTCGTATAACTCCAATTCATCTGTTCATACAACGCTTGTAAATGGAAGTATAAAGGTCCATTTACATGGTAAGAATGATAAAATTATTTTAGAACCTGATAATAATCTTACTCTGGATAAGATATCAAGTGAATTTGTTGTGAAACAGGTTAATACAGCTATATATACGTCATGGGTAAAAGGAGAATTTATTTTTCGTAACCAACTTTTAAAAGATATTTTCTCCCAGTTAGCAAGGTGGTATGATTTCAGTATTAAATATGAGGATCCAACAATTGAAAACATGCGGTTTACAGGAAGTGTAGAGAAAGCTAAACCACTTACTTATCTTTTGGACCAAATTAAAGCAGTTACAGATATTCAATATAAAAGTGAAGGAGACAAGATTGTCTTGTATAAATAATAGTTCGTCTCCAACAATGAGATAGGACATTCAGGTTTGATTTGTTAACTTTTTCAATATAGTTCAAATGATTGTAAACAATCCTTTTAAATCTACTCAGTTATGGAAAAAAAGAAACCCAAAAACGCGGTCCTAAATGTGGACTGTAAGAATCTATTTCGAATTATGAATTTGATTCTAATCTGTATGCTCTTAGGATCAAATGTGTCATGGGCGAAGTTGGCTTATTCTCAGGCCACTTCATTAAGCCTGGATCTTAATAATGTGAACCTTGAAGAAGTGTTTGATGCTATTCGTCAACAAAGCGAATTTGAGTTTTTTTATAATGACGATCAAATTAACACTTCTCTAAAAGTTAGTGTAAAACTTAAAGATGCAAAGATCAATGAAGTGCTGAATCAAGTTTTACCTGAAAATTATGAGTACAGAATAAATGATCGGTATATTCTAATCAATAAACGGAAAGATTTTTCTCAGTCTGCTGTAGTTTCTCAACCACAACCGCAACAGAATAAGAAAACCATAACAGGAAAAGTTGTTGATAAATTCGGTGAATCTATAATTGGTGCCAATATTCTTGAAAAAGGAACGTCTAACGGGGTTATTACTGATGTGGATGGAAACTTCACATTAAATGTGAATGACAATGCAGTTTTGCAAGTTTCCTATATCGGCTATATAACACAAGAAGTTTCTGTTGGAAATAGGACTTCCATCACGATAGAAATTAAAGAAGACACTCGAGCTTTAGAAGAGGTAATTGTTGTTGGTTATAGTACACAAAAGAAAGTTAACTTGACAGGTTCTGTATCTACGGTTAACTTTGATAATATTGCCTCAAGACCTGTAACTAATGCTGCTCAAATCCTGAATAATGCTACTCCAGGGCTGCAAATTATGCAGAGTTCAGGTCAACCTAATGCCGAAAGTTTTTCATTTAACATCCGTGGTGTAGGTACATTAAACTCATCTGGTCCTCTTGTACTTGTTGATGGCATGGAACAAAGCATAAATATGGTAAACCCATCAGATATTGCAAGTGTATCTATTCTTAAAGATGCAGCCTCTTGTGCAATCTATGGAAATAGAGGAGCAAATGGGGTTATCCTGATTACTACTAAAAATGGTGCAGATGGAAAAATCAGTATAAGTTATGATGGAACTGCTTCGTACAATGAACCGTTCAAGACCATTCATACAATTTCTGATTATGTTAAGTATATGCAATTGATGAACGAATCGTCTACCAACCTTGGAAACTCAGAAATGTTTTCTCAAAGTTCAATAGATACTTGGAAAGCTGCCAATGCAAATCCAAATGGTCTTGCTGCTTCTGGTTATCCCAATTATGTAGCCTATCCAAATACGGATTGGTGGGATGAGATATATACAAAACAGTGGATGCAAAAACACACAGTATCAATTAATGGAAAAGATTCACGAACAGGTTATTCTATGAGTCTATCTTTTATTGATAACCCTGGAGTTGTTAAAAAATCAGGTTACTCCAGATATATGGGACGTATTAATTTATATTCAGATGTAACTGATTGGTTAAGAGTCGGAACTCGTTCATGGGGAAATGTTACAGATAGTGATGTAAGTAGTTCAGGTAGTGGCTTTTTCAATTCATTAAACACCCAGAAGATGCTGCCTTGTATTTATCCATTCTATGATGGTAAATTTGGTGCTCCTGAAGGACCAGAAGATGACCCACAATCACATAACCCACTTTGGGACATGGCTCTTTCTGATGGGTATGATAAAAATACTCAACTATATACAGATTGGTATGCACAAGTTAAATTCTTGAAACACTTTACCTATAATTTTGACTTCTATTATAGTGATCTTCGTCGTGAAAAGAAAACAGTGGACACCTCAAATGGGAAATATAGTTTCTCAAAAGGTGCTTTTTCAACAGGTGCTGCTGATCCATCAACTCTTTATACCTATATGTATTATACAAGAGAAAATTCAACGAAGTTGAATCATTTGCTTAACTATAATCAAACTATCGGCTCTCATGATATTTCTGCAATGCTAGGTTATGAAGAGCAGACTTATAAGTACAGAGTGTCTGACGTAAGTAAACTAGGACTTACAGATGCCAAGGTAAATGACTTTAATGCAGCAACTTCTCCTTATTCATCCAGTGGATATGGAACAGAATATACCTCTCGTTCATTTTTTGGACGTGCTAATTATGCTTATAAGAGTAAATACTTGTTTGAAGTCAACCTGCGTTATGATGGTTCATCCAGATTTGCTCCTGACTATCGTTGGGGTGCTTTCCCTTCATTTTCATTAGGATGGCGTATGAATGAAGAATCATGGCTAAAACCAGTAGACTTGTTAACCAATTTGAAGATTCGTGCTTCATGGGGTAAACTTGGTAATAATTCAATTGGTAATTATGACTGGCAGTCTGTATATTCAACAGCAAATTACTCCATTGGACAAGCATTAACTAGTGGTATTGCAATTACATCAATTGCTAACGCGGCGCTTACGTGGGAAGAAACGGCTGTTACAAATTTAGGTTTTGATTATGGCTTCTTTGATAATAAACTATCAGGAACTATTGATGTATATAATAAACTTACAACAGGTATTCTTTACACCCCAGACATGTATATGGTGATGGGTAATGCTTCTGCACCTAAAGAAAACATTGCAGAGGTTACGAATAACGGGGTAGAGTTCGAACTCGGATGGAGAGACAATGTAGGTAAAGATTTTAGCTATAGTGTTAAGGGACAATTTTCATTCAACAAAAACATTGTTAGTAAATATAAGGGAGAATTAAAAAGAGGTTGGAATTCTGACCATACACAATATTCAACAAATATTGGTGATGTTTCTACCGGTGGTACAACAAGGATTATTGAAGGTCATCAAATAAATGAATTCTATCTGCCCAATACATACAAAGGCAGTGGATCTTATTATAATGCAGATGGTACGGTTAATATAAATGGAGGTCCAAAAGATGGTATGATCCGTACAGAAGATGATTTAAAATGGGTTCAAGCAATGAAAGCGGCCGGGTACTCATTCCAACCGTATAATTCAGTTGCAAAAAATGCCATCTGGTACGGTGAATATGTTTATGCAGACACAAATGGAGATGGTATTTATGGAAACTCTTATGATTCAGAATTCCAAGATACATCAACTACACCAAAATATAATTTTGGATTTCAAGCAAATGCAAACTGGAAGAACTTTGATTTCTCTATGGCATGGGGTGGTGCTGCAGGTTTTAGTATTTATTACTATAGCACATCAAGAAATTCAAGTGAGACAATCTATGGCTATGCTATTCCAGATAAAGTTGCTAATGATCATTATTTTTATAACCCTGAAAACCCATCTGATCCTAGAACAAATCTAACATCTAAGCAACCACGTTTAGTAAACCTATCTGGTGCTCAAAGTTCAGCAAGTTCTTCTTTGCATTTGGAAAAAGGAGATTTCATTAAATTGAGAAACTTGACACTGGGTTATACTCTTCCTCGGGATATTACTAAGAAGTTCTTTGTTGACGGCCTTCGTGTTTATGTAACTGGAGAAAATCTCTTTGCGTTTACAGGATTCTCTGGGCAAGATCCGGAAATGCGTACCACAGTTGGTTATTCAACAATGCGTCAATATGCATTTGGAGCTAGTGTGACATTTTAAACCTTAATTGAATTAATAAAATAGTAGAACCATGAAAAAAATATTTAAACAAATAATATTTCTTCTAACAACGTCAGCATTTGTGTTGTCTTTCCCAGGATGTAAGAGTGATCTTCTTGATACATCCCCCAGCTACAGTTTTTCAAGTGCTAACGTTTGGTCTAGTCCTGTACTAGCACGTGCTGCAGTAATGGGAGTGTATAATGAACTATATGTGCGGTTTTCACAGAATTATACCGGTGGAACTATGGGTATTCCGTCAGATGCATGGTCATCTGTGATGGATATTGATATGAACTGGAAGAACAGTAGTTTTTTAATATCTGGTTCATGTACGCCTTCGACATCATTTGTAGCGGAACATTATAAATTCTATTATACGATTATATATCGTGCAAACGATGTAATCAATAATATTGATAATGTTCCTGATATGACTGATAATGAAAAAGCAAAGTGTAAGGCAGAATGTAAATTCCTTCGTGCATGGGCATATTTTAATTTGAATGTAATGTGGAGAGGAGTTCCTATTTATACGGAAAATGTTTCTAACATGGATGCAACAAAGGCTCGTTCTTCAGAATCAGAGGTTTGGGAATTAGTCATTGATGATCTTTCATCTTGCATTAATGAACCTAATTTGCCTGGAAAATATGCTAAAGGAAGTAGTGAGTATGGACGTATAACAAAAGGCACTGCTTACGCATACAGAGGTCAGGCCTATCAATTTATGGGTGATTACACACGAGCTCTTTCTGATTTTGAAGCTATCGAAGGACTAGGATATGCATTATTCAGTCCAAGTAATGGTGCAGCAGGAAATGATGATTTCTTCCAACTATTTAAACCAGCGAATGAGCAGTGTGACGAAATGATCTTTTCTGTTCAATGTGTAGAAACAACCAATATGGGTAATCCAAGAGCTATTAATTATGGAAATCGTGTAACTGGTGGTTCTGCATGGAACAATTATATTCCGAATCCTGCATTTGTGGAAATGTACGAATGTGCAGATGGTTCAAAATTTGATTGGGAGAAATATCTTCCTGATTGGCATTCTATGGCTCCTAATAAACGAGTGGCGTTCTTCCTACGTGATGGACTTCAGTCAGGTAACGGTACATGGGGAACAACTGAGGCAACATCAAACTATAAAGCGTTATATAATAATATGGTAGCTTATGGTGCTGACATGAATTATTATTTGGATCAAGGAAATGAGGCCCGAGTTCGTAAAGCTTATGAAGATCGCGATCCTCGACTTATGCAAACAATTATTACTCCTTATTCAACATATAATGGTAATGTAAGTGGTGTAGGTAATAATATATGGACGCTACGTTGGCCTTACATTCTTGATGCTGGAGCACCTTATGATGTTCGTACAGATACAAATTCTAAATTTTATTATCTCTGGAGAAAATACGTTCCCGAATACGACGAATGTACAACTCGTTGGGTCTATTCAGAGGATATTATTCTTTGCCGATATGCAGAAGTTCTACTTAGAAGAGCAGAATGTTTGAATGAACTTGGTAGAACAGAAGAGGCAATCAGTCAAGTAAATAAAGTAAGAAAACGTGCAGGCCACGTACTACTTAACAGCCCTGCATATCCAGCAACTCAAGTTACAGGCAAAGATGATATGCGTGAACGAATCCGTAGAGAGTTTTATGTTGAACTTGGCGGAGAAGACTCCATGTATTTTAATGAGCTTCGTTGGGGAACATGGTACGACAGAAAATTCAGAGATCATTCATCAGGAAAAGTAGGAGAGATGAATTCTAACGGTATTATGCAGATTTGGGGTGAAACTACATATAAACATCTTAGTGTAGGTGAACAAATAAAAATATTACCTATACCTGCAAAAGAAAGAGAAATGAACTCTAACCTAACTCAAAATCCTGGATGGCAAGACTAATTATTGCATATAATACAAGAATAGTAATGATGAAAAAAATAATATTAATTGGATTGATATTGAATATATCAATTTTGGGATCAGCGCAACATCGCGCTGATCCTCAAAGCCTGACGGATCCCAACTCATTCTCAATGATTCTTTTAGGTGACCCCCAGGGTTATACGAAGTATGATATAAATCAGCCAATATTAGACTTGTGCATGTTATGGATATCTGATCATATTGCTCCACTTAAAATAAAAGCAGTATTATGTACTGGGGATGTTGTCGAGCAAAATGAGAACATTATTCGTAACAGAAAAATGCTGAATCAAACTAGCCGTGAGATGTGGGAAGCTGGGTCAAAAGCATTTGCCCATCTTGATAATAAAGTTCCTTATATTATATCAGCAGGTAATCATGAATATGGTTATCAGAAGTCTGAGAATAGTATGACTAGATTCCCTGAGTATTTTCCATTTGAACGTAATACGGCGTGGCGTGATTTATGTGTTAGTGCATTACCTAATAGAAATGGAATACCATCACTCGAGAATGCAGCTTTTGAATTTGTTGATCCAGTCTGGGGAACCGTTTTAGTGATTACGTCAGAATTTCATCCACGTGATGAAGTCCTTCAATGGGCTAAAGATCTTGCTGCAAGTGATAAATACAAGGATAGTAAAGTAATCTTTATGACTCACGGATATATGCGGGGAAATAGAGATGCATGTAAGTTGATTGAGAAAGACAATTATGCTCTTGAACCGGGAAATGCAGGTGTAGATATTTGGCTTAAATTACTTAAGCCATCTAGTAATATAAGATTACTTATATGTGGTCATACAACAGGAACAGTAAATAATTTCTATGAAAATGTTGGTTATCGAATTGATAAAAATGATGTCAATAAGAATGTTCACCAAATGATGTTTAATGTACAAGCCTTAGGTGGTGGATTTGAAGGTAATGGAGGCGATGGATGGCTTCGGATTTTGGAATTTATGCCTGATGGAAAAACGATAAAGGTTAGAACTTATTCTCCATTTTTTGGCATTTCTCCAAGTACAAAGCATTTGGCCCACCGCACAGAGTCATATGATCAATTTGATATTGTTCTAGAATAATGTATGAATGGTTACTGGATGAGCTATATAGTTTAATTAAGTGTTAAATTAATCCAGTATTTTAATCGGCTGCAGATTACCTGTGGCCGATTGTTTTTTCATTTAGTAGGGACAGTTAAATGTTTTGTGATTTCCACGTTGTTTTTTGATAGGATTAGTACGGTGATAAGATTATGAGTCGCATTGAAATTATATAAATCTTATTACCTGTAATTATATATTTATAGTCAATTTTTTAGGGATTCTACCACACCTCAAAAAGAAAAGCGGTTTTGTGAGGATTCACAAAACCGCTTTTTTATATCAGAACTCTTATTTGTTCCTTAATTCGGTATACGCTTAATTGAAGATGTAGCGTACGCTGAATTGGATTGAGTATGTAGATGCAAAACTATTATAATTATTGTAAGTATCAACAAGTCTCTTTCCGTTGTTCTGTTGGAAAGTATAGCCCTTAGCACTTCCTGCTGCTGTGTTGTAAGAAAGAATTGAGCTGTTGTTTACAGTCTTATATAATCCCCATTCACTGTTCAATAGGTTCAGGAAGTTTTTAACATCAACACCAAATTGCAATGTGTTCTTTTTACCTCCAACCAAGAAGTTATAGTCTTGAACGAACTTGAAGTCAAGTTGGTGATGCCATGGCATGATTGCACCATTACGATCAGCATATTTGCCTTTGTTGTTCTTTAAATAGCTATCTTGATTAATGTAAGCCCAGAAGTCATCGCGTTGTTGGTTAGCTGTATAAACAACTTTCTTACCGCTTTCGTCAGTGATCATGTAAGGAGTACCTGGTTTAGTTTCTTCGGCAAATACCCAGCTGTTCAGTTCTTCGCGGCTTGCAGGAATGTAGATCAAGTTGTTTGCACCACCGTCACCAACAACGTTGCCTGTCAAAGAGTAAGAATAGCGAGTAGAAGCGTAACCACCACTATAACCCATATTCATTCCTTCATAGATCAAAGAGAATGTAGAAGCCATTTTTTCGTTACCGATGCGATAGCCTAATGAACCTACGATACGATGAGGAGAAACGTAGCTTGCATAACCGATTTCATCTTCGTTTACACCATTAACTGAGTTGGTATTTGTCTTATAAGCAGACGTAACCTGACTACCTAGACCATCGTTATAAGCTTTAGCATTAGAATAGGTATAAGCCACAGACATGTCAAGGCCGAAGTTGAATTTCTTAGCCAACTGAGCTGTCAAAGAGTAATAATATGCTTCACCTCCTGCATTTGTGATCAAATAAGCGTTATTGTTCTTTGTATACTTAGAGTATAAGCTTCTTGTATCATTTGGAGATAATTGGATTGTTCCGTCAGCATAATAATTTTCGTTTGTGATAACAGATGGATTGATATCTCTGTTAAAAATACCTTCCAAAGTGAAGTCGATATTTTCAGGAAGTTTAGCATCAAAAGCCAACGATGTTTTCCAAGTTGATGGCATTTTCAAATCTTTGTCGATGATAGTCGGAGAAGCCGGAGCAGTTACCTGAGACGGCTTGAAGTTACCATTATACAAATCTTTCAAGATGTCCTCCAAGTTAGCGTGGAAATTAGGCTGGTTGCCTGTTGCGTCTACTGCTTTGTTATAGTAATATTGAGTTTGTCCTACGTTTGAGTTACCAACAGCAGATACTAACCATACGAAAGGAAGACGTCCAACGAAAATACCTGTACCTCCACGAACTACATATTTACGTTCGCCTGTTAAGTCCCAGTTAAAACCAACACGTGGAGAAACTGAAACTTTTGCAGTAGGAACTTGATCTGTAGAGAAGTGACGTTCTGCTTGCCCTTCTTTAGCAAAGTTCAAATTGTAATATGCATCGTTATAGTTGTTCTTCAAATCAGGGTAAACAGGTAATTCGAAACGCAAACCTGCTGTTAATTTGAAGTTGTCATTGATCGTGATTTGATCTTGAGCATACAAAGAATATTGCAGATACTTCATCTTTGCTTGGAATTGAGACAAGTCTTCTGAATTTGAGTGAGTAATACCGAATGCAGAAGGCTTGTTGCCATTTACGAAATCATCCCATGATGCAAATACATAATATCCGTTACCACCTTGCATGAATCCATTGATAGCATCGTTGCTTTCAAACTGAAGACCGGCAAATAGATTGTGTTTACCGATTGACATAGATACTTCGTCTGTCAATACCCAAGTTTTAACTTCACGTAAGTTACCCGGTGTAAATGGATCCGGACCGAATGAAGCATATAGAGAACCATTTTTCAAGATGTCTACTGTTGGGAAGAATCCACCTACATATGAACGAGGTTCATTTTGGTGAGAGTAAGTTGCACGAAGTGTATTATTCAATTGTCCATTCAACCATTTTGAGTTCCATTCACCCGCATAAGATGTAAAGTTCTGTTCTTGGAAATAACGTGAACTTTCAAAATACATGCCCGGGAAAGAGGTACGTCCGCTACCTGCACTGACGCCGTCGCCACCAGGGTAGATCTGGTTAGCTGTTAATGGAGAGGTAGAACTTGATGGGCTGTTAGAATCTTTCATATGCGTACGAGAGAAACGAACATTAACTTTATGATTCTGGTTGATGTTCCAGTCTAAGCGTCCCAAGATACGATAAGCAGGTGTTTCAATTGAATAGTTCTGATAACGTCCAGGGTTGTATCCGTATTTATCTTTCAAATAGTTAGACATCATATCCATGTCTGCAATTGTAGGACGGTGTACGTTTGCTGTGTTATTACCCCAGTCTGCATTTTCGTTTGCACGAGCAACAGCTGAAGGTCCTGCTGTTACGTTGTCTTCATATTCACCGTTGATGAAGAAGAACAACTTGTTTTTGATGATTGCACCACCCAAACTTGCGCCGTAGGTATATGCTTTTGAATCTTCACGAGTCAAATCGACATCTCCGGCATGGTTACCTTTCCAATCTTGATTGGTTAGGAATGTATATGCCGATCCTTTAATTTCGTTTGTACCACTCTTAGTTACTGCATTGATTGCTCCACCAGTAAAACCGCTCTGACGTACGTCGTAAGGAGTTACAGAAACAGAGATTTGTTCCAATGCATCTAATGAAATAGGTGAACCGCCTGAAGGAAGGTTAGAACCGATACCGAATGCATTGTTAAACGCGGCACCGTCGACAGTAACGTATGATTGACGGAAGTTACCACCACCAACTGCAAAACCGTTACCTGTGTTACCTCCTTGAGGAGTCAAACGCATAACATCGTTCATACTGCGGCTTACTGTAGGAAGTATAGCCATCTTTTCACTGTTGATATTTGTAATGGCACCTGCACGGTCAGATTTCATATTGCTGCTCGCAGATGCAGTTACAACAACTTCATCCAGTTCTTCACTTGATTCTTTCAAGATGGTGTTTAATACGTAGTTGTCGCCAAGTTGCAACTGGATATCCTTATACACTACCATTTGATAGCCAATGAAAGATACTTCAGCTTTGTAAGGACCTCCGGTACGCATTCCACTTAGATTGAATCGTCCGTTCTCGTTTGTTATGGTTCCGTACGTTGTTCCTGATGGCTCGTGCGTAACAACGACAGTAGCACCAATTACTGCACCCTCTTGGTCAGTAACCGTACCACTCATACTTGCTGTAGTTACTTGGGCCAAGATAGGATAGGCACAAAAAGATAACAAGAAAAGTAAAAGAGTTCTGAATTTAAACATTAACATAAGACTTTACTATTAAGTTAGAATTGAACAAAATTATGCGGTGAATATTTGATAAATGTGAAAAATATATTACAATACTGTGATAAGCATTATAGTATGTTATTTCTTTGCAAATATATGTAAATAAAAGGAATAAAGCATCAACATAATTAAATATTTACGTGGTAAAAAACGGAGTATATAGATGAAATCTATCAGTAGACTTTTGTCTGAAAATCTTACTCATCTGCTTATGATTTGAAAGTTAAAACCTTGAAAATAACTTCGTGAGATACTTAAATCAATGTGTCTCAGCAGAGGGCCGAATGGGATGTGTTTTTTTACATTATTTCGGGTAATTGGTTGTGGTTTTTATAATAGATAAATATAGAAGCAATTGTTTTAATCTAATACAATTCAAACATCCCGAAGAGTATTAGCAGGTCTGAAAGCCCAAAAACTTTATTCATCCCGATGTGAATTGTGTGGTGTTTAGGCTTTGAAAATCAGCGTCATTAAGGTTGTAAAAAAACACCCCGAACGTTTTTAAAAAAGACCGAGATGCTTTTTAAAAACGTTCGGGGTGTTTTTTTTTAATCATCGAGATGATTTTTTACGTTGATATTCAACGTGATATATCATCGGGATGAGCCTTTGATGAAAATGTATTTCAGACAAAGCTTACTTCACGATCGTTTTTTAATTTAATGATTGCAAACTTTGCTGGTATCTACCGTAAAGCCATCAGTCATATCTATGAATTTTCCTTTTCTTTTGAGGAAAAGAATTAAAGCATCTACATCCATATTATTAGCCGAACAAGCATAAAAACGTGCATCTTGGCCGAAGTTGCGGATGATGTCGGCCTTCAATGTTTCCTCTGTGTAATTTTTTCCTTCCATCATGTGAAGTACTTCATGTGCATGTATTTCTGTCATAATTGTAATACTATTTTGTTGCAGAGGCAAAGGTATGTATTTAGAATTGGAGGAGAGTGTGATGTTTGTTACATCTTATATTTTCCTGTACTCCAAAGGAGAAATTTTTTGGTGTTTCTTGAAGAATTTGCCGAATGTAGACTGATCAGAAAAGTTTAGCAAATCTGCAACTTGTTTAACGGTCATGTTCGGAGATTTAAGCAAGATTTTAGCCTCGGTCATTATTGCTTCATTAATCCACTTACTGGCAGATTTACCTGTCTTATCTTTGAGAATAAGTGACAGATACTGAGGAGATATGCATAATTTATCAGCATAGAAATCTACCTGATGTTCTTCCTTACAATGGATAAAGAGCAGTTCGAGAAATTCGTTGAGCAATTCTTCCTTTCGGGTTAAGGTTTGATTGACCAATCCATCTTTTTTCCCCATAAAGATATTGCCCAATTCGACAATTAGTTCGATCACACCCACTTGCAAAGCTTCCTTTTGAAAAAAATGCGAATGATCTTTTATCTTCCGTTTCAGTGATTGCATACATTCCAGGACAACCCTTGTTTCTCGCTCTTCTAACTGGGTGAATGGGCTTTTTACCAACTTAAGGTAATTAACCATCGAGGGGGTACGTTTGTCAACCCATCCGTTTAGGAAGTCTTTTGATAAAACAATCATTTGCCCTTTAAAGTCAGGACTTATATTCGTGAGCTGGACGGTGTGTGAAGGGAATATAGTAATCAGTTGTCCTTTAGTAGTTTTATAGGGCAGATAATCCAGATAAAAATCAGATGAACCCTGTGTAGTGATAACGATAAGCATGGCATTCATCCTTACAGGAACGGAATTGTTGTATTCATTGTTCATATGTACAGAAATGGAAGCATCTAATTCAGCGATTATCAATTCGTCGTTGAACGAGTCAATGTTACCGAGCGTTTTCAGGGTGTCCATCTCTATTATAGGAAGTTTATCCATGATACGTTTGTTTTATTTGAGACAAATATAGTACATTTGTATGGATGTTTATCGATTTGGAACAAAAACCATCCCTGTAGATCAGCTATTTCGTTGAACAATGTTTCGAATATGACCAATCGTGTAACGGATTAAACCATTTGAGTTTTTTCTATTTTAGCGATATTTGCAGCGTTGAAAAGAATAGCAAGAATAGTGGATAAAAAAGTAATAATAATTGATGCACTTGATCTTTTTTCTCGATATGGAGTGAAAGGGGTCAGTATGGACCAAATAGCGCGGAATAGCAATATCTCCAAACGTACACTGTATGAATATTTCGAAGATAAAAGAACTTTATTGGCAGAAGCATTAGAATATAATTTTGTTGAACGAATAAATTTGATTAATCGATTAGAACAGGACTCTGAATCAGTAATAGATCTTTTCTTTTACTTCTACGAAAAGATTATGGAAATGCCCAGATGGTATACGCCTAAATTTTATGATGATCTGAAAAAATATCCTGAAGTTAGAGAGGTTCAGGAGCGTCATAGAGCAAAATTTCATGAAATTTTTTCCAATTGGCTGAAAAGAGGAATTGAAGAAGGTGTATTTGTAGATGATGTCAATTATGAAATTTTAGTCTGTTGGGCTAGAAGATATTCGAGGATGATACGTCCACCACAAATGTTTTCTCAGTTTTCTTCAAAAGATGTTTATAACACAATTATTCTCATAATTATGCGAGGAATTTGTACAGCTAAAGGAGCAGAACGATTGGAACGTCATATCCGGAAAAAACTCTACGATTTAAAAAAATAGTTAGATATAATTTGTAATTAGAAATTCAAATGAGATAATAAATGGAACGATTATTAGTTGGTAAAAAGATGAAATTAGTCGTGATAATGATTATGTCTGCCGGGCTGATAAGCCCGATAAAAGCACAGACAGATGTATTGTCGTTAGACTTAGACAAAGCGATAGAGATCGCATTAAGCGAGAGCCCTACTGTTAAGGTTGCTGATAAGGAGGTTGAAAAGAAGAAGTATGCTAAGAAAGGTTCTTATGCGGCATTATTTCCGAAGATTGATTTTGGCGCGGACTATAATCGTACCTTGAAAAAGCAAGTTATGTATATGGACGGAGCTTTTGATTTAACTTCAATACTGTCTCCTGTTTTCAATGGTATAGATAATACTTTTGCCGGTTCTGTACCCGGATATAAACCTGGAACGGTAACAGAAGAAATCATTAAGGCTACGCCAGTTCAACCCGAAGGATCATCTTCAGATGGTATCTCTGTAGGTCGTGACAACAACTGGAGCTTCGGTTTTACAGCCGGTATGCCACTGGTAAATATGGCTTTGTGGAAAAGTTTAACTATTTCAGGACTGGATGTGGAAATGGCCATCGAGCAAGCCCGTTCGTCAAAAATAGATATGGTTAATCAAGTTCGTAAGAGTTATTATAGCGTTTTATTGGCAAGTGATTCCTATCGTGTCTTTAAAGAAAGCTATGACAATGCGATGGAAAACTATACCGATATCAAAAAGAAATTTGATCAGGGATTGGTTGCTGAATTTGACTTGATACGCGCTGAAGTAAGTGTCCGCAATGTTGAGCCCAATATGCTGCAAGCAGCAAATTCATTGGTGCTGGCAAAATGGCAACTAAAAGCGTTGATGGGATTGGATCTGGAGCAGGAGATTGCCTGCGAAGGTTCTCTGACCGACTTCAAATCTGAACTGTTTGACGATTATTTAGCTACAGATACAACATTGGTAGACAATACAAACCTAAGACAGTTTGATATCCAAGGACGTCAGTTGGATGCCAAATTAAAAATGGAGAAATATGATTACCTCCCAACCTTATCGTTATCTGGATTGTATCAATGGAATGCAATGAATAACGACTTTAAGTTCAGCGATTATAGATGGAATCCATACTCTATGGTAGGCTTGAAACTAAGCATTCCTATATTTTCGGGAGGTTCCAGATCAAGTAAAATCAAACAAACGCAAGTGACTCAAGCACAGTTGAGCCTTCAACGTGATGATTTGGAACGCAACCTGAAATTAGCCATCAAACAATCTTTAGATAATATGGCTACTTGTGTAAAGCGTTTTGATGCAGCTCAAAAAGGGGTTATGCAAGCAGAAAAAGGATATACTATTGCGCAAAAAAGATATGAAACAGGTGCCGGTACACTTTTGGAACTGAACGATTCGGAATTGGCATTGACACAGTCAAGATTGAATTTCAATCAGGCAATCTATGATTATATGGTTGCTAAATCAGAACTGAATAAAATATTAGGCAAGACAAATACTAAAAATAATTAACGGAAAATATAATCAGAAATAAGAATATGAAAGCGAATAAAAGTTTGTTTTTACTACCTGCTATGGCTTTGGCTTATTTAACATCTTGTGCCGGAGAAACTAAAAATGAAGTAGCAGAAGATGAAAAGCCCAAAGTAAAGATTGAAACCGTAAATATTCAATCGGTAGATCAGACACAGGAATTTACTGCAACCGTTGAACCTAATATTTCAAACAATATCGCTCCGCAAACACCCGGACGTATCCAAAAACTTCATGTAGAGGTAGGAGATCATGTAAGAGCCGGTCAATTGTTGGTGACAATGGACGAAACCGCATTGAAACAAACGAAAGTGCAATTAGAAAATCAAGAACTGGAGTTTAAACGTATTGACGAATTATATAAAGTTGGCGGTGCTTCTAAATCAAGCTGGGATGCATTGAAAACCCAAGTTGAAGTTACTCGTGCAGCCTACAAGAACCTAGAAGAAAATAATAAACTGGTTAGTCCTATCTCAGGAATCGTTACAGCTCGTAACTATGACAGCGGTGATTTGTATAATGGACAATCACCTATCTATACTGTTGAACAGATTCGTCCGGTTAAGTTAATCGTGAATGTATCTGAAATTTATTTCACATCACTTAAGAAAGGACAAGATGTAGAAGTGAAGTTGGACGTTTACCCAGATGTGACTTTTAAAGGTAAAGTAAGCCTTGTTTATCCGACTGTCGATGCTTCAACTCGCACATTCCCTGTCGAATTGAAAATTGACAATGCAGACGAGCGTGTTCGTCCGGGAATGTTTGCACGTGTGACATTGAGCTTTGGTGTACTAGATCATATTGTTGTACCGGACTTGGCTATTGTTAAGCAAGTGGGAGCGGGTGACCGTTACGTGTACGTATATAAAGATGGTAAAGTATCATACGATAAAGTTGAGCTAGGCAAGCGTATAGGGAACCGTTATGAAATCCTTTCCGGTTTGAATGATGGCGATCAAGTGGTCGTTTCCGGACAAACTCGTTTAGCTAATGGGATTGAAGTTGAAGTTGTAAAATAAGATTTAATTAAGATGAGTTTATATTCAACCGCCGTACGTAAGCCCATATCAACAGCCTTGATATTTGTGGCTATCGTCATATTAGGTATATTTTCGCTGACCAGGCTTTCAGTCGATTTGTTGCCACATATCGAAACAAATACGATTATGGTTATGACTTCCTATGCGGGAGCCAGTGCAACTGATATCGAAACAAATGTGACCAGGCCTTTGGAAAATGTGCTGAACACAGTTAGTGATTTGAAAAACATTTCCTCACAATCACGTGAGAATATGTCTGTCGTTACCCTCGAATTTGAATATGGTACGAATATCGATGTCGCAACCAATGATGTTCGAGACAAGCTGGATATTATTCAATCGGCATTGCCAGATGCTGTAGGTACACCTATCATCTTTAAATTTGGTACCGATGATATCCCTGTTCTTATTCTTTCTGTTACAGCAACTGAAAGTACGAATGCTCTATATAAAATATTGGATGACAAGGTAGCCAACCCATTGGCTCGTGTTAGTGGTGTAGGTGCAGTTTCAATTGCGGGTACTCCTTTACGCGAAATCCAAGTTTATTGCGACCCGAACAAACTGGAAGCCTATGGCGTAACTATCGAAACGATCGCTTCCTTGATTAGTGCGGAAAACCGTAATACACCGGGTGGTAGTATCGATATAGGTTCAAATACCTATGCTTTGCGTGTGCAAGGTGAATATTCCGATGCCAATGAAATGTTTAATTTGGTAGTAGGAAATAAAAATGGAAAGGTTGTCTATTTAAGAGATGTCGCTACTATCGAAGATACGATAGAAGAGCGTGCTCAGGAATCTTACATCAACGGTATACGTGGAGGTCTGATTATAATACAGAAGCAATCTGGCGCTAACTCCGTTCAAATCGCCCAAAAAGTAAAGGATCGTTTGCCGGAAATTCAAAAGAACCTTCCGACTGACGTGCAAATTGATACAATTGTCGATACGTCTACAAACATTCTTAACACGATTGACAGTTTGATCGAAACGATTTTGATTACTTTCATTGTCGTAATGATTGTTGTATTCTTATTCCTTGGTCGTTGGAGGGCTACCTTCATTATCATGTTGGCGATTCCAATTTCATTGATAGCAAGTTTTATTTATCTGTTGGGTTCTGGTAATACGTTGAATATTATTTCGCTCAGCTCATTGATTATTGCTATGTCTATGGTGGTTGACGATGCGATTGTGGTTCTCGAAAACGTAACTACTCATATTGAACGAGGTAGTGAACCGAAGCAGGCTGCTGTACACGGAACAGCTGAAGTTGCTCTTTCAGTTATTGCATCTACGCTGACTATGTTGGCCGTATTCTTGCCACTAACGATGGTTACAGGTATGGCTGGTGTATTGTTTGAACAATTAGGTTGGATTATTTCAATTATTATGATCATCTCTACAGTTGTAGCGTTGACATTAACTCCAATGCTTTGTTCAAAAATGCTTAGATTGAATCCAAAGAAAGGAAAGTTATATGTCCAGTTCTTTATTCCGATTGAAAAAGCTTTAGATGCTCTAGATAATGGCTATTCTCGTTTTCTTGGTTGGGCTGTTCGTCATAGAACAGTAGTTATCGTTGGAGCAATTGTGATTTTTGTTGGTAGTTTAATGTTGGCTCCGTTCATGAAAACGGAATTCTTCCCAACGCAGGATAATGCCCGTGCTTCCATTAATATTAAGCTTCCAGTAGGTACCCGTCAGGATATTACTCGTGAGCTGGCTTTAGATATTACTAAGAAGTTTAGAGAAAACTATCCGGAAATCAAGATCATGAGTATTAATGAAGGTCAAGCTGATACAGACAACACCTTCGCTCAGATGAGTGATAACGGATCGCATATTATTTCTGGTTATATCACCTTGACCAATGTATCAGAACGTG
Organism: Bacteroidota bacterium; assembly: GCA_023429375.1. GTDB lineage: Bacteria > Bacteroidota > Bacteroidia > Bacteroidales > Tannerellaceae > Massilibacteroides. The sequence goes on along the minus strand of JAEYVY010000013.1, from coordinate 150,968 downwards.
AACGTGGATTGGTTGAAATCTGTGATTTAATGCGTAAAGATTTGGCCGAATACCCACAGATTCGTGAATTCCAGGTGATAGCCGGAGGGCAACAGGGTATGGGTAGTGAAAGTTCTGTCGATATCGAAATTTATGGTTATGATTTTGAAAAGACGGATGCCGTGGCAAGTGAAATTGCACGACTTATGGCAAATATAGATGGCTGTTCACAGGTAAACATTAGCCGTGGTGAATATATTCCGGAGTATCAAGTCGATTTCGATCGCGAAAAATTAGCAATCAATGGCTTAAATATTAGTACAGCTGCTTCATTCCTTAGAAATCGAATGAACGGTACGGTTGCTTCTCTCTATCGTGAAGATGGTGATGAGTATGATATTCGTGTGCGTTATGCTCCGCAGTTCAGAGAGTCGGTAGAAGATATCGAAAATATCCTGATTATAAATAATGAAGGAAAGGGTATCCGCTTGCGTGATGTGGGTACAGTTGTTGAACGTATGACTCCGCCTACAATTGAAAGAAAGAACCGTGAGCGTATCATCACTGTAAAAGCGGTTGCGGCACCTGGTGCTGCATTGAGTGATATAGTAGAAGCTGCACGTACAGAGATTGCGAAAGTAGATATACCATCAGATGTTGACTGGACTCTAGCCGGTACTTTCGAAGATCAGCAGGAAACATTTGCAGACTTGGGTATTCTATTGGTGCTAATCATTATTCTGGTGTTTATTGTGATGGCATCCCAGTTTGAGTCTTTGGTCGATCCGTTTATTATTATGTTCTCCATCCCTTTTGCCTTTACCGGAGTAATCTTAGGGTTGTTTATTACCCAAACGCCTTTGGGGGTTATGGCCTTGATTGGGGTATTAATGTTGATGGGTATTGTGGTAAAGAACGGTATCGTGCTTATCGACTACACTATATTATGTCGTGAAAGAGGTATGAGTGTAATTACTTCTGTGGTTACAGCTGGTAAGTCTCGTCTTCGTCCGGTGTTGATGACTTCAATTTCAACTGTATTGGGTATGATACCAATGGCAATCGGGCAAGGTGAAGGTGCAGAAATGTGGCATTCACTGGGTATTACTGTAGGTTGGGGGCTTGCTGTCTCTACATTGATTACGTTGATTATCGTACCGACAGTATATTGTGTGTTTGCCGGAAACGGAATCAAACGCAGACGTAAGAAACATGCGAAAGCATTACGTGAGTCTGCATCATTAGCATAAACATTGGAGGGGAAGGATCCCTTCCCCTCCAGTATAAATAAAAAATTAAGTATGAAAGCTGTTTTTATATCATTCAACCAGGCTTATTTTGAAAATATCATATCAATCTTAGACAAACAGAATATACGTGGTTATACTTCATGGAATAGTATGGTAAGAGGTCGCGGTAGTAAGACTGGAGAGCCTCATTATGGAAGTCATGCATGGCCTACTATGAATTCTGCGATATTGACTATCGTCGATGATGCGAAAGTAGACAAGCTACTTGATACACTTCATGCCTTGGATAAGGCAACAGAAGCGCAAGGTTTGAGAGCTTTTGTGTGGAATGTTGAGAAGTCTATCTGAGTTTAACGCTTGTGTATTAGAAAATAAAGACGTATCTTCGCAGCGCTTTTTTATACCCAGCATCGTGTGATGGGAAATTAGGAAGCACTAATTTTGAGTAACACAAAAAACAAAAAATGAAAACATTTGAATTACAAGGAGAAGCTAGAGAAAATCTAGGAAAGAAAGCAGTTAAAGAATTGCGTAAACAAAATTTGATTCCTGCAGTATTATACGGAAGTTCACCAGTTGCTATGCCTTTCGAAGGTAAGCTTTCTGAAGGTGACAAATTAGTAGACTTAGGAGATAATAAAGGTCTTATCGTAACAGACTTTACTGTATCTCAAGATGCTGTACGTAAATTGATTTATACACCGGAAATATTCCTAGTTGACTTGGATATTAAGGGTAATAAAAAAGTAAAAGCTGTTTTGAAAGATATCCAATTCCAACCAGTAACAGACGAAATCCTTCACATTGACTTCCTTGAAGTATTTGACAACAAACCTATCGTTGTTGAAGTACCAGTTGCATTGGAAGGTCACGCAGAAGGTGTGAAAGCAGGGGGTAAATTAAGTCTTGAAATGAGAAAACTTAAAGTTAAAGCTCTTTACTCACAAATCCCTGAAAAGTTGGTTATCAATATCGATTCTTTAGGATTGGGTAAAACTATTCAAGTAGGTGCTCTTCAATTCCCAGGATTGGAACTGATGAATGCAAAGAACGCTGTAGTATGTGCTGTTAAGTTGACACGTGCTGCTCGTGGAGCTGCTGCTGCCGCTGGTAAATAAGAAGTTTGCTTTTGCAACAGAAAATAAACATTATAGGGGAGGAGCATTCTGTTGAATGTGCTTCCCCTATTCTTTTACATTAAGCTATGAAATACTTGATCGTAGGATTAGGAAATATAGGTTCGGAGTATTTAGGGACTCGTCATAATATTGGCTTTCGACTGGTGAATGCCTTGGTAGAAGATGCAGGGGCTATGTTTACAGAAGAACGTTATGGCGCTATTGCTCGATGCCGTATTAAGAATAAAGAGGCAGTTGTACTGAAACCAAATACCTTTATGAATCTTAGTGGACATGCTGTAAGATATTGGCTGCAAAAAGAAAATATTCCGGTAGAGAACCTGCTGGTTGTAGTTGACGATTTGGCTTTACCCTATGGATCGCTAAGATTGAAACCCAAAGGAAGCGATGCCGGACATAATGGCTTGCGTAATATTCAAGAACTATTGGGAACGCAGGATTATGCTCGATTGAGATTTGGAATAGGAAGTGATTTTCCTCGTGGAAGACAGGTAGAATATGTTTTGGGACAATTCACACCGCAAGAATTAGCAGAAATGCCCGAGAGAGTCAAACTGGCCGTGGAAATGATGCGTAGCTTTTGTTTGGCTGGTGTGCAAGTCACTATGAATCAATATAACCATAAATGAATCTATGAACGAAGTACGTATAGATAAATGGATGTGGGCAACCCGTATTTTTAAGACGCGGACTATTGCTACTGAAGCTTGCAAGAAAAACAGGATAGCTATTAATGGCGTGAATGTTAAGGCATCTCGTATGATTAAGATCGGTGATGTTATTCAGGTACGTAAGCCACCGATTACTTATTCTTTTAAAGTCTTAGGGTTGACAGAGAAAAGAATGGGAGCTAAGCTTGTTCCGGAATTTCTGGAAAACGTTACCACTCCGGATCAGTATGAGATTTTAGAAATGAACCGTATCTCCGGTTTTGTGGATCGTTCGAAAGGTTTAGGACGTCCTACAAAGAAAGATCGTCGTGATCTGCAGGAATTCACGGGAACGGCCTATATGAGTGATGGCTTTGACTTCGAATTTGATTTTGACTCAACAGAAGAATAAACATAAAAAGAATGGCTCAATGTTCATTTGAGCCATCCCTTCATAATTCTATTACTTTGTCCATCCTTTTGTCCAGTCGCTATTGCTAGGTAGGGCTCCTTTATATTCTGCTTTTGTAAAGAATGTATCAGCACTCAGATCTGTACCACCGGCTTCAACCCCTATATAATGATTGGTCAGTTCAAATGATTTATTTTGATAATTGCCAATAGATGCATCAAATTTCTCAGATGTGTAAATGCCCTCTTTACTACTGAATGAGGTAGCAAGCCAAATGTTATTCAATACTGATGTACCTTTGTCAAGAGCTGTTTCTGTCTCAGTCGTTTCTGTAGTAAGCGTATTTGCTTTACCTTTCACCAATGCGTTATAAATTTTTGCATGCGTACCGGCTCGTAGACGGATGCCTCGTTTGTTTACAGTAGAGTTATTGCCGACCAAAGTGAGATTGGCGAGGATAGGAGAGGATACGGGAGTTGCCCCAAATACTTTGCTATCATTATCTGCTTCGATTAAACAATCGCAGTCGTAGCCTAAGGTTGAGATGTCTTCTTGGTAAGCTACGAGAAATTGAGCCTTCCCTTTCCAGCCTTGCGTCCAATCGAACGAATCATCACTACAGCTTGTTGCTACGAGATATTTTGCGTTAACAGTTCCCCCAAACCATTCAAAACCATCATCTGACCCTTTATATGCCTGAAGGTATTCTACTTTTGTGCCATTGCCAACTCCATAGAATGTAACCCCATTTGCTTCGTGCTCCTCATCAAAAGCATAACCTGTATATTCCAAACGTATGTAACGGTATATACCAGAGTTGTCCGAATCATCGTCGCCTCCGTAGGGGGCATTTCCTATTTCAGATTTGGCCGTACCTCCTGCAACATTAATCTTTGCTTTGCCACAGATATGCAAACCTCCCCATGCTCCTGGTTCTTTTTTCTCTGAGGTCATAATGATTGGATTAGAAGAAGTACCTTCGGCCAGCATCTTTCCTCCCTGTTCCACTAATATATAGTCTACTATATCATCTTCTTTGGCAAGTATTGTAACTCCTGGTTCTATGGTTAGGGTAGAACCTGCTTTTACCGTATAACCACCCGTCAGTTGGTAGGTTTTTCCGGATTTGAGCGTCAAATCACCGATTAGCTCTCCTTTAAGTTCTGTTTCGTCGTCTTCTTTATCTATTTTAACATCATCTTTGTTATCACTACAAGAAGATGTAGAGAGCAAAGCGATAAGTGTAAATACTGAAGAGAGGAATTTCCAATAATTCTTTTTCATAAACTTTTCTGATTAAGTTAAATAAATGGATGAGATATATTTGTTTGATTATTCGATTCGTTTTTGATTTAGAAACTGTATGTAGCACCGATCTGAAGGGCTATGTTAGTTTTATAGGTTTCCACATGTGGTCTTTCTTTAGTTGATGTAATCTCTTGTTTGAATTTGATGGTAGGGTTTAACAAGTTCTTGGCTTGCAACTTGAAGTTCAGCCTTTCGTTATGTGTGTAATTCATATTGAAGTCCAATGTGTGACGTGCCGTTTCCTTAATATTACCCAGATGATTTATACCTACCGTATGAATACGAGGCCCTTGTAGATTGTAGAGAAGTGCAAACGTAAGGATGCGTCCGTTCATATGGATTGGTGAGTAGGAGAGATCTGCATTAGCCAAATAGGGTGATGCACCCTGTAGGGCGCGCTTCTTATCTGTGTAAACACCATTTTCTGGAAGTTTCACTCGGGTATGCATTAAGGAGATATTAGCACCGGCACGCCATTTGGGTGAGAATATTTTACGAAATTCTGCTTCCACCCCCATTGCCGTTCCTTTGTCTGCGTTGAGGAATGAATGAACGGCAGAGCCTCCGGCAATTTCTTGTATCCGTTCAATCGGAGAGTCTAAATATTTGTAGTAACCGGTCAATGAATACAAGTCGCCATTACCTGAAATATGTTCGTATCGCAAATCGAAATTGAGATTATATCCGTTTTGTAATGATTCGTTACCACGAATGGAAGCGCTTCCGTACGATTCCTGGTAAAGAAAAGGGGCCATCTCGATGAACTGTGGGCGAGTAATCGTACGAGAAGTGCTAAACCGTAAAACCTGTTGTTTATTTATGGAATATCTGATATTTAATGCCGGAAGAAAATCGTTTGTTTTAAGTTCTGTATATTTTTCTTGAGCTGCATCATTCCAATATCGAACCCATTGATTAGCCTGCTCATATCTTATCCCGGCATTGATTAGTAGGTTGCCAATTGGATAAAAATCTGTTTCAGCAAATGCAGCAACGATTTCGCTACCGGCAAAGTAACTGAATTTAGGCTGTTGATTTTTGTCAATCACAATCAGACCATTGCTGATGTTTTCCTGATTCAAAAAGCTATCAGTATCGTATATATTGTCGATTTGTGGATTAAGTTGGCTCAAATTATAAAAGAACCGGGTTGAAAAATAGTTACGCTCTTTCTTGTTGTATGCCGTTCCAAAATGGATAAGATTGAAATCGTTAATATTGTATTTAAATCGCAAATCTCCAGCAAGGGCACGCTCGTCCAGTTCACCAAAGAAGCGCATGGTCTCTTGTCTGTTAAGTTTAAACAAAGCTAATTCACCGTTATCCTTTCGAATAAACATGACTTGTCGTCTGTCCGGCTCATCACTTGTTGTATTGCCATAACCAGCTTTCCAATCTACAGTCCATTTCCCAAACGAATGTTTGCCATCGACTTGATTATTGGCCAATTTGTAAATGTGATACACACTATTGCTCCCCTCCAAATCATTGCCTTCCGAATCAAAACCAATCCGCGAACGATATGTATCATCGGTAAGTCTAGAGTAAAAGAAATTATAACGGATACGATTAGATGTCGCAAACGAATAGCTTAAACCAATCAGTGCTGAAGCCTTGGTTTGGTACGAATATTCATCTGAGATAAATTCATTTAACTGTGTTCCCTTCTCTGTTAATGTTGTGGAATACGAATCTTGTCGTATCTCATAATCGTTGCTTACACCTAGTGTACCGATCAGATCTAATTTATTGTTTTGTCCAATAGACCATGATTTACCAAAAGATAATCCGATACCCAGTTCTGGCAGAGTTCTTTTTTTATGAATTCCGAAACCACCGCCGAAAGGATTATTCTGTTTGATATATTCAACAAACTCTTTAGATGTCATATCTTTAATGAAGCTTGGCAAGTTTTTGATACGCAATCCACCGGCCTTGTCTGAATAGCGAAAGTCTTCAAATGTGGATTTTATCACTCCTCCAGTAGATAGGGATACGTTTAAATAATCATCACCCGGGTTTTCTTTGGTGACAATATCGATATGAGCACCGCCATAATCGGCAAATGACGAAGCCTGAAAAACCTTGCTTACCGCAATATTCTGAACAACAGAAGAAGGAAATAACTCAAGAGGTATCAACTTATTATCCGGATTCGGCGAGGCAATGACAAGTCCATTCATGCTCGTAATGCTATATCTGTCGCCCAAGCCACGAACAAACAACTGTCCGGCACCGGCTGATGAGATTCCGGAGAGTTTCTTTACACCATCAGCAACATTCGACACCCCTTTGATCGACATTTCTCTTGCTCCGAGGTGCTCTACTGAAACCGAAGCTTTACGGCGTTCAAGCAATAGGGCATTTTCATTTTCTCTATTCATCCTTCCGGTAACGATAATATCTTCAAGTTCCAATCCTGCATCTGTTAATTCAAATTGAAGCACTGCCTCTTGATGTTCGACCACCGAGATGGCAGTCTTCGTTGCCGTACGATAAGAAATATAAGATGCCGATAAACTATAAATACCCGGTTTAATCCCATCTATCCTGAAGTTTCCTTCTATGTCGGTGGTAGTTCCTGTCGTTGTCCCTTCAATGATGACTGAAGCACCGATTAAGGGTTCTTTTAATGTAGAATCGAATACCGTTCCGCAAATCGCCCCGCTTTGTGCGTAAGCAGATAATGATGATACAGTTGCAGCAATGCCTGCAAATACATTTAGAACCAAGTGTTTTTTGAAAAGATTTCTCATTCCTTGCAATTTGTATAAACGTAGTTTCAATTTTTAAGTTTACGCAACAAAAGTAGGCGAGAGATATTTCAGACCCGTTTAGATGATGTCTCAATAACATTTAGTGGCTATTACTATTCAACTACAGTGTCAACTAATTATGTTTAAAAGTCGAAAAAGAAGGAAACAGGATTGTTATTTAAGATAAAGTATACTAAATTCGCTTACAAAACGCAATAAGATATTGAAACTCGCTAGTATTCCATTACTTTTGTATTAGGAATGAACGTCGGTGATTATGAGTCATGGTAGAATAAATTATATTATAAATGGAGTTCTTGCTGTAGGAATAATAATTTTATTTATTCTTCAGATGGATAATAAACAAAGGTCTCCTGTTTCACTTGCTCAAGAAGATGTGTCACAAGATACTGTCGGCATCCTCTCATTCGCTTATATCAATGTAGATTCGCTGTTGTTGAATTACTATTTGGCAATGGATTTACGTAGTCAGCTTCTCGTAAAAGAAGAAAATTCGCGGGCTATAATTACTCAACGTGTACGTGATTTGGAATTTCAGATGAGGCGTTACAAACAAAAGCTGGAAGAAAATCCTTTTTATCCGCGTGAGCAGTCGGATGCTGAATACCGCCAGATTCAGCAGAACCAACGCGAAATCTATGCATTAGAAAACCAATTGTCTAAAGAATTGAGAGAAGAGCAGGATCGTATCTATCTTCAATTGTATGACTCTATCATCCAGCATCTCAAACGGTATAATGAAACGAAGAAAATCAGTATTTTCTTTAGTAATACCAGTGGCGATAATATCCTTTATGCACGAGAAAGTTATAATGAAACGCAAGGCTTGATTGATTATCTAAATAAGAAATTTACTTCGCCGGCCTTACAAGAATAAGGGTATAAAAAGGGCATACCTGCCCGACGTATAATTTTTTATTACTACCTTTGCGCTACTCAATTAAATACTCTACATCGCATGCACGAGAAAATTATTATTCTTGATTTTGGCTCGCAAACAACACAACTTATCGGCCGTAGGGTTCGTGAGTTGAATACCTATTGCGAGATCGTTCCTTACAATAAATTTCCACATGATGCAACAGATGTGAAAGGCGTAATTCTCTCCGGAAGCCCTTACTCTGTTTATGATGCAAACGCTTTTAAGACTGACCTGACAGAAATTCGTGGAAAATATCCTGTGTTAGGTATCTGTTATGGCGCTCAATTTTTGGCCTATACATCAGGTGGAAGTGTAGAATCTGCAAACTCACGTGAATATGGACGTGCTAAATTAGTGTTTGCTGATGGAAATGACCGATTGTTAAACGGTATTTCTGCAGGCTCACAGATATGGATGTCTCACGGAGACACCATCACTTCTTTACCCGAATCATTTAAGGTAATTGCAAGTACCGAAGATGTAAAGGCTACTGCTTATAAGGTTGAAGGAGAAGAAACATGGGGTGTACAATTTCATCCGGAAGTGTTCCATACTACTGATGGAACCAAATTGTTGGATAACTTCCTTGCTATTTGTGGCTGTTCAAAAGATTGGACACCGGCCTCATTCATCGAATCGACCGTTGCTGAGCTTAAAGAACAATTAAAGGACGACAAAGTAATCCTTGCTCTTTCAGGTGGGGTAGACTCTTCAGTCACTGCAGTTCTTCTTAACAAGGCAATAGGCAAAAACCTGACCTGTATATTCGTTGATCACGGTTTATTGAGAAAGAACGAATTCGAGAATGTTTTGCGTGATTATGAACACTTGGGACTTAACGTAATAGGTGTCAATGCACGTGATAAATTCTATTCACGTTTGGCTGGGGTGACCGATCCTGAAGAGAAACGTAAGATTATTGGAAAAGGCTTTATCGATGTGTTCGATGAAGAGGCACATAAGCTAAAAGATATAAAATGGTTAGGACAAGGTACGATTTATCCAGATGTGATTGAATCATTGTCTATAACCGGAACGGTAATCAAGAGCCATCACAACGTAGGTGGTCTGCCTGAAAAGATGAACCTAAAACTGGTTGAACCATTGCGTCTCTTGTTTAAGGATGAGGTTCGTCGTGTAGGTACTGAGTTGGGTATGATGCCTCATTTAATCAAAAGACATCCATTCCCAGGACCTGGATTAGGTATCCGTATCTTAGGAGATATTACAGCAGAGAAAGTGCAGATTTTACAGAATGCCGATGACATCTATATCTCTCTAATGCGTGAATGGGGGCTTTATGATAAAGTATGGCAAGCCGGTGCAATCTTGCTTCCTATTCGTTCTGTGGGTGTAATGGGCGATGAGCGCACATACGAAAATACAATCGCTTTACGTGCTGTAACATCAACCGATGCGATGACTGCCGATTGGGCACAATTACCTTATGAATTTTTGGCTAAGGTATCCAATGAAATCATCAATAAGGTGAAGGGTGTGAACCGCGTTGTTTACGACATCAGTTCTAAACCACCTGCAACTATCGAGTGGGAATAATCAGTCAGCTAAGTGATATTAAAAAGGGAGGGATTTCAAATTTGAAATCCCTCCCTTTTTTTGTATCGAGTATCAATCGAATTACTTTATAGCGTATAAAGAGCTGATTGATTCGTTGTTGCATACACGGAGAATAGCTTTTGCAAACATATCGGCGACAGACAGAATTTTTACTTTCTCACATTTCTTAGAGTAAGGAATAGAGTCGGTAAATATCATTTCTGTCAAAGCAGATTGGTCAACCCGAGCAGAAGCAGGGTCTGACATCACAGCGTGGCTGGCGATAGCGCGAACAGATTTTGCACCATTTTCCATCATCAAGTTAGCTGCTTTAGTGATTGTGCCACCTGTATCTACCATGTCATCAACCAAAAGGACATCGAGGCCTTTTACATCACCGATGATGCGCATTTCTGCTACTTCATTAGCACGAAGGCGTGATTTGTGGCAGATAACCATCGGCAGACCCAAGTATTTTGAGTAGCTGCTTGCACGTTTTGTGCCACCTACGTCAGGTGTAGCGATACATAAGTTTTCTAAAGGCAATGCACTGTTGATATATTCCAAGAATACAGAAGAAGCATAAAGATGATCAACTGGAACATTAAAGAATCCTTGGATTTGATCAGCATGCAAGTCCATTGTGATCAATCTGTTGATTCCGGCTGTGCTCAACATGTCAGCGATAAGTTTCGCACCAATGGAAACACGAGGTTGATCTTTTCTGTCTTGACGAGCCCAACCAAAGTAAGGAATAACCGCAATGATTGAATGTGCTGAAGCGCGTTTAGCAGCGTCAATCATAAGTAACAACTCCATCAGGTTGTCAGAATTAGGGAAAGTAGATTGAACCAAGAATACATCACGTCCGCGAATTGATTCTTCATAAGAAACCGCGAACTCGCCATCGGCGAAATGTTGAATGTTCATTTGTCCTAGTTCACAACCAAGACTTAGGCAAATTTTTTCTGCAAGATAACGGGAGTTACTTCCCGAAAACACTAAGAAAGGAGTATGTGCACTCATTATTCCGAATATTTTCTTTAGAATGAATAAAGTTTAATTGTGCCGCAAAAGTACAAAACTTATTTGCAATAAACTTGTAATAAGTTTAATTTTCCGTTTTCTTACTCCCGAATATAACTAAATTTTAGAACCTTACCAGATAAAGGAGCCAATGTCAGCTGATAGGGGCAGGCATCAGTCAATGTTCCTATACTTTCTTCTTCGGAGAATAAGTCCTTCACTTTAGCTGGTTTATTATCCGGGATATTCAAAAGGGAAAAGGCCTGAGCAGGAATATTGACGCTTATGTTATGTTCGTTGCAGTCAAAATTGACTACAACCAAAAGGACTTCATTTTCGTACTTACGCAAAAAGGCATAGTGACGATGCGTGTTAAAGCGCTCGTTGTTGAAGTTTGCATAGACAAGGTCATGAAAAGCTCCTTGGCTCACTACCGGCTCTTTAGTAATATGCAGCAGCGTTTGATAGAATGCTCTTAGCTTGAGGGCTTCTTCGCTTGAATGGCCGTTTAGCCAATCACGAACGGTCTGCATGCTCCAATAATCGAAAATGCTGGTTCGGCCGTCACGTCCACTGTAACCCTCTTCATCCATACCTCGTTCGCCCAGTTCCTGTCCATTATAAATCATGAAAGGATTCGTGTTCATCAGGGCAGATACTAGCAGTGCGGGGACTGCGGCAAATCCATTTCCTGCAAAGAAGTCTGATGCGATACGTTGTTCGTCATGGTTTTCTAAAAAGTTGAGCATTTTGTCTTGGATACCCTCAACAGCTTTCCAGCAGTCTGTTATCCGGCTTGCCGGTACATTTCCCCAGCCAACCTCTTTCAGCGTGTCGTAAAGGCCTACTTTATCATACAAATAATCGAAATGACCGTTGTGTATATAGTCTCTGTAATCGTAGGGATTGTATACTTCGGCAATAAAACAAACGTCTCTCGTTTTTTTTACTTGCGGAATTACCCAATTCCAAAACTCTACCGGTACCATTTCAGCCATATCACAACGGAAGCCATCAACCCCTTTTTCTGTCCAGAATAAAAGTATCTCAAGCATCTTTTTCCAGGTTGACGGGGTGGGGGTGAATACTTTCTGTTTTCCATTCAAATAATCTACGCCATAGTTAAGTTTGATTGTTTCATACCAATCGTTTTTACTTGGTGTAGTACTGAAGCAGTCGTTGCCCGTTACTCGTGCGGGAAATTCGCTGTATACAAAATTTTCGAACTGCGCATCTGTATTATAGGGTAAGACAAGCGTACTTCCGGGTATGTAATAAAAATTGTTGTTTACATCAAACGCCTTGTTGGTATTGTCGTGAGCCCCTAGATCTTCAATGAAAGGAGGGCAATTGTCCGAATGATATTCACGGGAAACATGGTTGGGTACAAAGTCTATAATCGCCTTCAGTCCGGCCTTATGTGTACGTTCCATCAAGTCCATAAACTCGTTCATTCTGTTTCGTACGTCATCGGCTAAGTCCGGATTTACATCATAGTAATCCTTAATGGCATAAGGAGATCCGGCTTTACCCTTGACCGTTGTAGAATGAGCCGTTCTGATTCCAAATTCAGAATAATCGGTTTGCGTTGCATGTTGAATAACACCGGTATACCAGATATGTGTAACCCCAAGTTCTTTGAGGCTGTTTAATACGCTGTCAGAAAATGAAGAGAACTTTCCGACACCATTCTCCTTAATGCTTCCGCTCTTTTTTAACGAAGCGTTTTTATTCCCGAAAAGTCTAGGAAACGCTTGGTAAATAACTGTTTTAACTGTCTCTTTCATCTTTTCTAGCTGCATTGTAAGGTTATTAATTAAAATCTTCAGACCAATCAGTCTTCAGATGCAATTATTTGGTGTTTTCTTCTCTAATAGTGATAAATTCATTTAAGGCGGAAATACTGTTCTCTTTCTTTATTTTATTAAAAGTTGCTATTGCTTGGTTATATCCAATCTGAGCTATCTGATTTACATTCTCAAGATCGAAAGTTTTATAATGTCCAAATTCTTCTGCTTCGATCAATATATCGCAAAGACTTCTGTCTTCCAATGTGTTTGCGCGGAACATATAATGATAGGAACGTTCAGCAATATGAAGTAACGTCTGTTTATATTTTTGAGGAATAAGCGGGCTGACATTTACTCCGATTACGTATTCACAAACATCCCTAATAACTGAGACCGGAAAATTACGAAACAAACCACCGTCAACATAATGAACCCCATTGATGATAACCGGACTAAATATGACGGGAATACTGCATGAAGCTGTTACGGCATCCACAATCGATCCGGTATTAAATAAATGGCTTTTACCATGATCCAAATCCGTAGCAACGACAATCAACGGAATTTTCAACTCTTCAAATGATTTGGCTCTTAAATGTTTGTTGAGAAACAAGCGAAATCGTGTGCTGTCGAAAATGCCGGATTTGGGCAGTTGGATATGAGCAAATTCTGAAAATTCACGTCCGGTAAATAGCTCCATGATTTCTTCCGATTTATAACCATCAGCGAATAGAGCGCCCATCAAAGCCCCGGCACTTGTTCCGGCAATTATGTCCGGTACGAGTCCTTTTTCTTCCAATAATTTAAACACACCTAAGTGGGCAAACCCTTTTGCTCCACCACCACTAAGCGCTAAACCTAATGTGTGTTTTTTTGAGCTTTTTTTGCTATTCATTTGTATAGCTCTGTTGTTTACTAACAAATATGCACTTTTTTTGTGAATTTCCATAATAAAAAGCTGTTAAAAGCGGATTTCATACTTTCTTTTATCATTTTGTGATTCTGGTTTTGTTACTTCTCGATGTTAAAATGCTATGATTTACAATGCAAAAAAACATCTCGATGGTTTAAAAAAAACATCCCGAACGTTTTTAAAAAAGACCGAGATGTTTTTTTAAAACGTTCGGGGTGTTTTTTTTAGTCATCATTAGTGCTGAAAATCAATGTTTTATTATTCTAAAAAAAGACCGTGATGACCGTGTAAAAATAGACGCACATCTCGATGTATGAATAATGAAGTGTTAAGCAAAAGATAGTAAGGCATTTGCTTTATTTTTGTAACTTTGCAGCCTTAATTAGGTAAATAACGAAATTATAGAATGATAACAGTAAGTAATCTGGACGTTCAGTTTGGTAAAAGGGTTCTTTTTCAGGATGTCAATTTAAAATTTACACCCGGCAACTGCTATGGCATAATCGGTGCTAACGGAGCCGGCAAATCAACTTTTCTTCGCATTTTAAGCAAGCAATTAGATCCAACCAGGGGTTCTGTGGCATTAGGTCCGGGCGAACGCCTTTCTGTATTGAGTCAGGATCACTTTGCTTTTGATGAATACACGGTCCTTGATACCGTATTGATGGGCCACACAACTCTATGGGAGGTAATGAGCGAGAAAAATGCGCTTTATGCGAAACCTGATTTCAGTGATGAAGATGGTATCCGTGTATCCGAGCTCGAAGAAAAGTTTGCTGAAATGGAAGGCTGGAATGCTGAAAGCGATGCTGCAAGTTTGTTAAGTGGGCTGGGTGTGAGCGAAGAACTGCATTACAGTATGATGAAAGACTTGAGCGGTAAGCAAAAGGTACGCGTTCTGTTGGCTCGTGCCCTGTTCGGACAGCCCGACAACTTATTGCTCGATGAGCCTACCAACGACCTTGACCTTGAAACGGTAAGATGGCTAGAGGAATATCTTTCTAATTTTGAACATACCGTGTTGGTTGTTAGCCACGACCGTCACTTCCTTGACTCTGTTTGTACACATACAGTAGATATTGACTTTGGCAAGTTGCAATTGTTTGCCGGAAACTACAGCTTCTGGTACGAATCCAGCCAGTTGGCACTCCGTCAGCAACAGCAACAGAATAAGAAGGCTGAAGAAAAGAAAAAAGAGCTTGAAGAATTTATTCGTCGTTTTAGTGCCAATGTGTCTAAATCCAAACAGACTACAAGCCGCAAGAAAATGCTTGAGAAGCTTAATATTGAAGAAATTAAACCATCTTCACGTCGCTATCCGGGGATTATCTTTACTCCGGCCAGAGAACCAGGAAATCAGATTCTTGAGGTTAAGGGCTTGACAAAAGCTATTGATGGCCAAGTATTGTTTAAAGATTTGAACTTCAACGTAGAAAAGGACGATAAGATTGTATTTATCAGTCGCGATCCACGTGCCATGACCGCTCTTTTCCAAATCATTAATGGCGAAGAGAAAGCAGACGAAGGAACCTATCAATGGGGGCAGACAATCACAACAGCCTATCTGCCTTTGGATAATGCCCGTTATTTTGAATCTGACTACAACCTGATTGAATGGCTAAGCCAATTTGCACAAGACACGAATGAAGTATTCTTGAAGGGATTCCTTGGTCGTATGCTTTTCTCAGGCGAAGAATTGCTTAAGAAGGTGAGCGTACTTTCGGGAGGTGAAAAGATGCGTTGTATGATCTCGCGCATGATGTTGAAAGATGCCAATACCTTGATTTTGGATACACCGACCAACCACCTCGACCTAGAGTCTATTCAGGCATTTAATAATACGTTGAAGACGTTTAAGGGTAATGTCTTGTTCTCAAGTCATGACCACGAATTCATTCAGACCGTTGCCAATCGAATTATAGAGTTGACTCCTAATGGCATAATCGATAAGATGATGGAATATGATGATTATATAACCGACCCTATGGTAGCCGAACTGAAAGAAAAGTTATATAAATAATCTTACAAGACTTACTTCTTAGAAAAGATAATATCCCGGACTTGTGCCGGGATTTCTTTTGGCTTAAATTTGAAAAATAATAGATGTTGAATTGTATATCAATGTTTGAATGAAATGAAAAAGAGGTTGTTATTCATTTTGAGTGTTTTCCTTTCGTGGATTGTGATTTTCGCCATTCAGAAACCTTTATTTCTTTTGTATCATTATAATCTGGCTAAGGATCATTCTTTTGTCGAGCTATTGCAGGTCGTAGGGAACGGATTGAAGTTAGATGCTACTATGTCAGGTTATCTGACGGCTCTTCCGTTGCTGTTTACCATTTTATCGATCTGGGTCAATCCGCAAACGATACGAACTATCCTTAGATATTACTTTGCCTTCATGGGCGTGCTTGTTGCTCTCGTTTTTAGTGTGGATGAGGGCTTATATAGCTATTGGAATTTCAGACTGGACTCAACCATCTTCTTTTATTTACAATCGCCAGCCAATGCCATGGCTAGTGTGCCGGTGTTTAGTTTTCTTGTGCAATTGATACAGACCGTAGTATATGCTTGGTTGATTAACTGGTGGTTTAAGCGATTTGTCGTGCCCGTACTGCCTTTAGAGGCAACAAAGAAGCAATGGCAGACGTTGACGAGCTGCGTTCTTTGCGGCGGATTATTGTTTATTGCTATTCGTGGAGGGGTGACCACCTCTACCGCTAATGTTGGGATGGTATACTTTAGTAAAAATCAGTTCCTGAATCATTCTGCCATCAATCCCTGTTTCAGCTTGTTAACCTCTTTTTCCAAGCAACAGGATTTCTCTGCTGAATTTCAGTTTTTTCCCGAGGATAAGCGAATCACGCTCTATGCGTCTGTATACCCGCCTGTCTCTCAAACTCCCTCTAAGGTGATTGCTGATTCCTGCCAGACCGATAGTATCAAACGATTGTTGAAGACTGAAAAACCGGATATTCTAATGGTGATATTAGAAGGCTTCTCGGCTAATGTAATCGAATCCACAGGGGGAGAGGAAGGGGTAACACCTCAATTGAATCGATTGAGTAAGGAGGGCGTCCTTTTCCGTAATATGTATGCCAGCTCGTTCCGTACAGACAGGGGCCTTGTTGCCACCTTAAATGGTTATTTGGCGCAGCCTACTACCTCTATCATGAAATACCCTTCCAAAAGCCAATCTTTGCCTTCCATAGCTAAAAGTCTAAGGGCAGAAGGTTATAATACAGACGTTCTGTATGGAGGGGATATCAACTTTACCAACATGCGGAGTTTCTTCTTCAATTCCGGATACAATAGCCTGACAGCGGATGTGGATTTTCCGATTAAGAGCCGATTGAGTAAATGGGGGGCAAATGATGACGTGACATTCGATCGTTTGTATGACGATATCGTTAAAGACAAGAAAAAGCAATCTCCCTGGTTCTGCACATTCCTTACCTTAAGCAGCCACGAACCGTTTAAGGTGCCTTATCAACGCTTGGAGCATCCTTACCTCAATTCTGTTGCTTTTACAGATAGTTGTATAGGCAGTTTTGTAGATAAGATAAAACAAACTCCCGTTTGGGATAATTTATTGATTGTGTTTGTCTCTGACCATGGATTCCGTTATCCCGATACATTCAAGGAATATGAACCCGGTCGCTATCATATCCCTTGTCTTTGGATTGGAGGAGCCATCAAACAGTCTGCCGTGTTTGATGAATTAATAAGTCAGACAGATTTGGCGGCTACGCTATTGGGGCAGCTTGGTGTTGATTATCAGGAATTCATTTTCAGCCGTGACTTTTTCCGTCCGGACTATCCAAAGTCTATCTTTTATTCTTTTAACAACGGATTTGCCTTTATGGATAGCACAGGCGTATCTATTTATGATAACGCCGCCGGTGTGCCTTTGTTGGAATCTCCGGCAGCCGGCAGCGAACATCGTTTCGAAAAAGGCAAGGCTGTTCTGCAAACCTTGTATCAGGATTTAGGAAACAGATAATCCTTTAGAAGCTCTGCATATCGCAGAGTTTCTTGTAATAGCCGTTAAGTGCAATCAGCTCATCGTGTCGTCCTTGTTCTACGATGCGTCCTTCGTGCATCACGCAGATTATGTCAGCATTACGGATGGTAGACAGTCTATGGGCGATTACGATGGTTGTTCGGTTACGCATCAATTTCTCCAATGCATCTTGCACCAAGCGTTCAGATTCTGTATCGAGTGCTGAGGTTGCTTCATCAAGAATCAATACCGGAGGGTTTTTCAAGATAGCGCGGGCAATGCTTATACGTTGTCTTTGACCACCGGATAGTTTACCGCCACGATCACCGATATTGGCATTATAACCTCCCTCAGTCTGTATAATGAATTCGTGGGCATTGGCTATTTTTGCAGCTTCTTCTACTTGTTCTTGAGTTGCATTTTCTACCCCAAAGGCTATGTTATTAAAGAAGGTATCGTTAAAGAGGATGGCTTCCTGATTCACATTCCCCATCAGTGAGCGTAAGTCGAATAAACGTGCATCACGAATATCTACTCCATCGATGGTAATGCTACCCTTGTCGACATCGTAAAAGCGGGGGAGAAGATCTACCATCGTACTTTTACCCGAACCGGACTGTCCTACCAAAGCAACGGTCTGTCCTTTCTTTATTTCAAGGCTGACATCTTTGATGACCCATTCGTTTTGGTACTTGAACCAGATGTTATTGTATGAAATCTTCTCGTTCAAACTTATTTTCTTCGGATTTTCCGGATTGTTAATCGTGCTTTCTGCCATTAATATCTTATCCACACGCTGCATGGATGCTAAACCTTTCTGAATAGCATAGGCCGCCTTGCTAAGGTCTTTAGCCGGATTGATGATACTATAGAAGATCACCAGATAGTAGATAAACGTAGCTGCATCGATCGAGCTGTTGTTGCCGAGGATAAGCGTACCGCCATACCATAAAACAATGGCAATGGTAGCTGTACCCAAGAATTCACTCATCGGGTGTGCCATCTGCTGGCGACGATACACGCGATTGGTGATTCGTCTGAATTTATCGTTGCTCTCTTCAAATCGTTTTTGGATTTTCTTCTCAGCATTAAATGCTTTGATGATACGAAGCCCCCCTAGAGTTTCTTCAATTTGACTCATCAATACCCCCCATTGTTCCTGCCCTTCAAACGATTTACGCTTAAGCTTCTTGCCTACCAATCCCATCAGATAGCCGGCTACAGGCAGGAGAACCAATACGAAAATCGTCAGCTCCCAACTAATAATCAACATACCTGCCAGGTAGATGATAATCATGATCGGATTTTTAAACAACATATCCAACGAACTCATGATAGACGTTTCAATTTCATTTACGTCACCCGATACACGTGCGATGATATCCCCTTTACGTTCTTCAGAGAAAAAGCCCAAAGAGAGTTGTGTGATCTTTGCATTGATTTGATTTCGGATATCACGAACCACACCTGTGCGGATAGGAATCATCGTAAAGAAGGCCAGATACATGGTTAATACCTTCAGAAAGGTCATGACAACCAAGAAGGAGCCCAGCATAATCAAGGTGGACGAGCCTCCGTAAGTCTCTATGTAATTACTTATAAACCAAAAAAAGTTATTCGAAACGATATTAGCAGTTTCTTTTATCCCTTCCATGCCGGAAAAGTTGAACGACCATTCCATAAAACTATATACTTTGTCATCCGTTTTGAAAAGAATATTCAAGATCGGGATGATCAGCATAAAAGAGAATAAGTTTAGTATGGCCGACAAGAAGTTGAACAAAATGTTCAGTACGACGTATTTCTTGTAGGGTGGAACGAAGCGCTTCAGCACTTTGATAAAATCTTTCATGTAGGAATCTTACTTATTTGTTTTGGGGGTGCAAGTTACGCAATATCTTGCGTTAAAATATGCATCCTATCCAACTTTTCACTTTTTACTGAATTACATGCAACGTTTTATTCGTTTTTGCATCTTATAGATAGGAACTTTTTCATAGGTGAAATAAAAAGTGAAACTAAACAAAAAGAGAGTAGAATCACTTGAGATGTTGATAGGTTGAAGATGAAAAAGGCCCGGCAATTAATTTGCCGGGCCTTTTAGTTATTTTGAAGAAGCAGATTACATCATGCCACCCATTCCACCCATACCTGGGTTCATTGGAGCAGCAGGAGTTTCTTCTTTCTTTTCAGCAATCACACATTCTGTAGTTAAGAACATACCAGCGATTGAAGCTGCATTTTCCAAAGCTACACGTGTTACTTTAGCAGGGTCGATAACTCCTGTAGAGCACAAGTTTTCAAATGCATCTTTACGAGCATTGTAACCGAAGTCGCCTTTACCTTCTTTTACTTTTTGAACGATAACAGCACCTTCTTTACCTGCGTTAGCTACGATTTGACGAAGAGGTTCTTCAATCGCACGTTTAACGATTTCAATACCTGTTGTTTCGTCTTCGTTTTCACCTTTCAGACCTTCCAAAGCTTCGATAGCACGGATGTAAGCAACACCACCACCAGGAACTGTACCTTCTTCGATAGCAGCACGAGTAGCGCTTAATGCGTCGTCTACACGGTCTTTCTTTTCTTTCATTTCTACTTCAGATGGAGCACCAACGTAAAGTACAGCTACGCCACCAGCCATTTTGGCCAAACGTTCCTGTAGTTTTTCTTTATCGTAGTCAGAAGTAGTATTTTCCATTTGAACTTTAATCTGGCTGATACGAGCTTGGATCGCATCTTTATCACCAGCACCGTTAACGATAGTTGTGTTGTCTTTGTTAACAGTTACTTTTTCAGCTGTACCCAACATGTCGATAGTTGCAGACTCCAGCTTCATGCCAGTTTCTTCAGAGATAACTGTACCACCTGTTAGGATAGCAATATCTTCCAACATTGCTTTACGACGATCGCCGAATCCTGGAGCTTTCACAGCACAAATCTTTAATGAACCACGCAAGCGGTTTACAACCAATGTAGCAAGTGCTTCGCTGTCAATATCTTCAGCAATGATCAACATTGGACGACCAGATTGAACTGTTTGTTCAAGGATTGGAAGAAGTTCTTTTAATACAGAAATTTTCTTGTCGTAGATAAGAATGTATGGATTCTCCATTTGAGCTTCCATCTTTTCTGTATTGGTAACGAAATATGGAGAGATATAACCACGGTCGAATTGCATACCTTCAACTACATCAACAGTAGTTTCAGTTCCTTTTGCTTCTTCAACAGTAATAACACCTTCTTTTTTTACTTTTCTCATAGCTTCGGCAATCAGTTTACCGATAGCCTCGTCACCGTTTGCAGAGATTTTTGCAACATGTTCGATCTTTTCAAGGCTGTCACCTACTGCTTCAGCTTGGCTAGCAATGTGTTCAACAACTTTAGCAACAGCTTTGTCGATACCACGTTTCAAATCCATTGGGTTTGCGCCCGCAGTAACGTTCTTTAAACCAACACCGATGATTGACTGAGCTAATACAGTTGCAGTTGTTGTACCGTCACCTGCATTGTCATTTGTTTTAGAAGCAACTTCTCTAACAAGTTGAGCTCCCATGTTTTCGAATGGGTTTGCGCATTCAATTTCTTTTGCTACAGTTACACCGTCTTTTGTGATGTGAGGAGCACCGAATTTCTTTTCGATAATCACATTACGACCTTTTGGGCCTAAAGTTACTTTTACAGCATTTGCTAATTCATCCACGCCTTTCTTTAAAAGGTCGCGAGCTTCCATATTAAACAAAATCTCTTTTGACATGACTTTTATACGTTTTAATTTGTTTAGAAATTAGATAATAGCTAAAATATCCGATTGACGCATGATCAGGTATTTTTCTCCTTCAAGTTCAATCTCAGTACCAGCATATTTACCATACAATACACTGTCACCGTTCTTAACTACCATTTCTTCATCTTTTGTACCATTTCCAACAGCTACAACTTCACCTTTCAGAGGTTTTTCCTTTGCTGAATCGGGAATAATAATTCCACTCACTGTCTTCTCTTCTGCTACAGCAGGCTTAACAAGCACTCTGTCTGCTAATGGTTTAATGTTCATTTTCTTGGTATTTTAATTTATTAATATGATTATTTTTAAGTTCACGTCACTACTAATACGAATTTCATGCCAAACTGATATCGATGAAGAAGACTGTCATATTGGTCTGACCTTGTCGTTCAATAACTGACAGTTTGTCGCTTTTGTGACGTGCGCCTGCTTGTTTAGAATTGATTGATCAATTCATCTACTGCTAAAAGAGATTGTTGGCCGGTGAGCATGTTTTTCAAATTCACCTTGCCTTCGCTGATTTCATTCTCACCAACAATGGCAACATAAGGTATCTTTTTGTCATCTGCATAGCTCATCTGCTTTTTCATCTTTGCACTTTCCGGATAGAGCTCTGCACGTATGCCTGCTGCACGGACTTTTGATACGATAGGAAGCAGGTATTCTTCTTCTTTTTCGCCAAAGTTGACAAACAATAATTGAGTAGTTTGCAGGGCATCTTTAGGATATAGGTCTAATTGATTCAATACGTCAAAAATACGATCTGCACCAAATGAAATTCCAACACCAGATACTCCTTGCAGGCCGAATACACCAGTCAGGTTGTCGTAGCGTCCACCACCTGTGATACTTCCAATCTGCACATCAAGAGCTTTGACTTCAAAGATGGCACCTGTATAGTAGTTCAATCCGCGAGCCAGCGTAAGGTCTAATTCAAGTTCTGCCTGAATAGGGGATACAGCTACCCGTTTTAAGATGAATGCAAGTTCTTCGATACCTTTTAATCCGGTTTCCGAATCGGCAAGAATTGTTCGGAGTTGTTCCAGCTTTTCGGCGTTGGTACCACTAAGTTGAATGATTGGCTGTAAGCGGTTGATGGCTTCTTCTGATAGGCCTTTTTCACGCAGCTCGGCATTGACATTATCCAGTCCGATCTTATCCAATTTGTCAATAGCAACAGTAATATCCACAATCTTCTCTGCTTCGCCGATAATCTCAGCTATGCCTGACAGAATCTTACGGTTGTTCATCTTAATAGCCACACGGATATTTAAACGACGGAATACTTCGTCCATGATTTGAATCAGCTCAACCTCATTAATCAGTGAATCTGATCCTACCACATCAGCATCGCATTGGAAAAACTCGCGATAACGTCCTTTTTGCGGACGGTCGGCACGCCATACCGGTTGAATCTGATAACGTCTGAATGGGAAGGTGATTTCGTTACGATGTTGTACAACAAAACGTGCAAATGGCACAGTAAGGTCATATCTCAATCCTTTTTCGCAGGCTTTCGCTGCAAATTTGATGGGATTACGCTCTGCCAATTCTTCATCTGAAATGTCAGAGAAGCAATCGCCGGAGTTTAATATCTTAAATAAAAGTTTGTCACCTTCTTCACCGTATTTACCCATCAGCGTTGATAGGTTTTCCATTGCGGGTGTTTCGATCTGCTGAAAACCGTATAAATGGTAGACTTCACGTATCGTATTAAATATATAATTACGTTTGGCCATTTCTTCAGGCGAAAAGTCACGAGTTCCTTTTGGTATCGATGGTTTCTGCATGTCTATAAATGATTTGATTATTTTGCTTGCAAAGTTAATAAATCAAATGAGAAAAGCCTTTCGGAAAGCAAAAGCATCCGAAAGGCTTGTATAACTTTATTATGGATGGTTATCTGCTTAATCGCGACGACCCATATAAATCATGATGTAATATAGCAAAGTAGCTAATGAACCCAAGGCTGCAACAACATAAGTATAGGCTGCTGAGCGTAATGCATCCTCCGCTTTGTCATGTGTTGCAATGTTGGTAATGCCTGCATTGCTTAGCCAAACTAAGGCGCGCTTGCTAGCATCAATTTCTACCGGAAGGGTTATGAAACTGAATAGGGTAGTTGTGGCAAACAGAATAATACCCAACAGCAGCAACTGAGGGAAAGTGTTAATCATCAACATACCAGCGAGAATCACCCACATCATAATATTTGAAGAGAAACTGACAACAGGCACAAGTGCTGAACGCATCTTTAGCGGAGCGTAGGCCTGTGCGTGTTGAACTGCGTGTCCACATTCATGCGCTGCAACGGCTGCAGCAGCAACACTATTGCTATAATAAACCGATTCACTCAAATTTACTGTTTGATTAGCCGGGTTATAATGGTCTGTCAAATGACCAGGTGTAGAAATGACTTTAACATCATAGATACCATTTTCATGAAGCATCTTTTCTGCCACATCTTTACCTGTCATACCATTAGGCAAAGGAACTTTGGAGTATCTCTCGAACTTATTTTTCAGACGATAAGAAACGATCCAGCTTAATAAGGCAAAACCAATAAATATAATCCAGTACATCATACGCTTTAGATTAAACTAAGTTATTAATATCACACAGAGGATAACGGCAAAAAGTTTGCCAAATTACAAATACTGCTTTTTTGAAGCGGTTTTTGACAATTTTTGTGTTTATTCTTCTGTGTATCTTACGATAGTTTGAGCTCTGTCAGGTCCAACTGACACAATCTTGATGGGCACACCTAATTCGTCTTCCAAAAATGACAGATAATTGTTGAACTCTTCAGGGAATTCATCTTCGCTTTGCATTTTTGTCATATCTGTGTTCCATCCCGGTAACTCTACGTAAACAGGCTCAACGCCTTCATTTATTTCGTACGGGAATGTAGTAACTTCTTCTCCATTGACGCGATAAGCTACGCAAGCCTTGATTGTTTCAAAGCTGTCAAGCACATCGCTTTTCATCATAATCAATTGGCTTACACCGTTAATCATGATGGCATATTTTAAGGCAACCAAGTCAATCCAGCCACAACGGCGCTTACGCCCGGTTACTGATCCGAACTCATGGCCTATTTGGCAAATCTTTTCACCAGTTTCATCAAATAATTCGGTAGGGAACGGACCGCTTCCTACACGTGTACAATAAGCTTTGAAAATACCGAATACTTCACCAATATTACGTGGTGACACACCTAATCCGGTACAGCATCCGGCACATATTGTGTTTGAAGAGGTTACAAAAGGATAAGATCCAAAGTCAATATCCAGCAATGTCCCTTGTGCGCCTTCTGCCAAAACAGATTTTTCTTCTTTCAGATAATCATTGATCATCTGTTCGCTATCAATCAAGTTAAAGCGTTTCAGATAATCGAGCGCAGAAAGCCATTCAGCTTCCAGCTCTTTGATATCATAAGAATAGTTCAGCGAAGCCAGAATTGCTTCATGTTTTGCTTTTGCTGCAGCATATTTTTCTTCGAAATTATGCAACAAGTCACCTACACGTAGCCCGTTGCGGCTGATTTTGTCAGTATATGTCGGGCCAATACCTTTTCCGGTAGTTCCAATCTTGCCAGCACCTTTCGATGCTTCGTAAGCAGCATCTAATATGCGGTGTGTAGGCAAAATCAGGTGAGCCTTCTTTGAAATAAACAGTTGCTTTGTCAGGTCATGACCACTAGCTGCCAACGCTTCTGCTTCTTGACGGAACAACAGAGGGTCAAGCACTACGCCATTACCAATAATGTTAATCTTTCCTCCTTGAAAAATCCCTGAAGGGATTGAACGGAGTATATATTTTTCGCCATTAAATTCAAGTGTGTGTCCTGCGTTTGGTCCGCCTTGGAATCGAGCAATTACATCGTATTTTGGTGTCAATACGTCGACAACTTTACCTTTGCCTTCGTCTCCCCATTGCAAGCCTAATAAAACATCTACTTTCATTGTTTTGTGTTGCTTTTTATGTTATTCTTTTGTATCTTATTCTTACATTTACTACACATCCCATAGATGTAAAGCGTATGAAACATAGGGGTAAACCTACTAATTTTCAAATTCCTTATATCTTTCTTTAGTGATGCATCACGTATTTCACGGACTGTTCCACAAGTAGAACAAATCAGATGAGAATGTGTTTCTGCCAATACTTTTAGCTCGAACTGAATAGATTTTGCCGTAAACTGATGTTTTACAATTAAATCAGCAGCTAAAAGAGTCTCCAATGTGTTATATAACGTCGCTTTGCTGACATGAAAATTCGTTTGGACCATTCGATCGTGCAACATGCAGATATCGAAATGAGACGGGAATAAACATATTTGTTCGAAAATGGCATATCTTTCATCCGTCTTACGCATTTTCATAACAGAAAGATAGTCTGTCAGAACGCCTTTCAATTCATTATAATATTTATTCTCCATCAAGAATTGCTTCATGCTAAAAGTCAGACTTACAAAGTTAATGTAATTATTGTTATGGCAAAAGGAGAAAGGGATGATATACTTTATTTAACGGAAACAACTTTCATCGTATTTTATTCTTGCAGAGAGTATTGGAATGGGAGAAGGGGCTACTCATTATTTTGAATTTTACTGATTTCGAAAAAGTAAAAAGAGCCCGGTTCTTTTGAAACCGAGCTCTTCTATAAATACAAATAGAATGCTTATTCGTAATATTCGAATTCAAACTTCAAATCATTATAAAACTCTTGTTTTTCCGGAGAATCTGAATCCTTGTATTCCTTCACATAGTCTAAAACGGATGCCGCTTGGGCTGTGCCAAGTCGTCCGTATCGCTTCAAGGCCAATAAGGCAGCTCGTTGCGGACGGGATATGCCTTGATTGAACACAGTCTTCGCTTCGGAAAATAATTTTTCTAATGAAGGCGTTTGTTTTCCTTTTGAATATAAACGAGCATACAAAAGGAAACCGGCCACTTTTACATTATCGCGTTCGTCACAGATCCAGCGTTCGGCCAGTGAGACTGCAAAAGGCAGATGTTGAGCCAGGTTATGACAAAACTGCTCCACAATTTCCTGATAACGGATTTCACCTACCCATTTTTCTGCTTCCTCTTCTGTAAAAGTATCAATCGGATAGAGCATTGTAGCTAATATCTTATGTTCTCTTACATCCTGCTCCCAGAGCCATTTGGCTAGTTCTGCATCAGGCTTATAGGCCGATGCAATAAGCTTGATCTCAGGGATAGAGACACCCAATATCAGTTTGTATTCCACTCCTTTCTTACGCATGCTGTCCGAAACGATGCCATTCATGGCTTTTCTCAACCGAAAGCGTATGTCTTTAATTATTTCCTCCATCTTCTGGCGGTCTTAATCGTTATAGGTTGGGAGGAATGAATAATCTTTGCTGTAACGAAGCATCTGATCGATGTAGCTTTCCGTATAATCGAGTACGATATCGGTTACTTCGCCATTTGCATTCTTTACTTCTTTCATAACCGGATTAACAAATCCTTTATAAGGTGCTAAGTTTAATTTAGCATAACGTTCTAGAATTTCTGCGTGTAGAGTTGGATCAACCTTAACTGCATAGTCTTCTACAAGCTTTTTGCCGGCAGCTAAATCTCCTTCACTTTTCTGACGTTGTACTTCTTTAAGCAGTTCACCAAACAGGTTACGAAGCTTAGCATAATCATTGATTACAACATATGTTTTTCCATCACGTTGTTTGAGCTCTACTACATTTTCGTCTTTTCCTTTTTCATACACCCAACGGGCAATCAACTGACGGTTACGCATGTGTGCTTCTTCAATATTCTTACCTAGTTCGATACGAACCAATTGAGTCATCAATCCATTCATCATGAACTTATAGTATTCTGCTTTATAGGCTTCTTTATCAGGTAATAGGCCTAATTCAACCATCTTATCGTCAGCAATGTAATACAAGCCGAATAAGTCTGCACGAGTTTCTTCCAAAGTTGAGGCATAGGCTTTCAGCGCATCAGGTTCAACGCCAGGAAGTGTAATTCCCGAACCGTGTCCCAAACATTCATGCAGGTCTGTATGAAGATTGTCTGTCATGAAGCCATACGTTTTCAACAAATCACGTTCGGTATCGCTCCATACAAATTCTTCACTGAATCCATTACCTTGTGAGGCTTTGTCATAAGCTTCTGTAATGTTTTCGATTGTAACAGATTTCGAACCATGGTCTCTTCTGATCCAGTCAGCATTCGGCAGATTGATTCCGATAGGAGTAGCAGGATAGCAATCACCACCTAACATAGAAACGGTAATAACTTTAGCTGTAACACCTTTTACTTCTTTTTTACGGAATCGGTCATCGATAGGTGAATGATCTTCAAACCACTGAGCATTGTCGCTGATCAGCTTGGTACGCTTTGTTGCTTCTTTATTAATGAAATTAACCGTAGCTTCCCAACTGGCTTTCATGCCTAATGGATCGCCATAGGTTTCTGTAAATCCGTTTACAAAGTCGACTTCAGAGTCTGTATCTTGTACCCATAAAACAGCATAAGCATCAAAGGTTCTCAAATCACCCGTTTTGTAATAGTCAATGAGCGTTTCTATTACAGCTTTCTGTTTGTCATTTTCTGCGAAAGGCAATGCTTTTTCTAATTCAGAAACGATCTTTTCGATGGCCTCTGTATAAAGTCCACCAACCTTCCAGACCTTTTCCATGATAACACCGTTTTCTTTCACCAGACGACTGTTTAGTCCGTATGAAATAGGTGTGTTATCTTTCGGGTCTCTCATGGCATTATAAAAGTCTTCCACCTCTTTTTGTGACAGATCACCGGCATAATAGTTATTAGCTGATGCTTTGATAATATCTTCATCACCGCTTTGAACAGTACGCTTTGCTAAGAAAGTAGGTGAGAACATGACTTCAGACAGCTCTTCAATGAATTGATCCACTGTTTGTCCTTCACGCAATGGAACATTTTCAACAGGAAGTTCTTTTACACAGTTGGCAAAGAATTCTTTTGTAAATTCAGGGAAGAATTTGTCTTCAGCATAATGATGATGAATCCCATTAGAAAACCATACACGTTTCAAGTAAGTTTCCAATGCCTTGAATTGCACATCATTTTT
Organism: Bacteroidota bacterium; assembly: GCA_023429375.1. GTDB lineage: Bacteria > Bacteroidota > Bacteroidia > Bacteroidales > Tannerellaceae > Massilibacteroides. The sequence continues at coordinate 122,354 of JAEYVY010000013.1, read as the reverse complement.
GTCACCCTTATACTGTTGGTAAATCGTTTCCAACGTGCGACGAATGGCCAGATTGTAACGACAATTCTGATCGAACAGGATGTCACGGCCCATTAAGGCTGCTTCGGAAAGATGGTAGAGTAATTGTTTCTGTTGAAGTGTCAATGATTCAAAACCGGGCACCTGATAGCGTAAAATCTCTAAATCAGCAAACCGTTCTACGCTATACTCAAAATCGGCTTTTTGTGTTTCTGCCTGTTTATTTCCTTCTGTACAAGAAGAAACGGCAAACCCCATTCCCAACATAAATAATATTGTTTTTTTCATTTGTCTGAATAATTTTAAATCAATTGACACAAAGGTAGCGATTATATCATTTTCTGTACTCAATCTGTCATATTAATCGTCTTTGGTTTTAGCAAAGTCAACTGAAATATGATGGCAACGATTACAACACCTGAAAGTAGTACAAAGTCTCTTCCCAGATTACCCGCATCGATTGATTTACCTAAAAAATTGGTTATAAACGCACCTGCAGAAATACCGGCCAGATTCATAAGCCCATATCCCGTAGCCCGATAGCGTGGTGAGACAAACTGACAAAGAATCGGCATATTATTCACATCAAAGATTCCGAAACCAAGACCAAAGCATAACGCTCCACATAAAATAGGGATAAATCCGGTGCCATATCCAAGCAAGAATAAAGCAGGAATGGTGAGTGTCAGACCAACTACTCCTGTATAAATACGTCCCTTAAGTGTTCGCTGTACCCAACGGTCAGAGAGTAGTCCACCAAGAAGTACGCCGATAAATGAAGCCATAGCAATAGTTATGGTTGCCATGGGGCCTGCTTGTGCCATATCCATATTTAGGGTTTCTGAAAATAGGGTAGGCGCCCAGTTTTTTGTAGCCCATCCCGGAAGGCTGGGAGCAGAGAAATAAAACAATAATACCCAGAACGAAATATTTCCTAGTAGTATACCTAAGCTTTTGTATGCCAATGAAAATTCTTGTCCTAGTGTCAACTTAGTCCCCTTATCCATCGAGTAAGCTTTGTTTTCTTTTAAGAAAACCATTAATAACAAGGCATAGGCCATACCAACCATTCCAAAAGAATGGAAGGTGAGTTGCCATGAAAAATTGCTGGCTATGGTTGCTCCGAATCCCCCTAAAGCTTGACCTAAATAAATACCGGTGGTATGTATCCCAATCGCAAAAGAACGAGTTTTCCCTTGATGATAATCAGCGATGAGTGATAGGGCTGCAGGAATGTAGAAAGCTTCGCTTATACCCATGATAGCACGAAGGATATATAACTGATTGAATGTGGTGGAGTAACCCATCAGCATGGTTACTGCCGACCAAACGAAGAGACTTCCGATAATCAGCCATTTGCGGTTTAGCCTATCTGCAATGATGCCCGACAGTGGACTCATAAATGCATATATCCAAAGGAACACCGCCATCAAACGACCAAAATTGGTAGCCGATACTAATTCAGTGATATCTTCCATCATGGATGGCTTCATTGTTGCCAGCATTTGTCTATCTAAATAATTTAGCAAGGCAACAAACCAAAGCATGGCAACAACAGCCCAAGGGTAGGATTTCTTTTCTATATTCATTACTCCTTATTATTTATATATTGGTCCATAGGTATGGCATGCACGATAGTCTGATCCTTCCGAGTCAGAGCCAAAAGCACTCCATGCTGACGGACGAAAAATCTCGCTTTCATCGACGTTATGCATACAAACCGGTATGCGCAACATGGAAGCTAAAGCTATCAAATCAAGACCAATATGTCCGTAGCTGATTGCTCCATGATTGGCTCCCCAATAGTTCATGACAGAGTAGATATCTTTAAATCGACCTTCACCCGTTATACGAGGAACAAAGAAGGTAGAAGGCCAGGTCTTGTCTGTTCGTTTATCTATTAGGTTAAATACATGATCGGGGAATCTTGCTGTCCAGCCTTCGGCCAATTGCAATACGGGGCCGAGTCCTTTAACAAAATTCAGGCGACTCATAGTAACCGGCATATTCTCTTTCGTTAAAAATTTGGACGAATAACCTCCGCCGCGAAAATACTCTAAATTGGCCGGATACCATTTTGTGGCATCAAGCATTTTTTCAACCTCCTCTTCTGTAATTTCCCAGAAAGGTTTCATGACTGGCTTGCCATCTCTCGTTTGTTGTCCCGTACCATCCAACGTGCACGATCCGGAATTAATAAGATGAATAGCTCCATTTTTCAACATTCCGTCTGGTCTCCAACCGCTAATGCGTTCAATCGCTTCGGGGCTCCAATAGGTACGCACATCGGCGAATATTTGCGATGTGTTTGTGAGTAACTGATTGAAAAGCATGCTAATACCGTTCAGGTGGTCGTTTTCTGTCGCAAAAGTGTAAGGCTTACGTATACCGTTCCAATCGAAAGAAGAGTTGAGTATGGCTTCAGAGAAGTCACCGTTTGGAAGGAAGTCGGTCCATTGTCTTTGTCCTTGGAATCCACCACAGATGGCATTATGTCCCATAGCCTCTTCTTGGTAATTCATCTCGGCTAGTTTAGGGTTGCCTTCTAACAAATCACGCATGATAATCGTCATTTTAACTACGAATTCCCAGTCTTTGTCTTTTTCTTCCCTGCTTTTCTTTAAATGATCGGGGTTGTGGTCTTCTCCTTCATTTTTTATGCAATTTTTACGTGTCCACTCGATTGCCTTTTGATATTCCTCTTTGTCGTAAATTTCATATTGGATGCGACGGCTAATCTCAGAACAATCCACATACTCTGTGCGCAATCCCAAATATTCTTGCAAGAAATCTGAATTGACAATTGAACCGGCTATGCCCATGGATACGGTACCGATGGCCAGATATGATTTACCACGCATTAATGCAACAGCTAATCCGGCTTTGGCAAAACGCAAAAGCTTTTCTTTTACATCCTCAGGAATCTCTGCCGTATTCATATCTTGCACATCTCTTCCATATATTCCAAAACATGGTAGTCCTTTTTGAGTATGTGCTGCTAACGCTGCAGCTAAATAAACAGCGCCAGGACGTTCCGTTCCGTTAAATCCCCAAATTGCTTTTGGGATAAGAGGATTCATGTCAATTGTTTCCGATCCGTAACACCAACAAGGAGTCACAGACAGACTTAATCCGACATTTTCCTTTTCAAATTTCTCTGCACAAAGAGCTGCTTCCTTAACCCCACCAATGCAAGTGTCTGCAATAACACATCTAACAGGAGTACCATCAGGATATTTTAATGTGTTTGTATATAGTTCAGCAACGCTGATTGCCAGATTCATGGTGGTTGTTTCCAAGGATTCCCTTATTCCCTTTCTCCGTCCATCTATAATAGGGCGGATGCCGATCGCTGGATAATTTGTATTCATGGCTTATTTGTTTTAAGGTATATACGATTCAATTAATAATTCAGGTCTAATGAGTTCAATGCTTTTCTGATTTTTTCACGGTGTTCCTCACCGAATTTGTTGAACGGAGAGGCTAAAAAGTCATTGCAAATACCCAATAAGGATAGTGTGCATTTGACCCCTTTCAGATAGCTCGACCCAAAACTGCCTATACTATAAATGGAAGAACTTATTTGCATGACCTTCTGATGCAAGAACCTGACTCGTTCTAAGTCTTTGGCTTGAGCAGCATGGTATAAATCCACATATAATTTCGGAAACATATTAGCTCCTCCGTTTACACCGCCGTTGGCTCCTAAAAGGACTACTTCGGCCGTCATCTCTTCAGGTCCGACGAAAATGGAGAAATTAGAATGTTCTCGCATTTCATACATGACGGCCTGAAAGTAGGCGCCATTGGCAGAACTATCCTTAAAGCCAATCACTTTGGGGTTTTGAGCGATCCTTCGAATGGTTGACGGAGCGAAAGAAACCTTGGTATGAGTAGGCATATTATAAAGGAAGATAGGCAATGGCAATTGCGGAATTAAGTTTTCATAGAATTCAGCTAATTCAGGTTGCCCAGTAGCAAAGTAGTAGGGTGGGGCAGAGACCAATGCGTCTGCTCCGAATTCAGCTGCTGTTTTTGCTAGATTGAGACTTTCTTCCATCGAGGTATCTGAAATACCTACCAATAGAGGTAATCTCCCTTTTAAGATACGACTGGTCTGTTTAATCATTTCGACCCGAAGGGTGAAACTCAAACTTTGAGCCTCACCAGTTGTGCCGAGTATAAAAATTCCATGTACTCCACCTGCGATAACGTGTTCGATAAGTCTTTCAAGGCCTTCCGTGTCAATGTGATTGTTATCTATCAGTGGAGTGACAAGGGGGGGTATGATGCCAAATAGTTTCTGATTCATTTTTAGTAACGATTTAAGGTGTATTGGAAAGACTGGCAAACATCTCCATAGTTGTGGGCGTAATGCTGGTTTTTTTAATTTGTTCCATAAGAATTTCAACACTCTTCTTGCTCATCTCTTGTATGGGTTGTTGCACATAAGGTATCCGAAACGAGGTAAAGTCAAATGCTTCATTCTTATCAAAACAGACAACCTTCATGTCGTCAGGAATTCGTATACCAAGATTTAGTAAATGTTTGATACCGATATTTGATATGCTGTTGGAGGCAAAGAACAATCCGTCTACTTTCGGGTTTTCCTTCAGCAAATCTTCTATTGCATTAGCAATATCGGCTTCAATATTACTATAGGATATCTTTTTAGTTAATGCCTTATTATAGGAGCCTTTTTTTGATAAGGCTTCTATATATCCCTTTTCACGGTCTTTCATATGTGGTAGCTTATTGTCATAAACAATCAACCCAATCTGTTTGCAGCCGGAATCGATTAATAGATTCGTAGCGTTAAACGATGCGTGATAATTGTTGACAAGAACATGGCTAATTGGAAGATTCGGGAAATAGCGATCTAACAACACCAAAGGCGTTTTCGATTTCGATAATTCATCGATATATTCTTCTCCATCTTCTGTAGGAACAATTATGAAACCATCTACTTGTCTGCTTTTGAGAACATTTATCATTTTCCCCATCTTTTCGCATGACTCGTTAGTGTTCGTAATGATTACAGAATAGCCGTACTCTTCTGCATACTCTTGAATATGAAAAGCTATATTGGCAAAAAAGCTGTTGGATATATCTGCAAGAATCAAACCAATTGTATTTGATTGCCCCATACGAAGCGCTCTGGCAAAATTGTTTGGTTCGTAATTCAACTCTTTGGCTGCTTGTAGAACCTTTTCTGCCACTTCTTTTCTAATGCGTCCTTCCTTCTCTTTGCCATTTAAAACCAAAGAAACAGTTGCATTAGATACGCCAACTTTCTTAGCAATATCCTTTATTGATACACGAGAAGTTTTCAAATTATTCAAATTTTAGTTTCACATATTTTATTCTTTCACGATTATAGGTATAGGTTGCATGAATGTACCCATCCTTATCTTGAATAATTGCGGGATAACTGTATTCGCCGGAAGGTTGGTCTTCCAAATCGATTAGTCTTTCCCAAATTTTACCGTCGAATGAACCTGCTATAGCCAACTTATTTCTTCCTTCAGTAATTGGGTTGTAAATGATGATTTGCATACCATTATTTAGAGTGACAGCATCAGTTCCCGAATTATTGTTTGGTAGTTCTGTTGGCATTAGGGCAGACCATGTTTTGCCGTTGTCGGTCGACCAAGATTCAACAACATGTTGATTCTTTGAACGACAAAGAATTTGTAACGCTCCGTTCTTATGGAACAAAACCGAAGGTTGAATGGCATCGAAACCACTATTCTCTATTTCAATCTTTTCCCAATCAGTCAAATCCTGATTGGACATTTCCATGTACACATTCCATTTTCCTTTAATCTCAATACTTGTAGGGTATAAGATTTTTCCTCCAGGAATGGTTACCGGCTTGTTTTTGATAGGACCCAAACAGTTACGAGGAATAACGGTCATATCCGTCCAGGTATAACCCTCATCTGTAGAAATTTTATATTTCCCCCACCAGGTGCTTGGACTTGGGCCTACCTTATAATACAGGATTAAATCACCATTCTCTCGTTTATATAATACCGGATTCCAGCAAGGAAATCTAAAAGATTCGTTTTGTATGCCATCTGCAACAAGAATAGGGTCACTCCATTGCCCATCTTTTAGCCTGGATGTATAAATGCTTACATCCGGATGCCTTTCGTAGGAGCCTCCAAACCAGGCTGCTAAAATTCCATCTTTAGTTTCTACCAACGTAGATGCATGAGCAGATGGTACAGCTTTGGGCTCTTTGATGAATTCTTCTTGAAGCAGAGATAGATGAGTTGAGCGTAATTTTTCTCTTTCTTTATTTTGCAGAAATTGAATTAACTCTTCCGGATAATCTGTTTGAATCATATTCACGTGTTTCAGATCATTCAGCATTTGGCTAAACCCTTCATTCTTATCTGTGTAGCTGTCGTACTTTCCTAACGCATTTGCCCAAATTCTTGTTTGAGAGGCATACTCTTTTATCGGTTTTTCTTTATAGAAAGATGGATCGATGTGAATAACCGGTATATTGCCTTCCTTCATAATCTTATCCATGTCCTTCAGGCTTCTTGCACGTGGCATAATGAGGCAGGATGGCGCTATCTTACGAATCACAGGTATATCCTTATAGTCATATAAAAAGAAAAGGACCTGATCCTCTACCTTTGCATTTTTGATGGCCTGACATGTCTTTTCTATAAAGCTTGGTTCCGCTTTATAATCGATATCAAGCATAACTTTGCCTTTGACAAGGTTGAGGACCTCATCAAATGTTGGAATCTCCTCATTGGTAATCTCACCATTATGTTTTAGTCGAAGTTTGCGTAGTTCGTCAAACGTCAAGTCACTCACATTGCCAGTTCCATTTGTTGTACGATCAACGGTTTTATCATGCATAATGACCAGTACTCCATCTTTGGTTGCTCTTACATCAGTCTCAATGATGTCCACACCAATACGAATAGCTTCACGATAAGAAGATAAGGAGTTCTCTGGATAATTCTGATGGGCCCCACGGTGAGCAACAACCAATATGCGTTCAGGCATTTGGTTGAACTTATACAGAATGTGAAATATATCAGATTCACCAGCAAAGATTTGCCCTGTCGTTAGCAACAACAGTGAGAGAAATAGAACTATTTTGTTATTTTTCAATACCATACGATTTAATTATTTTAGGCAGAATGTCGGCATTCTGATAAATTCCTGCAAAGTTGATAGCTCCTGCGCCATAAGCAAAAACTGGAACCATAATGGAGGTATGTCCTTTAGAGGCAAATGTCACTTCTACTTCACCCGTTGAAAGGTCACCACCTGTTAATGCTGCTCCTCCTGTTTCATGGTCGGCAGTTACGATGACAAGTGTATTTGGATTTTGATCAGCAAAATCAAATGCAACTTTTACTGCACGGTCGAAGTCTAGCATCTCATTTACTAAATTCGCTTGATCATTAGCATGGCATGCCCAGTCAATTTGAGAGCCTTCGACCATCAGACAGAAGCCTTTTTCGTTAGTCTTTAAAATATCAATTGCTTTTTGTACGCTTTCTGGCAGGAACTCACCTCTTTCCGGATAGCTAGCAGGATGTTCATCAGCTACTAAACCGGCCAATTTTCCTGAAGTCACACTTTTAATTTCGTCCATAGTAAGTGCAACTTGATATCCTTTTTCCTTCAATTTTTCTAATAGATTTTCACCATCAGAGCGAGCATCGAAATAGCGCTTACCGCCACCAATGAATAGGGTAATATCAGAATTAACGAAATCAGCGGCGATTTCTTCTTCCATCTTGCGACTTGGTTGATGTGCTACGAAAGAAGCCGGGGTCGCATGCGTAACAGAGCATGAAGAAACAACACCAGTAGAAAGGCCATTTTCTGCTGCATAAACAAGCGCCGATTTAACAGGATTATTTTCAGAGTCCACACCAATGCTTCCATTGTTGGTTTTTGTTCCACATGCAATTGCGGTACCACCAGCAGCTGAGTCTGTTATATAATTACTAGCTGAATAAGTTTTCGAGAATCCAACAAAATGGCTTCGTTCCAGATTGAGAGATCCTTTATTTGCTGTTAGGCCAGCATAAACCTGAGCAACACCCATTCCATCACCAACCATGATAATGACATTCTTAACTTCAGGTGTACAATTTTGTTCACATTTTTGATCTTTCGTATTGCATTGAACGAAGAATACGGATAAGATAACGACTAGTAAAAATTGAAACTTTTTCATGATACGTTTTTTTATGTTTTGCATTACTGTTTGATTAACCAAATATCGCAAATCTTAGACTGCTGACGCCAGTTCAAATGAGATTCTTCCGGCTCATCGAAAGAAACTTCCAATTTTCCATCCTGAAAGTACCTTCTGTCGATAGGGAATTCTTTAAAGCTCTCCAACTCTTTATTGTAAATAGTCGGAGCGATTCGCTCTCCATCCACTCTAAGTAAAGCATCTCCATAGCCCGCTATACGTATTATATATCTTGCCTTTGGATCCAGATCTTCATAAGTTAGCTTTGGAAAATTCTGAAATAGTTGTGTTGATAGTCTTTTTCTGCTTTTACCGTTATCCCACCAAGCTACGTCACAGGCATCGTCGACCGTTGTTTTAACATGTGGACTTTGACTGATATCGGATACATTATCGTAGTAACTGCCTGGTCCCGGGTTGCTCCATGTACGGATAGTATCCAAAGCAGCTAGTTTTTCCTCTTCTGTCTTCAATTGCGATATCCTTTCGAACTGGTCAGCAAGCCACCATCTGTTGTTTAGCGGATAATCCACAAAATCGAGTACACAGCCTCTTTCGGGTCTGCTGCCCTTATACTTTTCAACGCTTGTTTGCAGACCGATAGACAGGAATAAGGCTTCACAATATTCATCAATCTTCTTTCTCAGTTCAGGTGCAATATTGATGAGGTCAGCCTCGTTAACTTTGGCTAAAGCTAATCTCATGGTTTCTTGTGCTCCCTTCACTTGTGCTTGCTCTAGTAGTTTGTTGGCTTCTTGCTCTAGTGCTTGTTCGTAGAGTTTTCTGCGTTTGATATACGTGTCATAATAGGCACGAAGTAACAACATCTGCCAACGCCAGTTTTTTTGTAATTGCGGATAGCTTTTTTCTAATTGGTGCCATCTGGCAAAGGTCATTTCTATACCTCCATTTTGTTCAATCGGGCCATCCCAATTTTGTGCCAAACTAAAGATAGCATCTGCAACCCGGTCGTCCGCTTTGGTACCAAAGAAATAGCGTACATACTGTTCTGTAATAGCAACAGGATCTTCCTCCTTGTTCCAACCTTTACGACTCCAAATAATCTTATTGAAATCATCGTGTGCACCGTCTGAGTAGGTAACGAATCCATCTGTAAACGGAGCAAACCTATCATGAATAGAGGCATAATAGAAAGGCTCAGGATTGACAGGTTCTCTGCCTAAAGTAAGGGCGAATGCCTGATCCCAGTTGAGGGTTGGATACAAACAGCGCACCGTATGCGTAATGTCCGGATAATGGCGGTGTTTGTATTTCTGAGGCAAACGGAACCGAGTGTCTGAGATGGGAGGGCTACTCGGGCCACTGACTACACCTCTCAGCCAGTCCGGATTTTCTGCCTCTAAGAAGTGGTAGAAATAATCGATTTGTTCGTCGCTGAACCCCTGTAAGGATATCCATATTCCTGCATTTGGGTGATATTTAACCAGCTCTGCAGCTATTGCTTTAATGAAAGGTAAAACATAGCGCGGATGGTTATCTCCCGGATCACCACCCGGAATGAAGACATCACTTAGGTAAGGACATGTTTTGAAGTAATCTACGTGTCTTTTAGCTTCATCTCTAAATAAGTTTTCATCAGCTAAATCAACATCTATAGGAGTCCAGACGCAATAATCTAAACCATATTTCTTGCAAACCAAACTGATATGCTCGTTCATTACCTCTTTTGACACTTTCATCACTGGGGAAGGAGTCATGTCAGATGGAATAGTTTCTATACTGTTTGTTCCGAAAATAGCTAACTCTCTAATATATTGTTCGTATTGTTCTTTGGACCAGGCATCATACGAGTTGGCAGTATTTCTATAACCCAACTGGTGTCCTCTGATAGGATAATCAGGCTCACTTTTTATCGTATTCTGATTCAGCAAAGTGATACTTTTGTTAGTTAGGTTCGCCATTCGTAAAAGATGGCCTACAGCAAACAGCACACCCCGTTCGTCTGCTCCAATCAGCCATATAACAGGTTGAGAGGAGTATTCTTCAATAATCAAACTAAACCCTTCTGTATGATTGGACAGTAGAGACTTATCTGGCAGCTTCCTCCCATTTAATTCTTTATCTTTCGATAAGGCTAATGCAATAATAGGACTACTTTTCCAGGTCTCAGTTAGATTCCATCTGATGCCTGTATGTCTTTTAACCTCGTCTAAAAGCAGTTCCGTGACGCCTTCTTTTACCGGCGATTGGATAGAGGAAGAAACCATCAGGTGGCTCCCTGTTAGATTTATCTCTTTAGCTTGTATATTCGATACAATCCAAAAGAAACAGATAGCCGCGATGATCATACGTATATGAAGAATTTCCTTTTTGAACATTTCAATCGTTGTTTGATTATTTTTTTATAGATTTAACATTCACTCCTTGAATGATAATGGCAGGTTCATTCTTACTGTCTTCTACACTGCAACGAGCAATTATCTTTTTTGTATCATCGTTTACAAGCGAGACATAGTTGTCGGTCCAATATACAGGAAGTACAGGTTCGTCCGTATCTTTATCAACTAAAAGCAGTTCAATGCCAAACGCAATATGCTTACTCGTGTTGCTCAAAGTCGCTTCAACAACCCACTCGCCATTTTCTTGCGAGACCTTTTTGGTCAGGCTCACCTGAGGTTCAGGCAAATTATTTATAGCGGAGAAATCAGCAAATTGTTTTTGTGGTGTATAATACCAAAAATACTGACTCCAATCCATTTTATCCTCCTTCCCTGATAACCAATAAAAGTTTTCGGCAACTAACTTGTTTTTGCTATCATGGATGGTCAGGTTAAGAAAATAAGTTTCCGATGGGTTTTCCAATGCTGGAAGTGCACATAAGATTTCAGATGTATTTTCTTTAACTGACATTTTTTTAGCGTAAGTAAACAACTCCTTCGATTGACTGTTGTAAAGTGTTGCCCTTACTGTATGGTCGTTGATATCTCTCAAAATATCATTGGTTACATAGATATTCTTGTCGTGATAATTGTAAATGACATTAATTGGTTGACATGCTTTTTTAGTACCGAAATACGCACCGTTAGGCATTAAGTACCAGTCGTATACTTGCCAATAGAATTCAGGCCAAGCTGAATTTAATTGCCATTGGACTACTCCGGTTGCGACCGGACGATTGACTACAAATGCTTCGAACATCGGGCGGATAGCTTCGTAATTTGCCCATTGAGCTTTCATGGCCAGTTCTTCTAGATTTTTTGGAGCTCCATACCTTTTGTTTAGTGCATCAAGATAAACTTTGACACTATTAAACTCTTTTCTTCCGGAGTGGAAATCCCACATCGCATTTAGCGGCGGCCAAAGATGCTCTTCCGGAATCATTTTCTTGATACTGCTGATAGGAGGTATTTGTGGACCTGGTCCGGTCTCTGTGTTGAATCCAAAGGCGCCTCCTAACTTTTTATCTTCATACCAATAGATTGGCGGAACATATTCGTACGGACCATTCATCTTCATCCCCGTTGGGCCGGATATATCACTGGTGAAATCTCCGGCCGAGACCAATAATGAACGGCTTGGGTCATACTTTTCAAGCGTTTCCGTATATTTAAGTTCTAAAGATGGCTTAGGCATGGCATCACTGCCGACTGCCCAAACAAAAATGGATGGATGATTTCTTAGCCAAAGCACCTGATCTCTAAACATATCTGAAAGCAGTTGTTCTTCTTCTGCACTGATTTTGACGCCGTATTTATCCACTCCTTCATTAATAGGAATATTTTCATCACCTTCAGCCACTTCCATCGATAATCCAAGATAATCAGGCCATTCCCATTGACAGCTCCAGCCGACCATAAGCAAAAGGCCGTTTTCGTCACATAAATTATAAATTTCAGGACTGGTTCCCCAGAAACCTTCAAAACGGATAGAGTTAAGATTCATTTCTTTAACGTAACGAATTTGAGCTTTGTTGGTTCGTGTATTATCGCGCAATAGTAAATCGTCAACCCATCCGGCACTTTTAATGAGGACTTTTCTGCCGTTGACCATATAGCCACGTACGCCGTGGTCGTTTATATAAGTTTCGATAGTTCGAATGCCGAAGTGCACTGAACAGGTGTCGGATAACGAAGAACCATCTTTTAAGGTTAGATGCATGGTATACATCTCTGGATTGCCAAGTCCGTTAGGCCACCATAGTCGTGGATTTTTGATGATAAGTTGATTGAATTTATCTGGTGAAAGCCGGGCAAGAATTGTTTCTCCCGCTTCAACTTCGAAAGATTCTTTTACCGTTATATCTTCGATTCTTGCTTCCAACGTCATGGTTTTACTTTTAGAATCATGGTTAGTTAGCTCAGCGGATATAGACAATGATGCTTCTTCAAGTGTGTTTGTGTTCACCTCTGTTACAATAAATGGGCGATTAAGAGCAGCTTTGCCGCTACGTTTAAGTCTGACCTCTCGGAATATACCCATATTTCGATCGGGTGGGTTAGGAGCCCAATCTACGAATCCCATATAAAAGTCTCCCGGCTTCGGTGGAATAACCTCAATAGCCAGTTTATTTGATTCTTGAACGGCAGTTTCTGTAATGTCACATACATATTGACGGAATGCACCAAATGCAGTATCAGCGGATAAAATCTGTTTTCCATTCAACCAAATATTCGCACTATAATTAATACCATCAAGCCATAAAGAAACTTGCTCATTTTTAGGATTGAATCCATTAAGTTTGAATTCAGTTAGATACCACCATGGCTTATCAAACTGAGCAGTCGGAATAGATTCAAGGTTCATCCCATAAAACGGATCCTCATAGATCCCGGCATTACACAAGGCTCCTAACACAGTTGATGGAACGGAGGTGCTTATCCAGTTTTCGATGTCGGGTGAAACAGACAATACCTCTCCATTTTGCTCTACACCTTCGGATGAACGAATCATCCAGTTGTCTTTTAGCGTGATTTCTTCAATATTACTTTTTTCAACGCAGGATGAAATAAATGGGAAAATTCCCAATAAGATTAAAATGTGCCTGAACTTCATGGTTTATTACTTTAATCGTGTGTTTTACTTAATAATCTGAAATTGATCGATTACAGTACCGTCAATTTTCTTTGAAATAAAACTAAGTTTATCATTGTCGATACTGATGATTTGAAACAAACCTCCTGCATTTGTATATACCTGATTATATTTAGGTGTTGCAGGCTCCGGTTCGCGTGGCTCTACAGTCACAGAAGATATGTAGATGGTACCCTTTGATGAGTCTTTTACAACTTGCTGATTGTTTATCGGATAGGATCTAAAATATTGGTGAACATGTCCGGATAATACTAAATCAACATGATAGGTATCAAACAAAGAACACCAAGTTTTACGTACTTCAGGATAAGAATCGTCCGTAACAAAGGGAGGGAAATGAGTCACAACTATCTTCCATGTTTCTTTTGCTTGGCTTAGTTCTTTTTTCAGCCAACAAGCAATGTGAGTTATATCTCCAGTGGCATCTACCATAAAGAATCGTGTATTACCAAAAGTAAAGGAATAATTTCGTTCATTAGGTAAATTACAGACGCCATTTTCAGGTAACATGAATAACTTGGTGTAGAGTGTGGGAGGAAGGCCGTCTTGACTATCATGGTTACCAAGTGTTGGCACAAAAGTTAAAGACGGAAATACATCCTTACCCAAATCAAAATACAAATCCCAAAGATTCCTAAATAAGCCAGTATTCACATGATCACCCGAATGAATTAGAAATGAAGCATCAGGGGCTTCTTTAATAGCTTGATTTAAGACGGACTTAACTATTGAATCATTATGCGTATCACCTAGATAAATAAAACGAAAAGAACGATTGCTTTCAGGAGCTGTCGTGAAGGTATATGTTTCACTTTCTGAATGATTTTCGCGGTTGTAAATAGAGTAGCAATATTTTGTATCAGGTGTGAGTCCTGTCAAATTAACTTGCCAGTGTTTGACCGAAGGATCATTAAAGATATAATTGTCATTCAATAACTCGTATTCAGCAAGAATTTCATTATAATCTTCTTTATTTTCAGAAGCCATCCAATATCTGATAGACATGCTGGAAATTTTAGGGTTGGTACGCCACTGGATGGCTTGGGTTGATGTTGGATCTCCAGCCCAGGTTAATACAATCTGATCGGCATTAGAGGAGGAAGGAGAAAGGGTCTCACGGAAACTACCCTGGATGGCAGCTTCGCGAGAACGCCCACGGATGGTTGTAAACAATTGATGCCCTTCCAATTCTTTGGGAAACTCTTCAATAACTAATTCGTCCCAATCGTTGTAAGTATAAGCGCCTTTTTCCATCCGAATAACTGGCCATTGTTGAGGTACGTACTGAATTATTTCCGGTTTTTCGCCTCCATCTACAGGCCCAATCGTTACAAAATAGACAGGACGGTGCAAATCGAAACCGTTTATACCGAGACTAATTTCTCCAGCAGGGAATTCCTTTTGCCAAACTTCATAGTCATAGTTTTCATTAGAAACAGTATAGGCTGTTTTAATAAATCCTTTTTCTTCTAGCCAGAAAGGAACGACTTCTTGCTTTTTATGTCGCATCACAGATACGAGTGCAGGCTTATCTACCATAAAGCGCCAATGCAGATTTGCGAATATCACTTTTTCTTCTTTACTAAGCAGACTTAGTATTTGGTCTGAACTTAGTTTGTTTAAATTTTCAGGAAGAGTTTTATCCAATATACGTTGTAATACTTTATCTCTAGTCTGTTCGATCACAGCACGACCGTCCTCCGGCAATGAATTTGCCATGGGACGTTGGCAGGAATACAGCCATGAAATACCTGCTAACAGTAAAAATGTTTTAAGTAATACTCTCATCGGGAATCTGCTTAGTCTATTAATTAATTTCTACTAGACACAAATTATTTGTTTTAAATTGGCCTGTCATCTTATAGATTGAGGTACCCTGTTCTGTCATTTAAGTTAGTTTGTACTATAATAGGCCGACCTTTAAAAGACAAAACAGGGTACATTTTTTTAGTATCAATCTTCAATCACTTTAAGATAGCGAGCCATCCAATAAGGCAAGAGATACTCATCTCCTGCAAGTGTCATGCTATTGCCTCGGCCACCATCAATGAAAAACTCATTGTTGTTGTGGCGATTCATCGGCCGCTCTCTTTTGGGAAGCAGTTCTTTGGTAATTTGTTCTCTGAAATTGGTGTGCAAATCTTTTGGAAGAAATTCAATATCTTTTCTGTGTGAGTTCTTTACCTCATAACGAGTACGATCTTTCGGAAAACCTTGCAGATACCAAATAGTTGATTCTATATCGATATCACCACTGGTACCGTAAGTCAACAAATTCCAAAGCGCATTCCGTTCAGGCTTTTCAATTTCCCAATGATCACTAATCATTTTAGCATATTCCTGCTTTAATTGATCGTCAAAAGCATAATGATAGAGTACCCAATAGGTGAGGAATGCCATTTCATCATCAGAATGATTCCAATCTTCTCCCATAGTAATTCCATCATGTTGGAATCCGGAAGTGAACTTTATATTGCTCATAGGAATTTTCATATTTTCCAGGTACCCATACTCTTTCATCATTCGGTATGCTTCTGTTTTATAGATTTCTTTGTGGGTTAATTTATAAGCCAACTGCAGTCCGGTAATTGTTAATGTACTATTGAGACGACGGTCAAATTGTGTTGTTGCAAATGAGTTAACATACTCAGGATTCCATCTTCCCCACAATGTAGGTTTGCCGTCGTAATCTATAAAGTAATAATCATTAGTGATGATATGTGTCATAATCGCATCAAAGTAGTCAGCAACCCGTTTCTTTTCTTCCGGAGTCTGAGCGACGAATTGATCAATTACGGATGTTACAAACAAATAAGCAACAAATTCATCTGTACTTGTTGTTCCCTTCCACCACCAATCTTTATCAGGTGCCGGTCTCCAAGGAACGGTGTCGCCGGCAATATAACCAGTCCGTTCAAATGTTCTGGCCGAAAAGCCTGTGATAGGATGAATTTTGATTAATCTCTCAAAACATTCGAAAGTTTCCCACACATATTCTTTTGCTTTTTCTTCTTTAGTAACAGCGTATCTGAAAGCTTGACTTCCCAGATAGAACGAAGACCATAGTCCGTCGTTGTCGCTATCATCTAGTCTGATCGTTGTCGGATCATTAGGATCTACCAGTCTTGATTGTGCTGAAAAGCCATAGCGTAGATGGTATTTGCGTAGGTTCTCTTGGATATATTGTGCTTTTTCAGCAAGCGTTTCTTCAACAAACTCTACTTTGTTTAGTCCGGTAGGAGTGAGGAAGTAAAGATTACCTTTTGGGTCGGCGGCCATATCAATAATGTTGTTTTGATCTAGCCAACGCTTAGATGCATAATAGTCGTACCTTTTAGGTTGTTTAGCAAAGGCGCCATCTGCTGTCGAGAACCATAATTGATTATTCACAGCCAACATATTTGTAATTGCCGGAACAGGAAGTTTGTTTTCGATCTGTTCGAGGATTTTTCCCTCTTTGCTGATTACAAAATAACCATCAGTAGTTCCAACGGCAATTTTATTATCGATGAAAGCTAATGAAGTAAGATTATTTCCTGTATATACTTTTTGCCATTTACCATCTTGGTAGGTGTAAATAGCGTCATTACATAAATACCAGAATGCATTATTAGAGGTATATAGTTTTACAAATTTACCTTGTGGAATGCTAAAGTCTTTCAGCTTTTGGCTTCGATGAAACAAAGCGCCTCCTTTTTTACCTACTACCATCACTTCGTCATTGCTATTTACAGCTATATGCGTGTATGTGTCTTTAGGCAAATGTCCACAAATCGTTCCTGCATGTTTATTCGTAAGAAATCGGTCAGGATATAAATAATAAAGATATTCTTTTCCTTCCTGAATACATATATCTACTGGCTTTTTGTCGGCTAGAGAGCTGTAAATTAAATCTTTGGATATGAAGTTGTCAGGGAAATCCCGAAATAAACCCTCATTAGTTAATAGGAAGATGCTGTTGTCTCCATCAATCACCAATTTTTCGAATTTAACATGCTTGTATTTTGGAGAAAGGCAGTATTTAATAGATTGAGGTACAGTATATGGTTTGTCTTTGACAGTATACATTTTTCCTGTATCTGCAAAGAGATTTCCGGAAACGAATAAGCATAATATGAAAAAGAAAGGTTTTATTTTCATAATTGTTTCATTTAAAAGTTATCAATAAAACTTTAGCATTATAGGCGTATAAAAAAGTGCTTGCAAGAGTGTGTGGTTGTTATTTCGGCGTAAAACTACAAATTAAACGTTTAAGTTGCATCTTCTGTTTTATGTTTTATAATATATAATTGGTTTAATATAATGATTATTATACTATTAATAGTATTAAGATGTTGTTGTATACAAACTGTTTGTTTTCTTATTTATACATTATATAGTTAGATTACTAGACTCAACTTGTCTCTTTTATTGTATATATTAGTTGTTATATTGCAAAATATGTTTTATATCACATATTTACGCTATTGCAAAAACGATTTAATAAATAAATTTGTCGCACTTAGCATTATGAGTGAAAAGTTCGAATGTTGTATTTGACAAGATTTTGTGTTGTTTGTTACGGGTCTAGGTTTAATTTGTGTTGAAAACCTTATTTTTTGAGCTATATCTAGCTTTTTATAGTAAGAATTTATATTCCATTATTACATGTTTATTTACGGTTAATGGGGTATAATTATGAAGTTAATACTTTCAGAAGGGTGAAATATGCACAAATTGCTTAAACGTATAAATGTGATTATTGTATAGTTTACACTAATAGTTGTTCTCTGGTTTGTTTGTTTAATATATTGATAAATAAGCAATTGATTTATTTCTGATAATTCATTTAACACTAAATTTACTATTTATGAATTTAACTTCAAGTTTCTTTGTGGCCAACTTTCTAAAACGAAAGGGGCTATTATTGATTTTGATTTGTTCCTTGTGCCTCCCCACACATCATACTATTTGGGCAGGTACTTCTACAGTCCTCGAAGACATGCAACAAACGAAGAGGATATCTGGAACGGTAAAGGATAATACAGGAATGCCCATGGTGGGGGTGAGTGTATCTATTAAAGGAACCACATCTGGTACTGTTACAGACATTGATGGTAATTATACGTTGTCTGTATCTGACAAAAATGCAGTTTTAGTTTTTTCTTATATTAGTTATTTAAGTCAAGAGATTGTTGTAGGTGATCGTGCGGTTATTAATGTTGAATTGCAAGAGAACGTTGAACAACTTGAAGAAGTAGTCGTTACAGCTTTAGGTATAAAACGTAGTGAAAAAGCATTAGGTTACTCGGTAGCTCAATTAAATGAATCAGCTGTGACTAATGCCAAATCCGCAAACATGATTAGCAGCCTTTCCGGAAAGGTATCGGGTGTGAATATTCGTTCATCAGCATCTGATCCGGGTTCAACAGTATTAATCAATATTCGTGGTCAACGTTCGTTGACTGGCGATAACCAGCCTTTGATTGTGTTGGATGGTATTCCTGTTAACAACTCTGTCAACAATGCTACCTCACAATTAGGAAGTTCAAACAGACAGGTTGTCGATTATGGTAACCCAATCGCCGATATTAACCCTGACGATGTTGCTTCGATTTCAGTACTTAAAGGTGCTGCCGCTGCTGCATTATACGGAAGCCGTGCAGCAAACGGTGTAATTCTTATTACATCTAAATCAGGTGCAGCTCAAAAGAAAGGTATCGGAGTGAGTGTCAATAGCAGTTTGTCGTTTGACGAAGCATGGCAATTTCCTAAATTCCAGAATATATTCGGATCAGGAACTAGAGAGGGCACAAATGATGTTATATCGTCTGCCTCTTGGGGGCCGCGTTTGGATAATGGTACTAAATATGTACAGTGGGATAGTCCGCTTGATGAGAATGGTAAACCGATACCAACCGATTGGGTGTCTTATCCAAATCGTGTGAAAGACTTCTTCCGTACAGGTTCTACTTTTATGACGAACGTGGCCGTTAGTGGAGCAAATGATCAAGGAGATTTCAGACTTTCGTTTACCAATATGGAAAATGAAGGGATTGTTCCAAATACGGATTTAAAAAGGAATAATATCAATTTGATGGCTGGTTACAAGCTTCATCCGAAGTTGAAAGTAAATACCAATATCTCGTATACAAATAATAAGAGTGACAACCGTCCAACATTTAACCGTGAGAGTGCTGTAAATATCCTTTACACGATGCCGGCAAATATCAACGTTAAGAAATTGCGTGATTATTGGATGCCAAGTAGAGAAGGAATACAACAAAACTCACCTGTTCCCGGAGGTAATGACAACCCTTATTTCGTGGTATATGAAAATCTGAATGGGTATAATCGTGACCGCCTTACAGGTAATGTTCAATTAAATTGGGAGATTGATTCACATTTCAGTATTATGGGTAGAAGTGGTATCGACTACTATGGTGAAACACGTGAAAGCAGAAGTGCATTTAGTTCAAGACGATTCCCTAAAGGGGCTTATAGCATGTCAAATGCATTTTTCAAAGAACAAAATACGGACTTCCTTGCAACATACAAGAATAATTTGAACGATGATTGGTTTATTTCAATTTCAGCTGGAGCAAACAGAATGGATCAATCGGGTAATACAACAACTCTTGCTACCAATCAACTAGTTAACCCGGGTGTATATAATATCTCTAATGCAGTAGCCGGAACGGTTCAAAATCTATCTTCAACAGATAAGTGGAAGAAAAGAATCAACAGTGTTTATGGAATGGGACAAGTTGCATATAAGAATTATGTATTCCTTGACCTGACCGCTCGTAACGATTGGTCCAGCACATTGCCTACCGGAAATAATTCCTATTTTTATCCATCTGCATCATTGAGCTTTTTGTTAAGTGACATGCTTCAAATGGAACAATCTGGCAAAGTATCCTACATCAAGCTTAGAGGTAATATTTCTCAAGTAGGTCAGGATGTAAGCCCTTACTCATTATTTAATGTAGTGAGACTGACTTCATGGGGTGATGAAAATATTGCTAATCAAGAAACAAGCCTGAAGAATAATAAGCTTAAACCTGAGATCAGCACTTCAGCTGAAGTAGGTGCTGATTTACGCTTCTTCGGTGGACGGCTTGGATTAGACTTTACGTATTATAATACACAGATTAAGAATCAGGTGATGAATATCTCTACCACTGTCGCTTCTGGTTACGGTTCAAGAGCTATCAATGCCGGAAAAATCCAAAACAGAGGTATTGAAATCTCTTTGAGCGCAACACCTGTTCAAGGAACCTTTACTTGGGATATGTCTGCTAATTTCTCAAGAAACCGCAATAAGATATTAGAATTGGTTGATGGAGTTGATGAAATCAATATAGGTGGAGGAGAGGGTATCAATTATTATGCCCGCGTAGGTTATGAAATGGGTGACATGTATGCCCGCACTTGGAAGAAAGTTCCTGATGGCCCATATGCCGGAGAACCTTGGTTGGCCGAAAATGGAGCTTATCAACAAGAAAACGAATATGTAAAGATTGGTAACTACAACCCTGACTTCATGATTGGTTTTAACAATACATTCAGTTATAAAGGGTTTACTCTTTCTGCATTGATCGACTGGAGACAAGGTGGAGATTTTTATTCTTATGTGGCTAAGAACCTTATTTCCGACGGACGTACCGAAGCAACAGTTTTCGGACGTGATGCTGCAACAGGAGGACTTCCTTGGGTTGATGCTAACGGAACACAACGCAATGACGGTATGAAATTACATGGCTATATTAAGCAACCGGATGGAAGCTTCGCGTTGAGTCAATTTATTACTGACCCGGAAAGTTATTATGGCGAATATTATTGGAGCTTCAATGAACGTACCACTTTTGATGCGTCGTTTGTAAAACTACGTGAAATTTCATTAGATTATTCATTTGATAAGAAGATGTTGCAAAAGTTGCCATTTACTAGTCTGTCAGTAGGCTTGTGGGGACGTAACTTGTATAGTTGGACAGCGGCAGACCAAGGTTTTGACCCTGAATCATCAATGACCTTTACACAAGGGAAAATTACACCGGGGGTAGGTAGTTGGTCTTTGCCAAATACACGTACCTATGGAGTCAAGATCAGTGTTAATTTCTAATATTATAAAAAAGGAAAATGATGAAAACTACAATATTAAAATTATTCTTGGCCGGCTTTTTGCTTACTTCATTTGGTTGTACAGCAGATTTTGAGGAGATTAATACAAATCCCAATGCCGGTGAAAAAGCAGATGATGTCTATTATCTTACAAAAATCATCATCTCGACAGCATACGATTATCAGAAAGAAGCTTATATGGGTAAGCCAGCTTCAGCTGGTCGATACACTACTCGTCTGAGAAATGCAGGAGACGATACATTCGGCTGGAGCTCTGAGAGCTGGGATTCTCACTATTACAGACTTTCAGAAAACTATACATTCCATAAACAAGCGATGGCAAATGAAAGAGATCAATATGTAGCGACCTCACTCATTTTAGGAGTCTTCAATTTTGCATACGTTACGAATTTGTGGGGAGATATTCCTTATTCAGAAGCCCTCAAGTCAAAGGACGAACTAATTGTTTATCCAAAATACGATAAACAGGAAGATATCTATCCTGATTTGATAGCTAAATTAAAAGAAGCTAATACACTTTTGAAGAATTCCGTGCTTCCTATCAATTCTTCTGCCGATGTGATGTACAAGGGAAATGCGTTGAAATGGCGTAAATTTGCGAATTCGCTTCGAATGAGACTACTCTTACTTGCGTCTAAGCAAATGCCGAATGCCATTTCAGAGATACAGGAAATTTTGAATAATCCATCCGAATATCCGATATTTGAAAGCAATGCAGATAATGCAGAAATCCCTTATGTTGTTTCACATAAATGGCCTGGTGGTCCTACAGGTGGAGGAGGTAGTCTGACAGATGAATTTGCTGAATTCATTAAGAGAAGACCAAGTAAGGAGATTATTGATTTTATGCAATCCAGAAATGACCCTCGTTTGTCGCTTCTGTTTGACCCTGTTGCTGATCCTCAATCAGGCTTGGTGGATAAGAACCCTTACGTAGGAGCTCCAATTACGCTGATTTCAATTTATGATTATAACGGTGGTGGTGATCATATTTCCACATTCAAAAAATCCGTTTTCTATCAAGATGTTCCAAGTAATGTAAAAGCAAGTATGATGATTTATCCGGAAGTATGTTTTATGATTGCTGAGGTCATGCAACAAAAAGGTGTAACTGTTTCAGGTAAGACTGCACGTCATTTTTACGAAGAAGGGATAAAAGCTAGTCTTGCATACTGGGGCGCTTCTCCGGAGTCTGCAGAAGCATATATCAAGCAAGATGGAGTTATTTATGACGGTTCATTAAAACAATTAATCGGACAAAAATGGGCTTCATTATTTATTAAAGGTGCCGAAGGATGGTTTGATTATAGACGAACCAACGATGTGTTAGGCTTTAATAGCGGAATCATTCCTGAAGGAGCTAAACAAACGACTATTCCTTTGCGATATATCTATCCGGATGGTGAGCGCGCTCAAAACAAAAAGCAATACGATGAGGCTATTAAAGTATTCGGACCAGATGATATCAATACAAAAATGTGGATATTGAAATAACCTTACAAGTAAATAGTAAAAAAGAACCGGTAGAATATTTCTGTCGGTTTTTTTTG
The DNA here is from genome assembly GCA_023429375.1 of Bacteroidota bacterium. GTDB lineage: Bacteria > Bacteroidota > Bacteroidia > Bacteroidales > Tannerellaceae > Massilibacteroides. The sequence goes on along the minus strand of JAEYVY010000013.1, from coordinate 99,368 downwards.
ACTCATATACACTATGATGGATAGATAAAGTATGCAAAGAATAATTACATCTTAATTCGAACATTATAGTTCAAAAAAACGCTAATCAATAATGCCATAACTTCAGCATTATCGATTAGCGAATTTATTTGGTTTGCATTTTAGAGAATATCGATATAAAATCAATATCTCAACAATTAAGTTTTACTTACTTAATTGTTAGCAATACATCACCTTCTAATACAGAATCACCTTTGTGGTGGTAGATTTTTTCAATAACACCATCTCTGTCTGATTCAATATTGTTTTCCATTTTCATGGCCTCTAATACCAATAATAATTGACCTTGCTTAACAGTGTCACCTTCTTTTACATTTAGTCCCAAGATAACTCCTGGTAGAGGTGTTTTTATTGGATGTGCAGAGCTAGTAGAAGCAGCTGGTTTTGTCACAGGTACTTCAGACTGCATAACAGGCTGTTGAATGGTTGTTGATGTAGACATTCTAGTTGGATTTGTTGTCAATCCATCTACTTCTACTTCATATGAAACGTCATTAACTGTAAGTTGAGCTTTCTTGCCTTCAACACTTTTAATTTTTACAGCATATTCAGTTCCGTGTATCTTTACAACATATTTTTTCATGATTTACCTTTTGTTTAGTGTTTGTCTCAAGCCGTAAATTTTAGAACTCCAAGGAGAGTATGCTTTTGCTGCACGATTAATTGTCAGAACGGTATCTTCAATATCATGAAGATCTTCTGAATACTTAAACAGGGCAATAGCAATTGCTGCTAATTCTTCATTAGTTAACCCTTCTCCTGTAACTGGTGTAGCAGGCGATGACTTTTTATCACCACTAGCAGCAGCCTGTTTTGCTTTCTCTTTCTCTTCATTTCTGCGAGACATCCGAATGCTAAGTTTTCCTGTTTGCTTAAAGACTAGAAAGAGTAAAGTTAAACAGATACCTACAACAAATACTGCTGTAACTGTTAGAACCACCCCATTTGAGTCTGCATTAAGGAATTCAACAGAACGATGAACAGTGTCAAGCGTATTATTTGATTCACCAGGAGTAATAGCTGGCAGAAATGTCAATTTTTCAACTCCACTACCATCATTAACCCAACCATAAGAAACATCTTCTTTCATTTCAGAAAGATTATATTCCATTCTTGATACAGGATTAACTAAATCTTCTGGAGCATAGAGTTCGATAAAATCGGTCTCTTCCAATTTGAAATTTGTGTAAAAAGCTCCTTTATTGGACATTCCATCTGCATAGAAAATAACATATCCACCTGTTGGAATGACCATATCCTTACCCTTGGGTATACGATATTCCTTGCCTTTTACTTTAAGAATAGCTCCACCAATGTTAACTTTTCCATATCCGGTGTTATGAAGTTCAAGCCATGAAATAGCTCTTCCAAAATGGTCTTTAAAACCATCATTATTGAAGACTTGGATCTCATTAATCCTCACATCTTTCATAGATTGCCCAAAAGCTACCGGAACCGAGAAAAAGCATAAAATCAGTGCAACTATCTTGATTGAAAATAATTGTTTCATATCTTCTTTTCGGTTTATAATGGAATGTTACTATGTTTCTTTGGCGGATTCACTAACTTTTTGGTTGCTAATGATTGTAAAGCTCTAATTATGCGGAAGCGAGTGTTTCTTGGCTCGATAACATCATCGATATAGCCGTATTTAGCTGCTTCATAAGGATTGGCGAATGCTTCTTTGTATTCAGCCTCTTTTTCAGCAATGAAAGCTGCTTTCTTTTCCGGATCTTCGATTTTTGCAATTTCTTTTGAATATAACACTTCGATTGCACCGGCAGCACCCATAACTGCAATTTCTCCGTTTGGCCATGAATAGTTGAAGTCACCACGTAGGTGTTTAGAACTCATCACGCAGTATGCTCCACCATAAGATTTACGAAGGATAACTGTTACTTTAGGAACAGTCGCCTCACCATATGCGAATAGCAATTTAGCACCATGGGTAATGATACCTCCGTATTCTTGAGCTGTTCCAGGAAGGAAGCCCGGTACGTCAACCAAAGTGACAATAGGAATATTGAAAGCATCACAGAAACGTACGAAACGAGCTGCTTTACGTGATGCATTGATATCAAGTACACCAGCTAAATATTTAGGTTGGTTAGCAATGATACCTACGCTTTGACCGTTGAAGCGAGCGAAGCAAGTAACGATGTTAGGAGCATACAATTTTTGTGATTCCAAGAATTCACCGTTATCTACGATTGCTTTGATAACTTCTGTTACGTCGTATGGTTTATTAGGATTATCTGGAATAATTTCGTTCAATGAATCTTCCAAACGGTCGATGGCATCTGTACAAACAGTTAGAGGAGCATCTTCCAAATTATTCTGTGGCAGATAACTTAACAGTTTGCGGATAGTCAAAATACCTTCTTCTTCTGTTGTTGATACGAAATGAGATACACCTGATTTTGAAGCATGTACTTTTGCTCCACCAAGTTGTTCTTGATTTACAGTTTCACCAGTAACACTCTTTACAACTTTAGGACCCGTTACGAACATGTAACTTGTACCTTCAGACATGATAGTAAAGTCAGTCAATGCTGGAGAATATACGGCACCACCTGCACATGGACCAAAAATAGCTGAGATCTGAGGAATCACACCAGATGCTAAAATATTGCGTTGGAATATTTCAGCATAACCAGCCAATGCGTTTACACTTTCTTGAATACGAGCACCACCTGAGTCATTCAATCCGATGATAGGAGCGCCCATTTTCATAGCTTGATCCATTACTTTACAGATTTTCATAGCCATTGATTCAGACAATGCACCACCAAATACAGTAAAGTCTTGAGCATACACATAAACCAAGCGATTGTCAATGGTTCCGTATCCAGTTACAACACCATCGCCTAAAAACTGTGTATCATTAATGCCAAAGTTTGTGCAACGATGCTGTACAAACATATCAAACTCTTCAAAACTACCTTCGTCAAGTAGCATAGCTATACGTTCTCTGGCCGTATATTTGCCTTTCTCATGTTGTGAAGCAATTCTTTTCTCTCCACCACCCAAACGGGCTTTTTCGCGTAGAGCAATGAGTTGCTTTACCTTCTCTAGTTGGTTATCCATTAGATTTTAGCTTATTGTTAGAAATGTTCCTACGTGTTTATTGTTTATTTTTCAGCACCTTTCATGCAGAATTCAGTAAGTACTCCGCATGTTGATTTAGGATGAAGGAAAGCGATATCCATACCTTCTGCACCTGCTCTTGGAGCTTTGTCAATTAATTGCACTCCTTTAGCAGAAGCTTTATCCAATGCATCTTGTACCGATGGAACAGCAAATGCTATATGGTGAATTCCTTCTCCTTTTTTTTCAATAAACTTAGCAATTGTGCTGTCTTCACTGGTTGGTTCTAAAAGCTCAATTTTAGTTTGTCCTACCATGAAAAATGCAGTCTTTACTTTTTGGTCTGCAACTTCTTCAATGTTATAGCACTTTAATCCTAAGATTTCCTCATAATAGGGAAGAGATTGCTCAATACTTTTTACGGCAATCCCAAGGTGTTCAATGTGTGAAATATTCATGTTGTTTTATTTAGTTATAGTTACTTGTCGGTTTTTTAAAAATGTAGACAAAGGTACGTTCTTTTACGGTATAGATAAAATTTTCATTAAAATAAGAGAGTTGGCAAAATATGCTTTATAACATATTGTTGACAACCCTCTTAATCTTTAGGAATTCTTTTCTAAATTTAGTGTGATTGAATTATTCCTTATTAGTTAGAGATTGATATAGCTTTTCAGTGCTTCAACATAATCTTCAAATGCTGCCACTCCTTTTTCTGTAATTTTACAGATGGTTTGTGGTCTTTTCCCTTTAAATGTTTTTTGTATATCTATATATCCGGCTTGCTGCAGCTTGTCGATTTGCACACTCAGATTACCTGCAGTGGCCATAGTTTTTTCACGCAGGTATACAAAGTCTGCCTCCTCCACAGAGATTAGGATTGACATGATAGCAAGCCTTAGCTCGGATAAAAACAGGGGGTCTAATTCTTTAAACATTATTTATTCTTTGCTTTATAATTCAGATAATGCCCGGGTATGATCATCATGAAGATAAAAATGAACGAGAATAGCGGCAATTGGTATTTCCAACTGAGGAAGGAAAGGACTACAGAGCAGGCCATCCCAATAATCCCTGATATAACCAAGGGGCGGAAGCTAATTATCAAACCTGTCAATGTTGTACCGATACCCATAATTAATACGATAACAAATAAGATCGGAAACGTATAGGCGATTATCGATATCATTGAAAGTAGAAATCCGGCAACCCCAAGTACAAGCCAAATATAGTTTATCATCCGATCAATATAGGTTGTAGCACGCGGTTTTGTTTCTTCCTTTTTCTTTTCAATGATTGTGAGGAACGAACCTACAATTGGTAACAGAAACCAAAGGTATTGATACCTGTAATCTTGCGTTTGAAGTACGCTGATCCATACCAATAAGGTTGTGATAACGGTGGTATAACCCCAAATCAAAAACATGGTGCCACTACCTTCCTCCATTTTCTTTTTGGTGTTAAGTATCATTCTGGCAATCAACTCCAAACTTTCTTTTTCGTTTAGTCTTTTATCGTTTGTCTCTTCCATGATTTGTATATTATTTAATGTAAATATAATGTTTTATTGGTTTATCAGGTTTATGCTGTAGATTAATTTATGCCTGATGTTTTTTCCAAACGTTCTTTTTCTGACTCGAGTCCGCTTTCAATAGCTCGTTTTTTGAAGCTTTTGCCTGAATTGAACATATATTGGATAGACAGCTTGATATAACGTGCACTCCATGCATAGGTGCCTATTGATTTTGACGTATAGTTGTCCATATTTGCAAAATAGGCGGTTTTATGATTGAATATATTCTGGACTCCCAATGTCATATTGATCCGGTTGTCTACTAATTTCTTTTTAATTTGTGCATGAAATAGATGAGATGGCTCTATTCCTGAATTGGCCGAATAGAGTCGACTTGTTCCACTGTAAGATACTTCGAAGAAGAAATCTTTTGGCAATGTGATATTGGCTGTGGTATTGATAAAATACAAGTAATGACTCATTGTCGAATCACTCTTCTTTCCTCGAATGTCTTGTTTTACTCCTACCAGGTTCGTATTTAGCTGAAGCCACTTGGTGAGATGCAGCGGGCTGCTCAAGGCAATGAAGAAATGGTTTTCACTGTAATGGTTTTCGGGTGTCACGTATTTTACTTCATTGTTTTCTGTGTCAATCTTAGTTACTTCGCGAATCAGATATTTATGCATATTGCCCCCGATGGTAAGCGTGTGGCGATATTTATATACAGCTGTAAGGCTAAAGCGGTTTATGTAGGTAGGCTGCAATAGGGGATTGCCTACATAATATGAGTAGTCAGAGTATTGGATTCGGTTCGAATTCAAGTGCCAGAAGTTAGGGCGCTGGATATTCCGGGCGTACTGTCCAACCAGTAAAAATGTCTTCATCGAATTGAATGCATAAGTCAGATTCAGATTCGGAAAAATATCCATATACTGTTTGTTCAACTTATCTTTCCCTTTCGTATGGGTGTATTCGCCACGTAAGCCTGCCAAAAAGTCGAATCGTTTTAATTTAAAGGCAACGGTAAGGTAGGCAGCACTGATATCTTCCGTATAATCCAGGGCATAGTTATATTTTTCGAGTGGTCTCCAAGCATTGTTGTATACTCCTTCATATAAGGTCTCATTAGACATCATGTTCCTCACATAGCGTAACCCTGTTGTATATTTCATCCCATTAAGCATTTTTTTGTCCAACATCAAATCTGTTGTTAGAATGCGATAATCGGATAATGAGTTATTACGATAGGTTGAGTCGATTTTTACTTCAGCAAATTCAAACACAGAGTGGTAATCATTGTCTCCTGTTACTTTTTTACCGGTATAGTCGACAATGGTTTTTAGTGTCGACCCTAAGGTGTCGACCTTATATATATAATTAAATATAGCTGTTAGATTTTTATTTTTCTCTATTTGTTCATATTGGCTCGTGCTATAAAGAGTGGTGATTTGATTTGATTCGGCAAAGGTTGTCGAATTAGAGGGGGTCCGGTTATTTTTTATCCACCACTCCAGTTCACCACCTATGCTGTTCTTCTCATTCACTTCATAAATTGTCCCCAAACGCCCCATGGCAGAAAATGGTTTATTCTTCATTGTTGTTACAGATTCAAATTTATTTCCTTTCTCCACCGGATAAATGCGGTATTCCATCATTTCATTTTTACTTTTAGGAGTAATGTCTGTTGATGCTGAAGCGTTAAATGTCCACTTACCATACAAAGCATTGATGTTGGTAAAGGGTTTATAATGCGATAGGTTTTTACTTTGAGAAGTCTGGAGGGTTACATTGCCGTTCATCCCATTTTCTTGCTGCTTACGTAGTATAATCCGGATTACTCCACCTTTCGAGTCGGCGCTATATTCGGCTCCGGCTTGAGGCACAACCTCTACACGTGCGATATCTGACGCTTGGAAATTCTTGAGATAACCCACCAGATCAGTAGCGTCGAGTTTAAGCTCACGATCGTTAATGAAAACTTTTGAACCGGCAGTCCCGTTAATCGATATGCCTCTGTCATCTACCCATACTCCGGGGGCGAGCTTTAGTACTTCGGAGGCATCTTTGTTGATCATTGCAGGCAAATTATTGTTTATCTGCATAACAAATCGGTCTGCATCACGTCTGATGGTTGATGCCGTAACAACCACCTCCTTCATGTTTACGAAAGCATCTTCCATTCTGTATGTCCCTAAATCGGTTGACTTAGCTGTTAGTTCGATTTTCTTTTCGATGGTCTTGTAGGTTAAGTTTTGAATACGTAATAGATATTCCCCATCCTCAGCATGCAAAGCAAACCGGCCGATTGAGTCGCTAATGGCAGCTGCTGTTTGATGTCCGTCTTTTAGCAGTATGATAGTCGCAAATTCGACAGGTTCGTTGTTCTTGCTTAAAATGATGCCTTTACGCTCTTGCCCTGCTACAAACGATGTGAAAGAAAGCAAGAGGATGAAGCCAATACAGTATATAATAGATATTTTCATCATGGGTTATCGTTGTGGTGCCATCTGTTCTTTAATGTTCATTAGTTTGACTGAGAGTTTATTTGGCTCTTCCTTCAGTTTTACTTTTTCTTTCGTATAGCAGGGTTCCACAGGGATGTTTTGTTCATCCATGTCCAACTTGTTGTTGTTATTCAAATCTTGGAATATGGAAATGTCTACTTTCACAACAGGGATGGCGTTGAATGTGACTGTTGTAGCCTCTTCCTGTTTGACTTCTGTCATTTGATAAAATACTTGCTGAGGATTGTCGCTGTTCTTTAGCATGACCAAAATATTCCCTTTAACCTCTTTGATATCTTTTACTTCAATGGTCAGTGTGGTTGTCTGACCTGATGCTTGATTAACGGAAAATAGTGCAGTTAAGATGACTAATGCTTTGATAAATAATGGTTTCATCTCTTTTTAATTTAGGATTTTTACTCATGTATAATAGTCTCACATCGCAAATGTAAATAGGTTTATAATACAAATCAAATAAAAATGCAAATTAATTTACGTTAATGTTATAGTGAAAGATTAATGTCCTCATCTGTATTAAAAGGGGAATAGTAATTTTCTGGTTATAGGTTAGCAAGAAATGTAAGTTGCTGCTTTATAATTTCGATATATTTTGCATATACACGATTGTTTAAAATGAATGCTATCCATACGATATCTATATTCTATTGAAATACGTAAGATAGAGTCTGGGTGAAATAAATTGTTATAAAAATTTGGTTGTAAAATAATTTATGTAACTTTGAGGCTGAAATAGATATTGAAATGACAAATTTGAATTTACATCACCATCATCATTGTTTAGCGGACTTTGTTCGGTAGGCTGTTGTGGTATGTAGATACTTTCATAATATTTTGAGGCTTGCCGTATAGGTGAGCTTTTTTTTTGCATATTTATAATCAAAAATAAAAAGAGATGTTAAGAATCGCAGTTCAGTCCAAAGGGCGTTTATTTGACGAAACAATGCTTTTATTAGAAGAAGCCGGTATTAAATTAAATAAGGGCAAACGTGTTTTATTATTATCTGCTAAGGATTTTCCCGTTGAAGTCCTTTTCCTCCGGGATGATGATATACCTCAATCAGTAGCTAACGGAGTAGCTGATGTGGGTATCGTTGGTGAAAACGAATACGTAGAAAAAGGAGGACAGGCAGAACTGATTAAACGTCTCGGATTTAGTAAATGCCGTTTGTCCCTTGCTATTCCTAAAGACGAGGAGTATAAGGGTGTGGAATGGTTTGAAGGAAAGACTATTGCAACTTCTTATCCGCGTATATTGGATGCTTTCTTGAAGGAAAACAAGGTGAATGCCGAACTGCATGTTATTAGCGGTTCAGTAGAGATTGCACCGGGGATAGGATTGGCAAATGCTATTTTTGATATAGTTAGTTCGGGTAGCACACTGGTGAGCAATCGCTTGAAAGAGGTTGAAGTGGTTATGCAAAGTGAAGCCTTATTGATTGCCAATAAGAAACTAACCGAAGAGAAGAAAGAGATATTAAATGAGCTTTTATTTCGTTTTGCGGCCATTCAGGAAGCTGAAGGGAAGAAATATGTCTTATTAAATGCTCCGCGACAAAGTCTTGATCAAATTATTGAAGTATTACCAGGGATGAAGAGTCCGACTGTGACCCCATTGGCCGATAGCGAATGGGTATCTATCCAGTCGGTGATATCCGAAAAACATTTTTGGGAAATAATTGGGAAATTAAAATCATTGGGTGCCGAAGGAATCTTGGTGCTCCCAATCGAAAAAATGATATTATGATACGAATAACAGATGAAATACAGTTAATGCCTTTATGTCTGGATGATATTGCAGATATATTCCGGACGTTGAATGATGAACGGGAATATCTGCGTGAATGGTTGCCTTTTGTTGATGCAACCCATAAAGAAGAGGATACGGCAAATGCCGTTGCTCATATGTTACAATCGAACTCCGAACAGTTCACCATTCGCTATATGGGGATATTTGTCGGGTTGATTGGTTTTAAAGATTATGATGAGTCGAATAAAAAGATTGAAATAGGTTATTGGCTCTCACAGTATCAACAAGGGAAGGGGATTATGACCCGTTCTGTAGATGCGCTGCTCAACTATGCTTTCAACGTATTGAATGTAAACCGTGTGCAGATAAAGGTGGCCGTTGGTAATGCGAAGAGTAACCGTATCCCACAAAAGCTCGGTTTTACGTTCGAAGGTATCGAACGCGACGGCGAATTACTTGTAGATAATCAATATACCGATATTAATGTGTATAGCCTCTTGAAAAAAGAATATAAGAATGGAAACAATTAATTACCCGGAAAAAAGTCGGTGGAGCGAATTAACCAAACGTCCGGCTATGGACGTGAGTACACTGTTTGATACGGTCAGAACTGTATTGGCTGAGGTTCGTGCCGGAGGGGATAAGGCTGTAAAAGACTATGAACTGAAGTTTGACAAAGTGGCTCTTGATACGTTGATTGTTTCTGAGGAAGAAATGAATCGAGCAGATGAGCTGGTGTCTGACGAACTGAAGCAGGCAATACGTACCGCTAAAGCAAATATCGAACGTTTCCATGCGGCACAAGAATTCAAAGAAGTAAGGGTGGAGACTACCCCAGGCGTGACTTGCTGGCAAAAAGCTTTACCCATCGAAAGGGTAGGTCTCTATATTCCGGGAGGTACGGCACCGTTATTTTCAACAGTTCTGATGCTTGCAGTGCCGGGAAAAATTGCCGGTTGTAAGGAAATTGTGCTGTGTTCTCCACCGGATAAGAACGGAAATGTTCATCCCGCTATCCTGTTTGCTGCTCGTACAGCCGGGGTGCACAAGGTATTTAAAGCCGGAGGAATTCAGGCCGTTGCTGCTATGGCATATGGAACAGAATCTATTCCCAAAGTGGATAAGCTGTTTGGTCCGGGCAATCAATATGTGACTGCAGCCAAACAATTGGTAAGCCTTAGGGATGTGGCTATCGATATGCCTGCAGGTCCTTCTGAAGTACAAGTTGTGGCCGACGAAACGGCAAATCCCGATTTTATTGCTGCCGATTTCTTATCTCAGGCCGAACATGGCATAGATAGTCAATCTATCTTGGTGACAACTTCTGAGGCCCTGATTCCTCGTGTAAAAGAAGCGATTGACAGGCAACTGGACGATCTTCCACGAAAGGAAATTACGGCAAAGGCACTGGTAAACAGTCGTATTATCCTACTTAAGGATATGGAAGAGGTGGTTGAATTCACCAATCTTTATGCCCCTGAACATCTGATTATTCAGACAAAGGATTATGCAAGTCTGGCTGGGCGTGTGGAAAATGCAGGCAGTGTTTTCTTAGGCCCCTATACACCCGAAAGTGCTGGCGACTATGCTTCGGGAACAAACCACACCCTGCCTACAAATGGATACGCCCGTGCTTATAGTGGGGTGAACTTAGATAGCTTTAAAAAGAAAATCACCTTTCAGGAAATTACCTCTGATGGTATACGTAATCTGGGAGAGACTATCCGCGTGATGGCTGCCAACGAGCAATTGGAAGCACACCGGAATGCTGTAACCGTTAGATTGAATGCACTATGAAAGATTTAACCCAATTAGCACGAGAAAGCGTGTTGAAGATGAAGCCTTATTCTTCAGCAAGGGATGAGTATCAAGGGGAGGCATCTGTGTTTCTGGATGCCAACGAAAATCCGTTTAACTCACCATATAACCGATATCCTGACCCTTTGCAATGGGCTGTAAAAGAAAAAATTGCAGCATTGAAAGGTGTTCGAAAGGAGAATATTCTGCTTGGTAATGGCAGCGATGAACCGATAGACCTGCTTATGCGTGCTTTCTGCGATCCGGGCAAAGACGCTGTTACTTCTATTTCTCCATCTTACGGGATGTATGAGGTGTCGGCCGAAGTCAATAATGTGGAATTCCGTAAAGTTAGGTTGACGTCCGACTTTCAGTTGGATACCGATGAGTTACTGCGTGTGGCCGGTGAGGATTCGAAGTTAATCTATCTTTGTTCGCCGAATAATCCCACTGGTAACAATCTCAGCCGACAGGAAATTTACAAGGTCTTGAATGCATTCCAAGGATTGGTAGTTATCGACGAAGCCTATATTGACTTTTCGTCCGAACCCTCGTTTTTAAGTGAACTGGATGAATACTCCAACTTGGTGGTACTGCAGACATTCTCCAAAGCTTGGGGCGCAGCAGCTATGCGTCTGGGGATGGCTTTTGCTTCGCCTGCGATTATTTCTGTGCTTAACAAGATCAAATATCCTTATAATATCAATCAACTGACACAAGAGTATGCCCTTCGTTTGCTTACCGAGGTAGATAGGATGAAAGAGCAACTGGTCAAAATATTGAAAGGACGAACCACTTTAGAACGTCGTTTACGTGAACTGCCATGTGTTAAGAAGATCTATCCTTCGGATGCCAATTTTATTTTGGTTCAAGTAACTGATGCCAATGGCATCTACAATCATCTGGTTGGAAAAGGTATTATTGTGCGCAACCGGACCAATGTGGTCTTATGTGAAGGCTGCTTACGTATTACGGTAGGTACGGAAGAAGAGAATGAACAATTATTGAATGAAATGGAAAAGATACAACTATGAAAAGAGCTTTGTTTATCGATCGCGACGGAACGCTGGTGATGGAACCGCCTGTAGATTATCAGTTAGACAGCCTTGAGAAGCTGGAGTTTTATCCGAAGGTGTTCCGTAATCTCCATTTTATTCGCAAGCAACTTGACTTTGAATTTGTTATGGTGTCAAACCAGGATGGACTTGGAACGTCCTCATTTCCGGAAGAAACATTCTGGCCTGCTCATAATCTGCTGATGAAGACATTGGAAGGAGAAGGGATACTTTTTGACGATGTGTTGATTGATCCTTCGCTGCCTGAAGAAAACTCGCCGAACCGCAAACCACGCACAGGCATGTTGGGTAAATATCTTGATGGGACGTACGACTTAGAAAACAGCTATGTAATAGGTGATCGACTAACCGATGTGGAATTGGCAGCGAACCTAGGTGCTAAAGCCATTTGGTTGAGGAATCCGGATGGTGCCGAAGACGAGCTAAAGGCGTATGCACGTGAGCTTCACCCGGTACTTGTGACCGATGACTGGGATAAAATTACCGAATTTCTGTTTGCGGGTGAGCGTACGGCAACGGTACAGCGCACGACACGTGAGACGGACATATACATTTCTCTCAACCTCGACGGAAGCGGGAAAACGGATATTTCTACAGGATTGGGATTCTTTGATCATATGCTCGATCAAATAGGAAAGCACTCAGGAATGGATCTGACCATACATGTAAAAGGAGACTTGCAAGTGGATGAGCATCACACCATAGAAGATACGGCCCTTGCCTTGGGCGAAGCCTTACTGAAGGCATTGGGGAATAAACGCGGTATCGAACGATATGGATATTGCCTGCCTATGGACGACTGCCTTTGTTCGGTTGCACTAGATTTCGGTGGCCGGCCTTGGTTGGTATGGGATGCAGAGTTCAACCGTGAGCGGGTAGGCGATATGCCAACCGAAATGTTTCTTCACTTTTTCAAGAGTTTGAGCGATGCCGCACGAATGAATTTGAATATAAAAGCTGAAGGAAATAACGAACATCACAAAATAGAAGGTATCTTTAAGGCATTGGCGAGGTCGATTCGTATGGCGATTCGTCGTGATGTCTATAATTTTACGTTACCAAGTACAAAAGGAATTCTATGAAGCGATTAATGACAATCATATTGGGAGGACTACTGTTCTTCGCTTCATGTAGTAAGGATGACGAGGATAAACTGGAAGGGAAATGGCAACTCCGGCAGGTAGAAGAAAACGGAGTGACAACGAAAGTAGATACTGTATTCTACAATTTCCAAAATTCGCTGTTTATGTATCAAATTCTTACTCCAACCAGTGAAATGTGCCATTCATATGGCTATAAGACGATTGTGGCAGACAAACAGCTTCTCCTTGAGTTGATTGATGCCTATGAATTTTTGAAATATACCGATTGGACAAGTTCGAAGGAAACATTCACTATCGAACGGCTAACAGGTAATCAATTAATCCTTGATCGCGAAAATAAGCGCTATATTTTCCGGAAATTCTAATAAGTTATATAGGTGGTAGCCTTAAAACAAAGGGGATGATTCATATGAACCATCCCCTTTATTATGTAGTAGACGTTTATTATTATTCTTCGTCTTCTTCCATTTTCATATTATGGAATACGTTTTGAACGTCTTCGTCTTCTTCCAGTTTATCCAACAATTTGTTAATTGCTTCGCGTTGCTCTGGAGTAACTTCTTTCACATCATTCGGAAGGCGAACGAATTCAGCGCTGTTGATTTCGTACCCGTTTTCTTCCAGATATTTCTGAATGGCTGAGTTTTGAGAGAATTCACCGTAAAGGATGATTTCATCTTCATCTTCTTCCACTTCGTCAACACCAAAGTCGATTAGTTCAAGTTCCAGATCTTCTAAAGAAATACCATCTTTCTTAACAATATGGAATACACATTTGTGATCGAAAAGGAATTCCAAACTTCCGGAAGTACCCAGTGAACCGCCGTGTTTGTTGAAGTAGCTGCGAACATTCGCAACCGTTCTGGTTGAATTATCAGTTGCTGTTTCAACGAAGATAGCGATACCGAACGGCCCGTATCCTTCGTAGTTCATTTCTTTATAATCTGTAAAGTCTTTAGAGGTAGCCTTCTTGATAGCGCGCTCTACGTTATCTTTAGGCATATTCTCTTTCTTCGCTTGTTGAAACAAAACGCGCAAGCGTGGGTTCGTATCGGGATCCGGTCCACCTTCTTTTGCAGCAATCGTAATTTGTTTGCCTAATTTAGTGAATACACGGGCCATATTACCCCAACGCTTCAGTTTAGTAGCTTTGCGATATTCAAATGCTCTTCCCATTTTATTTATTCAGTTTTATGTTTTAATTATCGTAGTTGTGCATTCAGTTTTTGTTCCAGGTTTGCGCGAATCTTACCCATGATACCATCAATCTGTTTGTCATTCAGCGTTTTGTTTTCATCTTGCAGATAGAAACTTACAGCGTATGATTTCTTTCCGGCCGGAAGGTTCTTTCCTTCATAAACGTCAAATAGACGAACATCTTTCAGAAGTTTGCGTTCACTTTCCTGAGCTATGGTTGCAATCTCTTCGAAGCGGACAGACTTATCAAGCAATAAAGCCAAGTCGCGTTTAACACCCGGGAATTTAGAGATTTCGGTGAAGGTAACTTTGTTCTTACGCGCTTCCTTCATTAATAAGTTCCAAGACAATTCCGCGTAATAGACTTCAACTTCGATATCAAGGCTCTTAGCTAATCTGTAATCAACAATACCCAGCGTACCCAGTTGTTTACCTGAGCGTGTTGTAATGCTTAAGCCGGCAGAATAAATGTCGTTGCTGAGATTACCGAAAATAAGTGATTTTATATTTACACCCAGACGAGTCAAAATATTTTCCACATAAGCCTTAAGTTCGTATACCGAAGATTTTTCTTCCGGATGAGCCCAGTTGTTTTCTACGCGATTGCCTGTAACCCATAAGCCTAATGAATAACCTTCACTGAATTCAGCCAGGCTTTCACCGTCTTTTTTCTTGTCGGCATCATATGAATAGCAGTTGCCAAACTCAAAGAAACGCAGGTTTTCGTTTTTACGTTTGATGTTGTGTTCCAAACTTTCCAATCCACCGAACAACAAGGTTTGACGCATCACACTCAAGTCTGCGCTTAATGGGTTCTCCAGCTTAACACAGTGTGCCAATGGATAGGTTGACAGATTTTCGTAATAGGCGGCACGAGTTAATGAATTATTCAAGATCTCATTGAATCCGCAACCGCAAAGTTGTTCGGAAATGAGATTCTGTAAATCATAACTCTTGTCTGTCGGAGTCTTGTAGCTCAAATTTGATTTCAAGCTATCGCTGAACTCAATATTATTATATCCGTAAATACGGAGTATATCTTCAATTACATCCACATCGCGTTGAACGTCGATACGATACAAAGGAACTTCCAAGGTCCATCCTCCGGCTGTTTCAGCAATAATCTTCATATCCAGGCTAGTCAAGATGCTGCGGATAGTATCTGCAGGCAATTCTTTACCAATCAGACTGTTTACTTTTGAATGAAGCAGGTCGACCGTATAAGGTTTGGCCGGTTCCGGATAGACATCTTGCAGTGGACCGGTAATGATTCCCCCTGCCAATTCTTTAATTAGCAAGGCAGCTCTTTTGAGTGCATAAATGGTCTCGTTCGGGTCAAGTCCGCGTTCAAAACGGAATGACGAGTCGGTATTCAATCCGAAACGGCGAGCCGTTTTACGTACCCATGTTGGGTTAAAGTTGGCCGACTCCAAGAATACATCAGTAGTCTGTTCGGTTACACCAGAATCAAAACCACCGAATACGCCACCGATACACATTGCTTCTTCGGTGTTGCAGATCATCAGATCGCGTTCAGTCAATGTGCGTTCAACACCGTCGAGCGTAATAAATTTTGTTCCTTCAGGCTTAGTTGTAACAACAACCTTATTGCCGTTGATCTTTGCAGCATCGAAAGCATGCAACGGTCTGCCTAATTCGTGAAGGACATAGTTTGTAATGTCTACTACATTATTAATAGGGCGAAGGCCAATTGTTCTTAGTTTATTTTTTAACCAGTCCGGACTTTCTTTTACGGTTACACTTCTGATTGTGATACCAGAGTAGCGAGGACAGGCTTCTGTGTTTGCTACTTCTACTTCAATGCCTGAGGTGGGGTTCTCTATTTCGAAGGCTTCAACAGAAGGCTTTGTAAGGATACCTTTTAGGTTGTTCTGTTTCAAGTAAGCAGCCAAATCACGAGCTACACCGAAATGTGAAGTTGCATCTACACGGTTAGGTGTGATGTCTACTTCAAGAACATAGTCACTCTTTACATTATAATAATCTTTAGCCAACGTTCCTACTGGCACATCTGCCGGCAAAACGATGATTCCGTCATGACTGGTGCCAATTCCTATTTCATCTTCTGCACAGATCATACCGTTGGATTCAACCCCACGAATCTTTGATTTTTTGATTGTGAAACTTTCGTCACCATCATACAATTTTGTGCCATTCACAGCAACAACGACTTTCTGTCCGGCAGCCACATTGGCAGCACCGCACACAATCTGAAGAGGCTCTTCACCACCGACATTTACAGTGGTAATATGTAAATGGTCAGAATTGGGGTGATCAATACAAGTTAATACTTCTCCAACGACGAGCCCTTCCAATCCACCTTTGATTGTTTGTACTTCTTCTACGCCTCCGGTCTCTAAACCGATAGAAGTCAGGGCAGCAGCTACTTCTTCCGGCTGAAGGTCAAAATCGAGGTATTCTTTCAGCCAATTGTATGATATATTCATTGCTTAAAAAGTTTTTTCAGATTCTCATCCGGCATCCTAATTCATTCATTTAAGATTCAGTAGGAAGCTTTCGTGATTTAACCGCCAAAGGTAACAAGATTTTTTTACAGTTAAAAAATACACGTGATTATATCGACTTGAAAACATTACCTTTGCACTCGAAATGAAAAGTAATTAGGCATGAGAATAGATATACTGACGGTTTTGCCGGAAATGATCGACGGAATGATCAATTGTTCCATTCTGAAACGGGCGCAAGATAAAGGCTTGGCAGAGATTCATTTGCATAATCTGCGTGATTATACGACAAATAAATGGAGAAGAGTGGACGATTACCCGTTTGGTGGTGAAGCAGGCATGGTCATGCAGATCGAACCTGTTGACCGTGCCATCAGTGCATTAAAGACTGAACGTACTTATGATGAAGTGATTTATACCTCACCCGATGGCGAAACGTTCAATCAACCAATGGCAAACAGCATGTCGCTCCTCAATAATATGATTATCCTTTGCGGACATTATAAGGGCGTTGACTATCGTATTCGTGAACATCTGATTACGAAAGAGATATCAGTCGGAGACTATGTGCTTACAGGAGGAGAACTTGCCGCTGCTATTATTGCCGATGCCGTAGTGCGTCTGATACCTGGAGCGATAGGTGACGAACAAAGTGCCCTGTCTGATTCTTTTCAGGATAATCTGTTAGCTCCACCGGTCTATACCCGTCCGGCAGATTATAAAGGTTGGAAAGTGCCCGAAATTCTTCTTTCCGGACATCAACTCAAGATAGACGAATGGAGACTCCAGCAGGCACAAGAGCGTACGGCACGCTTAAGACCGGATCTGTTAGAGAAGGGAAAATAATCAGATATAATATTCGGCCGAGTCGATGATACCCGCACGAAGCGCGTATTTCGTTGCTTCATGGATATTGTTGACTTCCAGTTTTCGGAAAATATTTTTCCTGTGGGTCGTAATTGTATGTATGCTGGAAAAGCGTTCAGAAGCGATTTCTTTGGTTGTCTTACCCAGTGCTATAGCTTTCAAGATTTCCACTTCAGTAGCGGTGAGCACAGGTTGTTCCTTCTGTTCGTGTTCCGGCTTACGGCTTAGCAGCATGTTTGAGATACGGTTGCAAACATAACGTTCAGACCGTAATGCATATTGAATAGCCGCTTGTATCTCTTCCAGTGAAGAGTCTTTCAGTACGATGCCAAATGCTTCGCAACCAAAAATAATACGACGGATGAAATCTTCGGACAAGTATTCGCTAAATAGAATCCATTGTGCTTTCTTAAAGCGTTCCTGAATAATCAATAGCTCTTCCAAGCTGCCCAAATCAAACAGCGAATAATCCAGTAGAATCACCGAGTCGGGATGTTCGGTCAATTGCTGAAGCAGGCTATCTCGATTCGATGCTTCCACAAGCTTTCCATAGCCGGTAATTTTAGTACAGATGTATAAAATACCGGCTTTTGTTATATCTTGATTATCAGCTAATATGATTGTCTTCATCCGATTAGGGATATAAAGCTTGTTTGATGTCGTTGAATAAATCGTCTACCGTTTCAAGACCAACAGACAGGCGGATAGTTTTTTGACTCACATCCATGCTGATGCGTTGCTCTTCCGTAAACGTTCCGAATATAGTCGTTGCCGGATGAATAATCAACGATTTGTTGTCAAAAAGGTTCGTTGCCCTGCAAATTAGTTTCAGACGATTCAAAAATGCAAAACAGACCTCTTTGGACGCCAGGTCGAATGTCAGCATCGCTCCCGGAAGCGGACCGAACTGAGCTGTACTCAATGCATAATACGGATTGTCTTCGAGACCGGTATAGTTTACCGATTCGATTCTATCCAACGTCCGTAGGCGTTTGGCCAACTCCAGACAAGTCGTGGCCTGTCGTTCATAGCGCAATGCCATAGTTTCCAACCCTAAGGTTTGCATATAGGCCACCTGAGGCGTCATATAAGCGCCCATATTGCGGTGGATTTCCTTACGAAGACGGACGGTGAATGCTTCCATGCCGAAGCGTTCGGCCATAGGAGCCAATACGCGTGACTTGTTCCAATCGAACGTGCCGTAATCGATAATCAGTCCACCAACACTGGTTGCACCTCCTGATATATATTTCGTAGAAGAAACCACTTCGATATCAATTCCAAACTGATTCGCATGGAAGGCCGAGAAAGGAACAATTGTTGTGTCGGCAACCAAGGGAACCCCGGCTTGTTTTGTGATTTTAGATAGCTGTTTTAAGTCGGCTATCTCCAACTGAGGGTTGGTTATAACCTCCAGAAAGAGAGCAAATGTATTATCGTCTATCTGACTGCGTACGGCATCCGGATTGGTCAGGTCGCAAAAGCGTACCTCTACTCCGAATCCAGCCAGTGTCATCTTAAATAATGAATAGGTATTGCCAAAGAGATGAGATGAAGTTACGATATTACCTCCTGCATGTCCGATTGCCATCATAACATTGCTGATAGCAGCCATTCCGGAGTTTAAGGCTGTTACGCTCATTGCGCCTGTAAGGGCGCGTACTCTGCTTTCGAAATAATGAACAGTGGGGTTCGTGATTCTTGAATAGGCATGATCGGGAGTCTTGCCTGTGAAGGCCGCTTCCATAGCCTCAGCCGATTCGAACTCATAGGCCGCAGTATGATAAACCGGCATAGCCAATGCATTGTACGCATCTGGTTTCTCATAGGGTGTATGAAGTAATTGTGCTTCAAAACTTATCTCTTCCATTTCTTGCAATTCAATAGTTAAAATCCTTTTGCCACTACAAAAGTATCAATCCTGTTCGGTTATGGAAGAAAAATGGTACTTTTTTCTGTTTTTTTCTCAGCGGAAGCTACAATTTACCAGGTGGTCATTCACGTAACCGGTTGCTTGCAAGTGGGCATAGCAGATGGTTGTACCGAAAAATTTAAATCCTCTTTTCTTCATGTCTTTGCTGATCGCGTCTGACAAGGGGGTAGAAGCAGGCACCTCACTTAGCGTTTTCCAGTGGTTGATAATCGGTTTGCCCTCGGGCAAAAAAGAACGAAGATAAGCGCAGAACGAGCCGAATTCTTTCTGAACCGCTATAAAGTGCTGTGCATTGGTTATGGTAGATTTCAATTTGTTCTTGTTACGGATAATGCCCGGATCGTTCATCAGGCGCTCTACATCATCATCCGTCATGCAAGCCACTTTCTGAACGTCGAAATCGTGGAAAGCCTTGCGGTAGCCTTCACGCTTTCTTAAGATAGTGATCCAGCTCAATCTAGCCTGAGCACTCTCTAATACAAGGAATTCAAACATGGTATGGTCGTCGGTTACTTCCTTTCCCCATTCTTCATCGTGATACTTTACATAAAGCGGGTCTGTTCCACACCATCCGCAACGTGATTTATCCATTTTAATACATATTTATAATACGACTCGTGAGAATGGAGCCGCATCCATTGAACAAAATTCCTTATCCATATATTTATAGTATCCGGTGATAGCTACCATAGCCGCGTTGTCTGTCGTATAAGCAAATTTCGGGATATGTATCTTCCAGCCGAAACGTTTGGCATGGTCGTGAAATGCATCACGCAAACCTGTATTGGCCGAAACACCACCGGCAACAGCCACTTCCTTAATGCCCAGCTCTTTTGAAGCTTTCCGCAATTTATCCATCAGAATATCAATAACGGTAGCCTGCAACGAAGCACAAAGATCAGCTTTGTTCTTTTCGATAAAGTCGGCATCTTCGGCCAGTCTGTCGCGCAAGGTATATAGGAAGGAGGTCTTCAGACCGCTAAAGCTATAGTCATACCCCGGGATATGAGGTTTGCTGAAAGCAAAAGCTTTTGGATTTCCTTCGTTAGCCAAGCGGTTTACGATAGGTCCACCCGGATAGCCCAGCCCCATCACTTTAGCGCATTTGTCGAAAGCTTCGCCGGCAGCATCGTCGATGGTTTGTCCAATCACTTCCATATCATTGTAGGCATTTACCTTAATGATTTGTGAGTTACCTCCCGAAACGAGCAAGCAAAGAAATGGATATTCGGGTTGATCTGTATCTTCCGGCGTATCTTTAATAAAATGAGCCAATACGTGTGCCTGTAAATGGTTTACTTCAATCATAGGGATACCCAACGACATGGATAAGCCTTTCGCAAACGAAGTACCTACTAATAAAGAACCCATTAGTCCCGGACCGCGTGTAAAAGCAATCGCATCCAATTCGGATTTGTCGATTCCGGCACGCTTGATGGCTTCACTCACAACGGGAATGATGTTTTGTTGGTGTGCACGTGATGCCAATTCGGGTACAACACCACCAAATGCTTCGTGTACTGCTTGGCTGGCAATGACATTTGATAATAATACGCCGTCGCGAATAACTGAAGATGAGGTATCATCGCATGAAGATTCGATACCTAATATAGTAATACTCATAAAGAATGAACTTTTTGTTGCAAAGTTAACCATTTTCACTACGATAATGTTGTGAGTTTAGTCTTTTCACGATGGTTTTTTAATAACATCTTTATCTTTTTTTAGAATGATACTGATGAAAATCTATTTCTATATATATGGTAAATCTTTTCTATATATGTAGTAAGGTTTTTCTATATATATAGAAATAGAAAAATATCCTGATGAAATTGAAAAAACTTCTCGATGTTTTTTTATTTTCATTGGGGAGGTGAGAGATTTATGTGGCGATCACAAAAACAGGGCATGGCGGAGATAAACCGGCCATGCCCTGTTGTCAGCATAAATGTATGTAGTTGAATTTATTTCCAGTCGTCCGTTCTGAATGATGAAATAGGAAGACCAGCTCCAACGGTAAATATTTCGGAGTCGATCGTATCGTCAAAGCAATAACGAACGGCTACCGGTTTGGCTACACTTGTAGAGAAGACGTAAATCTTATTGCCCGACACGCCGGCTATTCCATTGTAGAATCGCTTGTCTTCGCCGGCAACCATAAATCCTTTGATTTCTTTCCCATAAGAAGTAAGTCCGGGGTTGTTCGGTGCATCAGTCGTCAAGGTAACCAACCTTCCGGTGATTTCTACATTGACCACTTTGGGGCTTTTGTATTCAATGCCGGTCATTCCGTATGTTTCGGCTAAGGCCCATAACGCCATACGTTCTCCTGCATCTTTCTTTTTAGGGGGGTGAATACAAGAGAAGCTATTTGCGTCCATCAATACGGCCATGCCTGTATTAGGTGTTGTAGTCATTCCTTTTTCTTGAGCTTCCCTAATCAGTCCGGAAACTGTGTTAGACGGCCCGTAGTTATAAGGAGCAATCTGGCAATAGTAGAATGGGAATTCACCAACTTCCCAAAGTGTACGCCATCCGCGAACCATCTTATCGAACATTTTAACGTAGAGTTCAGGCTCTCCACGATTTGATTCGCCTTGGTACCAGATAGCACCACGGATACCGTAACCCAAAACAGGCTTAACCATGCCGTTGAAAAGCACAGTAGGCGTTCCGTTGACGATGGTAATATCTTCTTTTTTCTGAGGGATTTTCTTTTCAGGAATTTCCTTAAGCATATCGGCATCCATCCATGCTTCTATGCGCGAACCGCCCCAGCTGGAATGGATCAAGCCAACAGGCACATTGAGCGTGCTGTTCAGCATGCGACCGAAGTAATAGGCTGTAGCACTGAAGTTGGGGGTAGTAGCAGGTGATGCTTCTTCCCAAGTTCCCTTACAGTCTTCTTGTGGATATAGTTCGGAAACGCGGCTAACGGTAAACATCCGAATGTTCGGATTCTTTGAAGCATTAATTGCTTCGGGGCCGCCTTCGATAGGTTGTCCGGTAAATCCTTTCATTGGCATTTCCATGTTTGATTGTCCCGAACAAAACCAAACCTCACCGATTAATACGTTTTGCAATGAAATGGTGTTGCCTTGGGTTACAGCCAATCGGTATGGCGTGAATCCGGCAGCTGGAGTTTGGATTTTTACCTTCCATTTGCCATCGTTATCCGCTTTGGCGGTATACGATTTGTTGTTCCACGAACCTAATACACGTACGGTCGAACCCGGTGTGGCCCATCCCCAAATAGCAACAGATGAGTTTTGTTGCAATACCATATTGTCGCTAAAAATAGCGGGTAACTTGACCTCTGCCTGCACAAGCAGATTGCAGCAGAAGAGAAATAAAGCAGCTAAAGAGAAAGTAAAGATGCGTTTTTTCATGGTCTATAATTTTATTAGAATCTATAATATTCAAAATGTCTCTTATGAAGAACAAAAATAGTATTTATGCTGATATAGCAGCTATAGAGGTGGAGTAATTAGTATCATGTCGTAGAAGCGATAAACTAAAAAATCTTTTGATTACCTTTGGACATTTAGTAGAATCCCATGAATAAGATGTCTAAACAAGGTACTATACTCGTCGTTGATGACAACAAAGCCATCCTGAAAGCGATGGAGATGTTATTGGAAACGATATTTGAAAAAATTATCACCATACCTTCTCCGGAACTCATCAGATCGGTGCTGAAGAAGGAATCTCCTGATGTGATATTGTTGGATATGAACTTCAAATCCGGCGTAAACAACGGAAATGAAGGCTTGTTTTGGTTGTCCGAAATCAAAAAGATAAAATCATCACTACCCGTCGTTTTGTTTACAGCCTATGCCGATATTGAACTGGCTGTGAAAGGGATTAAGGAAGGAGCGGCCGATTTTGTGGTCAAACCCTGGGATAACGACAGACTGGTGGAAACGCTTCTCAAAGCAGCGGCTTTAGACGGAGGGCAAAAAGGAAAAAGAAAAGAAGAGTCCGCCCACCTGCCGGCAACGAATCGGATGGTTTGGGGGGAGAGTAAGGCGATGCTGCAACTACGTTCGCTAATAGAGAAAGTGGCTATTACCGATGCGAATATCTTGATTACCGGCGAAAATGGTACAGGGAAGGAGATGCTGGCACGCGAGATCCATGCCCTGTCTAAGCGGTGTAATAAGGTGATGGTGTCTGTTGATATGGGTGCTATTACGGAGACACTGTTTGAAAGCGAATTGTTCGGACATGTAAAGGGTTCGTTTACCGATGCTAATGCTGACCGCCCGGGCAAATTTGAGGCGGCTAATGACGGTACCCTCTTCTTGGATGAAATAGGGAATCTGCCGTTCCACTTGCAAGCCAAACTGCTGACTGTATTGCAAAGTCGCAGTATTGTCAGGGTAGGGAGCAATAAGCCCATTCCGGTAGATATCCGTCTGATTTGTGCCACAAACAAGGACTTGGAAGAGATGGTGGAAAAGGCAGAATTTCGTGAAGACTTGCTTTACCGCATCAATACGATACATGTACGAATACCTCCATTGAGGGAACGGCAGGAGGATATCTTGCGCTTGGCCAATGTGTTCATGTCTAAATACTGTGATATCTATGGCAAACAGGAAATGCAATTGACTGATGCCGCCAAAGATAAATTGCGACAACACGATTGGCCTGGAAATATACGTGAGCTAGAGCATACCCTCGAAAAGGCAGTCATTATCAATGATGGCGGAAAGCTAGACGATTTGGCTATCGATTTGAACAAAAGTAAAGCCAAAGTTCAAAAAGGAGCAACTACGCTGGAAGAGATGGAGTACAAGTTAATTAAGGAAACCCTTGATAAATATGAAGGGAATATGTCGCTGGTAGCGCAGCAGTTAGGCATCTCCAGACAAACTCTGTATAATAAAATTAAACGGTATGAACTTTAAACGGGCAATAGGATGATGGCCATACTGAAAAGACTATCCGTCGTTTTGTTGTTGTTTGCGGCACTTACTGCAGCGGCAACATATTTTGCCATCCAAAAGGAATGGGTGTTTTTTGCTTTGGTACTTGTGGTCTGGGTGGCTGTGTTTCAGTTAATCAAGAGGATATACAAGCGAAATGCGCAGA
Source organism: Bacteroidota bacterium (assembly GCA_023429375.1). Lineage (GTDB taxonomy): Bacteria > Bacteroidota > Bacteroidia > Bacteroidales > Tannerellaceae > Massilibacteroides. The sequence continues at coordinate 74,901 of JAEYVY010000013.1, read as the reverse complement.
AAATTGCCTTTTTGTTTGATTCGATCGACAATGGTGATCAGGCGTTTAGCTTTTCCGAACGAGGCAGCACCTCTTCCGACGAGCTGGTGAATAACTCGCTGAACAGAATCAATAAAATCTTATTCCAAGCAAGGGCTGAAATCATACAGAAAGAGAAGTACTATGAACTGATTATTAACTTTGTAAATACAGGAATTGTCGTCATTGATGAGGCAGGCTACGTGTTTCAAACTAATAAGGAAGCCATGCGGTTGTTCGGACTGTCAGTCTTTACCCATGTAAAGCAGTTGGCATTTGTAGACAAGAAGCTGGAAGAGGTGATTTCGAAAGTATATCCGGGAGCAAAAGAACAAATCAGTTTTCATAACGAACGGGGGACAGTAAATTTGCTTATCCGTGTATCGGGCATGCAGCTACAATCAAAAAATGTGCGTATCATCGCCCTGAATGATATCAATAAAGAATTGGATGAAAAAGAAATCGATTCATGGATGCGGCTTACACGTGTGTTGACGCATGAAATTATGAATACCATCACGCCGATAACATCTATCAGCGAAACCCTGCTGTCGATCCACGACGGCAGTAATAAGGAAATCAATGAAGGTTTGCAGGTGATTAATTCGACCGGGAAAGGTCTTATCTCTTTTGTTGAATCCTATCGCAAATTTACACACTTGCCAACACCTGTTCCAAATCTGTTTTATGTACTGCCCTTTGCTAAACGCATGCGCCAGCTTGCCTTACATCACAAAGATTTCCCCAATATACAGATAGAGTTGGATATACCTCAGGAAGACCTGATTGTATATGCCGATGAAAATCTGATTAGTCAGGTAGTACTTAATCTGTTGAAAAACGGATTGGAAGCCATTGGCAACGAAAAAGAAGACGGTCGTATAATTATCCGGGCCTTTGCGGATGCACAAGAAGCCGTTATAATCGAAATATGCAACAACGGACCGGCCATACCTCAGGATGTGATGGAGCACATCTTTGTACCATTTTTCTCCACCAAATCGGGAGGAAATGGGATAGGTCTTTCGGTGTCTCGTCAGATCATGCGCCTGTCAGGTGGTAGCATAGCCGTGAAAACGAAATCGGAGTGGACATGTTTTACACTAACATTCCCATGAAAATGGGACTATCATTATGAAGCTTGTAAAGAATTCGTTAACTTTGCAACTTAAAAACAAATCGAGAGTGCTATGAGCGACGTGAAAGTGAACGAGGAAGGCAAAAAGAGCCTGAATTTTATTGAATCCATTGTAGAAAAGGATTTGGCTGAAGGAAAGAATAGTGGACGTGTTCAGACGCGTTTCCCACCTGAACCAAACGGATATCTGCATATAGGTCACGCAAAAGCAATATGCATTGACTTTGGTATTGCAGAGCGCTATAATGGCATTTGTAACCTGCGATTCGATGACACAAATCCGGTTAAGGAAGATGTGGAATATGTAGATTCCATCAAAGAAGACATCAAATGGTTGGGATTCCATTGGAATGAAATATATTATGCCTCAGACTATTTCCAGCAATTGTGGGATTTTGCTGTCAAATTGATTCAGGAAGGTAAGGCTTATGTTGATGAACAAAGTTCAGAACAAATTGCTGCTCAAAAAGGTACACCTACACAACCCGGCGTGGAAAGTCCTTACAGAAATCGTCCGATAGAAGAAAGCCTTGATTTGTTCAGAAGGATGAATGAGGGTGAGTTTGAGGAAGGTAGCATGACACTACGTGCCAAAATCGATATGGCCTCGCCGAATATGCACTTCCGCGATCCGATTATTTATCGTATCATCAAACATCCACACCATCGTACGGGTACGCAATGGAAAGCATATCCGATGTACGACTTCGCACACGGACAAAGTGACTTCTTCGAGGGGGTAACGCATTCGATTTGTACTCTTGAATTTGAAGTGCACCGTCCGCTATATGATTATTTTATAGACCAATTGAAAGAAGACGACAGCTATCGTCCGCGTCAGATAGAATTCAACCGTTTGAATCTGACCTACACGGTGATGAGTAAGCGTAAACTGCTTCAGTTGGTGAAAGAAGGATTGGTGAATGGTTGGGACGACCCACGTATGCCGACTATTTGCGGATTCCGCCGCAGAGGGTATACCTCACAATCTATTCGTAACTTCATTGACAAGATTGGTTATACGAAATACGACGGAATTATTGATGTGGCACTGCTTGAACACTCCGTACGCGAAGACTTGAATAAGATTGCGCCGCGTGTATCTGCAGTCTTGAATCCGGTGAAACTCATCATTACCAACTATCCGGAAGGACAAGTGGAAATGCTTGAAACAATCAATAATCCGGAAGATTTATCAGCAGGAACGCACGAAATAGCTTTCTCTCGTGAGCTGTATATCGAACGTGACGACTTTATGGAAGATGCTCCGAAGAAATATTTCCGTTTGACTCCGGGTCAGGAGGTACGTCTGAAGAGTTCATATATTATTAAATGTACCGGTTGCAAGAAAGATGAAAATGGCGAAGTAGTTGAGATCTATGCAGAATACGATCCGATGACGAAAAGCGGTATGCCGGACAGCAACCGTAAGATAAAAGGTACTATACACTGGGTTTCTGTAGAGCATAGCTTGCCTGCCGAAGTCCGTCTGTACGACCGTCTGTTTATGAGTGAAAATCCAAGTGAAGAAAAGGATAAGGATTTTCATGAATTGCTAAATCCGGATTCGTTGACTGTTTTGACGAATTGCCGTGTGGAAGCAGAGTTAGCTAAAGCAAAACCTTATGATCATTTCCAATTCCAGCGTTTGGGTTATTTTAATCTGGACCCGGATAGTAAGGAAGGTAAATTAATATTTAATAGAACCGTCTCGTTGAAAGATACCTGGACTAAAGTGAAAGATAAGTCTTGATGTGTCTTTTGACTACAGACTTAAAACCAAATTATGAAACAAAAAAAGAGATCTCGTTTATTGGAAAAGTACTTGGAAGCTCAAAAGGCTGGGAAAGAAGTATATTTCGATGCAGACGAGGTAGATGAAATTCTTGAGAGTCTGGAATGTAGTGATGATTATTCTCATTATGAAGCGATACTAGCTTTAGGTTTACGATTACATCCAGAAAGTACAAATTTGCGTTTTCGGCAGTGTAAATTTCTAGTTTACAACGAAAAGTACAACGAAGCATTAGATTTAATAGAAAGCATTTCGGATACAGAAGATCTAGAATTAGATCTTCTGCGTCTGGAGTGTTATTGTGCTTTAGATCAATACCACAAGGTGGTGAGCTATTTGGAAACTCATCTGGATGATAAAGAAGCGTTGGTAGAAGTATTTGAATATGTTGCACCTATGTTGAACGATATGGATATGAATGAAGAAGCTTCGGATTTCATACAACGTGGGTTAAAACTATTCCCGAATAATTTAATCTTAAAGGACGAAAAATGTGCAAACCTTGAAGCTCTTGGAGATATTGAAGGAGCTATTAAAGTTTGTAACGAACTGATTGATGAAAATCCTTTTTCAGAAGAATATTGGTCGGCACTTGGACGTTTGTATTCAATTGCCGGTGAATTTGAACAAGCTATAGAAGCTTTTGATTTTGCTTTGACTTGCAACGGCTCGAACATGGATTTGAAGATGTTGCAGGGGTATTGCCTCTATATGAACGGAAGTTATAAGAAAGCTGAAGAGATTTATTCAGAGTTGCTTACTTCTAATGATAAATTAGATTTACGTGTTATACCTTTTTTAGCTGAGTGTCATTTTAAGCAGAATAATTTTAAAGAGTCATACATATTATTGGAAAAATATCTGAATAAAATTGATCCGGATGAAGAGGTGGAATTTAATATCTATTTTTATTATTTGTGTTCCGCTCTGAGCTTGAAAAAGAAAAAAGAAGAAATAGCTCCAGTATTAAGTAAAGCTATTGAATTATATCCCAATAATGCTCAATTATTATTGATACAAACCATCTTATGCATTGATGAAGGAGATGAAGAAGGGGCAGATAGACTTTTGAGCAATATTTCGAAAAATGGGTATTTTCTTCCGATGTTTGAAAAGAAAGAAACCATGGAGGATTTTATATTTAATTTCGAAGTGGAGGAAGAAGATGATTTTGAATTGAGCCGTAAAGAAATATTTGAAATTGCTAAAATTGTTGCTCAGTTAATGACAAAGAATGCCTTAGATGTTTTATTAAAATATCTTCTAAAGATGCGTGAAATTAAACCCGATTTCCGAAACAACAATTTAAAAATAGCGATTTGTTATTATCTGAAGTCTGATTCAGAGAACTTCAATAAGTATTATAGTCTGTTATCTGAAGAAGAAATTGAGAAGTTTATTGAACTCAAGGAGAACACTATGCTTAAGGAGGGAAATTCGCTAAAAGAAGGCCTGAACCAATACCAAAATCTCATCGAAGATTTTCTAAAAGATAAGAATCATAAGAATTAATTGTGGTTTTATTCTTTATTATAAATCTTTTTTAAAACTCAGATTACTCTTGGTTTTATCACTTTAGTTCTTAACTTTGTTGCTATGCAGTAATACAAAATTAGTAGTTTATGGCTAAATTTAAAGGAGCTGTAGTGGTTGATCAAGAACGGTGTAAAGGTTGCGATTTGTGCGTAACAGCCTGTCCTACCAGTGTATTAGAACTTCATCCCAGAGAAGTAAATAACAAAGGCTACCACTATGCATATATGAAAAAACCGGAAGACTGCATTGGCTGTGCAAGTTGTGGGTGGGTCTGTCCGGATGGGTGTTTAACGATCTACAAAGTTAGAGTGTGAAATCAAATCAATCGACCAGTATGGAAGAAGATGTAAAATTAATGAAGGGGAACGAAGCTGTTGCTCATGCGGCTATTCGCTATGGTGTTGATGGTTATTTTGGTTACCCCATAACTCCTCAATCCGAGATTCTGGAAACACTAACGCTTGAGAAGCCATGGGAAACTACTGGCATGGTAGTCTTGCAGGCTGAGAGTGAAATCGCAGCTATCAATATGGTATATGGTGGCGCAGGTACTGGAAAACGTGTGATGACTTCGTCGTCAAGTCCTGGTGTCAGCCTCAAACAAGAAGGAATTTCATATTTAGCAGGGGCTGAACTTCCCTGTCTCATTATAAATGTAATGCGTGGCGGTCCCGGACTGGGTACAATCCAGCCAAGTCAAGCTGATTATTTTCAGACCGTAAAGGGTGGAGGACATGGTGATTATCGTGTCATTACATTGGCTCCTTATTCTGTTCAAGAGATGGCTGATTTTGTGGGATTAGGTTTTGATTTGGCCTTTAAGTATTCCAATCCGGCAATTATTCTTGCCGATGGAATTATTGGTCAGATGATGGAGAAAGTTGTACTTCCTCCTTTTAAACCCCGCAGAACGGAAGCTGAATTAATCGCTGAATGCCCTTGGGCAGCGCAAGGCAAACCAGCTAGTCGCAAACCGAATGTAATTACATCTTTGGAGCTTGATGCCGCAAAGATGGAAGAGAACAATAACCGATTCCAAGCTAAATACAAGAAGATAAGCGAGAATGAAGTGCGTTATCAGGAATTTCATTGCGATGATGCCGAATACCTCCTTGTTGCTTTCGGTTCTTCTGCACGTATCTGTCAGAAAGTTGTGGAAAATGCACGTAATGAAGGTGTAAAACTTGGACTGTTGCGTCCGATTACACTTTGGCCTTTCCCTTCTGCAGTATTAAGTAACTACGCATCGCGAGTAAAAGGAATCCTTTCGGTCGAATTGAATGCCGGACAAATGGTTGAAGATATCCGTCTTGCCGTGAATGGAAAGGTGAAAGTCGAACATTTTGGACGATTGGGTGGAGTTGTATTTACCCCCGATGAAATATTTGAAGCATTTAAACAAAAAATACTCTGAGCATATGGAACGTGGAAGTAAAGCTGATCAGATTATGACAAGCGTCTTTATGGTCTTGGCTATAATAGCGTTACTATGTTTATTGTTTGTTAGTAACAGAATTTATTTTTATTCAATTGCTAGCGTCGCATTAGTTATGCGAATAGTGCAATATGTGCTCAGGTTTTTTAAATAAATAAGTAGTCATGGAATTATACGATATAATAAAACCGGAAAATCTAGTCTATAAAAAGCCGGATTTGATGAATGATGCTCAAATGCATTATTGCCCAGGTTGCAGCCATGGAGTAGTTCATAAACTCATTGCTGAAATTGTAGAAGAAATGGGCATGAAAGAAAAAACTATCGGTGTTTCTCCTGTAGGCTGTTCTGTTTTCGCTTATAACTATTTGGATATCGATTGGATAGAAGCAGCACATGGTCGTGCTCCGGCTGTGGCAACAGCAATCAAACGTCTTAATCCCGGCAAGATGGTATTTACCTATCAGGGAGATGGTGACTTGGCGGCTATTGGTACAGCTGAGACAATTCATGCGGCAAACCGTGGTGAGAATATAGTTATTGTATTTATTAACAATGCCATATATGGTATGACAGGAGGTCAGATGTCGCCTACGACTCTTGAACACATGTGTACTTCAACCAGCCCATATGGTCGTGATATAAGTTTGAACGGCTATCCTTTGAAGATTTCTAATCTTTTGGCTCAATTGGATGGCACTTGCTTGGTGACACGTCAAAGTGTACATACCCCTGCAGCTGTTAAGAAAGCGAAGAAAATGCTGCGTAAAGCATTTGAGAATTCCATGATGGGAAAAGGTACTTCAGTAGTTGAATTTGTTTCGACTTGTTCTTCTGGTTGGAAAATGACTCCTGCTCAATCTAACAAATGGATGGAAGAGAATATGTTCCCGGCTTATCCATTAGGCGATTTGAAAAATATAGACTAATACTTAAATACTTGTACAAATGAAAAAGGAAATAATAATAGCCGGATTCGGAGGACAAGGCGTATTGTCTATGGGTAAGATTCTTGCCTATTCCGGTCTGATGGAAGGAAAAGAAGTAAGCTGGATGCCATCATACGGTCCGGAACAACGCGGTGGAACAGCCAATGTGACTGTCATTTTGAGTGACGATCCGATTAGCTCGCCAATTCTGAATGAATATGATGTTGCAATTATCTTGAATCAGCCTTCACTCGATAAATTTGAAAGCAAGGTTAAAAAGGGAGGAATCTTGATTTATGACGGTTATGGTATACATAAGCCGGTACAAAGAAAAGACATTGAAGTTTATCGTGTAGATGCTATGGACGCTGTAACAGAGATGCAGAATGAAAAGGCATTTAATATGGTTATTCTTGGTGGTCTGTTAAAGGTGTCGCCTATGGTAAAGTTGGAAAATGTTTTATTAGGACTGAAAAAGTCTTTACCGGAACGCCATCATAAATTAATTCCGATGAATGAAGCGGCGATAAAGAAGGGTATGGAGATTATTACTAAAATCTAGTCTCGTGCTAAAAGAATATAATGAAGGGTGTTTCTTTCGTAGAAATGCCCTTTTCTTTTATCTTTGCATCCCATGAAGTATAGCATTTACATATTCATTATCATAATTATATCGACTACCGTATCACACGCACAACGTGGTCGTAGCTCACAGAGAGGAAGTTTTTCTCTCTCCAACCTCTCTTCTTCACAAAATGTAATTCCGGATAGCTTATTGTTTACAGACAGTACAGAACTGAAAAGTAAACAAGTGATTGGTTATAAACTTACCAAAGATATTGGTGATGCATACATCACAGAGTTGGATACCAATAAGCTAAACTATGCCAATAGTACGCTGATGGATGGGCAGGGACTTTCTGTGGCCTATTTAGGCAATATCGGTTCCCCGGCACAAAGCCGTCTTTTTATGGAAAGACCGGAAGCCAGCGATTTTATATTTGCTGATGCCTATCAGTATTTTAACTATACCTCTCAGAATGTCTTGTTTTATGATGCTAAAACTCCGTATACCAATGTGACCTATACTTTTGGTGGGGCAAGTGTAAACAAAGAAGAACGCCTCAAAGCTGTTCTGACGACAAACTTTGGCAAGAAAATTAATATTGGTGGTGACTTTGATTACGTGTATGGACGCGGGTTTTATAATTCAAATGGGACCAAGCTAGTTAGCTACAGGCTTTTTGGCAGCTATAGATCAGATAAATATGAGTTGAACGCCTACTTAAGCAATCAACATTTCGTTAACGGCGAAAATGGAGGTGTTTCTGATCCCGGATACATCCAAGATCCGGACAATTTCCTGATTAACGGTCAGCTGCCAACGTCTAAATATATTCCAATGCGGTATATATCTACATGGAACCGTGTGAGAAATAAACAATATTTTCTGACACATCGCTATAATTTAGGTTTTACGAGAACATTGGAAAATGTAGATGAAGAGGGCGGAACGAAAGAAGTATTTGTCCCTGTTTCTAGTATTATTCATACGTTTGAATACCAAGACAACAGGAGGCGGTTCTATTCAAGTGAAACCAATGTGTTGGATACGACCTATAAAGCTATTTATAATTTAGACAACGAGTTGAATGATCGGATGTCAGCATGGAATTATAAGAATACTTTTGCACTATCTCTGCGTGAAGGATTTCAAGACTGGGTGAAGCTTGGGCTAACGGCATTTATCCGCTTTGAACAGCGTAAATTCAGAATGCAAGGTCAACCCGAAGAATTGAAGGGATCACCTATAAATCCGTTTGATTGGATGTCGTATCCACAAGTGGAGTCATTGAACTTTCCGATGGTAAAGGATTATAGTGAGGCGTCAACGTTTATTGGTGGTGAATTATATAAAAGACAAGGCGATCTGCTCACTTACAATGCGCGAGGAGAACTGAGTGTAGTCGGTGACGATTTAGGTGAATTCCGTTTGACCGGTGAGATGAAGACGAAGTTCAACCTGTTTAACAAAGAATTCTCTTTAAAAGCAAATGGGCATATCAAGAATATCACACCGGCATTTTACCAACGCTATTTCTATTCACGCTACTTCTGGTGGGAGAATAGGCTCAAGAAGATAAGACAAGTGTATGTTGGAGGCGAAGCACATATAGCGGCAACGAAGACTACATTAATGGCTGGAGTAGAGAATGTTGATAATTATGTGTTCTTTACTGCTGCGGGCGTGCCTAACCAAGCTACTCAAAATATTCAGGTCGTTACGGCTAAGCTAAAGCAAGATCTCCATTACAAAGCATTCGGATGGGAGAATGAAGTGGTCTATCAATTGAGCAGTGATGATAATATATTACCTCTGCCACAGATAACTGCCTATTCAAACATGTATCTGGCTACAAAACTAGCTAAGGTACTAACCGTACAGGTAGGAGCCGATGCACATTACTTTACGGAATACGATGCACCGTATTATGAACCTGCAACACAACAATTCCAACTCCAAAAAGAAGGAATGAAAATGAAAGTGGGTAACTACCCATTGGTTAATGCTTATATTAATTTTCATCTGAAACAGACACGCTTTTACTTGATGATGTATAATATCAGCACACTTTTTGCCGAACCCAATTACTTCTCTTTAGCGAACTATCCGCTTAATCCGATGCACTTGAAGATTGGCATTTCTGTCAATTTTAACAATTAATACTTTTACTGCATTATGAAGACTAAAAAGTTGCTGTTTGTTTACATAGTTCTTCTTCTAATTGTAATCGCAACTATGTTCTTTTTATGGCAATCGCTTAGTGGTAAACTGTTTGTGCGAGACTATCCGGAAATCAAAGAAGAAGGTGTGCTGCGGATTGTGACGGAATATAATCAGTCCGGCTATTACATTTCCGGTGATACGATAGAAGGTTTTCAATACGAACTAAGTCAGGCTATCTCAGATATTTCAGGCTTGGAAGTGCAAATCAGCTTAGAAACCCGTTTGCCCGAAAGTTTTAGACTTTTGTCTGAAGGTGAATATGATATTATTGCGTTGAACATACCCGTCACATCCGACAAACGGAATGATTTTCTTTTTTCTGATCCGATAGTTCTTAATAAGCAGGTGTTGGTGCAACGGAGTGGGAACGATAGTGTACAGCCCATACGTAAGCAACTTGATTTAGCCAATAAGGTATTGTATGTACCCGAAGGCTCGCCCGCCATTATCCGTATACAAAATCTGCAAGACGAAATAGGCGATTCTATCTATATTGTAGAGGATAAAACTTATTCAGAAGAGCAACTGATCATCATGGTTGTAAAAGGAGAGATTGATTATGCCGTATGCGATCAGCAGATGGCAGAGACCTATAAAAAGATTTATCCGGAGATCGATATTGATACAGACATCAGTTTTACTCAGCTGCAATCATGGGTTGTAAGAAAAGATGCTCCAATCCTTTTAGATAGCCTTAATAGCTGGATTGATCAAATTAAGAAAAGTGGGGTATTTGACAATATCTATAAACGTTACTACAAGAGACGTTAATTATACCTATCTTTACGATATATATATTACGAATTACATATGAGATTTGATGAATTAGAACTTGAAGATGCTGTTCTTGACGGCTTGGATGCGATGAATTTTGTTGAGACGACACCGGTTCAAGAACTTACTATACCAATCATTTTAGAAGGGAAAGATGTCATAGCCTGTGCTCAGACAGGGACAGGTAAAACAGCAGCCTATGTCTTACCTGTCATCAATGAATTAAGTAAAGGACAACATGCTTCAAACGGAGTGAACGCGATTATTATGGCGCCAACCCGTGAGCTGGCTCAGCAGATTGATCAACAGATTGAAGGCTTTACCTATTTTGTACCTGTATCGGCTGTGGCTATTTACGGAGGTACCGATGGTATTGCCTGGGAGCAACAAAAGCGAGGAATAGAAATGGGTGCCGATATCTTGATAGCTACTCCAGGACGCTTGCTCTCACATATGAAACTTGGTAATATAGACTTTTCACATGTATCTTTCTTTATTCTTGATGAGGCAGACCGTATGTTGGATATGGGCTTTTACGACGACATCATGTCTATCTACAAAGAACTGCCCACGAATTGTCAGACAATCATGTTCTCGGCTACTATGCCGCCTAAGATACGGACCTTGGCAAAGACGATCCTAAAAGATCCGGAAGAAGTAAAGATTGCGATTTCCCGTCCGCCGGAATCCATCATGCAAACAGCTTATGTTTGTTACGAACCACAAAAGCTTCCTATCCTACAAAGTCTGTTTGTGGAAAGCCGTCCGCAACGTGTCATCATCTTCTCCTCATCCAAGATGAAAGTAAAAGAACTTGCAGCAACGCTGAAACGTCTCAATTTTAATGTCGCAGCCATGCATTCCGACTTAGAACAGGTTCAGCGTGAAGAGGTGATGAAAGAATTCAAGAACGGACGTGTAGATATTTTGGTTGCGACCGATGTCGTAGCACGTGGAATCGATATTAATGATATACGTCTGGTGGTCAATTATGATATTCCACATGATCCGGAAGATTACGTCCACCGTATAGGACGTACTGCTCGAGGAACAGGAGGCGAAGGCTTGGCTATTACTTTTGTGTCGGTTGAAGAGCAATATGCCTTTAAGAAAATTGAAGATTTCTTACAAAAGACAGTATATAAAATTCCGGTCGACCCTGCATTAGGTGAGACTCCTTCTTACGAGCCGGAGAAGAACAAAAGAATCAAAGGATTTGCAGGTCGATCCGTCGGCAGACGCCCATCGCCTAATCGCGGTAGACAGCGTAAATAATTTCAACCATATGAATATATTATTTAATACCCTTATCTCGCGTACACTGGGCATGCCGGAAAGGCAGATAAGTAAAACCATCGAGCTGCTGTCCGAAGGAGCTACCATTCCATTTATCAGCCGTTACCGCAAGGAGGCGACAGGCGGATTGGATGAGGTACAGATCGGTCAGGTAAAAGACAATCTAGACAAGCTCACGGAAATTGAAAAACGTAAGAATACGATACTCTCATCAATCGAAGAACAAGGCAAACTTACTGCCGAACTAAAGAAGCGCATTGAAGACTCGTGGGATGCGACAGAACTTGAAGACCTCTACCTGCCTTATAAGCCTAAGCGACAAACAAAGGCAGAGATAGCTCGTAAGAAAGGACTGGAGCCATTGGCTGAGATTGTGTTTGTACAAAACGAACGTGATCTTTCAACTCGTGTACTCTCTTTCTTGAACGATGAAGTTAAAACAGAAGACGAAGCGCTTCAGGGAGCTCGCGATATAATTGCTGAATGGGTCAACGAGAATGAAGAAGCAAGAAACCAGGTCCGCAATAGCTTCGACCGAACGGCTGTAATTACTGCTAAAGTGATCAAAGGGAAAGAGGAAGAGGGAGCCAAATATCAAGATTATTTCGACTTTTCGGAACCATTGAAAAAAGCAAGTTCTCACCGTTTGTTGGCACTGCGCCGTGGAGAAGCCGAAGGAATTCTTCGGGTTAGCATCACGCCAGACACCGATACCTGTGTTGATCGGCTTAAAAATCGTTTCGTGAAGGGCAGAGGAGACGCATCCAAGCATGTTGAGCAAGCTGTGGAAGATGCCTTCAAGCGATTGCTGAAACCCTCTATAGAAACAGAATATGCTAACCTGAGTAAAGTAAAGGCCGACGAGGAAGCCATTCGTGTTTTTGCCGAAAACTTAAAGCAACTGCTTTTAGCCGCACCCCTTGGACAGAAACGAGTGCTCGGTGTAGACCCGGGTTATCGTACAGGTTGTAAGCTGGTCTGTTTGGATGCGCAAGGTACATTGTTGCATAATGAAACAATCTATCCTCATCCACTGCAAAACGAACGAAGCAAAGCCGCTGCCAAAGTGGCCCATTTGGTTGAAACCTATGCCATTGATGCCATAGCTATTGGAAATGGAACAGCTAGTCGTGAAACAGAAAGGTTTATTACCGATATACGCTACGACCGGAAAGTACAAGTCTTCGTGGTTAGTGAAAATGGCGCTTCTATTTATTCAGCTTCACCAATCGCACGTGAAGAGTTTCCAAATTATGATGTAACCGTACGTGGCGCGGTAAGTATAGGCCGACGACTGATGGATCCCTTGGCCGAATTGGTTAAGATCGATCCGAAAAGCATTGGCGTAGGTCAATACCAACACGATGTGGATCAGAATTTGCTGAAGAAGAGCCTTGATCAAACGGTTGAGAGCTGTGTAAATGCGGTAGGTGTCAATGTGAATACGGCAAGTAAGCACCTGTTGACTTACATCTCCGGACTTGGACCTACTTTGGCGAAGAACATTGTGGAGTACCGTACCGAACATGGCGCTTTTACCAGCAGAAAGGATCTGCTAAAAGTTCCCCGTATGGGAGCAAAAGCATTTGAACAATGCGCAGGCTTTCTTCGCATTCAAGGAGGAACAAACCCTCTTGACAACTCAGCCGTGCATCCGGAAAGCTATCCGATTGTAGAAAAAATGGCTGCCGATCTGAACTGTTCGGTCGAGGAGTTGATAAAGAACAAAGAACTTAAGAAGAAACTGGACTTGAAAAAGTATGTAACCGATAAAGTGGGGATGCCTACCTTGCTCGATATCATGGAAGAGTTGGATAAGCCCGGACGAGATCCACGACAAACAATACAAGTCTTTTCGTTCGACCCGACTATCAAGACTATCGAAGATTTACGTGAAGGACAGGTATTGCCCGGTATTGTTACCAACATTACCAATTTCGGATGTTTTGTTGATGTGGGTGTTAAGGAAAACGGATTAGTGCATATATCCGAACTGGCAGACCGTTTTGTGAGCGACCCAACAGAAGTCGTATCCATCCATCAGCATGTGACTGTTAGAGTCCTTAGTGTTGATTTAGGACGCAAGCGAATCCAATTGAGCATGAAATAAGAAACATTAGTTTAAGATATATTGTAAAAAACGGGAATCTGAAGTAAAAGGGTTCTCGTTTTTTATTTTTAGTTAGACAAATAATTATGGAAATCAATTATTTATAACAATAAAATCTTAAATTAGAAGAATCTTAATCACTATAAAGGCAAACTATTATGAAACGAAAACTATTATTCTTAGCACTATTAAGTTCAATTTGTTTTTTTACTTATGCTCAGTTTGAAAATTATAAGCTTGACCAATATGTGAATCCGGATTATAAAAGGCAGTCGTTAGATTTTGAGGTATCAACGGCGGGATATTTGGATTTGCAAAAGTCAAAAATGGATGATATTAGTAGTAAGTATTCATCTAAATCATTCAATGGTGATTTAGGTGTAATTTATGATTTGATACAAAACTCAGAAAGTAGGCAAAGCCATAGAAACTTAAAATTCAATCTCGACGGAAACTATTTAAATTATAAAATAGAAGACAGTACTTTGAATAAAAAAAGTGATTTCAATATGTTATTAGAGTATGATGATAATTCTTTGTATTACCTAAATAATAAGAATTTCATAGAGTTTTCTCCTCATGTCTTAGCAGTTTATAAGACTGAAAGCGAAACTTCAAAAGATGACTATAAGGTTAATCATTTAAATCTTAGTTTCCGTTTGGGGTATGGAAAAGGTAGAATTGAACATGTTGAGGATGCACGACTTGCTGTTTATCTGCTAGAAGACCTAATTGCAAATGGTGTATCAGTAAAAAACATGACTCCCGAAATGGTAGATAAATTAGCGCAATGTATGACTTCTGTTAAAAACAAACGTCATTTCGATACCCGTCTAAAGCTTATCGATGAAATAACTACAGTTGATTCATTCCTTATTGCGAATAATATAATAGATAAAGAAAATAATCCACGTTATTTTACTACGCTTTACGATAATTGGCAATATGCCGGATTGATTACTCGTCTATCAGGAAGTCGTTTTTCGGGAGGAATACAGCCGTTATATATTTGGCAGAAAAGCACTCCTGGCGAGACAAGTTATTATACATCTTCGTTAAATGGAGCTGCTTATGTAAATTATACGTATGAAAAACCAGTTAATTTATATTGGCAACACTCTGCATTTGTTGAGATTAAAGAAATGGTTCGTAGATATAGAGGTGGAGATGTTGATTGGGAAACAAATTTAGACGCAAAGGTTTCATTAGGCTATTACCCCAATTCGAGAACGTATATGACGGCTTCTGCGTCTGAAAATTTAGTATACATGGATTCATTTAAGCGTATTTACTCGTTGACTTCGTTGGATTTTAATATGTATTATTATCTGTCACCTCAACTCAGACTCGGTGCTAATGCCTCTATTTCGTATATATATAGTAAGCAAGATAATATGAGCTATACCTCCCGTTCAAATAATCCTCGTCTAAATTTCGCAGCAACGCTGACGTATAGCTTTTTCTAATCAATGCAGTCATATCGATGTTAAAATGCATTGAAATACAATGACAAAATAACATCCCGATGTTTTTTTAATGTCTTAAAGGTGATGATTTTCAAGTCTTTAAGTTTTTTGTTTTTCATCGAGATGTGCCTCGAAAAAATAAGGCACATCTCGATGTTTAGTTTACTATCTGTTGTTTTTTCTGATCTAATGCACAGGAATTGAGCTGTTTATTTAGCTTTTCCGGGTTCTGCAGGAAACATGTTGTCCCACCATTGTGGTTCGTCGCGCAACCATTTAGCAAACCAAGCGAATATGCTGTTTTGCCAGCCTATGCGTTTGTTGTAGCCTACAATTCCGTGATCTTCGCCATCTACTTGTACAAACTCAACCGTCTTGCCCAATAGTTTAAGTGCAGTAAACATCTGAATACTTTCGCCTACAGGTACATTCACGTCGGCATTACCATGTAATAAGAGTAGCGGTGTATTTATCTTGTCTGCATTATAAAGAGGACTTTGTTCTACAAATAAAGTAGGATTGTTCCAAGGATAGCTGTTTGTATTGGCTACTGAACAATAGCCCCATCCCCAATAACCTTCACCCCAGTAGCTGCTTAAAGCACTAATACCGGCGTGGCTTACGGCAGCGGCAAAAATGTCTGTACGTGTCTGCAGGTATTGCGTCATGAATCCACCGTAGCTTGCACCAATACAACCGATTTTCTTGCTGTTCACAAAGGAATGTTCCTTGCAGAATAGTTCCGTTCCGCGGATAATCTCATCAGCTGTCATTTTGCCCCAGGCGTTTACATGGCGAGCAGCAAATTCTTGTCCGAATCCGGTTGTGCCACTTGGGTTCAGCGTATACACCACATAGCCGAGTGCAGCATACATATGCATAGAGTAACGCATTTCGAGCATACGGTTAGTAGGAGAGGTACCTCCATAATAATAGACAATCATAGGGTATTTCTTAGCCGGATCAAAATTGGGCGGTAGGTAGTAACGTCCTTCAATCACTGTTCCGTCTTCGGCAGTGAAGTTCCAATCATGAGCTTCGCCAAGTTTGATGTCTTTCAATCTTTCGGCAGACAGGTCATAGATCAACTGTCTCTTGTTTGTCTTCGTATTGTATGCATATAGACGGTTGGCGTTCGAAACGCTTTGTCCGTAGTAGTACATCAATGGAGCGTTATCGGCCAACGAAAAGTTCTGTATCACATCTTCACCAGCATCAATCTTGCGCATTTGTCCATTGACTGGATTGCATACGTAGATGTTCTGATAATCCTTATCTTCTGTGAGGATATAAATCTGTTTGTCGTGTTGACTCCATACGGCACGAATCGAATTCGGGTTGAACTCTTTCATCAGTGCCTTGGCCTTCTTGGTTGCCATATCGTAGATATACAGTCGTCCATCGTACGTATTGCAGATTTGTCCTTCACGGATGTTTAATCCTATATTATCGAATGCAGCTCCGGCACCGGATACTAATAATTGTTTACCGTCGGGCGAGAAAGAAGCTTGGTTGATGAAAGGAGCCTTTTCCCAAAGCGTATCCACTGCCAGCGTATGTAAATCTAATTTGTAGAGTGAATTGCGAGAATGAGGAACCGAAGTAAGCACGCGTTCGCTTGTGCTGAACAACAAATAGCGGCTGTCCAGGCTTATATCGTTGATAAAGGTGGAGTTATGTCCGAATGTGAGTTGTTCGTATAATCCTGTACGTAAATCATAACGCCAGATAAAAGAGCGGTCACGAAATCCGGGCAGACGATCACTAGGTTCTTGTACACGGATCAGGTCTTTGCTTTCCTTGGGGCCTTCTTCTTTTACCATGAAGAATACCGTTTGTTCATCCGGAGCGAAATAAGGATTTTGTTCGGGTAACGCATTAGCTAGGATTGTTTCCTGCATAGTTAAGACATCCAGTTTAATTAATTCGGTACCTTCCATTCCTGTACGTGTAAAGTACAAGGCATTGCTGCGTGGCATCCAACTGGCGCTATTCAGGAAGCCGTCTCCTTGAAACTTAACTTTCCCTGTTGCTGCATCGATAACTTGAGCGAAGCGTTGGCTTTTGCCTCCTTCCATCGACATGGTATATTTTACCAATGCTAGTTTTCCATCGGGTGAAAGGCTTACATTGCTGATGTTTTTCCCTTCGATCATCGCTCTTAGCGTATAGCGTTTTTCCGGATTCAGAGTAGCAACGACTTCGGCTGTATCTTTGGTTTTGAAGACAGACTTGATATAGGGAGCACATGTGTCCGATTCGGTAGTTAGGTATTTAATCACCACTTCATAACGGCGTGGTTCCAGTTTCAATTCGGCCGACTTGCCAACTGATTTGTTGTCGACGAAGACTTCCATCTCACCGGCTCCGGAAACATCCAGTGTGCCTTTTACATAGCGGTCGCTGTTCAAGTAGAACGAAAACAGATACAGGGCATAACCTTTATCTGGTGATGTGAACGTAGCTTTACCTGCCGTATCGGCTTCGAGAACGTCATATTGCTTAAAGGCTTGTTCGGCGGTAAGCATTGACTTCAAGAGGTTTTTTACTTCAAACGGTTTGCCATTTACATTCAAACTGTCGGCCAAAATAGGCTTATTCACTGCAAATGGACCGGCATGTTTGTATTGCTGTACTTTAACATCTTCAGCTGCTTGCAGTGAAAATGCTGTACATAACAATGCCATGATACAAATAGTCGTTTTTTTCATGTGTCCTGACTTTAAAATTATTCTATTAACCCTTCCCAGACGAAGCAATCGGAGAATCTATCCTTTATCGACGTAGGTTCTGCAAATAGGCCGAAAACGGACGATCCCGATCCTGACATCGACGCATATATCGCTCCGCTGTCATACATGGTTTCTTTTATCATTTCAATTTGCGGGTAACGCGCAAATACGCTCTTTTCAAAATCGTTTACCAATAAGTTGCGCCATTCGGCAATAGGCTTGCTTACGATTTCTTTTATCCCAACTTCAGGGAAAGCCGGTTTGACCAATGAATAGGCTTCGGGCGTGGAAACGGCAATATCCGGTTTAACGAGGCAGAGGGTATATCCCTTTAACGAAACTTCTACCTCACTGAACAGATTACCGATGCCTGAAGCAAAAACCGGTTTGTTGCGGATAAAGAAGGGGCAATCGGCACCTATCGATGCCGCGAGAGCCTCCAGTCTATCCACCTCCAGTCCCAAATTGCAAAAATCATTCAGCAACTTCAACATAAAAGCAGCATCCGATGAACCCCCTCCCAAGCCGGCTCCGAAAGGAATAGCTTTAAGAAGATGGATTTCCAGGGGGGGGATGTTAAACGCTTCCTTCAGCAGGTTGAGTGCTTTTATGACCAGGTTCTTTTCGGACGGACCATCAATCGCAATCCCTGTTTGTGAAAAGGAAAACTCACGGGCAGGAACCACTTCCAAAGCATCTTTTACAGGAATCGGATAGAAAATAGTTTCTATGTTATGATACCCATCCGGACGCTTTTCGGTGACGTTAAGCCCGAGGTTGATTTTTGCATTTGGAAAACAAATCATCTTATTTCTGAATATTCGGTTGTTCTAGTCCATACCCTTTTTTCTTGTCTTCAGCCTTAAGAGTTAACGCTACCAGTAGAGCCAATACGCCGAATCCAGCAAATATTAACATCGGTAGGGTATAGTCGTACGGCGTGTCGGGGTTTCCTGTCTGGCAGTATTTTTCCAATACCCAGCCAATCAACAAAGGAACACCACCTAAACCGATGTTTTGTACCCAGAAGATCAAAGCATAAGCCGTACCTAATTGACGTTGAGGTATGATTTTTGGTACGGAAGGCCACATAGCAGAAGGTACCAACGAGAAGGCGATACCCAGAATAATCATAATCAATGCAGCAAACCACCATATATTCATAAACGGCATAGCAAAGAGCAGGTGCACTACGATTAAGAGGATAGCACCGAGAATCATGATGGAAGCACCACGACCTTTCTTGTCATACAATCCACCGAAGAATGGAGTCAACAACATAGTTCCAAAAGGCAACATGGCCGGAATGTTTCCTGCTAAGTCAATAGATACATTATATTTATTTACCATCAGGTCTGTTGCATACTTCAAGAAGGGGAATACAGCTGAATAGAACAGAACGCAAAGCAAAGCAATCAACCAGAATCCTTTGTTTTTGATGATAGAGAAAATATCGTTAATGCGGAAAGCTTCTTCCGATGATCCGCTCTCTTTGATAGAAGCATCCAGTCTGCGGTCGGCTACCGTAAATACAAGAAATGAGATGAAGCCAATGCATAACAAGATTAAAGCAAAGAGGATAGGAGCAGATAAGCTGTGGAAATACATCGCGATAGGAACAGTTACTGACAAGGCAATGGTCGTACCGATACGAGCCACAGCAACCTGTAATCCCATAGCTAATGCAATTTCATAGCCTTTAAACCAACGGGCAATAATCTTTGTGACAGTGATACCTGCCGTTTCAACACCTACACCGAAGATTGCATAGCCAATAGCAGCTACCATCACTCGGGCAGGCCAGCCGAACAAATCACCCGTCATGGTGAAATACTCAGATATAGCATAATATTTTAAGCTACAACCAATAATCATCAGTATACAAGCTAGAATACCCGTAAAACGTGCACCTTTCTTGTCTAGAATAACCCCACTGATAACCAGCATAAACAAGAATACATTGAACCAACTATAGGCACTGGTAAAGAATCCGTAAGCGGAACTGCTCCAACCTAATTCTGATTCGAGTAAAGATTTCATGGGGGCCATTGCATCTGTTAGGAAATAGCCGCACAACATGGTTAGCGACACGATGGCCAAAACACTCCACCGTGCTAAGGGTGAGTCGTTCAACTTCTTTTGTATAATCTCAGTCATAAATTTATTGTTTGTTTAATGATTTGAACTATTGAAAAGGGGGAGGGCGTCGGCAACGATGAAGCTGCTGCCTCCAATGAATATCATATCAGCCGGATTGCCGTTAGCCAGTGCCGCCTGTACTGCAGTTTCTACAGTAGGATAGGCAGTACCCTTTAACCCATACGTATTCGCTATTTTTGCAAAATCATCTGCAGGCATAGCTCTTTTTATGGTTGCTTGGGTGAAGTAATACGTCGCATCTTTTGGCATGAGACTCACAACTCCGTTGATATCTTTATCGTTTACCATCCCTACTACCATATGTAGTTGCGGGTGGTTTTTTCTCTTTTCTTCTAACTGAATCGACAGATATTCCCATCCTCCGGTATTATGTCCCGTATCGCAAATAACAAGTGGAGACGTTTGCATAACCTGCCAGCGCCCCATCAATCCGGTCAGGGAAGTTACCTGTTCGAAAGCCGTTTTTACGGCATCCGGATTTATCGATACTCCTGAGTTGACCAATTGCTTTACGGCTGTGAGAACTGTACGTGTGTTATGTAATTGTACGGCTCCGCCCAATTCTCCTTCGAAGTTGCCGAAATCACGCGTCTCGTAATGCCATTTTCCATCGTTTCCTAACGAAGCCCGTGTGATTATGTCTTCCTCTTCAGCAAAGCGGATGGGGGCATTTTCTTGTTTGGCCTTATCTATAAAGACTTGTTTCACAGATTCGTTTATGCTTTCGCCGATTACAACGGGAATGTCAGGCTTGATAATTCCGGCTTTTTCAAAAGCAATGGCCTTGAGTGTAGTGCCGAGATATTGCGTATGATCCAGACTGATATTAGTGATAACACTCAACTCGGGAGTGATGATGTTTGTACTATCTAATCGGCCTCCCATCCCTACTTCTATAATTGCATAATCAACTTTCTCTGATCTGAAATAATCAAAGGCAAGCGTAGAGGTCAATTCAAAGAAGGAGGGTTGTAGAGTTTCAAAGTAAGAACGGTGCTGTTCAACGAAGTTGACGACATAGTCTTCACTAATCATCTTTCCGTTTACGCGAATTCGCTCTCTAAAATCAACCAAATGAGGTGAGGTAAATAGACCAGTCTTATAGCCACAGGCTTGCAATATGGCTGCCAACAGGTGACAGGTAGAACCTTTGCCGTTTGTGCCGGCAACGTGAATGGTCTTATATGCTTTATGGGGGAACCCCAAATATTTGTCTAACGCTAAACTTGTGTTCAACCCGGGTTTGTAGGCGTCGCCTCCGATATGCTGAAACACAGGAATACTGGTATATAAATAGTGTAGCGTTTCTTCGTAAGTCATGTCTTTTTTATAGTTTTTACAAAAATAGATAAAAAAGACATTTAATAGATGAGAAGTCTCTATCTGTTTCACTTACCCAACCGTTTATAGAAAGTTAAAATATATATAATGAATTTTTTTGAAAAAATTATGGTTTTTAATTAGAATGTATATATTTAAAGCACAGCATGTTATTTATTCCAAATATGAAAATTGCTTTTTCTTATTTGGAATAAAGTGAAGAATTTGGTTCAGCCATTACTTAAATCTAAATAGATTATTCACTAGTTCGCTATATACATATTTTTATTAGTAACCTAAATTTAATGTTATGAATTACAGAAGGAAAGCGCAGATACAATGCTGTGTGTTGTTTTTTATTTCTTTATTTTTATCAACTGTTGTTCACGTTTCACATGCTCAATCATCCAATTCAAAACAAATTAAAGGGATTGTTTTGGACGAATTAGGCGAACCTGTTATTGGAGCTAATCTAGTGCTAAAAAGTGATCCAAGTATTGGAACTATAACAGGTATGGATGGTGATTTCATTTTAACCGTTCCCTCTTCAGCAACTTTAGTGGTTAGTTACATTGGTTATATTCCTCAGGAAGTTGATGTTAAAGGCCAGTCGGAGCTAAAGATTGTATTGAAAGAGGATGCTCAAGCCTTGTCTGAAGTTGTGGTAACTGCTTTGGGGATGACCCGTGATAAGAAGGCCTTAGGATACGCTATGACAGAATTGAAAGGAGATGATTTGCTCAAGTCCAATAATGTCAATCCGGTAAATGCACTACAAGGTAAAGTTGCCGGAGTACAGATCAATATGGGAACTGCAGGTCCGCAATCTTCTCAACGTATTTTGATACGAGGAAATACTTCAATGTCAGGAAACAACCAGCCTATATTCGTTATTGATGGAATTATTATTGATAATGACGTTACCAAGACCGGAGATAAAAATGATCGAGATTTTGGTAATGATATCAAAAATTTGAATTCCGACGATTTTGAAACAGTTTCTATCCTTAAAGGAGCAGCAGCAACAGCTTTGTACGGTTCCAGAGCATCGAATGGTGTTATATTAATTACAACAAAAAGAGGTAAGAAAGGCGAAGGACTAGGTATCAGTTTTTCACATACCCAACAATGGGAGTCTGTCTACTCATACCCAAAACTCCAAAACCAATTTGGAATGGGTACCTACCCTTTGTGGCCAGTTGATAAGAATGGAAATGAAGTTAGAAGCATTGAGCCGGGAAGGAACTTTGGCCCTGCTTATGACTATAAGCCCTACACCGTTAGTCAGATTTACGATGGTATTCATCAGCCTTATGAAGACAACCTGAAAGAGATGTATCGGACAGGTCATTTTGTGAATACAAACGTTGCTATATCAGGTGGAACGGATCAAAGTACATTCCGTTTCTCTTTTTCTAATTTGCAAAACGACGGGATCAGTCTGAAAAACTCAATGACAAGAAATAGCTTATCCTTAAATGCAACCCAAGATATCAGTAAATATGTAACAGCAGAAGCCGGATTTTCGTATGTAAATTCAGATGCAAAGAATCCAACCTATCAAGGAGGAGATAAATCTCCGATTTATGACTTCTCTTACAGTGTCCCCCGAGATTATGATACGAGATACTGGAAAAAGAATTATTGGAGTGTTGCGAGAGATGGGTGGAATGGTGACGACCCATTCGGTTATTCAGCAACCTTATTTGACTATCTGGAAAATGACGAAATACAAAATGAGGAGAATTACAGAGGCTATCTGAATGTTAATTTCAATCTGACTGATTGGTTGAAACTTGTTGTAAAAGGAGATATGAACAGGTTGTATAAATCCTACGAAAAGAAAACGTTGGCCACAGAAAAAGACGGTTTTAGAGGAGCGGAATACAGACTGAATGAAAGTCAGAAATTGCAATACAAACTGACTGCGATGCTGACTGCACAAAAAAAGTTTAACAACTTTTCAATAAGTGGCTCGATTGGAGCTGAACGATTTAATGAAGATCAGTCTTTTCATAATTCGAAGACAAATAATGGACTGCGCATACCGGGAGTATTTGAATTAAATAACTCGATTGATCCTCCCACAACAGAAGCTTATTCACGCACAAAGCAGAAGAGAATAAACTCTGTTTATGGGTTTATTAATATGGATTGGGAAGGACAAGTCTTTTTGGATGTAACAGGAAGAAACGACTGGTCATCTACACTTCGTTATTTAGATGGATCAGGAAATGTATCTTACTTCTATCCTTCGGTTAGTACCTCATGGTTGATTACAGAGACCTTTAAGGAAAAGCTGCCTTCGTCTATTTCATTTGCTAAGATTCGTGCATCGTATGCTATCGTAGGTAAAGACTGTGACCCCTATTTGATTACAAATCCGGGAACTTATATCTATTTTAATTCATTTAAAGATACTTATTTTGGTTCGGGAACTTATCCCTATTTTGATTTTGCAAATAAAAACTTAGGTGCTTTAGATCTAAAACCGGAAAAGCAACATGCCATAGAGTTCGGTGTCGATTATCGCATGTTTAACAACCGAATTGGTATTGACTTGGCTTATTACAAAACAAACACAAAAAATCAAATACTTGCTTTGCCTACTTCAGAAGAAACAGGCGTTTCTTATCGGATCATAAATGCCGGTAATATTCAGAATCAAGGGATAGAGATTTTATTGTCAGCTACACCTGTTCAAACGAGAGATCTCGTTTGGGATATCACGTTGAGCTATACCAAAAATAGAAATAAGATCAAAGAGTTGTATCACGGTGTTACCCGTTATCAGTTAGGAACGAGTAGTATTGAAACGGATGCATGGGCAACTGTTG
Source organism: Bacteroidota bacterium (assembly GCA_023429375.1). GTDB lineage: Bacteria > Bacteroidota > Bacteroidia > Bacteroidales > Tannerellaceae > Massilibacteroides. The sequence continues at coordinate 50,567 of JAEYVY010000013.1, read as the reverse complement.
GAGGAGCTTATGGAGATATTTATTCAAGTGCGGCCTTTAAACGCGATGAGGCAACCGGAGAAAAATTATTAAATAGTGCAGGTGCTTGGCTGAGATCTGGAACTTCAGAAAAAATTGGTAGTATGCAACCGGATTTTCTTGGAGGTTTTACCTCTAATCTGCAATGGAAGGGATTTAATTTAGGTATGATAATCGATGCGCGGTTTGGTGGTGATATTTTATCGGCTTCGTATAATTATGGGATGTCAAGTGGTAGATTGATGAGTAGTTTGCCGGGTAGAACTGAAGATTTAGGAGGATTAAAAAGAACATTGGATGGATGGTCGTGTGGTGAATGATGGAATGATTCCTGATGGCATATTCGAACCGAATGCAACTGTAGATTATAAAGGTACACAAGTAAATGTTGGAGGAATGTCCTATCGCGAAGCATATGAGAAAGGCTATGTAGAACCCATCTCTGCGTATAATTATTACGGTAATTTATATGATTGGGGAATGGTATACGTGAAGCATCGATACATGAACTCTCATGGGTTGCCTTGCGAGAAATATCATTGAACTGGGAAATACCTTCAAAATGGATCAGCAAAGCATTCATTAAGCGTGCAAATATAGGATTCGTTGTTCGTAATGTAGGCTATCTCTATAACAGCCTGCCTGATAATATTCATCCTGAAGGACTAAAAAGTAACTACAGTTATGAGTACGTAGAAGCTGGAGGAAACGTATTTAGCAGAAACTACGGTGTTAAACTTAATCTAAACTTCTAATTCTAAAATCATGGAAAAATTAAAATTATATATCCTGTCTGTTCTTGCAATCAGTTTGACCACAGTTGGTTGTACAGATGACTTTGAAAACTTGAATAGAGACCCTTCAGCTGTAATAGATGTTCAGCCGGAAGAGTTGTTTTACATGGCAGAAACAAACGTGTTAAGTGCTGCGCATTGTTGGAATTCCATTTATGCTGCCAAGTTCAGATGGATGCAATATGGATCAGGAATTTGGGGGTATTCTCTAACTAATTATGATTATTTTCAGAATAGTATCGGAAATTCAATCTATTACGAGTATAATCAAATGGGATCTTATGTGACTAATATTGAATATGTAGCATCAAAAACAGATACACCTGAAAACTATTCAGACCTAATACAAGCCGGACGGATCTTGTTAATCGCTAAAGGGATACAGACTTCAGATATGTTTGGCTCGTTAGCCTATAGCCAAGCTTGGCTGGCAAAGAAAGGACTGATTGACGATGAAAGTATGTCTCCTGAATTTGAAACTCAAGAAGAGCTGTCTGACATTTGGGATAAGCAGTTGAAGGAATGTATAAGTACGCTAAAGGCAAACTTGAACTCATCTTCTCAAAAGTCACTTAAAGGCTATGATAGATCTTACAATGGAGATATGAAGAAGTGGATTAAAGCAGCCAATGGTGTCCGATTGCGTTTGGCTAGTCGTCTATGGAAAAGACAACCCGAAATAGCTAAGTCAATAGCTACGGAAGTGCTTAGTCCGTCAAACAGTGAATTCGTATTTAATACAACTGATGATAGCTTTATCTTGTGGTTTGACAATCTTTATACGAATATTCATGAAGGAGACTGGCATTCCATACGTGATATGGAAATTGCTTCCTATGCATTTATGGATTATCTGAATAAAAATGAGGATCCACGAAGAAAGATTTTCTTTAAGAAAAATAATTTGACGCCTGAGAATGTAGAAGAATTCAATAAGGCACAAACTGATACTTCGCGACTTATTCCAGCGAATTATACAAGATGGGAGGGAAGTACGATTAGCTATGACAAGTGGAACGATAATAGACCGAGAGCGCGTTATTACTTGACGAAAGATAAAGAGCAAATTGATATGAGGCCTGCTAATACGCCTCAATCGCGTTTGTGGAAAGGGAATGACGATACCGGCAACGGAGGTAACTGGGCACCGGTTATGACTTATGCAGATTTCTGTTTCCTATCAGCAGAATGGGTGTTAAGAGAAGGTATTCCTTCCTCAAAATCTGCACAAGAATGGTATGAAGATGGAGTGAAAGCCTCGTTGGCTCAATGGAGTGAAGTAGGCAAATATTGTGATGTGATTGATTATGAAGAAATCACTCAAGAAGAAATAGATGCATTCATGCAAAAAGAAGATGTTAAGTGGAACCAGAGCATTGGACTTGAGCAAATATATGCTCAAACGTATGTAGAGCATTATAAGAATGTTGACGAAATGTATGCTTTCTGGAAGAGAACTAACTATCCTAATTGGGAGGACTCAAAGATTATTCAATTTGAAGAGCCTGTCATACAGGGTGTCAAGCGAATTATTCCACGCCGAGTAAAGTTTGTGTATCCTAATCCAGGTGTACATAACGCAGAAAATCTGATTAAGCGGATTGATGTGATGAAGGAAGACCCACAATTCGGTGATGAATCCAATGAATATGGACGTTTATGGTGGGACGTTAAATGATGGAATCTTAAATTGACAATAATGAAAAAGGAGAGTGTCTATGCAGACACTCTCCTTTACATTTATATGGCATTTAATTAAAATGTCACATGAACAAGAACTGGGAAATGATCGGAAGCAAAACGTCCGTTTTTGCTATCTGTTAGTACGCCATATTTTTCTACAGTCACATTGGGTGATACGAAAATATAGTCGATACGATCCTTCATCGGAGCGTCAAACTTATATCCGTGATAAGTTCCTACTGGTCCATAAGGTTCTTTTTTCGAAATCAATTTCGAATCTTTCAAATAACCATCTGAGTAGATAAGCTGAATTGGCTCGTCTTCAGGAACGGCATTGAAGTCACCTGTACAGAAGATAGTTGCTTTTCCGGCTATTTCATTAATTCGCTTAAGAAGAAGCTTTGAAGATTCTCTTCTTGCCACTTTGCCTTGATGATCATAGTGAGAGTTGAAGAAAAAGAATTCTTTTCCGCTTACTTTGTCTTTGAATTTTGCCCATGAGCAAATTCGGTTACAGCATGTGGCATCCCAACCTTTTCCGGGAACCTCCGGTGTTTCCGAATACCAGAAATCGCCATGTTCCAAAACTTTAAAACGTTCTTTGTTGTAAAAGATTGCTGAATGTTCACCAGCGTCTTTACCATCTTCACGACCAGCACCTACGTAATTGTAAACACCGGTTTCCAAGATACCATCTAATTGATGTTTGAAACCTTCTTGAGTTCCGAATACATCGAATTCATGGAATAAGACAAGTGATTTCACAAAATCTTTACGATGTTCCCAAGCATTAGGTCCATCATTTTTTGTATCCATACGCAAGTTGAAAGTTGCCACTCTCAATTCGCATTTTTGCTTTGCGTTAACTGGAAGCAAACATCCGGTTAAACAAAGAACTAAGCAAATTAATTTAGTTTTCATGTTCATAATTATTTAGTTACCGTCATTAGAAGCTCCGTTTTCCCATCCTGGATTTTGCTTGATGTTAGGGTTTTTCACCATCACCAATGATGGAATTGGGTAAAGATATTGCTTTTTCCCGAAAACTCGCTTATAATCATTCGGTGTATCCCAAGTTAAATAGTAACCTGCTGAAGGATTGCCCGGTTCAACTTCTTTTACCAATTGCAATACATTTGTACCTTGAATTGCAATAGTAGCACAAGTTTTACCAACCTTACCCCAATCTAATTTAGCTTTTGCAGCTTCCAGATTAGCATTTGTATCATAGAATAATACATCGTAAGTACCATCTCTATCCAAATCTAATGGTTCGTTCAACTTAGGTATATACATACCATCCCAACTCATATTCAACAATTCACCGCATTTCCAACGACGAAGGTCATCAAATCTGAGTCCTTCAAGACATAGCTCGATTGCACGTTCTCTACGAATTTCCAGAATTACAGGATTGTTAATTGATGGGAAATAAGTTTGTTGGAAATAAGTATCAATTGTTGTAGGTTTTGAAGTCAAACCGCCAGTGATACCTGCTCTTGCACGTAAAGCACCAATTGTTTTTGCCCAATCTTCGTCAGTCAATTGATTCAACTCAGCTTTCGCTTCTGCATAGTTTAACAATACTTCTGCATAACGTAACAGAGGAATTGCATTTGTATTCAATGCTGCATCATCATATTTCTTTTCATCCAAACAGTATTTGATTGGTTGATATCCAGTTCTTGAATAACCCATAAAGTCTGGTGCTGCAGGCACTCCTTCACGGGTATAACCCGGAGTTCTGATCGTTTGAGCTAAACGCGCATCTCTGTTCTTACATTCATCAAAGAATTCTTCTGTTTGCCATCCTGTACGAGTTGTATAAGGAGTTCCATCTGTCTGCAGGAAAGTGTTGATAAATGTACGAGTCAAGCTGAAACGGTTACCGTAAGTAGGTGATGTCCATTTCCAGTTTGCATGATGTAATACGCCAAGTTCAGCACTTGAACAAGCAGCCAATAAAACTTCATCTGTAATAGGATTGTCGCTAGTAAACAAATCTCTGAAAGATTTATTTACGCCTGATGCCGTATGAAGCTTCTTGCCTGAATTTTTCATAACATATTCAGCTTTGTCCATTGCTCTTTTGAACCACACATCAGCACTAGTTGATAAGTTTAAATTGTGATATTTTCTGAAAGATGCTTCGAACAAGCAAACGCGACTTGCAAAGCCATAAGCTACCCATTTCGTAATCATTGTACCTGTTGGATCACTCAAGGTTGTAATGTTATTACATGCAAATTCCAGGTCTTCGAATACTTTTTCCATCACCAATTCGCGTGAATCACGTGGAGCATATAACTCTTCGTCATCAACATCAAGAGGTCTGTCAATCCATGGCACATCTCCAAATTGAGTTACTTTATCATAATAGAAGTAAGCTCTGAAAAAGCGAGCGATACCGATATAGTGGTTGCGTACTTTTTCATCAACTTTATCACTTGTACAGTTTACAATGAAATAATTGATATTACGTAGATTACTCCATGACCAACCACCTGAGTTTGTTTCACTGTAAGCATTCTTTACCTGGAAGTCAGGAAGGTTGTTAATTGCACCAAAATCAACCAAATTAACTTCTATTTGGTTTGCGTCACTACCAGAAGGGAGCAACTTTTCATAGAATGAATAAACATAAGTCTGTAGTCCGGCTTCAGTACTCATGATGGCATCTTTACTGACAGTAGCCTTGGGTTCTTCATATAAATCACATGAGTTTATAAAAAGAACGAAGAACAGTAAGAATAAATATTGTATTTTCTTCATGATAATTACTTTTTAAAATGTTACTGATAATCCAAGGGTTATACTTTTCATCATCGGATAGGTATAATTATCACCACTAGTTCCGGAAGTTAGATCCGGGTCCGAACCTGAGTTAGTATTTGTAACGTCATAGTCACGAGTGTGCTTATACAATGGAGACCAACTCCAGATGTTTTCGCCACTTAAATAAACTCTTACATTTTGCATACCGGCTTTTGATGTCCAAACTTGAGGAAGTGTATATCCAACTTGAAGGTTTTTCAAACGGATATATCCAATGTTTTGTAAATAGCGGTCGCAACTTTGTGATTTCAGAGAGTTGTTATAACCTGCATAACGTGGAAGGTAAGCATCTCTGTTATCTTCTGTCCAATAATTATCCAAATGCCATGTAGGTAATTGGTTGTATGGACGGTTGTATTGTCCCCAGAATCCAGATTCATTGCTTGGGTACCAGTGTTGTCTGCCAATACCTTGGAAGAATGCCGAAACAAAGAAATTGTTCCAATCACCGCTTAATGTAAAGCTATAAATGAATCGGGGTTCGCTATTACCAAGAATTACTTTATCACCTGGGTTATCTATTGTATTATCACCGTAATCGATCTTTCCGTTGCCATTTACATCAACAAATTTAATGTCTCCAGGATAAATTTTACCGTTTGAAGAAGATTTGATGATTGTATTCACATAACCTTTTATTTCATCTTCAGATTGGAACAAACCATCTGTGCGATATCCCCAAATTTCTCCTACAGTCTGTCCTTCGTAATAGTCATCCAGACTCTTCGTAGCATTGTTATATCTGTCGATTGTTGATTTGTAGTCGGCCAATGTACCACGTACTTCATAATTGAATGGTTTATCAGCCAATGTGAATTTATCACGATAGCTAATTGATAATTCCCATCCTTTGGTTGTCATGTCAGCGTAGTTACCTTTTGGTGAAGTTGCACCGAATACATCAGGAAGAGTAACCCCTTTAGTATACATATCCGTAGTCTTACGAACATAATAGTCTCCGGTCAATCTCATTTTTCCACCAAGGAAGCCAAAGTCAGCACCTATATCAGTAGTTGTTGCAGTTTCCCAAGTTAATGATCTTGGAATTACATCCGGTGAATTGGTATATTTATTCTTAGCTCCATTTACGATGTAACTTGCTGTACTGATAGATAACAATTCCATGAATTTATATGAATCCACATTACCGTTACCGAGTGATCCATACGAAGCTCTAAGCTTTAAGTCAGAAATGAAATTATCATTTACCTTCCAGAATGGTTCTTCTGAAACTCTCCATCCAAGAGAAACTGATGGGAAGAATGCCCATTGTTGGCTTTCTGGGAATTTTGAAGATCCGTCATAACGACCATTTACTTCCATTAGATAGCGATCTTTATACGCATAGTTCAAACGGAAGAATGCACCTGCAATACGCCATTTTTCCCAACCGGCAGAAGTTGTGATTGCATCACCTAAAGCAAGGTTGATACTTTCTGAATCAGCCAACAACAAGCCGTTGCGTTCTACATAAGTACTTTCGTATTTTGAAGTTTCATAGTTGTAACCAACCATTCCTTTCAAATAATGGCTTTCTGCGAATGTGTCTTCATATTCAGCATAAAGGTTTGTTGCTGTATATAATGTATTACGAATACTTTTCTTGTAATCATTATATTTTTCACTCAACCAAGTTGTTTTTCCTTCTTTTGTACTGTAAGGAACTGGTACTCTGCGACGATCTTCGTTGTTGTCGAAGTTACGGAAAGTGAAGTCACCATTAATACGCAGTTTATTGTTAAGGAACGAAGCAGCAAATCCAGTTGTGTTCTTCAATACTTTTTTATGCGTATCGATACCGTTCTTTCCATAGATAAAATCACCAACTGTATAAGCAGCAGACATAGTTAATGAACCATCAGGGTTGAAAATAGGAGAAGAAGGGTGGCCTTCGTCTGCAATATTTCTCCAGATAGAACCACCTTCACCCACGTTTATTGGGTTATGATAGGTCATGTCTGAGAATTCCATATTGTTAGTAAGACGCAGCCAGTCAGTTATTTGGAGAGATCCTTTAGCACGGATATTCATGATATCATAATCGTCTGTGTTATAGCGGAACAATCCGTCATAGCCATAGAAACGACCAGAGATGTAGAAATCTGATTTTTCTGTACCACCCGATACGGTAACGTTATGATCTTGTGCATAAGTTTGTTTCTTATACAATTCGTCATAGTAATTTACATTACCATAATAAGTGTAGGTACCATCTGCAGCAATCTCATATTCATCTGTAATACCTTGTTCTTTACGTTCTTTGAATTTTTGTAACCAAGCGTCAGTGTAAATTTGTGACTTGTTGATTTTGCTGGGTAATGATGAATAGTTATTCCATGCATAGTAAGCTTCACGGAAACGTTCAGCATAGATATAACCATCAGAAACTACGTCTGGTACAGCAGTAGGAGATTGTAATGATACATTACCGGTATAGTTTATGGTAACCTTTCCTTTCTGTGGGTTTTTGGTCGTAATCAAAACAACACCGAATGAACCTCTAGCTCCATAAATAGCAGCTGATGCAGCATCCTTCAATACAGATACGCTAGCAATATCGTTTGGGTTCAACAAAGCAGGATCGCCTTCAACGCCATCGATAAGAACCAATGCGCTACCGCCTTGTCCGATAGATGTCGTACCACGAACGTTGTATGCTGCAGTACGAGTTGGTTTACCATCGTCCAATGTAATGTTCAAGTTAGGGATAGTTCCTTGAAGAGCTTGAGAAACGTTAGATACGGAACGGTTATCGAAAACTTCGCTCGTTACTTGTTCAACAGCACCGGTCAGGTTTACTTTCTTCTGTGTACCATAACCTACTACTACCACTTCTTCCAATGCTTTTGAGTCTTCTTTCAGAACTACGGCCAATTGATTTTTTCCTGCTACAGAGATTTGTTGCTCTATATAGCCGATATATGAAACTACTAAGATTGCATTTTCTGGAACGTCTTTTAATGTGAAGTTACCATCAAAATCTGTGATTGTTCCTTGGTTTGTTCCTTTAATGAAAACATTTGCTCCAATTACAGCTTCGTTGTGTTCATCGACAATTGTTCCTGAAATTGATTTTGTTTTTTGTTGCTGATAGTTTTCAATCTTAGCATCTTTCAGCATGTTTTCTTGTGCCAGAACAATGTTTTTGTCTAGTACCTTATAGCCAATGTTGGTGTTTGCAAAGATCTGGTCCAGAATAGCAAATACATCTGTTTCGGATACATTGACAGATACTTTTTGAGATAAGTTGATTTGCTTGGTATTATAGAAAAATTTAAACTCTGAGTTGTTTTCAATTTCTTGTAATACCTGTTGCATAGGTTTATTTTCCATTTGCAGTGAAAGCAAAACGGATTGTGCATATGTACTTGTCGCATTACAAATCGTTGTTGCAGACAAGAACAACATAGTTAACAGAACATATTTTACTGTGCTGATTTTTAAAAGATTAGGCAAAATAAATCGACTAAATCTTTTGTTCGTGATTTTCTTTATCATAGATCTTGTGAGATTAATAATTGAAACTTTATTGATTACTTGTGTGAGTAATTTTTGAAATTTAGTTTCTTTGCTGCGGGAGAGTGTCGCCAACGCTTTCCCGCGGTTTTTTTAAGGTGGTTCGTGATTCTGCATTTCCATTCATTTTAAGGTTATTATTTATTAGTATAATGTAATGACAATTCGCTCATTAATATTATTAATTCCTTGACGTTCAATTCTATGTTTAATACCTGATGAGAATTCTAGGTGTTTAAGTATCATGTCCAGATCCTGTGAGCCGAAAGCACCTGTGAAGTAGTTATTTTTTAATTGCTCGTTATCCATAATGAAATCTACATCAAAGCGTTTGCTTAAAGTGTGGAGCAAATGAACGATTGGTGTATTGTCCAGATAGATTTTCCCATCTTTCCAACTTGTTTCGACCAAGGCTGAAGCAGTTGCGAGTGAGATGGCTTCGGTCTCTTTATCGAAAAAGATTTTTTGTCCGGGCAATACCTTTTTTCTTACTGTACCTTTTGTTTTATGAGGATATCTTAAGTTGATTTCACCGTTAACGAGCATAGCGGTTATTTCATTACTCTTCTCGTAAGCATCAACGTTAAATTCTGTACCGGTTACTTCAATATCCACATTATTAGATAATTGTACGATAAACGGATGTTTTTTATCTTTTTCTACTTGGAAATAGGCTTCACCCTTTAATTGTACCTCTCGTTTATTTCCTTTAAATGCTGAAGGGTATTTCAATTCAGAATGGGCATTCAGCCAAACCTTACTGCCATCAGGAAGTATAAAGTCTGCTACAATTCCCGGATTGGTCTTGAAAGTAATGTATTGTGGCTCTTCGTTAGCATTCTTAAATAAAAGATAGGTGAAGGAAATTAGTAGGGGAACAAACAGTATGGCTGCAATTTGTTGTGCCCTTTTCGCTAATAGAGAGACTTTTTTTGAGAAAATCCGTTTATCCACGGCCTTTAGAGCTTGTTCGGTAGAAATGTTAGCTACTGTATCCAATATATCCAAACCGAGTGTAACTTCATAAACAGATTCAGCCAGACGTCTATTTTCATCTGAAGCTGCAATCCATTTTTCAACCCGTTTCGTATCTTCCGAGTTTAACTCATTCATGAAGTATCCAATCAATTCGGACTCTTGGATTTGACCGTATTCTTCTGTTTCTTTTTTAGCCATAATTCCCATTCTTTACATATATGACTAACCAAACAGAACATCTCCTAAACTAAAAATATGATTTTTTTTTAAAATAAGCGTAAAATTGCGTTTAACCTATTTGTAAATAAATCTTCAATGCAATGTAATCTGCAATTAAGATATTTGCTTTTAAAAAAGGACCTTTTGAAAATGGGCCAATAAAGAGAAATATTTGATTTGAGTTTCGGTAATAGAAATATAACTTGTTTTTTAATTTAAAAATTCTGAAATTTAAAACGAAAAGAAGTAAGTTTGTACCAAAGCTAAGTTTAATGGATACTAACCAACAGACAGATACAGAGCTTCTTTTTGCTATAAAAGAAGGAGACAAGAAGGCATTTGATGCTTTTTTTAGTCGTCATTATGCTGTATTATGTGCTTATTCTAAACAATTTGTCAGTCTTGATGATGGACAAGATATAGTGCAGGATATTATGGTTAATCTATGGCTAAACAGGAATAAAATTGTCATTCTTACATCTCCGCGTCAATACCTTTTCCAATCTGTAAAGAATAAATGCCTATCATTTTTGTCCAGAAATGAAATGAAAGAAAGAGTGGAAAAGACCGTTCATGAAAATATGGATTTTATCTATGATTCTGCTGATTTTTATGATGTAGAAGAATTGTTTAAGCGAATTGAAGATGCGTTGAAGCGACTGCCGGAAAGTTATCGTACCGCATTTGCGCTTAGCAGGTTCAAAGATATGACCTATAATCAAATTGCCGATAAACTGAACTTATCTCCAAAGACCATTGATTACCGCATACAACAAGCACTCAAGCTCCTCAGAAAGGATTTGAAAGATTATCTGCCTTTATTAGCCGGAATTTTTTAACGTTTATATTCCGGATGTCGTTCCAACCAGACAACGGCATAAGAACAAGTTGCAACAGGCTTTAGATTATGAGCCAAAGCATAATCGTAGGCTTCCTTTACTAATGCTCCTGCAAGGCCTTGACCGCCTAATTGTTTCGGAACAAAAGTGTGTTCAATGTCGAGATTGTCATCATGTAAGGTGTATTCCACATACGCAATATCATCTCCAATTCTAACTTCAAAACGATAGTCTTCTTTCAAGTGAATAATCTGATAATCCATAATGCTGAATTTTTGTTTATTGCTAATATACTTTTTTCTTTCCGGTTGGCATAAATTTTTCTCCCTATAATTCTCTGAAAACTTCCTGGTCTTTTTTTATAAACATAAGGAACGATTTCTATTTCTATATATATAGAAAAACTTTACTACAGTTATAGAAAAACTTTTCTATATATATGGAAATAGAAAAGCATAGGAGTGTTTTTTGTTTTTGATATCGGTCGTTTTGTTTTTTCTTCCCAATGTTAAATCAATGGCAATCCATGCTCACGAAAAATGCTTTCTGTGCGTGATACAGCTTCTTTGGTTGGAGGTTGTACTTCTTTTAGTTTGTATTTGGCTCCGATTTGCTCCCATTTATGTATACCCATTTGGTGAAAGGGTAGGATGTCTACGCGTTGAACGAACGGGAGGGTGGAAACGTATCCGGCCCATTGATGCAGGTCGGGTTCGTCATCCGAATAACCCGGAATGAGGACATAGCGTATCCATGCCGGTTTTTGAATTTCTTTTAAATAATTGATGAAATGTAGGGTGGGCTCCAGTGGTTTGGCCGTTAGTGTCTGGTATTTCTCGGGATTGATATGCTTGATATCCAACAAAACCAGGTCGGTGTATTCCAGTACGGCCTTGATTTGATCGTTTAGAAGATAACCCGAAGTATCGACAGCTGTATGTATGCCTTCTTCTTTACATCGCTTGAATAATTCAAGTACAAATTCGGGTTGAAGCAGAGGCTCACCTCCCGAAATGGTTATACCTCCATTTCGAATAAAGGCTCTTACTTTATTAATTTCTTGAAATGCTTCATCGGGGGTCATCTCATAAGCATGGTTCTTGGCATTCCATGTGTCCGGATTGTGGCAGTAAAGGCAGCGCAGCGGACATCCCTGCATGAAGAATACAAAACGAATTCCAGGTCCGTCTTTGGTTCCAAATGATTCAAAAGAGTGGATATTCCCTTTCATATTCGATAAAAAATATAGAGACGCACATTTGTGCGTCTCTATGGGTTTATTAAATAGCTGTTGCTATAGTTCTGTTGATTACGTCTAATTGTTGCTCTCGCGTCAGCTTCACGAAGTTTACAGCATAACCTGATACACGAATCGTCAACTGCGGATATTGTTCAGGATGTTCCATTGCATCGATCAGTAACTGGCGGTCGAAGATATTCACATTCAAGTGGTGACCGGTCTGCAGGAAGTAACCGTCAAGCAATCCACATAGGTTTTGCGCTTCTTCATCCTTGTTTTTACCCAAGGTGTTAGGCGTAATTGCAAATGTATATGAAATACCGTCGTTAGCGTGTTCGAATGGAAGTTTGGATACTGAGGCCAATGAAGCAACGGCACCCATGGTGTCACGTCCGTGCATTGGATTTGCTCCCGGAGCAAACGGTGTTCCCGCTCTACGTCCGTCAGGTGTATTTCCTGTTTTCTTTCCGTAAACCACATTTGATGTGATAGTCAATACTGACTGAGTAGGGATAGCATTTCTGTACATCTTGCGTTTGCGGATTTTGTTCATGAAGATTTCAACGATTTTTACTGCGAATTGGTCAGTGTCGTCGTTGTTATTTCCAAACGGAACGTATTCTTTTTCGTTGATATAATCTACTGCATCACCATCTGCATCTCTTACAACACGAACCCTGCCGTATTTGATAGCTGCGAATGAGTCTGCAATGATGGAAAGACCTGATACACCAAATGCTTGAGTGCGTACGATATCTACATCATGAAGAGCCATTTCAAGTGCTTCATAAGAGTATTTGTCGTGCATATAGTGTATGATGTTCAATGCTTTTACATAGGTTTCTGCTACCCAGTCGAGTGTACGGTCGAATTTTTCCCATACTTCATCGAATTCAAGATAATCACCTGAAACCTTTTCTACCCAATGTTTTGGTAGCACCTGTGCCTTTGTAATTTCGTCTTTACCTCCGTTGATGGTGTAAAGCAAAGCTTTTGGAAGGTTAGCACGAGCTCCGAAGAACTGCATTTGATGGCCAATACGCATTGGTGATACGCAACAAGCGATTCCGTAGTCGTCTCCCAGTTCAGGACGCATCAAGTCGTCGTTTTCATATTGTAGAGATGAAGTATCAATAGATACTTTTGCACAATATTTCTTCCAGGCTGCCGGCAAGCGGTCGCTCCAAAGAATGGTCAAGTTAGGCTCTGGTGCCGGACCTAAGTTGTAAAGGGTGTGCAACATACGGAAGCTGTTCTTGGTTACAAGTGAGCGTCCTTTGTTGGTCATACCACCGATTGATTCAGTAACCCATACCGGATCACCCGAGAACAGTTCGTTGTATTCGTTTGTACGAAGGAATCTGATGATACGCAGTTTCATGACGAAGTGATCCATCATTTCCTGTGCTTCCTTTTCGGTAAGCGTGCCGTTCTGTAAATCACGTTCGATATAGATATCAAGGAAAGTAGTTACACGTCCCAAGCTCATTGCAGCCCCGTTTTGATCTTTGGTAGCAGCCAGATAAGCGAAATAAGTCCATTGAATAGCTTCCTGAGCGTTTGTTGCCGGATTTGAAATATCATATCCATAAGCATCAGCCATACGTTTCAGCGCTTTCAATGCGTTAATTTGATCGGTAAGTTCTTCGCGCAGACGAATCAAGTCGTCGGTCATAACAATCGGATCGCATTCTTGGAAACGTTTTGCGCGCTCGTTAATTAAGCGGTCAACGCCATACAATGCCACACGACGGTAGTCACCGATAATACGTCCACGACCGTATGCATCGGGCAGACCGGTTAATAATCCGTTACTTCTGGCACGACGAATACTGTCTGTATAAGCCGAGAAAACACCTTCGTTATGTGTCTTGCTGTATTTTGTGTAAATTTCAGTTGTAACAGGATCTAGTTGGTAGCCGTATTCTTCAAGGCTTTGTTGAACCATTCTAAGGCCACCATTTGGAAATATTGCTCTTTTAAGGGGTTTGTCTGTTTGAAGTCCAACGATTTTTTCAAGATCTTTGTTTATGTATCCTGGACCGTAGGCATCGATTTGAGAAGGTATTTTGGTTTCTGCATCGTAGATACCTTTCTCTTTTTCTATTTTAAACATTTGGCATAATGTTGCCCATAATTGATTTGTAGCTTCTGTGGGGGATTCCAAAAAACTTTCGTCTCCTGTATATTCGGTGTAGTTTTTTAAAATAAAGTCATTAACATCAATTGTCTCTTGCCATTTAGTACCTTGAAAACCTTTGTACGCATCCATACGTTAAATATATTTTTTTTGTTTAAAAAGATGCGCGAAAGTAGAAAATAAAAAAAGTTGGCACAATACCTATACTTATTGATTTATATGGGTATTGTACCTAAATACTATGATAACTATGTTATTAAGCATAATTGTTAAACATAGTTATTTTTTCAATCGAGTGAAAAAACGAACTATTTCTCCTAACCAAAGAACAATGGATGTACCGGCAAAAATGATGCCCCAATCTTCCCAAGTTAACGGAACAACGCTGAACATCTGTCCTCCGAACGTGACAATAAAGTATTGACCTACAATGATTAGTAACGATACGAAGAGGAATGCCTTGCTGTCTTTGAAGTCGCTGAAAGCAGATTTTTTGTCACTATAGGCCTTGGCATTGAACATGTTCCAGAATTGAAGCATGACGAAGATGGTAAAGAACATGGAAAGTTCGTAAGCTGTAAGCTCGCCATCTTGATAGAAGTACAACAATACGCCGATAAGTAACAGGACAAATAGAATACCTACTCCGAAAATATTATAGGCCATCTCTTTGGTGATGATGAAATCACCGTCGGGACCACTCTTACGTGGTTTGTTTTGCATCACTCGTTCTTGTGGAGGTAGTGAGGCCAATGCAGCAGCTGCAAAAGTGTCCATAATCAGATTCACCCACAGCATTTGCGTAACGGTAAGTGGAGATTCTGTTCCCAGAATGGAACCAACCAATACAATCACACAAGCAACAACATTGATAGTCAATTGGAACAGAAGGAACTTCTGGATATTTCGATAGAGCGAACGACCCCACATAACTGCACGGGTGATGCTGCTGAATGAATTGTCAATAATGGTAATGTCACTGGCTTCTTTGGCAACTGACGTTCCGTCACCCATTGAGAGCCCTACCTGAGCCGCCTTCAATGCCGGAGCATCATTTGTTCCATCACCGGTTACCGCCACTACGGCATCCTTCTTTTGTAATAGTTGAACAAGTCTTTGCTTGTCGGTCGGACGTGCGCGACACATAATCTTTAAATCAAGTACCCGGTCGAGCGCTTCTTCGTCGCTCAGGGCTTCAAATCCAGGACCGGTTATGATGTTTCTTTCCGTATCTTTTTCTGTATCCCAAATGCCTATCTGGCGGCCTATTTCTTTGGCTGTTCCCGGAGTATCGCCGGTTACAATCTTAACAGATATACCTGCATTAAGACAGCTCTGAACGGCAGCAGGCACATCTGAACGCACAGGATCTGAAATGGCAACAATACCCAAGTAGGTCAGGTCTGTATCTTTGATAAGTCTGCCCTCGCTAAAGAAACTACCTGTATGGTTGTTATCAATGATTTGATAAGCGAAACCTAGCGTACGCATGGCTTGATTTTGATAGTCGAGCAGTTGTTGTTCGATTTGTGCTTTTGTCTCTTCTACTGATTTGTATCCACCGTCGGTAGCAACTCGTTTACAGTTACCTAAGACTATTTCAGGAGCTCCTTTTACATACAAGACTTTCTTGCCCAGAAGAGGAGAGTCGACAACTGTCGCCATATATTTCCGTTCGGTTGAGAAGGTCAACTGTTCAATGATTGGAGCACTTTCTCTTAAATCAAGGTAGTTTTGATTTTGACTGTTAAGCCATAGCAGTAGGGCAGCCTCGGTTGGATTTCCCAAGGTCTTAATCTTATCTGCAGAAAAATCAAGATAAGCTGTAGAATTGACTGAAATACCTTCTTTGATCAGGTTGCTCAATTCGTCGTTTTGTAGCTGTTGATCGGGTAGGTTGTAAAAGTTGGTTTTATAAACCTGCATTTGGTTTTGCGTAAGTGTTCCGGTTTTGTCTGTACATATAACCGTAGTTGCACCCATCGTTTCGCAGGCATGCATCTTGCGGACCAAGTTGTTAGTCTTTAGCATACGGTTCATACTCAAGGCAAGACTAAGCGTAACGCTCATTGGTAAACCTTCGGGCACAGATACCACAATCAAGGTAACTGCAATCATGAAGATGTTTAAAATGTGACCAATCATATCCATTAACGGCAGATTGGGTTGCGTAATAAACATCTTGATGATTAAGGCAAGGAAGGTAGCTCCAGCAATGGCATATCCTGCTTTGCTGATGATTCCGGCCAACCCTCGTAATTGGGTTTGCAGGGGAGTCTCTATATTATTGTCTATTTGCGATCCTTCATATACTTTGCCATAGCTGGTTGCATCACCTACTAATTCTACTTCCATTATGCCATGTCCGTCGACTACCGTAGTACCACGCATCACCATATTGGATGGATAAGTCGCTTCCTCATCGAAGTCGGCTTCATTGGTAGTCTTTGCAATTATGGGTTCGCCCGTTAGTGTCGACTCGTTTATCTGTAATGAAATAGCTTCGAGCAAATGTCCGTCGGCCGGAACTTCTTCGCCCGTTTCAAGAACTACGATATCACCTACAACAACATCCTTGCGTGTAATCTGACAGATATTGCCGTTTCGGATGACTTTAACTTCTATGTCGTCGTTTACTGTATTTAAAACGTCGAATGCCTTATTGGCTTTTACTTCAAAAAAGAATCCAACGCCACTGGCAAGAATGATAGCGAAAAATATGCCGATCGGTTCAAGGAATGCCGTAAAACCCTTTGCTTCCGGTCCCCAGCAATGTACTCCGGCAATAATCATGGACAGAAACCATGCTACGAGGAGTATCTTAATGATAGGATCATCAAACTTTTCCAGAAACAGTTTCCATAATGAGGTTTTCTTGGGTGGGGTTAATATATTTTCACCGTGTAAGCGACGGCTTTCTTCAACCTGATTATCGTTCAATCCATGAAACGTCTTTTTGCTATCCATATTTGTTTTGTATTAATACGGATGCAAAAATACAAAGTTCCTGCTATTTCTTTTCAGTTTGCTGTTTAATTTTAAAAATGGATATCATATTGTATATCACTTTTGTAGTCCGATGCCTGGTAAATCATTGAGTGTGATGACTCCGTTGACAATCTGTGTACCACTATAAAGGTCGTTGCTTATTAAAAGATTTCCGTCTAAATCAGCCCAGTCAACAGCAGGAGACAGTTGAGATGCAGCCGAGATGGCACACGACGTTTCTGTCATGCAACCAATCATAACACGCATATTGCAAGCTCTGGCAACCGTAATTATTTTATGCGCTTCTCTCATGCCCGTACATTTCATTAGCTTGATGTTTACACCCGTAAAAGCACCTTTTAGGCGCATCACATCGTGCAATCGCTGGAATGATTCATCGGCAAAAATAGGCAGTGGGCTTTGTTCAGTTACCCAGGCAGCATCGTCGAGGTTGTATTTAGGCATAGGCTGCTCAATCATGACAATCCCTTTTTCTTTCAACCAGTAGATCATATCTAATGCCTGGTGTTTATCTTTCCACCCTTGATTGGCATCGATGGCGATAGGTTTGTCGGTTACTGTGCGTATGGCATTGATGATTTTTTTGTCATTATCGCGTCCCAGTTTTACTTTGAGAATATTATATAAGTCGGCAGCTTCGCGTGTCTTTTGCTTAACTACCTCTTCTGTATCAATACCGATTGTGAAGGTGGTTGATGGAGCTTTCGTCTTGTCGTATCCCCATATTTTGTACCATGGCTGTCCCATTAGTTTTCCAACAAGGTCGTGAAGGGCAATGTCGACGGCTGCTTTAGCGGCTGTATTATTCTCTGCAATTTTATCCACATAAGTTAGGATATCATCCAATAAAAACGGACTGGCAAACTGACCAAGGTCGACCTTCTTTAGGAATTCCATGACAGACGCTTGGCTTTCTCCTAAATAAGGAGGAAGTGATGCTTCACCATATCCGGTCACTCCATCGTAGGTTATTTCAGTCAAAACCACAGGGGTAGTAGTACGTGAAGAATTCGCTATTGTGAAGACATGTCTCAACTGTAAATCATAAGGTCTGAAAGTCAATTTCATCTTCTTGCTTGCTGATGCCTTTGAAGCGAGTAGAGCCTGAGCATGTGCTGTTTCTGCAAATGTGCTGGTAAGACCTGCCCCAACTGTTGCAAGTGTCGCTGTTTTTATAAATGTCCGTCTTGAATGATCCATAGGTCTTTATTGAATGTTGTAGAGAGGATTGTCTGTAATATATTGAATGCCTTCAGTGCCCACTGCACCAATTATCCTGCTGGCACTAAGAAGCTCTTTCGTGTTTAATTCGTCGTAGTTTGGTTTTTCGGGATCAAAGCTATTCACTTTAATAAAACCTGAAGCATGGATGAATTCTTTATTACCAATGTAAAACGCAACGTGTCTTACTCTTGCAGGCTTATCTTCAGTTGCCGCTTTTCCAAAGAATAGCAAGTCTCCCGGACAAAGATTCTCATACCCATTTGTGATATCGACCGGTGTGCCTGTCAAGGCTTGTTCAGAAGCATCACGTTTAAGAATAACACCAAATTCAAAGAGTACGGATTTGGTGAATCCACTACAATCCAGTGCTTTGACTGAAGTTCCTCCCCACGAATAGGGTATTCCCTTCATCTGGAATGCTGATTCAAGCAGGGCAGTTTCGTTCAAAGCATGACCGGCTATCCAATCTTCCATTCTTTTTGCCTGCTTTTTTGATACATATCCCTGGCGTCCATCCGGATAGAATACTTTATAAAACTCACCCTCTTCACCGTCGAGTTTAAGCATATTGCCATAAACCAAGTCTGATACCGTATGTGAATTCATATCGGCAAGCTCGTAACTAAAGCCATAAAAATCTGTGAATATAATTTTAGGAGCTGCAGTCCATTTATTGAACTCATCTTTTGTCATGGCTACAAACGAACTAGAAGGGATCCAAGAGGTATATCCTTCGGCACTTTCTATCTTCCACCACCCGTTATGCTCCAGTGTTTTGACTGGGGCGCCCAAGAGTAATTGAGTGGCCATTTCGGCCGCGTAACTATTTTTTGTGCGTGTGTCGGCTACAGATACATTGACAATGCCGAATGTCTTATCTCCAACACTTTTGTCTGTTTGTGTTTGTTGATTATCGACAGAGTTATTCTTGTTGCTTTCAGTACATGAAAACAATCCCCAAATCAGGCAACTGAAAAGGAATAGCGATAAGTTTTTCATAACGATATTTTGTTTAATTCGTAAAATTACACTTTTTTTTAAAAAGCGCTCAAATTAAACCTTTTAAGGTTTGAAAGTCTTATATATAAAATATTTAGTTTTATAGCTTATGAAAACTATCCGATTTATACTATTGTTAGGAATGGTATTCTTTTGTGGAAGTCAGTTTCTAAATGCGCAAAACGGTAAAAGTGAAAAAGCACAAGAAGTCAGAGATTTAATTGAAAGTGGAACTTTTAATATAGACGTAAACCGTGCGATACCGTTGAGCGGACGTTCAGTTGTATTAACTTCAACTTATGGCCTTGAGATCAAAGGCGATTCAATTTACGCTAATCTACCTTATTATGGACGTGCTTATTCTGCTCCATACGGTGGAGGAGGCGGCTTGAACTTTGATAAACCATTGACGGACTATAAAGTCAAGTTTGATAAGAAGAAAAAGGCAACCATCCGTTTCTCCACACGTTCTGATGATGACCGATATGAATTTACGATTCAGGTTTTCTCTAATGGAAAAGCCTCCGTTTTTGTTCAACCAACAAACAAACAGAGCATCACATACGATGGGGAACTTCAGCCGAAGAAGAAAGATTGAACAATCGTCCTTGCCAAGTATCTCTTTCAACCAAGCGCTTTTGTACTTTGGCTGTAAACTCATAGTTCTTTAGACCCCAATCAGGTGCAATCAGCAATTCTTTGGGAGACTGAGAAACAAACCTCTCTACGATAATAGAGGGGTTTAATCGTTCCATAAAGTCGATGACGAGGTCAATGTATTCATCTACTTCATAAATATGGAAATCTTCCGGTCTTTTTGAATAATCATAGGCCATTTTCGTATGGCGGATTAACTGTAGCTGATGGAGCTTCAGTGTCGTCAAAGGTAAAGCTGATAATACATCCGCATGGTGTAGTATATCTTCTCTGCTTTCACCGGGCAGACCTAAAATCATATGCGCACCCGTATAGATACCTTTGGCAGCAGTCCTGCGAATAGCCTCTTCAGATTCAGCATGCGTATGCCCGCGGTTAATCAGCTCTAACGTCCGGTCTAGAGTGCTTTCCAAGCCATACTCAATCATAAGAAATTTGCGTTTAGCCAATTCAGCAAAGTAATTGAGCAGGTCTTCGGGCATACAGTCGGGACGAGTACCGATAATTAAACCGGCCACATTAGGGTAGGAGAGAGCCTCTTCGTATTTAGGAATTAACTTGTCGAATCGTTCGTATGTATTCGTATAAGCCTGAAAATAGGCTAAGTATTTCATGTCGGCATACTTCCGAGAGAAAAAGCCTACGCCTTCATCTAATTGTTGGCCCACACCTTTTTCAGTATGGCAATATTCCGGACTGAACGTTTGATTATTACAATAGGTACATCCACCACGTCCTTTGGTTCCGTCGCGGTTTGGGCAGGTAAAACCTGCGTTTACTGAAATCTTTTGGACTTTGTAGGGAAAGATATTTTTCAAGAAATCCCCAAAGTCATTATATCGTTTTGTATCTTCTTTCACGTCGCAAAGATACGTCTCAGTCAGGAGATTTCAATGTGTGGAGTGTTAAAAACTATTCGGTGTATAGCTCACGCATACGCTGCAAATCTACTTCAAGTTGATTTGTAAGGTAGCTTTCCATTCCTCCGTATTCATTGTCGATAACTTCAAACGCAGCGAGCAGGTATTCTTTTCTAACCTCAAACAGCGGTTTAAGTGCTGGCATCTTGGCGACGATGTCTGCATATTTTTCTTTTAAGCATTCGTTTGTCATCAAGTAGTCAGTCATTATTGTTTCACGATCTACTCCCAACGATGCTAAAAACAAGGCAGCTCCGAATCCAGCCCTATCTTTACCAGCCGAGCAGTGAAACAAGAGTGGCGTATTTTCTTCATTCATTAAGATTTGGAAGAACTCTTTGTAAGTTTCCTGGTTATCTTTCACAAAAAACTTATTTGCTTCCACCAGCGCAGTTTCGGCAAATTCAGGAGTGATATTCTTCATGTCAATGATGTTTCCGGTTCCAATTGGAAGAAACTTGTGCAGAGTAAGCGATGCCGGTGTTCTGTCCGGTGACAGATTGATTTCATCTGTATCCCTGAAATCGATGTAAGTCCTTATGGGAATTTCATTGAAATAAGCCAAATCAGTATCCGTCAGGAGATGTAAATCTCCCGAGCGGATTGTTTTTCTCCATTTTACCGTTTTGTTATTGGCCGCTTTATATCCTCCCAAATCACGCACATTATAAGCCCCTTCGATTGGTAACAAGCGACTTGGCTCTTGACCCATTTTTGATGAACAAGAAGAATAACTCATAGCAACAAATAATAGAATTATACGGTAGAATAGCTTCATTTCTTTTCTTTGAAACAGGAATATCAACTCGAACTGGAGCGCTTAACGCTTAGAAGCTTGACGCTTATTGTCTTTCTTAGCCAGCAGGAATACCTGATAAACAAAATCGACAATCCATTGTTCCGAATATCCTAAAGTTTCCTGATATTTACGGACACTCCAAGCGGATTTCTGTACAGCAACATCAGACCATTCAGACTGAGTCAAAATTTTATGAATGGTTTTCGTAGTCATCTTTTTAAGGAGTCCATTAAAGAGCATAGACATACGGAAACGAACACCCATCAATTTCTCCATGGTGTTAAACAGTTCGCTGTTGAATCCTTGGAATTTAAAGAAATAACTATTGATATCTTGTACGGTCTTACAATTCTTTTTAATTGAGCGGTCTATTTCCTTGAAGAATTCTTCATCCAAGTTGTAATCTTGCATTAATACTTTGCGAGCTCTTGCTTTTTCAGCAACACCAAGCTTACCCCCTTGTGTTTGTATTTTCAACATTCTCTTGAATAGGGCCATGTCTGGCAGCATATTCAGGTTGGTTATACCCACTTGGGTTGCAATAACAGCCTGATAATAAACTCGTATCAGCGTCATGAATTCTTCCGTATGGCTAGATGAGGGTACACCCGATTCTTCGGTTTTTTTATTGAAAAGTTTGGAAAATAGTCCCATGATATATTTTATTGTTAGTTATTATCCTATTTGTGTCCACAAAATTAGCAGTATTTTTTCAATATCTTTGCCCCAATTCTGAATTCTTGAAGCCGGTTGAGGCTTAAAATGATTTTTTATGGATAATAAGACAATCGAGCAACACCCCTTGGGATTCTTTTTGCCCAATCAGGCTAATATCCTTATGTTAGGTAGTTTTCCTCCTCCTCGTCAGCGCTGGAGTATGGATTTTTACTATCCTAATATCCAAAATGATATGTGGCGTATCATGGGGTATTTGTTCTACAACGATAAAAACCACTTTCAATTAAACGGGAAAAAAGCATTTAATGAACCCCTTGTTCGTCGTTTTTGTATCGAAAAAGGCATAGCACTAGGTGATACGGCTGTGGAGGTGATACGTCTAAAGGACAATGCTTCCGACAAGTTTCTTCAGGTGGTTACTCCATTTGAGCCCGAAAAGATTCTATCTCAAATACCTGCTTGTCAAGCCTTGGTTATTACCGGACAAAAAGCCATGGATACGCTATTGACGGTTATTCCGGCTGATGAACCGGCGGTAGGAGGGTATACAACATTCCAACTGCTGGGCAAGGAGATGAAATTATTTCGAATGCCTTCGTCTTCGAGAGCTTATCCGAGGCCTATCGAAGAGAAGGCAGAAAGTTATGCTACTATGTTTCGCATATTGGGCATGCTCTAGTTTATCTTCCGAAGGTCATCCCCACACGTATGCCAAAGACTGGATAAAATCCGGTATAACCAAATCCGAATATTTCGTCAAACATTCTGTTGTGATTGGAGTTAAGACTGTGAGAGTATCCTATGCCAATATAGGAATCAATAAATACTTTAGAAGTAATGGGCGTTCCTATTCCGAAATAGGCATTAGCAGCTAGTTTATCGTACTTTTTACTGACCTTGCCATACTTTTCTTCATAGAATATGAGGCCGTTTTCAGTAAACGAAATCAAATACCAGTCATTATATTTTGTATTGTAATTTCCATAGAAAAGATCACTACCAAAATACATCTTATTCCGGTTGAGGTAATATTTATAACTGGCATCCAGTCCATACCCTTTTAGCGATAGCAGACGATTACAATCGATTGTATTGCGTGTCTTCCAAGTGCGTTCGTTTTTATCAGGCAGGTAGAATCCTGAAATACCGATACCAACCCAATGTTGAGGATTGTTTAATGCTTTCTCAAAACTCACTTTGTATTCTCCGTCAAAGATTAAAAAAGGCTTGACAGAAATGATATAATCAGGAAGTTTAGGTTCAGTAGCTGTTGAAGCTGTTATAAATCCGCAAAAAAGCAGCATGTATATAATAAATGTTCTCATGTTCATTCTGCTTTAACTTCAATTTTACTTACATACTTCAATTGCTCACCTGTATAATCCAACTGATAGAATCCTCGGCTTGCGCTGACAAGTAGTAGTCCGTTTAGAGGGATTACATCGTATGTGTTAATGTCTTGCATCTCTTTTATATGGCTGAGGTCGTCGGTCCAAACCGGCGTTATAGGATCGCTAATGTCGAACACTTTTATGCCTGCAGTCTTATCGCAAACGAAAAGTTTATTCCCATCTATGCCTAATCCTTTAGGGTAGTTCATAGGAATTGTGTTCATCAGCATAGGATTTCCCGGATCAGTAATATCATAGATGTCCAGCACATTGGTTGAGTTTCCACACCATACCCCCTCCGTGTTTAGTGTAACATAAGCATAGTTGCCCGATGCTACTACAGGGTCACAGCTTTTCAGATGCTGTGTTTTTGACATAAAATTAGGGAATAACGGACGTTGAATGTCATAAATATAAAGCCCATCTTGCGAACCGATCAGGAGTAAAGAATCTCTACATGATATAGTCTCGACACCGAAGTCCAGGTGTTGATCCTTGCCAGATAAATAGTTAGGGTGCTGTTCGTCAGAAAGGTCGAATAATTTCAGTGTATTATAATCTACGGTATAAAGCACATCGTTACTAATTGTAAAACGTGCCATGGAACCACCTTTTCCTGAGCCGGAAGAATTGTCTCCCATATAACTCGAGTCTTCTGTACATGCTAAAGCAAGACAAATCATCAAAGCGAATGTTGTTAATCTTGTATAGGTATGTTTTTTCATGTCTTTATTTATTTTTACGCCATCCAACTAAAATCATATTTGCAGGCAGATTACTGTGATAGTAATCATTAGCGGGAGACATTGGTTCCGGAAATACGTTTTTGATTCGTTCGGTTACCGTTTTGGAGGACAGGTCGAAGGCAACCAGATCAACGGCATTATCTAAATATAGCGTGTTGCCCTTAATGGCTAAGTCCAAACAACCAGGAGCATTGATGAAGCCTACTTGTCTTGGCAGTTTTGGATTACTGTTATCAATAATATGTATGCCCTTATATTTCTCATTAATAAAGATAAAATCACCTTTACAATAAATTTTACCGGGGGTCACTAAATCGTGATTGTTCTGATCAAAGAATACAGACCGCTCAAGCTCACTACGTTCCATAAAGACAGGAGAGTAGATACTCCTATCGTAAATCGGACCTGTCGAGGAGGTACAGATTAAGATTGCACCACAGAAAAGCAGAAGAGGGAGAAGTTGTTTCATTTTCTTTTTCATAAGCTATTAAGATTTAATTAAGCGGTTTTAGAGCGCTTATACTATAGATGTAAGAAACAACAAAAACGCTGCCTGATTTTCAGGCAGCGTCTCAATATAAGTGATTAATATTCATCTACTTTAAGCGTGGTTCGGAAGTTCTCAAGTTGCTTTTCAAGGCGGCTCTGAATGTCGGAGTAATCTTCTTTTCCATAAATATTATTTAATTCGTTGGGGTCGTTTTGCAGGTCATAAAGTTCGTTGCAATTCACTTCTCCCTTTTCACCGTAAAAATGGATGAGTTTATATCGCTCGTCTCTCACTCCGTCATGTCTTTGCACTTGGTGGATGGCAGGGTAATCATAGTAATGATAATACAGATATTCACGCCAATCTTTAGGAGTTTCTTCCCTTACGATAGGAAGTAGTGATGTTCCGCTCATTTCTTTTGGAGCCTCGAGATTTGCTGCTGCCAGATAGGTAGGCGCATAGTCGATGTTTTGAACCAATAGGTCGCATTCAGTTCCTTTTTTCTCTGCATTCGGATAACGAATAATCAGTGGTGTGCGGAAAGATTCTTCGTACATGAATCGTTTGTCAAACCAACCGTGTTCGCCCATGTAAAAACCTTGATCAGAGGTGTATACGATGATGGTATTTTCCATTAGTCCCTCTTTTTCAAGATAGTCGATTAGACGTCCCACTTCGTCGTCTATACTTTTAATGCAGCGCAGGTAATCACGCAGATAACGTTGGTATTTCCATTTCAACAATTCTTCGCCCTTCAAATTTTGCTTGATGAATTTTTCATTAGACGGACCGTAGGCAGCATGCCAAGCCGTCCGTTGCTCATCGTTCATGCGGTTCAGTGAATACTCTAATCCACTCTTGTGATTTTCGTTTTTGTAGACTTCCGTATCCTTCAGTTCATACACTTTTAAATCGTAAATCAGTGTCATATCATCTTCGATACGCATTTCCTGTTTATGTGCAGCTTCACAGCGTGTTGCATAATCGTCGAAAAACGTTTCAGGGTAGGGGAATTCCACATCTTCATACAGTGTGAGATATTTAGTTTCCGGCATCCAATTTCGATGCGGAGCCTTGTGGTGTACTAACAGGCAGAAAGGCTTGTCGGGCTCTCTGTTTTCCAAAAAGCGGATGGCATGGTCGGTCGTAAGCGTGGTGGCATAACCTTCTTCACGGATATATTCGCCATTACTTTCCGGACTTTTAAATTGAGGATTGTAATAATCTCCTTGATCCCATAAAACGTGATAAAAATCAAATCCTTTCGGTTCGCATTGCATATGCCATTTACCCACTACTCCTGTCTGATATCCGGCTTCTTGCAGCAGTTCGGAGAAGAATACTTTTGTCGAATCGATTCCTTTTCCCAATTGTCTTTGTCCGTTTTGGTGACTGTATAAACCGGTCATCAAACAAGCACGACTGGGGGTAGATAGTGAGTTTTCGACGAATGCTTTTCTGAAAAGCATCCCTTCTGCTGCCAGACGGTCTATGTTTGGAGTAGGCGCCAGTCGAGAGATTGGGTGCCCATAGGCACTGATTGTTTGATACGAATGGTCATCGGTCATAATGTGGATAATATTAAGAGGTTTATTGGCTACCTCTTTTTTTTCGGTACCACATGCGGTGAGAAGTAATGCAGGCGTAAAGACGACACCGGCTTTTAGAAATTTATTCATCGATAGTAGATTTTAATGAAAGTAACTTGATAGACAAAAATACAGCGGATAGCCCATATAAGCAAACCAGAGGCCTTCCGGATGAGAATTATTTAAAGTTCGTTGTTTTTATGGGTAGTTTATAGTGTGACTTTCAAAAAAACAACTACCTTTGCACCCGCAATACGGAAGTAGCTCAGTTGGTAGAGCACTGGTCTCCAAAACCAGGTGTCGGGAGTTCGAGCCTCTCCTTCCGTGCTTCTCCCTTAAATACACCTGCTTTTTTAACCCCTTTTTTATTTTTAAAGTGTTTATTAGGCTTGCAATAGTGTCTATTGTAGCCCTTTTTCTTCTTCTGATGAAGAAGATTGTATGCTTTTCCAAATCTTATATTTCTCGATTTCCTCTTTGATTTGGTTGATGCAAAACAAAAAAACAGCTGCATCATCAATATAACCACCAATAGGAATAATGTCGAGTATCAGATCTATGGGTGAAAGAACGTACAGAAGTGCAGCTCCGGCCGCACTGATTACATACCACGGTACTTCTCTGTATTTACCGTGGTAGTAATCTTTAATCATAGAGAGCAAAAGTTTGAAATCGGACAAAAAACGAGTTAGCTTTCGTTGGTTTCTGAATTTCTTCTCCAACTCTTCTTCTTTATCGATTACCTTTTCAAAGTCCTCTTTCAAGAACTTCTTTTGCCTCTTCTCCAACTCTTCTCTGGCTTTTTCTTCCGAATAATCTTGCATGGACAGGTTTGTTTTTTACAGGATTAGATTGGAAGATAGATGCTGGATGCTTTATTTCCGTGACGAATTAGCTTGCCCGTTTTAACCAGTTTGCCGAGGTCCTTTAAAGCGATATAGCGGGTACAATTGTTTAGTTGCATGCTAACGGAGCTTTGAATAGATCCATTTTCCTGAACGTAGTCCATTATCTTTTTCAAACGGTCTGATTCTTCATTGCTTTTCTTGTTCTTATCGCTTTCCGCACGTTCGAATTTCATGCCTCGCAGTTCGTTGCTTAGGCTTGCACTGCTTTTGAAGTTTACCTTTTTGAAATGAATCCGACTGGCATTGATCTTGGATGGGTCTTCAATGTCTTTCGGGCATGTAATTGATATGTTGAATAGCCCGATACCTTCAAGTTCAACTGTGTGACCATTAATAAGGTACATTTTCATGACACGCGAGAATGCTTCCAGCATCCCTTTTACGTCTGCGCTGCTGAATGACGACATTTCGCTGATGGTAAGTGCTAATTGATCCGTCTTAATGGCTTGTTCGCTCACCGGACGTACGTGATACTTCTTTTTACCATCTTTCTGTGGATTTGGTGTTTCGTGAATCGAATACTTTACTACTGGCATGTGTTTTTAGAATTATTGATATGGTTTTAAATAATCATTGGGATGTTTTTAAAAAAGCATTGAGATGTTTTTCTATTTCTATATATATAGAAAAACTGTTTCACAAATATAGTAAAGTTTTTTCATATATATAGAAATAGAAAAACGTAAATATGTAGTTTAAAAAACATTACGGTCTTGTTGGATTTTCATTACGGTGAGAAGATTAGTCTTGCTAGATTTTGTTAGAAAATCGCCTTCAAGAATAATTCTTTACTGCTTTTCTTATACCTTTGCACCTACATCCTTATAATAACGTGTATAATAACAAAAATCAGATATAATTCTATGTACAGAACGAGAACGTGCGGCGAGTTGCGCCTGCAAGATGTTGGTCAGGAAGTGACTTTGGCCGGATGGGTGCAAAAGGCTCGCAAGATGGGCGGAATGACCTTTGTGGATGTCCGTGACCGTTATGGAATAAGCCAGGTTGTCTTCAATCAAGAAGTCAATGCTGCATTGTGCGAAGAAGCCAATAAGTTAGGTCGCGAATTTGTGATTCGTGTTACCGGTAAGGTGGCTGAAAGATCAAGCAAGAATGCGAATATCCCAACCGGAGATATTGAAATTATTGCTACGGCTATGGAAGTGCTTAATGCTTCTGCAACGCCTCCGTTTACCATCGAAGATGAAACAGATGGAGGAGACGATTTGCGTATGAAATATCGCTATCTTGACCTGCGCCGTAATGTTGTACGTCAGAACCTTGAATTGCGTCACAAAATGGCGCTTGAGGTAAGAAGATATCTTGATTCTCTTAACTTCCTTGAAGTAGAAACACCTGTTCTTATCAGTTCTACTCCTGAAGGAGCAAGAGACTTCCTTGTTCCTTCACGTATGAATCCGGGACAGTTTTATGCGCTTCCTCAATCACCTCAGACATTCAAGCAGCTGTTGATGGTGTCTGGTTTCGATCGCTATTTCCAGATTGTGAAATGTTTCCGTGATGAAGACCTTCGCGCAGACCGTCAGCCGGAATTTACACAGATCGACTGTGAAATGAGCTTTGTTGATCAGGAAGATGTGTTGACTACATTTGAAGGTATGACCAAGCATTTGTTCAAGACCATACGTGGAATTGATGTAGAAACTCCATTTAAACGTATGACTTGGCATGATGCCATGAAGTATTACGGAAGCGATAAGCCTGACTTGCGTTTTGGCATGGAATTCGTAGAATTGATGGATATCATGAAAGGCCATGGCTTCTCTGTCTTTGACGAAGCAGCCTATGTTGGTGGTATCTGTGCCGAAGGTGCAGCAAGCTATACCCGCAAGCAACTGGATGCATTGACTGAATTTGTGAAACGTCCACAGATTGGTGCAAAAGGAATGGTGTATGCACGTGTTGAAGCTGATGGTAGCGTAAAATCGAGCGTTGATAAATTCTATTCGCAAGAGGTGCTTCAGGCTATGAAAGCAGCCTTCAATGCAAAACCGGGCGACTTGATTCTTATCCTTTCCGGAGATAATATCATGAAGACAAGAAAACAATTGTGCGAACTTCGTCTTGAGGTAGCTTCACAATTGGGCTTGCGCGACAAGAATAAGTTTGCTTGCCTTTGGGTAGTAGACTTCCCTCTATTTGAGTGGAGCGAAGAAGATCAACGTTTCTATGCAATGCACCACCCGTTCACTTCTCCAAAGGCAGAAGATGTACCTTTGTTGGATACCAATCCGGGAGCTGTTCGTGCTAATGCGTATGATATGGTAATCAATGGCGTAGAAGTTGGTGGTGGATCTATTCGTATTCACAACAGTGAATTGCAGAATAAGATGTTCGAGCTGTTAGGCTTTACGCCTGAACGTGCTAAGGCTCAGTTTGGATTCTTGATGAATGCATTTAAGTACGGTGCTCCTCCTCATGGTGGATTGGCTTACGGTTTGGACCGTTGGGTATCGCTGTTTACAGGATTGGATTCAATCCGTGACTGTATTGCTTTCCCGAAGAACAATTCAGGCCGCGATGTGATGATCGACGCACCATCATGCATCGATCCGGAACAATTAGAAGAGCTGAGCATCCGTGTTGAAGTGAAAGCTTAAAAATAGGATATTAAATAAACTGTTAAGGCAAGCGATTTATCCTAAAATACATATATTTGTCTTTATAGATAAAGCATATGTATAAGATAAAGGATATTTTGCGGGAGATAGAGGAGTTTGCTCCGCTACCCTTACAGGAAAGTTACGATAATGCCGGAGTGCAGGTGGGAGATGTTAACCAACCTGCCACTCGGGCATTACTTTGTTTGGATGTGACCGAAGAGGTGGTTGACGAAGCGATTGATTTGGGTTGTAATTTGATTATCGCTCATCATCCGCTGATATTTAAGCCTTTGAAGAAGTTGACCGGAAGTACCTATATCGAACGTTGTGTTATCAAGGCATGCCAGCACAATATAGTGATTTATGCCTCCCATACCAATCTGGATAATACAAACGGAGGAGTGAACTTCTATCTGGCCGATATGCTTGGGCTGAAGAATGTGCGTGTGCTCAGTCCGCAGAAAGAGGCCTTGTTGAAATTGGTCACCTTTGTTCCCGAAGCTTATGCTGATGTGGTACGCAATAAATTGTTTCATTCCGGAGCAGGAAGTATTGGAAACTACGACTCATGCAGTTATAATTTGAAAGGAGAGGGCACTTTCCGGGCCAATGAAGGATGTAAACCTTTCTGTGGTGAAATAGGGAAGATGCATTTTGAACCCGAAGTTCGTATCGAAACGATACTACCGGCTTACAAAAAGACTGCGGTTACCCGTGCACTCTTATCGGTACATCCCTATGAAGAGCCTGCTTTTGACTTTTACCCTCTGGCCAATTCTTGGAATGAAACCGGATCGGGTATTGTGGGCGAACTTCCTGAAGAAGAGGATGAATACTCGTTTTTGTCGCGCTTGAAAGAGTTGTTTAACGTAGGCTGCGTGAAACATTCGGCCTTGCGGAACAAACCGGTTCGAGAGGTAGCTTTATGTGGTGGCAGCGGTGCTTTTTTGATTAAAGATGCTATCGCTTATGGAGCGGATGTTTTTATTACGGGTGAAGCAAAGTACAATGATTTTTACGATGTCGAAAACCGCATTTTATTGGCTGTAATAGGGCATTATGAATCGGAACTTCATACAAAAGATATGTTTTATAATTTGATTTCGAAAAAATTGCCTAACTTTGCCCTACATTTTTCGAATGTTAATTCAAACCCGGTTAAATATTTATAGAAT
This sequence comes from Bacteroidota bacterium, assembly GCA_023429375.1. Taxonomy (GTDB): domain Bacteria; phylum Bacteroidota; class Bacteroidia; order Bacteroidales; family Tannerellaceae; genus Massilibacteroides. The sequence goes on along the minus strand of JAEYVY010000013.1, from coordinate 19,096 downwards.
GGCTACAGATAAAAAATCAGCTGAAAAAGAATACACAGTTGAAGAGAAGCTTTCTACGCTATACCAGCTTCAGACAACGATGACTGAAGTTGATAAAATTAAGACGCTTCGTGGTGAACTTCCTTTAGAAGTGCAAGACCTAGAAGATGAGATTGCAGGATTGGAAACTCGTCTTCAGAACTATCAGACGGAGATCAAAGATTTCGAAATTGCTGTAGTTGAACAGAAAAACAAAATCGCTGATTCTACCGGATTGATTGATAAATATAAAGGACAGTTAGACAATGTACGTAATAATCGTGAGTTTGATAACTTGTCAAAAGAAATAGAATTCCAAGGACTGGAAATTGAATTTTCAGAGAAAAAGATTCGTGAATTCAAGGAGGCAATCGAACATAAGAAAAAAGAAATTGCACAAATTTCTGAAACTTTAGAAGGTCGTAAAGCTGACTTGGAATTGAAGAAGAGCGAGCTTGATGAAATTATTTCAGAAACCAGACAGGAGGAAGAAAAACTAAGAGAAAAAGCGAAAAAGTTGGAAGCAACAATCGAACCTCGTTTGTTGACTGCTTTCAAACGTATCCGCAAAGGTGCTCGTAATGGTTTGGCCGTTGTTTATATCCAACGTGATGCTTGCGGTGGTTGCTTTAACAAGATTCCACCTCAGAAGCAAATGGATATTAAGTTACGCAAGAAAATCATTGTATGTGAATATTGCGGACGTATTATGATTGACCCTGAATTGGCAGGTGTTGATGCTGTGTAAATACTCTACAAATCAAATAGATCAAAAATTAGGGATGCATTTGTATCCCTATTTTTTTATTTATGCTAAACGAAGTACGTCGATATATTGAAAAACACCAATTGCTGGCTGTAGACAAACCTGTCATCGTTGGGTTGAGTGGGGGAGCAGACTCTGTAGCTCTCTTAAGTGTACTTTGCGAGCTAGGGTATACCTGTATAGCTGCTCATTGTAATTTCCATTTGCGCGGGGAGGAATCAGACAGAGATGAACAATTTGCCCGTGGGTTGGCAGATTCTTTTCATATACCTTATTATAAGACTGATTTCGACACCCAGATCTATGCTGCCGAAAAAAAGATTTCTATAGAAATGGCCGCTCGTGAGCTGCGCTATCAGTGGTTTGAGCAATTGCGCATGGAATTATCGGCTCAGGCGATTGCCGTTGCTCATCATGAGCAAGATAATGTGGAGACTGTCTTATTGAATTTGATTCGGGGAACAGGAATAAAGGGATTGACCGGTATGTCTCCCCAAAACGGATTTGTGGTTCGACCCTTATTGGATATCAAAAAAACAGCTATCTTGGACTGGCTGACTTCAAAGGGGCTTGGCTATATGACAGACAGCACCAACCTGTCGGATGAATACTCACGAAACTTTTTGCGAATCAAAGTTATTCCCTTGCTGGAAGAGCTTAATCCGTCGTTGTCTGAAGCAATTAAACGGACGGCAGAAAATCTGACAGAAACGGAAGCGATTTATAATGATAATATCGCACAAATACGTGAAAATGTGTTGGTTGATGACTATACCATTCGAATTCAGGAGCTATTGAATTCGCCGGCTCCTAAAACAGTCTTATATGAGCTGTTAAAACCGTATGGATTTAATCGTTCAGTGATAAATACTATTTACTCGAGTTTACTTGGTGAATCAGGAAAGCAATTCTATTCTGCTGGATATGAATTGTTGAAAGACAGAGACTTTTTGTTAATCAGATCCTTGTCAGAATCGGATAAAAAAGAAAGTGAAATACGAATTGGCCAAGAAGAACTAGAAGTTAAAGAGCCTGTAAGGCTTGTTTTCTCAAAGCTGGAGGTGACTGCCGGTTTGAATATCAATAGAAACCCCCATGTGGCAACAGTCGATTTGGATAAACTGGAATATCCACTTGTGCTGAGAAAATGGAAAGAAGGAGACTGGTTTATACCATTTGGGATGAAGGGAAAAAAGAAGTTGAGTGATTTCTTTACAGACCAGAAGATGAGTTTGTTTGAAAAAGAAAATATCTGGTTGCTTTGTAGTGGTGAAAATATCGTATGGATAGTGGGAAAACGGCTTGATAATCGTTTTTGTATAGAAAAAAGCACGAAACAAGCACTAGTTATTCATTTTTTCGAGTAAATAAAGAATTTGTAAAATAAATTCTTTATATTTGTGCAGATTTCTCCGCTAATATGTTGCATAAACAGTCAGATTAGCTAAACAATCCAATATATACTATAACAATAAATTTTATCAGCAATAAACGCAATGATAGGGTTATGCATGTGTTTTTTTATAACCTGCACTCACCATTTATCTTATCTTGTCTATATTATTACTTCTCAATATGCAGAAATACAACATTTTAGAATTGAATGAAAAACTCCTTCCCGAATTGCAAAAGATTGCGGAAGAGTTAGGAATCAAGAAAATTAACTCATTAAGAAAAGAAGAGCTTGTTTATAAAATCTTAGATGAACAAGCAATTTCTTATGCTGGCTTGCAAGCCGAAAAAGAAAAGAATAAAGTAGCAAAGAAAACTACTAAATTGGCTAAACCTAAAAAAACATCTAATGCTGAAAGTTCAAAGGAAAAACCTGTTGCAAACGAAAAGAAATCGAATGCAGAAGAGACAGTGATTTCGCAGCCGGCTTCAGACGTGAAAGCTGAAGAAAAAACGGGAAAGAAAGAAACCAAAGAAAAACCTAAAAGAACCCGCATTGAAAAACCTAAACAGGAAGTAAAAAACGAACCGGCAAATAACGACGTGGTGAAAAAAGAAGAGCCCGCTGCCGAAAAGAAAGCTCCTATAGTGGTAAAGAAAGCTGCACCTGTAGTCTTGGTTGTAGAAGAACCAACCGGAGAAGAAACAGCGAAACCGGTAGAACAAGCAAAACCGGTAGAACAAGCTCCTGTAATAAAGAAAAAACAGGAAGAAAAGGAAATGCCTAAAGTTGTTTCAGCTACTGAGAAAACACCTGCTGCACCGGTTGAAGAAAAAGAAAAGACGGAAAACAAACGCGTTTTCTTCAGACATCCGGATGCAAACTCGCTTCTGGACCAAATGTTCCCCATTGCGTCATCTGCGCCAAAACAAGAACAGCCACGCCAAGCTGCAAATGAACAGCAGGCTGCTCCACAAGCAAACAATCCAAACAATCGTCAGAATAACAATCGTCAGAATGTGAAAGGTGGAAACGCCAATCAACAAGAAAAACCGTATGAATTTGATGGAATACTGACCGGGTCAGGCGTTTTGGAAATGATGCCCGACGGATATGGTTTCCTTCGTTCGTCTGATTTCAACTATCTGACTTCTCCTGATGATATTTATGTGTCTCAATCTCAAATTAAATTATTTGGATTAAAGACCGGTGATGTGGTAGAAGGTCCAATTCGTCCTCCGAAGGAAGGTGAAAAATATTTCCCGCTTGTTAAAGTAGATCGTATCAACGGTCGTACACCGGATGAGGTAAGAGACCGCGTTCCTTTTGATCATCTTACACCGCTATTCCCGGATGAGAAATTTATGTTGACGGCTAAAAGGTCGCCAAAGGTGAACGATCAGATTGCTGTTCGTGTAGTCGATCTATTCTCGCCAATCGGTAAAGGACAACGTGGATTAATTGTGGCACAACCTAAGACAGGTAAGACCATGTTACTGAAGGATATTGCAAATGCTATTGCAGCCAACCATCCTGAAGTATATATGATCATCCTCTTGATTGACGAACGTCCGGAAGAAGTAACAGATATGGCGCGTAGTGTAGATGCCGAAGTGATTGCGTCAACATTTGATGAGCCTGCAGAAAGACATGTGAAGATTGCTGATATAGTGTTGAACAAAGCAAAAAGAATGGTGGAATGCGGACATGATGTTGTTATCTTGTTGGACTCTATCACTCGTTTGGCTCGTGCGTACAATACGGTTCAGCCTGCATCAGGTAAAGTACTTTCCGGTGGTGTGGATGCCAATGCGCTTCAAAAACCGAAACGTTTCTTTGGTGCGGCAAGAAATATCGAAAATGGCGGTAGCTTGACTATTCTGGCAACTGCATTGACCGAAACGGGGTCAAAGATGGATGAAGTTATCTTTGAAGAATTTAAGGGTACCGGTAACATGGAATTGCAATTGGATCGTAAGTTGTCTAACAAACGCGTTTATCCTGCAGTCGATATTACAGCTTCAAGTACTCGTCGTGATGACTTGCTGCAAGATGAAAATACGCTGAACAGAATGTGGATCCTGCGTAAATATCTATCAGATATGAACTCTATGGAGGCCATGGAATTCGTTAAGAAGCGTATGGAGCAAACCTTTGATAATACAGAGTTCCTTGCTTCAATGAATAGCTAAAAACCTTTTTCATTAAAATAACCGAATGCCTGATGGGAGTTTTCCTGTCAGGCATTCTTGTTTTTTATAGGCTGAGGCTCAACATAAAACAATGACTGAATTTCTTTGCTTATTAATGACTGTTTCATAAACAAATAACCTTTTCGGTATGTTAACTATATAGATATTTTAAAACTAAATTTATGAAGCGAATTGTATTAATCGGTGCTTTAGCTTTAATCAGTTCATTCGCCTTTGGGCAAACGGATGATCAAGGATATGTTGATGGGGCTTGGGACCTGAAGGGAGTTGTAGGAGCGAATATGTCGCAGACAACATTAAGTAACTGGTCTGCCGGAGGTGAAAATTCAATGGCGGGTAATGTTTATTTGAATGGAGCATTGAAGCGTAAAAGCGGAAACTGGTTATGGGTAAATACATTAGTCTTGGAATATGGATTGTCTAAACTAAAATCGGATGGGACAAAAAAGACGAATGATAATATCGATTTTTCTACTCAATTAGGTTACTCTACGAATAACAAACTGTTCTACACGGCCATGGGGTCGTTTAAGACGCAATTTTACAAAGGATATAATTATCCGGATAAGATAAATGTCATCTCTAAATTTATGGCTCCTGCCTATTCAAACCTTTCATTGGGTATTGAATACAGGCCTAAAGCAAACTACTCGGTATATTTCTCTCCGGCATCTGCTAAATTTACTTTCGTACAAGATGATTACCTTTCCGGTTTAGGCGCTTTTGGGGTTGACCCGGGAGATAAGTTCAAAGCTGAAGCAGGTTCCTATATGAAAGCGCGTTTGGAACAAGGTATTATGGAAAACGTAAGTCTTATTTCTACGTTGGATTTATTTACGGCTTATGACAAATCGTTCGGCAATATTGATGTTAACTGGGATGTACTGGTAAGTATGAAGATTAATAAGTTCCTTTCGGCTACGCTGAACATGACCATGAAATATGATGATGATGTTAAAACACTGGATGATCAAGGCAATAAAAAGGGACCAAAGATTCAGTTTAAAGAGATCTTGGGTGTAGGATTGTCCTATAACTTCTAAATCAAACCTGTTCGACAAAGATTCAGCTTATGAAAAATAATCCGTTTCATTAAGTAAGCAATCTTTGAATTATAGACTACTTCTATCAAACAATAAGTGGAATCTAATATGAATTGTAAGAAAAATATTAATTTAATTATCTTTATGAACCAATAAAACAAATAACGATATGGTACATGATATAGAAATGCTACAAAAATTTTATGCCGGATTTGCCGAAAAGGTAAACCATGCTCGTGAAAAAATTAACAAGTCGATGACACTGGCAGAAAAGATATTATATGCCCACCTATATAACCCATCTTCAATCCGAAATTATAAGAGAGGCGAAGATTATGTGAACTTCCGTCCGGATAGAGTAGCCATGCAAGATGCTACAGCACAGATGGCTTTGCTTCAGTTTATGAACGCCGGTAAAGAAACTTCTGCAGTTCCTGCAACAGTGCATTGTGACCATTTAATTCAAGCAAACCTGGGAGCTAAAGCCGATATATCTACAGCTACTGATAATAACCGCGAAGTTTACGATTTCCTTAAGTCAGTTTCTAATAAATACAATATTGGTTTCTGGAAACCTGGAGCCGGTATTATTCATCAAGTAGTGCTCGAAAACTATGCGTTTCCCGGGGGTATGATGGTGGGAACAGATTCACATACACCCAATGCCGGCGGTCTGGGAATGATTGCCATTGGTGTGGGAGGCGCTGATGCTGTGGATGTGATGAGTGGCATGGAATGGGAACTGAAAATGCCTAAACTGATAGGTGTTAAACTGACCGGAAAATTAAATGGCTGGGCATCTCCTAAAGATGTTATTCTGAAGGTAGCCGGTATCCTGACTGTAAAGGGAGGTACTAACTCCATCATCGAATATTTCGGCGAAGGAGCTTCGTCTCTTTCAGCAACAGGTAAGGCAACTATATGTAACATGGGTGCTGAAGTAGGAGCAACGACTTCTTTATTTGGATTCGATTCGAATATGTCTGCTTATCTACGTAATACTGGACGTGCACAAGTGGCCGATTGGGCAGAGAAAATTGCCGACTATCTGAACCCGGATCCAGAAGTAATTGCTTCACCCGAAAAGTATTATGATCAATTGATTGAAATAAATCTTTCTGAACTTGAACCTTATATTAACGGACCGTTCACTCCGGATGCTGCTACGCCTATTTCACAATTTGCTGCCTTAGTAAAAGAAAAAGGGTATCCACGTAAGATGGAAGTAGGACTGATCGGATCATGTACTAACTCTTCTTATCAGGATTTAAGTCGTGCTGTTTCGATTGCGCGTCAGGCTAGAGCAGAACATATAGAAGTGGCTTCACCGCTTATCATTAACCCGGGCTCTGAAATGATACGTTATACGGCCGAACGTGATGGTATCTTAAACGATTTCGAACAGATCGGCGCTGTTATCATGGCTAATGCCTGCGGCCCTTGTATCGGACAATGGAAACGTCATACAGATGACAATACACGCAAAAACTCCATCGTTACTTCATTTAACCGCAATTTCGCTAAGCGTGCAGACGGTAACCCTAATACACACGCATTCGTTGCCTCACCTGAGTTAACATTAGCCTTGACCATTGCCGGTGACCTATGTTTTAATCCGTTGACAGATACGCTAAAAACAAAAGACGGTAGAGAAGTGAAACTAAAAGAACCTCAAGGAACCGATTTTCCTACTTCTGGATTTGCAGTTGGTGATAATGGGTATATCGCTCCGGGACAAAGTAGTGGAGAAGTTCATATCGCACCAGATTCTAACCGTTTGCAGGTATTGAAGCCATTTGACAAATGGGATGGAAAGGACTTTGTTGAGCTGCCTCTGTTGTTGAAGGCCGAAGGAAAATGTACAACAGACCATATTTCAATGGCAGGACCTTGGTTGCGTTTCAGAGGGCATCTGGAAAATATATCCGATAATATGTTGATGGGTGCAATTAATGCATTCAACGGAACAGCTAATTCTGTATTGAATAATCTGACTGGTCAGTATGAAGGTGTTTCTGCAGTAGCGAAGGAATACAAAGCGAAGGGCATCTCATCAATTGTTGTGGCAGAAGAAAATTATGGAGAAGGTTCATCGCGCGAGCATGCTGCTATGGAACCTCGATTCTTGAATGTGAAAGTTATCTTGGCAAAGAGCTTTGCTCGTATCCATGAAACGAATCTTAAAAAACAAGGTATGCTTGCTCTAACCTTTGCAGATAAAGCTGACTATGATAAGATTGCTGAAGGCGATATGCTATCAGTCATTGGACTGACAGAATTTGCTCCGGGTAAACAGTTGACGGTAGTTGTGAAACACAAAGATGGTTCTGAAGAATCGTTTGCCGTAAATCATACCTATAATGAATTACAAATTGAATGGTTTAAGGCAGGAAGTGCGTTGAACTATCTGAAAACAAACTAAGAACTCTATGGCTGAGAAAATAATAAAACAAAACGGAAAATTAATAGTTCCCGATCATGTAGACATCCCTTTTATTGAAGGTGATGGAGTAGGGGCCGAAATAACTCCTGTATGTCAGGCAATCGTAAATGCTGCCGTTCGTAAGGCTTATAATGGAACTCGTGAAATCGAATGGAAAGAAGTATTAGCAGGCGAGAAAGCATTTAACTTGACAGGAAGTTGGCTTCCTGAAGAAACAATGACTGCTTTCAGAGACTCGCTAGTTGGGATAAAAGGACCGCTTACGACCCCTATCGGAGGTGGTATACGGTCACTAAATGTTGCCCTAAGACAAACGTTGGATTTGTTTGTTTGTTTGCGTCCTGTTCGTTGGTTTAAGGGAGTGGAAACTCCCGTAAAGGAACCTCAGAAAGTAGATATGTATATCTTTCGCGAAAATACGGAAGATATCTATGCCGGAATTGAATGGCAACAAGGAACGCCTGAAGCGAAGAAATTCCTGAAATTCCTTACCGAAGAAATGGGTGTTACAAAAGTACGATTCCCGGAAACATCTTCATTCGGTGTAAAACCTGTTTCTGTCGAAGGAAGCGAACGTTTGATTCGTGCAGCTATTGAATACGCACTTGAACATAAATTACCGAGTGTAACGATTGTCCATAAAGGTAATATCATGAAGTTTACCGAAGGTGGGTTTAAACTCTGGGGCTACGCTATGGCTGAACGTGAGTTTGGCGATCGCGTGTTTACTTGGCCTCAATATGAACTGATAAAGAAGGAAAAAGGTGAAGATGCCGCAAAGAATGCGTTAGATAAAGCAGGAAAAGATGGCAAAATTATTATTAAAGATGTGATTGCTGATGCCTTTTTACAAAATACATTACTTATCCCGGAAGAGTATTCGGTAATAGCTACGCTGAATTTGAATGGTGACTATATCTCTGATCAATTGGCAGCAATGGTTGGAGGGATAGGTATTGCACCGGGAGCCAATATCAACTATAACACTGGACATGCTGTGTTTGAAGCAACGCATGGAACGGCACCAAATATTGCAGGAAAGAATGTAGTCAATCCATCCTCTTTGCTACTTTCTTCTGTAATGTTACTTGAATATTTAGGCTGGAATGAAGCTGCTTTACGTATAACTAAAGCACTGGAAAAGGCTTTCCAAGAAGGAAAAGCTACTCATGACTTAGCCCGTTTTATGCCTAATGGAACTAGTTTAGGCACAAAAGAGTTCGGGCAAACAATAATCTCCTTATTATAAACCATTAAAATGAAATGCGCATGAAAAAAGAATATATTGTATATCGTCTCGCAGAACTGGCAAAGGAAAGTTCCAAAATAGATAACGAGCTGTTTCCAAAATTTGATGTCAAAAGAGGCTTACGTAACGAAGATGGTACAGGTGTGCTGGTAGGTCTGACAAAGATTGGTAACGTTGTGGGATACGAACGTCTTCCTGATGGAGGATTGAAGGCTATTCCCGGCAAACTTTTCTATCGTGGCTATGACTTAGATGATATCTGTAATGCTTTATTGAAAGAAAAACGCTTTGGTTTTGAAGAAACTGCTTATCTATTGCTTTCGGCTAAACTTCCTGACAAAGATGAGTTGGAATCGTTTAAAGAGTTGCTTTATGAATATATGCCACTCGAACAGAAGACGAAGATGAATATCCTTGATTTGGAAGGACAGAACATTATGAATATTCTGGCTCGTAGTGTGTTGGAAATGTATACCTTCGATCCAAACCCAGATGATACATCAACAGATAACCTGATGCGTCAAGCTATTGAACTGATTTCAAAATTCCCGACAATAATCGCTTACGCTTATAATATTTACCGTCACAGTACACAAGGACGATCATTGCATATCCGCCACCCGAAAGAAAATCTTTCTTTAGCAGAGAACTTCTTGTTCATGTTGCAAAAAGAGTACACCGAATTAGATGCACGTACGTTGGACTTGCTCCTTGTTCTGCAAGCTGAGCACGGTGGTGGTAACAACTCTACTTTCTCTGTCAGAGTAACAAGCTCGAGCGGTACGGATACTTATTCCTCAATTGCTGCTGGTATTGGCTCTTTGAAAGGTCCGTTACATGGTGGTGCAAATATTCAAGTAGCAGATATGTTCCACCACTTGAAAGAAAACATTTCAAATTGGACCAGTGTAGATGAGATTGATGCCTATTTTATGCGTATGCTTAATAAAGAAGTATATGATAAATCAGGGTTGATCTATGGTATCGGACATGCCGTTTATACAATCTCAGACCCAAGAGCAGTCTTGTTGAAAGAACTTGCCCGTGATTTAGCCAAAGAAAAAGGAAGATCAGAAGAATTTGCTTTCCTTGAAGTTCTCGAAGAACGTGCAATTGAATGTTTTGCTAAGTTTAAAGGAACAAAGAAAAGAGTATCGTCCAACGTTGATTTCTATTCTGGATTCGTTTATGAAATGATCGGTCTACCACAAGAAATCTATACGCCATTGTTCGCTATGGCACGTATAGTTGGTTGGATGGCACACCGTATTGAGGAATTAACATTTGAAGGAAAACGTATCATTCGTCCAGCCTATAAAACAGTTTTGGAAGAGCAATCTTATATTCCTTTGAAGAAGCGATAATAAGCAAACGTTATGATACAAAAAAGGCGGTCTATAAACCGCCTTTTTTGTATCATAATTTCTGTTCTTACGCTCCGAAATCGTCGAACATCAACATTTCGCGAGGTACACCCAGGTTGTCCAACATCACTTTTACAGCATTTGACATTGGTCCAGGACCACACATGTAGTATTCGATATCTTCAGGAGCTTCATGATCTTTCAGATAGTTTTCTAAAATTACCTGATGGATAAAGCCTACATAACCAGTCCAGTTATCTTCAGGACGTGGTTCAGACAAGGCAATGTTGAACTTGAAGTTCGGGAATTCTCTTTCAATTTCACGGAAGTCTTCTTCGTAGAAGATTTCGTTCTTTGAACGAGCACCGTACCAATAAGAAACTTTACGGTCTGTGGTCTTCAATGTCTTAAACAAGTGAAGCAAGTGAGCGCGAAGAGGAGCCATACCTGCACCACCACCAATGTATAACATTTCACGTTTTGTATCCAAGATATGGAAGTCTCCATAAGGACCTGACATCTTCACCTTATCACCTGGTTTCAGTGAGAAGATATAAGAAGAAGCAATACCTGGTTTAACGCCGGCTTTCCAAGTTCCTGTAGCACGATCGAACGGAGGAGTTGCGATACGTACGTTCAGCGTAATGATGTTACCTTCGGCTGGATAGTTAGCCATAGAATAAGCACGTACGGTTTCTTCTTCATTCTTACATGTCAAAGGCCAAAGTTTAAACTTATCCCATTCCGGTTTGAAACGGTCATCAACATCCATATCCGCAAATTTGACATCAAACTTAGGAATAGAAATCTGAGCATAGCTACCAGATTTGAAGTTCATTGCTTGTCCTTCTGGTAATTTTACTGTAAATTCTTTGATGAATGAAGCCACATTATGGTTTGAAACCACTGTACATTCCCATTCATTTACCCCGAATACTTCTTCAGGAACCTTTACTTGTAAATCGGCTTTAACCTTAGTTTGACAACCTAATCTCCAATTATCTTTAATTTGCTTACGTGAGAAGAAGCCGACTTCAGTAGGTAGGATATTACCACCTCCTTCTAGAACCTGACAACGGCATTGACCACAGCTACCACCACCACCGCAAGCAGAAGACAAATAAATACCTTCTGATTGAAGGGTGTTCAACAATGTACCACCTTGAGGTACACTAAACTCTTTTTCTCCATTCACAACCAATTTTACATTGCCTGAAGGAATCAATTTTGCTTTTGCATATAAAAGTGTGGCTACAAGTACCATTGTTAGTAATAGGAAAACTATTACACTAACAATGATTGTAAATCCACCTGATACAAGAATCGTCATTTTGTATATTACTTAATATTATTAATCGTTAAATGAACAAATCACAACCTCAGAAACATAATTAATACATAGAAACGGCAGAAACAACCCTAACGCTTGTGTTGCTGGTATGATTTGTTCAATGACCATTTCTATTAAATTAGATTATGTTATTATTCTTGTAGATCTTTGTTTCTAGCTCGATGAATCCAGATAATTACAGCAATTGTAATAAGGGCCATCGGAGGAAGAATCATTAATCCGTTGTTAACATAACCCAAGTCATAGAGGAATTGCGGTATAACCTTAATGCCCAGCAGTGTTCCTGTTCCTAATAATTCACGGAAGAAACCTACAATGATCAAGATAAGTCCATAACCAGCACCGTGTCCAACACCGTCAAGGAATGATTCCCATGGTCCGTTGCTCAAACCGAATGCTTCCATACGACCCATCAAAATACAGTTTGTAAGGATCAAACCGATAAATACAGAGAGCTGTTTACTTACATCATATGCAAAAGCTTTTAGTACTTCACTAACCAACGTAACAAGGGCAGCTGCAACAACCAACTGTACGATAATACGGATACGGTTAGGTATGGTCTTTCGTATCAGTGAAATAATAACATTTGCAAATGCTACTACAACAACCACCGAGATAGCCATAACAATTGATGGTTCTAACTTTGCAGTAACAGCTAATGCAGAACAAATACCTAGCATTTGCACTGTAATCGGGTTCTTCTTTCCTAAAGGACCCAATAAAATTTCTTTATTTTTTGCTGAGAATAAATTCATTGCTGCCTACTTATTTAGATTTTAAAAATTCGACATAGTTGTTTAAGCTATCGAAGAGCATTTTGTGAACACCCTGGCTGGTAATAGTACCTCCAGAGATACCATCAACATAATCTTGTCCATCAGCGGTTTTACCCGGCTTTACAATGGCGATACTCTTAAACTCCCCGTTCTTGAAAATTTCTTTACCCTCAAACTGTTTGCTGAAGTGAGGTAAAGTTATCTCAGCACCTAATCCCGGAGTCTCTCCAGCATGGCTGAAGTCGGTACCATAAATTGTGTTCTTGTCATCATTCAATGACAAATATCCCCAAAGCGGACCCCATAGACCTGTACCACGTAAAGCAACGATGTATTTTACTTGTCCATCGATTTCAGCTACATATACAGGAAGGGCAGTGCCATTCGCATAAGCTTTGGCAACGTCTTCTTTGAAAGCATCTCCTTCTGCTTTAGTACCATCCCTATTTACAAGGAATGATTCTTTTACTAGTTCATCGTATTTTGCTTCTACATCTTTTGCTGATGTCGTTACATTAACGCAGCGCAAAATCTGTATCTTCTTGTCAATCTCTTCGTTTTTCTTTTGCGTTTCTTTTAATGCCTGATTGGTGAAAGCCAAAGCTGTTGAAACGAGGATTACAAGCAATGCCGCATATACAACGGTATATAGATTACTTTGTGTATTCATATTCTGTATTCGTCTTTTATTACTTAATTGCTCTCTTCAAGCGTTTCTTGATGTTCGCTTCTACTACATAATAATCAATCAGCGGTGCAAATACGTTCATCAAAAGGATCGCTAACATCATACCTTCTGGATAACCTGGGTTCAATACGCGTATTACTACGGCCATGAAACCAACTAAAAATCCATAAATGAATTTACCTTTTTCCGTACGAGCAGAAGTAACCGGGTCAGTTGCCATAAATACGGCACCGAAAGCAAAACCTCCTAATAGGATGTGGTCGATTGGACTAAGGCTCATTGCTGCTGTTGTTCCAACAAGATTAAATAAAGTTGCTGTGATGCCGCCACCGATAAATACGGAAAGCATTGTTTTCCAACTTGCAATTCTTGTTGCAATAAGGATGATTGCACCGATAAGAATAGCCAATTTAGAAGTTTCACCAATTGATCCCGGTATTAAACCGATAAACATATCCATATGTGTCAACGTGTTGCCAAGAACGTCGGTAACCGTTGTGCTGTTTGTTGTAGCTGTTGCAATCTGTCCAAGAGGAGTAGCTCCTGAAAATGAATCAACAACAGTGCCTTCTCCAAGACCAAATGTAGTTCCTGTACGAACAAACACTTTGTCGCCAGACATAGCTGCCGGATAAGCAAAGAACAAGAATGCACGTGTAACTAAGGCAACGTTGAATACGTTATAACCTGTACCACCGAACACTTCTTTTGCAAAGACAACGGCAAATGCTGTTGCTACAGCTATCATCCATAGAGGAGTGTCAACAGGGACGATCATCGGAATCAACATCCCTGATACAAGGAATCCCTCCTGAATCTCTTCTTTCTTAACTTGAGCAACTGCAAATTCTATACCTAGACCCACACCGTACGAAACAATGAGTTGAGGTAATATGGCTAGAAAACCAAAAATAAAAGTCGGCCAAAAGCCTGGATCTGCTCCAATAGAGAGATTGTGTTGATAGCCGACATTATACATACCAAATAATAAAGCAGGAATCAAAGCAATGATTACTACCGTCATGGTACGTTTAGAATCTATGCTGTCGTGAATGTGTGCTCCGGATTTTGACGTTGTATTTGGTGTGAACAAGAATGTCTCCACCCCGTCAAAAACAGAATGGAACATTCCCAGCTTTCCTCCCTCTTCAAAATTAGGTTTAATCTTGTCGAGATATTTTCTTAACGCTTTCAATGTATTCTGTTTTAAGTGTGTTATTAATTCATTTCCTTATAAAGAAGGTCAAGTCCGTTACGAACTATCTTCTGTATTTCAATCTTAGAAGTGTCTACAACTTCGCATAAAGCAAAATCTTCAGGAGCTACTTCGTAAATGCCAAGATTTTCCATCTTGTCGATATCAAAGGCGATAATTGCTTTAAGCAAATATTCAGGGAAAATGTCCATTGGGAATACTTTGTCGTATTCGTTGGACATAATCATTGCACGTTTGCCACCTTTAATACGAGCATCGATAATGCGTTCTTTCTTCAAACCACCTAAAAGACTGCTTAAGAAAGTTTTACCGGCACTAAACTTGTTTGCTCCAAGTGTAGCCCAACCGAAAAACTCGTGTACTTCATCTCCTTCAGGAATTGTGCTTATCTGTGTGTCATAGAATCCAAGGAAGTCATCCTTTGAAACTTTTGTACCGGTTAGTACATCGCCGCTGATTATACGGATATGACCTTGTGTTGGCTTTAACATACCGTCTACCAAACTGTTGATATTGCATCCTGGAAGTGCCTTCACATAGCCGGTTTTGGATAATTCAGAACCAGTTAACGCAATCAAACGAGTGAAGTCTGCTTTTCCGGTATTGAATAAGCGACCGATAAGAATTACATCGTCCGGACGAACAGTCCAAACTACTTCTCCTTTGTTTACAGGCTTGATATTGTTGATTTGAACACCAACATTACCTGCAGGATGAGGTCCTTCGAACTCATATACTTCTGCGTTTTGAACCTTGATTGTCGAGCCTTTCTTGATTCCAACGTATAATTTACCACTTGTTAACTTGGCCAATGCATCAAGACCTGTTTGGAAATCGTTTTCCTGCCCTTTGATTACAAAGTCAAAATTGGGCGCAAGAGGAGCTGTATAAAACGCGGATACAAAAATATCGCGTGGAGCTTCTGCTGGGCGCGCTATGATGTCATAAGGACGTTGTTTGATACAAGGCCAAAGGCCGGCATTTAAGATTGTTTCTTTTACTTCTTCGCTAGAAAGAGCAGAAACATTTTTCTTGCCGAAATCTTCATATTCAAATTCAGCATCGGGCTTGACAACGACGCTGAGAACTTTACGTTTTTCTCCTCTATTTACGGCAGTAACTTCACCGCTAACTGGAGAGACGAATTTGATTTCGGGATAGGTTTTGTCTATAATCAGAACAGAACCGGCTTTGACTTTATCCCCTGGGCGGACTACAACCTTCGGAGTGATACCGTTGTAATTATCAGGAACAATAGCATAGCTTTCACCATGTTTGCCTGTTAACAGTACTTTCTCTGGTTTGCCTTTCAATTGGATGTCTAAGCCTTTTTTAAGCTTAATCACATTTGCCATGATACAACTAAAGATGTTTATGTAATTTTCACGCAAAAGTACACAATTATTTATGTTTAAAAGCAGTGTAATGCAAATAAATAATGAAATAATTCCATAAATTTGTGTACATATCAATTTTATCTATCATACGTATGAAACAAGGCATTTGCTTATTTCTTTTTTTTCTGTTTATCTCGTTTGAAGTTCAGGCTCAAAAGGTGTTCTTGACCTCCGTGAATGACCCTACAATAAAGAATCTTCAAGTTAAGCGAGCCGGAGACTTTTTTGCCGAGCCGGAAATAAGTTTGCAGGGAGAAAAGCAAATTGAAATTAATTTTGATGTCTTGGGCAATGAATATAAAACGTATGCTTACACAATTACCCATTGTAATGCAGACTGGACCCCTTCCAATATTTTGCCGATAGAGTATATGTCCGGGTTCCAACAACTACCTGTAGAAGACTTTGCTAACTCTATGGCAACGACAACGGCGTATACCAACTATCGATTCTTTCTTCCCAATGATGATATCCGGTTTAAGCTGTCGGGCAACTATGCTGTACAAGTGTATGATGAGGCTGATCCCCAGAAAATTCTTTTTACTGCCTGCTTCTATGTAACAGAATCGTTGGTCGGAATTGATGCTAAAATTTCGAGCAATACGGATATAGATGTAAACAAACAGCATCAACAACTGGAATTTGTCATCAATCATAAAAACTTTCCCATTCAGCATCCTCAGGTGGATTTGAAAATCTATGTTTATCAAAACGATAGGAGGGATAATTGCGTAACAGGATTTAAACCTTCTTCCATTTTGCAAAACAGTTTGGTCTTTTCTCATTGCCCGGAATTAATATTCAAGGCAGGGAATGAATACCGGAGAATGGAATTTCTGACCGAGAAATATAATGGGATGCATGTCGAGAGCGTAAAATTCTTTAATCCGTTTTATCACATGACTTTGTATCCGGATTATAAACGAAACATGACTGCTTATCAATACGATCAGGATCAGAACGGGCGTTTCTTTACGCAGTGCAGCCAATGTAGCGATCCCGATACGGAGGCTGACTATTATATTGTTCATTTTACTTTGGATGAGGGAAAAATTCCCGGAGGAAAGGTTTATCTCAACGGTCAATTCGTGCATAATGCTTTTGACGAGATGAGCCGGATGGAATATAACCCGGATGCCGGCCGGTATGAAAAGAGCCTTCTGCTTAAAGCCGGAAATTATAATTATCAATACCTATTTGTGCCTGATGGAGAAACCAAAGGACTGACAGCTCCCTTTGAAGGCGATTTTGCTCAAACAGAGAATGAATATACAATAGCGGTTTATTATCGTCCCATAGGAGAGCGGTACGACCGGTTGATTGGTCACCGGAAAGTACGTAATCAGTTAGCCGTTTTTTGATTTCAATAGACTTTGCGTCCCATCAGATAGATGGCCGAAATGTTTCTGTCATCTCCTGACGCCTGCAATCCGAACAGCCGGTTTTCAATTGTCCATTTATCGTTCCGAATCAGGTAGTCGCGTCGCAATTGTTGCGGACGTGTAACCTCGCTGTTCACGACAATGAAATCGGCTTCCGTTCCGGGTCGGAAGCTGCCTATCTTATCGTCCAGTTGCAATGCTTTGGCTGTTCCCAGTGTTGATTTGTAGAGTGTTTCCAGAACCGACATCGAATATCCTCCAATCTGCATCACCTTATACGATTCGGCCATGGTCTTTAACATCGAAAACGATGTTCCGCCACCTACATCGGTAGCCAGTACAGTCTGTACTCCGGCTTCATTTGCCTGTTTTATATCAAACAAACCGCTTCCAAGAAACAGGTTCGATGTAGGGCAATGGGCTATGATAGCATTAGCCTTGGCTATCCTTTCCATTTCGCTGTCAGAAAGGTGTATACCATGTCCCAACAGGGTTCTGTCCGTAATTAACCCGGTCTTTTCATATACTTCCAGATAATCAGAACAGGTAGGATAATGGCTTAGAGTAGAAGCGATTTCGTTTTTGTTTTCGGAGATATGCGTCTGAATGTATGTGTCAGGAAAGGCCTCATGCAGACGTCCGGCAGCCTGAAGCTGTTCGAGGGTGCTTGTTATGGCAAATCGCGGGGTAATGGCATAGCTGTTTCTTCCTGCTCCATGCCATTTTTCGATTAACATCCGGCTTTCTGCTTCGCCTTGCTTTGCATTGTCTGTCAATCCTTCGGGAGCATTCCTGTCCATTAGAATTTTTCCGGTAATCATGCGCATATTGTACTCAGAAGCTTTTTGAAATAAGGCTTCTACTGAGGTGGAATGAACCGTTGGATAGGCTACGCAAGTGGTTGTTCCGTTTTTAAGTAGCTCATGGATAAAAGCATCTGCTATAAATAAGGCATGTTCGGTAGAAGAAAATGCTTGTTCGGCGGGAAACGTATAATCGTTCAGCCAATTGAGCAGTTGTTTTCCATACATCCCGATTATTTCCATCTGCGCATAATGAATATGTGCATCAATCAAACCGGGCATAATCAACTGTCCGCTATAATCCGTTTCGTCTGCTGAGGGATAGTTGGCTTTAAGTATATTGTATGGTCCCGTTTCCAACACCCTACCATTTGCAACGATAAGTGCTCCGTCGGGTATATACACATAAGAATCATCCCTTTCCAATGGTGAACCGATGAAAAAGAAGATATCACCTTTATAGATATGACATTTTTTCTGCATATCACAAATATATTTCAATTAGCGGATTAACGGAAGCGTTCAGAGAAAAATATAAGGAAATGAAAAAAGAGTAGGAGGCGTCTGTTTTGAAGTAGATGAAAAATAAATTTTCATCCCGATGTGACTTTTGAAAATTACGACCTTGAAAATCAATATATTTATGTTTCTAAAAAAACATCCCGAACGTTTTTAAAAAACACCTCGAACGTTTTTAAAAATGATCCCGATGATTTTTTAAAACCATCGGGATGTTTTTATGTTCTGATTATCAGATGTTTATAGCATCAATATGAAGGCGTAAAAAGTAATCTATTTTAAGATTGAATATGTCTTGAAAATCAGTAGTATGAAAATTACAATTTACTTAATAATGAATTAAGTGATTCTTTCGCATCGCCCAGCATCATGGTCACCTTATCTTTCATCTCATACAGCGGGTTGGGCACGCCGGCATATCCCGGATTGAGGTCGTAGTTGCAGATGATAACATGCTTAGCCTGATCGACAT